>JAJXYC010000004.1 GCA_021780815.1 Bacteroidota bacterium | reverse complement strand
TGTTATTCAAAAACTAAAAAAAGCAACAGTTATGAAAAAATCAATTATACTTCTTATATTCACAATATTTTTGTTCGTCAGCGGACAGCAAGCGTTTTCGCAGGGAAAGGATACTCTTTGGACAAAAAATGTGTGGCCATTGCGATTGTCAAATGCAGTGTTTAGTCCAGATGACCAATATATTTACGCAACTGGTTGTTATAACGAAGACAACAAAGCACCTTATTCCGTATTTAAATACGATTTACAAGGAAATGTCATTGATACAATTGACACAATCGGAGGAATACGCCAATTTTCAGAAGACGGTCAATTTTTCTGGAATTACAATGGTGATAAGTATGATGCAAACACATTTAAGAAGTTATCAGATTTTTCATCAAATAATATTTCGTTATATCAGTGGCCTAAAGTAGATTATTGGGATGTTAATATTAATGACAAATATAATATAAGCGTAGGAACAACTTGGCACGGGATTGTTCGTTCAACTCAATATACTATGGACTTTGACAGTAATATTGTAATTTTTGAACCAACAGATTCAAAGATACTTGGAGTAAAATCAAACACAAATACACGATACAGAGTTTTAGCAAATAGTATAAATCCAAACGGAGAAAATGTTGCATATTTAGCATCTGGGCTGATTTACAAAAATGGTGAATGGCAATTTGATACAGTCAAAATAGAAATTTGGAATATTAAAAAAAATAATAAAATTAAAGAGTTTGTTGTAGGAAATATAACAGATTATAATCATGCAAAGCTCAAATACTCCCCCGACGGCAGTGTATTAGGTTATCAGCACGATGGCAAACTTACGCTTTACTCTACAACGGATTATTCGGTGGTATGGGAAAGTGATTATGCAGGAATAGATAATTTTGGGTGGTCAAGTGATATGAAAAATATTTATTATACATTTGTTTTACATACTTTTGGAATTAAAAAATGTATATATCCAAATTTTAAAGAAGAACATGTCTATTATGGTTGTGGTGGACCATATTTTATTAATTTTAACAACAATAACTCGTTAATAGTTACATCGTTAGAAAATAGTCAGATTTGGCTTCTCGACAACAACATTGTTTCCGTTTCTGACCCATTTTTCACAGAAAAATACAAAATTTTCCCAAATCCCGCAACGGATTATATCATTTTCAATTCTCCTTTTCTAATGGGACAAGTAGGAGTTTCCGTTGAAATCTTTGATGTGTACGGGTATCGTGTAAAAGCAGAAGAAATTTATCCGACAGATCAAAGTTACCGGATAAATATAAGCACACTTTCCACGGGAATTTATTTTCTGAAAATTGGAAATGAAAAGCCAATAAAATTTGTAAAGATGTAGGGAAATAAAAGGAAATATAAAGGGAAAAAGAACAATAATCACGAATTATTGCTCAACTTTAAACCATTCGGTAATATCACTTTCAATATTTTGATTATTTATGCAAGTAATCGTATAAAAAACAATTGGAGCATTGCTTTTGTATTTATCAAAATAATTTGTCTGTTTTGAGTTAATTTCAGCAATAGAAACGTATTTGTCATTATTTTCTATTCTATAGATTTTATATGACTTAATACCATTTTGTAAAGTTGGCTCCCATTGCAAATAAAATCCCTCTTGCTCTTTAGTAATTTGACAAGATGAAATAGAAAGTGGTTTAAACTTTGGGATGTAAACTTGGGCTGGTGCAGAAAGATGACTTTGAGAATTATTTACAGAAATGGCTTGAACAGAATAAAGGTAAATATTGCCATTTATGCAAGATGAATCCGTAAAATAATTTAATGATTGTTCGGTGTTAGGACGTTTAATTTCTATGAAATCAGTAGAATCGCTTCCGTCTTTTTTTAGTAATTTTCGAAAAATACGATAACCGAAGATGTCTATGTTTTCTATATTGTTGATATCCCAAATTAAAAGTGCATTACCATCTTGGAATTTTGCTGATAGGTTCATTGGTGTAGGTAAGTTTATATTTTGAGGATTATCGACATATACAATTTCAGATAGATTGCTAATATCATAACTTGTGTTTAATGATTTGACAGCATAACTTAATACTTGCGAAGTGATTTCTTTCAAAGAATCAATAAATTTAACGTTTAAGTCATTATTTAAAATAATATCGGAAATTTGAGTTAAAGTATCATTTGGTAAATTAGTAGAACGGAATATATAATAACCTCTTGTATCAGCAGAAGGTCTTTTCCAAGTTAAAGTTACAAATCCATTTTCGGGAATTACCTTTAAATTCAAAGGAGAAATTGCTTTTTTGTTTGCATTAAGCATTCCAGTTGTTCTTGCACTACGAACACTTTGCCCAAAAACATCATTAATCATCAAGTAATAAAAATAAGTTTGTATTGGGTTAATTTGATTATCTATAAACAAAGTATCACCGGGGATAGCACTACCAATTGATTTATATTGCCCATCATAATTTTCACTTCTGTAAATATTAATGCTACGCAAGTATTTGGGAATTGGACAAGTCCAGCTAATTTGAATTGCATTAATGCTATCAATACTTTTTGTTCTAATTGTTTGAATAAAACTTTCTGATTTATCAAAAGAATTAATTACTCGTATTGTATCGGAATTTGGACCTTCATTTCCAAATTCATCCAAAGGCAGAACAAAATAATCGTATATTATGCCTTTAACAACGCTTGTATCTAAAATTCGAGCAAACACTGAATCGGTTGAATTATTATAAATAATATCAGGCAGAATTTCAATAAAATCAGTTTGTAAATAAATATTTCTAAACGCTTTTACTTTGAATGGTTTATTGTTTTTTGAACTTGCAAAGTTTAATTTGATATAGTTTTCATTAGCAATGGCAGAAGCAGAATGAATTTTACAAGCCGCAGTGCTCTTTTTAAAAATAAGCGGTTCAGTAGTTGTTTCAGAAATTAATTGATTATTGGCATAAAATTGGATTTTGTATGTATATAAATGGTTAATGGTAAGAGTATTATCGTAATATCCTGTTCCGAGAGCTTCTTGAAAATATGGCATTGCCCCATAAATTGGGATTGAATCAAGGTTATGAGTTTTAATTATAATGCTCCAAATTTTAGTTAAAAAGTAATTTGTAGGTAAATCATAGATTGGATTTTTTGCATTAGATAAAAATAAACTATTGTAAAAATCTTCGAAATTGCCTGGTGAAGCAATTACTGCAATTTTTTGGAAATCAGCAGCAGAATTTTCTTTTCTTAGGATTTGATAATAGCCATTTTGAGGGATTTGTTTAGTAATTTCAATAAAAAAGCCATTAGGGGCAAAGTTTAGTATTGGTTGAATGTTTTGTGCAACCAAAATATTGGAAAATAATAAAATTAGAGGATATAAAAGCAATTTCATATTAGTCTCCTATTTAGTTAATGTGCTGGAGCAAGCATTAGCTGCATCTCCCTCGCCAAAATAAAATTTAACACCAGTATTTTTATTAATAGATATAAAAGATATAAAACTTATGAGTGGGTCTGTATCACTTCCTAATTTAAAAATAGTAGCTCCACAGCCGAAAGGAGTAGGGATTTTTTGTTCTAAAAGGCCGTAAATATTTAAACTTGCGCTTGATTGTAAAGTAAAACTTTGTCCTTGCATCCAAGAAACTTGCCCTTTGAAAACTAATTGTGCTTTTGCTTCTAAATCTGTACAAGCAATAGAATTTATACCCAATTCAGCATAAGCATAAGCAATAGCAGATAATCCCAGCCCAATAGGGCTATTGAAGCTTGCCCAAGCAGAAGCTTCAAATCCAGCTTCGGTTTGTACATGTGCTGATACAATAACTAAATCGAATGATTTGTTATAAGTTACAATTGGTAATGAATATCTCCCTGTAACAAAAAAGCCGCTAAAAGTTGATTTGCCTTCAAATTCACAAGGTAATCCTTTGCCGATAGAATTTGCCGTTACTAAATTATACGCTGATTCGGGTAATCCATCTTTATAACCATTTGAATTTCCACCTGCATAATTGCCAATTAATATTCCAATAGCAAAAGCACCAACTGCATCTACAACACCTTTACCAGTTGCAACCATATAAAAACCGCTTTTATCAATACACATTTCTGCGGCACCTGTCATATTCATTGTACCAACTTGTGTCGGAGGAATATTTAAAGAGCCAATAAGCCGTAAGTTTGCGAAATCAAATGAAAGAGAAAAATCACCAAAAGGAGTTTGTATGTTTGATACAGCAATTTTATTTGGCGATTCGGGATCAGTTTTAATTTCTCCATATATAGCAAGTCTTAAAGGTTCACTCCCATATCCTTTTGCCGCCATTGCACTTGTTGGGTCAAGTTTTAATTTTAATATTCCCCAATCGTTTGCTTTAACTTCCATTCTCGCCGAATCAATCAAATACCTTGTATCCATAGGGACTGCTTCCGATGGGAAATACTGTATATTTTTTTCTGGATTTTTGACTATAAAGATATAATTTTGATGAACCCATTGTGATGAAACTAAATTTTTTATTAGTACAACATCAATTGAATTTAATTTCCCATCTTCCCAGACTTTTCCATAAAATTTTAATTGATTGTTAGTGAATATTTGCTTATCAGTGTTCATCTTTGATAAGAACTGCACATATCCAGGACCTTCAAAAGTAATATCACCGGGCATTACTGTTACAGTATCTTTATTATTTAGTTTAAAAAATTTTAAACGGCAACTTAACCCATTTTGGAGACGAGGAATATCTAAATCAAGAAGTCCATCAAGGAAAAAAGCATCATCATAGTTACTAATTGTCAAAGGTTTAAAGTTTGCAACATTAAATAGTGCAATCTTTTCGGAATTTGGAGCAAAACTAATGATTTTTTCACCGTTACTAAGCAAACTTATCGCTTGAAATTGTAAAGGATTATTACCGAAACCAGGTAGTCCTGCAACTTGAGCGGCTGGATTGCCAATTAGTGATAATTTAAAGTGCGGCTTTAAATCTAACCCACAATATGGGTCGATTCCAAATTGTGGATTGTTGATTTTTAACTCTAAATTTTTACCATTACCAAGTTTTATATTGGTTAATTCTAATTTATTTAAATATAAGAAATCTGCTCTTAAATTAAAATCTTTCACTGGAATATCAAAAGAACCCGTTTTTATTATGGCATCATTAGTTTGCAATCCTCCTATATCAGAATTAACTTCACAATTATTTGCAATTAATTGCCATTGTTCAAGTTGGACTTCTATTTTGCTAATTTTTGTGGTTGTGTACATACTGTCAGGTAAAATTACAATTTTAGGAATTTGGAAACTAATTGGTGTTACTTGCGAGTTTTGAGGGTCTAACCTAATATTTGTTGAGACAAAAGGTGAAATATTAATACTGCCATTTTGCAATAATTCATTATTCTTTACTTCTGATTGAGCCGAAAATTCAAGGAATTTAAATTGCAACGAATTACCAGTTTCATCGCATAAATGAAACATTATAGGGCTTTTTTTGAAAAATTGATTTTGATTTATATTGGTATTATTTGTGCTATCGGAAGAAGAAAAAGATTGTATTATTCGTGAAAATCCTCCATTATTTTCTTTAGCTAAGTAAAATTGATTATCTTCAAAACGAAAATAACTGCCGGGAAAATTAAAGGAGTTATCTACTATTCTTGCATTTGATTGAATATGACCAGAAATAGGATTTTCTTTGTAAAGTTGAATGAAAGAATTACCGCTTCCCCAATTTATTGGAGAAAGCAATATGTTAATAGTATTGTTGTTGCTTGTGCTATTTGCATTTTCACCAATAAATTTTATTTTCAATGAAGGTAAATCAAGTGGAATATAATTTAAAATAGAACCACCAGCGGCTATATTTTCTAAATACGATTTTTTGTTTTTATCTTTGTATTGATTACTAGGTTGAACTAGAATATCTGTGAAAGTGATGTTTTGATTATTATCAATTAGTTTAAAATCGCTATTAGATTGTGTTAAGTCAAGTGTTCCAGAAATTTTGTACTTACTGTTCCCGAGCTCGACCAATTTAGTTATTTTTGATTTAAATCCATAAAATTGGCTTAAATTTACATTATCTAAGCTTTTTAAGTCAAAATTTACAGTCTCTTTTTGTTGAGAAAAATTGACTCTGATTTTAGTGCCTATTAAAGATACACTATTATCGTCGGAAGGTGGAACACAATAAATATCAGCAAAAGGTAAACTGTTTTTTTGATAGTGTGAACTTGTTTGAATTCCTTTTAAAGTATAATTCCCTTGTGCATCAGAAAAAGTTTTTTTCATTGAATTTCCATTGACCACATAAATCATAGCATTAGAAACAGGATGCCCGTTATTTGTAACTTTACCTGCGATGGCAAATCCCTTTTTCATAAAAATTGTATAATCAATATAATCTTTAGTTTCTGCATTTGTAAATTCAAGAGATAAAGGGATATAATCAGAAGAGGAATCAGGAGTAATTTTTAACCAGAAATTTTGTAAAGAAGCATTTTTAAAAACGAAAGTTGTAGCCAAAGGTGAATTTCCCGTATAAGTTTTTAAATCCAGTAGTTCAATTGTAAGATTTGGAATTGATTGTTTTGTAATATTATCAAGTATATGGAAACGAATTCTATGTTTTCTTTCTTTAACGATTACTTTTCCAACGTTGTAAATAGGTGTGTCGTCGCTAATTTTTGGAATTAATATAGTGTCAGCAAAATATTTTAAATCTAATGGTATGATAAATAATGTATCAATTGATAAAGTTGGTGATTTAATTGCAAATGTTTGTTTTGCGGCACTATTATCGATGGAATAAACCCAAGAGGTTTTACACATTTTACTTGTTGTAGTGCGAATATATGCTTCAACAGATTGTTCCTGTTCATTAACAACATAGCCTTTTATAGTTCCTTTTGGCATCATTAAAATTTGAGGAAAGAACCAGTGTTGTCCAATTTTTACAGTAATTCCTGAATTATTAAAGGGTGGAATATAATCACCTGTTAAATTTTGTGTAGTGGAATCTTTTCCTGTTTTAGTTTGGTATAGCGAATAGCCCGGGCAAACGATTTTTAGCCTATATTTTTTATTCGGGTTATTTGGTAAATCTTTAAAGACAAAATATCCGTGTTGATTTTCTTCTGAAATATATCTTAATCCACTCAACAAGCCTCCTGAATTGTAAGGTTGCATATTATTGATATTATCATTGTCGCCAGTATATAAAACAACAACTCCACTTTTAACGCTACGCATAGGATTAGTGGCATCTAATATTCTTCCTGAAATTATACCTTGCTTTGGGTCAAGATATATATTGATTGTATCCCGGATTAATACATAATCATCAGTAAAAAGCCGTACGTAATCATCAGCAAAAAATAGTCTTTTAAAATCATTTAAATTTTTTGTTTCATAATTTTGACAGATTACTTGCGATTGGGATGCCGCTGCATAATTCCCTTTTTTCCCGTAATCGGTCCATCTTTGTTTATTGTTTGTATAAATTGTATCTTGTTTCCAATCATCATAATCACGAGGGAAATTTAATTGCTTTGTATAGTAAGCATTATCGCCAGTTGTATCGCTTGTTGAAACTTCAATTTTGTAATCATCCCAATTGATTTGGTAATTATGCAAGAATAATCCAAAAAAAGTAGTGCCGTTAGATGTAGTTACATAATCTTCTTTGTAAGGGATTAAATCGAAGCGACTAACTTTTACTTTACTTCCATAAATAACTCCTGACGGCTCGTATTGTTCTTGATTATTTGGGTTTTTCCTTGGCACGACTGTCAAAGAATAACTGCGGGTAAAAGCTTTCAACACCCCAATATAAGTAGAATCGAGAGGTTGAACATTGATATTTGTTGAGGGATTATAATAATATTGTTGCTCGTTGCCAACAAGAACTAATCGCAAAGTACGAATAACTTTTCCATTAAAATGTGCGATATTACAAAATTCACCCGACCCTTTACCGAAATGTCCAGAACTATTCCAATAACCCAATGAGTCTAAATGTGCAAAATTATCAAAAGAGAAATTGCCCAATCCATCAGTATAAGTAGTTGCAATGATAGTATTCCCATCATTAAAAGGATTACGCAAAGCATTACCAAGTGTATCAGCATATTGACCTGTGTTCATTCCACCAATTGCATCATTATTATGTTTTGCTATGGCATCAACAACGTGGGCAGAGTCTAAAACTGTTGTTATATTACCATTTGTATTTTGGATTAAATATGTAACCATTAATCCAACTTTTTTGTATTTCATTGGTGAAATCGTTGAATTTGGATTATTAGGGTCTGTTGAGACTAATTGCCCTTTGATTGTTGCAGTTGGCGGATCTTGGGATATAATTGTTGCTGTGATTGAAGTATTAAAATTATAATTATTATTTAGTATATGAGATATATAGTTCCACAAATTTGGCTTAAAAGCAAAAGATGTTAACCAATAATCACTAATATAAGTTTTCTTTTGTCCGTTTTCAACAACTTCCTGTATTACATCAATCATATAATTATCACCAGAAATTTGATTGCAAATTAATTTGTCAATTAAGGCAACAGTGTGTATCTTACCATCTGGACCTATTACTTGCTGAACTTTACCTGTTGCAACTTGCTTAATTTGATATGATTGGACTTTTTGACTATTTATATTTACTTCGCCTTCATAATATGGAACTCCTGTTACGCTTTGCATTCGGTAAATAGTTACTTTTATCCCTTCGGGGGATAAGTTTACAAAATTCCCGTTTTTGAATTTCTTCTGAATATTAATTGTTAATTGATAGCTAATAACATTTGTTATTATTTCACCAAGATCAATATTATTGGAATTTAAATTGATTTCTGTTGTAGGATTAATGAAATATGGACTTGTCAAATCAATTGTGTAATATTCAAAAAGCTGTCCTGAAATTGATTTTGTGGTATTGTTTGCTAAATCTTTATAAATATAATTGGTTACGTTACCTAAAAATCCAGCATCTTGTGTTGAATTTAATTGAACGTTGAAACTACCATCATCAGAGGTGTTAAATAAAATTGAATTCGGTGTAATATTAGTTAAATTTTGAAAATCAGTTGGTTGAATTCCTTTACCTAATATATTTCCATAAGAATCTTTAATTAAAAGCATTTTTTTTAGTTTTATAGAATTTAAATTGCTTGGATAATGCTCATAATCATATCCTTGAAAGATATATTTTATAGTCCCTTTGATTGTATAAGTTTGTAAATTGGAACTTTTTAAAGTATCTGCTGTTTCGATATATCTAAAAGTGCAAGGAGGCGAAACAGCAATTTTAATATTTACGGAATCGTATGCTTCTATGGAGCAAGTATATTTGAAATTATGTTGAAAATATTGATGAGCAGATTGTTTATCTAATATAAAGTAAGCAAAAGCTTGTGAAATATCGGTGTATTGTGATACTTTATTAAAAGAGGCGACAGTTAAATTTTGTTGGTTGGTGAAATTTAATTTGTAATTAATATTTCTATTTTGAAATGTTTCGGGTGGAATTATTGACCAAACAACATAAAAATCACGTTTGTTATTCACCTCAACAATTGGGACATCCTTCCCATATTTATTTAATAAATCTTGGTAATGGGAACTTTCGTTACTTGTATTATTAAGTTTATTTAAATTCATAAATTTATTTGGATCAGGATAATCTTGTGCTTTATCGCAATTTGGTATTTGAATTTTTAAGTTACCAGAGACATAATTTGAGTTATTGTTATTATTATTGTTTTCTGTGTTGGTTGTATTTGAAGAAGTATCTAAATTAGCAAATTCTTCATTTTTCTTAACAGTAAAAATAAAAGCAATGCTTTTTCCATTATTTTTAAATTGAGTTTTACCAAAAGGGTCAAAAGCAATAACACGCCAACAATATGTTCTATTATCTAACAGAGGGGGATCGTTGGGTAATGTGATAAAGGTTGTAGTTTGTAGTTCTTTTTCGTAATAATATTTAGTAGTGGCATCGAGCAAAGAATTAGGGTCTAAACTTGGATTAAAATATTCTGCAATTTGTAAAATATATTTAATTCCAAGAGGAGTAGGAATTGGAGGAATCCAAGTAAAGTTTACAGGCAAAATACCATTTTGGGTAATAACGGAATCTTCGTTATTTGGTAAAATTAATTGCGGAGCATCTGGAAATATAATTTCAGCAGTCCCACACCCAGAAGGTGAAGGCAAGGAAAGTGGTTCGCTTGTGTCATAATCTAATGCTTGGAAGCAAATATCATAATTGCCTTCTGGAAGTGCTGAACTTCTCAATAAAATACTTTTGTCAATTCCTATTACATTAATATCTTCCATTCCTAAATAATTTCTTAAATTTTGCCCCGTTAATGTAAGTACTTGATTTGGCAATAATATTAATGGACTTACAGGTGTAAAATCCTTTTTAGTAGAAATACTAATGCCATTATCCCCATTAATTGTACCAACTAATTTAATTTTATGTGTTGTTTGGTCATTATTCCGTATTATTAACATTGTATTATTGTTTCCATCAAAATAATCAGAATAATAAGGTGAATATGGCTTATTGATTTGAGTTATTATATCAATATTTGTTTGAGCCAAAAGTATATAAGGAATATAAAAAATCAATATAACAACAAATGTAAAATTAGATTTCATATTTTCCTCCGTTTATTTATCCTGTAATTTAAAAATTATATATATATCCTAAAGATAATCTTAATTCATTGAAATTATTTGAGTTATTAGTATTAGAAATAATTAAATTCCCATCGCATTTTATATTTTGGTGTTGCCCAATTTGATAAATTACAGACAAACCCGTTGTTATTACTCCGCCACTACTTTGGGAATTTATCCAAGAATACTGGTATCCCAATGAAGTGCTAATATTAATTTTGTTAATGGGTAATGAAAAATTCAAAATTGGTCCCAAAAAAGTATTTGAATAATTGCTAAATGTGGCATTAACAGCGTTCAAAGTAATACCATAATTTATTCCTGTTTGAGTATTAGAAAGTTGAAAAGTACCATTAACACTTAAATTATTGGAATTATTTTGAGTAATTGTATTTAAATCTGTCAACGACTGGTAAGACGAGTTCAAGATAATATTTTCAATTTGCGAATTATTGGAAAATGTGTACCGAAGAGTTAAATTGAAGTTTTGGTTTACTTTAGCAATTTTTAATGAATCAATCACTGGATTAATTCCAGGAGTTTGAGTAATTCCATAACTTGCAAAAGAAAAATCTGCTCCATAATTTGAGGTATTATATGAGATATTTGCTGAACCAATAACACGATTAGAGGTATTAAGTTTTGTGTTCATTAAATTGTCTTTTTGAAAGCCTATACTGCCACCTAATTTAAATTGCCTTTTAAAAAGTGGTAGAACAAAGCTTGCTGTATAATTTTCTACGTCTGATTCAGTATAATATATTCCCATAGATTTGTAATCTGGTTCTATTCTTTTGTAAGATATTTTTGCAGAGAATAGCTTACCGCTATAAACTAAAGCAGATTGCAAAGCAGTAGTAAGTTGAGTAGATAATTTTAAATTGAAAATAGAACTAAAGTTAGTTAATATTTTTGTATTCGCACTATCAAGTAGGACATTACTGCGAATATCAATTGTATATAAACTTGCGGAAGCATCTAATTCAAAGCGTAGTTCTTTAAGCAATTGAATTTTGGAAGCAATTCCGAAAACAAGGTTCTCTTGCGGTTTAGTTGTATTTTGGTATACCGAATCAAGCGAATTTAATTTATCCCAGGCACGGAGCAAAATAAAATCTACATAAGTGGATCTGCTCCCAAGTCCTAATTTAAATGAATAGCCAAGCCTTTCATAAGTAGGAGGATACAGTAAATTGCTGGCACTATCTCCATTTGCCGCTTTACTAAACCTGCCGTAAATTATTGCAAAACGAAGAATGCCTGGTGTTATTTCTAATCCACCGCCAAGAAAAGTTTGACCGGAAAGGGTATAAGGTGAAAAGTTAATATTACGCCAGCCAAGATGCAAAGTAATCCATTTGTACGAAGGTGATATTCCGTAATGATTGAACGGTTGTGTGTAACTTCTATCTTGTTCGCTATAAACAGCTGACAAAGGAATACTTATTCCATATATTGCTATATTTAAATTACCTAATAAACTATAATCGAAAGGTCTAGAACGTGCTTCTATTCCTGATGATGAGTATGAATTTAAATTTAATCCTATTGACCCTGTTGCAGAAAATGGTCGCACAATTGAAATGTTTTCAATGCTTTGACATCGTAGGCTATTGCTACTTATTATGAAAATTATTATGTATTTAATATAATTTATTTTCAATATCTTGTAAAGATTATTTTCATTTTTTGATAAATAATTCTTAACTGTTCAAATTTAATAAATATTTTTTAAATAGCGTGTATTATTAATAAAAAATAATTTTTTATTAAAATATACGATTAATTTTTAGGGAAATTAAATATGTTGTCATAGTTATTACTACATTTTTAATTTTTTTTTAAGTAGTAGGTATTGCTATATGCTTGTAGAGAATATCTGATATTTCTGTGCTTGTTCTAAGTATCAAAGATAATATTTTTATATATTAATTAATACTAATTAAGTGTGTAAATCCATATAATATAAAATATTTCGTTGATATTTATTTTGTCATATATTTTGTTTGCAAGTAATTAAAGAATATAATAAAAATATTGATGTAGTAGATATTGCTACATAATTTTAGGTATAATCACATAAATACCTGTTTTATATGTAATATGGATGAATAATATAAAAAATTTTTGTTTCAATAATTTTGTAACATTTGTCCTTTTAAATTGTTTTAAGAGTATATGCAGGATATTGATTTGTAATAAATGAATAAATAGAGTAAATAAATGTTGAAAAATTAAATTAAAAGAGGATATTTATGCAAGCAATTAAACTTATTTCTCTTATTTTTGGTCTAATAATTATAAATTTATTAGGGATACAAAAAATAGAATCTCAAGACTTACCGGCAGATTTTCCAAAAATCACAATAGATTCATTGGTTCAACCTGCACCAGGCTTTATTTTTATGAATAGTATTAGTTTTATGAACAAAACGGTAAATTACAATTTCATAATAGACAGCGTAGGAAATGTAGTTTATTACGATAAAAAGCCATTAGGAGCAATTGATTTTAAGATGCAACCAAATGGATTGTTTTCGTATGGTAGTCCAATAATGCTTGGTGATAAATACCAAGCGGGTCCGCTTACAGTTCAAAATGTTATGGTTCAAGAAATTGTATTAGATTCAAATTATACTCCAATTGATACAGTGCAAATGAAAAATGGATATTTAGCAGATGTCCATGAATTTGTGATGTTGCCTAATGGTAATTATTTAATGCTTGCTTATGAGAAAAATCCTATTGATATGAGCCAAGTAATAAAAGGTGGCGACCCAAATGCTTTTGTAATTGGTACTGTGATTCAAGAACTTGACCACAATAAAAAATGCTTGTTTCAATGGCGGAGTTTGGATTATATACCACTATTAGAGACAATAGATAATCCATTAAAAACGACCTTTGAACATGTTCATGGCAATTCGTTGTTTATTGATACAGATGGTAACTTAATTGCTTCGTTCCCAACTATTAATGCAATTGCAAAAATTGACATGGTATCGGGCAAAATTCTTTGGAGATTGGGTGGTCCACATAGTGATTTTACTTTTTCTAATGAACATCAAGAATATGCTCCAATTTATTTCTCAATGCAACATGATGTAAAAAAATTATCAAATGGTAATTTATTGTTTTTAGATAACGGTGTTGCTAAAAAAGATTGGTATTCTCGTGCTGTTGAATATTCAATTGATGAAGATAAAAAGCAAGCTTCGCTTGTTTGGGAATATAGACATAATCCTGATATTTCTGCTTATGCTATGGGTTCAGTTCAAAGATTAAGTAATGGAAATACTTTAATTGATTGGGGATTAATTTTTAAAGGTTTATATAAAACATTGACAGAAGTTAATTACAAAAATGAAATGATGTTTGAAATGTCAATACCATCAGATGCGTATTCCTATAGGGCTTTAAAATACAATTTACCTGCTTGCCAACCAGTTGCAAATGTTGACCAATATGAAATTTTGGAGGGAAATACCTATTCTTTCAAAGATAAAAAATCAAACTCTGGTGCTGAAATTTATTTTAAACAGCTTGATGCTTTTATCTACAATATGATGAATATAAAAAAATATGACTGTGCTCCTATCAATCCATTATTTGATGGCGAAGCACCTGTGGTATTGCCTTGTCGCTTTGTAATTACTTCACAAGAAATTAAATCATATAGTGGTGAAATTCGCTTTGATTGTAATCTGTTACCAAAATTAATGTTGTCGAACGAAATGGAAGTATTTTATCGCCCGACCGAAGGGACAGGTACGTTTATTCCCTTAACAAGTAATTTTAATGCAACTCAAAATACAATCGCTGCGCAAGTCAGTGATACAGGTGAATATATTATTGGTCTTTATCGCAATCCGACCGAAATTTTTGCCCCTTCGCTTCTTTATCCTTGGGATAATCAAGTCTATGTAAATTCTGCAAATGTGATATTTAATTGGAGTCCAACAGGACGATATAATCAATCGGAATTACAAGTTGCAACTAATAAAGATTTCCAAAATATTATAATGGATACAACCATCGCAGAGAATACAAAATTTATTACAACATTTGAGCCATCTCAGCAACTTTATTGGAGAGTAAAAACAAAATACCAAAGTCTTGAAAGTCCTTGGAGTGTTGTAAGAACTTTTTCTTTTGCCGAACCTTTTGTGAAAATATTAAAGCCTACAAATTCTGAAATTATTACTCGTGATTCAAGTTATATTATTCGTTGGAATACAAATGTTACGGATTCTGTAAAGATTACTTTATTGAAAAATGATGCTGAACTTTTGACTATTGCAGATTCTCTTTTTAGCTTTACTAATGCTTTTAGATGGACAATACCAGTTTCTGTGCCTGATGGGAACGACTACAAAATAAAAATAGAAAGTATAAAAAATTCAGAAGAGCAAACAATTAGCGAATTACCTTTTACTATTACTACTGGAAACAATGTTAAAGAGAATTTAATTATGTCAAATGCAATTGAAATTTCAAATTATCCAAATCCGATGAACAATGCTACTGTTTTTGATTTTAGTATTCATGAATCAGGTAAAGTAACTCTTGAATTATTTGATTTGTTAGGTAATTTTCTTGGACAGCTGTTTGTAACAAACTTAGAAGCAGGTAATTATAAATATAATTGGAATAACTCTAATTATCAACCGGGAGTTTATTATTATAAAATTTCTGAAGGGGAAAACACTGCTTTTGGTAAATTAGTGATTATAGAATAAAATATGAATATAAGATGTTATAAATTTGTTGGTGCAATTATGAAAACTATATTTGTTGTTTTACTAACTTTATTATCTATAAATATTGGTCTTTATGCTCAATTTGATTTGAATATCAAAGTATTAGATAACCCATCGCCTGGTTATTTGAGGTTAGATGGTTCAGGAACATCAGACTTCTTTTTATTAGATAATTATGGTCATCAACTATTTACACAAGGTCCTTGGGATTTGGACTATTGTAAATTGTTAGATAATGGCTATTGGATACGGTTTTCATTAGCCAAATATTATCTTTATAATCAAGATTTTCAATTAGTTGATAGTATTGAAAATCCAACAAATTATATGCCTGATATTCATGATGTTATTTTACTTTCAAATGGTGATTATCTGCTTTTATGTAACGAACATACGACAATAGATATGAGCAAATATGTGAATGGTGGCAAGACAAATGCACAAGTAACAACAGAAGTCCTTGTTGAAATTAATAAATCAACAAATGGGGTAATTTGGGAATGGCATGCTATTAACCACGTTTCTCCAACTGATGTAACAGCGTCAATTGATTTAACCCAGCAAAATATTGATTTAACCCATATTAATTCAATGTTTGAAGATAACGACGGCAATATTATTATTTCGATTAGGCATTTTGATGAAGTTGCAAAAATTAATAAAGCAACAGGGCAATTTATGTGGACAATTGGCGGAAGTGCCAGTAAACATAATGAATTTACTTTTACTAATGACACAGATGAAAATGGGTTCTTCGGTTTTTCGCACCAACATTGTGCTAATCTTACAAATTCTGGGACATTGTTACTTTTTGATAATGGAGTAGAAAAGCCGGTACAATATTCAAGAGCAGTAGAATATCAAATAGACTTTGTGAATAAGACTGTTACAAAAATTTGGGAATATCGTTATAGCCCAGACCAATTTTCATCAGCGATGGGAAGTGCTTATCGGCTGCCAACAGGAAATACTTTGATAGATTGGGGAAATGGTTATGTAACCGAAGTAAGACCTAATGGTTCAAAAGCATTTGATTTGGAGTTCCTATCTAATATGTCTTATCGTGCATACAGATATGTAACAAAAATGAATGCTGTTATCAAATCGGTGAGTTCCACCGGAAGTTATATATTTGATAATTCTAAATATACTACGGGAGTTACACTTAATTTATCTTCAGTATCGGGTTCAGGAAACATTTGGGTTGAAAAACATAGCTATCAACCATATACTTGCAATTTTACAGATTCAAGTTTTTCGCATATTATTAATAAAAGATGGGTTATTAGTTCTAATGGTATTACAAATTTTGCGGGGACAATCAAGATAAGAGCTAATTCGGTAGATAGTCTTGACAATCCTAACAAAATTACGATATACAAGCGAGATAAGGAGAATTATGGATATTTTAACAAATTAAATACAACTTTTAATAGTACAACAAGCGAAATTACTGCGAACTTTACAGGCGGGGGAGAATTTATTTTATGTTCTGATATCTTAGATGTCCCTAAGCTTTCATTACCATTAAATAATACTGCTTTTAATACTTCTGATACATTAAGTTGGTTACCCGTTCAAGGTGCTTTAAAATATGATATTCAAATAGACACATTAAACACATTTACAAATCCTATCGCTGATTATTTATCAATGAGTAATACACAATCTTTGAACAACTTGTTGAATGGTACTACTTATTACTGGAGAGTAAGAGCTTTAAACGACAAAGATACTTCAAGTTGGTCTGATGTATATTCCTTTATGGTTGTTTTAGCAAAACCGACGCTGATTTATCCAGAAAATTTCAGAGGGGCTATTTCTGTCAATGATATTTTAAAATGGGATAAAGTGAAAGGTGCACAATTTTATTGGATACAAACGGCTTTTGATGCTAACTTTAAAAACTTGGCTTTTGAAAATAGTAAAACAATCCTAAATCAAATATCGCCTGACCATCTCCAAAACTTTACTACTTATTATTGGCGTGTGAAAGCAATTTGTTCATTGGATTCGAGCGATTGGTCTGATGCTAATTCTTTTACAACTATAATTGCCGCACCTAAATTAACTGCACCTAATCAGGATACTATTAATATAGGAAATAGTGTAACTTTTAGTTGGCAAAATGTTAAAGGAGCAACAAATTATGTTATTAAAATAGGAACAGACAAAGATTTACTTCAACAGATATATTTATCATCTACAAACAATGATTCTTTAACATATACACCACTGCAATTAGATACAAAATATTATTGGAGTGTGTGTGCTGTTCGGGGCAATGATACAAGTAATTGGTCGGATATATGGGAATTTAGCACTTTACTTAATAAAGTAAAATTAGTGTATCCACAAACTCAAACAATTAATATTCCTTTAACAATTACTTTTAATTGGGAAAGCCCAGGAAATGCAGATTATTATGCCTTGCAAATTTCAAAAAACAGTAACTTTACCGAATTAGTTGTCGATACTAATAAAATTTCAGGCAATTCTTACAATAATGATAATTTGGAATCTGGTACAAAATATTATTGGCGAGTAAAAGTATTTTTAGGAGAAAGATTCAGCGATTGGTCTAATACGTGGTATTTTACTACGGTCAATACAAAAGTATTAACAAAGCCAATCTTGGTTAATCCTGCTCAATTTAGTTGGAATATAAATAACATAGACTTTTCTTGGAGTCAAGTGGATAAAGCAGAACAATATAAACTTCAAATTGCCAAAGATTATAATTTTAGTTCTTTTGTTATAGATACATTGTTATCAGATTATAAAGATTTTAATTATGCCAAATGTAAACCATTTACACCATATTTTTGGCGAGTTTGTGCTATACGGGGAACTGATACAAGCGATTGGTCTGATGCTAATATATTTTATGTTGTTTTTGATGGTATGCCTGTAATGTTGTTTTATCCGGGAAATGATAATTTAAATACACCTATAAATGGAGTGTTGAATTGGCTGAATATTGCAAATGTAGATACATACGATTTACAAATTTCAGTAGATTCGTCTTTTGTCAATAATATTTATGATGTTTCAAATATTGATACAAGTGCTTTTACTTACAATAATTTAAAAATGAACACAAAATATTATTGGCGAGTTAGGTATGAAAAAAATTCATTGCCAAGTAATTGGTCTTTTGTTTTTCATTTTACTACGGTTATTCTCGATTCTCTTCCAAGACCTGCTATATTAGGTCCAACATATAAAGATAAACCAGTACCAATTTCGGGAAAATTAGTTTGGTCATCTATTCCGCAGGCTTCTTCTTACACTATCTCAATTAGCAGTGATTATTACTTTTTTAATGAAATTCAAAGAATCGGAAATATTAAAGATACAACTTTAGATTACCAAGGTTATAATTATAATCAATTCTATTATTGGCGTGTTTCTGCAAAAAACGACCAAGCTGAAAGTTCATGGTCTTATCGTAATTGGTTCTTAACTGAAATGAAGTCGCCACAAATTGTATATCCAAGTGAAAATAAAATTATTAGTTTAACCGGTAATATTAAGTGGAATAAGCAGGACAGCCTTACTATTTATCAATTACAAATTGCAACTGACCCTTACTTCAATAATTTAGTAGTAGATAAAGATTCTATTTACTATGAATATTATGGATACAGTTTAGAAAAGGATACACAATACTATTGCCGAGTTCGCTCATATAATATGTGGAATTTAAGTGATTGGAGTAATCCCGTTCCATTTTCTGTAAGTGATTTAGCAAGTGTTGGAAGTGTTCCAAATAATATATTTGAAGTCAATCCTAATCCAATCCAAGATTTTGCAACAGTTATTGTTCCAGATGAATTGATTGGACAGAAAATAGAAATTTATAACATTTTAGGTAATTTAGTATATGCAGGCTTGCTCGCTAACAATCAAATGAATATTGATTTCAAAAATTTACCAGTGGGAACATATTTTTTCAAAATAGGGAACTTACAGAAAATGTTAATTAAAATGTAAATTATTTAAAATTAATATTAATTACAATAATTTCAGGACGGTTTATGGTTCTTATTGGTGGTCCCCAAAGCCCATAACCTGATGAAACAAAGAAATTTGTATTATTAATTTTTTTGTATCCATAACTTACTTCATAGATTGCAGACGTAATAAAATTAAATGGGAACAATTGCCCATGGTGTGTATGACCTGAAAGTTGTAAATCTATCGGATATTTTGCCACATCTTCCAAATGAAAAGGTTGATGGTCCATCATAATAGTTGGCAAATTAGGATTAGCCTTGTCTAATAGCAAACTTAAATCCTTCCTTTTATGTGCATTCCAATGATTGCTAGATAAATCATCACGACCTATCAAATTAAAAGCATTATCAATAATTGCAGTGGAATCTTTCAATAATGTTATGTTTAAAGATTTTATATATTCTTCAGCTTTTGATGCCCCACCAATATATTCATGATTTCCCATTATTGCCCATACTCCATATTTAGCCGAGAGATGTTTCAAAGGTTGTCCTAATTTGTTTTGAATAATAAATTTTGGGTCTTCGTCTAAAATGTCGCCTGCGAACAAAATTATATCAGGTTTTTCTTTGTTGATTAATTCTATTAATTTATCTATTTTTGCTTTTGTAATCGTTACTCCTAAATGAATATCGGAAGCAAGTGCTATCTTTAAGTGTGAAAGTTGAGAATCTTTCTTTGGTATTTCCAAAGTCATATATTTTACAGATGGGTTTGCATTATTGATAAATCCAATCAATAAAATAATGAAAACAGAAAATGTTGAAACAATTAAAGCAAAAAGTTTTGCTCTTTGCCAATTTTCCGTTATAAAGTGAGGATAAATTGCAAAAAAGTGATTTACTAAACGAGAAAAATCAAATAATAATACAAATAAAAGAAAATAAAGAAGTGCCGCTAACCAAATTGAGCCAAGCCAAATGAAAAAAGTAAAAATTGATTGAGGGATTGAGCTTTCTAAAAACCTTGCCCCAAAATATGAAACATAAAATAGTACGAATAATAGTATGAAAGCGACTTTAACAGCAAAATTTTCAGGCAAAGCTTGCAAACTGCGGCGGAAAATATAATAATTACCAATAGTATAAATAGATAATATTATACTTAAAAATAAAATAAAATTACTTGTTTTCATTTGGCTTTTTAGGATTAATTATATAATACCACGTTGTTTAAAATCTTTAATTTGTTGAGGCAAATAACCAAGTTCTGTAAGCAATTTATTTGTGTGTTGCCCTAAAAGTGGTGGTGGTGCATCAACTTTTCCTGTTGCATTAGAAAATTTAGCAGTTAAATTAAAAAGGGGTACTTTTCCTATACCTTCTACTTCGATATTTGTAAAAGTATCTCGATATTTAATTTGCTCTTGATTTAATGCTTCTTCAAGAGACAGGATTTCGCCTGATGGAATGCCATTTTTATTTAATATTTCAATCCAAAATTTTGTATTATTTTGTTTTAGTTTTTCTTCTAAAATTGGTGTTAATGCTTTTCTATTATTTTTGCGAGTATCACGTTCTTTAAAACGCTTGTCTTCTTTCAGTTCAGGTAACCCAATTAAATCACAAAGTATTTCCCATTGTTCTTGTTTGTTTGCCGCAATATTAATTTGTCCATCATTTGTTTTAAAAACACCTGATGGTGCGGCAGTAAAATTATCATTCCCGAGCAATTGTGGCTGTTGGTTAGCAAGGAGTAAGTTAGAAACAACCCAGCCCATCATAGGCATAATGGAATCAATCATAGCAACATCAATAAATTGACCAGTTCCTGCTTTTTCTCTAGCATATAATGCGGACATAATGGCGAATGCCGCATTTAAACCGCCCACAGTATCACATACAGGGAAACCTGTGCGAAGTGGATTTAAAACTTCGTTGCCATTTATTGCCATCACTCCACTTAAACCTTGAATTATTTGGTCATAAGCTGGTTTATCTGCATCTGGTCCCTCTTGACCAAATCCTGATATAGCACAATAAATTATTTTTGGATTAATTTCTGATAAAACTTTATAGCCTATGCCTAATCTTTCCATTACGCCAGGTCTGAAATTTTCAACCACAATATCGCTTGTTTTAATCAATTTCTTGAAAATTTCTTTTGCTTCATTTTCTTTTAAATTCAATGTCAATGATTTTTTGTTTGCATTTTGTGCAAGAAAACTTGTCCCTAATAATTTCTTGTTATAATTAGTATTTGCTCCGAGTTTGCGAGCTAAATCACCTTCTTTGGGGTTTTCAATTTTTATTACTTCTGCGCCTAATAAAGCCAGATGTAAAGTTGCAAATGGGCCTGAAAGAACATTTGTTAAATCCAGAACACGGATATTTTCTAATATTTTCATCTTGTCCTCTTTTTACTTTACATAACACAGATATACAAAATTTAATGTTGTCTGTTTATTAATATTGTTCGTAATGACGAATCAATATTGTGTTTCCTTTGTATGTGTATATCGGATAAAATTAAGTAATAATAAAATTTATAGTAATTATATTTTTTATAGATTAAATAAAGTAATATTTTTTTTAATTTTACGTTTAAATTTATAAATTAATCTTTGTTATTTCAGGAGATACGTCTTCAGCTTTGATTATTCAACTCATATTGCTAATAAAAGAAATTTAGATGAACAAGTGCCATCTGCAGTAGGTAATAAAGTTTTAGTGTTAAATAAAAGTTATTTTCCTATAGCAATAATTCCAGCTAAAAAAGCAATTATTTTAATATATTTAAATAAAGCAGAAGTAGTTGAAAATGAGGAGAACAAGTTTGTAACAACAATTTCTCAATTATTTCCTGTACCAAGTATAATTAGATTGCTTTACTTTTCCAATTTGCCTAATAGGAATATTGAATTATCTAAGAAAAATATAATACGACGAGATGGAATGCGGTGCCAATATTGTGGTAAAAATCATAAAATATTAACAATTGATCATATTTTACCGAAATCTCG
The DNA here is from genome assembly GCA_021780815.1 of Bacteroidota bacterium. Taxonomy (GTDB): domain Bacteria; phylum Bacteroidota; class Ignavibacteria; order Kapaibacteriales; family UBA2268; genus GWF2-33-9. Next base: position 27,861 of record JAJXYC010000004.1, on the reverse strand, counting down.
TGGTGGCAAAGATGAATGGGAAAATCTTGTTGCATCTTGTATTGAATGCAACAATAAAAAAGGCAATAGAACGCCAGAAGAAGCAGGTATGGTGCTATTATCCAAACCAAAAAAACCTCATTCTATTTTATTTATTAAAGCTAATATGCCAGAAAATCATGATAATTGGAAAAGTTATTTATTTTAATGAACAACAGGAAATAATTGTCGCTATTTGCTGTAAAATTCCGACAATATTGTTCATAAAAAGATTTTTGGGATACTGACGGCTTATCGATCTATTTACATAACAACAAGTTATGATTGTTGGCATACCTTTTGCAATACAATTATCATATTGTATATGTATTTTTTTTAGGAGTATAAAATGAAAAAAAACATAATTCTCGCAGCAGCTATCGCCATCAGCTTTGGAAGTATGGCTTACGCACAAAATCCTACAACAGGAAATGCAAATGGTGCTCGTTTACATATTGATAACCCAAGTTACAATATGAATCAATACAAAGGTAGCAAGGCAGGCACAGGAATTAACGCTTCTACAAAAACATCGGTTCAATCAAATACTCTACAATCAGGGGCAGGAATCCATTATGGCAATCCAAATTGTGACGGAACAGCCAAAAAAATTCAGCAACGATTGAAAGATGGTAGTGGAAGTGGAACTGGCAATAAATTTCGCACAGGGCGAAAAAAATAGATGTTTTTTGTAAAATAAAAATAGTAAAAAAAAGAGACTGTTTTTTTGGGACAGTCTCTTTTTATTAATTTACGAGATAAAAAAAATTATTTTCTTGGTTGTGGTTGTGGTTGAACTTGCATACCTCCGGGAGGTGCGGGCATAGGTTTTGAACCTAATAATTCAATATCAAAAATTATAACCGTATTAGGAGGAATTGGTCCAGTTCCTTTATCGCCAAAAGCTAATTCTGGAGGGAATACAAAACGATATTTACCACCAACTTTCATATATTGAACTGCTTCTTCCCAACCTTTGAATAACCCCCGAGCAGGGAAATCAATTGGTCTTACTTTTGCTGTGCTATCAAAAACTTCTCCATTTGCAAAAGAAGCAGTAAATTTAACGTGTAATAAATCATTTGGAGATGGAGTTGCCCCTGTTCCTTGATGTATAACTTCATATTGTAATCCGCTTTTTGTAACTTTTACACCGGGTTTTTTCTTGTTAGTTTCAAGAAAAGTTGAATTTACTTGCGATAAAGCTTGTGCTTTTTCTTGTAATTTCTTTTGTTGATCTGCTTGTGCTTTCATTTGACGCAATTGAAGTTTGCTTTGCAATTTATTGAAAATCATACCAATTACGCTATCTGGGAAAGCTTTTGCCAAACTATCGTACCCATCTTTGTAACCTTTTTGATATAAATCAAAATTAATTTTTAAAGTATCAGTTTTTGAATTCATTCCCAATTGTAATCCTAAAACATAACTCAAAGAGTCGTTAAAATTGGCAAATTTTTCTCCGGAGGCAGAAGATAGTTTCTCTGGTCCTTTGGAACTATTATTGTTACAAGATACTACAAGTAACGATATTAATCCAATAAACAAAATTTTTATTTTCATTAAAATCCTTTAAATAAAATTTAAAAATAATATGTATTTACATTTTTATTTTACAAAATTAAAAAGACTTTTACAATTAATTACAAAAATTGTTTAGAAGTTTAAGACTTTAATAAAAAAACACAAACTTTTAAATTAAAACGTTAAAAAACTAAAAAATATTAAAAAAAATAAAATTATTTTTTGATATTAACAAATAAATAAGTATTTTGCATAATATTAAACATAAAATTTCTGAATAATAGTTTAAGTTTTTCAAATAAAAAAAATTATTGAGGAAAGGTGGCAAAAAATTATACAATTGTAGTAATTGAGGATGATCCATTAGTTAATGAGACCATAAAAGAAATATTAATGAGCAAATATTCCCGGGTAGAGACATTTACAGACCCGAATGAAGGAGTAAATCAATTACATAAGATAGCTCCGGATTTGCTTTTACTTGACATATTTCTAGGTTATGCGAATGGTTTAGATATTCTTGAGCAGCTGCGAAAACAAGGTTACACAATGCCAGTGATAATAATGACTGCATTTTCAGATATAAAGATGGCAGTTAGAGCAATGAAACTTGGTGCAGATGATTTTATAGTAAAACCATTAGATTTAGAGCAGCTTGAAGTTACTATAGAAAGGTCACTGAAAAATTTTGATTTACGGAGACGAGTTGATTTACTAAGCGAGCAAATTAAAAAAGAACAGCCCAGTGAAATTTTAGGAAATAGTTCCGGTATACAACAAGCCCTTGAATTAGGAAAACTTGTTGGGAAAACCGATGATACAACAGTTCTAATTTATGGAGAAACAGGAACAGGGAAAGAATTAATGGCACGCTATGTCCATGAAAATTCGCCACGAGCATCAGGTCCTTTTGTCAGTGTGAATTGTGGTGCTATTCCTCGAGAACTTGCTGAAAATGAGTTTTTTGGTTATGAAAAAGGGGCTTTTACAGGGGCAACTGAAAAAATGAGACCCGGTAAATTTGAGCAAGCTCAGCACGGAACAATTTTGCTTGATGAAATTAGCGAATTAAGTATGGATTTGCAAGTGAAACTTTTACGTGTTCTACAAGAAAGGAGATTCTACCGATTGGGCGGGACAAAAGAAGTTTCTGTTGATGTTCGTGTTATTGCTTCATCTAACAAAGAATTGGAAAAACTTGTTGAAGAAGGGAAGTTCCGTGAAGACTTGTATTACAGGTTAAATGTTGCTAAAATTATACTTCCTCCTCTTCGGGAACGTGGTGAAGATATCTTATTAATTGCTACTTCTTTAATAAAAGAATTCAATAAGAAATTTTCTAAAAATATTAAAGGTTTCACGCAAGATGCTGTAAATTTAATTATGAGCTATCCTTGGAAAGGGAATATACGTGAGTTACGCAATGCTATCGAAAGAATTATTCTTCTTGAACAAAAAGAAATCCTTGATGTTGATTCATTATCCTTTTTGAAAGGTTTTTCAACAATTCATACTAACAAGAATGCGCCAAGTGAAATTTATCTTGAGCCTGGCAAACATTTTTTAAAGATTTCTACAACAGGTGCTAAATATAATGATGTTACAAAAGATTTGATTATTCAAATTTTGAAAAGTACCAACGGAAATCAAATTAAAGCCGCAAAAGTTCTCGGAATTTCTCGGGCAAAATTAAGATATAGAATAGAGCAACTTGGAATTAATATAAATTCTGAAACAAACTCTAAATAATCTGTATGTTATTTTTGAGGTAATTTATAGTAATTTGTTTTACAATTGATTGATTAAAATGAACTGCGAAGATGCACTGGTGTTGTTAAAAAATAATTTAGTATCCTCTGAACGAAAAATGGCAGCAGAGTTCTTGTTAAATAGTTGTGAGCCATCGGAGTATATTATCGAAGCACTGACTAAATCATTGATAGACAACGACAAAGGTGTTCAAGATGTTATAAGTACAGGACTTTCTAAATTAACAAAAGAACCTTGGAATGATATAACTTCTGCTTTCCTAATTCCTTATTTTTACATAAACGACTTGAAAATTAAAAATTTAGCAGCTGAAATAATTTTTAAGATAAGACCAAAGGATTTAAATCCGTTAATTCAACTTTTTTATGGTATTAATCCTGATAATGTTGAATTTGCAATACAGATATTTGGTAAAATTGCAGGTAATGAATATCTGGATATTCTAGCTGATAAACTTTCTCATACTAATGTTAATGTAAGGATTGCTGTTGTTGATGCAATAGGTAATATTGCTGAGAATAATCCAGTTAAAGAAGATTTAGCAAATGAGATAGTGGCAAAATTAAATAATATTTATGAATATGATGTTGCTCTTAGACCGCATATAATCAATACTATTGGTCAAATTGGCAGCAAAAGATCAGAAGAATTTTTATTTAATATTATACATAATGAAAAAGATTTTTTCTTGAAATTAGCGGCAATTGATTCTCTTGCAAGTTGTGGAAATGATTTATCTATTTGCTATACGATTTTAAATATGATAGAATCTGTTAATGATGAATTAAAAATAATCTTTTTAAAAACAATATATGCTATTGCTAATAGATTAGATTATCATTTAGAATTGCCAGACCATTTAAGATATATAGCGCATCTCGCACTATTAGATAATAATCCTGATGTCTATGGTGCTGGTTTAATAGCACTGGGAAATATTTTCAGAAAAGAAGATGCCCGATTTGTTCTGAGTGTAGTTTTCCGCAATGACCATAATATTCAACAATATATTTTGAGGGTACTTATAATTAATTCTCCGCAAGAGACAATTGAAGAATTTATTAAACAATTTTTCTTAAAGTTTGATTTAACTGATTCCGAAAATTTGGATTTTCTAAGTTACATTACAGTTATTGCTCCTGAAGCACCAATTGAAAATTCTCAAACTTTAATTAAAAGTATAATTAAAAACACTATTGCTCAAAAGCCTGTTTATTGGGCTTCTGTAATACAGTACTGTTTTGAAATATCCTTTGATTATGCAGAAAACCAACTTAAAAAGTTTTACGAAATATCTGATATTGACGAGCGAGAGTTTTTAAATAATATATTCACAAAATTTGATATTAATCTCTAAAAAGAAAAGGGGTTCAACAAATGGCATCACTTTTTAAGTTTAATTTTACACCTAAAAAAACGGATAACCCAGAAAGTCATGCGGGAAGTTATACTGCAACTCCAAATGGACAAGGGATTAAATTATCGCAAGAAACCTTTTTGGAATTAAGGGATTTTATTTATCAATTAACAGGTATGTATTTTAATGAGCCTAAAATTAGTCTATTGGAAGGACGTATAAATCAAAGACTTGAAGAATTGCAAATCACAAGCTTTGAAGAATATTTAAACTATATTAAAAATGATGAAAATGCCGAAGAACTTACGACTTTTTTAGATTTAGTAACTATCAATGAGACTTTCTTTTTCCGTTCTCAACCACAATTTGATGCTATACAAAATATAATTTTACCGAACATTATTAAAACTAAAAAGGAAGGGAAAAAAACCGTTCGTATTTGGAGTGCCGCTTGTTCTACTGGTGAAGAAGCCTATACTTTAGCTATTATTATTTTGGAATATATTAAACCTCAGTTCCCCGATGTAACTTTCCAAATACTTGCTTCTGATATTAATACGGATGTAATTGAGCAAGCCAAGTTAGGATTTTATAAAGATTATGCTATTAAAAATACTCCACCACATATTCTTTCAAAATATTTTAAAATTTCGGGAACAACTTATGTGGTTAATGATGAAGTTAAAAAATTGGTGAAGTTTAATAATATTAACTTAATTGATTCCAATGCTTTAAAATTGTTGCAAGGTGTAGATTTAATTATTTGTGCAAATGTACTAATTTATTTTGATATCGAATCAAAACAAAAAGTTGTTTCAAGTTTATATGATATATTAAATACTGGTGGTTACCTTTTTGTTGGTTATTCAGAATCTTTGCATGGGATTTCAAAAGCCTTTTCGTTAGTCCATTTGCCTAAATCTCTTGCTTATAAAAAATAATAAATCAATTATAGAAAAAAATAAAAGAGGAATAAAATGGCGAAAGTAGTATTAGTGGTGGATACCTCCTCATCTATAATTAAATTTGTTTCACTTTCATTAAAGATGGCTGGATACAATGTCGTTCCGGCTTTTGATGGAATGGAAGCATTAGAAAAAATAGCAAATGCTGATATTGATATGATTATCACTGATTTAAATTTACCCATTATAGATGGAATTAATTTAATTAAAACAATTAGAGAAAATATAGTTTATTCTCATACTCCTATCATCATATTAACTGCTTTGTCTAATGAAAAGAACATCCAAGAAGCTACGGAAGCAGGAGCTAATTCATATTTATTGAAGCCATTTAATGAGAAAATACTATTGGCGGAAGTAAATAAATATTTTGAATAAAAATTAATAAATTTAAATTTTAGTAGTAATATAAAATTAAAGCAAGTATCTTTATTTAAATTAAAGTGCAAAATATTTAGACAATATAATTAAATATAGAATAAAAAAAATTAAAAAAAAACTTGTTTATTTCAAAAAAGTTCGTAATTTTGTATTCTTAATTTTGGGCAAGTAGCTCAGTTGGTCTAGAGCATCTGCCTTACAAGCAGAGGGTCGGGGGTTCGACTCCCTCCTTGCCCACATCAATCAAGATGCAGAAATGGCGGAATTGGTAGACGCGCTGGACTCAAAATCCAGTGGCCCTTAAAGCCGTGAGAGTTCGAGTCTCTCTTTCTGCACTTTTTTTTTATAAAATTTTTAATTTTGAAAGGTTTCTTTTGGAATTGATACATAAATTAATAGATATTTTTCTACACCTCGATGTTCAACTCCAAGGAATTATTGGGCAATATGGAACACTTACCTATTTTTTTCTATTTTTTGTAATTTTTGCAGAAACAGGTTTTGTATTTACTCCATTTTTGCCGGGCGATTCTCTTTTATTTGCCGCTGGAACTTTTGCTGCTGCTGGTTCTTTTAATGTTCATTTGTTATTTGTTATACTTACATTAGCAGCTATTTTAGGCGATACTGTAAATTATTTTATTGGGAATTACTTAGGACCAAAAGTTTTTGATAAAAAAATTAAATTCTTAAAAAAAGAACATTTAGAAAAAACTCATAAATTTTACGAAAAACACGGCGGGAAAACTATTATTATTGCTCGGTTTATGCCTATTATAAGGACTTTTGCTCCTTTTGTTGCTGGAATCGGGACTATGACTTATTCAAAGTTTATTTTGTATAATATCATTGGCGCTACTTTGTGGTGTGCCGCTTTTATTTATGGTGGCTTTTTCTTCGGAAATATTCCTTTTGTAAAAAGTAATTTTTCGATAGTTATTTTTGCAATTATTTTTATTTCTGTGCTTCCCGCTTTTATAGCTTTTGTAAAAAATAAATTCTTTAATGTTAAAGTAAACTCTTAATTTCATTACAACTTTATAAAATAAAATTCTAAAATAAATGTGCTATGAGTATTACATAAAAGCAGAAATACCTGTTATGTCCTCCCCTAAGATTAAAGTATGAATAATATGAGTTCCTTCGTAAGTTATTACTGATTCAAGATTTGCAAGATGCCTCATGACATTGTATTCATTAATTATACCATTAGCGCCGTGAATTTCACGAGCAAGTTTCGCTGATTGCAAAGCAATTTCTACATTATTTCTTTTTGCAAGTGAAACTTGTTGAGGGCGTGCCTTTCCATTGTCCATCAATCGCCCAAGATGGTAATTAATTAATTGACCTTTTGTAATTTCATTCAACATCCAAACCAGTTTTTCTTGTATTAATTGAAACGAAGCAATAGGTTTGGCAAATTGAATGCGTGATTTAGCATAATTTAATGCTGAATCATAAACAGCGGAAGCCGCCCCAATTGCGCCCCATGCTATGCCATATCTTGCTTTAGTCAAACAACTTAAAGGTCCTTTTAATCCTTTAATATTTAATTTATTTTCTTCCGGAATTTCAACATCTTGAAAAATTAATTCGCTTGTTATTGAAGCTCTTAACGAATGTTTATGTTTCATTTCAGGTGCGGTGAAGCCTTTCATATCCTTTTCAACAATAAAACCATTTACTACACCATCAAGTTTAGCCCATACAACAGCAATATCAGCAATAGTGCCGTTTGTAATCCACATCTTTGCACCATTTAGCAAATATCCTCCTTCAATTTTTTTTGCATGTGTAACCATTCCACTGGGATTTGAGCCAAAATCTGGTTCGGTTAATCCAAAGCAGCCAATAGCATCGCCAGTCGCTAATTTAGGTAACCACTTTTGTTTGAGTTTCTCACTACCATATTCATATATTGGGAACATCACTAATGAGTTTTGAACAGAAGCAAAAGAGCGGATACCCGAATCGCCACGCTCTAACTCCTGCATAGCAAGACCATAAATAGTATGTGAAGCTTCTGCACCACCATATTTTTGTGGTATGGTAACCCCAAATAAACCTAGATCAGCCATTTTTTTTATTAAATCAAAAGGGAATGTTCCTCCTTCATAATGTTTTTCAATAATCGGCAGTACTTCTTCTTCAACAAAAGAACGGACCGAATTTTGTATCATCTTTTCCTCATCACTCATCAAATCTTGGATATTGTAATAATCTGGCATTTGAAAACTCATAAAAATCCTCTAATTTTATTAAAATTAAAAAAAATAATTAAAAAAAATATTATTATTGACGAAAATGTTTTAATTTTGTGAAAAAGGAACGGGCGGAAGCCCTTTTTTTTGTAAGTTAATGGAATTGAGGTATGTCAAGATTAAGAAAAAAGTCTTCTGTTGACAAACAGAGTATAATTGAAGCCTTTGCCGAAATGGCTAAATACAAAGGTATTGATAGAGACTTACTGCAAGGAATTTTGGAAGATACACTATCTTTGTTAGTAAGAAAAAAATATGGAAACGAAGCTGTTTTTGACATTGTTGTAAATATGGAAAAAGGTGATTTGGAAATTTATCTTATGAAAACGGTAGTTGAAGAGGTAGAAAATCCTATTACTGAAATTTCTCTTGAAGAAGCTAATACAACAGGCGATGAAGAGTATTCAATTGGTGATGATTTTGTTATTGAAATTTCACTCGAAAGTATTGGTGAAAGTTTTGGTAGAAGATTAATCAATTTGGCAACTCAATCATTAACTCAAAAAATAAAAGAAATTGAAAAAAACAATATTTACAACGAATATGTTGAGAAAATTGGTGAAATCATTATTGGTGAAATATACCAGGTTCGCCGTAATGATTTATTAATTATGCATAACAAAATAGAGATGCATTTGCCAAGAGAAGAGCAAATCCCCACTGAATCAATGAGATACAAAAAGAATCAAAACATTAAATCCGTTATTAAAGCGGTGAAGAAAAATGGACCTGCGGGATTGCCTGAAATAATTCTTTCAAGAGCTAATGAGCAATTTCTTGAAAGGTTATTTGAAATAGAAATTCCTGAAATATATGATGGTTTGATTCAAATTAAAGCAGTTGCAAGAGACCCAGGGAGACGCTCCAAAGTTGCTGTGCAATCATTTGATGATAGGGTAGACCCAGTTGGTGCTTGTGTGGGAATGAAAGGTGTGCGTATTCATTCAATTGTTCGTGAACTTAATAATGAAAATATTGATTTAATTGAATATTCAGACGAGCCTGAAGTTTTTATTCAAAGATCTTTATTACCTGCTCAAATCAAAGAAATTCAAATATCTTATGAAACTAAATCTGCGAACGTAATTGTTTCAGAAGAGCAAGTTCCTCTTGCTATTGGATCTAACGGACAAAATATTAGATTAGCGTCTATGCTTACTGGTTTTTCTTTAACTTTAATTAAAGAAGGTATTGAAGATATTGAAATATCAGAATTTAACGAAGAAATTGGTAATGAAATTATTAATAAATTGATTAATAATGATATTAAGACTGCTCGGGAATTTTTAGATGCCGAACCATCAAAATTATTAGATATTGATGGTCTAAATAAAGAATTTATTAAAGAAATTCGTCAAATTTTACTTTCAGAATTTGATGAACCAGAAGATGATTTGTATATTGAAAACTTAGAAAATTTTGAAATTATAAATAATAGATAATTTTAAAATTTTTTGAAATAAATAATAATATTAGGTTAAAAAGTAATTATATGGCTGTTGGGGAAAAAATAAAAATATTTAAAATTGCATCTGAAATAAATATTGGTCGTGATGCAATTGTGGAGTTTCTGCAAAATAAAGGTTTTGATATTCAAAATAAACCTACTGCAACTTTAACTCCTGAAATGGTTGAACTTGTTTATGAGAAGTTCAAACGAGAGAAAATTGCGGCAGAGAAGCAAAGAGAGAAATTGGAAAAACACCATATAATTCACACTACTGAATCAAAAATTGAAAAAGAACCTGAAAAAGAACCTGAAAAAGAGGTTGAGGTAAAAGAATCTGAAAAGCCTATTTTGAAAGAAACTAAAATCCTTGCTAAAGAATCATTACCAGTAGCAGAAGCAAAAACTCCATCTTTCTCTCAAAAAGAAACTGTTGATAAACAAGAAATAATTACTGAGAGCAAAGTAGATTTTATCCCTGAACCAGTTCAACAAAAAACAGAAATTTTAGAGGGAAAACCGGATATTGCCAATAAAATGGAGAATAAAGTTGAGAACAAATCAGAGAATAAAGAACAAGAATCTACAATAGAAAAAACAGAGAAATCAGAAGTAATTGTTTCTGATAAAGTGGAGCAAACTACAAGGGAAATTCCAAAAGATTCAAAACAACAAGTACCTGAGGCAAAATATAGAGAAAATACAACAACTACGCCGAAAATAGCATCAGATAAGCAACAAAAGCCTTACGATAAACAAGCAAAATTTGACAGAAGAACGGACCAACCAAGAAAAGACGAAGATAGAAGAAATTATCAAGATAATAGACAATTAGATAATAGGGAACCTAATGAAAGGCACAAAAAGAAAAGGCATAAAGTTGTAGAAGTTGTTCCTGGCGAAGCTCCAAAATTAAAAGGGCTAACAATTGTTGGTAAGATTGATTTGAATAAAAGTAAACGAGACGATAGGAGTAAAGGACCCTCTTATGACAAAAACAAAAATCGCAACCAGAACGATAGAAATTTTCGTCCAAGAGATAATCAAGACGATAAGCGTAAAGATATTAAAAGAACAGATCGTGATTTTAGTAAGCCACGTGAAGATAGAAGACCAGTTGTTCAACCTAACCCCTTGCCTTCTTCACCAATTAAACCTTTTGTAAGAGAAAAAGATAAAATCATTAAAGTAAAAGGATTGTTAGATGAAGAGTTAGCTAACAAAGTACCTGGAAAAGTTAAAGTAAAAGATAAAGTTAAACATAAAGAAGAAAAATTTGCAAAGAAGCATAAAAAAGCTATTAGAGAACAAATTACAGATGCAGAAGTAGATAAAGCTGTTAAAGAAACAATGGCAGGGATTGAAGTTGCTCAAAAAGGTCAATCAAGAGCTAAAATTAAGCAAAAAAGGAAGTTAGAAAGAGAAGAAAAAGCTGAAATTAGACAAAAGGAATTTCAAGAAAGAGCGAATATTCTTGAATTGACAGAATATGTTACAACTGCTGAACTTGCAAGATTTATGGGTGTAAATGCTAACCAAATTATTGCTAAATGTATTACTTTAGGTTTAATGGTAACAATAAATCAAAGGTTAGACAAAGATACAATTATCTTAATTGCTGAAGATTTTGGTTACAAAGTTGATTTTGTTGATGAACAATCAACCCAGAATTTAAATCTAGAAGAAGAAGAATTAGAAGAAAATTTAGAGTTGCGTCCACCAATAGTAACTATAATGGGACATGTTGACCATGGTAAAACATCATTGTTAGATTATATACGTAGTGCTAATGTTGTTGCAGGTGAAGCAGGTGGAATAACGCAACATATAGGAGCATACCAAGTTGAAACTAAAGAAGGTCGTTTAATAACATTTCTTGATACACCGGGACATGCGGCATTCACAGCGATGAGAGCTCGTGGTGCACAAGTTACTGATATTGTTGTTTTAGTTGTTGCAGCTGACGATAGTGTGATGCCACAGACAATTGAAGCTATAAGCCATGCGAAAGCAGCTGGTGTGCCTTTGATTGTTGCAATTAATAAGATTGATAAACCAGATGCTAATCCTGATAGAATTAAGCAACAATTGACAGACTATGGTATTTTAGTGGAAGATTGGGGCGGTAAAAACCAAAGTGTGGAAATTTCTGCAAAATATGGGCAAAATGTAGATATACTTTTAGATAAAATTTTAATTGAATCTGAGCTACTTGATTTAAAGGCTAATCCTGACCGCAAAGCATCAGGGACAGTAATTGAAACTGTAATTAAGAAAGGTTATGGACCTGTTGCTACTATTATTGTTCAAAAAGGTAGTCTTCGTGTTGGTGAACCTTTTGTTGCAGGAACTGCTCATGGGAAAGTTCGTAAAATGCTTGATGAACGTGATAATAAAGTAGATATTGCAACTCCTTCAACGCCAGTGTTAATTGTAGGGTTTGCTAATTTACCAGAAGCGGGGGATTCGTTCTTTGTTGCTAATAGTGATATAGAAGCTCGTAATATTGCACAAGAAAGATCCAGACTTAAAAGAGAGCAGGAAATGCGACAAATCCGTAGAATTTCTTTAGATGATATTTCTCAACGAATTCAACAAGGAAATGTTAAAGAATTAAAACTTATCTTAAAAGGCGATGTTTCTGGTTCAGTTGAAGCTTTGAAAGATTCTCTCGAAAAACTTAGCAATGATGAAGTTAGAGTACAAATTATCCATAAAGGAGTTGGTTCTATACTTGAAACTGATGTAATTTTAGCTGCGGCTTCGGAAGCTGTAATTATTGGATTTAATGTAAGTGTTGATGCCAATGCAAGAAAATTAGCTGATGCTGAAAAAGTTGATATTAGACTTTATAATATTATTTACGATTGTATTAATGAAATTTTCTTGGCTTTGGAAGGTCTTTTGACTCCTGAATACCAAGAAGAAACAACTGCTATCGTTGAAGTTCGTCAATTGTTTAAAATTTCAAGAATGGGAACTATTGCAGGTTGCTATGTTGTTAATGGTAAAATTTCCAAAAATGATAAAGTTAAAGTATTGAGAGATGGTCTAATTCTGCATACTGGTAACATATCCTCACTTAAACGTGAAAAAGATGATGCTCGTGAAGTCGATACAGGTTACGAATGTGGTATTATGGTTTCCAATTTTAATAGTTTAGAAATTGGAGATATTATTGAAGCATTTAAAATTAATGAGATTAAACGTAAATTAAAATAATTTTTTTATTATGCAAACTTTTAGAACTGAAAGAGTCGCTAAAGAAATTCGTAAAATTTTAGCAAATTCTATTTCTTTATTGGGAACGGAAATTGGTGGTGGTTTAATTAGTATTACGTCGGTTGTTGTTTCTCGTGATTTTTCTGTTGCTAAAATTTATATTAGTGTTTTTGGCACAAAAGTTACTCCTTTAGAAATTATTGAATATTTAAATGAAAATAAATCTTTTTATCGTTCTGAAATTGCTGTAAAACTTAAAATTCGAAATATACCGGATGTTAAATTCTTTTTAGATGATACGTTAGATGAAATTGAAAATATTCAAAATTTAATTAATAAAACGAAATCCTAATTATTTGCAATTTAATGAATTTACTTCAAAAAAGCACTCTCCAAAATTTTTCTGACTGGAAAGCGCAAGCGGAAATTAAAGGTGGAATAATTTTAGTTAATAAAGATGAGGGTTGGACTTCATTTGATATTGTTCGTAAAATTAAACATTTGCTTGCTATTAAAAAAGTTGGTCATTCAGGGACGTTAGACCCATTAGCGAGTGGTTTAATGCTTATTGCTATTGGGAAGGCAACAAAATTATTGAACGATTTGCAAAATGCAGACAAACAATATATTGGAAGAATTAAAATTGGTGCTACCACTCCTTCTTATGACCGTGAAACTCAGGAAACTGATAAAGTAAATATTACTTTTTTAGATGAAAATAAGATTTACTCTTTGCTGGATACGTTTAAAGGAGATATATTACAATTTCCACCTGTGTTCTCTGCATTAAAATTTGAAGGGAAACGGGCTTACAAATTAGCAAGAAAAAAAGAAAATATTCAATTGGAACCAAGGAAAGTTCAAATATCCAATTTCGAAATATTAGAAATTGATTGTCCATTTATTAAATTTAAAATTGATGTAAGTAAAGGTTTCTATGTCCGTTCTTTTGCTTATGATTTTGGCAAAGAATTAGGTTATCCAAGTTATCTTTATAGTTTGCAAAGAACAAGAATCGGGGAATTTTTTTTGGAAAATGCAATTAATGTTGAAGATATTCAAAATATTCAAAATTTAATTTAAACATATTGTAATTTTTCTAAAAATATTATTCTAAATTATTGAAAATTAGGATTTTTTGTAGTAATTTTACAAATAAAATATTATCAATTCTTTATGAACATTTTTCATAACTTAGAAGAAGTTTCTTTTCAAAAAAACACAATTGTAACTATCGGTACTTTTGATGGTGTCCATCTTGGGCATAAACTTATTTTAAATAAATTAATTGAAGAAACCAAATCAAACGGATATCGAAATTTTGTTATTACTTTTGAACCACATCCACAAATTATTATACAAAGACAGGGTAAACCTGAAATCAAACTTTTAACAACTATAAAAGAGCGATTGGAATTATTTGATGAATTAGGAATTGAAAACGTTTTAGTTATTGATTTTTCTAATGAATTTTCTAAAATTGAACCAGAAAAATTTATTGAAGATGTGTTGATTACAAAAATTGGTGTGAGCAAGGTTTTAATTGGCTATGATCATAGCTTTGGGAAAAACAGGAAGGGAAATTACGATTTATTAAAACAATTTGGTGACGTTAATGATTTTGCTGTTGAGCGAGTTGAGCCATTTTATTTCCAAGATAAAATTGTTTCTAGCACTTTGATTCGCAGTTCTTTAAAGGAAGGTAAAATACAAGAAGCAAATTCTATGCTTGGTTTTGAATATTTTGTCCGTGGGGTTGTTCAATATGGTAGAGGTATGGGAATGCAATTAGGTTATCCTACGGCAAATATAAAAACGGGCAATATTCATAAGTTATTACCTGCCAATGGTGTGTATATTGTTTATTCTTTTATTGACGGGACTAAATATTGGGGCATTGCAAATATTGGGGTAAGACCTACTCTCACAAATGACACTAAGCCTACATTAGAAGTTTATTATTTAGATTTTAATGATGATTTATATAATCAAGAACTTGAAGTCAATCTTGTTGATTATATACGTAATGAAAAGAAATTTGATAATACTGACGAATTAGTTGAACAAATAAAAAAAGATGAAAAATTCACAAAAAAATATCTTAAAAACATTAGATTATCCACTTTAAACTATTAAATTACAAATGAGAAAGTTACCTTTATTAGGAGATGAAGCAATAGCACAAGCTGCTATAGATGCTGGTATTACTTCTATTTATGCTTATCCGGGTACTCCTTCAACTGAAATAACCGAATATGTCCAAAAATCAAAGCAATTTAGAGAACATCAAATTATTGCTCAATGGTGTGCAAATGAAAAAACTGCAATGGAAGCAGCAATTGGCGTATCTTACACAGGAAAAAGGTCTATGACGTGTATGAAACATGTTGGGTTAAATGTTGCAGCTGACCCTTTTATGAATTCTGCTATTACAGGAGCAAACGGAGGATTAGTTGTTGTTTCGGCTGATGACCCTTCAATGCATTCTTCACAAAATGAACAAGATTCAAGGTATTTTGGGAAATTTGCCCAAATTCCTGTTCTTGAACCTCATGACCAACAAGAAGCTTATGATATGGTTCATTATGCTTTTAATTTATCCGAAAAATTCCAAACCCCTGTTCTATTAAGAATTACAACAAGGCTTGCACATTCACGTTCAGGAGTTACTTTAAAAGATTCTACGGCTCAAAATACTTTAAAATTACCTGACGATTTACAACGTTTTGTGCTTCTGCCAGCACTAGCTAAAAAACGTTACAAAATTTTACTTGATAATCAAGTGAACTTCCTCCAAGAATCTTTACACTCTGGTTTTAATCGTCTTATTCAAGGAGTGGATAAATCATTAGGAATTATTGTAAGTGGAATTGCTTTTAATTATTTAATGGAAAATTTTCAACATAAAAACTTACCTTTCCCTATTTTAAAAATTGGTCAATACCCAATTCCTAATGAATTAATCCGCAATTTTGTTAATGAAGTTGATGAAGTTCTTATATTAGAAGAAGGATATCCTTTAATAGAAGAGCAACTTTTAGGTTTTCTTGGAATTGGCAAAAATGTACATGGTAAATTTGATGCTACTGTCCCTCGTGCTGGTGAATTAAACCCTAATTTAGTAGCAAAAGCTTTAAAATTCCCAGAAGTTAAAATGAATACCGTCCCAGAATTTTTAGTTAATCGTCCACCGCAACTTTGCGCTGGTTGCCCTCATATTGATACTTACAATGCTTTGAATGATGCCTTAAGTGAATTTACGCAAGGGCGAGTAATGTCTGATATTGGTTGTTATACTTTGGGAGCTTTACCACCTTTTAATACAATTAATTCTTGTGTCGATATGGGTGCTTCTATTACTATGGCAAAAGGTGCTTCTGATGCTGGACTGAGACCTGTTGTTTCTGTTATTGGTGATTCTACCTTTATTCATTCTGGAATTACTGGATTGATTGACTGTGTTACATATAATACTCCTATTACTATAATTATTTTAGATAATGAAACTACTGCAATGACTGGTGGACAAAAATCACTTGCTTTAGGTAGATTAGAAAGCGTTGTTTTAGGGACTGGTCTTGACCCTGACCATTTACATATAATTGACCCAAGAAAAAAATTCCATTCCGAAAATGTTGAGATTTTCAAAAAGGAATTATCTTACGAAGGTGTTAGTGTTGTTATTGCTCGTAGAGAATGTATTGTTGCTATTGACCAAATTAAGAAAGAACTCCAATCAATTGCTGTTTCTAAAAATATTTGAGGAAGATATGACTAATGAAACTATAAATAAAAATAATTTTAAAAAAGATATTATTATTGCAGGAGTTGGTGGGCAAGGTATTGTTTCTATTGCTTCTGCTATCGGTTACGCTACTTTGGAATCTAAACTTTTCTTTAAACAAAGCGAAGTACATGGTATGAGCCAAAGAGGCGGCGAAGTTCAATCTCATTTCCGTATTGCTAATTATCCTATTCAATCCGATTTAATCCCAATTGGCAATGCAGATTTGATTATATCAGTTGAACCTTTGGAAGCTTTACGTTATGTTAATTATCTTGCACCCGACGGCTGGATTATTACTAATAGTGTACCATATAATAATATCACTAATTATCCTGATTTAGTACAAGTTCATAATGAGATTAAATCCTTTAAAAATAGTATTTTATTCGATGCAGATAGTGAAGCTCGGAAAATCGGTTCTGTCAAAGCCGCTAATATGGTTTTGTTAGGTGCCGCTTCTGAATTTTTGGGTATTCAATTTGAAATGTTTGAAAATGCTATTAAAACTTTATTCGGTCGCAAAGGAGATAAAATTATAGATATGAATTTGAAAGCTCTTGCTCGTGGAAAAGAAATTTTTCATTTTAATATGTAATTTGTTTTCTTTGTTCTGAATTTATAAACCCTAATATGAAAAAAAAATCATCATATTAGGGATTTTTGTTATAAAAAAGAGCAAATTAGAAAATTCTTTTTAATTTGCTTCTTTTTATAAAATGGAGTTTGCGATGAACCGAAAAGTAATCTACTTTTTAACTTTTCTATTTATTTTTTTGCTAACAAATAAAGTATTTTCACAACCTTGGATGGATAATTTAAAAAAGGAAAATCCACCTCAAATCAAAGATAATTATAATTTCTACGATATTCAGAAATCATTCTATGAATATGTTTCAGGTAAAGATACGACTAAAAAAGGTTTAGGTTGGAAACAATTTAAACGTTGGGAATGGTTTTGGGCTCAAAGAGTATATCCAAGTGGGAACTTCCCTGCAGCCGACCAAACTTATAATGAGTTAAAGTCATTTCAAAGAGTGAACGGAGTAGATAAAAATAAAAATAAAATTCAATCCGCAGCAAATTGGACATCTTTGGGTCCATCAACTTCTCCTGGTGGATATGCTGGATTAGGAAGAATAAATGCCGTGCAAGAAGACCCAAATAATTCCAGTACTATATATATTGGTGCCGCAAGTGGTGGATTATGGAAATCAACAAATGACGGAACAACTTGGTCTACAACTACTGACGAATTAGGAAGTATTGGAGTTACTGATGTTATTGTTGATAAAAATAATTCAAATATTGTTTATATTGCCACAGGTGATGGCGATGCTGGTGATGCATATAGTATAGGAGTTATGAAATCTACTGATGGAGGAAATACGTGGAATACTACTGGTTTGAATTGGACACAATCACAAGCACGTACTATTAGCCGACTTTTAATGGACCCATCAAATTCTAATATTTTATATGCAGGTGGATCATCTGGAATTTATAAAACAACAGATGCAGGTGCAAATTGGACACAAATCTTTAGTTCTATGTCAGTTAAAGATATGGAACTAAAACCAGGCAATTCCTCTATCATTTATGCTTCGGGAGTATATATTTATCGTTCAACAGATGCGGGTGCAAATTGGAGTCAGTTAACAAGTGGTTTGCCTTCATCTGCTCAAAGAGTTGCATTAGGTGTTTCGCCAGCAAATTCAAATTATGTATATGCTTTGATGTCAAATTCAAGCTCAGGATTTTTGGGATTATATCGTTCAACAGATAGCGGAGATTCTTGGACAACACAAGCAACAACACCAAATCTGTTAGGTTGGAATTCTGACGGCGGAGACTCTGGTGGACAAGGTTGGTATGATTTATGTATAGCAGTTGACCAATCAAATGCAAATATAATTTATACTGGTGGTGTAAATATATGGAAATCAACAAATGGAGGAGTCAATTGGTCTATAAATGCACATTGGTGGGGTGATGGTGTTCCAGCAGTTCATGCTGACCAACATAATTTATGGTTCGCACCAGGTACAAATCGTTTATACAATGGATGCGATGGTGGTGTTTATAATACTACTGATGGGGGAACTAATTGGAATTGGATTGGGTCAGGACTTACTATTACTCAATTTTATAGGATAGGTGCTTCTCAAACAAATCAAGATGTTTGGATTGCAGGGGCACAAGATAACGGTACAAAAAATTACGTTAGTTCCACTTGGCAAGATGTTATAGGTGGCGATGGAATGGAATGTTTCGTAGATAATACTACAACAACTTATCAATATGGTGAGTTATATTATGGTGAAATATTACGTTCAACTGATGGTGGTAATAATTTCTATGATTGGGTTTCTCCCGCAAGTTTTTCAAACGAAGCAGGTTCTTGGGTAACTCCTTATGTACAACATCCAACAAATCCGCAAACTATTTTTGTCGGATATAGAAATATTTATAAAACGACTGATAGAGGAGCAACTTGGTCTAAAATTTCTAACTTCTCTTCTTCTTCTACTTTGAATGTTTTGGACGTTGACCCTGATAATGGTACTTTTATTTATGCAAGTCATGGCACTGACTTAATGATGAGTACTGATGGCGGTTCTACTTGGAATACTAAAACATTGCCAAGCGGTTTGTATTTAACTTACTTAGCTATTAAAAATACAACTCCTTTAACTATTTATGGTGCTTTTTCTGGTTATAGCAGTGGAAACAAGGTATTCTATTCAACTGATGGCGGTTCTACTTGGAATAATCTCTCTTATAATCTTCCAAACTTGCCTGCTAATACTGTAATGTATCAAAAAAATACATCGCGATTATATGTCGGTACCGATATTGGTGTTTATTATTTAGACCCAGGACAAACTACTTGGAAAGATTTTAATACTAATTTGCCAAATGTAGTTGTAAGTGAAATTGATTACCAGCCATCTTTTGCTAAAATGAAAATAGCTACTTATGGCCGTGGAATATGGGAAACATCTATTTTTAGTGGTAATGCAGTTTTGCTTTCTACTCCATTAAATAATGCGACTTATGTTTCACAAACTCCAACTTTAACTTGGCAAGCAATAGATTTATCTGATAAGTATGAAATTATGATTGCCGATAATAACCAATTTGACAACCCTATTGTTCACAGAACAGATGTTGTTTCTAATTCTTATACAGTTGCTGATTATGAAAAATTAGCTTCAAATAAAACATACTATTGGAAAGTACGTGCGATTGATGATAATGCTTATGGTCTTTGGTCAAATAATGCAACTCCAACTTATATTTTTACTACTGCTCCTGATTTACCAAATCAAATAGCATTATTAACTCCTTCAAACAATTCAACAAATATTACAATCAATGGCAATGTAACTTGGCAAAGCGACCCTAAATCAACAACATATAAATTACAGATAGCAACAGATGCTAATTTTACCAATTTGATTTACAATGAAACAGGAATAGCCACAACAACATTTACTTATTCTTCACTTACAAATAATACTAAATATTATTGGAGAGTATGTGGAACAAATGCTGATGGTGATGGATCTTGGTCAGATGTTTGGAACTTTACTACAATTTCCAATTTACCAACAAAAGTTGTATTGTCCACTCCTATAAGCAATTCAATAAATATTGCAATTAATGATAATGTAACTTGGCAAAGTGAATCAAATTCCACAACATATAAATTGCAGATAGCTACAGACATCAACTTTACAAATTTGATTTACAATAAGACAGGAATAGCTACAACAACATTTGTTTATTCTTCACTTACAAATAATACTAAATATTATTGGAGAGTGTGTGGAACAAATGTTGCAGGCGATGGACCTTGGTCAGATGTCTGGGACTTTACTACAATTCAACAAGTTCCAGCGATAGTTACTTTAAAATTACCATTAAGTGCTTCTAAAATATATTCCAAAGATGTAACTTTAGAATGGAATTCAGTTGTAGGAGCAGATAAATATCGTTTGCAAGTTGCAACTGATGCTAATTTTACTAATATTTTGTATAATTTGACTGATTTAACAACATTAACAAATCCATTAAGTGATTTATCAAATGGCACTTATTATTGGCGAGTATTAGGTGAAAATACCGGAGGTGTTGGTCCATGGTCTGCTACTTGGAATTTCCAAATTGAAGTTTTAATTCCTACAAAAGTGGTTTTAACTTCACCAGCAGATAATTCCGTAAATATGCCAACTAATACAGCATTGACTTGGCAATCTGCGACAAATGCGACAACTTATAATTTGCTTGTTGCTACCGATAATAATTTTACAAATATTGTTAAAAATCAAACTGGAATAACTGCAACTAATTATAACTTAACAGGATTAGCACTACAAAAACAATATTTTTGGAAGGTCCGTGGAGTGCATCCATCAAATGCAGGCGAATGGTCTGATGTTTGGGACTTTACTACAATTAATAGTATGTTTACTTTGAATTTGAGCGATAAAATTACTTGCAAAGGGAATGATGTTGAAATTGGAACAAAAGATGAAGAGGGTAATATAATTACTGCTACTGGTGGTTCAGGTAATTTTACATATACTTGGTCTCCATCTAATTTATTGCATAATGCAAACACAGGTAATCCAACTTATTTTAATCCAAATACTTTTGCCGCTTTTTCAGTAACTGTGAAAGATAATGTATCAGGTATTCAAAAATATGGAACTGTTAAAGTTTCAATTAGCAACGGTCCTTTGATTATTATGCCTTTGTTTAAAGTTATTGTCGTAGGTCAATCAATCAATTTAGATAATCAGGTTACTTCAATTTCTGGCGGAACACCACCTTATACAAGAACTTGGAAGGATAATCAAGGTAATACTTTAAGTAATGTTGTTGTAACTCCTCCTCTTGGATTGAATAATTATTTCTTAACTGCAACAGATTTGAATAGTTGTTCTGCTACGAAAAAATTAGCTGTTATTGTTACAAACCATAAAGATTTAATTAATGAAGACAACGTTGCATTAAGCCCGCAAGGAAATATTGCGATTATTGCTTTTCCTAATCCTATTGCAAACATTTTGAATTTCTATGCTATAACTCAAGAAGATATGCCTTTAAACGTTGAAATCAGTAGTCTCGATGGCAAAAATGTTTATTCACAACAAAATGAGGATTTAAGTTCAAAGCAAACGGTTGATTTAAGTAATTTGTCTGCTGGAACATATTTTCTCAAAGTATCTAATGGACAAGAACAAACAGTGTTTAAATTTATCAAAAAATAATTAATCAAATAACGGATTAAATTAATAAAAAGAGGTTGTTGTTAAAAGGCAACCTTTTTTTATGTGCAAAGTTTTCATTTTTTACAATTCATTAATCAAAATAAAATAAGAGATAATTCAGTAAATTTAAACTTATAAGACACACAAAAAATTAAAAATAATTAATGTTTGTTTCAATACATTAATCCTTATAAATTTCTTAATTTTGAAGATATTAATTTGCAAGATTTGTATGAAAATTCAAAAATTAATAAATATTAAATAAAAAAGCAAAGTAAAAACATTAATTATACAAATAAAGGTATTTTAAAATGGCAGAAAAAAAGTATATAACAGTTGATGGAAACGAAGCTGCGGCGTATGTGGCTTATCGTTGTAGCGAAGTAATAGCAATTTACCCAATAACTCCTTCATCAAATATGGGCGAATATGCAGATGAATGGGCATCAAAAGGGATTAAGAATTTATGGGGAACAGTTCCGACGGTATATGAGATGCAAAGTGAAGGTGGTGCGGCAGGTGCTGTCCATGGTTCATTACAAGCTGGTGCTTTAACAACAACATTTACAGCATCACAAGGATTATTACTTAAAATTCCAAATATGTATAAAATTGCCGGCGAATTGACCCCTGCTGTCTTTAATATTTCAGCAAGAACAATTGCAACACATGCACTTTCAATATTTGGTGACCATAGTGATATTAATGCGGCAAGACAAACAGGTTTTGCAATGCTCGCCGCCGGTAGTGTACAAGAAGTTATGGATATGGAAACTATAGCTTGGGCTTCTACTTTACGTTCAAGAATTCCTTTTTTGCATTTCTTTGATGGATTTAGAACATCACACGAAGTTCAAAAAATTGAAGTGCTTGCTGATGAAATTATTAAAGAAATGATTAATGACGATTTGGTATCGGAACATAGAAAAAGAGCATTAAATCCAGAACACCCTGTTTTGAGAGGAACTGCACAGAACCCTGATGTATTCTTCCAAAATAGAGAAACAATCAATACATTTTATAATGCTTGCCCCAAAATTGTACAAGAAGAAATGGACAAATTTGCTAAATTAACAGGCAGACAATATAAACTTTTTGAATATGTTGGTGCACCTGATGCTGAATACGTTATTGTAATTATGGCTTCTGGTGCTGATGCAACTCACGCTACTGTTGAGTATTTAACTAAAAATTTCGGAGAAAAAGTTGGCGTATTGAAAGTACATCTTTACAGACCATTTAGCATAGAACATTTCTTAAATGAATTGCCTAAGTCTGTTAAAGCAATCGCTGTATTAGATAGAACTAAAGAACCAGGTGCAACTGGTGAACCACTTTATTTAGATGTAGTTGATGCTATCTTTAAATCTGTTCAAAATGGCACTTCTAAATTTGACAAAGTACCTTATGTTGTTGGCGGTCGTTATGGTTTATCTTCAAAAGAATTTACTCCTGCTATGATTAAAGGAGTTTTTGATAATTTGAAATTACCTCGACCAAAATCTAACTTTGTTATTGGTATTAAAGATGATATTTTAAATTCAAGTTTGGATTATGATGCCAAATTCAATATAGAATCAGAAAAAGTTGTTCGTGCTTTATTCTGGGGATTAGGTTCAGATGGGACAGTTGGTGCAAACAAGAACTCAATTAAAATTATCGGTGAGAACACTGATAATTATTGTCAAGGTTACTTTGTTTACGATTCAAAAAAATCAGGTTCAATAACTATTTCGCACTTAAGATTTGGTCCTGAAATTTTAAGAACACCATATCAAGTTACACACGCTAACTTTGTAGCATGCCATCAAACAGTATTTTTAGAAAAATATGATGTTGTGAAAAATTTAGTTGAAGGGGGTGTTTTCTTATTAAATACTCCAGTTCCTGTAAATGAAGTTTGGAATAGTTTGCCGAAGTCTCAACAAAAACAAATCATCGAAAGAAAAATTAAAGTATATGCAATTGATGCACAAACAGTTGCAGAAAAGAGCGGAATGGGTCGTCGTATTAATACCGTTATGCAAACTTGCTTTTTTGCTATATCTGGTGTTTTGCCAAAGGAACAAGCTATTGCAGAAATTAAAAAATCCATTATAAAAACTTATGGTAAAAAAGGCGATAAAATTGTTCAAATGAATTTAGATGCTGTTGATAGTACTCTTGCAAATTTGTTTGAAGTTCCAGTACCCAGTAATGTTACTGCCAGTTGGGAAACTTTGCCTCCTATGGCACCCAATACTCCTGAATTTGTTGCAAAAGTTGAAGGTGCTATTCTTGGCTTATATGGAGATGATTTACCAACTTCTGTTTTTCCTGTTGATGGAACTTGGCCTACTGCTACTACTCAATATGAAAAAAGAAATATTGCTTTAACTATTCCTGTTTGGGATGAACAATTATGTATTCAATGCGGTAAATGTACTTTAGTTTGTCCCCATGCTTCAATTAGAATTAAATCATATTCACCTGAATTTTTAGTAAATGTGCCTGAAACTTTCAAGCATGTTCCAACAAGAGATATTGAATACAAAGGTGAAGAATATACAATTCAAATTGCACCGGAAGATTGTACTGGTTGCGGAGTATGCGTTGAAGCATGCCCTGTTGTGGATAAGAAAAATCCTTCTCACAAAGCTTTGGATATGCAACCACAACCACCATTAAGAGCAAAAGAAAATGAAAATTGGGAATTCTTCTTAAATGTTCCTGATAAAGATAGAAAGCAAATTAAAATTACAAATATTAGACAACAACAAATTCAAAGACCTTTATTTGAATTTTCTGGTGCTTGTGCTGGATGTGGCGAAACACCTTATGTTAAGTTGGTTTCTCAATTATTTGGCGATAGAACACTCGTTGCAAATGCAACAGGTTGTTCTTCAATTTATGGTGGGAATTTACCTACTACTCCTTGGGCGGTAGATAAAAATGGACGTGGTCCAGCTTGGAACAACTCTTTGTTCGAAGACAATGCTGAATTTGGGTTAGGTATGAGATTAGCCGTTGATAAACAAACTGAAATTGCAAAAGATTTATTAAATCGATTACAATATCAAATTGGTGTTGATTTGGTTAATGAAATTTTAGATGCAACACAAAACAATGAAGAAGAAATAGATGCACAAAGAGATAGAGTTGTTAAATTAAAAGAAAAACTTAAAGGAGTATCTTCGCTTGATGCAAAAAGAATGATTGATTTAGCCGACTATTTAGTTAAAAAATCAGTTTGGATTATTGGTGGTGATGGTTGGGCTTACGATATTGGCTACGGTGGATTAGACCACGTTTTAGCTTCTGGAAAAAATGTTAATATTTTAGTCCTTGATACAGAAGTTTATTCAAATACTGGTGGTCAAATGTCTAAATCATCTCCAATTGGCTCAATTTCTAAATTTGCTGCTGGTGGAAAACAAACTCGTAAAAAAGATTTAGGGCTTATGGCTATGAGTTACGGTAATGTTTATGTTGCTTCCGTAGCTGTTGGTTCAAATGATGCACAAACTTTGAAAGCTTTTGTTGAAGCTGAAGCTTATGACGGCCCTTCTATTATTATTGCTTATAGTCATTGTATTGCTCACGGTATTGATATGTCTAATCCTTTGAAAAACCAAAAAGCACTTGTTGATAGTGGTCTTTGGATACTCTATAGATATAATCCAACTCTTGCTGCTGCCGAGAAAAATCCTTTTGTCCTCGATAGTAAAGCTCCTAAAATTCCAGTTGCTCAATATATGGATATGGAAATTCGTTTTAAAATGTTAAGTAAAATTAATCCTACTGCTTACAAAGAATTGTACAAAAAAGCACAAGATGTTACCGAAGAACGTTATAAATACTTCTCTTATCTTGCGGCAAGAGAAAACTTTTAATTTTTATTTAATTAAATAAATCAAGGAGAAATATATATGAATTTAAAAACTGAATATCTTGGCTTAAAAATACAATCGCCTTTTATACTTTCTGCATCACCTATTGATGAGAATATTAACAATTTAAAAAGGTTAGAAGAACTTGGTATCGGTGCTGTTGTTTTGCATTCTTTATTCGAAGAACAATTAGTTGATGAACAATTTGAATTAGATTATCATCTTACTCATGGGACTGAAAGCTTTGCCGAAGCTACTTCGTATTTCCCTAATTACGATGAATATAAACTTGGTCCTGAAGAATATTTGGAACATATACATAAAGTTAAAAATAATATTAAAGTTCCAGTTATTGCTTCTTTAAATGGTTCTACTATTGGTGGTTGGACTAAATATGCAAAAAATATGCAAGAAGCTGGTGCTGATGCTCTCGAACTTAATATTTATAATATACCTGCTGATTTTAATTTAACTGCAAGTGATATTGAAGATGCTTATCTCAAAATTTTACAGGAAGTTAAGTCTATTGTTAATATTCCTGTGGCTGTTAAGTTGAGCCCTTATTTTACAAACTTTGCTAATATGGTAAAAAGATTTGACGAGGTCGGTGCTGATGGATTTGTATTATTTAATCGATTCTATCAACCAGATATTAATATTAATACTTATGAAGTTGAACCTAAAATTGAATTAAGCAACTCCGCTATTAGTCGTATTGAATTGCGATGGATTGCTATCTTGAAAAATAAAATTAAAGCAAATTTGGCGGCAACAGGTGGTATCATTACTGGACAAGACGCTTTCAAAATGATTTTGGCGGGAGCAAATGCTACTCAAATTTTTGCTTCTATTGCTCGTAATGGCTTGGATTACTTAACTATTATGATGCGTGAATTTGTCCAAATTATGGAAGAAAAAGGGTTCAATAATGTTGCTGATGTTGTGGGAATTGCTTGTCAAAAGAATATCCCTAATCCAAGTGCTTTTGAACGTGCACAATATATGAAAGCATTAACTTCGTATAAATTGCATTTCTAAAACAATGTTGTGTTAATAACACTTCTGTTTAGTAATTTTCAGTGTCCAACAATTTAATTTTGTTGGACACTTTTTTTATCTACAATAGTAGAAATTATTTCGGCTTTATAGCCTTCAATTCAGCAAGAAGAACAGGTATTAATCTACAATAGTAGAAATTATTTCGGCTTTATAGCCTCCTAGAGGGGATTGCCAGTGCGATAACATCTACAATAGTAGAAATTATTTCGGCTTTATAGCCTGACCGTGATGGCTTCAACCATCCAAACATCTACAATAGTAGAAATTATTTCGGCTTTATAGCATCATTAATTTGTCTGTTAATTATAATTATCTACAATAGTAGAAATTATTTTCGGCTTTATAGCCTCAATTTTGACAATACAAAATTACGAAAATCTACAATAGTAGAAATTATTTCGGCTTTATAGCCCCGTAAACATAGAAACATTAACTGCCAAATCTACAATAGTAGAAATTATTTCGGCTTTATAGCCATGAAAACACAAATTGACCCAACGGCAATCTACAATAGTAGAAATTATTTCGGCTTTATAGCCTAGCTTTTCAGGGGGGGTAATTGATGCATCTACAATAGTAGAAATTATTTCGGCTTTATAGCCCCCTTAATATGCCAACGTGCCTCAACAAATCTACAATAGTAGAAATTATTTTGGCTTTATAGCCCTTGCGATTCCCAGCATTAGCCACAGCGCTATCTACAATAGTAGAAATTATTTTGGCTTTATAGCCTGAATGGAATGACGAAGAAAAAATCAAATCTACAATAGTAGAAATTATTTTGGCTTTATAGCCAAATTAAATAACAATAAAAATAATAAATCTACAATAGTAGAAATTATTTTGGCTTTATAGCCTAATAAATTATAGTAGTTACAGAGGCGGAATCTACAATAGTAGAAATTATTTTGGCTTTATAGCCTGA
>JAJXYC010000017.1 GCA_021780815.1 Bacteroidota bacterium | reverse complement strand
ATACAACTGCGAGTGGAAATTCATTGCGACGGTGCTACAAAGTAATTGCGGGAGGTGTGGTAGTTCCGTTTCGCTTTGTAGCATATTTGCAATAGCGTTGTTACCACAAGCGGTTGCTCCCGAGCTGCATAATAAAATCGGGGAAAAAAATTTTTTAATTTAATAACAAGGAATCAAATGAAAAAATTACTTTTATATATAATATTTTTTATTAATATCGCTTTATTAATTAGTTGTGGAAAAAATCAAGAGCAGCCAATAAATATAAAAGAAACACCTCAATTAACAGCAACAGGACCTTTTTGGCTGGATTGTCCAAATGAGAGTTGGGATGGTGACTTAAACCATCCGTGTCAACCACCTCCAAATAATTGTGTTGTTGTTTGTGGAGAAAAGTTACCTCCCAACTTAGGTTTCGCAGAGTATGATTTGCACGTAGCAAATGGAACAATTGCTGATTATTACCAAAATGGTGAGGGACAAAATTTCCTGCCTTTACGTGAAGATATCTATAATGCATTAATTAATCACCAAGTTACAATCGTAAGAGTTCCATCAAATTCGGGAGTTTATTATGCGGTTATTGATATTTAAACATAAATTAAATATCAACAAAGGGGCAACTTTTGGTTGCCTCTTGTTGCTATTATTATTACTTAGTTGTAATAAAAAAATAAACTCAGTTAATTTTATCCCTGCTAAAATTTATGAATTTAATTCGCCAAAATATATTGGTGCCGACAGGATATTTCTAATTGAAGATGAATACGATACAAAAATAGTTCATTCGCAAGTTAATCTCAATCAAATTATTATAAATTCAATTAAAAACAATAAAACGGATACAATAAAAATTAAATCAAATTTATTTTGGGAAAATTATTATTATCTTAATAATGACTCTATCTTTCTTATAAATAGACATAATGGAATTATTTACTTGATAAATTCTAAAAATGAATTAATTGATAATTGGCAAGTACCTTTATTTATTGATTCTGTGCGATATGTTATATATATTTCAAGGCAGTGTGATATTGTTTTTAAAAATAATTCATTATTTTTAACTATTATTGGTTTTAAAGGTGGCGATTATATTTATAACTATTATATTACAATGGACTATAACTTAAAATCAAAAAAAGTAACTAAATTATTTATGCGATATCCTGATAATTATTCAATACATCATAATTGGAGCATTACCGGTGATATTTTTACAAATACGTTTCTAAATGATGATGAAATTATTTATAATTTTCCAATGAATGAAAATGTTTTTGCATATTCATTGACAGAAAATAAAGTTAAAAAGATAATTTTAAATAAGAGTAAGTTTATTAGAAAATTTCCTCCAGAAACGTTTGACAAATTAAGGGATAAAACAGAAAGTGATTATATATATAAATATTGGATTGATAAACCCTCTTATCAACAACTAATTTATGACAAATATAGAAAATTATTTTATAGAATTGTTTATCACGAACAACAATTAAAGGATAACTTAAATAATTATAATGATAATTTTACAAGAAACTGGTCTATAATGATTTTTGATAATTCCTTTAACTTTATTTCAGAACAATTTTTTGAAGGTAGGAAATACGATCCTTTTTATATATTTATAATTAAAGAAGGGCTTTTGCTCGTATAC
This sequence comes from Bacteroidota bacterium, assembly GCA_021780815.1. Classification (GTDB taxonomy): domain Bacteria; phylum Bacteroidota; class Ignavibacteria; order Kapaibacteriales; family UBA2268; genus GWF2-33-9. The sequence continues at coordinate 10,477 of JAJXYC010000017.1, read as the reverse complement.
GATGATAAATATAAGCAGAGAAATGGTAAAATGCTTTACGAACTTTTCACAATTAAAATATCGTAGAATATGAAGAATAAATTTTATTTTATTTTTATGATTTTTTTATTAACTGCTTTCAATTATAATTTATTTAGTGAAAGCAATTATTCAAAAATATACAAAATATTAACACAAAATAAAATTGATTTAACGCAATACAAAGTGCTATTAATAATTCCTGAACCTTCTTGTCATGGCTGTTTTACTTTATTAAAGAACAATTTAGATAAATTCGTTAAAAATAAAGATTTAAAAGTAGTAAATTTAATTATATCAGAAAAATTAGGTTATCCCTCATTAATAACAGAAATTAACTATTATGATAATTACAAAGAATTTGATGAAGTTTTTGGAATAACAGCGTTTATACTTGATAAAGGGATTTTTACAAAGAAAGTACCAATAATTCCTGACAATATAAATAAATTTATTAAAATTATATCGAAGAGTTCTTTAAACAAAAAGGACATTAAAAGTATTGAAAAACTGAATAATTAAATTTATCAATGTGCATCATTACAATAAATTACGGCACCGAGAAAAAAGCAATAAAAGTAATAAAAGAGTGAGAAAAAATTATTAATTAAACCATTTTAATAGTATTTCAACAAGACTATTTCTATTAATTGGTTTAGAAATATATTCATCGCACCCTGAATTTAATGAATTTTCTCTATCTCCTTCTAATGCATAGGCAGTTTGTGCTAGTATCTTAACATTTTTATTAAACTCTCGTATTTTTCGTGTTGCCTCATAACCGCTCATTTCAGGTAATTTTATATCCATAAAGATAACATCAATATCAGGATTATTTCGACAAATTTCAACTGCTTCTGTTCCTGTTTTTGCTTTGATGATTTCTTTTGCAAAATTTTTCAACTCAATAGTAAGTAATTGTTCAGAAGTTAAATCGTCTTCTACAATTAACACTTTTAAATTTTTGTTAATTTTATTTTTATTATTTGATTTTTCTGTTGTTTCTTGTTGAACCTGCTCATAATTTTTTTTTGCTTGCTTAAATGGTAAAGTAAAATAAAATGTTGAACCTTCCCCTAATTTACTTGTTACCCATATTTTTCCACCTAACATTTCGACATAAGATTTTGTTATTGATAAGCCTAAGCCTGCACCTTCATAAGGTCTTGATAATTCCATTTCAGCCTGAACAAAGCGGTCAAAAATAAAGTCTAATTTATCTGCGGCAATTCCAATTCCTTCATCAGAAACTGCAAATTCAAGCGTATCTTCTTTTGCAACATAACGTATAGTAATTGTTCCTTTCTCACTATATTTTATTGAATTTTTTACTAAGTTTATCATAATAGCATAAAATTTCTCTTTATCTGTTGAGATATTAGCATCTTTATCCGATAGACCTAAATTATATTGCATACTCATACCTTTTTGTTCAACTTCAAACTTGAAGAAATTATACACAAATTTTAATTGCTCATTAATATTAAATTCCACGATTGTAACTTTCATTTGTCCAGATTCAATTTTTGAAATATCAACGATATCATTAATGATATTCAGCATACGTATGCCACTTTTTTCAATAATACTAATAAATTCCCGTTGCTCCATTTGGCTTAAATTTGCATCTTTTAAAAGCTGAGCAAAGCCAAGTATTCCATTCATTGGGGTGCGGATTTCATGGCTCACATTTGCAAGAAAAGCAGATTTTAATCTATCACTTTCCTCTGCTTTCTGTTTTGCGTAAATTAATTCTTGCGTCATTTTTATACGTTCAGAAATATCTTCAAGCAATGTATAAACTTTTGTTACTTTTCCATTTTCATCTTTTAAAGGTACGATGAAACTTTGCAATATAATTGTTTTACCCCAATTTGTTGTATAAGACATTTCTATAAAAATAGTAGAACCTGTATCAATACATTCTTTAAATTTTTGAGAATATCCATTTTTAATTAGCGGTGGAAAAGTAACGACGTTTATGTGTTTTGTTGCTTCAAGTGAAGGTGAGCCTAATATTCCAATTAAAGATTTATTCCCATCTAAAATATTTCCAGAAGTGTCAGCAATATAAATGCCAATTGGCGAATTTTCAAAAATTAAGCGAAAGTTCTTTTCGTTTTCTAATAGTTGTTTTTCTGTCCTTTTTCTTGCTGTAACATCAATAATAACCCCAATTATTCCTCCTATATCTCCATTACTTTCGTAAAATAAAGTTTTATGGAAAACTACTTCATTTTCTTTTTTGTCATTGCTAATAAATTTTGCTTCATAAATTTGAATTTCCCTTGATGTGTATAATTCTGCATCTCTTTTATTATAAATTTCTGCTAAACTTTTATCGTAAAGGTCAAAAATAGTTTTGCCGAGAACTTGTTCCCTTGTAAATCCTAAAAATTCTAAATATGCTTTATTCACTCTAAAGTAATGACCTTCCTTATCTTTGAAAAATATTGGTATTGGAATTGAATCTATCAAATAATCTAAAAACTTCTCACTTTGGTTAATTTTTTCTTCGGCTTTCTTTCTTTCTGTAATATCAATTATTACAGCTAAAAATACCTTCTTACTTTCGAATTCAAAAAGTTGTAAGTTTACTTCAACAGGATATGTTGTTCCATTTTTCCTTTGATGCACAGTTTCAAAAACTAATTTTTTTTCTTTTCCTTCAAGCAATGGTTTAATTGCTTCACGGAAAGATGAATTAGTGAATTCTGGTTTTATATCAACAGGTGTCAAATTTTTTATCTCTTCAATTTTATATCCCAAATTTTTTAAAGCACCATAATTTAAATCTTCGAATAAAAGCGTATCTGCATCAAAAATATAAATTTCATTTAAACTTTTTTCAATAATTTCAGCCAATTGATTTTTTCTTCTTTCAATCTTTTTCTTTTCAGTAATATCTTGAATTATCCCAAAAAGTATTTGTTTGTCTGCATCATATGTTGCTGTTGAATGTATATCTATAATTTCACCTGTTTCAGCATTTTTGATTTTGAATTCTACATCATAAGGCTCACCAAAATTTATTAATCTTTGTAATTTTTCATCCATCATTTGTCTATATTCAGGTAAAGGGAAATTTCTCATTGATTCATAATCAAAGTTTTCACCATTTATTCCGTAAATTTTTTGAGCACCAAGTGAGCCAATTATTGTTTTTGTGGCAAGGTGTAGTTCCCAATTGCCAGATTTTGAAGCAAGTTCTGCACGATTTAACCGTGCTTCGCTTTTAAATATTTTTTGTTCTGCAAGATATTCTTCGGTTTTATCACGAAAAATAAGAACTACTCCGATTATTTCTCCTTCATTATTATGAATAGGGGAACCGCTATCGGCAATTGGGAGTTCTTTCCCATCTTTTGAAATTAAAATTGTATGGTTTGCAAGACCCACAACTATTCCTTTTTCTAATACCTTTTGAACTGGATTTTCAACCTGTTCACGAGTTTGCTCATTAATTATGTTAAATATTTGAGATAATGATTTTCCTTGTGCTTCTCTTTCATACCAGCCTGTAAGTTGTTCGGCTACTGAATTCATTTTGGTAACCATACCATTTTTGTCTGTAATTAATACTGCATCACCTATACTATATAGTATAACTCGGAATTCTTCCTCTTTTTCTCTTTTTTCTTTTTCAAGTTTAAAAAGGTGCTGATATGATTTTTTTTGTTGATAATTATAATACCACACCAAAATAATAACCAAAAGTAAAATGAGCAAGCCTGCTAAAATAAATATCACGATTTCTCTATAATAAAGTTCGGATAATACTTCATCTTTATCTATTTTTGTTTCAAGATACCAATCCGCTAAATTTAATTTAGAAACTATACTTAGAACAGGAACATTTCTATAATCTTTGGCGAGATGTAACTTCTGTAAGTCCATATAACCTTGGACAGAAGAATCATCAGATTTGGATAATGAAATTTTTAAATTTAAGGCTGTATTTTTTCTGTGTCTTAATTCATTTAATACAATTAAATTGTTGTCACTTTTTTTGAATAACACCACTTCACCAGTTTTTGTAGGAATATCCATTTTTTCAATAGAAGGATATAAAAAATCATCTGGATCAAGCTTGAAAATTAAAAAAGATTGCAATTCGCCATTTGTATTATAAATTGGTGCTATAATATTGATATGAACTTCATTATAAATTTCATCAAAATAAAAATCGCTTAATGTAATCTTTGGTTTTTGAAGTAATTGCAAAATTAATTTGGAAGTATAATCATCAATTTTGTTTGAATTATCATCATATGACCAAATAATATTTGCATTTTTATTACATATAATAATATTATCATAACCATGATTTTCTTTAGTTTTTCTTACTAAAGTTTTTATGCTATTTATAATTTTATTAGCATTTTTCTGCTTTATTAGTAATTGTGTTGAATTTTCAATTAAATCTGCGTTTTTTGAAAAAAAATCTGCTTCAGCAATTCTTTCTTTTAACCACTCTTGTAAGTTGTTCCTCTTAATATTGTTTAATGCTATTAATATTTCTTCGTTTCTTTGCAATGAGGAATCTTTTTCGTTCTTATAAAGAACCAATGCACTTATAACGATTAATATAGAAACAATTGAAAAGATTATAAATAATGTTGTTTTATTTGAATGATTACTTTGTATATTAACTTTTGACATATCTAAATTCCTTTTTTGTTTCCCAAAAAAAATGCATATTTTAATCTATAATTTACAAAAAATAATCAAATAAACAATAATTTAATAAATAATAAATTTGGGATAATATCAAAAAAATATTTTGTAGATTTATAAAATTTGTTAATTTTGCTTTTTTATGGAGTAATAATGAAAAAAATATTATTAAGCATTGTGTTGATTTTAGTTTTGGTGTCTTGTAGTTCAATGGAAATTAAAGTATCTGGATTGAAAGCAACACCAATGGAAGTAAAAAAAGGTGGCAAAGTGATTCTTTCTTGGGATATAGAAAGCAATACAGATTTGAACATTATGCTCAAAACAAATGTTGATAATGCTGTTCTCTTTGATAATTTGCCGAAGGTAGGGGAGAAAGAAATAATTTTAAACGAGACAACTACATTTATTTTAGAGGCAAAAAACAAAAAAGGAGTATTGCAAAGAATATATGGGAATTCACAAATAACGGTAAAAGTTATAAAGTAAAAGTAAATCTTTTTCTTTGTAGAGGCTTTATTTTTGCAATATATATTTCTGTTGATTTGTAAATGATATATATATTTTCTTTCTAATCAGCCTAATTTATTTATAAAAGTTTCCGATTTCTTTGTAGGCATCTCTAAAAGGTATACCTTGAATTAATAATTGATTGATTTTTTCTACAGAATACAAATCTTCGGTCAAATATTTATTGATATTGTTATTATTGAAATTTAAATTATTTAGGAGTAAAGCCATAATTTTTAAACTACTTTTTGTTGTTTTAATTGCTTTAATAATTGAATATTTTGTTAGTTGAAAATCTCTATGATATCCCGAAATTAAGTTTCCAATTAAAGATTTGATTTTGAACTCTTCCGAAAGGACAACGTGATAATTAGCACGAATTAGTTCCAGAGCATCAGGATTCTTTTTATGTGGCATTATAGAGCTACCGGTGCAAAAATTTTCAGGTATCTCAATTAGGCGAAAATCATCAGTGGAATAAAAAATAATATCGGTAGCAATCTTGTTTAAATCGAACATAATAGAATTTAGTGCCGAGATAAAGATACCTTCAATTTTTCCTCTTGTATTTTGATAATATAAATCTGTTTCATAATATTTTGAAAATCCGAGTAATTCGGTTGTAGTTTTTTTATTTATTTTAATCACAGGGACACCAAAACCTGCAGCACTACCTAAAGGATTGTTATCTATAATCATATTTACAGAATCAAGTAAGATTAAATTATCTTTCATTGAATTTAGGAATGCTCCCAACCAAGAATGAATTGGCAAAGGCATTGCTTTGCGAGTATGAGTAAATCCAGGTAAAATAATCCCTTTATATTTCTCAATTAATTTTACAATTATTTGCTCAAATTGAGAAATTATTTTTTTTATTTTATTAAGTTCATTTTTCTCATAAAGTCGCATAGCTACCAGCACTTGGTCATTCCTTGAACGTCCTGTATGAATTTTTTTCCCTATATTACCGCATTTTTCAACTAAATAATTTTCTATTGCAGTATGTGAATCTTCTTGTCCAAGTTGTATTTTAAATTCCTTTTTCTTGATTAATTGGGAAAGTTCTTTTAATGAAGATGTTATGATATTTGCTTCTTGTTCGGAAAAAATTCCAATTTCTTTTAGCATTAATGCGTGAGCTACCGAAGCCTCTATATCATATTTAATTAGACACATATCCAATTTATAATCGTTTCCAACTGTAAATTTTTCAATTTCATTATTAATTTGATAGCCTTTTTCCCACAGTTTCATATTCCCCTCAATTAAAAGATTGTGCTAAATTTGCGATTGTATTGACCATACCAATATCCAAGTACTCCATACCAACCCAATAAATACTCCATTCCATTTTTCTCCCTTTTCCAAAGGGCTCCTATGATCTTGTTCATCACTTCTCCATTGTTTGTGATATTTCTATTATAGCATAATGGGAGGATTTGACAAATATTTTCGATTGTCAAAACTAAAAAATTAAAACAAATTCATAAATGTGGATAAAACTCAGAATTTCTTCAGATTTTTTTCAATAAAATTTGCATTATTTAATTTTTTTTTATTAAATTTGAATTAGAGAAACTAAAGTTTTACAAAAAACAAAAAAAATATTGATTTCAGTGAAAATATTGAATTTAATTTGTTATAAGTTTAATTGATATTATAAAAATTACAAATAAGTTGTTTTTTTTAATGAAATTATCAATTTTATTCAAAAACGATTATTAAAGAGTATTTCAAAATTATTCATAAGGTTCTTTATGATGAAGACTATATACACATTTCTTTTAATTCTCTTTTTAGAGATTCTATCTAATTCTTATACTACTGCACAAACAGGAAAATGGACACAACTTTTTCCGCAAAATTCCCCTGAACCTCGTGGTCAATTGATGATGGCACAATTATATGACGGTAAAGTCTTGATGTTTGGAGGCAAAACATTAAATGAAAATGGAGACAATGAAATAGTAAATGAAACATGGATATTTGACCTTCAAAAAAATAACTGGACTCAAATCTTTTGTGATAGTTTACTTCCCCCAAGGTCACTTGCAGCAATGTCCTATATTGATACCGGAAAAATAATTTTGTTTGGAGGAGAATTTATTTATGGTGAAAATTTCATAAACTATACTTGGATGTTTGATGCAGAAAAAATGAATTGGGAAAAATTATTTCCAGCGAAATCACCGTATTATAGAGATAGAGCAATTAGTGCATATTTAGGAAATAAAAAAATATTACTTTTTGGAGGAGAAGGTTGCCCTTATGATTGGAGTAAATATGAAGATGGTTATTGTCACGATACTTGGATATTCGATTTGAATAAAATGGAATGGGATAGTGTAATGAATGATTTTCCGAGAGGAAGAGAAGCATTTCAGATGTGTGAATTAAAAGAAAACGAAGTATTACTTTATGGGGGGTGGATGAGTAGTTTTTTTTCGAAAGATAGATATCAAACATATATTTTTGATGAAACAAGGAGAAATTGGTACTTACTCAATCCAAAAATTGAAAATTTAAAGAGAAACTCTTCAACAATGGTGCAACTTCAAGATGATATAACCATGGTTTTTGGAGGCGATACCCGGTCAATGGATACTTCAGCAGCAAGTGGTACTCAGTGGGATAATGACACGTGGATTTTTAATTTTAAGGATACAACCTGGACACAATTAAATCTTGAAATAAAACCACCGGCAAGATATTATCATCAAGCAAGCAAAATAAGTAAAGGAAAAGCTATTATATTTGGTGGAGCATTTCACAATCAAGTTTTTGGTGATACTTGGCTTTTTGAATATGACCCAACCAGCGTAAAAGAAGACGGAAGAAATAACCTTATTGATTTTACTCAAAAAGGAAACGATATTGAAATTCATTTAATCGATAATGGAAATTATATTTCGAAAATAAAGTTATATGATTATATGGGAAATTTATTGGAAGAGTTCAATTCAAACAATCAACAAAATGTAATAATAAATATTGCAAACCACCCATCAGGTGCATATATTTTGCAAGTCTCAACATCAAAATATAATTGGAACAAATTATTTATTAAATAAATAGGTAAAATTATGAAGAGTCTTAATTTATTAAAAAAACATTTACAATTATTTTTTATTTGTTGTCTTTTTCAGTTTGGTTATAACATTATTTATTCACAAACAATCAATGGTGACAAATTTAAATTTTCGATAGTACAGATGAAGGAAGAAATCAATAATACTTATTCCACGACAAATGATCAGGTACAATATTTGGAGAGCGAACAATGGTTGTTAACTAATTCTTCTAATAATCGAACTGTAGCAATTTGGAATTCATCACAAAATGGCAATCTTAATATTGACCTAAATAATGATTTTTGTATTGATTTCATAATTAAATATTTTTATGCAAAACTGCTTTGAGGTAAACCTGTGGTTTCAGGGAAACCACAGCGAAGATTTAAATTTTGTATTGCTTGACCTGCCGAACCTTTTAAAAGATTATCTATTGCGGAAAAAATTTGTAATTGATTCTTATCTATAATAACAGATAATAAACAATTATTAGTATAAACAACATTTTTCATTTGCATTTCTTCTATCGGTACAATTTTTACGAAAGATTTATCTTTATAATACTGGGTAAATATTTCAAAAACATTTTTTTCACTTATATTACTTTTGAACAAAATTGTATTATTGGAATAAATTCCTCTATTTACAGGTAGCAAATAAGGATTAAAACTTAGCGATATGTTGTTAATTTCAGCATCAATTTTTTCTTTTATTTCATTATAATGCCGATGCTTACTTATTGGATTATATACATTTATGTTTTCATTTCTTTCACAATATAGCAAATCAGTTTTTGCTTTTTTACCTGCACCGGAAACACCAGAAAATGAATTAATAAAAATATTCCTAACGTCTTTAATTTCTTTTACAATTGGTAAAATTGCTAATAAACTAACGGTCGGATAGCAACCGGGATTGGCGATTAAGTCAGAATTTGCTATTTGATTGTAATTGATTTCACTTAAACCATAAGTTGCTCTGCCAAAATAATGTGCTATATCTGGTAATTTACCATAAGATTGAAAAAACAATTCTTTATTTTCTATCCTCAAATCTGCCGCCAAATCTATAATTATTTTTTTTCCAATATAATCTGAATAATACAGTGAAGATGTAAGATGCGGTAACGCTGAAATAATGATATCAAATTCAATTTCATTTAATTTGTCATATGAAAGGAACGTTGATGAAATTAATTTTTCTGATTGTATCCCTATTTTTTCCCCATTTCTTGAAGAAGAAAATGCATAAATTTTTTTTATATTTGGATGGGCAATTGCTAATTTTAGTAGCAATGTTCCTGTGTAACCTGTTGTTCCTAATATAGATAATTTCATATTCTATCCTTAAGTATTGGAAAGTGTTCTAAAAATATGTTTTTAAATTGTTCTTGAGAAATATCTTCTCTAATCACCGCTAAAATTGTATCGTCTCCTGCTACCGTTCCTATAATTTCAGGGATTTCCGCATTATCAATGTTTACACAAATCTGAGTGGCATAACCCGGTAAAGTGTGGACAACAGCAATATTTTGGCTGAAATTAATTGATAATACTCCTTCAATATTAACAAAAGATTTTGACTGCGAGTCCAATCTTTTAATATCATTTGGTAGAGCATAAATGTACCCAACATTCGGCACTAATATTTTAAGTACTTTTAAATATTTCAAATCTCTTGATAATGTAGCTTGAGTTATTGTGATACTTTCTTCTTTTAATTTCAAGAGAATTTCTTCTTGGCTTTTTATGTAATTATCAATAAGAACTTTTTGGATTATTTTAAGTCTGTGTTTTCTCATTTTGTATATTTATACAATTAATAAATACAAAATTAATAATATTTTGAAGATTATCATTATAATAATTTATAAATATACATTATGGTTGTATATTTATGCAGTTTATGTTTTTTCCCTTATCTTCTGATAATTCGAAAATGAACGCTTTTCCTCCTATCATTCCGCTTTTTTACCATTTTGAACATAGCGATGAATATCTTTAGATTCTTTATTGTTTCTTCGATTTGTTCAAAATGACAAAAAATAAATAGATATTCTAAACAAAGCAAAGAATCTAAATAAATTAAAAAGATGTGCCGCATCTGAAAGAAAAAATTTCACAAAAAATATCATTTTTGTAACAATTAGTCTTTTTTTTTATTTATATATTAATAAAGTGGGCAAAAATAAAAAAACT
>JAJXYC010000005.1 GCA_021780815.1 Bacteroidota bacterium | reverse complement strand
AAGGAGCAATAATAATGAAATCATTTATTTTTTTATTATTTATTATTCTGATTGCAAACTTGAATATAATTTATACTCAAACCAGACAAGCAGCACAGCTAAAAATGAATTATTTAGGTAATACAATATATCTTGATACTCATCAAGATTTTAAGCAAAATAATTTTGTATTAGAAACATCTATAAATTCAGGTTCAGTAATAATATCTATATTTCATAAAGTGGTGTAAAGTGTATTTGTGATCCCGACAGGATTTGAACCTGTGACCCCAAGTTTAGGAAACTTGTGCTCTATCCAACTGAGCTACGGGACCCAATTTAAAATTAATGAATTTGCTCATCTCGTTTAAGTGATAGGCGGAGACCAGTATCAATATCAAAACTTTCTTCTCCACTCAACATATTAGCGACAATTTTTCTTAAATCTGATTGATTGATACTTGAACTATAATATAACAATATTCTATCAACAAGTTCATCAAAATCTTCTTGTTTTAAAACTCCAATGGCTTGCAAAACAATAATGTCTTTAAATGCTTCTTTGGAAAAGAGTTGTTTTTCATCTTTATTCAATATTCTAATAAAACTATCGGAAGTTTTATTTTTCTTTTTAAAAGCATTTGGATTTTTATCTAAAAGCAAAGTTAAAGCATAAGATATTTCTGTTTTTGAATAGCCAAGTTGTTCTAATCGTTTAGTGTTAACTTTTGTTAAACTAATTTTTTTCAATATTTCCGGAGCAATCTCTAATAAAATATCGACAGTTCTATCGGAAGAATTTTTCGTTATCATCATTTTTTTTTGTTTTAAAAATATAATAATCTTCTAATTTATGAATTTTTTTTTTTTGCTCATCGTTTTTATCATCAAGTCCCATTAAATGTAAAAGACCATGTGCTACAAGACGTAGTAATTCATCGTTTATTGATTGGTTGAACTCTTTTGCCTGCTCTATTGTTTTTTCTAAACTAATATACAACTCTCCTTCAAAAGGTTCTTCTTCAATATTGAAACTAATTACATCTGTCTCGTAATTATGATTTAGAAATTCTTTATTAATTTTTGTTATTTCTTCATTAGTTTGCAAAACAATGTTGATTGTAGCAGAACTTACGTTATAATCTTCCAGAATAAAATTAGCAATTGTCAAAATTTTTTTTCTTGGAATTGGTTTAATTTCTGTTGTGTTAAATATATTAATTTGATTTTTCAAGAGTATTCTCTATTTAGTTAATCAAAGCTGTTAATTAAAGATAACTGCAATGCCGCAAGCAGCTGACTCGATGGTAAATTTTCTGGTTCAATATCAAAAATATTTTCATCAATATTTGAAAACAATGAACAAGTAGCACTTTTGCCAATTACAATGCAAGATATTTTTTTGTTCTCTATGTTCCAAAAAAATATTTCATCAGGTTGAAACATAAAATAATCAGTACCGTTATGCAATTCGAAGTATCCTTGATGTGTTTGTACATTTATTATATTTTGGGATTTTGTTGCTTCATTTTCATCTTTTGAATAAATGGTTAATATCAAAAAATCCCCTGAATCTTGATTTACAATAGTCCAGATATACGATGTTTCATAAACTTCGGCATTACAGCCCAAAAAGTCGTTCAATAATTCTAATTGCTCTTTGTTTAATGTTAATTTCATTTTTAATTTTTTTTAAAATTTAATTTACAAAATTTTTTAATTTTTTTGATGTTATTTTAATATTTTTTTTTAATTTTATAAAAAGTATAAAGGGTAAAATGAAAGAAGAAGTTGAAATTATTGAACAAGATGACTTTAATGAAGAATTAGAAAAACAATTTCTAATCTTCAATATTGGTAGTGAAAAATTTGCATTTTCTATCAAAAACATTAAAGAAATAATTACAAAGCCAAAAATTAATAAAGCACCTAATCTTCCTGATTACTATTTAGGTATGACTAAATTAAGGAACGATATTTTACCTTTAATTTCTTTAAGGAAAAGATTAGGTTATAAATTATTAGAATCTGAAAATGAAGAACTAATTGAGATGTTGCATTTAAGAGAAAAAGAGCATATCGATTGGTTAAATGAATTAGAATCTTCTGTTCGTGAAAATAGAGACTTCCGATTGCAAAAAGACCCTACAAAATGCAATTTTGGGCGTTGGTATTATTCCTATCGTTCAGATGCTTTTGGTATTTTTTCTCATCTCAAAAAATTTGAAGAACCTCATAAAAAAATACATCAAATTGCAAATAGATCTTTGGATACGATGAAAGAGGAAGGTCAAGCTGCGGCATTAAAAATCATAAATTCGGCTCGTGATGCTGAATTAAAAGAATTGATTACTTTATTTGAGAATTTATATCAAACAATCAGAGAGGAACAGCGTGAAACAGCGATTATCTTTATGGATAATGATAATAAACAGTACGGATTTGTTGTTGATAAAATTGATAGAATTATTGAAATTACAAATGAAAACATTGATTTTCCGAGTAAAGATTCCCAATTTCAAGAATATTTGAAAGGTATCGGTAAAGTTGGTGATGATTTTTATTTAATTTTTAGTGAATCTTCCTTAAAGTAATTTTTTAAATTGAAATATTGTATTTAGCAAAGCAAATTATTAAGCGCTTCATCTAAAAGGTTGAAACCAAATTTAAATTTGTTTTTTTGTAATTTTTCAGAAGAAACTCTTTGTGAGGCAAGGACAATAGCAGATTTTTCTCCAAGCATAGCATTTAAAATAAATTCAGGTACTTTGAAAAAAGAAGGGCGATGTAATGCAGAACCGATTCTTTTTGCAAATTCAAGCATATTTGTAGGATTAGGAGCGACAGCATTATAAGTTCCAGCGAAAAATGTGTTTTCCAAAAAATTCACATAAAGTTTTGCCAAATCATCAATATGAATCCAAGAGTACCATTGTTTTCCACTGCCGATTGCACCACCGATAAAAAATTTATAAGGTAAAACAAGCTTTGGCAAAGCACCTGTTTTATTATCTAGAACAACACCAACACGAGGATTAATTACTCTAACGTTTGAATGGACATTATTTGAAGCCCTTTCCCAATCTTTACAAAGATTTGCAAGAAAATCATTTCCCAAAGAAGAAGTTTCAGATAGCAATTCGTCGCCTCTATTGCCATAAATGCCAATTGCAGAAGTAGAAACAAAAGTAATTTCTTTTGTTGTAGGAAATTCGTTAATTAAAGAAGCAATAAAATTTGTGGAATTAATTCTTGATTCGTAAATTTGCTGTTTATATTTGTCCGTCCAACGAGCACCAGCAATAGAAGCCCCGGCTAAATTAATTATAGCATCAGATTGTTCAATTGCATTAAGAAGTTCTTTCCGGTTATTTTCTTTAAAAATTATATGGGATAAAGCATTTGGTAAAATTCTATAAGAATTCTCAGCATTTCTTGTAAAATTGATATATTGAAAATTTTTAGCGTCAAGATATTTTGCAATAACTTGACCAATTGCTCCTGTTCCACCAACTAAAACAACATTCATAACATTATCTCCAATTAATCAGAATATAAAAATAAAATTAATTGCTGAAATTTTTATTTTTTTTAGGCAATGGTGGTAAAGCACTTGTTGGATGTTCTTTCTTTGGATTTGGCTCTGTTGGCTTGTTCGGTGGAATTTGTTTAGTATTATCAATTGCAGGTTGATTAGTGTCTGAAGGAGTAAAATTTAAGTTTAATCCAAATGAACGTTGTTTATAAGGTAATAAGGGGTCAGCATAAATTTTTGCCATTAATTTTCCCCAAATAGGTGCAGCTACACGACCACCATACCCATAACTACCTAAAAAATCAAAAGTTATACGTTTATCATCGAAACCTACCCAAATACCGCACACGAGCTCAGGAGTATAACCGATAAACCAAGCATCAGCAGCATCGTTAGTTGTACCAGTTTTCCCAGCTGCTTCCACGCCAGTAAAATATTGCTTAATTATTGATGCCGTTCCATTATCAATAACACCTTTCATCATATAAATCATTTCTTGAGCAATCGTATCTGAAATAATGCCTGTTGTTTGAATTGGGCGACGGTCTGTTTGAATAATTGTATTACCATAATGGTCTGTAACATCACGCAAAAATCTCGTTTGAGTACTAATACCACGAGTAGGGAAAGTGCCAAATGCCGAAGTCATTTCTAATGGTGAAACATCACCACCAGCTCCTAATGCCAAAGCAGGATATGCCACCAAAGGAGATTTAATGCCCATCTTTTTTGCGATGGAAATAACTTCATCAGGATTGGTAACTTGGGTAATCAATCTTGCCGCTACTGTGTTAATTGAAGAACTTAATGCTGAATAAAGGGAACGAGATTCACCGGGCGAACAAGAACCAAACCCAGCAGGAGACCAAACTTCTCCTGACGGTAAAGTATATGAATATGGACCGCATTCAATCATACTCAATGGAGTTAATCCGTGCATTAAAGAGGCTGTGTATACAAAAGGTTTAAATGATGAGCCAGGTTGACGACGGATTTGAGTTACGTGGTTTAATGAATACTTGGCTGATGGATTTTCCCTTACAAATTTTGGAGATGCTCCTATCATAGCCACTATATCGCCAGTTTTCGGGTCTATCATTACTAAACCTAATTGTATGGTGGTTGCCGCATTTTTAACTGAATCTATAAAGTTCTTTGAATTTTTCAATTTATTATAAATAGCATCTTTTTCATTATTTTTAGCAGACCTATAAGAAGGATTTGTTTTAATTGCTTTATCTATAATATTTTGTAAAATCTTGTTATTTTTGCTCCAAGACCAATTTTTATCAAACATTGCTTGCAAGTCTTTAAAGTGCTCTTCAACTACTTCATTTGCATATTGCTGAATTCTATAATTTAATGTTGTTGTTATATTTAGTCCATCTCTATATAAATCGTAATTTGCTAAACGTTCATCATCATTGAGTTCTTGTCTAATCATCTCAACAAAATGTGGAGCAATAGATTTTCGTGCTTTTGCGAGTCTCGCCATTTGATTTTTATCAAGTGAAATTAATGGTTCTTTTTCGGCAGCCAAATATTCAGATGGAGTTATAGCATTTTGGTCAAGCATCATAGTTAAGATTAAATCTCTTCTTTGGGTAGCCTTTTCTGGATTGACAAATGGGTCATATCCAGTTGGTGATTTAAGTAAAGCAACTAATGAAGCACATTCCGAAAGAGTAAGTTCCAATGGATTTTTTCCAAAAAAAACTTGTGATGCAACTCCGATTCCATAAGCACCACGTCCAAAATAAACTGTATTTGAGTATAACTGTAAAATTTGCTCTTTTGTATAATTTCGTTCAATTTGAATTGCTGTAAAAGCTTCCCGTATTTTTCTTGAAAGAGAAGTTTCTTTGGTTAAGTATAGATTTCTTGCAAGTTGCATAGTAATTGTTGATGCACCTTCTTTTGCATAACCTGCGAATAAATTCTTTATTGCTGCTTGAAAAATTCTTCCGACATGGACGCCCCAATGTTTGTAAAAGTTCTTGTCTTCGGTTGAAATTAAAGCTTTAATAAAATATTTAGGAATACTATCATAAGGCAAATCAACTCTTCTTTCAATGTAAAAATTATCAATCAATACTCCATCAGAGGAATATATTTGAGTAGCTAAATTCAATTTTGGATTTTCTAACTGGGAGATAGAAGGCATTCCTTCACTTATTACGCTTTTTACATAGACAAATGTAATTAAAGAAACGACAAAAAAAGCGATGATTAAAGTCATTAAAAATTTGAGTGGTGTCATCTTCATTATTATTTCTGTATTTTTTCTAGAACAACACGTCGTAAGCGCTTTCTATAAAGGTCAAGCGGTTCATCTTCACGTTGAGTAAGTGGTTCTAATTTACCAGCAGAACGCCCTTCAAGTATATCTCTTGGTACACCTCGCTTAACCAATTGGTCTATTATGAAGTTTACTCTACGTTCACCAAGCTTTTGATTATATTCAACGCTTGCAACATCATCAGTATGACCTACTAAGACGATTTTAACGATTTTATCCTTTACAAGTATGATATTATTTGCAAGTGCTGTTAAATCTTCTTCCCACGTTACATTTGTTTCCTTCCCGTTGCTATCAAGAACAAAACGATATGGATTATTGTAAATATCTGTTGGGAAATTAACTCTTAAAGTATAAATTTCTGTTAAATAAAAATTTTGCTGATATGTTTTGATTGTATCGGTATTGCCAACAAAGATTTTTACATTTTGTGGAAAAAGTTCGCCCGTTTGAGCTGTTACCAAATATTCTTCATTTTTTATCATTGGCAAAGAGTAATTGCCTTGCAAATCGGAAACTGTAGTATTTTTGGTGTTACTTGAAGTTTCTTGTGCTATAATTTCAGCACCAGCAAGAGGTTTCTTGGTAGAGTATGAAAAAACTTTGCCTTCTAATTTATAGAACCAGTCTTTTTGTGGTAATGGTAAAGATAAATCTTCTTTGTTCTCTATTGTTAAATCAGGTTCAGTGATTGATTTTTTATGTGAGGTGTCTGTAACAAAGACTTTATACCTGACGAAAATATCAAAATTGCCAAGATTATGTACAGGGTCAGTTTGTTGAATTTGGTTTGATGAATAGTAAAAAATTGAGTCGCATTTTCCTAAACAATACGGTGAAATTTCATTATATTGAGTGTTTATTGGAGCACGTAAATTTTCTCTATTTTTGAAAATTTCTTGTTGTTCAAGTTCTTCTTTGTTTATAAAATGTTCTTGAAATAACAAATTACTTACTTGAACACGGAAAATATCGTATCCACCAATTGTTTCGCCTCCATTTGAAGAAAAATACAGGTATTTACCATCAGGACTTAAAGAAGGAGTAATTTCGTCGCACCCTGTATTTACAACATTTCCACAATTTATTGGTTCTGAAATGTTCCCATTATTATAATAAGCCATCCAAATATCGGTACCACCATAACCACTGATGCGGTCGCTTGCAAAAAAGATTATTTTACCATCATTACTAAAACACGGCTGGGAATACCAATCTGTACTTTTTATTCCATTAATTTCAATTTGATTTAAATTTTGTTTTTTTTCAGTAGAATAAATTAATCTTGATTGTCCAATAGATTCACTAATTGGGGCTAAAACTCTACCACTTGCATCTGTAAATTCATTGTGTTTGTCAATAGAATAATCCTTTGCAAATGCAAATAGCATTGTATTTTGAAAAAAAGTAGGAAATCCATAACTTCCGTTATCAGGTAATTCCATAGTCTTTTGTGGTATAATTTTATTATAATTCAGATATTTGCAAATTAGAACTGAGTTTTTGTTTCCGTCGCTAATTGTTAAATAAGGAGTATTGTTATTAAATGAAATTGCCCATTCATCTCCCGTTGAATTAACTTGGCTTACAGGTTCAATTTTATAATACCACCCTTGAATTTTACCTAATAAAGCAGATGTATCCCGAGGAATTCCTGTATATTTGGTTGGTAAGCATACTGGCTTTGGTTTTGGACAATTTAATTCAGTCAAATTTGTCTTTGTTGTTTGACAAGAATCTATTGCAAAAACTATTGTTACAAGTAACATAATATGAAAAAAAATTTTCAATTTTTATTTTTTAGATTTTAAAAGAACTAAAATAATAATAAAATTTCAAAAAATCTTAATTTCTTAAAATATTTTTTATAAAAAAATAAATGATTTACAAGTTTTAAATGCAAAAATCTTATTTATTTTGAATTTTAATCAAAAAGCAAATGTAAGATAGGTAAAAGACAAAGAGAATTAAATGAATACTCGTTTGGTAATTTATTGACCTAATCTTAAATAAATATCAAGTTAAAACGTATTAATTTCTGTTATAAGTTATTATACAATCTACTTTGAAAGGTGAATTAATGTTTGCACAGAAAAGAATAATATATATAATTATAATTATATTTTTAGGTTTGATAAAGTTTGAATTAATGGCAGAACCAACACTTTATTTTCCATGTGGTACAACAATTGACTGGGGAATTGTCAAACCAAAAGACCATCCACTAAATACCGAAATAATATTGCAAAATACAGGTACAGATACACTAATCATTAATAACGTTCAACCTACTTGTGGATGTACAACTGCACCATTAAGAAAAAGCATATTAGCCCCAGGCGAAAAAACCAGTATGATAATAACTTTGTCAATTATTAACTATACGGGCGACATTGAAAAAGTAATAAGAGTATATTCAAATGACCCAAAAGCAAGTATAGTAGATCTACATCTGAAAGCAAATATAAGACGAGATATTTTTGTATCACCAAGCTCATTTATATCGTTTACGGATTTAAAAGTAGGTGAAACAGGTAAACAAATTGTTAATATCCAAAATGTGTCAGACCGAGATGTAACAATAAAAATTGGCTCATATTCTCCTTCTAATTTGAAATTTTTGATACACGATAACCAAGTTTTAAAGAAAGGAGAATCTTTTCCATTAGAAATATCAATTACTCCAAGTGAAGCAGGTATTTTGAAAGGGAAAATTGAGATTTTAACAAGCCATCCTGATTATCAGGAAGTTCCTATTTTTATTTTTGGTGATATTAAAAAATCGCCGCTTTTTATTGGGAATTAGAATAATTATCTTTCTTCAAAAGTAACTTCAAATAAATTTGACCAGTATTTTCCTGTCAAATAAAATGTTTTTGTTTCAGGATTATAGGCAATACCGTTTGCAACTTCTGCAATATTTGGGTTATCTAATTGCATTCTTAATGAACTGACGTCAATTTTACTTTCAACATTTCCAGAAACGGGATTTATTACAACAATATTATCAGTCATATACACATTTGCATAGATTTTTCCGTCAACATATTCTAATTCATTTAAATTCATTACAGATTGCATTCCTTCTTGAACAGAAATAGTATTTTCAATTTCAAAAGAGGTAGGATTATAAAAAGTTAAAAAGTTAGAACCATCGCTTATAATTAAGTTTTTATTATCAGTTGTGATTCCCCAACCTTCTGTTGGGTATGTAAATTCACCTGTTTTTTCAAATGAATTAAAATCGTATATGAAGCCTTTTTTATTTTCCCAAGTTAATTGATAAATTTTATTCCCAAATTTTGTTATACCTTCTGCAAAATAAGTTGGCAAGATATTTTTTCTTTGCAGTACATTCCCAGTTAAAATATCAACTTTTCGCAAAGAACTTTGTCCATAAAGACCTGTACTTTCATATAAATATCCATTGTCATAGAAAAGTCCTTGTGTATATGCCTCGCTGTCGTGAGGATATATTTTCAAAATTTTTGGGACAAGAATCTTTCCTGAATGAGTAGATTTTGTTTTATTTGGTTTTGCAGTTTGTTGCTCTTTTTGTTCCAAATAGCTTTTGTCTTTGCTATTACAAGAAATTGTTGTAAAAAATGTAAGTAACATTAAAAATTTCAAAATAAAAGTTGTATTCATTCAATTAAAACATTAAAATGAGAAAAAGATAAAAGACAAAATTATAATTTTTTTACTTAAGAAAAAATTTTTTGATGAATTAAATTAGTAAAAAGTGCAAAATAGTAAAGTTGGAAATTTGAAGTATATTGATAATAATAATTAATCTATTGAGATTTTTAGTAAAAATTAGTAATTTGCATTTTTTAATTAATAAAAATAATAAAAACAAAAATGAAAAGATTAATATTAATTATTGTCGGTTTGGCTATGCAAAGTACACTATTTTCGAACCCTTTGTTGGAGGAATTCAAGACACCTTATGGAGTTCCACCTTTTGACAAAATCAAATCAACGGATTTTATTCCTGCTATTAAAGAAGCAATAAAAATTAATGATAAAGAAATTAATGATATTGTGTCCAATAAACAAGCGCCAACATTTGAAAACACAATTGATGCACTTGACAAAAGCGGGATATTATTAAATAGAATTACAACGATACTTTACAACCTTGATGGTGTAATAACGAATGACGAATTACAAAAAGTTATAACAGATGTGGCACCAATTCTTTCTGAACATTCTGATAACATTGCTTTAAATAAAGGTTTGTTCCAAAGAATTAAAGCAGTATATGAAAAACGTCGAAGTTTAAATTTAGCGCCTGAACAACTTCGTTTGGTAGAAAAAGATTACGATGATTTTGCACGAAATGGAGCAAATTTAAATGATAAAGACCAAGAAAAATTAAGAGCAATAAACAGTAAGCTTTCTCTTGCAACAATTAAATTTAACCAAAATGTATTGAAAGAGACAAATAGTTTTTTAATGGTATTAGATAAAAAAGAAGAATTATCTGGACTTCCACAATCTTTAATTGATGGAGCAGCAGCAGAAGCAAAAGCACATAATCTTTTGGGGAAATGGGTGTTTACTCTTCAAAATCCTTCGGTAATGCCATTTTTACAGTATTCTTCTCGTAGAGATTTAAGAGAAAAAATTTGGAAAGCTTATTCAAAACGTGGTGATAACAACAATGAATTTGATAATAAATCTGTAA
This sequence comes from Bacteroidota bacterium, assembly GCA_021780815.1. GTDB lineage: Bacteria > Bacteroidota > Ignavibacteria > Kapaibacteriales > UBA2268 > GWF2-33-9. The sequence continues at coordinate 186,833 of JAJXYC010000005.1, read as the reverse complement.
TAAAAGAGATTGTTAATTTGCGATTAGAAAGAGCAAAATTGCTTGGTTATAAAACACATTCTGATTATGTGCTTGCTGACAATATGGCGAAAACTCCTAAAAAAGTATTTGAATTACTTGATAAACTTTGGAAACCTGCAATTGCAATGGCAAAAAAAGAAGCAGCAGAATACCAAGATATGATAAATAAAGAAGGTGGAAATTTCAAATTACAACCTTGGGATTGGCGGTATTATGCTGAAAAAGTTCGTTTAGCAAAGTACAATTTAAGTGAGGAAGAATTGAGACCTTATTTTAAATTAGAAAATGTACGTCAAGGTCTTTTTGAAGTTGCACATCGTTTGTATGGCATCACTATCAAAGAAGATAATGACTTACCATTATACCATAAAGATGTTAAAGGATATGAAGTTTTTGATGCTAATGGTACTCATCTGGGAGTCCTTTATATGGATTTCTTTCCACGTGAGAGCAAACGTAGTGGTGCGTGGATGACTAATTATCGTGAACAATATTACAAAAATGGTAAAAAAGTTATACCAGTTATTAGTCTTGTATTTAATTTTTCAAAACCTACCGAAGGACAGCCTTCATTATTAAATTTAGACGAAGTTGAAACAATGTTCCACGAGTTTGGACACGGTTTACATGGACTATTTTCAAATTGCAATTATATTTCTTTGAGTGGAACAAATGTATCAAGAGATTTTGTTGAACTTCCGTCTCAAATTATGGAAAATTGGGCATTGGAACCGGAAGTTTTGAAATTATATGCCAAAAATTATAAGACTGGTGAAATTATGCCAAAAGTATTAGTAGATAAAATTGTTAATAGTTCTAAATTTGACCAAGGTTTTGCAACTGTTGAATATCTTGCGGCATCATATTTAGATATGTATTATCACACAATAGAATCTCCTTTAACAGAAGATGTAGATAAATTTGAAAATGAAAAAATGAGTGCTTTAGGTTTGATTCCTGAAATAATTTCCAGATATAAAAGCACTTATTTCCTTCATAGCTTTAGTGGTGGATACGATTCAGGCTATTATAGCTATATTTGGGCAGCTGTTTTAGACACTGATGCCTTTGAAGCTTTTAAAGAAAATGGTTTGTTTGACCAAAAGACGGCAAATTCTTTCCGCAAAAATTTACTTGAACGAGGCAACACCGATGACCCAATGAATTTATATGTTAAATTTAGAGGAAAAGAACCAAGTATTGAGCCTTTGCTTAAAAAACGCGGACTAAATTAAATTTTCTTATAAATAAATCTTAATTTATTTATATTAAGTGTAGTGAAGAATTTTTTGAAGTTTTTCACTACACTTTTTATATTAGAAATTTAATAGAAAATTCTATTTTAAAAAGTGAAATTTGAAAATTTAAATTTAATAAATTATTATAAATCAAATATTTAAAACTAATATTTTATGTAGTTACTAGTAAATTAATTAGTCGGTTAATTTTTTTAATTTTTTAATTTGATTTTTCCCAAATAGCAAAGATAATTCTGCCGAAAAAAGTAAAATAAAAGCAAAGTAATAGACCCAGATTGCAACAGAAATGATTGCAGCATAAGTTCCATAAAATGCACCATAATTACTTATTGTTTCTAAATACCAACTGAAAATCCACCTTGCAATTAAAATAAATAACCCCCCGAAAAGTGCTGCTTTCAAAGATGTTCTTGAACTTTGTCGTTCTGAGGGAATAAACCTATAAATTAAAAAGAATAGGAGAAATGTAAAAAGAAAAGAAAAAATATTAAAAGCTAATTCAATTAATGATTTTTTCTGTTCTAACGATATTATGCCAGAAAAGAAGTCTAACAAATATGTGAGCAATGGAATTGCAATAGAGTACAAGATAATTAAAATAGGAAAAGATAATGTTAGCATTATATCCTTTAATTTGTAGAAAATAAAAGCTTTCCTGCCCTTAATTTCAAAAACTCTATCTAATCCACTTCTTAAAGCAGAAATAAACAAAGAAGACAGCCACAAAAGGGATATAAAGCCAATAATTCCAGTTGTGTTACTGCCTTGCCGAATTGCTGAAATTTCATTTAATACTTCGTAAATCATAATATGAGTATTTTCCGTATCAGGCAAAAACTCAATCATCAAATTCTCAATTGTTGAATCAACTTGTGAAAAATTAATAAAACTTACAGCTAAGTAAATTGCAATTAATATTAATGGTATAAAATATAAAAATATATTAAATGCAATTCCAGAAGAAAGCATAAATATATTATGACTATCAATCTTTTCAATAAATTTTGCAATACTTTTATGTGCTACACTAATTTTTTTATAAAATTTAAAGAATTTTCCTTTTTCTGACTTAAAATCTTCAAAACATTGTGTGTTTTTGTAAAAAGATTGTATTTTTGAAATTATTTTCATTTATCTTATTAATATTTTATATAAATTTACTTCTTTTAATTTTTATAAAAAATATAAATTTAAAATTATAAAAAAAAAGCGTATGAGAAAAATTAAATATTATTTTTTATCAATTATTTTAAGTGTAATTTTAATTAGTTGTGCAAATATTCAACCACCATCAGGAGGTCCAAAAGATACTATTCCACCAAGTGTTAGCAGTTATCAGCCTAATGATTTAACTACTAATTTTAACGATAGCAAAATAATAATTGATTTTACAAAATGGGTAAACAGAAACTCCGTAATCCAAAATATATCAATTTCACCGCCTGTCGAGCTTAAATATAGATGGAGTGGAAAGGAATTAGAAATTGATTTTCAAAACAATCTTAAAAAGAATACAACTTATTCATTTTTATTAGGGACCGAATATATAGATTTAAAGAATAACAAACCTGATTCTGCATTTGCTATGACATTTTCAACAGGTAGTACAATAGATTCAGGTAAAATTAAAGGTATTATATACGGGAAGAAAGTTGCTGGCACATTGATTTATGTTTATAAAATTGACAATATGAATCCCGATACGCTAAATATTGAAACCACACCTGCAGAATACAAAACACAAGTAGGAAGTAATGGGTTGTTTACTGTAAGAGCTCTGCCTGATGGGGAATATAGAATATTTGCAGTTACAACAGATTTTAAAGATAATTTATTCCATCCCAATAGCGATTTTTTTGGTACTTCTCAAAGTGATATAATTGTTAAAAATGGAATGGCTAAATATGTCCAAATTAAAATTGAAAAATATCCGAATATGCAACCTCTGGAAGTTGTTGAAAGCCGACAATTCAGCGATTCGCTATTACAAATTTCGTTTAACAAGCCATTCAATATTATTGCCCGGGGTATCGAAAATTTTGTCGAATTAATTGATTCAAATTCTAATACAAAAATACCAATAGAAAAAATATTTTTGGATTCCACAATTTCAACTAATTTATATTTAAAGTTAAAAGAAAGTTTGTCAAACGATAAAAGATATATTTTAAATTTCCTCGCAGATTCTCTTTTAAAAGATACTTCTAATGTATTTTCACAAAAGATTAATTATATTTTTTCACCCAATTTTACAGATCAATTGTTTAATTTTAAAATTATATACGAACCTTTAAAAGATAGTTTGAAAAATGTAAAGCAAGAAATGAATTATAAATTTGTATTTAATCAACCGATAACGATAGATACAAATGCGAAAATTTCTAAAATGCAAGATTTAATAGGGAAACGAGAGATTAATATTAAAATTGAACAACAAGAACCAAATTCTTTGACAATTATTCCGTTGGAAGATATGCAACCAGTAAATTGGTATAGATTAGCATTTAATTTAGGTCAAATCAAGAATTATGAGGCACAAATTATCAAAGACACAACTCTAAAATATGATTTTCAGACAGAAGATTGGCGAGCAAATGTAGATATTTCTGGAAAATTATTAGATAGTGTGGGCTGTAGCCATATAATATTAAAACTATCTTCTGAAAATGGCAAAGAGCAATATTTTGCCAAAATTCAGAATCAAAATGAATGGAAATTTTCTAATATTAAACCAGATACCTATATTTTAGAAGCATTTTGCGACGAGAATCAAAACGGAACTTATGATTATGGACAAGAATTTCCTTATAAACCATCAGAAAAATTTAAAAAATTTGCTAATAAAATTGAAGTGAAACCACGGTGGAATATTGAAAATATTATGTTGCTTTTTGATAAGTAATAATAAAATGTTAATTTGTATAAATTTTAAAAATGACAACGAACAATGAAATTTAAATTTTTACAATATCAAAATAATAGTACAGGTTTTCGTGAGTTTGCAATTGACAAACTGGATACGGCATATAATAATTACAAGATTAATTTAATTAAAGTTAAAAATGAATTTAGTGAAGAAAATGTTCACGATTTAAGGGTTGCAATTAGGAGGTTTATCTCGGCTATTGATTTGTTTTCAACTTTTTATGATAGTTATTATTTTAAATTAATCAAAAAGAATATTAAATTGCAATTTGATAATTTAGCAATGCTTAGAGATACACAAGTGATGCTCATTACAGTAATAAAAATGAAACTCAAACATCCGTTTTTGTTTGATTTTGTGCAGTTTTTATTAGATAAAGAATTTCAACAAATTAATCTGAATACAGAATTTTTCTTAGCAGTTGAAGCAGATGAACTCGATGATTATTATTATTTTCTCAATAGGGCATTGAGAATAGATTATCAGCCATCAAATATTTATTTTGAAGATGTGAAAAATGTAATTTTAGATAAATATAATGGGTTGTTACTTCAAAAAGATAACGTAACTTTTGATGACCCAAAATCTATCCATAAATTAAGAATTAAAACGAAGAAATTCCGATATTTAATAGAAACGCTAACGGAAGTTATCAATAAGCCTAAAAAAGTTTTAAGTGTTTTGTCTAATATTCAAACAACAATGGGAAATATACAAGATGCTGAAGTGTTATTGAATGAATTTACCAATTTTGTAAAAGAGAATAACTATGATGTAGTTCTGACAACTTTAATTTTTGATGAAATTAATTATAATAAGCATAAGATAGTTAATAGTTTAATAAAAGAAATAAAATTGTTGAATGATTTAATTAACTTTAATAGCGACGATTCTGATAATGAAAGCAACATTTAAACAAATGGTAAAATGAAAAGATTTTTTTTTGCTTTAATAAAACATATTAATCTATTTTCTGAAATAATTTTAGGGATGATTTTTATATATTCAGTAATTGTTTTAATAGCAACTGTCGGTTTTTATTTGGACCAAAATACTATTTTTTTGTTAATTAAAATTACCAATTTATCTTTACTGTTATTTGTATTACAAGAATTAGTAAGAATATTTTTTGATAAAAACAAAAAAAAATATATATTAGAGAGATGGTTTGAATTAGCAATTTCAATTTTGTTTTTATTGATATTGATTTTTCCAAGTTTTATTATAAATATTATAAATGAATTAGAGAACAATATTGGCAATTTATCGGTGGTAAAGATTTATTCAATATATCTGACTTTTATTGATTTGTTACTTATAATTACTTTCTTTTTGAAATCAACAAGATATATAGATGCAATAATGAAATTAAATTTGCATCCATCAGCGATTTTTGCATTAAGTTTTGCTTTAATTATATTTACAGGTTCAATATTTTTAAGTTTACCCAAAGCTACTGTTGATGGAGAAACAACTTCCTTTATAGATGCACTTTTTACAAGTACTAGTGCAGTATGTGTAACAGGTTTAGTTGTTCATAATACTGCAACCCATTTTACATTTTTTGGTCAAGTAATTATTCTGCTTTTAATTCAAATTGGTGGATTAGGAGTAATGACTTTAACGACTTTTTTTGCAACTATTATTGCGGGCGGATTAAGTGTTAAAGCAAGATTTCTAATGAAAGAATATTTAAGTCAACTTAATGTAGAAACTGTTAGTAAATTATTATTGAAAATTTTGCAATATACTTTTATTATTGAAACTATTGGTGCTATATTTCTTTTTATCTTTGGTAAATCTAATAAGGACAAAGATTTTCTTTCCCATATTTTTAATTCTATATTTCATTCAGTATCGGCGTTCTGTAATGCAGGATTTTCCACATATAAAAATGGAATGATGCAAAATTTAATTCAGAATAATTACTGGTATTTATCAGGCATTATGGGGTTAATTGTTCTTGGAGGTTTGGGGTTTGTTGTGTTAGTTGAATTAAGCCAATTACTTAAATTTAAAAATTTATTTAATTTAAAATTTTATATTAAAAGTAAACTTTCTGTTTCAGCAAAGATAGTTTTATTAACAACATTTGCGTTGAATATCATAGGTTCTATTTTAATTTTTATCATATCTCCAAATATTTTTCAAAGTTTAGGAACTACCTTTAATACTTTTTTTCATTCAATGTTTACAACTATTTCAGCCAAAACAGCAGGTTATAATTCTGTACCAATGGAACTTTATTCATTTCCAATTGCCTTTGTTATAATATTTTTAATGTGGGTTGGCGCTTCTCCCGGTTCAACAGGCGGTGGGATCAAAACAACCACCTTTTTTCTTGCATTTTATTCATTGTTAAGTCAAATTCGTGGCAAAGAAAGAATGGAAGTATTTAAAAAGGAATTGCAACCTAATAATTTAACAAGTGCATATTTGGTAATTATTGCAAATTTATTGTCATTAAGCATTGGAATTTTTTTGCTTTTATTATTTGAAACAGATAAACAACCATTAGATTTAGTTTTTGAAGCAGTTTCAGCGGCAAGCACTGTTGGATTGTCTCGGAATCTTACTCCTTTTTTAAGTGAAGGAGGTAAGCTGATTATTATTTTATTGATGTTTATTGGCAGAGTTGGCTTTTTAAATTTTTATTTAGCTTTTTACAAACCTTCAAAAGAACCAGAGTACCATTATACCAAAGAAACAATAAGTGTCGGTTAATGACATAATGACATTGATGATGCTCAAACGGCACACCATTTTTGTTTAAAGACATTATGTCGTTTAATAGTGCTATTGTGGCATTTATATGAACTTTGGCATAAATTTTCTTATACATATTTCAAATTTGTTAATAAAAATATTTGGAGGACACAATGACATTAATTAGAGTTAATCCATTCTTTGAATTGGATAAAATTGCTAAAAGATTTGAACAAATTAAAGATAATTTTGACAAATCAAATGATAACGAAATAGCGTATGCAATGAGAACCGATATTTCTGAAAATGAAAACACATTGTATTTGACATTAGAACTTCCAGGAGTTACTAAAAATGATATCAATATATCAATTGACAATGAAAGAAAGATGACGATAAAAGGTTTTAAAAGAAAACCCGAAAGTTTAGATAATAAAACAATAATAAGAAACGAAACAAAGTATGGAAATTTTGAACGTTCGTTCGTACTTTCAAATGATTTAGAAGAAAACAAAATCAATGCGAAATTTGAAAATGGAATTTTAATCATTGAAATTCCCAAAAAACAAAAAATTGAAAACGAACTTGAAATAAAAATCAATTAAACATATATTAACTATATTAATTAACAAAAAGTATTATTTTTAATTAATATGTTTAACATCTAATGGAGGTTTAAAATGGCTATTGTAAAATTTGATCCTTTCCGTGAAGTAAGCGGAATAATGAACAAAATGAGTGAATTTCTCTCAGACTTTGACACAGGTGTCTTTTCAGAAAAAAGGAACTTTTATCCCAGTGTAGATATTTCAGAAGATGAGAAAAATATCTACTTAAATGTTGAATTGCCGGGACTTAGCAAAGACGATGTTCAAATTAAAATCAAAGATGATAATGTGTTGATGATTAAAGGCGAAAAGAAATTTGAAGAAAAGAAAGAAGATAAGAATCATTCGTATATTAGGGTTGAACGCAGATATGGTGAATTTACAAGATACTTTACTTTACCTGATGCAGTTGATAAAGAAAAGATTTCAGCTAAGTTTGAACACGGCATATTAAATCTCGTAATTGAGAAAAAAGAACCTGAAAAGCCACAAGAAAAGTTAATTGAAATTCAATAGTTTGTTCTATTAAACGTTAATTTGTCTTGTAAAGTTTTGAGGCTGTCTCTTATGAGATAGCCTCAAACTTAAAATAAAAAAATAAGAAAGAATAGGAACAATATTTATCAAAGATAATTAAAAATTAATTTTGATAAGTATTAAAGAAAAAATTTAAAACAAAAGAGGAAAAAATGGGAAAAATTATTGGAATTGATTTAGGTACAACCAACTCAGTAGTTGCTGTTATGGAAGGAACTACTCCCGTTGTAATTGCTAATTCGGAAGGTAGTAGGACCACTCCATCAGTAGTTGGTTTTACAAAATCAGGCGAAAGAGTTGTAGGTCAATCTGCAAAACGTCAAGCAATAACAAATCCGAAAAAAACTGTCTATTCAATTAAAAGATTTATGGGACGTCGTTTTAGCGAAGTTCCACAAGAAATATCTATGGTGCCTTATGAAGTTGTACCAAGTGATGATGGGAATAGTATAAGGGTTAAAATAGACGATAGAAGCTATTCAGCACCTGAAATTTCTGCAATGGTATTGCAAAAGATGAAACAAACTGCCGAAGATTATTTAGGTCAAAAAATTACAGAAGCTGTAATTACAGTTCCAGCATATTTTAACGATGCTCAAAGACAAGCCACAAAAGATGCAGGCGAAATTGCAGGTTTGAGTGTGAAAAGAATTATTAATGAACCTACTGCGGCAGCATTAGCTTATGGTTTGGATAAGAAAATTTCTAATATGAAAGTTGCTGTTTATGACCTTGGTGGAGGTACTTTTGATATTTCTATCTTGGAATTAGGCGAAGGTGTATTTGAAGTTAAATCAACTAATGGAGATACTCATCTTGGTGGTGACAATTTTGACCAAAGATTAATAGATTATCTTGCTGATGAATTCAAAAAAATGGAGGGTATGGATTTAAGAAAAGACCCAATGGCTTTGCAACGTTTAAGAGAAGCATCTGAAAAAGCTAAAGTTGAATTAAGTCAGCAGTTGCAAACTGATATCAATTTACCATTTATTACTGCAACTGAAGAAGGACCTAAACACTTAAATATTAATATTAGCCGTGCAAAATTTGAAAATCTTTGTATGGATTTATTTGAAAAAACTTTAGGACCAGTTGAGCAAGCACTTCGTGATGCAAAATTAACACCAAACCAAATTGATGAAGTAATACTTGTCGGTGGTTCTACAAGAATTCCCAAAGTACAAGAATTGGTAAAAAATTATTTTGGTAAAGAGCCATCAAAGAATGTAAATCCAGATGAAGTAGTTGCAATAGGAGCCGCTATTCAAGGTGGAGTTCTTTCAGGTGATGTTACAGACGTTCTTTTATTGGATGTTACTCCTTTAACTTTAGGAATTGAAACACTCGGTGGAGTTATGACGCCAATGATTCCATCTAACACAACAATTCCAACAAGAAAGTCTGAAATATTTTCAACTGCTGCCGATAGCCAAACTTCAGTTGAAATTCATGTTTTACAAGGAGAACGTCCGATGGCTCGTGATAATCGTTCATTAGGTCGTTTTCATCTTGATGGTATTCCACCTGCTCCTCGTGGTGTTCCACAAGTTGAAGTTACTTTTGATATTGATGCAAACGGTATATTGTCTGTATCTGCAAAAGATAAGGCTACGAACAAAGAACAAAATATCAGGATTGAATCTTCTAGTGGACTTTCAAAAGAAGAAGTTGAAAAAATGAAAACTGAAGCACAAAAGCATTCAGATGAAGATAAAAAGCGTAAAGAACAAATTGATTTAAGAAATCAGGGGGATAATCTTGTTTATTCTACTGAAAAACAACTGAAAGATTTAGGCGACAAGATGACTCCTGAACAAAAGAAAAAAATAGAAGAAGCAAAAGACCGACTTGCAAAGGCTTTGAAAGATAATGAAAGTGATATTCGTTCTGCAATTGACGCTTTGAATTCTGTTTGGAGTGAGGTTTCTACTGCGATGTATAGCCAAACTAATCAAACCAACCAAAATCCGCCGAAAAATGAAGAAACTTCTTCTAATACTTCTTCACATAATGCAGAGGGAAAACCAAATGCAGAAGAAGCTGATTATCAAGTTGTTGATGACGATGAATAATTCCGATTGTTCATAAACAAAGTCTTAATATTAAAAAGATGCTCTCCAATTTTGGAGAGCATCTTTTTATTTGCTTAATTTTTGTTTTTGTAGTTTTTATTCGTTACTATCTTGTGATGCAATTGGTTTGTTTAAATTAAAGATATAATTAAATCCTATACCTACAGAAGCAGGTTTGGTGTTAAATGAATTATTTGGCATTTCGGGGGATTCATAAGGTGCATTAAAACGCATAGGATCATCTTTTGCATAGTTTTTAAATATTCCAGAAAAAGAATAATTCCCTTCTACTATAAAGTTTATATGTCCTGTTTCACTTTCATAAATTGGAATTGAAGCTCCAATCTTAATACCAATCAATGTTTGTAATTCACTACTTGCTATATTTGTCCCTTCAATATCTCCCGATAGGGGAATATCAAAATTAAACCCTAATAAAAAGTTTGAGAAATTGAATGAAGGGTTTATCTCAAAATAATGAAAATGTTGATTCCATTCTTTTCCAGTATAGTAATTCTTTTGAATATAAGAGTAAGTTGCATAAGCTAAGTCTATATTTAATCCAAGATTACTTGTTTGACTTAAAGGTAAAAAATATGTAACCCCAAAGTCAGGAATATTATTGAGTGCAAGACCATTTTGACGTCCTTTAGGAACATCATTTGCATTAATTCCAATTGAATAGTTGAAGAATGGACCTATACCCATTGGTAAAATATCTTGTGTATAACTTGAACTTATTACACAAAAAATTGTTAAAATTGTAATTATACTTTTTTTCATTTTACTTTTTATTTTTGTTTTACAAAATAATAATTTAATTATGGCAAATTACAAAAAAAATTTGAATCCTATAATAATTTTTTCAGATTTTGATGCTACTATTACAGAAAAAGATTTAACAGATGAAATTTTTAAATTATTTGGGAATTATGAACATTATCTATCTCAATTAAAAGAGAAAAAAATTACAATTTTTGAATATTGGCAGGAGTTTTGCAAAGCATTACCGTTAGATTTTTTTGGGGAACCCATAAATCAATTTATTGCAAAGCAAGGTATAGATTATTATTTTAGTGATTTTCTTTCTTTTTGCTACGAAAACAATTTCCCTTTCACAATTATTACTGATAACTTTGCAGAAATAGTTAATCCATTTCTTAAGTATTTTAATTTAAATAATTTGAGTTTATTTTCAAATAAAATCATTTTTCAGGAGAATAAATATATTCCAGTTTTCCCATTTGCAAATGAAAATTGTGAAGAATGTATTTCTGCAGTGTGCAAAAGGAATATAATATTAAGTCAATTACCAGAGGATGCGATTGTGGTTTATATTGGAGATGGATTTTCAGACAGTTGTGCGGCAAATTATTGCGATATAGTCTTTGCAAAAGATTATTTAGCTAGTTATTGTAGTGTCAACAGGATACCTCATTTTAGCTATAAATCTTTTTTTGAAGTAAAAAGAATCTTAGAAAAATTGCTAAATAGTAATAAATTACGTAATCGTTACCAAGCTCAATTGAACAGAAAAAGAGCTTACGAAATAGAATGATAATTTGTTTATATCAAATTTTAAATAATAATATTTTAAATAATAATATTTTAACTTTGCAGTTTAAACAAAAAAAATCAATATTTTTGATTTTTTTAAAAGGACAAAATGAAAAAAATTCTTCATTATTTTGTATTTTTAATTTTACTTTCATTTTTATTAACAAATCAAAGTTGTGATAAAAGCGATAAAGCAGACACGATAACATTTTGGCATTTTTGGAGTGAGCCGAATCAAAAGAAAGCTTTGGATTCAATAATTCAAGTTTTCGAAAAAGAAAACCATTGTAAAGTAGAAATGACAGAATTAAGTTGGAATGATGGTAAAACAAAATTGATGGCAGCTTTTAATTCTGAAACTGCACCTGATGTTTTAGAATTAGGTTCTGATTGGGTTGCTCAATTTTCATCAGCTGGAGTTTTGAAGGAATTAAATAAAGATTCAATGAACTTTTCCAATTTCCTTGATTTTAGTCAAGCACCTGCACTTTGGAATAATAATTTATATGCAGTACCTTGGGTGGTAGATACAAGAGTGCTATTTTATAATAAAGATATTTTAAAAAGGGCAAAAATTGAACCTAAGGTTCCCGATTCATTTAATGAGATTCTAAGCCAAGCTGCTGCAATTAATTCCTTAAAAGATGTATATGCGTTTGGAGCTAATGGGAATGATTCGCATAGATCGTATAAAAAAATAGTTACATTTTTTTGGTCAAATGGTGGCGACATATTTGATAGCACAGGAACTCTTGTGATTAATTCACCTCAAAATATTGAAGCATTATCTTTGTATGTAGATCTAGCCCGTAATGGGTTTTTAGAAACTCAAAGGCAAATAGATGCTGCTTTCACACAAGGGAAAATTGCATATTGGATTTCAGGTGGTTGGTTGTTAGATAAAATAAAAAATGAAAATCCAAATTTAAATTTTGGTATTTGCTTGATTCCAAAGGTCAATGGCAAAGATGGTATTTCTTTTGCTGGCGGTGAATATATTGCTATGAATGCAAAAAGCAAAAAATACGATTTGTCTAAAAAGTTCATATCTTTTTTAACATCTGGAAAAAATGCAATAGAGTTTTGTAAAAAAATTACTGAAGCAGGATTCCCAGCTGATAAAAATTATTATCAATCACCATTTTATTTACAACATCCTTTGCGTATGGTGTTTGCCGAACAATTAAAATCAGCAAAGATGACACCTGTGAACCCAAAATGGCTTGATATAGAACAGGTAATTGAAGACGCAGTTGTTAAAGCTGTTTATGGAGAATTAACTCCAGCACAAGCTCTTGAAAATGCTCAAAATAAAGCATTACTTTTAATTAGAAATTAAAAATATTTCTTAATTTATTGATTAATTTATAAAAAAAATGAGTAATAAACCTTTAAGAATAGCATTTTTATGGCATAACCATCAACCATACTATGAAAAAGATGGTGAATTTATTTTACCTTGGGTAAGATTACACGCTGTTAAAGATTATTATGATTTGCCTTTGCTTTTGCATGAGTTTCCCAAAATTAAAAAAACTTATAACATTGTTCCTTCTTTGTTTTTACAATTAGAAAAGTATATAGATAGGTCTGTTGAAGATACAATTCAAAAACTTACAAAAATCCCGGCAAAAGATCTAAATGAAGAACAAAAAATTCAAATTTTGAAATCATTTTTTCTTTGCAATGAAAACAATATGATAAGACCTTATCCAAGATATAATGAATTATTTGAAAAATCAAAGAAGATAGATGCAGTCAATTTACTTGTAGAACAAGATTGGCTTGATTTGCAAGTTTGGTATAATTTAACTTGGTTGGGTGAGTTCTCAAAAACTACTCCATTTGCAAAAAGATTATTTAATAAAGGTTGCAAATTTACTGAAAAAGAAAAAATGCTTTTATTAGATTTTCATCTTGAAATAATAAAGAACATAAAAGTGTTGTTTAATAATTTAATCGAATTAGGTCAGGTTTCAATTTCTACAACTCCGTATTATCATCCAATATTACCTTTATTATGCAATAGTGAAATTGCCAAAGAAGCAAATCCGATGAATCCATCTTGCAATCCACAATTTTTATATCCCGAAGATGCTAATCAACAAATACAGATGTCTATTGATTTTTATCAAAAAGAGTTCGGTTCATTAGTAAAAGGGTTTTGGCCTAGTGAAGGTTCAATTTCAAATGAATCTATTAAATTATTTATAAAAAATAAAGTAAAATGGATTGCTTCTGACGAAGCAGTTTTGTTTGCATCGGAATATCCAAAAACTTATTTGGAAAAATTCTTCCCAAGGAAATATGCAAGTAAAGATGGCGAAATAACAATATTTTTCAGAGACCACACTTTATCAGATAAGATTGGCTTCGTTTATTCTAATTGGAATCCTCACGACGCGGCTAAAGACTTTGTTGATTTATTGCTTAAAATTAGAACTACAATTATTAATAATTTAGAGGAAAAAGCATTAGATTCAGCAATTGTATCAATTATTTTAGATGGTGAAAATTGTTGGGAATATTATCCTAAAAATGGGTCTGATTTTCAAAGGGCTTTGTATTCACTTATTTTGAACACTCCTGAATTACAAACTTGTTTTCTTGATGAGGCTGCCGAAGATGGTTCAAATGAGTTTTTACAAAAAATGAGCTCAATCAGATCTGGTTCTTGGATTGATGGTAATTTTAATATTTGGATAGGACACAATGACGATATTGAAGCGTGGAATATGTTAAGTAAAGTTCGGCAGAAATTTGAGCAACAAAAATCTTCTTTTAGCAAAGAACTTTGTGAAAAAATTTACAATGAATTATATATTGCGGAAGGTTCTGATTGGTTTTGGTGGTACGGACCTGAACATAATGCAGAAAATAAAGAAGATTTTGATGTACTTTTTCGGTGGCATATTAAAAATTTATACGATTTAATGGGAGAGAGCATACCAGAAGAAGTATTTTTGCCTATTCCTAAAACTGCACAATCAAACATCACTTTACCTAAAACGAGGATTTCTCCTGCTATTGATGGAAAAGAGGATAGTAATATTGCTTGGGAAAACTCAGGTAATTTTTCTTTTTCACCTTCGTTTTCTACTATGCATCAGATTGGTTTGTATGCAACAAAAATCTTTTTCGGTAATGATGAACATTTCTTATTCTTTAAAATTGAGGATTTTTGGAAAACTATACATAACAAAATTATAACAATTGATATTGCAAAAGGCAATGTTATTTTACAATTTGATTCAACTGGTATTTCAATTAAATCTAAAAATGAAGGGATGTATGATGGTTATTCTTTTTCCATTGGGAAAATTGCAGTAGTAAGAATTCCTTTTGAAGAATATTCTAATGAAAAAATTATGAATTTAAATGTAAAGATGATTGATTTAACTAATAGTAAAACAACTGAAGAAAATCTTGATTTCAAACTACTTTAATTAAAACACCTATGATATATTTTATTTCTGATGTTCATCTTGGATTTAAACCAAAAAATGAGAACAAAGAACTTGAAGATATGCTTATTTTATTTTTAGATAAAATAAAAGCAGATGCTGAAAAACTTTTTATAGTAGGAGATTTATTTGATTATTGGTTTGATTATAAGACTGTTATTCCGAAAGATTTTGTAAGAACATTAGCAAAACTATTAGAATTAAAACATGAAGGCATTGAAATTGCGTATTTAATAGGGAATCATGATTTTGGACATTACACTTTTTTTAGCGAAGAATTAGATATTAAAATTTATCATAATGATATTCAAGTTAATTTAAATAACAAAAAATTTTACTTATCTCATGGCGATGGAAAAGGTTACAATGATACTGGGTACAAGATATTAAAGAAAATATTGAGAAGTAAACTTAATCAAAAAATTTACAGACTTCTTCATCCTGATTTTGGGATTTGGTTAGCAAGTGGAAGCTCAAGGAAGAGCAGGCATTATACTGATAAGAAAAATT
This sequence comes from Bacteroidota bacterium, assembly GCA_021780815.1. Taxonomy (GTDB): domain Bacteria; phylum Bacteroidota; class Ignavibacteria; order Kapaibacteriales; family UBA2268; genus GWF2-33-9. The sequence goes on along the minus strand of JAJXYC010000005.1, from coordinate 171,170 downwards.
ATGGAGAAACAGATGGTCAAAAGGATTTTGCCTTTAAAACAATTGATAATGGATTTGATTTTGTTGTAATGGGGCATAGTCATAAATTAGAATTGACTCAACATAATACAGGATTTTATGTTAATTTAGGGGACTGGATTAAAGTTCCATATTTTGCCAGATTTGATGGTAAAGAACTGATTTTAATTAAAGTTCAAGACTTTTTAATCAATAATGCAAAGATTTGAAGTTTTCTGTATTAAATATTTATCCAACTCTAATTCTCATCGAAAAGCAATTGCAAATGAATAATTTCGTCAATTAAAATAATGTATAATTATTTAAAAGTTTAAAATGGCAAATAATAGAGGTTTTGGCGGAGGTTTTTTTAATTCAGTTTTACCGCCTATTTTAAAATATATATTGTTAATTAATATTGTTATATTTGTATTGCAATTTTTTTTCCTTGACTATATAACAATAGGCGGTATTTCGGTTGGTAGACTGATAATAGAATATTTCGCTTTGCAACCGATATTTACTGGGGCATATGGAGTATTTGGTGGTAGTAACTTTTGGGTATGGCAATTAATTACATATCAATTTTTACATGGTGGTCTTTGGCATTTGTTTTTCAATATGTTTGCTTTATGGATGTTTGGGATGGAATTAGAAAATCAGTGGGGTAGTACAAGATTTTTAATATATTATTTATTATCAGGAATTGGTGCTGGAATTTGTCAATTGTTTATTAGTCCTTTATTTGGTCCAGTTGGACCAACAATTGGTGCTTCTGGTGCTATTTATGGTATTTTACTTGCATTTGGAATGACTTTCCCCAACCGACCAATTTTTATGTTCCCTTTCTTTATTCCTATTCCTGCTAAATTCTTTGTGATTATTTTTGCTGGTATAGAATTATTTTCGGGAATTTCAGGCGGCGATGGAGTTGCACACTTTGCTCACCTTGGTGGCGCCCTGACTGGATTACTTTTAATTTTATTTGGAGACAAAACGAAATTAATGCCATTTTTGATTAAACTGTTTTCACCACGAAAAAGGCACAGTAACGCTGTTAATGACTTTTATTCTCAATCTTTTAGACAACAAAAGCAAGACCCACGTTATTTCAATGTTTCTTGGCAAAAGCCTGAACAAAACCCAACTCAAAAAAGATACTTTGAAGTTGAAGAAGAATCAAAGCCTTCATCAAGAAATTCTTCCAGTGTGATTATAGAAGGTGAAGAAATTACTCAACGAAAAATTGATGAAATACTTGATAAAATTAGCTTGCAAGGATATCAAAGTTTAACTGAAAAGGAAAAACGTATATTAACTGAGCTTAGCAAAAGATTATAAAGAGATTTTATTTATCTTTTCAGCAAATTGTACTATTTCGGTTTCATTTAATTCTACAATATCTGTTGTTACTCCCTTCATTTTTTGTAGAATAATTCTTTCTAAAAAATTTAACTTGTTATAAATGATTTCACCACCAGCAATTAAATTAATTGATGAGTGATTAATCAATTCTTTTGGGAAAGCTTTGGCAAATTCTTCTGCAAATTTTTCTTTTTCTAAACCACACATAAATAATCCAAGTTTCTTTGATAGCAAAGTTTCAATATTGTTGTTGCAAAATTCAATAAAACTTTTTGATGATTTTCCAATATGAATTGAAGTTCCTAATACAACAAAATCAGATTTCGCTAATTTGTCGGAAGTAATAGATTTAAAATCAGAGACTTCTGCTTGATGATTAGATAAAGATTGAGAAATTTGTTCTGCAACTTTTTTTGTTGTTCCATATTTAGATGAATAAGCAATAATGATTTTCATAGATTACCTATAAAATAATTTAATTACGTCTTTAATTTTGTAAATGTTTCAAATATTTTAAAATTATGATAAAATTAGACCAGAAAATCATTGATTTATACAAGAAATTACAATTTGAAATAAAAAATAAATTGCAAGAATTTAAAAATGTTCCTGAAGAACAATATTTCTATGAATTGGTATACTGCCTTTGCACCCCAATGAGCAAAGCTGAAAATGCTTTGAAAGTTCAAAAAATATTGATGCAAGGTGATTTATATAATAATGAGATGAATATTTCAAGTATATTGAGGAATCCCGATAATTATATTAGGTTTCACAATAATAAAGCAAAATTTATTGAATTCAATAAGCAAAATTTTTTAAATATTTTAGAAATTATCAAAAATAATAATAAAAACATTGAGAAAAGAAAAGATTTAATAAAAATTGTAAAAGGATTTGGTTATAAAGAAGCCTCTCATTTTTTACGTAATATAGGTTATTTTGGACTTGCTATATTGGATAGACATATAATAAAGCATTTGCAACAAGTAGGGTTAATTGAAAAAGACATTAAAATTAACTGTGTAAAAACGTATATTGAAGTTGAAGAAACGTTTATTAATTACGCAAGTAAACTGAATTTGCAAGTGGAAGAATTGGATTTATTGCTATGGGCTAATGAAACTGGACAAATTTTGAAATAAATTTTACTTAAAATTAAACCAAATAAAAATTTTTATGTCTAAATTTAGAATTCATTCATTAATGGAGTTTAAAATGAAAAAAACAATTAGTATGTTTGTAGTGCTTGTTGCACTAACATTTGTTTTCGGGCTAAGTTCCTGCACAAAGGACAATTCAGTTACACCTACGACGAATACTGACCAATTTAACTATGTTTCGGCTGGCACTAATGTTGATGCTATTCAAGTATCAGATGCAACATTAGATGAGCCAATTGCGATACAAAATGAAATGACCCCGGAAGTTGTAAATAGCGGTATGCTTTTCGGGGGCAAAATGCCAATGTTTGATTTTAGTAAAATTTTTCCAAAACTAAATTTAACGGCTAACCAAATTGCTGAAATCAAAGTGATAATGCAAGATCATAAAGATTGTGAAAAAGCTGCACGGTTAGCATATTTCCAACAAATAACAACAATTATTTCTGGTTTCAATCAACAAAGGCAAGATATAATTACACAACTTAAATCTGGTGCTATTGATAGGAAGACTGCCAATCAAGAAATTACTGCTTTAAACAAACAATTAAGACAATCAATTCAAACATCAGGAGCAAATGCAACTTTAAAAGAAGCTCTGAAAACTTGTACTCAAACAATGATACAAGATATTATGGCTTTATTAAATTCTAATCAAAAAGTAGTTTTCCAACAATGGATTAGTAAAATTACCGGTGGTAACGGTTGATTTGATAAAATTTTTGAGAATTAAGAAAAACTTAAAGAGGCTGTCAATTTAAAATTCAACAGCCTCTTCTTTTTTATGTAAGTAATAAAGTAACAAGTAAATTTATTTTCTTTTTAATATATCTAAGGCAGCGTTATAAATACTATTTCTATCAAGTCCAAAGTAAGAAATTAATTCATCTGGTTCGCCACTTAATCCAAATCTATCATTAATTCCGATAAATTTCATCGGCACAGGATAATTGGCAACAACAACTTCCGCAACAGCAGACCCCATTCCACCATGAATTTGGTGTTCTTCGGCAGTAACAATGGCACCACAGTCCTTTGCAGCAGCGACAATTACCTCTTGATCAATTGGTTTGATTGTATGCAAATTAATAACTCTTGCTTTAATACCTAAATTATTTTCTAACATTTGTGCTGCCATAAGACTTTCCCACACGGTTAAGCCAGATGCAATAATGGCTAAATCGTTACCATCTTTTAAGATATTTGCTTTGCCAATTTCAAATTTATCGTTATCCGCAGTAAAAGATGGTACAGCAGACCTTCCGAAACGAATAAAAACAGGTCCATTCATTTCTCCGGCGGCAATAGTTGCTTTTTTTGTTTCGTTATAATCAGAGGGAACAATTAATGTCATGTTTGGCAAGGTTCTTAAATAAGCAACTTCTTCTAATGATTGGTGTGTTGCTCCATCTGGACCAACAGTAATTCCTGAATGTCCACCCCCGATTTTTACGTTTGCATTATTATAAGCAACTGATATTCTTAATTGGTCTGCGTTTCTAAATGCTGCAAAGGCACTATAACTTGAGAAAAAAGGAATTTTCCCACTTAAAGCCATTCCTACTGCTATTGTTGTTGCATTTTGTTCTGCAATTCCAATAGAAAAAAATCTGTCGGGGAACTTTTCTTTAAATAAAGAAGTCATTACCGAACCTGTGATGTCTCCACCAAGAACTATAATATTTGGATTCCTCTCGCCTAGTACAACTACTCCCTCACCAAATCCCATTCTTGTTGGTATCTTTTTTATTTTACTTTCGTCTATCATTTTTAAATTCTTTTTAGTAATAAAATTTAAGATTATAAATTTAACGATTTTATCTGTTGTTGCATTTTTTCAAGTTCATTAAACGCTTTTCGTGCTTGTTCTTCATTAGGTGGCATACCATGCCATTTGTAATCATCTTCCATAAATGAGATGCCTTTGCCCATATAAGTTTTTGCTATTATACAAGTTGGCTTATCTGATGTTTTGGCATTTTCTTTGAAAGTATTGAAAGCCGAAAGGATTTCATTATAATTATGCCCATCAATTGTTATTACATTAAAATTAAAAGACTTAAATTTATCTGCAATTGGATAAATACTCATAACTTGATGAACACGTCCATCTATTTGGCAATCGTTGTTATCTACAATCCAACACAAATTACTTAAATTATAATTTCCTGCTGCCATAGCAGCTTCCCAAACTGAACCTTCTTCAATTTCACCATCACCAGTAACAGAAAAGACTAATTGGTCTGTTCTATCAATTAATTTATGGGTCATAGCCATTCCCAATGCAATTGATATTCCTTGTCCAAGCGAGCCTGCTGATGTTTCAATACCAGGTAAATTTGCATCTAATGCGGGATGTCCCTGTAAACGAGAATGTAACTTCCTTAATGTTGCTAATTCTTTTGTAGGGAAAAATCCAGCTCTGGCAAGTGTTGCATATAAAATAGGAGCAATATGACCAGCTGAAAGTACAAACTTATCTCGTTTTTCCCATTGCCAGTTTGCAGGATTATATCTCAAAATACCACCAAAAAATAATACTGCAAAAATATCTGCCATTCCAAGTGAGCCACCACTATGTCCAGATTTTGCTAAATACAAACTTTTGATTACATCTCGCCTTAACTCTAATGATATTTCACTGAACTCTTGTAATGTGTGGCTTGTGTTTGTAAATGTTTTATCTGAAAATGAAATTTCTAATGCCATTTTTTTAATTTTGTATTTTTAAAATATGCAAATTAACAATAATTAACTAAATTTTGGTAATTTCGTTATTCAAGTTATGCACAATTAATTAAACTGTTATTATTTAAAATAAAAATTAATGAGAAAATTGCTTTCAGTCTGTTTAATTACAAAAAATGAAGAAGAAAATATAAATGAATGTTTAAATTCAGTCAAATCTGTGGCAGATGAAATTATTGTTGTTGATACTGGCTCTACAGATAAGACTATTGAAATAGCAAAGAAATTTGGAGCAAACGTATTTGAAACAAAGTGGGAAGATGATTTTTCAAAAGCAAGGAATATTTCAATTGAGCAAGCAACAAGCGAATTTATTTTAATTATAGATGCTGATGAGAAACTGCTTAATCCAGATTCAATTGCACAAACATTATTTAATACTAATTTCAATGTCGGTGGCTGGTTGGTTGAAATGACTTCATTTAGAACTAATAAAATCGGTACATTAGATTTTATGACTAATTCTTTATTAAGGCTAATTCGGAATCATAAAGATATTCGTTTTAATGGAATTATTCATGAACAGGTCTTTGATAGTATATATAAACTTGGATTTAAAATTTCTAATTCTTCAATTAAACTTCAACATAAGGGATATAACTTAACAGGTGAACTTGCTATGGCTAAACAGGAAAGAAATTACAAATTACTTTTAAAAGCAATGCAAATTGACCCTGAAAATTTATATTTATTGAATCATTTAGGGAAAACTTTGTCAGTTTTGGGTAAAATTGACGAGGCATTTAATACTTTTCAGCAAGTAGTAGAAAAATCAAAATCAGTAGGTACTTTTACAATTGAAGCTTATAATCAAATTGCTTTAATTTACTTTGCTAAAAATGAATATGAAAAATCAATAGAATATGCAAAGAAATCAATTGAAAAATTACCTAATCAACCTTTCGCCTATTTTATTTTAGGTGATAGCTATTTGTCATTGAAGCAATTTGATTTGGCTTACTATTCTTATAAAACTATCTTAAGTATTTTGAATAATGATGATATTTTATTAAAAGTTGTTGGTCAATATAACATTCCAAAAGAGCAAATATATTTTAAGATGGGAGAATCTTTATCTAATTTAGGTGTTTTTGATGATGCTATTAAATGTTATGAAGATGGTTTGAAAATAAATTCAACAGATTATTTTTGTTTGTTAGGTATTTATAATACTTTAATTAAAATGAAAAAAAATGACTTTGCTAATGAATGGTTAAAGCAAGTATCTCAAATTTACCCAAACAATGAATATATAATTAATTTGCAGAAAAATGCAAGTATGGAAATAAATAACAATACTGATAATAAAGTAATTATTAATAAAATTGATAAGTTAAAGCGACCACTTTTAACTTTAGCAATGATTGTTAAGAATGAAGAAGGATTTTTACAGGGTTGTTTAGAAAGTGTGCAAGGCATTGTTGATGAAATTGTTATTGTCGATACTGGTTCAAATGATAAAACAATAGAAATAGCAAAAAAATATAATAGCAAAATTATTCATTTTGAATGGATCAATGATTTTGCAGCAGCGAGAAATGAATCTTTAAAAAACGCAACTGGTCAATGGATTTTGTATTTAGATGCAGATGAACGATTGGCAATAGAAAATCAAAATAAATTTCGGAATTTCTTACAAAATATAGATGAAAGTATAGGCGGAATAAATTGTTTAATTGAGAGTGAACATTATAAATTAGATGGTAGTTCAGAAATTCATAGAGGTGGTTATCCACGACTATTTCGCAATCTTGTTTTTCCGAACATTCAATTTAAAGGTAGAGTTCATGAGCAGATTTCACCTTCAATTTTAGAGCAAGGGAAAAGTTTTATAAATTCAGATATTAAAATAATTCATTTAGGGTATAATCAAGAACGTAGTGTTATGGAGCAGAAAATTAAGCGTAATTATGAATTATTGTTACAACACGTGAAAGAAGAGCCTACAAATGGATATGCTTGGTATCAATTGGGACAAACATTAGCGCAAATGAGATTAGTTGAAGAAGCGGAAAAATCTATTAAATTATCTATTAGTTGCGGAAACTTATCTCAATCTGTTTTAGCAAGTGCTTCGGCGACTTTAGCTCAATTGTTAGGAAATAAAAAAGAGTTTGAACAAACTTTAAAGTGGTCAAATGTATCTTTGCAAAATGCTCCAAATCAAATTTATGCCGTTCATTTGAAAGCTTTTGCTTTGCTGTATTTAAACCAATTTGAAGAAAGTGAAAAATTATTTAAAGAAATTTTGGTGAGAATAAAAGAAAAGAAGAATATACCTCAATCTGGATTTGATGTTGAAATTCCAGAAGATATAATTTTAAAAGGTTTGCAAAAGGCAATTAACCGTGATTCGTCTATTTAATTTTTAAATTATGGGTGTAAAATGAACGAACAGTCACAAGAACAAATATTTTCAGGCACAATAAAAGATTGCGTTCAGCAGGAAGATATGAACAACTTTTCTGAAAAACAATTATTTAGCAAAATCAGGAAAGTTCTTAAATTAGCAGGTCGTGGTGTAATTGAAAAAATTATGTTATTGTATGTGTTATTTATAGATCCTGATATACCTAAAAATATAAAGTTAATCATATTTTCAGGTTTAACATATTTTATTTTACCATTTGATGCAATTCCTGACTTCTTAGTGGGAATAGGATATACCGATGATTTGTCTGTTGCATTGGGCATAATATATATGCTTTCAAAATATATTACCGATGAGCATAAATCAAAATCTCAAGAATTAACAAATAAACTTTTTAACAAACATTAAAAAGTAAAAAAATTAGAAGCCGGGGTCATTATCGTCTATTTCATATTCATCATTATTGTCAGGCACATAGTAATGATCTTCGTAAGAAAGAGTTTTACTTTCTACTAAATTTTCGCCAAATTGTTCATTGTCCAAAGCTGGATTTTCAAAACGGGCGTAGTTCTTTAAGAATGCTAATTTAGCAGTGCCTGTTGGACCATTTCTTTGTTTGCCTATAATTACCTCTGCCATATTTTCTGTTGGCATTTTTTGTTCTTTGTCAAAGAACTTTATTTTATAATATTCAGGGCGATGTACAAACATAACTACGTCAGCATCTTGCTCAATAGAACCAGATTCGCGTAAATCAGAAAGAAAAGGTCTTTTATCAGGTCTATTTTCAACCATTCTGTTTAATTGTGCTAATGCAAGGACTGGTATATCTAATTCTTTTGCCATTTGCTTTAAAGAACGAGAAATCGTTGATATTTCTCGTTCTCGGGATTCTGCTTTTGGAGCATTAACTAATTGCAAGTAATCTATTATGATTAATTTTATATTGTGTTCAGTTTTTAATCTTCGTGCCTTTGCCCTTAATTCCATTATTGTCATTGCACCACTATCATCGATAAAAATTGGCAAATTGGAAATTTCTCCAATTGAATTGACTATCCTACCATCTTCTTCATCAGAAATAATCCCTTTGGTAATTCTATGTTGATCAACTTTAGCTTCGGCACTTATTAAACGGGTTACTAACTGTGTTGCGGTCATTTCTAATGAGAAAAAAGCAATTGGATTGCCATATAAAATAGCCGTATTTCTTGCTATTGATAAAGCTAATGCTGTTTTACCCATTGATGGTCGTGCGGCTAATATCAACAAGTCCGAATTATGCATTCCGCCAAGCAAGTGGTCAAGCTCTGTAAAACCTGTCAAAACACTTTGCATTAAGTTTATATCACCTTTTCGTAAATTACTTATTATGTGATATGTGTCTTTGGATAATGTTTTTAAATTAACAAATGTTTTCTTCAATCTTTTTTCTGCAATTGCAAATATTTTAGATTCTGCTTTATCAATTTCTTCAAGGGCATCGTTGGATTCGTCCATTGCCGAACTGATTATATTTTCAGATGCTTCAATCAAGCTTCTTTTTATATATTTTTCAACAATAATTTTTGCATAATCTTCAAAATTTGCACTATTTGCAACGTAATTTGATAAGTTTGATAAATAAAAGGCACCGCCTGCCGCTTCTAAAGAGCCTCTGCTTGATAAACTTTCTGAGACTGTTACTACATCTACCCCTTGATTCTTTTCAAATAATTTTAAAATTGCTTCAAAAATTAATCTGTGCTTTGGATTGTAAAATGTATCTGGTTCTAAAAGTTCAACTGCTCTTGATAAGTTTCTATTGGATAGCAAAAGTGAACCTAATACTGCACATTCCGCTTCATTGGAATATGGGACAGTCCTAATTTGATTCGAAACCTGTGAATTTATTTCTCTATTAAAATCTTCAAATGCCATTCTTTTCATTTTTTAATTTTTTGGGATTGCAACTTAACGGAAAAATTGCAATAGTTATTAAAATGAGAATACAAATTATCCCCATAGTTATACACCTCTCACAATTGAGCCTTGCACAAATATGGAGAATCAATAAGATATACAAATAAAATGTAAAGGAATATTTACTATTTTCTATCTGAACCTTGTCGTTCAATCATCCAACCTGGATATTCAGGTTTTAAACGGCTTATTTCATCTAATTTTTGCAGTTCGCTTTCAGTAAAAACAACATTTACCGAACGTAAATTGTCTTCTAATTGTTCTACGTTTTTAGCTCCAAGTATAACTGATGTAACTGCTTTTTGATGCAATAACCAAGCGATTGAAAGTTGGGCAACAGTGGCATTTTTTTCTTGCGCCATAAGTTCTAATACCTCAATAATATCAAAGGCTTTGTCTTTATCGACAGGAGGGAAATCAAAATTGAGCCTACGAGAACCTTCTGCACTTTGACCATTTCTTTTATACTTGCCACTTAACAGTCCGCCTGCTAATGGACTCCAAACCATTAATCCTATATTTTGGTCTTTTAATAAAGGAATGATATCTCGTTCTAAATCTCTACCTGCTATTGTATAATATGCTTGCAAAGAAACAAATTTTGCTAATTTATTATATTTTGAATAATCAATCGCTTTCATTATTTGCCAAGAAGACAAATTACTACATCCAATATATCTCACTTTGCCACTTTTTACAAGAGTATCAAGGGTATCTTCAAGAGGTGTAAGTGGGTCAAATCCATGAATTTGATATAAATCTATATAATCTGTATTTAATCTTTTCAAACTTTCATCAATTTGATTTAAAATATGTTTACGGCTTAGCCCTTTGCCATTTGGTAAATCAGTCATCGTCCCACGAACTTTTGTGGCAATAACTAAATCATTGCGATTTAAACCTAAATTACGAATAGATTTGCCTGTCATTTCCTCAGATAATCCAAGAGAATATACATTGGCTGTGTCAATAAAGTTTATACCTGTATCTACTGCATTTTTTACGAGAGTATCAACCATATATTGTCCTAAACTTCCTATGGAGGTCCAAAAACCTTTACCTCCAAAAGTCATTGTCCCAAGACACAATTCCGATACTTTTAAGCCTGTGTTCCCTAAAATATTGTATTTCATAGAATATATTTTTTAATAGACATAAATTTTAAAATTAAGTAATATAAAAGATTATAAGTAAAATATATTTTATATCAATGTAGATTAAAGTTAAACAGTTGAAACAATATTAATAAGTTTAATTCTTCTTAAAGTTCGAAATAAGCCATCGTAGCTCAGTTGGTAGAGCAGCTCATTCGTAATGAGCAGGTCAGGGGTTCAAGTCCCCTCGCTGGCTCAGAAGAGACTTCCTGAATACAATACCTATAATACATATTTCGAATAAATTACTTATTCCTTTTATTTTATTTTGAACACACAGGGAAAAATGACATCGTATTTTTTTATTCTCTAATAGATAGGTTAGTGGTGATTTCTTTAATTTTATAATAAGACAAAAAAAAGAGGCTGTGTTATAAAAAACAGCCTCTTTTTTATTTTTTTATAAGATATATCTTATTTTATTTTTTTGATAAACATTTCAATTTTATCGATAGGATTATCTTTTGCATCTCGAGGAGAGTTAACAATTTTATCAACTACATCCATTCCAGAAACAACATCGCCAAAAATCGAATATTTACCGTCGAGGAAAGGAGCATCAGCGACACAAATAAAGAATTGGGAAGTAGCACTATTAGGGTCTGTCGCACGAGCTGCCGAAATAATTCCTCTTTTATGTTGTAATTTGCTAAATTCAGCGGGAACAGTAGTTTGTCCGGGTTGACCATAGCCCCATTTTTCACGTGGTTCAGTTTTTGAATTAGGGTCACCACCTTGGATCATAAAGCCAGGTATAACTCTATGGAAGGCAGTTCCATTATAAAACCCTATTGAAACTAAGCTATCAAAATTATGAACATGCTTTGGTGCAACATCTGGGTAAAGTTCAATAACGATTTTACCGAGTTCAGCACCTTTTTGTTTAACTGTAATTTCGTATTTTGGTTTTGCGATTGGCTTGTTGCTTTCGCTCATACAATTCTCCGTTGTAAGTATTAATGAAAAAAAGGCAAAAACAACAAATGATTTTAAGATCAAATTCTTGTTCATTTTTATACCTCACTTTAAAATAGATTAATGAAAATTATTTAATTTCCCAACTTTCTGAACCTTTTAAAAGTTCGTCAATATTACCAGTACCGTATTTTTCGACAATATCGCCAATTTGTTTGTTAATTAAAAAATCATAAGATGGTTTTTCAATATTGAGGAAAATGCCAAAAGGACGTGGCAAATCATCATCATAAGACATAGAGCCAATCATTTGAGCAATTGCTTGATTCTTTTCATTATGAACGATTAAATCTTCACGATTAACATTAGGGTCATTCAAATCAACAACTTTTGGAGCGAAATTTTCAATAATAATGCCTTTATCTTTGTTTTTGCCAAAAATTAATGGTTGATTGTCTTCAATAAAAATAGCATTTTCGTCCATATAATTTTTGTCTGTCCATTGGTCAAAAATACCATCGGTGAAAATAACGCAATTTGAATAAATTTCCACAAAAGCAATTCCTTTATGTTCAGCAGCACGTTTTAAGACATAGCTTAGATGTTTAGGATTGCTATAAGAAGTACGAGCAACAAAAGTAGAGCCACTCCCTAACGATAAGGCGACAGGATTAAAAGGATAATCAACTACACCAAAAGGCGAAGACTTAGTTTTTAAACCTTGTGGTGAAGTAGGGGAATATTGACCTTTCGTCATTGAATATATTTCGTTATTTAGTAGCAAAATTTTAATATCCATATTTCTACGAATAGCATGGATAAAATGATTACCTCCGATAGCCATTCCATCACCATCACCGGTAATAACCCAAACAGAAAGGTCTGGGTTTGCAATTTTCATTCCCGATGCAACAGGTAATGCTCTTCCGTGCATTGTGTGAAATCCATAAACATCAACATAATATGGAAAACGGCTAGAGCAACCAATTCCAGAAACAACTGCAAAATTTTCTTTCGGAATGCCAAGTGTTGGAAATAATTTTTGTAATTGTGCGAGAACTGAATAATCACCACAACCTGCACACCATCTTACATCAAGCGGGGTTTTAAAATCTTTTGCAGTTAATTCTGTTGTGTTAATTTTTTTAGTTGCTTCAAAATTTTCTTGTATTTTAGTCATAATTATTATACCTTTTCATTTAATAATTTCAACAATTCATCTTCAATTTCAATAGCAGTAAATGGTTTGCCTTGGACTTTGTAATAACCAATAGTTTCACGTAGGAACTTTGCCTGAATAATCCATTTTAATTGACCAAGATTCATTTCAGGTATAAAGATACGTTTAAATTTTGAAAGGATTTCGCCTAAATTAGCAGGTAGAGGATTTAACCAGCGTAAATGAACAAAAGATAACTTATGTCCCATATTAGTTAATTTATCAAATGTATTTTTAATTGCTCCATAAGAGCTACCCCAACCTAAAATTAAAATATCGCCTTCTTGTTCGCCTTCAATCATTACATCAGGTACGTCTTTAACGATACCTTCAACTTTTTTTGCTCTTAATTCAACCATTAATTGATGATTTTTAGGGTCTTGTGTAACAATTCCAGTTACATTTTCTTTTTCAAGTCCTCCGATTTGATGCTCAAAGCCAATCATTCCAGGAATACTCCATTCTCTGGATAAAGTTTCTGGGTCACGTTTATAAGGTTGATAAGTGTTAGCATCTTTAGCTAGATTAAAATGTATTTCAGGTAATTCATCAAGTGTAGGTACTTTCCAAGGTTCAGTTCCTTGTGCTAAATAACCATCAGAAAGAACAATAACAGGGGTCATATATTTTAAAGCAATTTTACTTGCTTCATACGAAGCGTAGAAACAATCGACAGCGCTTTGTGCAGCGATAATTGGAATAGGAGCTTCGCCATGTCTACCGAACATTGCCATTAATAAATCTCCTTGTTCAGGTTTTGTAGGCATTCCAGTGCTCGGACCGGCACGTTGTACATCAACAATAACAAGTGGAAGTTCCATAATTACTGCGAGTCCTAATGATTCTACTTTCAAAGAAAGTCCGGGACCGCTTGTTGTAGTTACGGCTAAATTACCAGCATAAGCGGCACCAATAGCTGATGCGATACCGGCTATTTCATCTTCGGCTTGCAATATTTTTACTCCATATTGCTTATATCCAGATAAGTGGTGCAATATTTCAGTAGCAGGAGTAATAGGATAAGAACCTAAATACAAAGGTAATTGTGCTTTTTTAGATGCGGCAACTAATCCTAATGCCGAAGCTTCATTTCCAGTGATATTACGATAAAATCCTTTTTGCATTTGTGCGGTAGGGATTTCAAAGCGATAACTAAACCCTTCGCTTTCTTCTCCAAATCGGTACCCACGTTTTAAAGCTCGTACATTAGATTCAAAAATTTCTACTTTCTTTCCAAATTTACCTTTTAGCCAATCTATTGTATGTTCTAATGGTTGATTAAATAACCAAAAAGCTAATCCTAATGCAAAAAAGTTCTTAGTTCTGTCAATTTGATTAACTTGTAAACTTAAATTGCTTAATTCTTCTTTCATTAATTCAGGGATATTGATTGCATGAACTTCGTATCCTTTCAAAGAACCATCGGTTAGTGGATTTTGTTCGTATTTTGCTAAATTTAAATTTTTTGTCCCAAATCCATCGGCATTAACAATAATAATTGCACCGTCTTTTAAATTTGGTATATTTACTTTTAATGATGCGGCATTCATTGCGAATAAAACATCAATTTTATCCCCCATTGTATTCATTTTTTTTGAACCAAAATGAACTTGATAAGCGCTTACACCGTAAAGTGTTCCTATCGGTGGTCTAATTTCAGAAGGATAATCTGGAAATGTATTGACATCTGTTCCTATTGAACCTGAATTTTTTGAGAACAAAGTGCCTGTTATTTGCATACCGTCGCCCGAATCTCCAGCAAAACGTACGGTTACATCATGTGCTATAATTACTTTTTTTTCCATTTTTCTCTTAAAAAAGGTTAAACTTACTTTCTTAATCTATATTTTTAATTTTTATTATAATTAAAAAATTAAATTTTGTTTATTTTTAATTTTGTGAATTTCATATATTCAAAATTATAAAAAAAAAGCTATCATTATTTTATTTTTGATGATTTTCTTATAAAATGGTAGTTTTTTCTTTTTATTTTTTAAATTTGATTTATGAATAATGAAAATTTCAATAAAGTTTTAAAAATTATATCAAAGAGCAAACAAATTGTTGCATTTACAGGTGCAGGAATTTCTGTAAGTAGTGGTATTCCCTCTTTTAGAGGAGATGAAGGGATTTGGAAAAAATATAATCCTGAGAACTTAGAAATTAATTTTTTTCTTAACAATCCTAAATCATCTTGGAACGTTATCAAAGAATTGTTCTATAATAAATTTGCAAATGCTAACCCTAATCCTGCACATATTGCTCTTTTTCATCTTGAACGTTCACGAAAGTTAAGAAGTATTATTACCCAAAATATTGATAATTTACATTTTTTAGCAGGAAATAAAAATATATTTGAATTTCACGGAAATTCAAGAGAACTTGTTTGTATGAACTGCAAAACAATTTTTTTGAAAGAGCAGATTAATTTATCGCAAGAAATTCCATTTTGTCTTAAATGCAAAGGCTTGTTGAAACCTAATTTTACTTTTTTTGGTGAAGATATAAATACAAAAGTTTACAATGGAGCAATGAGAGAAGCTCAAATGGCAGATACATTTTTAATTATTGGTACAAGTGGTAAAGTGATGCCTGCATCAATTATTCCTCATACAGCAAAAGAACATGGTTCAATTATTATTGAAATAAATAAAGGTAAATCAACGTTTACAGACTCTATTACTGATTTTTATTTAGAAGGACAGGCTGAAAAAATCTTATACGAATTAGTTAATAATATTAAATAAAAACTTCTATATTTTTTTTTGAAATTTTTGTAATTTCAAAAAAAAGATTATTTTTGAATTTTTGAAAAATTGATAAAAAAAATTAAACTACAAAATATAGAAAATTTGTTTTTATTAAATAAAATGGAGAAATAAAATGTTTTACGAAGAATTATTATTACTTTCTTTTCCCGAATTTTCTTTAGCAAGTAAAAACGAGGACTTTGACGATGAAGACGAAGATATTAATGATGATGAAGAGTTTGATGAAGATGGTTTAGATGAATTTGATGAAGATGGTGATTTTGAAGATTATGATTTTGATGACGAAGAACTTGACGACGATGATATAGAAGACGAAGACCTCGACGATGAAGATCTAGATGACGACTTCTTAGATGATGACGAAGATTTTGATGACGAAGATTTCTAGTTCAGTCAATAATCTATTTTAAAACTATCTCAAAACAGGAATTAATATTTAAATTCAATTCATTTTGAGATAGTTTTTTTGTTCTATTATTGTTCTATTAAATAAATTTGGGTTAAATGGATTTAATACCGGAATTACATTTACCTTTCACAAATCCAGTCATAATTTTTTCAATTGTGCTATTTACTATTTTACTTGCTCCTCAGATTTTTAAAAAGATAAAAATTCCAGGTATAGTAGGTATTATAATTTTAGGTATAATTCTTGGACCAAATGGATTAAATCTACTTGCAATGGATAGCAGTTTTCTACTTTTTGGTACAGTTGGACTTTTATATATAATGTTTTTAGCAGGAATTGAACTTGATTTTAATGAATTTATTACTCACAAATTTAAAAGTTTATTTTATGGGTTGACGCTTGTAATACTATCTATTTTGTTAGGATTAATTGTCTTTTCATATATACTTCATTATCAGTTTGCTACATCAATTTTGTTAGCAAGTATTATTGCAACATTTACATTAGTGTCATATCCAATAGTTAGTCGTTTAGGGCTTGTTCAGTATAAAACAATGCCAATAACTATTGGAGGAGTAATTATTGCAGATTTATTAGCACTTTTAATTCTTGTTGCTTTAAAGACTGCTTCAATAAGTTCTTTCAATATATTTTTTATTTCAAAGTTAATAGTTTTAATTAGTATTTACTCTTGGATTGTCTTTTCTATATTTCCTAAAATCACTAAATTTGCTTTTAGAAAAATAGAACCAGAAGGCACTTGGCAATTTATTTTTATATTAGCAATGTTATTTTTGTCTTGTTTTTTAGCTGAACTAATTGGATTAGAAGCAATTATTGGTGCTTTCGCGGCTGGAATCTCTTTGAATAGATTAATTCCACACAAATCTATCTTAATGGAGCGGATTAACTTTGTTGGTAATGCAATTTTTATTCCTTTCTTCTTGATTAGGGTAGGAATGCTAATAAATCTATCTGTTATTTTTCAAGGTTCAGAAGTAATATTTTTTGCAATATTATTGCTCGCTCTATCTTTAATAGCAAAATGGCTGACTGCTTTTATTATTCAAAAAAGCTTTCGTTTTAGTGCAATTGATAGACAATTTATGTTTGGACTGAGTATATCACAGGCGGCTACTTTACTTGCTGTTGTACTTATAGGGCATAATTTAAATATTATTTCTGAACCAATTTTGAATAGCACAATTTTAGTAATACTTTTGTCTTCTCTTATTAGCACCTTTATTACAGAAAATGCTGGTAAAAAAATTGTAATTCAACTTGATACGATCCAAGAAAAGAAAGAGGAAAGCCAACAAAGAATACTTATACCTGTCGCAAATCCAAATAATATACCAAGATTAGTTGAGTTTAGTCATTTAATTAAAGATGATAGCCAATTCCCAATATTAGTATTAAATGTATTGGATGCCGAAGATAAAATAAATGAAAAAGTGAAGTCTTGTCAAAAAATAATTAATGAAAATGCAAAAATAATTTCTCATAAATTTTTAGAACAAATAGTAGTTACTGCAAAAATTAATTATAATATAGTTGATGGTATTACCCAGTCTGCAAAAGAAAATTTAATTACAGATATTGTTGTGGGTCTCAATCCAAAGATGAATATATTATCTAAAATATTTGGTGATTTGCTAACAAATCTTTTAGATAGTATAGACCAAACTGTTTATGTGCTGAAAAATCCATTTCCAATGAATACAATTGATAAACTTTTTATTTTGTTACCTGAAAATGCTGAATTTGAAAAAGGTTTTATTAAAACAATTAATACACTTTTTTATTTTTCGAAAAATTCAAATACAGATATTATTTTTTATGGATTTACAAAAACTTTAAGTGCTTTAAAAAAGATTAGAAGTGAAAATAATTACATAACAAATATATTAAAAAATCACGAAGATTTAGCAAAAATAAATTTCAGCCTTTCCAAAGATAATATGCTTATTATTGTTTCATCAAGGAATAAAGGTGTTTCACATAATTTGTTTTACATATCTATGATTGAAAAAATATTAGAAACATCTCTAAATAATAATTTATGTATAATTTATCCTGAACAAAATTCCGCACATTCAATTGAAGACATTTCTCATTTTGACATTTTAGAGACATCTCCCATAAACGAGAATCTTGTCCGCTGGGAAAAAGTAACGATTGCTTTTAAGAAATTGTTACAAAAGATTAAAGTGCATTAAAAATTCAATTTTAACTTACTTTTTAATTCTTCTAATTCTGATTTATTAAGTTCTATCCATTCAATAGAAGTATTGGGAAGTTTATTTTTAATAAGTTTTGCGGCACTACCAAAGAAATATATTTTTTTTAAATTATTATTTGATTTAATATAATTTAAAAGCCCATAATCATATTTACTCGATAAGTTTGTTTTGTTGTTAAATTTATCAATGATTAGTGATAAATCTTTGCGAGATAGTTCAATAACCGAGCTATAAGCTCTTTCATAAACTTGTATGGTGTTGTGATTATTGTTAGGAAAAGTAAAGATAATTAGAATTGATATTGCAACAACAATAGATTTAAATGCTAATTGATTATAATTTTTTGCATTAAAAATATAAATTAAAAATAATGAAATTAAGATTGAAATAATTTTAGTATTTCCACCAGAAAGATAAGCATAAGGGACTTTTGCACAAAAGTAAGTTACTAATTCAGAAAGTTCGATTAATAATTGACTACAAACCGAATAAATATGTGCTAATGGGAGAAATAGAAATGATAAAAAAATGGCAAAGATTGCAAAAATTTGAGCATTTACCATAAAGAAAACCACAAAAATATTTGTAATAGGGGAAATAAGTGAATACATATCAAAATAATATGCCACAATTGGCGAAACAATGATACTTGCAGAAAATGTTATAGACAAGCTAGCAGATAATGGCTTACCAATTAATTTGATTTTAAATAAATTTAAAATGTTGTTGAAAAAGTTTTGGATTATTGGGTTAAGCAAAATAATACCTGTGATCGAAGCAATAGACATTTGAAACCCTGCACTATAAAGTGTTGCAGGGTTAAAAATTAATAATAATAAGCAAGTTAATGCAATTATATTTATTGGGTCAGGTTTTCTTTGAATTACTTTTGCAAAAATATAAAGAGTAATCATTAAACTTGCTCTTACTGCTGAAGGTTGGAAATCAATAAGATAATTGTAACCCCAAAGTGTAGCTGAAAATAGGAAAAATTTAAGCCAGTTAATATTAACAAAAGAAAACAGCCAAAAAATTACAGCGGCAATTATTCCCACGTGTAGCCCACTTACTGCAAGAATATGTGCAGTGCCTGATAATGCAAAATTTTGACGAATTTCCTGGGGTATTTCTGTCTTATCGCCTAATATTAGCGCTTTTACAATAGGAGCAGTTAATTTAGAAAATAATTCATCAATTTTTGCTGATATTGTATTTTTTATATTTTCAGATATTGATATTTTGGTTGCTTTTTGAGTTATATACATATCATTTGAAAAACAATACGCTGTTAAACTTACTTTTAAATTTTTCATATAATTTCTTTCGTCAAATTCATTTGGAAGAGTGGCTTTGTTTGGAATGTGGTATTTCACTTTGCCATAAATAGCATCTCCAATATTAAACTTGATGTTCTTCTTTTCAGATTGAACTATCGTTAAATGTATTTGTAAATTTTTCAGCAAAGTATTGGGTGCTGTATATAAATTTCCTTGAACAATAAAACGAGATGTTTTGTTGTCTGATTTTAATTCATCTGTAACCTTTCCAACAAAAATTCCGTTTAAATCGTCGTGAAAGTTGTTTTTAAACCTATAATCCAAAAAGTTTGTTTGAAAAGATGAATATGCACCAAAAGCAACAAATAAAGTAATAACAAAAATATTTTTCTTTTTCAAAAAAATTGCAATAAAAGCAAAAATAAATATTGCTATAAAGTAAATTATATAATTGTTAATTGTTATAGGTATTAGCTTTTGCAAAAAGAAACCTACTAATGAAAAAATTAAAAGTTGTAAAGCAGGTAATTTTGAAAAATTGATTTGCATATATTTAAAAAATAAGAATAATTTCCAATTAATTAAAATTCTAAATTATTAAATATTGCCTAAAAATCAATAATTTGCATTAAAAAAAAATACAAATTTATAAATAGAATAAAATCAAATAGGGGAAATATGTGCGGAATAATTGGTTATATAGGAAACAAGACATTAACGCCATTATTAATAACGGGATTAAAAAGGATGGAATATCGTGGTTATGATTCAGCAGGTCTTTCGATATTTCAAGAAGGAGCGATTAAAACATATAAGAAGAAAGGGAGAGTTGCTGATTTAGAAGCAATAACTAATGAAGTAGAATCAACATCAAACGTAGGTATCGCTCATACCCGTTGGGCGACACACGGTTTTCCAAATGATATAAATGCACATCCACACAATACGGCAAATAATACAATTTCGCTTGTTCATAATGGAATAATCGAAAATTATGCATCTATAAAACAAAAATTAATTCAAGAAGGTTATCAATTTATATCGGACACCGATACGGAAGTTTTAGTAGTATTAATTGAGCGTTTTTATAATAATGTGAATGATATAGAAAATGCAGTTCGTTTGGCTTTAAATGAAATTAGAGGAACATTTGGTATAGCACTTATTTCAATTTATGAACCTGATAAACTTATAGCTGCAAGAAGAGGCAGTCCGCTTATTTTAGGAATTGGAGAAGATGAATATTTAGTTGCTTCTGATGCAGCAGCAATAATTGAACACACAAAAAATGTTGTGTTCTTAAATGATGATGAAATGGCAATTTTAACAAAAGATAGTTTTATTACAAAGACAATTTCAAATGTTCAAACAAATAATGAAATACATACACTTGAAATTGAATTGGAGCAAATTGAAAAAGGTGGTTTTGAACATTTTATGTTAAAAGAAATATACGAACAAAGCACTACTATTACAGATGCAATCAGAGGACGACTTTTAATAGATGAAGGTAACGTAAAATTGGGAGGTTTGAGGCAAGTTCAAGATAAATTACGAAATGCCAAAAGAATCATAATTACCGCTTGTGGCACATCTTATAATGCCGCATTAGTGGGTGAATATTTAATTGAGCAGTTAGCACATATCCCAGTTGAAGTCGAATATGCTTCTGAATTTCGTTATCGTTCTCCAATTTTATATGAAGATGATGTTGTCTTTGTAATTTCACAAAGTGGAGAAACAGCCGATACACTTGCCGCAGTTCAAGAAGCAAAAAATCGTGGAACTACTGTTATTGGTATTGTAAATGTTGTTGGTAGTTCAATTGCGAGATATACCGATGCAGGTATCTATATACACGCCGGACCAGAAATTGGAGTTGCATCGACAAAAGCATTTACTTCTCAACTAACAGTTCTTACTCTTTTGGCTTTATATTTAGGACGTATGAAAAATTTGTCCATAGTCGAAGGAATTAAGATTGCTCGTGAACTTTCTGAATTGCCTAAAAAGGTTGAAGAAATTCTTCAATCAACTGATAAGATTGAAAAAATTGCAAAGGAATATTCTTCCTCAAGAAATTACTTGTATTTAGGACGCGGTTTTAATTATCCTGTTGCTTTGGAAGGTGCTTTGAAACTGAAAGAAATTTCTTATATACATGCAGAAGGTTATCCTGCTGCTGAAATGAAGCATGGTCCTATTGCTTTAATCGATGAAAATATGCCAGTGGTTTTTATTGCACCAAAAGATGAAATTTATGAAAAAATTCTATCCAATGTTGAGGAAGTCAGAGCGAGAAAAGGAAAAGTTATTGCTATTGTAACAAAAAATGACAATCAAATGAATCACCTTGCTGACCACGTGATTGAAATTTCTGAAACCTTGCCTATACTTACGCCTATTTTATCGGTTATTCCTCTGCAATTACTTGCTTATTTTACAGCAAAAGAGTTAAAAAGGGATATTGATAAACCTCGCAATTTAGCTAAAAGCGTTACTGTTGAATGAGGTATATGAGTAAGATACTCGCAATATTATTGTCTTTATTATTCTTTTTATCATTTGGGTTTTCTCAAGATTTTCCTAATGATTCTTCACGTAGAGCTTATCAGAAAATTATTCCTCCGCTGGATTCAATTTCTCGATTTATTCAGGATTCTTTAAAGAACAAAAGTATTGATACCGTATCTGTAATGCAAGATGAAAGCAAGTCTAAAAAAGGTTCTTTGGATACTTTGGTTTCTGTCAAAGGAAAAGATTCTATTTCGTTAGATATGAAATCCCAAGTTATGAAAATCTATGGAGATGCTATTTTGAATTATAAAAAACAGCAACTTACAGCTAATACAATTGTGTTGAATTTGAAAGAAAGTTCATTACAAGCTTACCCAAAATATGATTCAAATAAAATATCAGATTTCCCAGTTTTTAACGATAATGGCGAGGAATTTTACGGTAAAATTATAAGTTATAATTTTAAAACACAGAAAGGACTGATTGATTTAGGTGAAACAAAAATGACAAATGGTTTTTACTTTGGAGATAAAATCAAAAAAATTAGCGAAAAAGAACTCTATGTTTCGAACGGTTGTTACACAACTTGCGATGCTCCACAACCACACTATTATTTTGGTTCGCCTAAAATGAAAGTAGTAGCACAAGATAAAATATTTGTAGACCCATTGATACTTTATGTCGAGGATATGCCTGTTTTCCTTGTTCCATTTGGATTTTACTTGCCTAACAAAACAGGCAGGCAATCGGGTTTAATCGTGCCAGGTTACTTCTTTTCAAATGATAGGGGAGTAGTGCTAGAAAATCTTGGATTTTATTGGGCGGCAAGCGATTATTGGGATACTCAATTTGCTGTTAATTTTTACTCAAAAGGGGGTGCAATTTTTAAAAATTCTTCCAGAGTTATTGTTGGCGATTATTTAAATTCGGATTATACTTTGCAATACGGTAAGACCCGAACAAATCCTAATAATCCTTATACAACAAATTGGAGCTTAGTTGGAGACTATAATCAGGCTTTTAACCCAATGGAGAAAATTAGTGGAAGCTTTAATTTTTCTTCACAAGATTTTAATCGTAATACTGAAACAAATTTAAATGATAGAATTACCCAAAACATTAGTTCAAATATTTCCTATTCACGTAGTTTTGAAAATGGAACTTCTTTGTCTTTGTCTTATCAAAGAAATCAGAATATAATTACTAATGAATATAGTCAAGTTATTCCTTTAACTTATTCAATACCTAATCTTTATCCTTTTAAACAAATCAGCTCAATTCCAAAAGATAGTTGGGTCCGTGATATATCTTTTAGTCTTAATACAACTGCTAATTATTCAACAAATTATGCACGTGTTTATTCTACAAAGCTTGTAGATACTACTGTTGTTCCCGATACATTGTTTAATACAACAGAAAATAAATATATATCTTATACTCCGAATTTGTCTATTTCCCCGAAATTAGGATATTTTACTATTTCTCCGTCAATTTCTTTTGGTGCAAATACTTTTTTCCGTTCTCTTACCAAACAATTTAATCCGATAGATAGCACAATTGAAAATATTTATACAAGAGGAGTATTTTGGGAATATTGGTATAGTTTGAATTTGTCTATTTCGACAAGGCTTTATGGAATGATTGATTCTAAACATAAATTGTTTGGCTTAATTAATCCTGAGATATTAGGGATTAAAGCATTTCGGCATACTTATAGCCCAAATATAAGTTTTTCTTATAATCCTGATTTTTCTATTCAAAACTATGGATTTTATAATACTTTTTACAATCCTTTAACGCAAGAATTTGAAAAATATTCCCATTATGCTAATGAAGGAGGCAGGCATGCACCAATTGATTTGTCAAAAACATTGTCTTATTCTGATTTACATAGTTTTGAAATAAAACTCCCAAGCAAAGACACTTTGCCTGAAAAGAAGATTGAACTATTGAGACTAAATTTTTCAACGGGTTACAACTTTGGAGTTGATTCTTTGCAATTTGCGCCAATTTATATGCAGTTTAGGTCGCCAGCGTTAGATTTTATAAATTTTACTGGTCAAGCGGGTTTTGTTTTGTATGACGAAGAGCCGAATATTGATAAAACTACTGGATTACCAACAAGTTATACTCACTTTGTTAATCGTTATTTAATTGCAGATGGTAAAGGATTAATGCGATTGACAAATTTGAGTTTAAGCCTTTCTACATCGTTTTCTTCGGAAGGAATAGTATCCCAAAGTTCTTTTGGCCAAAATTTACAAAATACACATAAAGATACTTTAACACCAGGCGAAAGATTTTCTCAGAGGTTAAACCAGACCGAAGAATCTTTTGATTATTATGGTGACAAATCGCCAGGATATTCTCCTATATCAATTCCTTGGAGTTTTAATATTGCTTTAACTTATAGCTATAGCCAACCTTTGATTAATCAAATTAGCCGTAATTTAAATACTACTTTCAATTTATCATTTAGTTTAACAAATACTTGGAAAATTCAAGCAACAACACAATATGACTTTATTAACAAACAAATAATGGCACCGTATTTTTCTGTTTCAAAAGATTTACATTGTTGGGAACTGCTTTTTACTTGGTCACCATCTGTTTATAATGGTGGTTTCTATTTAAGATTTGGAATTAAAGCGCCTGAGCTAAAAGATTTGAAGATTGAGAAACGTAATAGCCCGCTTTATTAGTAGTGTTTATATAAGGCTGTCTCAAAAGTAAGATTTAATGCAATTTTATCAATGACTATGTTTTTAAATCAAAAATTAATATTGTTATTATCATTATACTTTTGAGACATTCCTTTGTTTTAAGACAAATTAGCTGTAAAATTCTACAATTTTTGTAACTACAAAACTAATCTGCTCTTCGGTCAGTTCCGGATATACAGGTAAAGAAAGCACTTCATCAACCAAAATATTTGCAACTGGAAAATCAGCATCATTATTTTGTAGATATTTAAAGCATTCTTGTTTATGGAATGGTACAGGATAATAAATATCACAACCAATTTCATTTTTTGCGAGAAAATCTTTTAGTGCATCTCTTTTTTTAGATTTAATTGTAAATTGATTGTAGATATGGTGATTACGTACACCCGTGTTTTTGTATATCGCTTTTGGCAAAATAATTAATTCTTTTAATTCAGGATTTTGAATAAAAGCATCATTGAAATATTGGTAATAAAATTCGGCATTCTTTCTACGTCCTTCGTGCCAGCTTTCCAAATAATTTAATTTAACAGCAAGCACAACAGATTGAATAGCATCTAATCGAAAATTACCACCAATAAATTTATGATAATATTTAGGATTCATTCCGTGATTACGCATAAATTTAATTTTTTCAGCAAGTAAATCATCGTTAGTAGCTACCAATCCGCCGTCGCCAAATGCTCCTAAATTCTTGGAAGGGTAAAATGAGAAACAACCAATATCGCCGATTGTTCCAACAAATTTGCCATCTTTATATTGTGTCCCAAGTGCTTGTGCCGCATCTTCAATTACAGGAATATTATATTTCTTGGCAATTTGCATAATTTCATCCATTGCAGCAGACTGACCAAATAAATGAACAGGCATAATTGCTTTTGTTTTTTCAGTAATTTTTTGTTCAATTTGTTTGGGGTCAATATTGAAAGTAACAGGGTCGCTATCAACAAAAACAGGTTTTGCAAATAAACGTGCAACACTTCCTGCTGTTGCAAAAAAAGAAAACGTCGGCATAATTACTTCGTCATCTGGCGTAATATTTAAAGTCATTAAAGCGACTAACAAAGCATCGCTTCCACTTGAAACTGCTATGGTATGCTTGACATTTAGATATTTAGCTAAATTTTGTTCAAGTAATTCTACGTCTTTGCCCAAAATACACATTTGTGAACGAGCAATTCTTAATAATTCAGGTTCTACTTCGTGTTGAATTTGCTCGTATTGAGACTTTAAGTCTAATAAAGGTACTTTCATTTATATTTCTATATTTTTTTTAAATTACAAAATTAGTTAATAACAAAATTATATTGCTTGAAAAATGAAATTAATTTATTCAAGTTCAATTAATATTTGATTTTTAGCTACTCTTTCTTCAATATTAACATAAACCTTTTTAATTTTTCCATCAACAGGAGCGAATATTCTGTTTTTCATTTTCATTGCTTCCAAAATTAATAATTCATCACCTTTTTTTACAGAATCTTTTTCTTTTACAAAGATACTGCGAATAGTGCCCGGAATAAAAGCCCTAATTTCTTGACTATTAATTTTTTTATATTGTTTACCGTTTAAATAATTTTTTGTTAAATTAGTTTTATATTCAGTATTATCAAGTATTATTTTACCTTGAATATTTTCCATATATACCTCGATTAAAATGGTGGAATACCGTGTTTTCGTTTAGGATTTTCTACTTGTTTGTTAATGCCAATTTGTAAAGCGTGAATAATATATTCACGGGTTTCTTCAGGATTTATAACAGCATCAACATAACCAGCAGAAGCGGCTTTATAAGGATTAGCAAATTTTTCTGTATATTCTTGGACTTTTAATTTTCTCATTTCATCTGGATTTTCGGCACCTTCAATTTCTTTTTTGAAGATAATATTAGCTGCACCTTCTGGTCCCATAACGGCTATTTCAGCCATAGGCCAAGCAAATACAAAATCAGCACCTAAATGTCTTGAACACATAGCAATATAGCCGCCGCCGTAAGCTTTACGCATAATTACAGTTATTTTCAATACAGTTGCCTCACTATAAGCATATAGTATTTTGGCACCGTGTCTGATAACACCCGAATGTTCTTGGTCTATACCTGGTAAATAACCGGGTAAATCCACTAAAGTAAGTAAAGGGATGTTAAATGAATCGCAAAAACGAATAAAACGAGCGGCTTTGTCGCTGGAATCAACGTCAAGTACTCCTGCTAGAACCATAGGTTGATTAGCAACCACTCCGATAGTTTCACCTTGAATTCTTAAAAAGCCTATGACAATATTATCTGCCCAAAATTGTTGAATTTCAAAGAAATCAGAATCATCGGCTATTGCTTTAATAATATCTCTTACATCATAAGGTTCAGTATTATCTTTCGGCATAATTGTGGAAATAGTTTTTATGGACTTCGGAGGTTTAATAGGAAAAGTATCTGCTTTTTTACGATTGTTCCAAGGAATAAAAGTTACAAGTTTTTTAATTTGTTCAAAGCACTCAAATTCAGTGTCTGCATAGAAATGAGCATTGCCTGAAATTTCAGCCTGAACACGTGCTCCGCCAAGGTCCTCCATAGATATTTCTTCGCCAAGAACCGTTTTAATAACTTCTGGACCTGTAATAAACATTTTAGAAATTTTATTAACAACAAAGACGAAATCTGTAAGAGCAGGAGAATAAACTGCGCCACCTGCACAAGGACCTAAAATAACAGAAATTTGTGGAATGACACCTGATGCACGAGTATTTCGGAAAAATATTTCACCATAACCAGCAAGCGAATTTACTCCTTCTTGTATTCTTGCTCCACCAGAATCGTTGATACCAATTAAAGGTATTCCTAAATTTAAAGCGTGGTCCATAATTTTTGTTATTTTTCTTGCGTGAGCTAAACCTAATGAACCGCCAGCAACAGTGAAATCTTGTGCATAAATACAAACAGGGAATCCAAGTATTTTGCCTGTTCCTGTTATTACTCCGTCGCCTGGTAAAAACTTTTTGTCCATTCCAAAATCTTCCGCTTTATGCTCTACAAACAAATCATACTCATGAAAAGTATCTTTATCTAATAAAGATTCAATCCTTTGTCGAGCAGTCATTTTGCCCATTTTCTCTTGTTTCGTTTTTGCTTGATTTTCTACTTCTTCAATTATTTGAGATTTTTTCTTAAAAAAGTCAAGAATCCTTTGAGTTATTGACATTTATTTCTCTATTTAATTAATTTTCTTAATTTGCATTTTTATAATTTTCAAAATTAAATATATTTTAACTTCTACAATTATTTATGAATTAAATTTAATTTTATTTTTTGTGAATTTCTATAAAAATAAGGAGCTTTTATGAAATATTTTAATTTTATTGTCGTAATTTTAATCTTTTTTAATATTACAATCTTAAATGCAAAAATTAAAGTTGATTTATCAATAACAGATGTGAAAGAAACTACTGTCCTTGGTGTGAGAGATACTATTATAGGGGATATGTCTAAAATTAGTGAAAAGATTGCTGTTGACTATCAAGAGATAAGTAATTTTGTTGAACAAAACAAAATAAGAGTAACAGGGTATCCAATTGTAATTAATGTGAGTTGGACAGATAAGATATATAATTTTATCAGTGCTTTCCCAATTGATAAAAAGAAAAATTACAAGCTTTCAGGTCGCCTACTATTTTTTGGATTGCCAGAAACGAAAGCTGTGAAAGCAAAAGTAGTAGGTTCTTACGAAGAATCAGAAGTTGCATATAAGAAAATTTTTGAATATATTAAAAAGAAAGGTTTCATTCAAAGCCAAATTTCTTGGGAAGAATACATAAACGACCCTGCATCGGTTACGCCAGATAAAATTGAATATAATATATATGTTCCTATTAAAGAAAAGGAAAAAGGAAAATAAAAGTCAAAATCAATACTTAAATGAATAAGCCTCATACCGATAAAAATTAAAAGAAATCGTATTGAGGCTTATTTTTTAGAATAATTGTAAAAAATACTCTTCTTTTGTTTAGAGATATTGACAAACTGCTTGCGCTATATCAATTGTAGTAGCAGTTCCGCCCATATCATAAGTCCGAACTTTCCCTTCTTTTATCACTTGTGCAATAGAATTTTCTAAATTATTTGCTTTCTCGTTTTCACCCAACCAATCTAACATCATTTTACCACTTAGAAAAGTAGCAATAGGATTTACTTTATATTGTCCTGCATATTTTGGAGCTGAACCATGACTTGGTTCAAAAACAGCAAGTTTGTCGCCAATGTTCCCTGAACAAGCAAATCCTAATCCACCGACCATTTGAGCAGTTAAATCAGAAATAATATCTCCGTACAAATTTGGTGCAATTAAGACATCATAATTGAAAGGATTCTTTAAAAGCCACATTGTCATTGCATCAACATTGGCTTCATCAAAAATTATATCCGGATATTCTTTTGCAATTTCTTTTGCAATTTCTAAAAATAAACCATCAGTAGCACGAACAACATTAGCCTTGTGAACAATAGTAACTTTTTTTCTATGATTTTTAGTAGCGAAATCAAACCCTGCTCTAATAATTTTTTCAGAACCTTTTTTTGTGTTTACTTTGCACGATATAGCAAATTCATTTCCAGGTAAATTCTTAAAATGAGAAAAATTTGGTGATAATTTTGATAGAACTTGTTTTAATTCATCAGGAACTTGATTAAATTCTACTCCTGAATACAAATCTTCGGTATTTTCACGGAAAATAACAATATCTATCCCTTCTTTGTAATTTAAAGGATTGCCAACATAAGATTTGCAAGGACGCATACAATTGTATAAATCAAATTGTTGACGCATTCTTACAATAGGGGAACGGTAAACTAATCCTTTTCCTTGTAATTCAGGGATAAGTTCTAATTCTGCTTGTTTAACAGGTTTTGAAGTAATTGCACCGAATAAAGCGGCATCAACGTTATTTAATAAATCAATTGTTCTTTGAGGGAAAGCATCTCCTTCATTACACCAGAATTCCCAGCCAATATCGCCGTGAATAAATTCTGCATCAAGATTAAGCTTTTCAAAAACAATTTTTGTGGCATCTAAAACGTCAATTCCAACGCCATCTCCAGGTAACCAGCCAATTTTGTACTTTGCCATTTTAATCCTAATTGTTAAAATTATTAAATTAATTCATGTTATGAACGATAATAAATAAATAAAATATAAATTGCAAATTATTATTTTGGAAACAAACAACAAAAAATTATAAAAATTTTAAATAAAATAAAAAAAATAGAGATTAATTCAAAAATTCTTTTTAATTTATATCATATAAAAATCGTGTGTTAATAAAAGTACTAAAATAAAATGAACGAAAAACAAATTGATAAAGAAACCCAGGAGATGTTGCATTCTTTTGTTTCGGAAGCTATCGATTCTCTTGATATAAGCGAACCATTAGTTGAAAAATTAAAAGAATCAGAAGATCCCGAGTCTGTAAACGCAATATTTAGGGTATTTCATACTTTAAAAGGTTTGTCTGGTTTTTTCGGTATGATGGTAATCAACGAAGTAACTCACGAAGCCGAAACTTTATTAGATATTCTGCGTAAAGAAAAATTTGCTCCAAATGAAGATTTAATATCTTTAATTTATTCCTCTTTCGATTTATTAAGAGATTTATTGCATTTAGTTTCTAATGAATTTTCCGATGAATCGGGGAGAGATGAAGCTGAAAATATGAAGTTGATTTTAAAAGATACCATACAAAGAATTAAATCAGGTGAATATTTTAATCAAAGTGAGCAAGATTTTAGCCAATTTGTAGCGGCACCAGTTGAAGAGCAAATTACATTAAATTCACCAAGTCCCGAAGATGAATTTACGAAAGAAATTGAAGAAACAAATACGTCAGAAAAAGTTCAAGATTCTAAGATCGAATCTGCAAATACATCTAATGCTAATAATGCTTTGGACATAAGCGGATTAATTTCGGAAGAAATGATTGAACAATACATTTCGGATACAAAGGATTTACTTGATATAGTTGAAAATAATTTGTTGTTATTAGAACAAGATGCTGATAATATGGAATTGATTTCTTCAATTTTTGGAGCAATTCATAGTATTAAAGGTAATTCTGGCTTTATGGGATTTGATGAAATTCAAGAAATCGCTATGGAGACAGAAACTATATTAGATTCGCTACGTAAGAAGGAACTGCAAGCAGATCCAACGATTGTTTCTATTTTGCTTAGCAACATTGAAACAATGTCAAAACGAATAAATAGTCTCACCACAAATCAAGTTTCTAATATAATTGAGGAAGAAGAAATATTATTACCAAAAGAAGTTGTTGAAGATAAAAAAGTAGAAATTATTGCTCCCAAAATGAACGATGAAAATAAAAAGACTCTTGATGAAACCAAGCAAAAAATTGAACTTCCTAAGCAAGAAAATGAAAAAGGTGCTTCAAAACAAGATATTACAGCACAAGTTGCTAAAGGGTTTCAACAACAAAAACAAGATATAAGGGTTGAAACAGTTAAAATTGACAAGCTTTTTGATTTGGTTGGCGAATTAATTACCATAGAAACAATGGTAACAAAGAATCCAGATTTAGCAGGAATGACTTTGCCAAGTTTTGCTAAAGCGGCAAGCCAATTAAATAAAATTACACGAGAGTTGCAAGAAGTAACAATGAGCGTTAGAATGATGCCGTTGGAAGGGCTTTTCAATAAAATGAAAAGATTAGTCCGTGATGTATCAATTAAACTTGGTAAAAAAGTTGAGCTATCGATTTCGGGGCAAGAAACAGAAATGGATAAAAATGTAATTGATGAAATTTCAGACCCACTTGTTCATATTTTAAGGAATTCACTTGACCACGGAATTGAAGATGTATCAGAAAGAATTGCCAAAGGTAAACCTGAAACAGGATTTATACATCTTTCAGCAAGATATGAAGGTAATGAAATTCTAATTGCTGTGAAAGATGATGGGGCAGGTATCAATAAAGAGCAAGTCCTGAAAAAAGCTGAAGAAAAAGGACTTTTAACTATTCCATCTGAAAAAATGACCGAAAAAGAAATATATGCCTTGCTTTTTGAGCCGGGATTTTCTACTGCAAAGCAAGTTACTGATATTTCTGGTCGTGGTGTTGGAATGGATGTTGTGCGTAAAAATATTGAAAGATTGCGTGGTGCAATTGATGTGGAAAGTGAGTTTAAAAAAGGAACAACAGTTACTTTGCGTATTCCTTTAACTCTTGCTATTATGGAAGCTTTGCTTGTGAAAGTTGGTGATGATACTTATGCTTTGCCGATTATGAACGTATCTGAAACTTTTCGTGTTACTGACGAAGAAGTTAGTAAAACGATGGACGGATTAGAAATGATTAAAATTAGGAATGAAGTTCTCCCTGTATTTAGAATCCATGAATTGTTTAAACGCAAGCCAAGATATTATGAATTAGAAAAAGGCATAATAATGATAATTGAATCTCGCAGTAAAAAGTTTTGTTTGTTTGCTGATGAATTAATTGGACAACAACAAGCGGTTATAAAAGGGTTATCTGATTATATTGGCAAAGTACCTGGCATTACTGGTTGTATGGTGCTTGGCGATAGTAGTATTGGATTAATTATAGACATTGAAGGTATTTTGCAAATTGCTGAAAATCCACATTATTTCAATAATCCTAACTTAATTCTTGCATAAAAAGGAGAAAAAAATGGAAGAAAAATTAATAGAAAACATTGATATGAGCGAATTTTCTCAAGAAGATGAAGAGACGCTGTTAAATAGATATCTTACTTTTAGAATAGGTGATGAAGTATACGGTTTTGAAATTTATTATGTAACTGAAATTATCGGTGTTCAAAAATTTACAGAAGTTCCTAATACACCTAATTATATAAATGGTATTACAAATT
The DNA here is from genome assembly GCA_021780815.1 of Bacteroidota bacterium. Taxonomy (GTDB): domain Bacteria; phylum Bacteroidota; class Ignavibacteria; order Kapaibacteriales; family UBA2268; genus GWF2-33-9. The sequence goes on along the minus strand of JAJXYC010000005.1, from coordinate 138,442 downwards.
TACGAGGTATCATTTACCCGGTTGTTGAAGCTAGAAAAAGATTTGGAATGCCTGTTATTCCTTATACTGAAAAAAGTTGTATTATTTTAGTACGTGTTAGGGGAATGGGTGTGGGACTTGTTGTTGATAATGTTTCTGAAGTTATAAGAATTGAGCCAAACGTTGTCTTTCCTTCTCCTCAAACTTATAAAGGCACTAAAAGCAAATTCATTAAATCTATTGCAAAAATAGATAATGATGTAAAAATTTTGTTAGATTTAGATAAACTTTTGTTTGAAGATAATTCTAATTTAAATGCTAATAATAATTTTGAGCAAAATTAATTTGAAGTGTTGGGTTAATTAAATTTTTTAACTTTAATTTTTAGGATTATGGAATTCGATTATTCGGAAATTGAAAATCAAGGTATGAAACTAATAAGCGATGAGGAATTTCATCTGATTCGTGATTTAGTATATGAGAAAGTTGGAATTAATTTAACTGGTCAAAAAAAAGCACTTGTTACAGGAAGATTGCAAAAAATATTGCGAGAACGTAAATTTAATACATTTCGGGATTATTATAATTTTGTTGTTTCCGATAAATCGGGTGAAGCGTTAAGCGAACTGGTGGATAAAATATCTACAAATCACACTTTTTTTGGAAGAGAAGCCGACCATTTTAATTTTTTTAGAAATAAAGTTTTACCAGAAATCGTTCAAAGAAAACAATTGGAACGAAGTAACGACATTCGTGTTTGGAGTGCTGGTTGTAGTACAGGTGAAGAACCTTATACACTTGTTATGTTAATGAAAGAATTTTTTGGGAAAGATTATATAAAATGGGATGCGGGTATTCTTGCTACCGATATCTCTACTGTTGCTTTAGATAAAGCATCAACTGGGATTTATGAAGATAATAGATTACATAATTTTGATACTGAATTAAAGAAAAAATATTTTAAATTAACTAATAACGAGAAATGGCAAATATCTGATGAAATTAAACGAGAAGTTACATATCGTCGCTTTAATTTGATGAATGATTTTTTCCCATTTAAAAAAGAATTTGATGTTATTTTCTGTCGTAACGTTATGATTTATTTTGATACTGAAACAAGAATTAATTTGGTTAATAAATTTTACGAAAATACATCTAAAAACGGCTATCTATTTATTGGACATAGTGAAACAATAGATAGGAAATATACACAATACAAATATATTGCTCCTGCAATTTACCAAAAAATATAGTATATATTTTAAATTTAAAATTAAATAAATATATATCATTTTAGCGTTTCCACAGTAAAAATTTTATTATTAATTTTATTAATTTTCTAATTTTCATAAGTTTCAAATTATGTATTATTATTCATTTTCTACTCAAAATTTATGTGAATTTTTATGAAATAATATTTTCAAATTTTTACTTATGAAGTGAGAAATCAGACAAAAAATTCAAATAGTAAAAAAATATTTATGGCAAATTGCTCCAATTGGCTGATATTAAGAAGACTTATTAATTAAAAATATTTTAATTAATTTAGTATATTTTAAATCTAATTAAATAAAATTTAGTAAATTGAATTTTGGACAAAGTTAAAAGTATAAAAAATGGAAAATTATTATAGAAAAGTAAAAGTGTTAATAGTAGATGATTCTGCATTAGTAAGGGATATATTATCTAAAGGGTTAGGTGGAGATGCTGGGATAGAAGTTGTCGGGACCGCTCCTGATGTTTATGTTGCAAGAGATATGATCGTAAGGCTTCGTCCTGACGTTTTGACGCTTGATGTTGAAATGCCTAAAATGGACGGAATTGAATTTTTACGAAAACTTATGCCGCAATATCCTATTCCTGTGGTTGTCGTAAGTTCACTTACACAAAAAGGGAAAGATATTACAATGCAAGCATTAGAATTTGGTGCTGTTGATTATGTTGCAAAACCGATGGCAAATTTATCCGAAGGATTAAATGCTATGATGATGGAATTGCGAACAAAAATAAAAATTGCTTCAACCGCTAATGTTTCGCATTGGAAAAATAAAAAATTTGATGAGGTACAAACTAAAATTACAGGTTCACAAGCACTTTCCGAATCAACAGATAAATTAATTGCTATTGGAGCTTCAACTGGTGGGACGGAGGCAATTAGAAAGGTTATCAGTGTTTTACCACCAAATACTCCAGGAGTAGTTATTGTTCAACATATGCCTAAGGGATTTACTCAAACATTTGCTGAACGTATGAATCAAGTTTCATTAATGACTGTTAAAGAAGCTGAAGAAGGCGATAGAGTTTTAAATGGAAGGATTTTGATTGCTCCTGGCGATTATCATATTACAGTTGAACGTTCAGGTGGGCAATATATAATTAGAACTAACCAAAATGATAAAGTGAATGGACACCGTCCGAGTGTCGATGTATTATTTTTATCTGTTGCAAAAAATGTTGGACCAAATGCCTATGGGATTATACTTACAGGAATGGGGGCTGACGGGGCGAAAGGATTAAAAGCGATGAAAGAGCAAGGAGCAAAAACTTTTGGACAAGACCAAGCAACTTCAGTAGTTTATGGGATGCCGAAAGTTGCCTTTGAACTTGGGGCGGTAGATTTTCAACTTCCACTTGACCAAATTAGCAAACGTTTGATTTCTCAAATTGAAGAGGATAAAAAAATGTTCGAAGGTAAAAATAAATAATTTTTTCCGATGTTCTAAAATTAAAGAGTGTTTGTTTGGATAAAGTCCAAAAAATATTATGCGATAGAAAAATTTATTCAGGAATGGAATTCAATTAAAGATGATAGGTACAACTGGGGATATGACCTGAATAACAAATATTGTACCACTAAAAAAATGGATTAATGAATGTACCTCTTGCAAAATTGCTTTAAATCAAACGAATTTCCGGAATCTTACTTCCAATACCACTTACTAAAAAATATTAGTTGAAAATCAATAAATTCTAATATTATCTTAATAAATTCTAATATTATCTTAATAAATTCTAATATTATCTTAATAAATTCTAATATTATCTTATTGTTATTATATATTTATTTGTTAAATTATATTTTAAAAATATAAATTTTTTAAAATATAAAAATTATTATTTGGCTTAATACATTGAGAGAGTTATGCACCAAATATTTAAATCCAAAAGAGTTTTGTTCTTAACTTTAATATTAACAGGAATAACTTTTGCCGTTGCTTTAATAGTAACGTATATAGATTACAATTCCGCTGTAAAATCAAAGAAAATGTCTTTGTTTGATGAAGTAAGATATGAAAAGGATTTTATTCAAACACTTTACGAGGAAGGTTTTTCCAAAGATTCTATTTTAAGTATTATTAGAAAAACTAACAATTCTGAAAGTATTGGCAATTCTGGTGAATTTGCTATTGCTGAACTTATTGGCGATAGTATTCATTTCCTTGATAGAAAAAGTTTAAATGGAGAAGTTCAAGGGCATAAAGTTTATATTAAATCAGGTAATGCCATTCCTATGCGTATGGCAATTCAAGGAATTAATGGGGTAGTGAAAGGCAAAGATTATAGAGGTGTAGAAGTTTTTGCAGGAATATCGTGCTTTGAACCGTTTCATTGGGGTATTGTTGCAAAAATAGAAGTATCGGAAGTAAATAGCCCATATTTGAATAGCCTTTTAATTTCTTTGCTTCTTGCTTTAGTTCTTACTTTTATCGGCGCTGTTCTTTTTATCAAAGTAACTACTCCAATGATTGATGAAATTATACAAAGCGAAGAAAGCCTATCAATAACTCTTCAATCAATTGGCGATGGAGTTATTACAACTGACGAGTTTGGCTCTGTTACAGGATTGAATCCTATCGCTGAAAACCTTTGCGGTTGGAAAACAGAAGAAGCAAGGGGAAAACCTATTGAAGAAATTTTCAAAATAGTTAATGCCCATACAAGATTAAAAGTAATCAATCCAGTTAAAACGGTAATTGAAAAAGGGATTATAGTTGGACTTGCAAACCATACTGTACTAATTTCCAGGGACGGGACAGAATACCAAATATCAGACAGCGCCGCACCAATTAAAACAAGAGAAAATAAAATAGTTGGTGTAGTATTCACATTTGCAGATGTTACAGAGAAATATCAATCTGCAGAAAAGATAAGGATAAGTGAAAAGTTTTTAAGGGAAACACAAAAAATAGCGAAAATAGGAACTTATACATTAGATATAAAGACAGGAATATGGAGTAGTTCGGAAGTTTTAGATGAAATATTTGGTATTGATGTAGATTATGATAAATCTATTACAGGTTGGGTAAATATTATTCATCCAGATTGGCAAAAAATAATGAACGACTATTTTGCTAATGAAGTTATTGGCAAAAAAACAAAATTTGATAAAGAATATAAAATCATTCGCCAAAATGATAAAGAAGAAAGATGGATGCACGGGAAAGGAGAACTCAGATTTGATGAAAACAATAACTCAATATTAATGCTTGGAACTATTCAAGATATAACAGAAAGAAAAAATATTGAAAATGAAATATTACAAAGCAAAGAACGATTTGAAAGCTTATTTAATAATAGTCCTTATCCGGTTGCAATTTATAAGGCAATAAATGATGGGGAAGATTTTATGTTTACCGATTTCAATCAAGCTGCCGAAGCAACTGATAAAATTAGTCGTGAATTAATTGTTGGGAAAACAATTAAAGCAATATTCCCTGCAGCAGAAGAACTTAATTTTTTAGATGTTTTTAGAAAAGTTTGGCAAACAGGTGAAACTACACATATGCCAGTTTCAAATTATAAAGATAATAGAATTGAAGGATGGCGTGATAATATTATTTATAAGTTAAATACCGGAGAAGTTGTTGCTATTTATAATGACATAACTGAAAAAAAACAAGCAGAAATAGTTTTACGGGAAAGTGAAGAAAAATTTTCTAAGCTCTTTCAATCTAACCCTGCGGCAAGTACTATTGTTCGTATTAGTAATGGACAATTTGTAGAAATTAATAAAGCTGCCGAAAAACTTCTTGGATATAGAAAAGATGAATTGGTCGGGAAAACTTCTGCTGATATTGGATTATATGCAGATTCGCTTGAACACAAAAAAATTTGGGAAATTGTGCGAAATGTAGGTCATCTTTATGATTATGAAGTTAATTTTTATAAAAAAGATGGAACTTTAATAATTACTAAAATATCATTAGAAAAAATAGTCGTTAATGGAGAAGAAAGTGTTATTTCTAATTATGAAGACATTACTCAGAGAAAGCAAGCAGAGGAAGCATTATCAGTTGCAAGAAAAAGATTAGATAATGCTATATATTCAGGAAGGATTGCATGGTGGGAGATGGAATTACCTTCTGGGTTGGTTAAATTTAGCGAACTTAAATCTCAAATGTTAGGTTTCCCATCTGATAATTTTAAGTACTATTCAGATTTTACTGCTCTTATACATCCAGATGATTACGAAGGTGTTATGCAATCTATGCGAGAACATATTGATGGTATAAGCGATTCTTATAACGTTGAATATAGGATTAAAAAAAGTAACGGGGAATATGTTTGGTTTAAAGATATTGGGAAAATTACTGAGCGCCAGGGCAATCTTAATAAAACTACATTAACTGGTGTTGTTATTGATATTAATGACCTTAAACTAACAGAACTGGAATTAATTTCTGCTAAAGAAAAGGCAGAAGAAAGTGAAAAATTAAAAACAGCGTTTCTTCAAAATATGTCTCATGAAATTAGAACACCAATGAATGCAATTGTTGGTTTTTCTAATTTATTAAATAAATCTGATTTAACAGCAGAAGAACGCAATAACTTTACTAATATCATTCAAAATAGTAGCAAACAATTACTTTCCATCGTATCTGATATTTTAACAATTGCTTCGTTAGAAACCAAACGTGAAAAAGTTAATCTTGAAGAAGTGTCTATTAATGAAATAATGCGTAATTTAGAATCCGTATTTTTCCAGCAAAACCAAGCAAAAGGAATTAACTTATCATTAAACATTCAATTAGACGATAATAGTTCTACAATTTACACCGATAAAACAAAAATAACACAAATTCTTACTAATTTATTATCTAATGCTTCAAAATTTACTCATCAAGGTTATATAAAGTTTGGCTATGAACGTAAAAACAATTTCTTACAGTTTTATGTGCAAGATACAGGAATCGGCATAAAAATAGATAGCCATCAAACCATATTTGAAAGATTTAGACAAGCAGATTCATCTATTAGCAATAGATATGGCGGAACTGGCTTAGGATTGTCTATTTCCAAATCTTTCTGTGAATTATTAGGAGGTGAAATTTGGGTTGAATCAGAACCTGAAAAAGGCTCTACTTTTTATTTTACAATTCCATACAGTCCTGTTGCTTCCGGGAAATCTCAGAATGTTGCCAAAGCATATAATATTCAACCAAATAATAATTTAAAGACTATTTTAATTGTAGAAGATGAGGAAGTTAATTTTCTTTATTTAAAGGAGCTATTAAAACATGAAAATCTATTTATTATAAGTGCAAATAATGGACAAGAAGCTGTTGATGTTTGTAAATCAAATCCACATATTGGCTTGATTTTGATGGATATTAAAATGCCAGTTATGGATGGTCATACTGCTGCTAAAATTATTAAAGAATTTAGACCTGAATTGCCAATTATTGCTCAAACAGCTTATGCACTAAAAAGCGAAATCGACAGATTTGGTGGTATTTTTGACGAGTATGCAACTAAACCAATAGATGGCAATAAGTTAAAGATTTTAATTAAGAAGTTCCTTTAGAAAAAAGTGTAAGTAGCTAATAAAAAATAGATTAGTTAAATTACCTAACATATTGATTTTTAAGAAGAGGGATTTAAACCCCCAACCAACTCCTGATTAGCAGTCAGTGGAAAGTCAAAAAATTAAATATTGACAAAATACACAAGTTAAGAAAAATCAAGAAATTGAAATAAATATAGAACATCTAAATATTTTTAATAATTTAATAATTCTATAAAAAATCGTAGCGAGATTAAAGCAATATCAAACAGGACTTTCCCCTGAAAAAGATTGAGGTGGGAGGAAAGAAGAAATAAGTTAGTTAGTTAGTTTGTTTATACGAATGCATATGAGAATGATTTTTATTACGAAGTACAAACAAAAAAGGTTGGCTATTGTGAAAAATAGACAACCCTTATATAGAAATGAATTTCAATATAAAATTATAATTATATTATACCCAACCACGCAATTTTACAGCGTCAGCAACTCTTGAAATAGCAATCATATAAGCCGCATCACGCATATAAACATTACGTGAAACAGATAAATCATAAACAGCGTGGAAAGCGCTCGTCATTTTTTTGTCTAATTTTTCGAGAACTTCTTCTTTAGTCCAGAAATAGTTCATATTGCATTGTACTTGTTCAAAATAGGAGCAAGTAACACCACCAGCATTAGCAAGGAAATCAGGAATAACTAATATGCCGCGAGATTTAATTACTTCGTCAGCTTCTGGAGTAGTAGGACCATTAGCACCTTCAACAATAATTTTAACGGAAGGTTTAATCAAATTAACAGTATCTTTTGTAACTTGATTTTCAATAGCAGATGGAACAAGAATATCAACTTCTTGTTCAATCCAAGCATTACCGTCGAGAATTTCGAATCCTATTTCTTGTGCTTTAGTTTTGTCAATTTCGCCGAACTTATTAGTAATTTTAATTAATTCTTGGTAAGTAATGCCTGATAATTTACGATAAGTATAAGATTTTTTATCTTCATGGCTCCAGCAAGAAACAGCAATAGCTTTTCCGCCTAATTTAGTGTACTGGTCAACAGCAAATTGGCTAACATTGCCAAATCCTTGGAAGGAAGCAGTAGTTTTAGAAATGTCTATACCAAGATTTTTACAAGCTTCACGTACAGTGTACATAACACCATATCCAGTAGCTTCAGTTCTACCAAGAGAACCACCCACACCAAGAGGTTTACCTGTAATAAATCCAGGAGCCTTAACACCCATAATTTTTTCGTATTCATCAAGCATCCAAATCATATGTTGACCGCTTGTCATAACATCAGGAGCTGGAACGTCTTGTAAAGGTCCAATATTACGAGCAATTTGGCGTATCCAACCGCGTGCTAATGCTTCTTGTTCACGCATTGAAAGGTTATGTGGGTCACAGATAATACCGCCTTTTCCGCCGCCTAATGGAATATCAACAACTGCTGTTTTCCAAGTCATCCACATAGCAAGTGCTCTAACAGTATCAACTGTTTCTTGTGGATGGAAACGTATTCCACCTTTTGCTGGTCCACGTGCATCACTATGTTGAACACGGAAACCATGAAATACTTTGTAACTTCCATCATCCATTCTTATTGGAATATTAAATGAATATTCCCTGTCTGGTGTGCGTAAGAAGTCTTTTGTTGCTTGGTCTAAATTCAATTTTTCAGCAACTGCATCAAATTGTTGCTGTGCCATTTTGAACGGATTAAATGATGTGTCTGCCATTTTTTCCTCTAATTTACTTTTTTGTTTATTAATAATTTTTTTCTGTGTTTAAAATTTTTAATTTTGTTTCAAACACATTTACAAAATTAATCATTATTTTTCAAAAGTTGTTTATTTGTTTGAATTTTTTTCTTTATTTATGAATAATTATTAATTTCTTTATTTATGAATAATTATTTTTTATCTTTTACGTTAATCCTTTAAAATTATAATTTTTATGAAATTAGACTTACTTGTTATTTTACGAGAAATTGATAAGATTTTTCATTCAATTGATGATACTTTAAACAACAAACTTAAACAAATTTGTAACTATGTATCGCAATTAGATAGCAACATAAAAGGAGTAGAAATTTCATACTCTAACAATTTAATTAGAGCAAATGAATTTCTTGAAACTCGTTATCCTATAATTTTACCATTAATTGCGTCAAATATTACGTTAGGGCAGTTTGAAATTTATTTCAATTCTTCAATAAAAGAAAATGAATATGAAAAATATAATTTTAATATAGAGATAATCTTACAAATTATTGCAGAAAAAATTGCATTAAATTTATTTATCAATAAGTTAGAAATTACTTTACAACAAATTGAAAATGAAAAACATACACTTGAAATTACCCATCGTACAAAATACGATATTGTCCTTGAACTTTTGAAAAATACCGATAGAAATTTGTATTCAGTTATTTCCCGGAAGATGCTGAATTTCCTTTTAATCAAAGGTATTTCGGAATCAGAGAAAATATTTGAAAAACTTGGCTCTCGAATTGATGAAAATTTAGATTATACCAGTGAAATTAATAGACCAACAAAGAAGCAAGTATTAGAGCAAATCTACCATCTTTCAAATGACATATTTGCACTTGCAGCTCAAAATTTATCCGAAGATTTTATTTTGATTCAAATTCAACGATGGATAAATGATGAAAATAGCAAACAAGTAACTAAAATTTTAAATGATCCAAATGCTTCTCTTTTTGATGTTGGAGAAGCGGTAAGAAGATATGTAAAAATGATACCTGAAAAAAATGATGAAAAGTCTGCGCAAGTAACGGGTATGATTGTATCTCTGATTAGGAGATTTTTTACTGAACAACTTGAATTTATAAATATTGCTAAAAATATTTTTGAAATAACTGATTTTTACCAATTAATTCCTCAAATAATATTTTCTTCTGAAAGTTATGGAACATTAGGAGGAAAAAGCTCGGGTCTTCTTTTAGCCTCAAAAATTATTGAGAAAAATAAAGAAACTCACCCTATTTTAAAAGATATTAAAATTCCTAAAACTTGGTTTATTCCTGCTGACGGAGAGACAAATTTTATTTATTATAATAATTTGGAAGATGTTATTGAACAAAAATACCGTACTCTTGACGAGGTTAGAAAAGAGTATATGTACACAATGCAAGTATTTAAAAATTCACAGTTTCCACAAGAAATGATAAACGGACTTTCACGTGTGTTAGATGAATTGGGCAATAATCCTATTGTAGTTAGGAGTTCTAGCTTATTAGAAGATAGAATTGGAGCCGCATTTGCTGGGAAATATAAAAGTTTATTTTTGGCTAATCAAGGAACCAAACAAGAAAATTTAGATGCTTTGTTAGATGCAATTGCCGAGGTTTATGCATCTGTGTTTTCTCCTGACCCAATAAGTTACCGTAAAGAAAAAGGATTTTTGGACTACAATGAAGGTATGGGCATAATTATTCAAGAAGTAGTTGGAACAAAAGTAGGGAAATATTATTTTCCTGCTTTTGCAGGTGTTGGTTTTAGTAACAATGAATTTCGTTGGAGTCCGAGATTAAAAAGAGAAGACGGCTTATTACGCATTGTTCCAGGTTTAGGTACTCGTGCTGTTGATAGAATAGGCAACGATTTTCCTATTATATTGGCGCCTGCTAAACCTGAGATAAGGGTTAATTTAACGATTAAAGATATTCTTTCATATTCACCGCGGTATATTGATGTTATGAATTTAGAATCAAATACGTTTGAAACAGTTGAACTTAATGAAATAATTGATGAAGTTGGCGACGAGTTTCCTATGCTTAATGAACTTTTTTCAATTATTGAGCAAGGTAATTTGAAACTACCTGTTGGACTTGGAATTAATACAAAACGTGATGATATCGTAGTTACTACTGATAATTTAATTAAAAGGACAAAATATATCAAACAAATTGCTGAACTAATTAATGTTTTAAATGAAAATTTTGGACTTCCTATTGATATTGAATTTGCTTGTGATGGAAATTCTTTATATTTACTTCAATGTCGCCAACAAAGTGCTTTTGATTCGGATATTGCTCCTTCAGAAATTCCAACTAATATAAAAGATGATGCAATACTTTTTACTGCAAATAAACATATTCCAAATGCGAAGGTCCCTGACATTGCTTACATTGTTTATGTTGACCCAATAAAATACGCAAATTCCGAAAAACTTTCTGAATTAGAAGATGTTGGAAGATTAATAAGTAAACTCAATCAGTTATTGCCAAAGAAAAGTTTTGCTTTAATGGGACCTGGACGTTGGGGGACAAGAGATGATATTCGTTTAGGAGTAAAAATTTCATATTCTGATATTAATAACACTGCAATTTTAATTGAAATGGCAAAATCTCAGAATGGATATGTTCCCGAACTTTCTTTTGGAACTCACTTCTTTCAAGATTTAGTTGAATCAAATATTTTTTATTTACCTCTTTATCCTGATGATCCAGATGTAAAGTTTAATTTGGACTTTTTTGAAAATTCTCCTAATATTTTAGATAGGTTTACAAATGAATTTAACCATATCTCGCACATTGTGAAATTAATCAACATTAGAGAAACAAAACCTGGGAATATCTTGAAAATTTTAATGAATTCAACAGAAGAAAAAGCCATTGCCTTTTTTGCACAAAGTGATGTAACCCAATTAGCAATAGTAGCAAAAACCTCGATGTTAAACTCAACAGAAGCGCAAAGTTGGCGTATGAGAATGGCGGAAGCTTTTGCAAAATCTGTGGACTTTTCTAAATTTAATATTTCTGCAATTTATCTCACTGGATCAGTTTATCAAGGTGATGCAACTGCTGAATCGGACATAGATTTGCTGGTGCATTTTGAGGGTTCTCAATCTCAAAAAGATGATTTTCTGATTTGGGCTGATGGGTGGGACTCTTCCTTAAAAATGATTCATTATAATCGTACAGGTTTAATCATAGAGCATATTTTAGATATTGCGTTAATTAATAACCAAATAATACAAACAAACAAAGTTTATGAAGATTTGGTTAATCCGAGTTTAAGACTATCCAGGAAATTGAAAGGATAGCGTTTCAAATAAGAAAACACATAATTTATTTTCGCCTTGTTAAATTTGCTGTCAAGGTGAGAAATCAATTGTTTTATTTCAACATCTTCATCATACAAAATAATATTTAAAGATTTGATGGTATATCTTATATCAGTAAGGTTCTTTATATTATTTATATTCATAAAGGTATTTTTTATAATATTTATATGAATAATAATTAATATATTAAAATTAGTTATTTTTTTTTGTTCTATTTAAATATTTTTAAATTGTGTATAATAAACTCAACAATAAGTTTTCTATTTAGTTTTAAAATTCTTTTATATTATATAATAAATAAGAGTATAATCTTATTTATGAATTAATTACATTTATTTTCATTATCAAATAGAAATATTCTATTTTAAACTAAAAAATTAATATTTAATAATAAATATTTTATATTGGAAAAAATTATTTAAGTTTGAAAAAAAGAAAAAAGAGGATTTGAAAAATGTCTGATAATGCAAGAAGAGATTTTTTAAAACAAGTCGGAATAACCACAGCTGCAACGGTAGGTTTAAGTTCAATAACAGCAAAAGCAGATGAATACAAATCTGGCGAAGTGCAAGGAGTTTTAGTTGATATTGGTGTGTGTGTAGGATGCCGAAATTGCGAACGTGCTTGTCAAGTTGCACATAATTTACCAGCAGGTGACCCAGAAGAATATCATAATCGTGATGTTTATAAGGAGTTTAGGAGACCAAGTACGCATTCATTAACAGTTGTTAATGAATTTGAAAATCCAAAGAACAAATTGATTCCTTATGATGTAAAATACCAATGTATGCACTGCAATCACCCCGCCTGTGTTTCAGCCTGTATTGTTGGTGCTTTTACAAAGAATAGAAATGGAGCTGTTACTTGGGACACTAATAAATGTATTGGTTGTCGTTATTGTATGGTTGCTTGTCCTTTCCAAATACCTACATTTGAATACGATAAAGCAATTCAGCCAAAAATAATGAAATGTGATTTTTGTTTTGAGCGGACAAAGGAAGGTCTTTTACCTGCCTGTGTAGCAAATTGCCCAGTTGAAGCACTTACTTATGGTAATAGAGATGAATTATTAGTTTTAGCCAAAAAACGTATTGCACGTTATCCAGATAAATATATACAAAAAGTTTTTGGTGAAGATGAAGTTGGAGGAACTTCTTGGCTTTATATTGCTCCTGTTGATTTTGAAAAATTAATGTTCCCTACACTTGGAGACAAGCCGGCCCCCGGAGTTACAGAAGCAATTCAACATGGAATTTTTTCTTATTTTATTCCACCACTTGCTCTTTTTGGTTGGTTAGGTGGAGTTATGTGGCTTTCCAAACGTAAAAAAGAATTAACTGAAAGTGAAACAAAAAAAGAGGAGGATAAATAATGAGCGAATTAGTTATACCAAAACCAGTGAAACATAAATTTTTTACACCAGGTATGGTGATTGTTACATTACTTGCCCTCAATGGACTTTATTTCCTTGCGAAAAGATTTTTATTCGGTATGGGGGCAGTAACCAACTTAAACAATTTTTATCCTTGGGGATTATGGATTGGAGTTGATGTTGCTGCTGGTGTTGCTTTGGCAGCAGGTGGTTTTGTTACTGCGGCAATGGGACATATTTTTCATCTACCAAATATGAAGCCTGTTATTCGTCCCGCTTTGCTTACAGCAATGTTAGGATATACTTTTGTTGGTATTGGAGTAATGGTTGATATTGGTCGTTGGTATTATATATGGCATCCTATGATATATTGGAACGGCACTTCGCCACTTTTTGAAGTTGGTATTTGTGTTATGACTTATTTAACTGTGCTTTACATTGAATTTTTCCCTATTGTAACTGAACGATTTAGAGGAAAAGTAAATTTACCAAATATTTTAAGTATTTTTAATAAACCAATTGAATTCCTTTTTAAATTATTTGATAATACTTTAGGAAAAGCAATGTTTATATTTATTATTGCTGGTGTTGTGCTTTCTACATTACATCAATCTTCACTTGGGACTTTGATGGTCATCGCCGGTTATAAAATGCACCCACTTTGGCTTACTCCAATTATGCCTTTGTTGTTTTTCATTTCAGCTATTTGTGTTGGAATTCCTATGGTACTTTTTGAGTCTTTGATTGCTTCTCGTTCTTTTGGTGTTAAACCTGAAATGGAGGTTCTTAAAAATATTGCCGCTTATGTTCCTCTCCTGCTTGGGATTTATTTAGGCTTCAAATTAGGGGATATGGCAATTAGAAAATCTTTTGTTTATTTATTCGAATTTAACAAATATTCAATTGCTTGGTTAATTGAAATTATTTTTGGTGTAATTATTCCATTAGTTATGCTAAACTTTAAAAAAGTTTTAAACTCACCTTTATGGCTTTTTATTGCAGCAACTTTAGTTGTGGCTGGGGTGCTAATCAACAGAATTAATACTTTCATCATTGCTTATCACCCACTTTACGCAAAAGTTGCATACGTCCCTTCTTTCGGCGAAATTTCCGTTACTGTTGGTTTTATTTGTTTAATGGTTATTTTATATAGAATTATCGTAATGATATTTCCTGTAATTAGTTTACCCGTTAAAAATGAAGAGAAATATTAGGAGATTAAAATGAAAAGGAAAATAATTTTTACAAGTTTATTGATATTTTCTTTGGTGTTTATAATTGTATATGCCAAAGTAGATAATAACAAGGCAAGAGAGCAAAAAAAGACACAAGCATCTGAAACAGTTACACAAATAGGGAATAAAACTATTGTGCCTGAAGTACCAAATGATAAAAAATACGGTCATGCAATGATGCCTGTGGATTGCAAAACTTGCCACGACTGTGAAGTTCCGACAAAAAATAATCCTTGCTTGAAAGCATGTCCACGTAAAGAATTTATTACTATTTATCATTTACCGGAAGAAGGACCTACTGTAGTTAGTTTAGATGAAGTGAAAGGGGATTATGGAGCTGTTGCTTTTTCTCATAAAGTTCATGCTCAGATGTCTCAAATGTCTGGTGGTTGCGAAACTTGTCATCACTACAATACTACGGGACCTGTTTTGAAATGCAAAACTTGTCATTCTACTACAAGGCAAAGAGCAGATATTAGTGTACCTGATTTAGAAGCAGCTTTCCATCGTCAATGTTTGAATTGTCATCGTCAATGGTCGCATTCAACTGATTGCCAATCTTGCCATGTTCTAAAAGGTCAAAATATTAAGCAAGTTGAAGCTGAAAAATTAAAGAAGTTTAAAACTTATAGCCATCCACCTTTAACTGAACCTAAAAAAGTTATTTTTAAAACTAACCATCAAGGTGGCGATTATGTTACATTTTTCCATACAGAACATACTGATAACTTCGGTATTGCTTGTAAAACTTGTCATAGTAATGACAACTGTATTAATTGCCATGATGTTACATTAAAAGCAATAGACCAAAATACCCCTGTTAGAAAAACTCATAAATCTTTCCAAGAACATCATGACCCTTGTTCTAAATGTCATGTTCAACAAATTGAAAATAATTGTAGTTTTTGTCATCAAGATCAACCTGCCGAAGCTTTTAATCATCTAAAAGTAACTGGATTTAATTTAGCACCTTTCCATACTAATTTAATGTGTAATCAATGCCATAAGCAACCAGGAAATTTCAAAAATATGGACAAAAATTGTACAAGTTGCCATAATAATTTTGTAAAAGGTAAGTTTGACCATAAACGTGTTGGAATTGAACTTAATGAAACTCACTCGGATTTAGATTGCAGTGATTGTCACAAAAATAATCGTTTTGACAAATCACCTGATTGTAGCGATTGTCATGATGGATATGCTTATCCGAAACAAATTCCTGGCAAAAAAGCAAAACGATAAATTATTGTTAAATGCCTAAATATTAAGGTCGTTAGTTTGAAAAAGAATTTTATCTTTTAAAACAAACGACCTTTTTATTTTTTTTGATTTTATGTTAGTCGATATTACAAAAAATTAGTTAAATCAAGAAGAATTAAATTAAAAAGAATACTTTTGTAAAAGTGCAAAACTTACTAAAAAAGGGAAAAATGAAATAATCTGAGTTAAAGAGTTTATAGATTGAAGTTGGTAAAGTTTGAAATTAAAGTTCTTTTCTTAATCTTGCAACAGGAATTTTTAGATGTTCTCTGTATTTTGCAACTGTTCTACGAGCAACATTAAATCCAAGATCTTTTAGATTATTGCTTATTAAATCGTCACTTAAAGGCTTATCTTTTGGCTCGTTGTCAATCATTTCTTTAATTTTTTGCTTAATTATAGTTGTAGAAATTTCTTCGCCATCGTCGTTAGGTAAAGCTTCGCTGAAAAAGTATTTGAGTTCAAATGTTCCAAATTCAGTTTGGACATACTTATTATTTACAATTCTACAAACAGTTGAAATATCTAACCCAGTAACATCCGCAACATCTTTGTAAATCATAGGTTTAATGTGGTCTGAACCAAAAAGGAAGAAATCTCTTTCAATTCCAGCAATAGCACCCATAATTTTCAACATAGTGATTTTTCGCTGTTGAATTGCTTGGATAATAAATTTAGCATCATCATACTTTTGTCTGAGCCATTGTTTGGTTTCACGATTATATTTTTTCTCTTTGGATTCCTTTTTTAATATATCATAAAGAGTATTTAATTTTACTGGTGGAATAGAACTGTCATTTAACAACACTAACGGCTCATTAGTTTTTTCATCTCGTTCAATAATAAAATCGGGTATAATTGAATTTGATTCAGGAATAGTAAATCCATCACCTGGTTTTGGATTAAATTTTTTTATAACTTCTATGGCGTCTTTTAATTCATCTTCCGAGAGATTTAACTTTTTCATTACATCTTTGAAATGTTTCTTAGAAAATTCTTCAAAACAAGAATTCAATAACTTTAAAGCATTTTTTTGAGCATCATTTGGTTTTGTAATGGCGTTAGCTTGTGCGATTAAGCATTCTTTGATGTTTCTTGAAGCAATACCTGGTGGGTCAAGATGTTGAATTAATTTTAACACAGTTTCTGCTTGATTTAAATTTACAGGGGTTAAAAATTTATTTCTATGGATAAAAATTTCTCTTACATATTTGCTCTTATCATCAGTAATTAAGTCAGGATTATCAGCAAGAATTTCACCAAGGATTTTTTTACTATGGTCATCGACAGTATAGTTATATGCAGGATTAGCTCTGGATAATTCATCTAAATTTTTCTTGTTATTTATAAAATCATCTTTTTGAAGTTCAAAATTAATTTCTGCAATATGCGAGTTAGTTTCTTTGACAATATCAATCAATTCTCTTCTCAAATAACCATCGTCATCAACATTCCATAAAATATGTTTCCCGAGTAATTTTTCTTCTTCAGAATTTAAATTTAGAAACAGTTGATTTTCTAATTCTTCTAAAAAATTAGTATGGTCTTTAATTTGGAAATTGGAGTGTTGCTCATCATCATCATCGAAATTTTGAGCATATCTATCAACGTCACTATCGTCGTTAATTATATAAGAGTAAAAATCAAATGGGTTTTCATCTTCAGTTGGGTCATAATTTGAAAGAGGTATTTCATTTTTAATTTTTACATCATCAAAATAATAATCTTCGTCTTGATTTGCACTTTCAAAGCTGTCTTTTTGTGAATCATACATTAAATTTTCAGACAACTCAAAGTTTTTATCTTTTTCTTTTAAATAAATATCTTCAATTGAATTTTCAGGTGGTTCTTCAAGTTTTTCTTGTTCAATAAAATTTTGGGAAGCTTCATCATCAAATTCAAGTAAAGGATTTTCTTCTATTTCTCTTTTCAATTCTTGTTCAAATTGAATTAATGGCATTTGCAAAAGCTTCAAGTACTGAATTTGTTGTGGAGTAAGTGTCTGTTGCAAAGAAGTTTTAAGTCCAACTGATACATTTATTGCCATATTTTTTTTCTCTTCTTCTATTTTTCTGTTTTTTATAAGTTTAAGTTAAAAGTAAATATTAATTATGTTTAATTATGTTTTTTCAATTAATTTCTCAATTTCATCATAGGTATTTTCATTAAATTTACGGATTAAAGATTCTTTAAGGAATTTAACCAAAGCGATATTTTCTTCTTTCCCCTTTTTTAAAGCAGAAGCACAGATGTCGAATTCTTCATAAATTAATTTATTATCTCTAATCCTAATGGGAAAAAGGTGGCAAGAAATTGGCTTTCTAAAAGATATTTTACCATCAAAAAAAGCTTTTTCAATAGCACATTTTGCAACATCATTGTCGTAATAAACAAAGACGCAATCTCTTCTATTAATGCAGACAGTTGAAGGAGTTCCGTCCTCGTCAATTTCCCAAAAACCTTTCTTGTTAATATAGTTGATTGGAACTTCTGATAAATATTGTTTGACAATTTCTAAATTGCTTTCTATCAGTGGTATTTCTTCTTCTAACAAAGGAGCACCACTTCCCCCATAAACATTGCAACACGCACCTTTACATTCTTTTAAGTCGCAAGCAAAATGTAGTTCCAGAATTTTTTTATCTATTTCAATTTTTTCAAACATTTGAATAAATACCGTGCCAAATTTTACTAATTTAAGAATTTTTTTTAATTTAACACATAAAAAAAATGCAATTTTAAAAAAGTTCATATTTTGGGAGACAAAATGAAAAATTTACTTTTATTAACAGTATTAGCTGTATTTGTTGTTGCCTGCTCCAGTTCTGGTATTACAGTCTTTAAAGTGTATGAGAAAGGTGGTACAGACGTGGATACTAAATCGATAGTTGAAAAGATCAAAAACGCCGACGTGATTTTATTTGGAGAATTACACGATAATTCTTTAGACCATTGGCTTGAATTAAGGCTTGAAAAAGAAATGTTTAAAGAATTCGGAGCAAATTTACTTATTGGTTCTGAAATGTTTGAAGCCGATACGCAAATAATGATTGATGAGTACTTTGCCGGACTTTATCCATCTAAAAACTTTGAAGAGGAAGCAAAAGTTTGGAAAAATTATCCAACTGACTATAAGCCGATTTTGGAATTTGCTCGGCAAAACAAAATCAAATATGTGGGGACAAATATTCCTCGCCGTTATGCCGCTTTTGTTTCAAGGCACGGATTAGATAAGTTGCAAGAGTTGTCTGATGATGCAAAAAAATATATTGCACCATTACCGATTCCATTTGATTCCACTTTATCTAGTTACAAGCAAATATCTTCGATGCCAATGCACAGTAAAGATTTGAAATATATGGCTCAAGCACAAGCTGTGAAAGACGCTACTATGGCTCATTTTATTTTGCAAAATTGGAAAGCAGGCAAAAAATTTCTCCATTTTAATGGTGCATATCATTCTGATGATTTCCAAGGGATTATGTGGTATTTAAAAAAATACAACCCAGATATTAAAGTTGTTACAATAACAACAGTAGAAGCTCAAAACCCTGATTCACTCAATAACGATGATAAAAATAAAGCCGATTATATAATTGTTATTCCTGATGATATGACAAAAACATTTTAAGTTAAATTCAAACTTTCTATATAAGAAAACTATATAAGAAAAGTTGCATTGTTTGAAAATTAATTTTTATAATGCAACTTTTCTTCTTATTTTTTCGTAATTTAGCATAGTAAACAAATTAAAGGGTAGAAATGAAAAAAATTATTTATTTATTCTTGTTCACCATATTTTCATATTCATTTGTATTCTGTCAAAAAGGAGAAGTTATTCAAAGCAAAGTTCAAAGTGATAACGAAGCCACAAGAATAGAATATCTAAAAAATATGCCGTTGCACGGTTTTTTTGGTATATCTTTTTCAAATTCTGTCCCACAAAAAGAATATATGAATAACCTGCAAACATCTGGACCGGGTTTTGGACTTTATGGTGGTTATAGGTTTGAACCAATACCTGTAACTTTGGGAGGAACTTTTGATATGCTTTTCTTTGGAAGCGACACAAAATATTATGAGCATTATTTGAATAACGGTTGGGTTTATGCGAGAGATACTCTTTCAACAACTAATTGGAGTATGCCTTTTACAGCATTTGTGAGATTTGAACCAAATATTAAGAATTTATTTTATCCTTATTTAGAAGCTTTTGTGGGTTTTACATTGATGGATGCAAATGCTTCTTACAAAGTATTTACCGGAACAGAAAGTACCAAAGATGAATTTTCTGCAAATTTCAACTATGGAGTTGGTGCAGGAGCCATGATTAAATTAGTTGATTTTGTAATGCTCCCAAATCAAGTTACAAGAATGCTTTTAGATGTTCGTTTCAAATATTTATTGGGAACTGAAGCAGATTATTTCAATGTTTTAGTAAACAATGATGGCTCTGTTAATTTTGAAAAATTTCGTTCAAAAACAAACCAAATTCTTTGTAATATTGGTATTGTTTTCCACTTTGGTGGAAGTTACTAAAAAAGCAAATAAATGTTAAAAAATAAAAGAGGTTAAAATGAAGAAGTATTTGATTTTATTATTCAATGTAATGGCGCTTTCACTTGTCATTTCTTCTTGTACAACTGTAAGTGGGACTTATCAAGGAAGTTCGAATAGTGATGATAATAATTTAACACCAGGGAAAGTACAAAAAGAAATCCACAAGGGAATGAGTGGAGCCGAAGTAGTTGAAGCTCTTGGTTCACCAAACATTGTTACGGCTGATGAAAATGGTATTGAAACTTGGGTTTATGATAAAATTGCCACCGAAGCTAATTATTCAAAAAGTTCTGATGTTTTGTTTTTATTTGTTTATGCTCAAAAAAACACATCTTCAAATTATAATTTAACTCAAAAAACTTTAACAGTTGTTATTAAATTAAAAGATAATAAAGTTGAGAGTTTTGCTTATCACGCTAGTAAATTTTAAAGGTATTTATGAAAAAAATAGAATTATTGATTATTTTAACTCTTGTTGGATTGTCTTCTTGCACAATTGTATCAAATCAAAGTACAACAACGCATCAAGCAACACAACTTGAAACGAGGGAATTCCAAACGCGTATGTATGATACAAACGATGTTAAATTAATAATGAAAGCAGTAGTTAATGTTTTGCAAGATGATGGGTATATTATAACAAATGCTGTACCAGACTTAGGGGTACTTATGGCAAAAAAGGAAGTTGATTTAGGAAATACATCAGCCAATAACAACGAAAATAATTTTTGGTTTAACTTTTTTAAAGCTTTAAATAATGACAATAAACACAGAACAAGGGAAGAAGAAGCAACTTATCAAAAAACAAAAGCTGTCGAAGTTTCAATAAATGTAACTGAATACGGCAAACAGACAAAAGTCCGTGCAAACTTCCAAGCCAAAATATTAGATAATAAAGGAAACGTTGTAGATGTTTTTCCTGTAAATGATGCAAAATTTTATCAAGATTTCTTTGCAAAAACAGACAAATCTATTTTTTTACAAAAAGAAGGTCTATAACTTTGTATAAAAAGTTATTATATAAAATTTTTTGGTCGGGGGATAACAACAAACGCTATTAACACAAATTATTAAGTAATCAAGTCTTATGCTGAACTTATTATTATAAATATAAACAACTCCATTTTATGAAATGGAGTTGTTTATATATTTGAAATCAAACTATTTTATTTCTTTGGGAAAGGTGGAACAGCAAGAGGTTTTTGTTGTTTTGTGTTTGTTTTAATTTCTTCCAAAACAACTTGGATAGCCTTATCGAGTTGTTGATCTTTTCCTGAATATTCAGTAGCAGGGTCATTTTCAACTTCAATATCAGGTTTTACACCAGTACCTTCTATAACCCAATTGCCATCAGCGCCAAAGTTAGCAAATTCTGGTTTATACATATAAGAGCCATCAGTGAAAGGTAAAGAACCGCGAATTCCGATAACGCCGCCCCAACTTCTCATTCCAATTAAAGTTCCTAACTTATATTTTCTAAATTGATATGGGAACAAATCGCCGTCCGACATTGATAATTGGTTAATGAGGCAAACAAGAGGTCCTGCCATAACTCCATCAGGTTTAACATTAATATATTCTTGATTGCGTGCGTGTTCAGCTAAACCAATTTCTCGACGCAACCTTTCTATGATTAATGGTGAGACATTTCCACCACCATTATAACGGTCATCAATAATTAAACCTTCTTTATTTAATTGTGGATAATAATATTTAGCAAATTCACGGAGTCCATTATCAAATTCCATATCAGGAATTTGAATGTATCCGATTCTGCCATTTGTTGCTTTATCTACATATTTTCTATTGTTCTCTACCCAATTCAAATAAACAAGACCATCTTCTTCTGATATAGTTTTTACATATATATCCCATGCTCCTTCTTTAGAAGGTTTATCGTTAACAGTTAATTTAACGAACATATTTGCCTTGTTATTCAATGCTTTATAAGGATGGTTTTCATAAGATAAAGGTTCATCGTCAATTGCAATAATATAATCACCTTCTTTTACTTTTAAGCCTGGTTCTGTTAATGGTGAACGGGTTGATTCGTTCCAGTTTCTACCTTCAAAAATTTTTGCAATTTGGTAATAACCTGATTTTGGTTCATATTTATATCTTGCACCAAGTAATCCAATCTTTACAGGTGTAACTTTTGGCATATCACCACCACCAACATAGGCATGACCAATATTTAGCTCTGCAATCATTTCACTAATTAAGAAGGTTAGGTCTACTCTATGATTAACGTAAGGTAGCATTTGTCCATATTTTTTATAAATTGCATCCCAATCATTTCCGTGCATATTAGGGTCATAAAAGAAATATTTCATTTGTCTCCAAGCTTCTGTGAATATTTGCTTCCATTCTGCTTTTCTATCTAAATAAAGTTGCAATTTATCTAAATTTAATTTGCCTTCTTTATAATCAAGTTTTACAGGGAGTTTGTTGATATAATAATCAGGACCTTTCATTGATAAGATTTTTTTCCCATCTCTTGAAATAGCATACATTGAAACGTTACCAACTTCATTCTCATTTTTTTCTTTTAAATCAAAATAATAAAGAGTTGGTTTTGATGAAACGGAAGAACGAGTATAGTACACTTTGTCATCAAAAGCATATATACCATAATAATTGCCGTGGACAGTAGGAAATTCAAAAAGTCTATCGGCAATTTTATCTAAATCAACTTGAATAATTTTGTTATTAACTTCTTCTTTTTTCTTTTTTCCTTTTTGATTTTCTGCTTTTGCGGGTGTTGAATTCGAATCAGCATCAGATTTAATATCGGTAGTAAATTCAGCAAAAGGGTTTTGTTCATTATCTTGCAAAGTGAGTGCAAAAATATTTTGCATATCTTGGAAGATATAATTATATTCAAGATTTCCACTTGTTGCATCGAAATAGCGGTCTGACACAAAATATAAATAACGACCTTTCGGATCCCAAGTAGGTTGGGTCGAATTGAAAAACTCGCTTGTTAATTGATAAATTTTATCTGAAAGAATGTTATATAAATTAATTTGTGAAAATTGATTGTTGCCTAAATCCGAGAAAGTGACCCATTTAGAATCGGGCGAAAAAGAGAAATCTCTGATTTCCCAAGATTTAGAGTGGGCAATTACTTGTGATTTTTTTGTCAAAACATTTATTAAATATAGATTCATTGCTTTATCTGAATTAAGTATGTATTGACCATCAGGCGACCATTCTATTTCCCAACGATATGATTTTGCATCGTTAGTTATTTGGGTTAAACCTGTGCCATCAGGTCTAATTATATAAATTTCATCTTCGCCAGTTTTATCAGAAATAAAAGCAATCCATTGACCATCAGGTGACCATTTCGGGTTTCTGTCATGAACGCCATTGGATTTAGTTAAATTGATAATATTACCTTGAGTAGCTGGAACTACAAAAATATCTCCTCTTGCGGCAAATAAAGCGGCACTACCATCGGGAGAAATTTCACGATTTTCAATATAATCTTTTACATTGATGATTTCATTCCTTGTTGCTGGAAAATCTTCATTAATAAAAATTGGAATTTTTTGATACTTATCATCATCAGTATTAAGAACATAGATATATCCACCATTAGAAAAACTTATATATTTATCTCCTAATGACGGGAATTTAATATCATAGTCTGTGAAGTTTGTAATTTTTTTGGTTTCTTTTGTTGATAAGTTATATTCATACAAATTCATTATTTTATCTCTATCGGAAAGAAAATAAATTTTATTTCCAATCCACATTGGGATAATATCTTGTGCAGGATTATCAGTAATATTTTGTAATTGCTTGGTATTGAAATCATAAATCCAGATATCATCGGCTTGTCCACCACGGTATCTTTTCCAAGCACGGAATTCTCTAAAAATACGATTATATGCCAATTTACTACCGTCAGGTGAAAGACAAGCAAAGCCACTTCTTGGTAAAGGTAATTCTTCTGGGAGAGAACCAGTGGTACTGACATAATAAAGGTTTCCCACAAGTGAGTTCCAACTATCTTGGCGACCTCTATAAAGGATTTTTTTGCCGTCTTTGGTCCACTGCATAATTATTTTATCGGGTCCCATTCTTTCTGGTTGATTTGGTATATCAACGCCATAGGTTATCCTTGTTGGTTCTCCACCAGTATTAGGAATTATGTAAATATCTTGATTCCCATCATAATTACCAATAAAAGCGATTTGCTGTCCATCAGGTGAAAAATGTGGAAACAATTCTACACCAGGACTTGTTGTAATTCTACGAGCTAAACCTCCTGTAATAGGGACAGTGAAAATATCTCCAGCATAAGAAAATGTAATTTCTGTTGCCGAAGTGTTGGGATAACTAAGTAACCTTGCTTCGTTATCTTTTGTTTGTGAAAACAATGAAGAAATTGAAGCAATAAATAATAAAAGAATTAGTGCTTTTTTCACAAATTACTCCTTATTTGTTGATAATAATTAAAAGAGAAAAATATTTATTTAGACTTTTAAAGCATTGTAATATTTTTTATATATTCAAATTCAAAAATAGATAAGTAATTGAGCCAAATCGGCATAATTTTTGATAATATAACTGCAAAATTTAATTGTTTTAGGGGGAAAAATGAAGTTAAACTATCAAACTGCAAAAGTTTTTTTTAAAAAAAATACTGAAAAATTAATTAAAATTACATTAAACAGCGTAATAACATTGATGATTTTATTTTCTGGGGCGATGTTTTTAGCATTTACCAATAGAGTGTTTATTGAACCACCTGTTGATGCAAAGTTAGCAGACAACATAGAAAAACTCAACAATCAAGAAGTTATTCAAGTAAGTATTTTGAATAGTACTGCTGTTAGTGGTTTAGCGAATAAAGCGAAGACATTTTTGCAAATGAGAAATTTCGATGTTGTTGAAATCGGGAATTACGTATCAGTGTTGCCAAATACAAAAATAATTGATAGAGTGGGGGATTATTCTTCGGCAATTAAAGTTGCTCATGCGTTAGGTGTTCCCGATTCATTAGTTTCAACGCAAATTGACTCAACGTTATTCGTCAGAACTACTGTTGTGATTGGTCAAGATTACCCCAAATTGCTACCGTTTAATATGTAAAAATAGTTCAAATTTTATTAAACATTTAAAATTTGAGATAATTTTTGATATGTGCTGATTATGTATTGAGAAAAAAACAAAGGTTTATTTTTAAATAACCATCTGTTTTGTAATTATATGTTATTTTTGTATTTTAATATTGTTATTTAGTAAGATTGAAAAAACAGATTTATTATACAATTTTTACTATTGTTTTGCTTTTAAGCAAAACAGTTTCTTTTTCTCAAAATATTAATTATATTTCTCCGAACCTCTATCCTTCAATTATAAATAAAAATTTTTATGAAATAAATAAAATTCAATTTATTGGTGCAAACAAAGAAATTGAGCCATTATTATATGGTGTTATTTCTTCTAAGGCAACTGAGAACAATTTGCCTTTTAATATTTTCGTATCATTTTATAGAGAATTTGATAGAAATCCATCAATGCCAACTTTCATACAACACCAATTCAAATTAGGTTTAATGAAATTAAGGGACAACGTTCCTTTCTTTGAGCAATCAATTGCAGAAGGCGATTTAATTTCTTTAAAGAATTATTACCAAATTAATGGTTATCATTTTGCAAATATTCATTATGAATTTGTCAATTCTCCTAATAAAATTGAAAATATATTGAAATTTGAAATTGATGAAGGTAATAGATATAAAATTGATACATTGATATACAAAGGTCTTGAAACGATAGACACAAATACAATGTTAAAAATCAATCAAGTGAAAGTTGTTAAATCGGGTAAATTTTTTGATGAACTCAAAATATATCAAGAAGTTAAATTTATAAACTCTATCTTACGGAATAATGGCTATTTGTTTGCTAATTTTCAACAGCCAAAGGTCGAAATAGATACAGTACTGAAAACTGATATTGTAAGTATTGAATTTAATGCAGTGCAAAGATATAAAGTCGGGAGAATAGATTTTATAGATAGTTCGGCAACTAAACAACCTCCAATTGCAAATGATATGAAAATCAAACAATTGGATTTTAAACCAGGAGACTGGGTAAGCGAAAAATTATTAAATAGTTCAAAGGATAATTTTTTATCGCTTGGTACTTTTGAACTAGTTGCTATTGATTCCAGTTCACGTTTTGCACCTTGCAAAGATTCTGTTTTAAATTTTCTTGTTTTTTTGTTATATCGCAAAGAACAAGAATTCAACTTCGGCGTTTCACTCAATCAGACAAGAATAGATAATTTTGTTAATTTAGGTTTTGAAGTTAATTATAGACATAGGAATATTTTTAATGCGGCACAAGAATTTTCTCCCTTTGCCAATATTTATTTAAAAGATTTAGGGACTGTGCTATCAAACCAAAATTTTGAATTTGAAACTCAAATAGGGTTTAAATTTGCACAGCCATTACTATGGACAGTTGATAATAGCCGTATTTCATTTATTTCCAGTTTTTCATACTCATACAGATTATTGGACAATTATTTTAAACTTTCAAGTTTTAATTTACCTATTAGTTTTCCTATACTTTTTCAAAAGGCAACTTATTTTAATAGGGCAAGTATTGATTTGAATTTTTTAAGAGAAAATCCAATCAATTTTGAAGAAGCAAAAACAAATGCTTTCCAATCAGCAAAAGATGTCAATGATTCCAATAATGTCTTGCAAGCATTTATATTGTATCAAGACTTGTTCAATTACTTAAATAAAGGGCAATTTTATTTATTTACATCAAATACAATAGGAGTAACAGTTTCTGGTGATACAAGGAACAATCCTTTTTCTCCAACCAAAGGCTATTATACGTCATTGGGGATTGATGGTTGGGATCCAATTTTCTTCCAGTCTTCAATTTCAGGGTTGTCTCGTTTTTTGAGATTACAAGTAACGCATCTACAATTTATTCCTTTAACTCCAACAACTACACTTGCAATAAAGGGAAAAGTTGGGGCAATAAATTTATTGCAAAATAATAATTCGTATGTTCCAATTGATAGGCAATTTTTTTGTGGTGGTCCAAATAGTGTCCGTGCTTGGCCATCAAGGCAATTAAGATATACAATGTTTGTTTCAGATAGTCTTAAAAATTCATCTACATATAGTTTTCTAGAAAATTTTGTTGGCAATGGAGTTCTTGTTGAAGGAAGTGTAGAGTTTAGGTTTGGATTTCCGAGATTACCTGGACTTAATAATGCTTTGCAAAGCTTTATTGAAAATTTAAGAGCTACTTATTTTATTGATTTTGGAAATGCTTTCCATTGGTATATTAATAATATTGATTATCAGATTGCCTTTTGGGATTATCTGACAAAACTTGCAGTAGGTACTGGTATAGGGGTAAGTTATGAAACGCCAATCGGACCAATCAGATTTGATTTTGCATTTCCTGTTTTTGACCCATTGTATATTCGTAAGCCTTTCAGTACTATGCAATTTAATTTTGGTATAGGAAATGCTTTTTAATTTGTTTTATTTATAATTAAATTATAATTAAATTTATGATTAACATTACATTTGAAGATATTAATATTGATGCAATTATTTGTTTAAATTCTCAATTTGATGTTGACCCAATTTATTATTTTGTTAAAAACAAAATAATAATAATTGCAGCTGATGGTGCAGGTACTTACCTCCTTTCTCAAAAAATTGAGCCTGATTTTATTGTAGGAGACCTTGATTCATTTTTTTCTAAACCTGATGTTGCAGATTTGTTTCCCAAAGAGAGGTTGGTATTTGTGCAAGAACAAGAAACAAATGATTTTGAAAAATGTTTAAAATTTGCAATTGAAAAAGAATATAAAAATATATTAATTTTTGGGATTCATGGTGGAATTTTTGAACATTCATTAAATAATTGGAGTGTATTAAGTAAATATTCAAAAATTTTAAATTTAGTTGCTTTGGATAAATATCGTTATGGATTTTGTATGAATAAAAGTTTTAAGTTGGAAACTTATTATAATGAAATTGTATCGTTGATTCCATTAGGTTCTGCAAAGATTACAACTGAGAACTTACAATGGAAGTTAGATGATGAAAAACTTATGCTTGGAGAAAGAGAAGGTGCCCGCAATGTTGCATTAGGTGAATTTATCAAAGTTGAACTGCATTCAGGCGAGCTTTTTATTTTCTTAGATTCACGTTTTCCTAAATTTTTAAAATTTAATTAATGGAACAATATTTAAAATTTGAGGTGATAAATGAATGAACTTGCAAAAAGATTGTTAGTTGCAGTTATCGGTATTCCTATCGCAATTTTATTGTTTTATTTAGGGAACTGGTATTTTTTTGGTGCTATTTTGATTATTTCAATGATTGCACTTTATGAATTTCTAAAATTAACACAAAAAAAAGGAGTAAACTCAAAATTACCAATTCCTTTAATAATGATTGTGTTGTTTGAGACTTTGATTTTTATTAGTTTATCTAACAATAATATTTTCACATTTATTATTTTCATAGTAGTTTTACTTATATTGATTATTGCTTCTTATTTTTTACTTTTGATGAAAAATCTATTTTTCGAAAAAGAAAATTTTATATTAATTACAGCAAGCGAATTATTTAGTATTTATTATATTTTAATTCCTTTTGCAAGTTTGTTGTCTATACGTTTGATGAATTTTAAAGTATTTGAGAATTTAGAATTAGATTATGTAAAAGGAAGTTTTTTATTAATTTACTTTGCAACAATTTGGTTGTGTGATAGTGCTGCATATTTTATTGGGAAAAAATGGGGAAAGCATAAAATTGCGACAAAAATTAGTCCTAAAAAATCTTGGGAAGGTGGAATTGCAGGATTAATTATGTCTATTGTTATTTTTCCTGTTCTTATTTTGCTATTTAAAGTTGAAATTCCAATTTATTTAGCAGTACTATTCGGTTTTGTAATTGGATTATTTGGTCAAATTGGAGATTTCTTGGAATCAAGTTACAAGAGAGATGCCAATGTTAAAGACAGCTCTAACATTCTTTCTGAACACGGAGGTATTTTAGACAGATTTGATAGTGTTATGTTTACTGCACCAATTATTCTTTTATTACTAATTTTATTCAGTTTTTAGAAAAATATTTTAATTTTGTTTTTCAATATTATTGTTTTTTATTAAAAGTATGGAGTCTCGTTATGAAAAAGTCAATCTTTGTTACATTTGCTAGCTTATTTTTTGTCTTATTAATTCCTCATTCAGTTTTTTCACAAAATGATGAAGACAAATTTAATCCGAATAAACCAAATGAGCAAATGAAATATTACAACAAAGATGGTTACGAAGAAGACTTGCAATTTTCTTTTGAAAAGGTCTATCGTGCAGTTCAAAAAGCCATTGAAGAAACGAGTTGTCAAATTATGACAAAAAACTATACCCAAACAGATGCAGGGTTATACAAAGGAAAAGTATTTTCTGATTATTGTGTCTTTATTGGGAAAACTGATACTACCTACGATAATTTGCAAAGGTACAGCATCAAAGTTCCTATTATCCGTGGAGGAGTTTGGTCAAGTGGTAGAATTCAATATAAATTTATTCTAACCGAAAAGCAGGACGGTGGAACACATTTGAAACTTAAAGGAGAAATAAGTGGTCGTGAAGATTATGTAACTTCAAAAATCCATTTCTGGGAATCTAATGGAATTTTTGAGCATAATATTCTTGAAAGGATTAAAGAAATTTTATCTAATGAAAAATAGATTTGTCTATTATCAGATATTATAAGACCCTAAATAAAGAAGATTATAAATATCTAATTTACTGAAAATAGTTTGAAAATAGTTCTAATTAAGGGCATAATGAATACGTTTTACACAAAATTTAAAAGCCCTATAATTGTAATATTGCTTATTACTCTTTTAGGTGGAATATTTTCTCTTTCTAAAATTCAATCGGGATTATTCCCCGATATTACATTTCCTAAAATCAAAATCATAGCAGATAACGGTCAACAGCCTGTCGATAAAATGATGGTAACTGTAACTATTCCACTTGAAAATGCTATAAAAAAGGTGCAAGATTTAAATTTAATTCGTAGTGCTACAAGTCGTGGTAGTTGTGAAATTTCTGCTTTTTTAAATTGGAATACTAATATTGATTTAGGTAAACAGCGTATAGAAGCACAAATCAATGCAATTAAACAGCAACTTCCACCTGATGTGAATATTACAATAGAAAAAATGAATCCTTCTATCTTGCCTGTAATGGGTTTTTCTCTTGAAGGTGAAGGTAAAAGTCAAATTGAATTAAGGCAAATTGCTGAATTTACAATCAAACCATTTCTTTCACGAGTTAATGGTGTGTCGGAAATTGCAGTAATTGGCGGTAAAACAAAAGAATACCATATAATTTTTGACCCAGTAAAGCTTAGCCAACTTGGCTTAACCCCAAAAACGATTGCTGATGTTCTGGCACAATCTAATATTATCGCTTCTAATGGATATATTCAAGATTATAATAGATTGTATCTAACAATAACCAATGCCTCAATTAATTCGAAAGAAGAATTAGAAAATACGATTATAAGTAACTCACCAAAACGAACTATTAAACTGAAAGATATTGCATCAATTGAAATTGGTGAATTAAAAGAATACATTAAGATTAATGCAAATGGGAAAAATGTTCCATTAATTGCAGTAGTAAAACAACCAAATTCTAATTTAATAGAAGTTGTAGATAGCATTCAATCTCAAATATCCCAATTAAATAAAATTTTGCCAAAAGGAGTTGTGTTAAAACCGTTTTATAATCAAGCAGATTTTGTTGGGGATTCTATAAGTAGTTTAAAAGATGTTCTATGGATTGGACTTTTACTTGCAATTATTGTTACTATTATTTTCCTGAAATCTTTTAAAGGTAGCACGGTAATTTTAATTACAATTCCAATTACTTTAAGTTTAACAATTACAATTCTTTATGCATTTGGCTATACATTTAATATTATGACAATTGGAGCAATAGCTGCTGCCATCGGACTAATTATTGATGATGCAATTGTAATTGTGGAGCAAATTCATCGGACGCACGAAGAAAATCCTGATGTAAAAACACCTGAACTTGTTCCAAAGGCAATCAAATATCTTTTTCCTGCAATGGTGGGTTCGTCGTTAAGTACAATTGTAATTTTTCTCCCATTTGCATTGATGAGCGGTGTTGCGGGAGCTTATTTTAAAGTTCTTACTGATACAATGATTATTACATTGGTTTCATCTTTCTTCGTCACTTGGATTGGTTTGCCTGTTGTTTATCTTTTACTTTCCACAAAAGAACATAATATTAAATCTAAAAATGTTGATACAAAAAAATATAATTGGGTCAGTTTCTTTATAAAAAGACCTTATATTGCTATAATTTTTATTTTAATACTTATATCTTTGACTTTGTTTTTACTTCCTCAATTGCCTTCTGGATTTTTACCTGATATGGATGAAGGCTCTATTGTTCTTGATTATTCAAGTCCACCGGGAACTTCGCTTGGAGAAACTGACAAAATGCTCCAACTTGTTGATAAAATATTGAATTCAACTCCAGAAGTTGAGTCATTTTCAAGAAGAACAGGTACACAAATGGGCTTTTTCATTACTGAACCAAATTATGGGGATTATTTAATTCAACTTAGGAAGAAAAGAAATAAAACAACAGGAGAAGTATCTGACGAAATTAGAAAGCAAATTGCAAATTCTTTGCCATCACTTAGAATAGACTTTGGACAAGTAATTACTGATATGCTTGGTGATTTAATGAATTCTGTTCAACCTATTGAAATTAAAATTTTTGGAGATGATAAAAATGTCTTGTATAACTTGGCAAGTCAAGTATCTAACATAGTTGATAGCATACCTGGGACAGCAGATGTGTTTGATGGAGTTACTATTGCAGGTCCTGAACTTACTTTTGAGCCTAATATTTCTAAATTAAGTCAATATCAATTAACCCCAAACGATTTTCAATTCCAGATGCAGACAAAAATTGAAGGTAGTGTTGTTGGTGCAATATTAGAAAAAAATCGTATGGTTGATATACGAATGATAGAACAAAGAAAGAACTATTCTCTAATTGATTTAAAAAATACTTCTTTATTCCTTCCAGATGGCAGATTAAAACCGATTGATGAATTTACTAATTTCAAATTGACAAGTGGAGTTGCAGAAATTGATAGAGAAAACCTAAAACCAATGGTTGCTGTTACTGCAAGATTAAATAATCGTGATTTAGGTAGCACACTTGCTGATATTCAAAAAAATATTTCATCAAAAATTAGCTTACCGCAAGGTTATCAAATTGTATATGGTGGTTCTTATGCTGAACAACAAAAAGCTTTTCAGGAATTGATCATAATTCTTTTATTAGCTATTTTGTTAGTTTTCACCGTGATATTATTTTTATTTAAAAAAGTAAGAATTGGAATAGCAATAATTTTACTTGCTATTCTTGGTATAAGTGGCAGTGTACTTGCTTTATTTTTAACTGGGACAGCGCTGAATGTAGGAAGTTATATCGGATTAATTATGATCGTTGGTATAATTGGAGAAAATGCAATTTTTACATACTTGCAATATATAGAAGCAAAGCATGGTGGAATGAAAAGAGACGAAGCAATTACTTATTCTATTTCAATTAGGCTTCGCCCAAAATTGATGACGGCACTGGGTGCTATTACAGCACTATTTCCACTTGCTCTTGGTATTGGAAGTGGAGCGCAGCTGCATCAACCATTAGCAATTGCAATAATTGGAGGATTTGTTTTTGCTGTTCCTTTGTTGGTGATTGTTTTTCCTTCAATTCTTAAAATAATTGAAAAAGATTAAATATTTTTTTTGTAGAAACGTTCCTAAAAAGTATGTTTAACTTTATTAGGTAGAATAATGAAATTGAAAGCATTATTGATTGCATTTGTTCTGTTTTCATTTACAGCATTTGCAAAAGAAATCGCAATTCCGGCTCCTGTAAAAGGGGCATTTACTAAACTTTACCCCAAAATCAAAAAAGTAGCTTGGGATAAAGAAGGAACAAATTACGAAGCAAGTTTCAAGAATAAAGTGGATATGTCATTGTTATTTGCAAGCGACGGCAAACTCCTTGAAACGGAAACTACAATACCTATTTCTCAATTACCAAACGGTGTTACTTCCTACATTAAAGAACATTACAAAAAATCGGTTATTAAAGATGCGGCAAAGATTGTTAAATCAAATGGGGAAACTGTCTTTGAAGCAGAAGTAAAAATTAATAACAAATCGCAAGATTTGATGTTTGATAGCAATGGGAAATTTATTCCGAGAACTAAAAAATAAATTTAGTTTGCAATCAAACAATGAATTATAGCAAAATCATAAAAAAGGCTGTCCAAAAGACAGCCTTTTGATTTGCCATTTATTTTTTTTATTCAATCACAATAAATTTACTCATAAGTTTACTTTTAACATTGCTTCTTTCTATTGAATAAATTTCTTATTATTCTTGATATTATGCTTCCAAAAATGAAATAGATTAGACGTTGGCAAAGAAATTTGTAAAAATAAATTAGATACTCTCATTTTAATGTTAGATTCAAAAAAAGAAGAAATTAGGTATCCAACATTTTCAAGATATCAGGTAAATAAAATAAAATAAAAGGCAAACAGGAAATAAAAGAGGTTGTCTTTGTTGGACAGCCTCTTTTTTTTAGGACTAATGCTATATAAATTTATTTTTTATTCCCAATCCCAGACGAAATCAGGATTTGTAAGATATTCGTTAATATATTTTGCGGCAGTTCTACCAGCACCCATAGCGAGAATAACAGTAGCACCACCAGTAACAATATCCCCACCGGCGAAAACGCCTTTTTTGCTTGTTTTCATTGTTACTTTATCTACGAGAATATTACCCCATTTATTTACTTTAATTTCAGGAGTAGTTCGACTAATAATAGGATTTGAACCATTACCAATAGCAACAACAGCGACATCAACAGGAATTTCTTCTAAAGCACCTGGTATAGGCACTGGTTTACGTCGTCCGGAAGCATCAGGTTCGCCAAGTTCCATTTTTTGAATAACCATTGAGCGTAACCAGCCACGTTCGTCGCCATGATATTCAGTAGGTGAAGTAAGGAGCATAAATTCAACGCCTTCTTCACTGGCATGATGAATTTCTTCTTTACGAGCGGGCATTTCTGATTCACTACGGCGGTAAATAATCATTCCACGTTTAGCCCCAAGTCTTAAAGAAGTTCTAACAGCATCCATAGCGGTATTTCCCCCACCAATAACGGCAACTACTTTATCTTTAATATCTACAATTGGTGTATCGTTATTTCCGAAATCGTAAGCTTTCATTAAATTTACCCGAGTAAGATATTCATTTGCAGAATAAACGCCACTAAGTTCTTCGCCTGGAATATTCATAAAATAGGGGAGACCTGCACCAACACCTAAGAAAGCGGCGTCATAGTCCTTTAAAATTTCATCCAGGGTTGAAGTTAATCCAACAACAAAGTTCTTTTCAAATTTAACACCTGCTTTTGCTAATCCATCAACTTCGGCTTTAACAATTTCTTTTGGCAATCTAAACTCAGGGATACCATAAACAAGCACACCACCAATTTCGTGTAAAGCTTCAAAAACTGTAATATCATGTCCCATTTGGATTAAATCGCCAGCGGCACTAAGTCCAGCAGGACCACCACCAATAATGGCAACTTTTTTCCCTGTTTTTATTTTGATTTCAGGGACTTGAATACCGATATTATTTCTTTCCCAATCAGCCGCAAATCTTTCGAGGTGACCAATTGCAACAGGTTTGAACTTTTTGGCAATAACACAAACAACTTCACATTGTTCTTCTTGCGGACAAACACGACCGCAAACGGCAGGTAAAGCGTTATCTTCCTTTAAAATTTTAGCAGCGGAGGCAATATCTCCTTCTATAATTTTTTCTATAAAAAATGGAATTTTCACGCTAACAGGGCATCCTTTCATACAAGGTGGATTTGCACACATAAGGCAACGCTGTGCTTCGGCTTGTGCAAGTTCAATTGTATAACCTAAATTAACTTCTTGAAAATTTTTATTCCTTACATTTGCTTCTTGTTCTGGAATTTTATGTCTTGGTATTTTTGTTCTTTCTTTATTTGGTAATTTTGGAACAGCAGGATAAGCACCCATTTTCTTTATCTCCTTAATTTTGCTCTTGTTTGATTAATTTATTAAAAGCTTGGTCTAAATGACATTCAAAATCGTGCAATGCTTCTTTTTCTTTACTAACATAAGTATTATTTCTGTTTTTCAGAACTTTGAAATTAACTTGATGTGCATCAAATTCAGGACCGTCCACGCAAACGAAAACTGTTTTTCCATCAACAATAGCACGACAACCACCGCACATTCCTGTTCCATCAATCATAATGGAATTTAAACTAACAACTGTTTTAATGCCATATGGTTTTGTTAAATTTGCAACTGCTTCCATCATTGGAACAGGACCAATCGCAAGCACAAAATCAATTTTTCGTCCAGAATCAATCAACTCTTTTAATTTATCTGTAACAAAACCATGATACCCATAGCTTCCATCGTCTGTTGTAGGATAAACTTCATCGCTACAAGCTTTTAGTTCATCTTCTAAAATAACATATTCCTTACTACGACCACCGGCAATACTAATTACGTAATTTCCTTTGTCTTTCAGAGCTTTTGCAATAGGATAAGCAATAGCAGTTCCGACACCACCACCGATACTTATTGCTGTCCCAAAGTTTTCTATATGTGAAGGTTTGCCAAGAGGTCCTACAACATCGTGAATATAATCGCCTGCTTCTAATAAATTTAACATTTTGGTTGTTTTTCCAATACCTTGTGCGATAATAGTTATCCAACCTTCTTGTGAATTAGAATCCGCAATTGTAAGTGGAATTCTTTCTCCTGTGTCTGTAACCCTTAACATAATAAATTGCCCTGCTTTACGCTTTTCAGCAATCTTAGGTGCTTCTATTTTGAACAATTTAACGTTGGGGCTTAAAAAACGAGATTCAATTATTTTATTCATAATTTTTACTTTTTACGAATTTTTAAAATTATTTTATTTAGATTTGCAAATTAATAAATAATTTACAATTTTTATTTGCTTTATTGAAATTAATTGTTTAGTCTTGGCTAATATAGTTTTATTATTTTTGAATTACCAACTAATTTGTATGAAGTTTGTTCAATTTTTTCGGAAGCAAATTTATAATATCTTATAATAAAAGTGCTGTCTGAATAAAATAGAACATCATCAACCACCTTTGTATTTAAAGGAAGTTGGTCTTCAAAAATATTATATAAGACTTCTTGATGATTTAGATAGCAGCTAAAAGCAATCGTTGTATCTAATTTATGGATTATTCTATAAAACACTAAGAAATCTTTCTTTTTGTCAGAATTTATATCACAATCAAGTGTAAATAATTTTTCTATTTGAGATTGAACATCTTTTTGGATGTCTGTTCTAACATTTTTATTTTGATAAATAATATGTTTACTCAAAGAATCATTGCTTATTTGCCCTTTATTTAAAGAAAATGAATCAGATAATTGTTCGTAAGAAGTTAGATGTGAGGATTCATTTAAATTAGTTTGTTGGTTCAAAGAATTAAGTTCAATAGGTATATTTTTTACCTTCTTTTCACAAGAAAATAAAAAAAATGAAATAAGTAAAAATAGGATAACACTTTTTTTCAGCATACAAAAAAAACAATAAAAAAACAACTAAAACAAACAAGTAAAGTCTATTACCTAATAATTTTTGCTATTCTATTAAATCTAATAGAAGATAATTTGTCAAAAAAGTGAGACATAGATAAATTAGTATCCCAAGACCAGTAAACAATCATTGGTGTACCGACAACGTTGTTGTAAGGTATAAATCCCCAATAGCGGCTGTCTAAGCTATGGTCTCTGTTATCACCCATACCAAAGCAATAATTACGTTCCACGGTATAATCTGTTACAACTTTTCCGTCAATTGTGATTGCTGTTCCCGTATTATCAACATTGTGTCCTTCACGAGAAATAAATGTAGCCCATTGACGATAATTATCTTGATTTAAATGAATAACGTCTCCTTTTTTAGGGACAACCAAAGGTCCATAGTTATTACGAGTAAATCCTAATCCTGGTGGGAATGTGCGAAACTTATCAGAAGGGTCTTCGTAATTTGAAGAGTCAATTATTGCATTAGGAGGAATAGGTGAGCGTTTTCCATTAATATATAAAATATTATTTATAATTTGTATAGTATCTCCAACGGTAGCAAC
Source organism: Bacteroidota bacterium (assembly GCA_021780815.1). Lineage (GTDB taxonomy): Bacteria > Bacteroidota > Ignavibacteria > Kapaibacteriales > UBA2268 > GWF2-33-9. The sequence continues at coordinate 100,823 of JAJXYC010000005.1, read as the reverse complement.
ACAACGTTTCAAATAATATTGAAATTCATTTGATTTTACTTCATCACGATAACCTGGGAAAATAAATACAATAACATCACCTTTTGCAGGGTCTTTCGGAGCAGGAAACTTATAAAATGGCAATGGGATATTAAAGAAAGGTATGACTTGTGGTGTTGTAGGTCCGTAGATAAATTTATTAACAAATAAAAAGTCACCTGTCATTACTGTATTTTCCATTGAACCTGTTGGAACAACAAAAGAAGCAAGAGCAAGACCATTAATTATCATTACAACTACAATAGCCCATATAATTGTTTTAACCCAAGCAATAAACTTTTCGGTAGATGTTTGAGGTTTTTTCTTTTCGTTTTTTTTGTTTTTCAATAAACCTTTGAAATCAAATTTCATTATTATTCCAGATTATATTAAATTTTTTAAAAAAAGGTATAAACGTTTTTAAAACATTATTAATTTAAACAATACGATAAAATTAATCATCATCAATACTTAGAACAGCAAGGAAAGCTTCTTGCGGAATTTCAACATTACCAACTTGTTTCATTCTCTTTTTCCCTTCTTTCTGCTTTTCTAACAGTTTTCGTTTCCGTGAAATATCACCACCATAACATTTTGCGGTAACATTTTTTCTTAAAGCTTTAACATTAGTACGTGCAATAACTTTGCTACCAATAGCGGCTTGAATAGCAATTTCAAAAAGTTGTCGTGGTATTAAATCTTTTAATTTAGAAGTAAGTTTTTTACCCCATTCATAAGCTTTAGACCTATGTACAATAGATGAAAGAGCGTCAAGAGGCTCACCATTAATTAAAATATCTAATTTAATTAGATCACCTGGTAAATAATCAAGAAACTCATAATCCATTGAAGCGTAACCCCGTGTATAAGATTTTAATTTATCATAAAAATCATATACAACTTCAGCCAGAGGTAAATCCCAAGTTAAATCGACTCTTTTTGCAGAAAGATAGGTCGTAGATTTTAAAGTTCCTCGTCTATCAAGGCAAAGCTTCATTAAATTGCCAATATATTCATCTGGCAAGATGATTTGAGTTCGGATATAAGGTTCTTGAATTTCTTGGATTTTTACTGGGTCAGGAAGATCAGCAGGGCTATCTATAAACTCAATTTCACCATTTGTTTTCAAAATTTTATAACGTACATTAGGCACAGTAGTTACTAAATTTTGCTTAAACTCACGTTCTAATCTTTCTTGTACGATTTCTAAGTGCAATAATCCCAAAAAACCACATCGGAAACCATAACCTAATGCAGACGAAGTTTCTGGTTCGTAAAATATTGCGGAATCGTTTAAAGATAATTTAGCTAATGCTTCTCTTAATGATTCGAAATCATTAGCATCTACTGGATAAAAACCACTAAATACCATTGGCTTAACTTCTTTGAAGCCTTCAATTGGCTTTTCACAAGGATATTTAAAGTGTGTAACAGTGTCGCCGACCTTTGTGTCACTTAAAGTACGAATATTCGGTATAATATAACCAACATCACCGGCGGAAAGTTCTTTGGTCCTGAATCGCTTCATCTTTAATATTCCAACTTCTTCTACTTCGTATGTTTGTCCAGTAGCCATAAATAAAATTTTATCGCCTTCTTTGATTACGCCATCAAAAACTCTTAAATTAGTAATAACGCCACGATAGTCGTCAAAAATTGAATCATAAATAAGAGCTCTTAATGGAGCTTCCAACGAACCTTTTGGTGGGGGAATGCGATGGATTATTTCTTCTAAAATTTCTTCAATTCCAATTCCCGATTTTGCTGATGCCAGAAGTATTTCATCTTCATTGCAACCTATTAAATCAATTATTTCTTGTTTTACTTTATCTAAATTTGTTTGAGCACTTGGCAAATCAATTTTATTAATTACGGGAATTATTTCTAAATTATGATCTAATGCTAAATATAAGTTACTAATTGTTTGTGCTTCAATACCTTGTGTTGCATCAACGACTAAAATTGCTCCTTCGCAAGCGGCAAGAGATCTTGAAACTTCATAAGTGAAATCTACGTGTCCTGGTGTATCTATTAAATTTAAAATATACTCATTTCCATCTTTTGCTTTATAATTCATTTGAATTGCATGTAATTTAATGGTTATTCCTCTTTCCTGCTCTAATGGATTATCATCAAGGATTTGATTATAAATCATTTCTCTTTGAGAAACAGTTCCTGTTTTTTCTAAAAACCTATCGGCAAGTGTAGATTTGCCATGGTCAATATGGGCTATTATTCCAAAATTCCTAAAGTTTTGCATCAATTTCTATTTAATCAAAATTACAAAATTACCAATTTATCTATTAATTACTTGTTTTTTATAATTGTATTGTCTGGGAAGTTAATAAAACGAATAATTGAGAAGTTTATAAATTAATCTCGCAACAGTTAAATCAGGATAATGCAGATTTTCAATTGGAGATAATTCAACTACATCAAATCCAACAATATTTTTTCCTTTTAAACGGATTCTTCGGAAAATTTCTAATACATCAGAATAAAATAATCCTTCTGGTTCGGGTGTACCAGTTGAAGGCATAATAGATGGGTCTAAACCGTCAACATCAAATGTAATATATACTTCGTTTGATAATCCACTAACTAAGGTTTCGATCCAATCTTTGCCATATTTCCCAGTCCGAATGCCAGAGGAATAAAAAGTATTAATATTATTTTCTTTGATGAATTTTGATTCTTCTATACATTGTGCTCTAATACCTACTTGGGTGATTTTGTTTGTAGGGAAAATTTCGCAAACTCTTGCCATGACAGAAGCGTGTGAATATTTTGAATCTTCATAAGAATCTCGTAAGTCAGAATGTGCATCAAATTGCAAAACACTCAGATTAGGATATTTTTCAAGATGTGCTTTAATTGGGGCAAAAGAAATGGTATGCTCTCCACCAAGAGTAACAATGAACTTATCCATTTCTAATAGTTTTTTTACATCGGAATAAATGAGTTCTAATGCTTTTGTATCGTATTTACCTTGAAAATTTATTGGTTCTAATGTAACGATACCTTTATCAAAGCATAGTTCTTTGTCAAATTCATCATCGTAAAATTCAACATAAGCAGAAGCATCTAAAATTGCTTGCGGACCAAATTTTGTCCCACTACCATAGCTTACCGTATGCTCGTAAGGGGCAGAAATTATTGCTATTTTTGCAAAGTTAATATTTGATATATCTTCTGGAATGGCTAAAAAATTATGCTTTTCATTTAGAACTTTCATATCTGTATAAATATTTTTTATAATTGGACACTACTATTAATAAAAAAGTTATTAATTATTTTCAAGTTGAGTTTTTAAGATATTATGGATATTAGACATTAATTCTTTTTCTTGTATTCTATTAATATTGTTTTGAATTTCAATTGGAGGATTAAAAATAATTTTAATAACTCCTTCGTTAAATTCTAATGAACCTTTTGGCAAAATCTTGCTTGTGCCAATGATAGTAACTGGAACTATAGGTTTAGCCGCCCGAGAAGCCATAAAAAAAGCTCCACGCTTAAATTCTTGCAACTTTCCATCTTTTGAGCGAGTACCTTCGGGGTAAATTAAAACGCTTGTTCCAGTTTTAATTGCTGTGATAGCTTGGTTTAAACTTTCCATAGCATTTTTAGATTCGTCTCTGTCAATTACTATATAAGGTGATTTTTTCAAAACTAATCCAAAAAATGGGACCTTTTCTAATTCTTTCTTGTACATTATACGAAAAGGAATTGGAATAGTTGCTTGTAATATCGGAATATCGAATAAACTGGAATGGTTTGCAACAAAAATGTAATTTTCATCGCTTTTTATATTGTCTATACCGTGAATATCAAGTTGAATAGAAGCAATTTCAACCATTCTTTTGCCCCAATTTCTGGCAACATTGTAAAATTCAGGTTTATGAGAGGATAAAATAGATTTTATCCCATATTCAATTACTGATAATACAATTTGAAGTATTTTTTTGTAAAATTTAAGTCTTTTAAGCATTCTCCCTACTACTTTCGCAAATGATTCTACATATTTTTAAAACTTGTTTATCTTTAATTTGGTAAAAATGTTGTTTCCCTTCTGTACGAAATTGAACGATGTTAAAGTCATTTAAAAGTTTAAGTTGTTTTGACACATTAGCTTGCAAAAATCCACTTTCTTCAACTATTTCTTTGACTGATTTTTCACCAGATTGCAAGATTTGTAATATTTTTAATCTTGATTCTTCTGATAAAATTTTGAATTTAGACGAAAGAGGACTAAAATCCTTTTCAGTAATAATAAACTTTGTTTTATTAGCCATAAATCATAATCTTATACTTAATATAGAAAAAATAGAATTGAAAATTTAAAAATAATTTTATCGAATTTTCGTTTTAACTTTTATACAAAATATAATTTCAAAATTAATAAATATATTTTTAATAAACTTAAAATAAATTATGGAACAAACAGCAAAAGTAATAGTTTTTTCAACACCAACTTGTTCGCACTGTAACAATGCTAAAAGGTATTTAAAAGAAAAAAATATCAAGTTTAAAGATGTGGACGTATCAAGGGATCAATCTGCTTTACGTGATATGCAAAATAGAACAAATGGGAACTCAGGTGTTCCTGTAATTTTAATAAATAACAAACCAATTATCGGGTTTGATAGGAACAAAATAAATCAATATCTTAATATCAAATAACAAAATTTTATAAAATTTTTTTTAAACATTAAAAAGGAGTAAGTTATGCAAATCAAGCCATGTGGTGATCGATTGTTGGTTGAACCAACTGAATTGCAAAAGAAAACTGAAAGTGGTATCATTATTCCTGATACTGCTAAGGAAAAACCAATCGTTGGAAAAGTTATTGAAATTGGAAGTAGCGATGACGTTAAATCTGCATTTGCAGTTGGCGATACTGTACTTTTTGCAAAATACGGTGGTGAGGATATATCTTTGAATAATAAAGACTATAAAATTATTCAAATGAGCGATATTCTTGCTAAAATTATTGACTAATTTTAGAATATAGGATAATTAAATATACCCGAAGTTCTTTAGAAAATTAAATAAAATTATCAAGAATTTCGGGTTATTTTTAAAACTACTTAATGTTTAAATTATGTTAAAATTAGCTGTTGTTGGTAACCCTGTTTTTCATAGTAGAAGTCCTGAGATTTTTTCTTTTCTCAAACAACAACATTCCTTAAATATCCATTATAACAGAATTTCTTGCGAAAAAATTAGTGAAGCTATTGATTTTGCAGGTATTATGGAAATGGACGGTTTTAATGTAACAAGTCCTTTTAAGCAACTTATTATTGAACATCTTGAAAAACTTGATTATCAAGCAACAAATTTAAATGCCGCCAACACTATTGTTTTTAAAAATAAAACAAAAATTGGCTATAATACTGACTATTTTGGGATTTTAAAAACAATTTGGGATAATTCAATTTCTCTAAATAAGAAGAAAGTGTTAATTCTTGGTACTGGTGCCGCGGCTCGAACTGCCGCTTTTGCCATTAGAAATTTAAATGCTATTATTACAATTTGGGATAGATCTGATGAAAAATCTCAAAAAATTGCCAATGAATTTGGAATAAATTTTTCTTCTACAAAAGAAGTAATTCATACAATCGCTGATTATGATTTTATTATTTCTACTATTCCTCCGAATTCTAAAATACTTACAGAACTTAATTTTACTAAACAGCAAATTATTTTTGATACGATTTACCATCATTCTTTTTTTGTTGAAAATCAAAAAAAATTTGGTTTTAAAGTTATTATTGGAGAAAAATGGTTAATTAATCAAGCCTCGTTATCTTTTGAGTTCTTTACAAATATTAAAACAGAAGCAAAAAATATCTTTCATTTTTTTAATAATACTGCGCAACGAAATTCGAAAAACTTTATTTTTACTGGATTTTCTGGTTCAGGTAAGACAACTTTAAGTAAGTTATGTGCATCAAATCTTGGATTAAATTCCTTTGATTTAGATGATATCATTGAAGAGAAAACAAATTTAAGCATAGCTGAAATTTTTAAAAAGTATGGGGAAAATTATTTCCGTGAACTTGAAACCCAAACTTTAAATGAACTTGCACAAAATCCTTCAAAGAACAATTTTATTTTATCAGTAGGTGGTGGTACTCTTGAAACCCAAGAAAACGTTCAATTATTAAAATCAATGGGTTCGGTTGTGTGGATTTATTCTCCTTTGGAACTAGCTTTTGAACGAATTAAAACAATAAAAAGTCGCCCTTTGATTAATAACTTAGAAGAAACTATCAATTTATTTAATAGTAGAAAATATGATTATTTCAATAATTCTGAATATATTTTTATTAACTCTTCTACAATTGAATCCGCAGAAGAGAGATTAATTAATGAAATATCTAGAATAATTTAATTTTTGATTATTTCACTATTTTCAGAATTAGATTTTTCAATAATAATAGTTACTGGTCCATCATTAAGTAATTCAATTTCCATCATTTCTCCGAATACTCCTGTTTGGATATTGATATTTGGATAATTCTTGTATAAATAATCCACGAATTTATTAAATAATAATTTTGCTGATGCTGGATCCATTGCACTTGAATAACTTGGACGGAACCCTTTTCTAACATCACCATATAATGTGAAGTTCGAAATAATCATTAAACTTCCGCTTATATCTTTTACAGATAAATTCATTTTGCCCGTATCATCGTTAAAAATACGCAAGTTTACTAATTTATTTGCAAACCATTCAAAAAGTGTCTCATTATCTAAAAATTTAAAACCAATAAGAATCATTAATCCTTTATCTATGGAGCAAACTAATTTGTTTTTTATCCATAATTTTGAATATTTTACCTTTTGTACAACTACTTTCATTAATTTTGATTTTTTTGAAATCAAATTTACAAAAAAACTTTATTTGATTGTATAAAAATGAAAAATGAAATTATCTATAATTGATATAACAATAATTTTAGTTTATTTTTTGGTCATTTTATTTGTAGGCTTTAAAGCAAAAATAAAAAAACAATCAACTAATGAAGAAAATTATTTATTGGCGGGAAGAAAAATAACACTTCCTTTTTTTGTTGCAAGTTTGGTTGCAACTTGGTATGGTAACATTCTTGGTATAGGGGAATTTGTTTACCGTAGTGGTATTGTTGCTTGGATATGTTTTGGAGTTCCATATTATATTTCTGCTTTTCTTTTTGCAATATTTATTGCAAGTAAAATTAGAAATTTAGGATTTAATTCAATCCCTGAGCAAATATCAAATACCTTCGGAGCTACATCAGGCTTTTTTGCTTCAATAGTAGTTTTGCTTATTACTTTGCCTGCCGCTTATATTTTGATGTTGGGAGAAATATTTCAAATAATTAGCGGGCAAAATCTCTTATTTTCTATTATTATTGTTACGGTGCTATCTTTGATTTATTTATTTTGGGGTGGATTAAAATCAGATGTTTGGACTAATTCTATACAATTTATTTTGATGTATGTAGGTTTTTTTGTGTTATTAATCTTTGCATTTTTTACATTTGGAAGTTTAAGCGATATGATTTTGAAATTGCCACAACAACATCTTACTATTTTAGGAGATAAATCAATTCAATATGTTGTGGCTTGGTTTATTATTTCATTACAAACGTTTGTGGACCCAAGTTTTCATCAAAGATGTGCCGCTTCATTAAATAGTAAAACTGCAAGAAATGGTGTTCTAGTTTCAATTGGATTTTGGATAATTTTTGATTTGCTAACTTTAATTACTGGTTTATATGCCAGAGCATATTTAAGTATTAATGACCCATTACAAACATATCCAATTCTAGCGGAAAAAGTGTTGCCAGAATTTTGGAAAGGAATTTTTGTTGTCTCTATGTTATCTGTAATTATGTCTACTTTGGATAGTTATGCTTTTATATCAGCTGCTACAATTGGGAAAGACATACTTAAGAAATTTAGAAGATTCACAAGATTCTCTACTATACACTTAACTCAGGCTGGTTTATTAATCACTATGGTGTTTTCTATTGTTATTGCTCTTGCTTTACCTTCGGTAATAGACATTATTTATAAAACGTCATCTGTGGCAATTCCTGGGTTATTATTACCTGTATTGCTAACTTATTTCCCTAAATATAGATTTAATCCCAAGTTGATTAATTGGGCGATAATTTTGCCTGTAACAATTTCTTTGTTTTGGGTTTTTGCACAATTATTTCTATCAGATAAGTTTTCCATATTTTTGCAATTTGAACCTATGATGCCCGGTATTTTTGTGTCATTTATTTTTGCAATAGTATTTTTAAGGAGGAAAATTGACAATATTTAAAAAAATATGGACATTGCCAAATTTTTTGAGTTTATTAAGATTAATTTTGGCGCCTTTGATTGGACATCTGCTATATTGGAATTATAGCAAATATGCAATTATTGTAATTATGATTGCATATTTTACAGATGCTATTGATGGAACTATTGCTAGAAAGCTTAACCAACAATCTGAATTAGGAAAAGTATTAGACCCACTTGCTGATAAAGTTATGTATGCTTTTATTGCTCTTGCTTTGCTTTTTAAAGGTGAATTGCCTTTATGGTTTGTTATAATGTATGTCGTCAGAGACCTATTACTGTTGCTTGGGGGATTGGTGATAACTCGTAAAGTTAAATCTGTACCTCAATCTGATTTATTAGGAAAAGTTACTGCTGCTGTAATTGCTTTAAGTTTGTTTGGGCTTATTTTTAAAGTCCAAATTATCAATCCTTATTTTCTTGTCTTGGGATTAATTTTGTCCTATTTTTCTGCATTTAATTATTACAAAAAAAATTTAAAAGTTTATAATAAATCCTAATTTCTGTATATTAAATTCAAGCAATAATAAGTATTTTTAAAGTAAATCAAAACTAATATCCATTAAATTAAATTTTTTATAACCTTGAAAGTCAAAATGCCACCATTCTGTGGGGTAAACAGTGAAACCATTTGCCGTCATAATATCAATTAACATTTTTCTATTTTTGAGAATTTCTTTGGGAAAATTATTGTTTGTTGGAAAAGCTTTATTTGTAAAATCATCAAAGCGTGATGGCATATGTATTTCTTTTCCAGTTTTTAAATTATAAATTGATACATCAACAGCGCAACCACGATTGTGTCTGGAACCTGTCCAAGGATCTGCCACAAAATTCGTATCCTTAATCAAATCCCAAAATTTCAAAGTAATTGAATATGGACGATATGCGTCAAAAATAATCAAGCCATAACCTTTGGATTTTAAGACTTTCTGAATTTTATAAATTGCCTTTGCAACAGGCAATCTTGCGAATACTTTTGCCTTGGGATAAACTGCCGTTTTGGTGAAATTGTTTTTTGTTGCATACCGAATATACAATTTTAACTGTGGTATAAATTTTTCTAAATCTACAAGTTTATTATTTGAATCTAATTTGACTAGTTGATTATAGATATCGATATTATCAATAACTTCCAATCCATACTTGTTCTTTGGGATAACGATTTGTTTTGTTGAATTATCTTGTAAAGAATCTGCAAATAAATTCCTGCTTGATATAATTGTAAGAGAAATTGTAATAAAAAAAGATATTGTAAGTGCAAAAAAATAATAGCTTTTTCTGGAGAAAGTTTGTAATTTCATATTTCCATCAGAATTTATTAAGTAATTAATAAATGTGCAATTTACGAAATAAAAACAAATTAACCTTTATAAGTACAACACTACTGCAATAGAAAATTTTATTAAATTTGTAAAATAAAAAACAATGAAAATTGTTTCAATATAAATAACAATTAAATTAATGCTTAACTAAAAATTATATACTTGGGGGGGAATTTAAACAATGGATTTACAAATTGATATGTTAAAAGAAATAGAAATAGATAAATCTTGGTCGTTTGTTGAAAAAACGATTAAAGATACATCTTATATTACACACGGTTATTATACTTATCCTGCAAAATTTATTCCACAACTTGCTCAAAGATTGATAGTTGAGAATAGTAACAATGGAGATATTATAATAGACCCTTTTAGTGGTAGTGGAACAACTGTTTTAGAAAGCATTGTTAATCAAAGAATTGGCAAAGGAACAGATATTAATGAAATTGCAACATTAATAGCAAAAGTAAAAACAACACCTATAAATCCTATTTTATTGTCAGAGGAATTTACAAATTTGTATTTTGATATAACTAATAGATTAAATGGACAATATGATTATTATTTAAAAGAAGCATTAGAAAGAATACCTAAAAATGAACGTATTGATTATTGGTTTAAAAACGGAACAAAAAATAAATTGGCAATTTTATTAACGAAAATACTTGAAAATCAAAACAAGGATATTAGAGATTTCTTTTTGGTTTCATTTGCACAAATTCTTAAAACTTGTTCAATTTGGATGCAAAAAAGTGTAAAGCCAACAAGAGATTTGAAGAAAAAAGATTACGATCCGATAAAAACATTTTTTGAGCAGACAAAAAAAATGATAAAAAAACACGCTGAATTCGATAAAATATTAAACAGCGAAATAAAACAAAATATTGATAATTACAGAGAAATAAAATGTCAAGACGCAAGAAATTTGCCTTGTAAAGACGAAAAAGCGACTTTAATTGTAACAAGTCCACCTTATGTAACTTCTTATGAATATGCTGATTTACACTAATTACCATTACTATGGCTTGGTTATTTGAACGAATTAAGCGAATTTCGTAAAAAATTTATGGGCAGTGCATATAAAGAACGTGAAAATATTGATTTACAAAGCAATTTAGCAAACGAAATTGTAAAAAATTTAGGAAATAACAAAAAAGGTAAAGAAGTAAAAAATTATTTTGCCGATATGCTCGAAACTTGGATAGAAACAAAACGAGTTTTAAAAAAAGGTGGTCGTGCTTGTATTGTAATTGGAAATACGCAGTTTAATGGTGTAGAAATACTTAACGCAGAAGTTTTCAAAGAACAATTTGAAAACATTGGTTTTAAAACTCATAAAATTATTCATCGTGAAATTCCATCTAAAATGTTACCATCAACAAGAGATGCAGAAACAGGCAGATTTGCAAAAACTTCTAACACAGATAAATTAGCGGCTTAATTAATGGAAAATATATCTATTTCAAAACAACTTTTTAGAAAATTAGTAAATCAATTAGAACCATTGATTGTTGATTTACACGCAATTGAAACAGATAAATGGTGTGGTCTATTTCAAAAAGGCGGTAAAAGATTTGCCTATATTTTGGTTCATAAAATTAAACCTAAAATTGATATTTGGTGTCTTGGAGATGTTATTTCTATTACTGAAAAATATCAAACAAAAATTAAATTTAAAGAAAGAGATGGCACAAAAGGAAGTTTTGGAAAAAATTTTCAAATAAATTTTACAGTTGAAAATGATACTGACATAGAAAATGCAGTTTTTTTACTTTATGAAATTTCAAATAGTTGGACAAATAATGAATTGACAGCCGCTTTTAATTTATTTTGTAAAATTCCATTAGATGAAATAAATTCAAAAAATATTTTAATTGTAAATTTTGCAAATCTAATCGGAAAATCAGAAAAAGAAATAGCCAAAAGATTGCGAAATTTTGAAAAATTGGGAATTAATAAAGATATTGAAAACATTGAAATTGACGATAAAAATATATGGAATAATTTTAATAACGATTGGGAAAAATACGCTATTGAAAGTGAAAACAAAATTTTAGAATTAGAATACATTTTTAATCAAAATAAAGATTTTCCGAAGGGTAAAGAACGTGAAAGTATTGTAAAAATGAGAGTTAATCAAAATTTTTTTAGAAATGCTGTGTTAACTTCATATCAAAATAAATGCTGTATAACAAATTTGCCAATTATTGAATTATTAAACGCAAGTCATATTATGCCTTGGGCTTCTGATGAAAAAAATAGATTAAATCCACATAATGGTTTGTGTTTAAATTCTTTACACGATAGAGCATTTGATAGAGGTTTATTAACTGTTACACCCAATTATAAAATTAAAATTTCAAAATATATTTATGATTTTATTAATATTGAAATAGTTAAAGAATATTTTATTTTTTATGAAAATAAAAACATCAATTTACCAAATCGTTTTAAACCCAATAAAGATTTTTTAGAATACCATAACAATAACATTTTTAAAGGATAAATATATGAAAAACAATCAAATAAAAAAAGAAGATGTATTTCTTTTTAATTCAACAATTTTAGAATATTTTAAAGATTTTTGCGAAGAAAATGAATTAGAATATTCAGAAAAAAATGCAAAAAAGTTTATAGAATTTCTTAAAACGGACATTCCCGATTGGATAAAAGAAAATTTGAAAAATTTTGATTTTTAAAAAAAGAAATACGGAAAAGATACTTATCGCCGCATTTCAGAAATTTTGGCATCAGCCAAAAAGCAACACAAAAAAGATTTTGAAGGAGAAGACCACGAGTAATCGTGGCGAGCATTTAAAGGCAAAAATCTTGAAAAATTGATTGAATACATTATAACAGAAGAAGTTGAAAGTATGGGATTAGCCGTAATAAATGGTAACTCACTTGAAAAAACTTTTGAAAAAAATTTATCTGACGACTTAAGCCAAGTAAAACGAAATTTGTATATTGACTATGGAGAATTTAGAGCGCATTTACCAGATGTAGATATTGTTATATATAAACCTGAAACAAGCAAAATTATTGCCGTTTTGTCAATAAAAGTAACATTACGAGAAAGAATAGCACAAACAGGATATTGGAAAATGAAACTTTTGCAAGCAAAAGCAACTAATCATATAAAAGTTTATTTTGTAACGCCTGATGAAGATGGAACTTTAACATCAAAAAAACCAACAAAAAAAGGTCGTGCAATAGTTGAAGTCGATACTGATGGCAGTTATGTTTTGAGTGAAACAAATATTGAAGAAAGCAAAAAAGTAAAAATGTTCGACAAATTTTTTGCTGATTTGAAGAAAATAATTGGACTATAAATAAAAATAATTTGAAAGAAGAGGCAAATGTGTTATTGAAAAAAATTAAAATGAGATTGCCATAAAGCAAGGAGGCAAAAGTGATTCACAAATCAAACGTTCAGACAAATTGTTGAAACAGGTTATTAACAAATAAATTTAGTTTTGATGTTTTGATATGAATACTAAAAAAAATGTCAAAGTTGCGGAATGCCAATGAGCAAAGACCCACAACAATGTGGGACAAAAATTTAAAAGATGGGAAAATTAAAAATACATAAATATTATTTTCGTTAATATATCAATAAAAAAATGATAAGTTTTGGGTCTATAGCTCAGATGGGAGAGTACTTGAATGGCATTCAAGGGGTCAGGAGTTCGAGCCTCCTTAGATCCACTTGTTTTTAAGTAAAATTTTACTTTTTCCTACTATTTAATTTTATTTTTCATATTTTTGAATTTTCTTTTTGAGGAAATCTTGAAAATCCCTTTATCTATTGCGATTATTTCATTTAATGAAGAGAATATCATAGCAGATATGCTTGACAAAGTTTCTCAAATTGCAGACGAAATAATTGTTGTTGATTCTTTTTCAAGTGATGCGACTGTAACAATTGCAAATAAATATAATGCCAAAGTGCTTCAAAAGGAATGGACAAATTTTACTGAACAAAAAAATTTTGCTCTTGCACAATGCAAGAATGATTGGGTGCTTTGTTTAGATTGTGATGAAATCCCCACAGATGAGTTGATAGAAGAAATAAAAAATGTAACGAAAAATTCCGAATTTGTTGGCTATTCTATAAATAGGCGGACTAATTATTTAGGGAAATTAATGCGATATTCGTGGCAACCAGATTGGAATTTACGACTTGTAAAAAAAACAGCGCATCCAAGATGGATAGGTAATCAAGTTCATGAAAGTTTAATAGTTGATGGAAATGTGGCAAAATTAAAGAACGAATTACAACACTATTCATATCGAAATATTCATCATCATTTTACAAAGGCATTAAATTTTGCTAAACTTTCGGCAATGGATTATCAAAATAAAGGTCAGAAGTTTAAATTACTTAATTTAGTGCTAAATCCGCTATTTGCTTTTTTTAAGATGTATGTGCTTAAATTTGGTTTTTTAGATGGAGTTCGTGGATTTATTGCCTCAATAAGTTCATTTTATGGAACTTTTATGAAATATGCGATTTTATTTGAAATACAAATTAGTAAATCAACCAACAAAAAAGAATAATTATTGTTAATTCAAATAAATTTCTTAATTTTGTAATCTTTAAAAAGTGTAAGATAAAATGGCAAAGAAAGAACAAAGAGTTGTAATAACTTTAGAATGTACAGAAGCAAGAGCATTGGGGAAAACTCCATCTCGTTATACAACAACAAAAAATCGTCAAAATACCCCAGAACGTTTGGAGTTAAAGAAATATAATCCTTTTTTAAAAAAATACACAGTGCATAAAGAAATAAAATAATTTCTCTTGCTTGTAAAATGTTTAAAAAGTCATTAACATTTAATTGATGTTAGTGATTTTTTTTATTTTTTTCTTAATTTAGTAAAAATTTAAAATCGAATTTTAATCTTTAGTTAATTATGAAGAAGGAAAAGAAAAAGAGAGAAGCAATCTTACAGGCTGGTTTAATAATATTTGCAAGAGATGGATTTTACAATGCGAAAATAAATGACATATCTGATTTAGCAGGTATTGGTACTGGCACGATTTATTTATATTTTGAAAATAAAGAACATATTTTAAAAGAAATATTGGTTGATATTTGGTCAACGGTGAAAGAAGAACTGGATTTAATTCTGGGAAAAACAAATATAACTTCAAAAGAAAAAATTGCAAAGTCAGCATTAAAAATTTATGAATTAGCAAAAAGAAAAAGTCAAATTGCAAGAATGGTATTACAAGAATATGCAATTTGGAATGATCCAACCTTTGAAAATTTAAGTAAAGTAATGGGAGGAATCAGGATAGTTCTTTTCCAATTGATACAAGAAGGTATTGACAAAAACGAGTTTAAACAAGAAATTAAACCTGAATTGGCTGTTCCATTTTTAATCGGAGCTGTATGGAACTTTATTGAATTTGCTTTGCAGAATGTTGATAAATACCCGCAAGAAGTATTTGAAAATCAAATTCAAATTCTTGTTGAAAATACATTCTTGAAATAAACATAAAAAATATCAGGAGCTTTTTCTATAAACTAATATTGCAATTGAGTTAATGACCAAAGAATACAGAGTAGTCATAAAAAATTGCAGTTTTATATCAGAAAAAGTAGAACCTTTTAACATTACTAATCTGATAACTTCAATAAAATACTTTAAGGGGTTGAATAAAGTAATATTTTGTACGAGAGGAGGCATATTTTCAATAGGAGTAAAAAGACCACTAAGAAGTACAAAGATTAACATAAAGAACCAAGAGATGAAAACTGCTTGCTGCTGATTTTGTGAAGCCGTAGAAATAAGCAATCCTATCCCTAAAACCAAAGTAAGATAAATAGATGCAAATCCAATAATTAATAAAGGATTTCCTAATACAGGGATATGATAAACAATTCTTGCGACAATCATTCCGAAAATTAACTCAAACATTCCAATTAACCAGAAAGGAAGGAGCTTCCCTATGATAAACTCAATTTTTTTAATTGGTGTAACATTAATTTGCTCAATTGTTCCAATTTCTTTTTCTCTTACAATGTTAATTGCTGTCAAAAAAATACCAACTATTGTAATTAATAAGACTAATAAACCAGGGACTACATAAATTTTATAATCCTGATTTAAGTTATACCAAAAATAGTAATCATTTGAAATTATTTTAGGAGATTGTGCTATCTGTAAATTTATTTTATTTCCAAAAGTTTTAGTTAATTCACTTTGATAAGATGCGATATTGTTAAGTAAATAATTAAACGAAACTCCTGCTTTTGAACCATCAATAGCATTAACAACAACTCCAATTTTTTCGGTATGTTCTTTTGCTAAATTTCGCTCAAAATTATTTGGGATATAAATATATAAATCAATAGAATTTGTTTCTAACAATTTTTCTGCATCTTTGATTGAATTTGGGTAATCAATAATTTTAAAATAATCGCCGGATTGGAGCTTATAAGCAAAATTTTTAGAAATATGAGATTTATCGTTGTCAATAATAGCTAATTTAATTTTTTTAATTTCAAAAGTAGCGGCGTTTGCTAAAATCAATAATTGAATTATTGGCATCATAAAAATTAGCGGTAACAATATCCTATTGCGGAATATTTGTTTAAATTCTTTGATAATTATTAATAAAATTTGTCTCATTACAATCGGATTTTATATTTTTTAATACTTATTGAAATTGTTACTAAAATCATTAAAAATAAAACTAAAGTTTCATTTAATATAGTTGAAAAATCTGAACCCTTTAACATTATATTTTTAATAATGACTATAAACCATCTTGCAGGAATAAGATAAGTAAAAGGTTGAAGCCAAATAGGCATATTTTCAATAGGGAAGATGAAGCCGGACAAAAGAACTGTTGGCATCATTAGTCCTATTAAAGAAATAAATAGTGCTACTTGTTGTGTTTTTGCAACAGTAGAAATTAATATTCCTAATGAAAGGCTCATAATAACATAAACCGTTATTTCTGCAAAAAGTAAAATTAAATTTCCTTTAATCGGGACTTCAAAAACAAACCTTCCTAATGTTAATACTATTGTTGCAATTGTAACTGAAATAATAGCATAAGGGATTACTTTGGCAATAATAACAACAGCGGGTTTAATAGGAGATACAAGCAAAACTTCCATTGAACCGCTTTCTTTTTCTTTTGTAATAGAAATTGAAGTCATCATAGCAGAAATAAGCATTAAAATTATTGAGATTAAACCAGGAACTGATAAAAATACACCTTTTAATTCAGGATTATATCGCATTTTTACTTCTGGTGTGATTATTAAAGGGATTTGGCGAGTTCGGGTTATCTCGTTTTGGTATTGACCGATTATAGAATTTGTATATCCAATTATTGTGGTTGCAGTATTGGGGTCAGTACCATCATTAATAAATTGAACATTTGCTTTACCAAACTTTTCTAAATTTTGCCCAAAATTCTGACTAAAAACAATTGCTTCTTTAATTTCGCCAGTTTGAAAAGCACGTTCAATGTCTTTTTCGTTTCTAAGCATTTTGTATAATTTAAAGTAATTTGTGGAAACAATCTTTGAAATTATTTCTTTCGTTGTATTATCTTTTGAATAATCCAAAATAGCAATTCTTACATCTCGGATTTCATTAGTAATTGCAAATCCAAAAAGTAGAATTTGAATAGTAGGAATCCCGAGTAAAATTAATAAAGATTTTTTATCTCTAAAAATTTGAATAAATTCTTTTTTAAAAAAGCCTAAAAAGCCATTAAACATAATTTTTCCCTCTTGCAATTTGGATAAAAACATCATTCATTGAACTTGAAGAATTTGATTCTTTTAGTTCTTTTGGTGTTCCGATAGCGGCTAATTTACCATTAGCCATAATAGCAATTCTATTACAATATTCAGATTCGTCCATATAATGAGTAGTAAGAAAAACGGTTAAACCTCTTTCTGCTGATTGATAAATTAAATCCCAAAATTGCCTTCTTGTAACAGGATCTACGCCACCAGTTGGTTCATCGAGGAAAACAATTGCAGGATTGTGAAAAATAGCAATTGAAAATGCAAGCTTTTGTTTCCACCCTAAGGGTAACGAACCTACGAGTTTGTTCTGTTGTTTCTTCAAATCTAGTTCATTTATAACTACTTCGCTTTTCTCTTTAATTAATTTATTAGATAATCCATAAATTCCTGCAAAGAAATTAATATTTTCTTGGATTGTCAAGTCGTCATACAAAGAGAATTTCTGGCTCATATAGCCAATATTTTTTTTAATTTTTTCAGATTCTTTGTAAATATCATAATCAGCAATTTTAGCAGTTCCACTGGTTGGCGATAAAAGTCCACTTAACATTTTCATTGCGGTTGTTTTACCTGCACCATTAGCCCCAAGAAAACCAAATATTTCTCCTTTATGCACTTCAAAAGTTAAATTGTCGCAGGCAGTAAAATTGCCAAATTTTTTTGTTAAATCTATTGTTTTTATTGCAAAATTATTGCTCATTGATGTCTCATTAAATCCATAAAACAATCTTCTATCGTTGGTTTTACATTATCTAATATTATAAAATTCTCGACTTTGTTTCCCTTTAAAAAGTTTTGAATGTCCATTATGTCAAATTTATTTCTTTTGTCAATATAATGAATTTTATCTCCGAAAGCATAACAGGAGTAAGTATTTTGATAAGTTCTTAACAATTCTAATATTGTATATACTTTATTTGATTCAATACCAAAGATGCTATGTTTAAAATCTTGAACAATTTTGGTTGGTGTATCAATTTGCATTATTTTCCCATGTTGAATTAACCCAACTCTATCGCATAGCGAAGCTTCATCCATATATGGAGTAGAAACCAAAATAGCCAATCCTTGATTTTTAAGGTCAATTAACATTTCCCAAAACTCTTTGCGAGAAACAGCATCTACACCTGTTGTAGGTTCATCTAAAAATAATATTTTAGGTTTGTGGATTAAAGCACAAGATAAAGCAAGTTTTTGTTTCATTCCGCCAGATAATTGACCTGCTAATCGATTTTTAAATGGTTCAATTTGAGAATAAATTGTTTTGATTAAATTATAATTTTCTTCAAATTTAGAATTAAAAATTGAGGCAAAAAGTTTAACATTTTCTTCAACAGTTAAATCCTCGTAAAGTGAAAATTTACCGGGCATATAACCCACACTTTTACGAATTTTTTGGTAATCTTTAACTACGTCGAAAGTATTTACATTAGCATTACCTGAATCAGCAAGAATTAATGTTGTCAAAATTCTTATAATTGTGGTTTTACCAGCTCCATCGGGACCTATTAAACCAAATATTTCGCCAAAGTTGACATCAATACTCACGTTCTCAATTGCTTGAACTTCTTGATATTTTTTGCTTAAATTCTCGGCTATAATTGCTTTCATCTTTTATTTTGTTAATTCTTTAAAACCTGACTTCTGCGGGCATTCCTAATTTTAATTCTCCGTTATTTGCCACTTTAATTTTAATAGCATAAACTAAATTTACTCTTTCTTCTTTTGTTTGTATAACTTTTGGAGTAAATTCTGCCTCACTTGCTATGTAATATAATGTTCCTTTAAGTGTTTGCTGTTTATTATTTTTCAAATCAACAAAAACATTAACAGTTTGACCTAATTTTATTTGGGGCAATTGTGTTTCAGAAACATAAGCTTTTAAATCTAAAGTATCCAAATTAGAAATTTTAAATAATGGTTTTCCAATGACAGCAAATTCTCCCGCTTCTGTGTATTTGTTTAAAATTGTTCCGTTAATAGGGGATTGTATTTTGCATTTTTGGATTTGGTCTTCAACTTGTTTTAATTTTACTTGCAAAGGTTTAATTTCTGCAAGAAGTCCTTCGTTAGAAATATTCATTCCTCTTTTGGTTGCAATAGTTTGCTTGTCAAGTATGTCAAGTTGAGAATTAATATCATCTATTTGTTTTTGAGTAGCCGCACTATCTTTGAACAATTTGGCAAGTCTATTCTTATCAATTAATAGTGCCTTTTTCCTTTCATCTAAGACATTGATTTCTACTTGGACATCTCTTACCTTAGAAGTTATTGCATAAATATTTGCTTCAAACTGTTCTTTTTGAAATTGAAGTTGCAAAGTATCAATAACACCTAAAATTTGATTTTTTATAACTTTGTTACCTTCATCACAATCAAAAGCAACAATTTTACCTGTGCCTTCTGCTGATACCACTACCTCGGTAGATTCAAAGTTTCCGTAAGCATCTGCTGTTGAGTTATCTTTTGAACAAGATGACAAAAGCATCAATATAAATAACATTGCAATTGTATTTTTCATTTATTCCTCGTTATTTTAATTCATTATTAGTTTTTAGTTGAATATTATATATTGATTCTAATTTTAAGATTTTATCTATTTCAATATTTAATTTGGTTCTTTGTAAATTGTTATAATTAATAATGTAATCTGTCATTGTGATTACTCCATTGATGAGCTGAGAGTAACTTTCTTTAATAATGTCTTCTTGAATATTTACGATATCTTCATCTTTTTTTAGATTCTCTTCATATTTTTCAATATTGTTTTGTTCTTCTATAACTTGTGAATTAACAGTTCTTAAAAAGTTTATTCTATCGTAATTTACTATTTCTGTATTATAATCAAGAATTTCTTTGCTATGAAAGTTTTTGTTCCAATCAAAAATTTCCCATTTTAAACGAATACCGACATTATAAAAAGTTGAAAATCCTGTTTTCATAAAATTGTTTGGATTTGGGCTTCCATATCCATATTTTGCAAAAACTGAAAGCTTAGGTAAATAGTTGGAATTAACCAAAGATTTATTTTTATCTATTAATTCATCATTTGCATTGAAAAGCAACATTTCAGGTCTTTTGTCAAAATTTATTTGGCTGGAATTTATTGTTTGTGGAACTGAAACGTCAAAAAGTGCGTTTTCTAATCCACAAATTTGCTTTAAACTGCTTTTGAGTGTAGAAATGTCCTTCTGAATTTTAATTAAATCTTCTTGTCGACGCAAAATTTCAATTTGAACTTGATTAATTGCAGTTTTCAGCAAAATACCGTTATCATACATAGATTGAAACTGATTTAACTTAGAATTCAAATCATTTATAGCAGTGTTATTAATATCAATTTGTTTTTGAAAAATTAGAATTCCAAAGTATAATTTTATAATGTTCTCTTTAATTTTTAATTTTTCTGTTTCATTTGAAATTTTATTAATTTTTTCTTTGCTTTCAACAATATCTTTGCTTCTTGAAATTGAAAGACCGTCAAACACAAGTTGTTCTACTTCTATTGCAGAATAATATTGGTCTAATGGAATTTTTGGTAATGTAATAAGCGGTATATTAATTGGCAAAGAGAAAGCTTCCGATTGATATTGTGCTTGACCGACTAAGTTTAATTTTGGATAGTATTCTGTATTTAAATTTTCTAATTCTAAATTTTGTATTTTATCGTAAATTGCTTTCTTTGCTTCATTTGTGGAATTCTTTTCAAAAATATTTAATATTTCAGATAATGATAATTCGTTTGCATAAAGAGATGAAGCAATTATCAATAAAAGTAAGATTGAAACTATTTTTTTCATTCTATTACCTTATAATTTTCAATAAATTCAATAATTATTTTAGGAACATTTTTTTTTCTATTTTCAATAAAAAGATTATAGCTTTCTTCCGATTGATTAATAATTGTTTGTATTAATGGTCCTACAATTATTGGAAGAAGAAGCAAAGATATCATATTAACCATTATTTCGTCAATTGGCACTTCTTTGTTTAATTCATTTTTAATTGAATTGGAAAAATTTTTTAAAAATGGAGTATTTAAAATATTTAATTTAGAAAAATGTTTAAGTATCCAATCTGGATTTTCTCCTAATTCATTAATAACAAATTGAGGAATAAATCGCTTATCTTTAAAAAAATCAATGTATAATTGGCAAAACTTATTAACACCTTCTTTCCAATTAGAATTTTCAATATTTAAAGAAAACAAATTACTAATAAGTTCATTAGAAACAATTTCAAAAATTTTTTCAAAAAGTTTCTTTTTACATCTAAAATAATAATACAATAAAGTTTTGTTAATACCTGCTAGATCAGCTATTTCGTGCATACGTGCACCGGCGAAACCTTTTTGCGAAAATACTTGCAAAGCGGCATCTAAAATCAGTTTTTCTGTATTAGTACTTTTTTCCATAAAAATAATCAAATTATTTAACTTTATAGTTTAACTAAATAGTTAAACTATAAAGTTCAAAATTAATAAAAAAATTAAAATAGAAATACTTTTTAAATAAAAAAAATTTTAATTTTTTTTTCATAATTTCGTAACATTCTAATCAATCATTCGTAATAATAATATTATTAAAAACAAAATTAAAGAAGTATGCGTAAAATAAAAAGTATATTATTGCTAACAATCCTTTTACCAATCATTTTAAATGCACAAAAAAGTTCAGAAACAACATATACTTTGGAAGAATGTATTAAAATTGGTTTAGCTCAAAATTTAGATATAATAAGAGCAAAAGCTGTAATTGCATCATCGCAAGCAAATTTAAAAGCTGCATTTGGGAGTTATTTGCCGAACATTCAATTTTCGATGGGTTACAATCGCCAATTAAATACACAAGGTGGGCAATCGGTTAATGTTGGTGGGCAAGTTATTAATATTGGTGCAACAAGTCTTAATTCTTACAATATGGGAATTAATGCAGGATTAAATTTATTTGACGGCTTCAATAGGGAAGCGACATATAATTCTGCCGAAGATACATATCAAGGCAATTTGCTTTCTTATGACCAATCTAAAGTTTTATTGAAAATTAATATTTATAGACGATTTTTTGATTATGCTTCAAAAAAGCAAATTGTTCAAACACGAAAAGAAAATTTAGACCAAGGTCAACAAGAATTAGCAAGTATTAAAGCACAAAGCGAAGCTGGGACTTTACCTATTTCTGCTGTTTACTCAAAAGAAGCAGATTTAGGTTCACTTGAATTAGATTTGGCAAAAGCCGAAAATGATTTGAATATTTCTCGTGCAAATTTGTTAGCATTAATGGGGAAAAATCCGATTGAAAAAGCTGATTTTTCTACTGCTGATATTAATACTGATGTTGGTGAAAATGATTTTACGAATTTTAGAAACCATATTGGAGATTTTGATGCCGCAATAAATTTTGCTTTCAAGAACCGTAAAGATTTTCTGTCGCAACTAAAAAACATATCTGCCGCTCAAAATACTGTTATGTCGGCTCAATCTGCTTATTTTCCTTCATTAGCATTAGGAACAGGTTGGTCTTGGAGTAATACTGCTTTTGATGACTTTAACAATAAAGGAAGAAGTTATATTGGTCTAAGTTTGAATGTCCCAATTTTTACAGGCTTTTCTACTAATGCGGCAGTTCAACAAGCTGAATATAGTTTCCAAATACAGCAAGTTCAAAAATCCGATATGGAATTAAGTATTAAAACTGAAATTGAAACTGCATTTTTAAATTTAGATGCGGCTGAAAAACAAATTAAAATATCTGAAAAAGCTTTATTTTCTGCTGATTTAAATTATAAAATTTTAAAAGAAAGATTTAATGTTGGTACTGCAAGTATTACTGATTTGATTCAAGCTAATACACAATTCTTAAATGCAAAAATTAATAAAATCAATAGTGTTTTTTACTATCTTCTTACTCAAAAGGAAATTGAGTATTCAACAGGCATGTTAAATTAGGTTTTGAAGAATTATAATTAAAAAATGGAGATAAAATGGATTTAAATAACGACTTAAATCACAACAATGATGAAGCAAAAGAAAAAAATGAAGAGAAAAAGATAGAGCAAAATGACGAAAATCCGAATTCACCAAAATTTGATGCACAGGATAAATTAAGAAGTATTTTGCCTAACTATAACCAGCAATATAATTTATGGGATTATAGAGTTGGTTTTGGAAGGCGTTTTGCTGCTGCTATTATTGACTCAATTTTTGTAGCAATTCTTATTTCAATACTTGGATTTGCTACTGGTGTTTTTAGTACTAATATGAATTTTTCTGATTTTATTGACCCTAATTTTGCAACAAACTTTATGAAGGATTACTTGCCGATTACTTTATTAGTAAGTTTTGTTTATTATTCTACTGAAATTTTATTGTCAGGTTCGCCCGGAAAACATGTTCTCGGAATAATTATTGCAGAAGAAAATATGCATTATGCAAATTATTATCAACTAACAACCAGATTTTTAATAAAACATTTAGATTTGGTATTTTCGTTGATTTACTATTTCACTTGGTCAAGTATTTTCAGTACATTATCCAGTTATGTTTCATTTTTAGTTATGATTTTCTTCTTTTTTGTTATTAGACAAAACAAACAATCCATATATGATAAAATAACAAAGACGGCAGTGTTTTTCAAGAAAGAAGTAGATATCAACATTGAAAAAGAATCGCAACCTAATATTTAGTTCAATTTAAATTTGTAAAAAAAAAATTCAAGGATAAATAAATGGCAAAAAAGAACAAAAAGAAAAGAAATGTAATTGTTGTTGCAATTTTAATAATCATTGGTGTTATAGGGGCAATTGCTTTAAATAACCGAGGTCCAAAGCCAATTGAAGTAACAATAGAAAAAGTTCAAAAAAGGACAATTACACAAACAGTATCTGCCGTTGGTCAAATACAAGCAGAAACAGAAGTCAAAGTTTCTCCTGAAACAAGTGGAGAAGTAATTTATGTGGGAGTACAAGAAGGTGATACAGTAAAAAAAGGTGAATTACTTATTAAAATTAAGCCTGATATTGTTGAAACTATGTTAGCACAATATAAAGCATCGGTGGATGCCGCTAAAATGGATGCTCAATCTGTTAAAGAAAAATTAAATCAAACGCAAGCTGACTTAAAAAGAGCGCAAGATTTATTTAAGAATAAATATATTTCGCAACAAGAATTTGATAATTATAATGCAAATTATCAACAAACATCTTCTAACTATCAAGCTTCTTTAGCTAGATTGAACCAAGCAATTGCATCATATAAGCAAATTGAAAGAAATGCCTCTAGAACTGTTATTTATTCAACAATGAATGGTATTGTTACCAATAGGAATATTGAAATTGGTGAAACAGTTTTAGGAACACAACAGTTTCAAGGGACTGAAATGTTGATTATTTCTGATTTAACGGTTATGAATGCAGAAGTTGATGTTGATGAAAATGATATTGTCCTTTTGAGAAAAGGTGATACAGCCAGAATTGAAATAGATGCTTTACCTGACTACGATTGCAAAGGAGTTGTATATGAAATAGGACACTCTGCTGTGGTAAGTTCAACAGGAACACAAGACCAGGCTACAAAATTTAAAGTAAAATTAAGAATTTTGAATCCTAATCCCAAGCTTCGTCCGGGTATGACTTGTAATGCGGATATTACTACTGAAACAAAATATAATGTTCTTGCCGTTCCATTACAATCTGTAACAATGCGTATTTTTGATAATAAGAAAACTGATGAGCGTGGTGTAAGAAAAGTTGACAAGTCTGATGAAGAAAACAAAGCCAAGGAGAAGCCACCTGTAATAGTTTTTATTAAAAATAAAGATAGAGCCAAAATGGAAACAGTGAAAACAGGAATCTCTGATGATGGCTATATAGAAATTAAAGATGGATTAAAAGAAGGTGATGAAGTTATTTCAGGTAGTTTCCAAGCTATTAGTAAATTACTTGAAGATGGCTCATTAATTACAACGGCTAACGATAAAAAGTCTAAAAATAAAAAATAATAAGTTCTAAGCTAATTCTAATAATTATGGATAATAACGCTTTAATAAAAATTGATAAGATTACGAAAGTTTATAATATGGGAATGACCGAAGTATATGCTTTACGTGAAATTACAATGGATGTGAAACGAAATGAATATCTTGCAATAATGGGACCATCTGGTTCTGGGAAAACTACATTGATGAGCATACTTGGTTGTTTAGATTCGCCAACGTCTGGGCAATATTTTCTTGAAAATGAGGAAGTTGGGTCTATGAATGATAATCAACTTGCTGAAATTAGAAATAAAAGGGTTGGGTTTGTTTTTCAAACATTTAATTTAATGCCTCGTGCTAATTGTATTAAAAATGTTGAATTGCCATTAATTTATGCTGGTGTTCCACAGGAAGAAAGAATAGAAAGAGCAATAAAAGCATTAGAAAGTGTTGGATTAGGAGATAGAATGCATCACAAACCACCTGAACTTTCGGGTGGACAAAGACAACGGGTTGCAATTGCTCGTGCCTTAATTAATAATCCAAGTTTAATTTTTGCTGATGAACCAACTGGTAATCTTGATACAAAAACTGGCGAAGAAATTATGCATCTTTTTTATGAACTTTGGAAAAATGGTAATACTATCATTTTAGTTACTCACGAAGAAGATATTGCTCGGCATGCTCGACGTATTATTAAGTTACGTGATGGATTAATTATTGATGATTATATTAATCAAAATCCTATTTATGCTTAATTTAGAAAGGGAAAATGAAACTTTTTGAAATTAGAGAAGCTTTTGGTCAAGCAGCTGAATCAATTATGGCAAATAGAAGCCGTTCATTTCTTGCTTCACTTGGAGTGATTATTGGTATAACTTTTGTAATTTTAATGGGGTGGGTTTTATCTGGACTTGACAGTGCAATGGAAGATTCCTTTAAAATTATGGGTGTCGATGTAATGTATGTTGATAAGCACGATTGGGCAGGGGGTAAGTCTTGGAAAGATGTCCGAAATCGTCCAAATATTACGTTAGAACAAGCCAATAAATTAATTAAATCGCTTAAAGATATTGAAATTGCTGTCCCTGTTGCAAGAATTTGGGGATCGCAAGTAAAGTACGAGAATACAACTTATCAAGGTATAACAGTTCAAGGTACGACCTATGATTTTGGGCTTACACCAGGGGGTTCAATTGAATATGGTAGATTTTTTTCTCAGAATGAAGACGAATACGCTTCTGATGTAATTTGTATCGGTTGGAAAGTTTACCAAACAATTTTTCCGAAAGGTGATGCTCTTGGAAAACAAATAAAAATTAATGGGCAAAAATTTACTGTAATTGGAGTAATTACTCAACAGGGGACGACTTTTTTTGATTTTATTGATAATATTTGTTATATACCTTTGAAATCATTTTTAAAGTTATATGGAAAATATAATAGGTCTTACTCTATTGCGGTTAAAGCTGGTGGAATACAAAATTTAGACAATGCTCGTGCAGAAGTTGAAGGGAATATGAGAATAATTCGAAATTTAAAACCCGGTCAACAGAACGATTTTTCTATTAATGAAACCAAAGCTTTTGAAGAACAAGTTGCAACAATTCGATTAGTTGTTTGGTCGGTTGGTATTGGTATGACTTTGCTTTCTTTTTTGGTTGGAATTATTGGAATTGTTAATGTTATGTTTGTTTCAATTTTTGAAAGAACTAAAGAGATTGGAATTAGAAAAGCATTAGGAGCAAAGAAGCGTATTATATTAATGCAAATTATTATGGAATCAACTATACTTTCATTTTTTGGAGCAGTTATTTCTTTTATCTTAACTTCGCTTATTGCTTACTTAACAGCAACATTTGTTGTTAGTTTTGTTCCACAAGTTTCTTTCCTAGCTCCTCTTATTCCTTTTGACTTGCTTTTGATTGCTTCAATTATTTCAATAGTAGTTGGTATATTTGCAGGATTAATTCCTGCTATACGTGCTTCTAATTTTGAACCTGTAATAGCAATTAGGTATGAATAAGGAGATAAAATAATGGAAAGATTACTTGATACAATTAGACAAGCTTTTGATTCAATAAGAAGTCAAAAATTAAGGGCTTTTTTTACATTGTTAAGCATTGTTATTGGTGTTTTTGCGATTATGTTTGCAGGTTCTCTGGTAACCTCAATTGATACAACAGTTCAAGGGCAAATTGATGCTTTAGGTGAAAACACGTTCTTTATTTTTAGAATACCTAATATTATGTTGGGTGGTGGTGATTGGCATAAATATGCACGCAGACCTTTGATTAATCAAAAAGTATATAACTCGTTCCGAGACAAAATGGGAAGTAACGTATTAGTTACTGGTATGGCAAAGTCAGCAGGTTATGTTGTTAAACATAATATTTTGGCGACAGACCCCGATGTTACATTGGTTGGTACTGATGAAAATTATTTCCTAACTTCTAATTACGATGTGCAAGATGGTAGAGCTTTAACAAAAACTGACATTGAATATAAAAAAGATGTTGCTATTATTGGAAATGATGTAATAGTAAAGATTTTTCCAAGAGAAAATCCAATTGGCAAAACAATTAAAATTAATAATAGACCATATACAGTAATTGGCACATTGAAACCAAAAGGTGCCTTGTTAGGTCAAAGTCAAGATAATTTAGTAATTTTGCCTTTATCTCAATTTTTAACTTATTTTGCTTCTGATTGGTGGTCTGATATAACAATAATAGTGCGGGCACCAGATAAAATTTCTTTGTCATATTTAATAGATGAAGCAGTTGGTAGTATGAGAATAATTCGTAATCTTGAACCTTGGGAAGAAAACGATTTTGAAATTGAAACTAATCAATCGTTAGCTGATCAATTTGGCAGTTTAACAGGATTTTTATCTTATTTTGGTTTCTTTTCTGGTCTAATTGCATTGTTAGCAGCGGGAGTTGGCATTACAAATATTATGCTAATTACTGTAAAAGAGCGCACACGCGAAATAGGTATTCGTAAAGCAGTTGGAGCTAAAAAAAGGTGGATAGTATCACATTTTATTTTCGAAACAATTACTTTAACAATGATAGGTGGTTCTGTTGGTATTTTCTTTGGAATACTTGCAGGAGGCTTGCTCGGTATTTTAGCGGGTACTTCATTTGTTTTATCTATTAAGTGGATTATTATTAGTTTAAGTATTTCTTTAGTACTGGGATTAATTTCAGGAGTATTTCCTGCATATCGTGCAGCTTCACTTGACCCTGTGGAAGCATTAAGATACGAATAGAAATTTAAATTTTATATTGAAGACGTGGCAATATTATTATAAACTTTGTGCCATTCACATAACTTTTGTCTACGTTTATACTGCCATTGTGTAATAATATTATATGTTTAACAATCGATAAACCAATTCCCGTTCCACTAAATTTTTTTGAACGGGATTTTTCACTAATATAAAACCTTTCAAATATTCTTTCTTGGTCTTCTGCCGGAATACCCGCTCCTGTATCATAAAATTCTATTTGCACCTTATTGGCATTCAATTTTTTTGCATAAATCGTAATTCCACCTTTTTCGGTGAATTTAATTGAATTATTAATTAAGTTCACAAAAACTTGTTCAATTCTGTATGAATCTAATTGAATTAATGGAAAATCTTTTTCAATAGTAATATCAAAAGTTAAATTTTTTTCTGCTAATTTTTGTTCAAACAAAGGTTTAAGATTATCTAATAGCATATTCAAATCAATAGAAGTAGTCATTAGCTTATTTGTCATTGTTTCATTTTCAAGTTCGCTTAATAGTAGTAAATCTTGCACGATATTAATTAATCGGTCTGTGTTTCTTCGGATTATTTGAATAAATTTGAAATATGGAGAATCTTCTAAATCCTCTTCTAATGTTTCTATAAAGCCTTTGATTGCAGTTAATGGAGTTTTTAACTCGTGTGATACGTTAGCTACAAATTCACGCTTAACTTTTTCTAACCTTTTAGTTTCTGTTATATTATGAAAAACAAGTAGATATTCATCTCTTGAATTCATATAACTTATGCTCACTTTGTATGAATTTTCATCATAATCAAAGTCTAACATTATTGGTTCGTTGGATTTTTCTAACAATGAATTTTGAACTGATAAATAGTTACTGATTTGGAAATAGTCAAAATTTTTCCCTATCAATTCTTGTTTTGAAAATATACTATTAAAAGCATCATTATAAAAAGTAATGGTTAAATCAGAAGTTAGAACACAAATTCCATCTGGTATAGTTTTAATTAAATTAATAAAATCATCTTTTTGTTGGTTGACTTTTTGAAATAAGTTTGAAAGTTCATCAGCCATAAAATTAAAATTTTCACTTAAAACAGAAATCTCATTTTTACCTTTAATAGAAACTCTTTTTTCAAAATTTCCCGTTGCTATTTTTTTTGTTGCAGTTGTTAATTCTTTCAATGGCTTAGATATACTGTTTGAAATATAATAAATTGGTATAATTGATATAAGCACCAATATTATTATCAACTTAATGATTTCATTTGACACATTATTAATTAGTACATTTAAGTAATTTAAATAATAACTTGTACGCACATATCCTACAAAAGTATTGTTGTAATATATTTTTGAAGCAACGTAAAGCATTTTACTATGAATGGTATGGCTTAGCCTAGAAGACTGACCAACATTTAATTTAGAAGCTTCTTCAATCTCTAATCTATGCAAATGGTTATCCATTGTGTCAGCATTGGCTTTTGTATCGGCTAATACTTTCCCATCAATTCCAATTATTGTAATTCTCGTAATGAGAGTTTTCCCAATTTCATTTACATATTTTCTTAATGAAGTTGTATCTTTATTATATAAATTTAATCCAATATTGTTTGAGATAGATATATTTAAATTAGTCAAATCTCTTTGGAAATTATCAAGATAATGCGTTTTAGTAGTATCAATAAAAAAGTAAATTAAAAGAAATGCAAAAACAATTATTAATGAAAGAAAACTAATAAATAATTTAGAAAAAATATATTTCATAAGAAATAAAGACGAAAGATTAAAAAAACTTAATTAATAAACGTTATCAATTTTGTATCCAATTCCACGTATATTTTTAATTAATTTGCCCGCAGAACTTAATTTTTCCCGTAAGTTTTTAATATGAACATCCACAGTTCTATCTAAAACGCCTTTTTCATTTACTCCTAACGAATCTAAAATAGATTCTCTGGAAAATACCCAGCCGGGTTTTTCTGCAAGTAATCGTAAAATTTTAAATTCAGTAGAAGTCAAATCAATTTTTATTCCCTGGACGGTAACTTCATATTTCAAAAAATCGATTTCTAACAAGTCATTGAAATTAACCTTGTTTACTTTGGAAACTTTATCATCTCTACGTAAAACAGCTTTAACTCTTGCAACTAATTCTCTCGTTGAAAATGGTTTAGTTATATAATCATCTGCACCAATTTCAAGACCTAAAACACGGTCCATTTCATCACTTCTTGCAGTTAGCATAATGATTGGGATATGTGAATACTTATCATCTTTTTTTAATAGCTTGCAAAGTTCTAATCCATCATAATCAGGTAACATTAAATCTAGTACTATTAAGTCTGGAATAACTTTGGCTAAATATGAAAGCATATCTATACCAACTTCAAATGATTTAACCCGAAAACCTGCTTTATTTAAATGCAAATCTACTAATTCAATTATATCAGGTTCATCATCAACTACAAATATTGTCTTTTTGTTGGAATTTGTTACCAAAATATCACTTTTATTTAATTCTACCATTTAACTTTTACAAATTAATTCAAAATAATAAATTTTTCGAGTATTTTCTGTTAATAATTAGTTAATTATCCATTTGACTATATCATTAATTACGTAGATTGGAATGTGAGATTCTTTCCCATATTCTTCCGGAGTTGATGGACCTTCACCTTCTAAAAATAAATGATTAAGTTTTGGATATGTAATAAAAGTTGCTTTGGGATTTTCTTTTAAAGTTGCTTTCCATATTTGCAATTCTCTCATTGTAACTTGATAATCTCTTTCACCTTGTATAAAAAGCATTTTTTGAGGAATATTTTTTATTAATTTCAAAGGTTTGTATTTATCGAGGTATTGCCAATAATGAGGTGGTAAGCTTAACGGGAAGGAATCACTATTTAAAGTGTCGCCAAAATCTTTATTTTTTACTTTTGCGACTTGCTCTTTAATTTTATTGATAGTTGCCTCATCAATACCTTGATTGTTTTTTAACTTACTAATATATTCGTATTGTTCTAACATCTTGTCTTCAAGAGGTTGATTTGCTGCTGCCATAAAAATAAAACCTTTGGCTTGTGGCAACTTTGATGCAATCATTGGCATTGCATAACCACCTAAACTATGTCCTAAAATATATATTTGATTAGTATCTACTTCGGGAATAGTTTTTACAAAGTTAAAAGCATTGATTACATCTTCTATAGTTTCTGAATATAAGTCTATTTTGTCTCGTATTTGTGCCATTTCACTATTGTATTGCATTGTTCTTTTATTGTATCGCAATACAGATATTCCATTTGAAGATAAACCATAAGCAATATCTTTAAATGGTTTATTTGGTCCAATTGTTTCGTCCATGTCATTTGGTCCTGATCCATGAACCAATATCACAATTGGAACTTTTTGTTTGTTTCTGGGTATTGAAATTTTACCATTTAATGAATAATCTTTGCCAAATTTTATATCTTTTTCATAAAATTTAGTAGTATCGGCATATTCAGGTAATGTATAATTTGTAGAATTTGCATCTTGATATGGTTTAAAGAAAAAGCCAATAATTTTTT
Organism: Bacteroidota bacterium; assembly: GCA_021780815.1. Lineage (GTDB taxonomy): Bacteria > Bacteroidota > Ignavibacteria > Kapaibacteriales > UBA2268 > GWF2-33-9. The sequence continues at coordinate 68,548 of JAJXYC010000005.1, read as the reverse complement.
TATCATCGTTGTAAGTTATTAACATTAAATATTTGCCCTTTTCGTGTGAAACTAAAGTAGAAGTTATATGGTAATTCCCTTGCTCTTGAAATTTTGTCTCTTCAATTTTTTGGAATTTACCATACATATTTTCAGTTTGTGAATAAGATTGTTTAAATAAATCCTTTGAAAATTTACTTTGAACTGTTGAATCAAAATGAGCATAGCAATAATCAAAGTCCAAAGCAAAATATTTTTCAATAAATTCTCTGGCAAGAGATTTCCAATCAGTTTCTTTATTAATCATTTGCGAAAATGATGAAGAAAAGGAAAAAATAATGAGAATAAATAAAAATTTTTTCATAAAAATTAAAGTTTAACAAATTATAGATGTATAAATTAAAAAATTATTAACTTTTTTACTTTTTTGTTGGTTTCATAACTACATTTGTTATATATGTTGTTCATTCTTCTGTGTGATTAGAACAACTTTAAAAAATTTATAACCAAATTTTGTTAATATTCCTATTTAAAAAGATTAAGTAATGGATTCATCAACAAGCTAGGGAAAATTCCAAGGAAAATTACTCCAATTAAAGAAAGAATAATAGAAATACCAGAAGTTTTGCATTGAACAGTTAAAGGTTCACCTTCTTTTTCTTTAAAATACATATTGATAATTAAACCAATATAGAAATAAATGGAAATAATAGAAGCAATAACTGCTACAAGTGCAAGCCATAGGTATCCACTTTGGATAACTGAAAGGAATAAATAATATTTTCCAAAGAAACCAGCAAAAGGAGGTAATCCAACTAAAGAGAACATAAAGATAGCCATTGATGCAGATAAAAACGGATGCGATTTGCTTAGCCCATTGTAATCAGACAAATTTAAATTACTGCCGTTTTCTTTTTCAATTAATGAAACAATTACAAAGGCTCCAATTTGCATAAACACGTAAGCGAATGCATAAAAAACAATACCACTCCAACCATTAGAATTATTAGATACAATACCCAACAAAATGTAACCAGCATGTGCAACTGAGGAGAAAGCAAGCATTCTTTTTACGTTAGTTTGCATAAGTGCTGTGATATTACCGACCAACATTGTTAGAGCGGCAATAATTGCTAAAATTTCACGAGAATTTCTTGTAATAGCAATAACAGGTGGATTAACAGTTGCGTTATCAATGACAAGATTTGATAAAAATATTGCTTTGGTAATAACAATAAAAGCTGCAAAAGCGGCAGTTTTACCAGCAGTACTCATAAATCCAGTAACAACAGTTGGAGCACCTGTATACACATCTGGCGCCCATTGGTGAAATGGAAATGTTGAGGCTTTAAAAGCTAATCCGACAAATATAAGCCCAATTGCAAGAGCAAAATATATTGGTGTTACTTGATTAAAAGATATTTTTTGTGCAATAACTTTAAGTTCCAATGAACCTGTTGCCCCATAAAGCATTGCAAATCCAAATATTAAAAATCCTGTTGCAAATGCTCCTAGAATAAAGTATTTAAGTGAGGCTTCAATTGATAAAATATTGTTTCTAAAAAAGCCTGAAAGAACAAAAAATGAAATTGACATTAATTCTATTCCAAGGAACAAAATTAATAAGTTATTTGCATGTGCAATGAAGAGCATTCCTGCAAATGAGAAAGAAACAAGAGAGTAAAATTCTTTAAGTTCGTAAGATTCTTTTTTCAAATAATCTTTTGCGGCAAATAATGTGAGTATTCCTGCTATTGCAAAAAGCAAGTCAAAGAATGAAGTATAACCACCTAAACTAACAGCATCACTTAAAAATTTTCCAAAATCGGAATTCTCTAATCCTGATTTTAAAACACCAGTAAAAAATTCAGGAGAAGCAAAAATAAAGATATCAGCGACTATAACTAATAGGAAATTTAATAAAGTAAAAAGAAAAATAATCTGTTTATTTTTTTTTAATATTGCATCAAAAACAGGCATAAATACAGCGAAAAACGATGCTATTATTAAAGGTAATGAAAAAAGGACTTGTATTTCCATAATTTTACTTTCCAATTTTGTTGTTATTAATTTGATTGGAGTTTGTTTTCAAATTTGAGTTCTTTAACAATTCAGGATAAGGAGTAATCCCAAATTTCACATTTTCAATTTTATTAACAAGTTTGCGAGTTGAATTTTCAGAAATATTTGTAAAAGTGGAAGGATGGAGACCTATCCAAACAATGAAAATTACAATAGGTACAAGGAATGCCCATTCACGTTTTGATAAATCTTTCAAATTTAAATTAGAAGGATTATCGACTGTACCGAAGAACACTCTTTGATACATCCAAAGCAAATAAACAGCAGCGAAAATTACACCTGTTGATGCTGCAATAGCATACCCCCAACTGTTTAATATTGGAGAAGTAAAGGCACCGATTAGAGTTAAATATTCGCCGACGAACCCATTTAATCCAGGTAATCCAACAGATGAGAACATGGCAATAGCAAAAAATGTAGCATAAACAGGCATTATTCTGGCAATACCACCATATTCTGATATTTCACGAGTATGACGGCGCTCATATATTATACCAACTAAGAGGAAGAGCATTCCAGTTGAAAGTCCGTGATTTACCATTTGGATAATTGCTCCTTGAATTCCAATTGCAGTCATTGAAAAAATTCCTAACACGACAAATCCTAAGTGGCTTACTGATGAGTATGCTACTAATTTTTTTATATCTGTTTGGATTGCCGCCACTAATGCTCCATAAATTATTCCTATAACGGCGAATATTGAAATAAGTGAAGCATTTGCGATGGAAGCACTAGTAAAGAATTCTAAATTAAAACGAATTAAACCATAAGTCCCCATTTTTAGCAATATTGCGGCTAATATTACTGAACCTGCTGTTGGAGCTTCTGTGTGTGCATCTGGTAACCAAGTATGCAATGGGAATAAAGGTACTTTTATAAAGAAAGATATTGCAAAAGCCCAGAAAAGCCAATTTTGGTAATTTAAAGGTATTAAATTTGCTACTTCTTTTATTTTTAAATAATCAGTTGTGAAGCCTGTCTTTAAAATTTCATTACCAACGTAGTTCCCTAACCAAATAATTGCTACAAGCATAAATAGAGAACCAACCATTGTAAAAATAAAGAATTTTACTGTTGCGTATAATCTGTTTTTGCCTCCCCAGATACCTATTATAAAATACATAGGAATTAAAATTAATTCCCAGAAAATATAGAATAAGAAAGTATCTAATGCAGTAAAGACACCTACCATAGCAAATTGTAAAAGCAATATCATAAAATAATATTCTTTTTCTCTTGTTTTGATACTATCAAAACTTGAAAGTATAGCGATAGGGGAAATGAAGGTAATTAACATAACCAAAAGTAAAGACATTCCATCTAATCCAATACGGAAACCCGCATCAAGTGAACTTACCCAAGTTACATTAATATAATATTGTATATCAGGATTTGTGTTGTTAAAATTAAACAACAAAAATAGTGATATTAAAAATGTAATTAATGAACTAATTAACGTAAAGTATTTAATTAATTTTACATTCTCTTTATTCATAAATAAGATTAAAAGAGAACTAATTAAAGGCAACAACAAAGTTATAATTAAAGGAATCATATATTCATTTATTTATTTTCAAATTTAAAAAATTATAGTCCGAAAAATAACCAAGATATTAGAATAATTGCTCCTGCTAACATTACAATAGCATAAGTTTGAGCAAATCCTGTTTGAATTTTTCTTACTTGATTACCGAAGAACGTAGTAATTGATGCTAATCCATTAACAAGTCCATCAATTATTTTTACATCAAAGAACTTCCATAATCCTTCTCTTGAAGAAGTTATTAATGGGTCAACAATAGTAGTAAAATAAACCTCATCAACGAAATATTTGTTCCATAGCAATTTATAGATGCCTTTAAATTTCAATACTAATTTGCGTGGAACACTCCATTTATCGTCGTAATAATACCATTTATATGCAGTCCAAATACTGAATAATGCAATAGTAACACTAATCAGCATAAATAAATACTCGCTTCCACCGAGCTGATGGTTTTCTGAAAAGCCTAAAACTACGTTAGCATCTTTGAATACAGGCTCCAAGAAATTATCTAAGAAATTAGGATTATGACTAAACCAGAAACCAAGTATATAAGGTATTCCCAAGAAACCACCCAGTGCGGAGAGGACTGATAGAATAATTAATGGAATTGTCATAGTTTTTGGTGATTCGTGAGGATGGATATGCTTGTGGTCAAATCTTTCCTCTTTATGGAAGACTAGATTGACGAGCCTAAACATATAAAAGGCTGTCATAAAAGCAGATAGAGCAAGAACGAACCACGCAATAGCACTCCCGTGGTTATAGGTTTGCCACATAATTTCATCTTTTGAGAAAAATCCTGCGAATAAAGGGATACCTGCAATTGCAAGAGAGGCAACATAAAAAGTTTTATAAGTTATAGGCATATATTTTTGTAATCCACCCATTTTCTTAATATCTTCTTCATTGTGCATACCGTGCATAACAGAGCCTGCACCAAGGAATAAAAGTCCTTTGAAGAATGCGTGCATCATTACATGAAAAACTGCGGCAGTATATGCTCCAACTCCTAATGCTGCAAACATAAAGCCTAATTGGCTAACTGTTGAATATGCTAATACTTTTTTGATGCCATTTTGAACCGTTCCAATTGTTGCGGCAAAGAATGCTGTTGATATTCCTATAACTGCAATAACATTCATCGTTGAAGGGGCTAATGCAAATAATAATGAATTTCGTGCTACTAAAAAAATACCAGCAGTAACCATTGTTGCGGCATGAATTAATGCAGAAACAGGTGTCGGACCTGCCATAGCATCAGGAAGCCAAACTGCTAATGGTATTTGTGCTGATTTACCTGTTGCTGCTAAAAATAATAGTATTGTGATTATTCCAATTGCACTAGAATACTGATAACTGATTGTATTAGATACCAATATATTATGCAATTCAGTATATTCTAATGTTCCGAAGTTCACAAATATCATAAACATTGCTATTAAAAATCCAAAATCTCCTATTCTGTTCATTATAAAAGCTTTGTTCGCTGCATGACCAGTCCAAATGATACGAATTCCTTGAAATTTTCTATCATACCAAAAGCCAATTAAAAGGTAGGAAGATAAGCCTACGCCTTCCCAACCTAAAAATGTGAGTAAAAAATTGTTTGCTAATACCAAATTTAGCATCATAAAGATAAATAAATTGAGATAAGCAAAAAAGCGGAAAAAACCTCTATCACCATGCATATAACCAATAGAGTAGATATGTATTAAAAATCCAACTCCTGTGACAATCATAGTATAAAGAATTGATAGCTGATCAATTTGATATGCAATGTTTATTGAAAAGTAACCTGCTGAAATCCATTTGTAAACATTTACTATTACCGGTGCTTCAAGTGGGGTTGAAAGCATTTTCAAAAACATAAGAAATGCAATCAAAAAGGATATACCTACCGTTGCACTTCCAATTGTTCCAATTAAAGACTCACTTTTGAGTTTTTTCCCAACTAAACCCAAAAAGATAAAACCAATCAATGGTAAAAGCGGAATTAACCAAACAATATTATACATTTTTACTTTTTTTCTATTATCAAAATCCTAAATTAGCAAATTTAAGATAAATAATAAGCATTCAGACGGATTTTTTTGATTTTTTTTCTCAATTTAAGTATAATTTGCAATGTATTTCGTAAAAATTGCTTTTATTTTAAAGAATGCGATAAGTGTATATAATACAAACAATTAATTAGGTGCAACTAAATATCAAAATTATATTTTCTAAAAAATAAATAAATTAACGATTAATAGGTAAAAAATAAGAATAAAATAATTCTAATAATTTATGTCCTAAATTAATTATTTATGTGTAATTAAAATAGTATTTATGTTTCATTAAAAAAAAGTATATTAAAATGACAAGAGCAGAATTTTTGAAAATAGCAGGGTTTGGAGCTTTTGTAACCGTATCAATGTATTGTTTAGGTGGGTGTGCCAATAGTGTTCCTACTGCACCTACAAATGTTGATTTTACAATTGATTTAACTGATCCTGCAAATAGTGCTTTAAATTCAAACGGAGGTTATATTGTAAAAAACAGTATAACTATAGCAAGAACAGCAGATGGTTCTTTTGTGGCAGTTAGTGCGATTTGTACTCATCAGGGGAAAACTGTGGAATTTGATCAATCCTCTAATATATTTCATTGTCCGGCTCATAATTCGTATTTTTCATTAAATGGAACTGTCTTATCAGGTCCAGCCAGTCAACCTTTGGCGCAATATAAAACAACTTTGACGGGCAATTCTTTAAGAATTTACTCATAATTTTTTTATTGGAAATAAAAAAAACAATAAGCATAACTCAAAGATTTAAAAATTTTTATTAAAATAAATATATTTAACAAGCAATAAGGTATTAAAATGCAAAAATATTTTTATAAGGACAAAAAAATTCTAACCATTATTATAACTATACTTGTTATATTTTCTGTAATAAGCATAGTATATGCAAAAGAAAATGGTATTTCAGGCAAGACCTCCACAACTTCAAGTAGTTGCGGAGCTTGTCATTCACCTTCACCAAGTTCTTCGGTAACATTAAGTGTTACAAGTGCTACAAATTCTTTTACAGTTGGACCTAATTCTACAACAACTTTTACAATCACAATAAAAAATTCAACATTAGTAACTTCGGGAATTGATATTGCCGTTAAAACAACTGAAACAGGGGAGACCAACATTGGAATATTAACGCCAGCGACAGGTTCGAACTTAAAAGTATTGTCAAATGAATTGGTTCATCAATCACCTATTGCTTTAACAAATGGGCAGGCATCATTTACTTTCACTTGGACAGCCCCTTCAACATCAGGGACGTATTATTTGCGTGCTGTGGGCTTAGCGGCAAATAATAATAATAGAGATGATTCAGGTGATTTGTGGAATTGGATGGTGCCACAGGTAATTACTGTTCAATCTGAAACAAGTGTGTTCTCACCAATTAGTCATAGCGATGTTTTCCCTAATCCAGTTTTTGATTATATTCAATTTCCTGATTTGCAACAGATACCTAACTACTATTCAATATTTGACCAAAACGGACAAATAATTCAATCAAATGAATTTAGAGAAAAGATTGATGTATCTAAGTTAAGCGCAGGAGTTTATTTTATAACATTAAATAATAACAATCAAATTTATAAATTTGTGAAAATGTAAAAAAATGAGGCTTTCTTGAGTTATTTAAAGAAAGCCTCTGAAAATAAAAAAGAAGAATTAACGTGTTAGCACTTCTGTAACTTTCAACGCTGCTTCGTGGAAAGAAGTAGCAACTTTAAAGTTTAAGCCTGAATGAAGTAAAGTTTCTTTTCCTTCTTTAGCATTAGTTCCGTCGAGTCTAACAATTACAGGAATTTCTACTTTTACTTCGTTTAAAGCTTTTACAATACCATCGGCAACTTTATCACAGCGAACAATTCCACCAAAAATGTTAATAAGAACAGCTTTCACATCTGGGTCGCTCATCATAATCCTAAAAGCATTTGCAATTCTATCTACATTAGCACCACCACCAACATCAAGGAAATTAGCAGGAGTTCCGCCGGCAAGTTGAATCATATCCATTGTTGCCATAGCAAGACCGGCTCCATTCACCATACAACCAACGTTTCCATCAAGTTTAATATAGTTTAAATCATATTTAGAAGCTTCAACTTCTAATGGTGATTCTTCCGCTAAATCTCGTAATTCTATAAAGTCAGGATGGCGATACAAAGCATTATCATCAAATGTAATTTTTGCATCTAAAGCAATAATTTCTTCATCTGCTGTTAAAACTAATGGGTTAATTTCAACTAAGTTTGCATCTAATTCATTGTATGCTTGAACTAATTTTGGAATAAAACTCACAAAATTTTTAAAAGATTGTCCAGAAAGACCTAAATCAAATGCAAGGCTACGTCCTTGATATTGTTGAAAACCAACAGTAGGGTCTATATATTCTTTTAAGATTTTTTCTGGTGTTTCAGCAGCTACTTTTTCTATTTCAACTCCACCTTCGGTAGATGCCATTACAACATTTTTTCCTGTTTGGCGATCAAGAGTAATTCCTAAATAAAATTCTTTGGCGATTTTGCAACCTTCTTCTATTAACAAGCGGTGAACAATTGTTCCTGCTTCGCCTGTTTGGATTGTTACCAATTTATTATTTAGCATAAGATTGCTCATTTCGTATGCAGTATGAGAAATATTATTATTAGAAATAATATTTACACCTCGTAATTCTTTACCATTATATATTATTGGCTTATTTGTTGCAACATCGTAAATCACACCTTTGCCACGACCACCAGCATGGACTTGTGCCTTTAATACAATAGTATGAATATTATTTGTTTGAAATTTTTCGTAAGCAACTTTGCCTGCTTCATCTGCGGTAAATGCTACTGCTCTTTTTAAGGTTGGTATATTAAATTTACTTAAAAGCTCTTTTGCCTGATATTCATGAATTTTCATTGTTTATCCTTATTTTATTTTTAATTATTATTTATAATTTAGTTCTATTAATTACAAAATTAATTAAATTTGTTAAAATATACTATTAAATTATTGGAAAAATTTAATGTTATTTAAAATAAAATTATTTTTGCTTAATATCACGGATATTTATTTTTTGCAACCAATCATCAATGTTTTGCAAAAAGTAATTTTTAGCCAATTCGTAATCATTAGGAATAATCCCATCTAATATTGCCTCTTCAATATTAGATTTAATTATACCAACAGCTTTACAAGGAGCAAGGTTGCATAATTCCATAATTTCTTCACCACGAACGGGGCTTTGGAATTCACGGAGTTTATCCTTTTCTTGTACTTCCAAAATTTTATTTAGAACAATATCATAATTATTTAAATATTGTTGAGTTAAATTAGGATTTTTGGTAGTAATATCTGCCTTACAAAGTGTAAAAAGATCATTTAAAGAACTACCGGCTTGTACGGCGAGTCTTCTTATTGCCGAATCAGAAATTATTTCATCAACAAGCACCATTGGTCTTTGATGTAATCTTACTAATGTTTGAACATAAGGAATGTGTTCTAATGGAAGTTTTAATCTTCGGAACAATTTTTCCACTATTCTTGCACCAATTTCCTCATGTCCATGAAAACTCCAACCAGTAGATGGATTGAACTTTTTTGTTACTGGTTTTGCAATATCATGAATTAAAGCTGCAAAACGCAAATAAACATTATCATTTACTTTTGAAATGTTATCAAGGACTTTTAAAGAGTGTTTGAAGACATCTTTATGTGCAAAGTTTTTTTCACCTTCTTGAACAATTTCAACTCCTTTTAAATTTGAAATTTCTGGTAAAAAAATTGATAACAAGTTTGTTTCGTCTAAAATTTGAATTCCTAAGCTTGGATTAGGAGAAGCAAGTATTTTAAAGAATTCGGCAGAAATACGCTCCATAGAAATTATTTTCAATCGGTTGTTTATTTTCTTTATTGCATCTAATGTTATTGGGTCAATTGTAAAATTTAATTGAGCAGCAAAGCGTGCCGCTCGCATCATACGTAATGGATCATCATTAAATGTGGTTAAAGGGTCTAATGGTGTTCGTAAAATTTTCATTTCAATATCATTCAATCCATTAAACAAATCAACAATTTCACCTAAATTATTTTTATTTAATGAGGCAGCTATCGCATTAACTGTAAAATCTCTTCTTGATAAATCATCTTCCAAAGTGCCAACAGATACAATAGGTTTCCGTGAATTATCTTTATATTCTTCCTTTCGTGTTCCAACAAATTCTAATTGCAAATTATTTTTTAAAGGAATCATTGCTGTAAAAAATCTTTCATAAGTGATTGCTTTACTATTGAAATGTTTTGCAACAATCTTTGCAAAAGATAAAGCATCTCCAATAACAGTGAAATCAAAATCAGTTCTTTCTCTGTTCAAAAAATAATCCCGTACATATCCGCCGACAATATAAATGGGAATGGAATTCTCTGTACTTAATTTTGAAATTGCTTTTAAAATATCATTTTCTATTGGAATTGTATTTGCTTTTGTTGAGGTTTGAGTTTCAATTTGTTTGCCAATATATTGGTCAAGGTTGTGAGATAAAACTACATCACGCTGGATTAAGATACGTTTCTTTTTATTTTTGTTTTGAGTAAAATTATTATTCATAGGTCTTAGTAAATAGATAATTATCATTAAGCTTTTGGGTGAAATAATTTATGAACTTCCTTGATGTATTCATTATCAAGATGTGTATAAATTTGAGTTGTAGAAATATCGGAATGCCCTAACATTTCTTGTACAGCTCTTAAATCTGCTCCACCTTCAAGCAAATGTGTTGCAAAAGAATGACGAAAAATATGAGGATGAATTATATTTTGCATATTAACTAATTTTGCATATTTCTGTAAAATCTTCCAAACACCCATCCTTGTTAATTTTTTTCCTTTTGCATTAAAAAAAACAACATCAGGTGAAGTGTTATTCTTGTAAAACTTGTTCCGGGATTCTTCTATATATAATTGCAAGAAGTATTGAGCCGATTGTCCAAAAGGTACAATTCTTTCTTTATTACCTTTTCCTAATATTCTAAGTATTTGGTAATCCCAGATAATATCTTTCATTGTTAAATTACATAATTCCGAAACTCGTAAACCACAAGCATAAAGAATTTCCGACATTGCTCTATCTCGCATTCCTGGATATGATGAATAATCGATTGCATTTAAAAATTTATTTACTTGTTCTATTGTTAAAACTTCCGGTAACGATTTTCTGTTTCTAGGTACTTCAACTTTTTCAGTAACATCAACATTAATTATTTTATTATTAACCAAATATTTATGGAAACTTCGAATTGAAGAGATATATCTGATTCGTGAATTGTCAGATAATCCGATTTCATACAAATACTTTAAAAAGTTAGATATATGGAAATGACTTATATCAGAGATATTTTTAATATTTAGCGAAGAAATGAAAGATAGATAATTATGAATATCTATACTATAGGACGACAATGTGTTTTCAGATAATCCTTTTTCAAAATTTAAGTAATTAAGAAAATTTGTAATTGTCTTTTCAAAAATAGAAGGATTTGATTTTGCCATTAACATACAATTGATATTTATGAACTACTTTTCCTCAGAGTGGGGGATTTCTTTATATTTAGTACGCAAGCTAACTCCACTTAAATTTTTTAAAATTGTATCTTCAATTATTGATAGATCTTTGAAAGTAAGGGGAGCTTCATTGAATTGACCGTCAGTGAACTTTTCAAGTATATTAGTTGTTATCATTTTTCGTATTTCTTCTTTTGATAGGTTTTCAACCTTAGAAATGGCTTCACTTGAATCGCAAATCATTAAAATTGCGGTTTCAATTGATCTTGGTTTTGGACCGGGGTATCTGAAATCGCTTTCTTTAACTTCTGATTTATTTTCTGCTTGTTCAATAGCTTTCGCAAAAAAATGTTTAATTAAACTTGTTCCGTGGTGCATTGGAATGAAATCTAAAATTCTTTGTGGGATCTTATATTCTTTTCCTAACTCAATACCATAAGTAACATGTTGTTTAACAATTTCGGCAGCTTTTTTAGGTGGTAGCAAATCCATCTTGTTATCAATATCGGATTGATTTTCTGTAAAATATTCTGGTTTTGTGATTTTCCCAATATCATGGAAATAAGCACCTACTCTTGCTAATAATGGATTTGCTTCAATTTCAATAGCACATCTTTCTGCTAACATTGCAACATTTATCGTATGTTGGTAAGTTCCTGTTGCTATTTCGCTCATCTTTTTCAAAAGTGGGTGATTAATATTGTCAAATTCTTGAATACGAAGGTCGGTGGTTATATTGGTTGTATGTTCTATAATAAATAGAATTCCAAAAGTTAGTACAGGAGAAATCGTAGCATTGATTGTTGCTAATAAAATTTTAGTTGCTGTATAAGATAAACTTGTGGACGATTGTATATCAAAAATGAGAATTGAAATCAAAAGACCCATAAATATAAAGAAAATTGAGCGGAACATCTGGGTCCGACTTTGGATATCTCTTACAGTAAAAGCGGCAAAAACTCCTGCAAATAGGAAAGAAACCGCCGTAGTCATATCATTACCTCTCGCTGCTGCTAATAATAGTGTGGAAATTACAGTTGCATAAAATGAAGTTCTTGAATCAAAAACAATAGAAATTAGCATAGATATTGCTGGAATTGGAACTAAATATCCCAAAGGATAAGTTGATGGAATTTCTACTGATAGCCAAGAAAAGAATGCTATGGAAACTAATGAAGAGAAGAAAACAATTAATTGAACGTTATCTTGAAAGATTTTTTTTCTTAAAACAGATAAGTATATTATTAAAATTGTAAAAATAATCATTGATTGACCTATATTGCCAAGCACGTAACTCGGAGTTAGGTAATCATCACTACGTAGTTTTTTTGCTTCTTTGTATGAATCAATTTTTTGCTTGATTTCTTTGGTTATTATTTGCCCTTTTTCTACAATGGTTTCTCCATCTTTAACATAACCATCATAAATTGGTATATTTGCTTTTGCGAGTTCTTTTTCTCTATCGGTTTCTTGTTGGCTAAAAGTTAAATTGGGCTTGATAAAATATTTTAAAATATCTATAAATAATGGTTGTGAATTATCAGAAAATGAAATTTTTACATAATTTACAATTTTGTCTTCAATATTATCTGGACTGCTTAAAAAACGCTTTTTCAATATTGTTCTTTGGTTAGGACTTGTTTCTGCAATAATATCAGATGTTGTGATTTTATCTAATGTTGTATTAATAAACCCATTAGAATATGTTTTTTGTAAAAAGTTTGATAGTAGATTAGTTAATTGTTGAATATCTTCGCTTTTAATTTTATCGCTTGATTCTAAAAACAACATCAATAAACGGGGATTTATCTCATAATCTCCTAAATATTTGGTGTTGGCATCAGCATTTACTAAATCTGAAAGAGAAGTTAAAATGCCATTTTTTGCTTTGATTATTATTGATGAATTATATATAAATACAGGCATTGCGGTTGCTTCTGCGTCAAAAACTAACTGATTGTAACTTTCTTTATCTTTTAATATTGGGTAAGTAAAATCTGCTTTTAATGTTTGGTTTTGCCAGGGAGTTCCAACAAGAGTTGAGTTCTGATTTATTTTTAATAAACTTGTATCGAAATGATATGTGAAGAAAAAAGAAGTAAGAGCAAGAGTAATTAAGATAATTAATGTTTTTACTTGGAAAGAATATCTCAATTTGTTGTTATTATAACCATCACCAATTGCAGTAGGGTTAATGATTTTATTTAGAAAATAAAATTTTGCCATTTGTAACTATTTTTTGTATTGAAACGTATAATATATATAAAAAATTAATTATTAATTATTTAAAAATATAAAAATATGAAAAGAAATTTTAATATCAAAATTTACGTGCTAGTTTTTTTACTTTTACCTTCATTAAAAATATTTTCTGAAATCCCAATTGAAAGTGTGAATAAAAATTTCAACAATGCAATTGAAGAAAAATTAAAAGTTAATCTTGATGAATTTGTAAAAGATTTCAATCAAAATCCACAAAAATATTTAACTAAAGTAAAAGAGAACAATAGTAATATAATACAAGGAACAACTAATGGTGAAGAGCAAATAACCAAGACAGATATGCCAGAATCTGAATTGACAATCGCTATGAATCCGAAAGATTCTAACAATATGATTATGGTTCCTATACGGCAGACAATCAATTCAACGAATCCAATAACATTGCCGATTTATTATACAAAGAATTTTGGGAGTAGCTGGCAAGTTAGTAGCTTTTCACCAATGCCACCTAGAAGCGATATTATAATTATGGGGGGTGGTGATCCAGTTTGTATATTTGATGCAAATGGGACTGCATATTTGACTTGGATTTCGTTAGGTGCAGTTTTAAATCAAAGTATGACTAAAATTGATTCAATAGCTAGTGTGATGCAATATGCTTATTCAACCGACGGAGGTGCAACTTGGGTTTATAACTTTTATAAAAATATCTCATCGCAAATCAAATATACTCCAAATGGTAACCTAAATATGAGTCTTCTGGATTATTTTGACGATAAACAATGGCTTGCATCTGATATGAACATACAATCTCCATACTTTAATACTGTTTATACATCACTTTCTAGATTTGATAGTAAACTGAGTAATTCATCTGAAATTTTAGTTTCGAGCCTTAATTCAAACTCTTCTTATACGTTTAATAAAAATTTAATTAATTCATCTCAAAGTGCAGCAAATAGTTTGCAACAATTTTCTTCTGTCTCGGTAGGGAAAAATGGCAGATTGCTTGTTACTTTTTATGGTGGATTTACAAATTTAGATAATGTTGTTTTTGCAACATATTCAGATGATGGTGGTAATACTTTTTCAACACCAGAAATTGTTTCGAAATTCAAGTTTGTTAATTCACGTTTAATTCAATCTTCAATATACGATACAATACCTGGTGTTGATTATTCACGTGTTTATCCATCAATTTATAATGCGTCAGATAATAATGTCAAATCCCCATATTACGGAAATTCTTATGTGTGTTGGAGTTCTTATGGTTTAACTACAATTTCAACAAGTGGATTTAATGTTTATTTTGCCAAAAGCATTGATGGAGGTGCAACTTGGCAAGCACCAAAAGAAATCAGTATCGAACCTGTTGGAATGAAAGCAGACCAATTTTATCCATCAATTACAGTTAACCAAGACGGAGTTATTATAATGGGTTGGTATGAACAAGGAGTACAAGGTGTTCAATCTTTAACGAATTATGTTGTGTCGTTTTCGTTTGATGGGGGAGACACATTTACAAAACCTGTTGTTGCAAATACTCAGCCTACAAACTTCCTCACAGTTGGATTACAAAATAGTAAATTTGGGATAGGAGAATATAATCAAATTGTTGCAACAAAATATTATGCAATTCCTGTTTGGGCTGATGGACGTGCAAATAATGGTAACTTGGATATTTATGCGGCATTTATACCTATTTCAAAGGATAATTCAAATTCTGTTAGTGAAATTTCTATAATTGGAAGTAATTATTTAAAAATTAATATTTCGCCTAATCCTGTTACCGAAAGCATTAATTTGAATTTCGATACACCAAATGATGATGTGATTAATTTCTATATTTATAATTTAGACGGTAGTTTGATTTATTCTGGGAATACGATAAATAAAGAATTTCATCTTAACACACAGAATATAGGCAACGGAACATATTTGGTAGAAGCAAACCAAAATGGAAGAACAGCAATGAAAAAAATACAGGTATTGAAATAAAAAGAACAAAAAAATTTTTTAATTAGAAAAATTTTTCGTAATTTTGTAATTCTAAAAAAATAAGAAGAGAAAATGGCTCATCATAAGTCGGCAATTAAGCGAATAAGACAATCACGTAAATCAAGAATTTACAATCGTCAAAACAAGAAAACTTTGAAGATGGCGATTCGCTCGCTAAAAGAAGCAACTACATTTGAAGATGCTGTTGCAAAGTATCAAAAAGCAACAAGTATTCTTGATAAAGTTGCGGCTAAAGGTATAATTCACAAAAATAATGCGGCAAATCATAAATCAGCATTGTCTAAAATTGTGAAGAAATTTGCTCCAAGTGTTAACTAAACTTTGGTAAGCACCCGTGGCTCAATTGGATAGAGTACTTGACTACGGATCAAGTGGTTGGGGGTTCGAATCCCTCCGGGTGTACAAAAGAAAGCAATCCACTCTTAAAAATTCACAAATGCGGAAGTGGTGAAACTGGTAGACACGCCATCTTGAGGGGGTGGTGCTCCAAGGGCATAGGGGTTCGAGTCCCCTCTTCCGCACACTCCTTTCTACTACAAATTTATCCCAAAAATATTATAATATTACTGAATAGTTATACTAAATTATTTTTTTAAGTCTTTGTGTAATTTCTTTATTCTTGATATTTCAAGAAGCATTTGGAGGGAATCTTTTATTGGGTTGACTTTGCTTTGGTCATTGTTAAACCAATCGACTGGAACTTCTTTTATTTTGTAACCCATTTTATTGGCAAGAAAAAGTAACTCAACATCAAAGCCAAATCCATCTATTAGTGCGAGTTGGAAGATAGTTTTTGCTGCATCTTTTTTAAAGAGCTTAAATCCACATTGGGTATCTTTAATGCCTTTTATAACAAGATATTGAACAATTTTATTGAATGTTCTTCCCATAAATTCACGATAAAATGGCTGATGCACCTTGATTTTAGAGTAATCTAATGCACGGCTTCCGATAGCAATGTCATAACCATTTTTAAGTTGAGGGAGTAATTTATTTAATTCGTAGATTGGAGTAGATAAGTCCGCATCAGTAAATAATATATAATCGCCTTGTGCCGCCAACATACCTCTTCTAACAGAAGCTCCTTTACCTGAGTTCTTTTCCATTTTTATTACTTTGATAAAAATGTCAATTTCCGCAGGTAAAGAAGCTGTTCTATCGTTAGAGCCGTCGTCTACAACAATGATTTCATAGTTATCTCTATTTGCATTAATAAATTCCAATATCTTATTTAATGAAATGGACAATCTCTTTTCTTCGTTATATGCAGGGATAACTATGGAAATCATACGATAAAAACCTATAAATTTGTTAATTAATAAAAATTAATAAAACTAAATTACTAAATGAATTATTTATGGGCTGTATCATTCAGTTTCAAATTATTTAAAAATAGTTCTAATTGCCTGGAAAGCAAAATTGTATCTTGATTTTGAGAATTTTTCATTTTCTCAATTTGCTTCGTAATAAAATCAATTTTACCTTGTGTTCCACCTTTTGCTTCGGCTTGTTCTAATTGCAACATAAATATCTTTTTACGCAAATTATTCAGATTTTCAGTAACATAATGTGCATAACCTGCATTTTGCGGGTCAGATTGAATAGCTTGCATAAATTGTTGAGCCATAGACATTTCTTGATTTATTTTTTCCATAGCAAGGTTGTAGTTCTTCAACAGGTAAGCCATATCAGCCATTACAGAATAAGGACCACGATAACGTCCAAGTAATTCGTAGAACTGCATTTCTTTCATAATTTGATTATTATCAATTGCCTGTTGAGCCAATTTGATTGAAAGTTCAGCAAATCTATTAGCTTGTTTTGTATTATTTAATTTATTGTAAAGGTCTGCGACTTGCGATGTGGTTTCCCAATCCATTGGGAAAAGATCCACAGAAATTAATTGATTCATTAAATCTAATGATTTGTTTGCTTTCAATGTATCGTGTCTTTGAGACAGTACATTTTGTGCATAATCGAGGAATAAAAGTCTGTAACCTGTAATAGAACGTCTATGAACTTCATCGTAATAATATTTAGGGCTGTTCAAATTTCTAAATTTAAATCCATAATGAGGTTCCCTATGGAAATTATTTGAATTATCATAATTAAACAAGCATTTTTCCATAATATCTATATCCAAATCAGCAGCTTTACCACGAGGTTGTTTTACTGGAGTGATACGAAGAGCAAGTCCACCACGAACTAAGTAATCATCTAATCCAATATAAACATCAGAACCAACTGTTGCAGAGAAATACATTGGACGTTTGAACATATTAGTTTTTAAGATGTCAAAGATTAACTTATCTTGAACACGGAAAAGATAAATCATTTTTCCTTCATATTCACGATATTGTTCACCTACATAAGTGAAATTCATTTTTCCTTGATTAATTACAGAAGAATCACTTGTGAATTGTTTCAATATATCTTTTGGAACATCAAGAGATACATTACGAGCTTCGCCAAATTCATAAGAGTAAGCATTTGGGTCGGTTTCATCTTCAACTTCTAAACTATCATTAGGAATAGAAATTGGTACTTTTAAAGCACCCCAAGGCTCTCTATTTTTTAACTGGTCTATATACCATAAAGTATTACCTAATGACAAGTTTACAATTCTTACATCTCTACGCACACCTTCAACATCTTGTAAGAACCAAACAGGAAATGTATCATTATCCCCATTAGTAAAGACAATTGCATCTTTT
Source organism: Bacteroidota bacterium (assembly GCA_021780815.1). Classification (GTDB taxonomy): domain Bacteria; phylum Bacteroidota; class Ignavibacteria; order Kapaibacteriales; family UBA2268; genus GWF2-33-9. The sequence continues at coordinate 50,388 of JAJXYC010000005.1, read as the reverse complement.
TCAACGCTTTGCAGAATGTTGTATGAATAATCAAATGGGAAATAATTACCTGCACGTGTATGAATTCCCCAGCCTTGTGCTCCCATATTTACTGGAACCAGAAGTAAAGAAATTGCAACAATTGTAGCAGGCATAAAATTCTTATTGTAGTTTTTCTTTAATGAATCAATTATGGCATAAACTCCAACTCCTATCCACATAGTCCATACCATAAATGCCCCCGCATAGAAATAGTCACGCTCTCGAGGTTGCGGATCTTGTTGATTTTGCTGTATTGCAGCTAATACACCCATCATTAAAAACATTACAAGATAGACCCAAGCCATTTTTTTATCACGAGAGAAATGGAAAAACAAACCAATTAAGCCAAAAAGCAAAGGTATCGCAAAAAATCGGACAGGAAAGCGGTCTCTATATCCATTATTGATATTTAAAGCATCTGCTTCACGTGTATCAAACCAAGCGGCACCTGCATCTTGTAAATCAGAAGAACGACCTACGAAGTTCCAGAAGAAATATCGCAAGAACATATGGTCAATTTGATATTTCCATAAATAATTCAACTCACCAGCAGTATTTATATCTTCAAATTCATTTGTTAAGAAGCCTGTACCATCTTTTTTATAAACGTCTTTTTTCTTTGGTGGTGTCCAAGGTCCATAAACATAATTTCCCTTGTCGTCTTGTTTATTATAATTGCGAACATAATAAGAATCTGTTTGATAACGACGAGGCCAATTTGGAGCTTCTCCATATTGTTCTCTACCTAAATATGAAACTAATCTGTCAATATTTTTAGGCTCATTTTCATTCATTGGAGGATTTGCATTGGACCTAACTAATACTTGTGTATAAGTTGTGTAACCTATTATTAACAAAAGAAATGATGAGGCAACCAAGCCAATAACAGGTCTTGATTTTTTTACACTAAACCAAGTGTAATACCCCGCAGCTATAACAAGTATAATAGGAATTAATCGCAAAATAAAACTATTTTCAATTATATATTCCCTTGCATCATTTTTCATTGGAGAGTGTCCTGAAAGTAATGCCGGTATCCATTTTACTATTCCCGGATATATTATTGAAAAAATGATTGTAGAAAGAATACTGACAATGATAAAAGTTGACCATTTAAATTGATATTTTCTGAAATAGACAAGATAAACTATTGAAAATATTGTCAGAATTGAAAGCAAGTGGACACCAGTCGAAAGACCGATTAAATATGCTATTAAAAGTATGTATTTTTCATGTCCAGGGTTATCAGCTTCCTCGTTCCACCGCATCATTAAATAAATAATCAATGCAACAAAAAAAGTTGATGATGCATATACTTCGGATTCAACACCATTGAACCAAAAAGTATCACTGAAATTAAAGGCTAATGCCGCTACCAAGGCAGAGCCATATATTGCTATTGCATCGAATGTTGTTTCGACTTTTTTCCCTTTTAATTGTTCAATGATTCTGTAAGTAATCAAATAAACAAGTAAAATAATGAAAGCATCGGCAAAAACAGAGGTCATATTAATTTTCCAACCGGGGTCGCCAAAAGGTAAAAACATATGGAACAATTTTGCTACCATTAAAAAGAGCGGGGCTCCTGGTGGATGTGGGACTTGTTGCCACGTTGATGCACCTGCGAATTCACCGCAATCCCAGAATGGGACACTCGGTTGCACAGTTAATGCGTACGTTACAAATGAAACTACAAATGCAAGTATTGCAAAGATGCGATTAATTAATTTTTTATCCATTATTAACCAAATTTAATTTCTACAATTCTATTTTTTATAAACTACGAAATTACAACTTACTTTTTAAATATAATCTAATTTTTGAAAGAAAATTCCTTATTTTTGCTATTTATTTTAAATATTTTTAGATTAATTACAAATTTATGTTAAATCAATTTTATACTTTACAAAAAATCACACATAAATTAAGAGATTTAGTTGGATTTAAAATTGTTGAAGTCGTAACGCAAGATAAAGATTCTGTGGTATTTGCTTTTTTTGATAATGTTGAGTTCCATTTTCTGAGATTTATTTCAATCCCAAATTTTGAATGTATATTTTTAACAAATAATTTTAAGAACAAAAGAAGCAAACAAACTAATTTATTCCCTGAAATAATTAATGAGATTGTACAAGATGTTGAATTGATAGGAAATAGTAGAATTATCCAATTTTCTTTGATGAAGTATAATATATTTTTTCAACTTTTTGGTGGGGGAAACAATAATGTAATTATAACAAATAAAAATTTATTGATGAGTAATGCCTTAAACAATGCCAAAGAATTAGTGGGAAATACATTTGAATATGTTGCTCCTAATCTTTTCAATTTAGATCATTTTCCACCAGAAACAACAATTAAAAAAGCTCTTTCAAATTCTCAATTAATGCTTCATTCGTATTATGCCCAAGAATTTATTAAAGAAAACAACTTAAATTTTAATTATAATGTCAAAGATTTTTCTACCGAAGAAATTAATCTTATTTTGAAGAATACAAAAGATTTTGTTAATCAAATTCAAAATTCAAATATTGGTTATATCATACAAAATCAAGATGGGAATTTAATTTTTTCTCTTATTCCATTAAATAATGTTGGAAAAATTGTTGAAAAATCCGAGAATTTGTTTGACTTAATTCAAAAAGTATTAATATTTAGATTTAAACAAAATAAATTTAAAACATTATTCCGCAAGCTTGAAAAAATTTTGAATGATGATTACAAACAATTCAAACGGCAGTATAATTCTATATTGTCGGATAAATTAAAGAAAGAACTTACTATAAAATATAGGAATTATGGCGATTTAATCTATTCTTTTTCTGCAAATTTAAAAGAAAAAGGAAAATCAGAAATTGCAATTACTGATTTTGAAGGCATGGAACAAGTTATTCCATTATCGACGAAAATGACTTTAGTTGAAAATGCCGAAAATTATTATAAAAAAGCAAAAAATTTAAATAAAAGATTGATAATCAATGACTTAAGAAAAGAAAAAGTAATTAATCAATATAGATTAGCAGAAAAACGTTTAAAGGAATTGACAGAATGCAAAACTTTGTTTGAATTAACAAATTTTTATAAAAAAGAAAGTGTATATTTTAAATTGAAGATGGCAAAAGAAGAAAAAGAAATAAGCGAAAGATTTAGGAAATTTGTTCTATCTGAGAATGCAGTAGCTTTTGTTGGGAAAGATGCAAAGAACAATGATGAATTAACATTTGGATTTGGCAAAGCAAATGATTATTGGTTTCACATACGTGGTGCAAGTGGCTCTCATTGTATATTAAAATACAATGGAGCGGGTTCTCCATCAAAGCAAATTATTGAGCAGACAGCCTCAATTGCGGCATATTTTTCTTCACAAAGAAATGGGAAATTTGTCCCTGTTGCTTATACTCAAAAAAAATATGTGCGAAAACCAAAAGGAGCAAATATTGGTGCTGTTGTTATTTCAAAAGAAGAAGTTGTTTTAGTAGAACCCAAAATACCAACAGAGACAGAGGACTAAACCTTTTCAACTTTTTCAACCCAGATTAATTTTTCTTTTAGTATCCTTTGAATGAAACCTTTCAACGTTAGTTCTATTGCAGGACAATGCGAACAACTACCTTTTAGTTCAACAAATATAACATCATCTTTTATTCCAAGAAATTTAATTTTTCCATTGTGAGAATGTACAAAATGCTTTATGTCTGAATCAATTATTTCTTGAACTTCTTTGTATTTTTCAATTTCTTGAACATCAAAAGCAACATTATACTTTACTTCCTTTTTAAAAAATTTATCTAAAAACATAAATCGTCAAAATTTTAATTCTTTATATATTTAAACAGATATACAATTTTATTGATTGTTAATAAATTTGGATAATTTCACTGTTTCTGCATTTAGACGAATAAAATATAATCCTTGTTGGAATTGAGAAAAATCAATTGTTTCTTTGTAAGAGCCTTTTTTGAGATGTTCTTCAAAGACTTTTGAACCAATTAAATTGAAGATTTCAATAAAATCACCATTTCTGATATTTTCAAAAGAAAGTTCTAATGTAGATTTGTTAATTGGTTCTGAAATAATTGAAAATGTTGTTTCAGGATAAATAATAATATGATTTTCAGCTTCTGGAACACAAATTGGATTTAAAGTTAACGAACCATCTTTTTTAGTTAGTACTAAATTTTTATTAGTGAAAACATTAAAATCATCAATTTTAAGCGGTGTAAATGTTGGATTTGAAGCTAATGCTATACCTTTAAGTTGAATTATAGTATTTGCCAAATTAAACATATTATCGGATTCTTGTGATGAGAAAACAGATGAAATTGTGCCACTTGAATAGGAAAAATTGTGTTCTGAAAATTTTCCTTGCGAATTCAACGAATAAAGCTTTAAAGGATATAGCAAATATTTGTCAAAAGAAAGTTGCATTTGGATAGAATCCGCAGTAACACGTGGAAGTTTAGTATTTAATTTAATTGCCAGCATTAAAGTATCGCCTACATTTGCTGTATAGTCGTCAATGCTAACTTCTGCAGAATATTGTTCTAAAGGTGCTGTACCTGTTAAATTAAAAACAATTGTATCTCTGCATACCGATGATTCTTCACAAACAAATTGGTTATCAAAATTGCCATCTTTTAATGGATTAAATGAAAAAAATATATATATTGTTGCAAATGGGTCAATAGATATTGGAAGCAACGATAACACTTTGAAATTTTGTGGATAAGTAATTGCTGTAATTTTTCTTATAACTTTTGAAGGATTATAAACGCTAACTGAATCTGTTACAACATCTCCAACCCAAACGCTTGAAAAATCAATATCTTTCTTTGAATAAATTAAATGGGGAGCAACTATTTCTGCTTTAAACGAAATTTTATTGGTATCGCCACATAAATTTGACACCCAAATTATATAACCTTGGTATATTCCTTCCGAATCTGCCTTTGCAGGAGAAAATGTAACTAATAATGTATCTACTGAATTTGCAGGCAAATTTAAATTATTAGTTGGGGTTACTTCAAAACTGCTTGGTATTTGCTCATCTAAAATACTCGCAATATCATCTAAATTTCCTGTATTGCTTATAGTAAACGTTCTTGAAATATTTGAATCGCACTTTTCAAATGTTCCAAAGTCTATAAATTGTTGAGACAAATTAATAATAGATTTTTTAAAATTTACATTTAACGGGAAAGATAAAATTTGTCCGTCCGGCGTAATAGATTGAATAGTCAGTGTTGATGAATAATTTCCTTCATTATTGTTTTCAAATTTAACAATTACTCCTAACGAATCACCCGAAGCAATGTAATAAGGTAATGTAGGTGGATTTACAAAGTTAAAGGAAGCATCTCCGTCTAATTTTATGTCAGTTAATGTATCTTCAACACTTCCAACATTTTTAATCCAAATAGTATCAATCTGTATTCCATTGCAATTGATGTTACCAAACGCCGAATCTGTATTCCAAACAAGCATTTTGTCTATACTGGAAAGTTCAATTGGTATGCAAAGATTAATTGGACACAAACCATTTGCTTCAAAACAAATTGTTCCTTTATAAGTTGCATTCTTTTGTGAATTAATCTGTAAATTGAATGCTAATGTTTGGTTTGTGTCAAGGAATTGTGATAAACTTGGAGTTAAATCAAATGAGAACAAACTTGTCGGAGGGTTCAAATAATAATTTGTTATGACAATTGAATCGCTACCAATATTTGTAATATTAATATTAATATTTTTTGTTGCATTGCTTTTCATAGATGCAACAATTGAATTAGGATTTGCTGTAATTTTACTTTCCACACCTATTCCCGTTAAATAGATTTTTAAAGTACTGCAATCGCCAGTTTTAAAGAATAAAGAATCGTTGAATTTACCTGATTTAGTTGGAGTAAAGGAAACTTTTAATGATATTTGTTCTTTTGGCTTAATTGTATTGTCCCATGAAGTCTGTAACTCATAAGGTTCTTGTATATTATTATAAAGAGATAACTTAGCTAAAATATTCCCAGTATTTTGCAAATTTATAACAGTATCTTTAGTAGAATTAATACAAACTTTCCCAAAATTAATAATATTTGAATTTGATTGGACTTCTTCCGATTGTTTTTGACCTATTAATAATATATTTAAGGGATTTTTATTTCCACGAGCAGAAGTTAAATCATTGTTGTCAAGTTTTAATAAATATGAAACTGGGTTAAGAGAAGTAGGCCTAAATGCAATAATTATTGAATCGGATTTACCCGGTTGAATATTAATTGGCTCTTTGTTCCCACTTTCCCAACCAATAATAGAAACTTCATTAGGATTACCAACAATAGATGATTTGCTAATAATTAAAGTTGAATTTCCTGTATTTGATACAGGAATTGTATCAATAATTTCTCCGCTACATTTGCTAATAAAAGATATGCTATCAATTGAAGTAATAATAGGAGAATAACCATAAACTTTAACGGTAACAATGGTGTCTAATGTGCAAGGTTGAATCCGAAAACGATAATTTTGCGTTACCCAACCTGTATCAGCAAGGAAAAATTTAAATTCGGAATTTATGCCTGTTGAAGGGACATTAAATGGTGTTTTTGTATTAAAAGTAATTTGTCCTTTGTCATCAAGAATTTCCGTAAAAGATTGAACTTGTCCATTGTTGTCGTCGGCTAACCATTTCAAAGGCAAAGTGGTTATAGTGCCACACAAGACACTATCCACAATAAAAGGATTCATTTCAGGGTGGACAGTAGATTTATTACCAGTTCCTGTTAAATTAATTTCTTTATAAAAATTGGTTTTTCCATCACCCGAAAAAGCATTGATAACAAGTGTTGCAGAATAAGCCTTATTTCCAGGTGGTGAGAATTGAACAATAATAGGAATAGAATCGCAATCTTGTATAACATAAGGACTACTTGGAGATATTAAAGAAAAGGCGTTATCGGTATTTCCTGTTATACTTAGCTGTTGATTTGCACTAAAAAAAGATAAATTTACAATTTTAAGTGAATCTCGCCGAATTTCAGGATAGCAAATTTCTCCAAAATTTATAAAGTCTTTATTTGTTGTAATTTTGGTAGGTTTAAGATGATAAACGCCTTGACCAACGACCCAACCATCATCAGCATTCAAAAATGTAATATCATCGAGATCTACATTTTCTATACCACAATTTCTTAATGTCCAAGTTTTTCCTGCATCAGAAGTATAATACACAGAACGGTTATAACCAGAAGCCCAACCTTCCGTTGGACTTACTAAATAGGCCCCAAACATAGGATAACCAGAATAAAAATCTTTCCAAGTATTTCCTTTGTCAGTAGAAAATCGCATACCACCAGCAGAACCACCGCCAGCACAAGTTGTGCCTGCATAAGGCAATAAAATTGAATTTCCAAAGAGTGTAATTTCTTCTTGCCAAACTTGTGAACCAGTGGATTTGCTGAGTGACCAAGTTGAACCAAAATCGCTTGTAGTCCATAAATATCCACTGCTTACGGCTATTCCTGTCCCATCGGGATATAAAATTACATCAGTGAGTCCTGTACCTATAACATTCGTTGTAAATAAAGTCCAAGAGGCACCGCCATTAGTTGTCTTGTAAAATCTTTGTATACCGTCACATCCTCCACCTACTAACACTCCGACATTTGCATCTAAAAAATAATTGCCCCAAAATCCATATAATGTAGAATCAACGGGAGTTATATCTTGGAAGCTTGCACCGCCATCAGTGCTTTTCCAAATTCCATCAACTCCTGAAACAAACCCAACCAATTCATTCACAAAATATACACTTTCCATATGGTCCGACGGAAATGGTAATTTGGTCCCTTGCCACGTTGTTCCGTAATTGGTAGAACGAATTACATAACCATCAAATCCACAAGCCCAGACATAATTTGTGTTTGATGGCAATATAAACAAATCTAAGTAATAACCATTGTTATAAGGAGCAGGTATATTGGTTACCTTTTCCCAATATTGTGCAGAAAGTGTCTGTGATATTATTAACAAAAAAAGTAGTATATATTTTTTCATATTTTCCTGTTACTATAAAAAATAAACTATGCGATTATTAATATAGACAAAAATAAATAAAAAATGTTACATAAAATTGTGAAAAAAGTTATAAATTATTTTTATTTTCGTTTTTATCTTTTTATTTTGATTAATTTCTTTTGGAGAATACAAAATGTTTATACCGACAACAAGTAATGAAGTAAAAAATATGAGATGGAATGAACTTGATGTTATACTTGTTTCGGGGGATACATACATAGATTCGCCGAGTGATGGAATTGTATTAATTGGAAAAGTTCTTCTAAATGCAGGATTTAAAGTTGGCATTATTGCTCAACCAGATTTAAATTCAGAGATTGATATTATGCGACTTGGTCAGCCAAAACTTTTTTGGGGAATAAGTGCCGGCTGTGTTGATTCAATGGTAGCAAATTACACTGCATTGTTGAAAAAGAAGCATAATGATGATTTAACACCTGGTGGTTTAAACAATAAAAGACCCGATAGAGCAACGATTATTTATACCAATTTAATTAAAAGATATTTTAAAAATACAGTACCAATTATTCTTGGCGGAATTGAAGCAAGTTTGCGAAGAATTGCGCATTATGATTATTGGAGTAATTCCATTCGTCGTTCAGTCTTATTTGATGCAAAAGCTGATGCAATTGTTTATGGTATGGGTGAAAAAACTATTTTAGAAATTGCTAACAAAATGAAAAATGAAGAAAATTGGTTTGATACGAGAGGAGTATGCTATATTTCAAATAAATTGCCAGATACAAAATTTGTAGAATTACCACCTTTTAATGAAGTAGTTGCCGATAAAAATAAATTTATAGAAATGTTTAAAACTTTTTATAATAACAACGAGGATATTAATTCGCAAACATTAATTCAAAAATATGAAAATCGTTATTGGATACAAAATCCCGCACAATATTTACCTGCGACAGAAGAAATAGATTCATATTATAAATTAAATTTTGAACGTAAGCCGCATCCATATTATCAACAACAAGGGAAAATCAAAGCATTAGAAACAATACAATTTTCAATAACATCTCATAGAGGTTGTTATGCTGAATGTAATTTTTGTAGTATTACTGTTCATCAGGGGAAAAGAATTGTTAGTAGAAGTGAACAATCAATAATTGATGAAGCAAAACTATTAACACAACATCAAGATTTTAAGGGTTATATTTCAGATATTGGTGGACCAACTGCCAATATGTATAAAAATGCTTGTAAAGTAAAGATAAATAAACAAATGTGCAGTAATAAAAAATGTACATTTCCAAATGTTTGTCCAGCAATGGAGATAAATCATCAAAGTCAAATTTCTTTACTTCAAAAAGTTCGTCAAATTCCGGAAATAAAGAAAGTCTTTATTGCATCTGGAGTTCGCTATGATTTAGTTATTGAAGATAAACAAAATGGAGAAAAATATTTATCGGACATTATTGCTTATCACATTTCCGGACAAATGAAAATTGCTCCTGAACATATCTCAGAAAATACTTTGAAATTAATGGGTAAAAATAGTAAATATTTGGTGCAATTTAAAAAAGAATTTGATAAAATCAATAAATTGCAAGGTAAAAAACAATTTCTAACATATTATTTTGTTGCGGCACATCCGGGTTGTCAAGAACGAGATATGCACGAATTATCAATATTTTTGAAAAAAGAATTGAAACTTTTGCCTGAGCAAGTTCAAATCTTTACTCCTACTCCTTCAACTTATTCTACTTTAATGTATTACACGGAAATAGACCCATTTACCAGACAAAAAATATTTGTTGAAAAGTCGCTTAAAAACAAGAAGGAACAAAAAGAATCTATTATTAAAAAATATAAATAATTCAAATGTTTATTTTACCAAAGTAATAGTAAATTCAGAACCCACATTAGGAGTACTATTAAAACTAATTTTTGCCCCTAACTGATTAGCATTTATTTGTGCAATTGAAAGTCCTAACCCAGCGCCATGAATCAAACCTATTGTCTGTTTAGAACGGTAAAAAATCTCAAAAATATTTTTTTGGTCTTCCAACGGTATGCCAACACCATTGTCTATTATACTTATTTCAATCGTTTCTTCATTCTCAGTAATTCTAATTGTTATAATTCCATCTTGTGCAGTATATTTTATTGCATTATTAAAGAATTGTCTTATTATTTGCTGCAATATTTCATAATCAGTTTCATAAAAAATTGTAGTTGTTTGGTATAACTTTTGAATCTTTTGAGTTATTTCATTTGAATTAATAATACTTTGGATTAATTCATCAACTTTAACAATTAAATTTTGCAAAGTTCTATTGAAATTATGCAAACCAAATTGAGAAATGTAAATATTTTGTGCTTGTTCTGAAAATGCAGATAAATACTTGATTGCTGAATTGATTTGATTAATATGTTTTTTAATTTCGGTAGGATTACCAATTTCTAAATAACGTTCAATTAAATATATAGAACTTGAAATAATTGTTAATGGTGTATTAATTTCGTGGGAAAGGTTGTCTAACAATTGGCTTTTAATCTTAGATATTTCTTTTTCTTTTTTTAAGTTAATTGTTAATTGTTCTTTAATTATTTTTAATTCTTGTTCTACTTCTTTTCTGTTTTGAATTTCATTTTCTAACTTTTTGTTAGCAAGCTTTAAATCTAATGTTCTATTGTTAATTAATTTTTCAAGTTCACTGTTAAATTTTTGCAAATTTTCTTGATTTTGTCTTTCCTCTGTAATATCAAATAGAAAGACTAGAACGCCTGTTTGCTCATTTGACCATAAAATTTTTGTATAATTTACACTAAACCAACGGTCATATTTTTCAATAAAAAATTCTTTTGTATCAACTGTACTTTTATAACTATCTAACGAATTTTTATCGGAGGACATTTTTTCTATAAAATTAGAAATCTTGAAGTCATCATTTGGAAATACATCTAAATAATTTTGATTTTCAATTATGCCATTCACATTTGAAAAATATTTGTTGCTGTATAGAAATTTTTTAGTTTCTACATTTACAATGAAAATCATAAAGTTCAAAGAATTCAACAATTTTTCTATTGTTTGCAAAAATTGGTAAGTCCTTTTTTCTTGCTCTACTTGTTCGGTAATATCCAGAATTAATATTGATACGCATTGAATTTCTCCATCAGAGCTGAAAACAGGTGAAAATATTTTTTTAAATGAAAACAGTCTATTATTTTTCGAGTATTTATCAATAAAAGAGAGAGATTTGCCTTCAAATGATGCTTTTAATCTATTACGGATTTGGTCAATATTATTATAATTTTGGAAATCAAATATTGTTTGACCTTTTGTAGGAGTTATGTTGTAAAACATAAAGGCAAAATCAACAAAAGCGTTATTTAAAGAAATAATATTGAAATTTTTATCAATAACTACCAATGGATTAGGATTGTGAATAAATATATTGAAAAAAGTTTGGGTTTCGTTAAGTTGAGAACCAATTTTATCTAATTGTTGTTGCTGGTTAATAAGTTCATCATTTAATTTGAGGAATTTATTAATTAGTTCTTCTTTACTTAATTTGTTTAATATTTCAAAGTCTAAAATCATTTTTTTTGAAAAGAAAAGAATAAAAATTCTAAATTACAAAATATTTTTCTCATTAAATTCTTAATTTTGTAAAATTAAAAAATAAATGTGTTATGAGACTCTTTATAGGTACATTTTTGCATAGTAAAGAAATTGAATCTAATTACAAAAAAATTCAAAAAATCTTTTCCGATAGTGTGACGGGGAAATGGGTTGAATTGAATAATCTACATACAACATTGCATTTTTTGGGTGATTTCCCAGATGAAGAAGTGCCCCATTTGAAAGATATGTTGCAAAAGTATTTAATAGAATATAATGATACTTTAACAATCAAAGATATAAATTTTTTCCGTAACTTTCGTCATCCAAAGCAAATGATATTACAAGTTTATAATCCATCTGAACAAATTTTGGGAGTGCGTAAAGCAATTAAAACAATGTTCAAAGAGCAAAAAATCAGTTATCAAAAAGAACCATTTATTCTTCACACTACATTAGTGAGAATTAAATCTATTGCACCTGATTTTGCAAAAGTTTACCAAAGAAATAAAGGGTTTGAACTTGGAACTATTTCGAGTTACAATATTAATTTAATTCAAAGTACTTTAACGCAAACAGGTCCAATTTATACTATACTTTAAAGTATAGTTGAATATTTTCGTCTTTCATATAATATAAATCCAAATCCATTTAATATGGGAACCAAAAAAGTATATATAGAAACTTATGGATGCCAAATGAATTTTTATGATACAGAAATTTTAAGCGGCATATTAAGTAAAACAGGTCATTATGAAATAATTGATGAACCTACAACGGCAGATTTTATTCTTCTTAATACTTGTAGTGTTAGGGAAAATGCCGAAACTACTGTTTACAACAGAATCATTCAATTAAAGCAGTACAAAAAACAAAATAAAAATCTTTTAATAGGTTTAGTTGGATGTATGGCTGAACGTTTGAAAGATGAAGTTTTTAATAAAAGTGATTTAGTAAAAATCGTAATTGGTCCTGATGAATATCGTAGAGCTCCTGAAATTTTGGATAATTCTCTTGCAGGCGACATTGGAGTTGCTGTAAGATTAAGTAGGGTTGAAACTTATGAAGATATTGAGCCTTTAAGAACTCATGGATTAAGTGCATGGCTTGCGATTATGCGTGGATGCAATCATTTTTGTTCATATTGTGTTGTTCCTTACACTCGGGGAAGAGAACGTTCTCGTTCTCTTCAATCTATTGTCAATGAAATTGAGAAATTACAATTAAATGGATTTAAGGAAGTTACTTTATTAGGACAAAATGTTAATAGCTATTATGATAATTCCTCCAATACTACTTTTCCACATTTGCTACGAATTATTGCTCGTGCTTTTCCTCAAATAAGAATTAGATATGTTACCTCGCATCCGTTAGATTTAAGCGATGATTTGCTTTATGCAATGAATGAATTTGATAATATTTGTAACTACATTCATCTTCCTTTTCAATCAGGTTCTAATAGAATTTTGAAATTAATGAATAGGGGATATACACGAGAGCATTATATTGAGCGGATTAAACAAATTACCAAGATTTTGCAAAATTTTGCACTATCTACCGACATAATTGCAGGTTTCCCTACTGAAACAATTGAGGACCATAATGAAACATTAAACTTAATGGAAGAAATTCATTTCGATGGAGCATTTATGTTTAAATATTCTCCAAGGGAAGGTACAAAATCTTTTAAAATGCTTGATGATGTTCGAGAAGAAGAAAAAATCCGCAGATTGAACGAAATTATTGCTTTGCAAAATAAGCATTCAAAAGAAAAAAATCAAAAAGAAATTGGTAAAATTTATGAAGTTCTTGCCGAAGGTCCTTCCAAGAAAAATCAAATTGAATGGATGGGACGTACCAAACACAATAAAGTAGTTATATTTAATAATGATAAGAACTTGATACATTTTGGCAATCAAGTTAATGTTTTAATTACCAAAGCAAATTCCGCAACATTATTTGGTGATGTTCAAGATTAAAATGTTCAATTAACCCCAAATATTGATTAATTATTCTTTTGGTGTTAGATGACTTGAAGTTTTTTTAGACGAATCCAAAAGCAGTTGATGTTCACGAGTTATTGAATTCCTCATTGAATCAATTAATATCAAAAAGCCGTTTTCGTTTTTAGCTAGATGAATAAAGTCTTGTTGAAATGTTTGTAGATTGTAACCATTTTTTTGTAAAACTTGCAAAACTGCCTTATTCGCTTGGAGACTATCATCAAATTTTGCACGAGTAATTAAAATTTCACGATAAGTATTAATGAATTTTTCTTTATCTATTGAATTACCACAAGCAAAAAATGAAAATGAAAATGAAATTAAAATAAAAAAGAGAAGTGCAAAATGATTTTTTTTCATAAGATTCAAACAAGATAAACTTAAAGTGATACAAAAAACAAAAACAAAATTAATGAATTTATTTAAATATCGTATAATATTTATTAATTTACAAAAACATTAATTCACAAAAACATTAATTCACAAAAATTAAAATTTAATAGTTTATGAAACCAATACATAATTTTATTGTAAAAGCAAAATTACCTGAAAATATTGAAAAATTGAAAGATATTGCTTATAATTATTGGTGGTGCTGGGATTCGGAAGCAAAAGAATTATTCAATAGAATGAATCGAAAAATATGGAATGAAGTGCATCACAACCCAATTGCATTAATCAACAGGTTACCTCAAAAAGAATTAGAAGAACTATCGAAGCAATATGATTTTACGAATTTTTTAGAAAAAATTCATAATAAATTTACAAGGTATATAAAAGCTAGAACTTGGTTTCAAGAGCAAAATATACAGGACAAAGGTGTAATTGCATATTTTAGTCCCGAATATGGTATAAATGAAAGTTTTCCAGTTTATTCTGGAGGATTGGGTGTACTTTCGGGGGACCACTTGAAGTCCGCAAGCGATTTAGGATTACCTTTAATTGGTGTTGGCTTACTTTATCAGCAAGGTTATTTCCGTCAAAGATTAAGCCCTAATGGTTGGCAAAATGAACTTTATCCGGTGAATGATTTTTACTCAATGCCTATGTTTTTAGTGCGTGATGAAAGTGGAGTAAAAAAAATAATTAATGTAGACTTGCCAAACGGTAAAGTTTTCGCTCAAATTTGGAAAATATTGATAGGTAGAACATACCTATACTTATTAGATACAAATATAGACGAAAATACAAACCAAGAATATAAAAATATAACTGACCAACTATATGGAGGAGACCGAGAAACCCGTATTCAACAAGAAATTTTACTTGGAATTGGTGGAATACGAGCGTTAAATATAATGGGAATTGAACCTTCTGTAATTCATACAAATGAAGGGCATGCCGCATTTGCATTACTTGAACAAACTCGCAATTATATGGCAAAATATAATATTGATTTTCATTCGGCAATGAATATTACACGAGGTAGTTCAATTTTTACAACTCATACTCCTGTTCCTGCGGGAAATGAAGCTTTTAATTTAGATAGAATGGAAGTATATTTTAAAGATTACATACCAGTATTAGGTTTGACAAAAGAAGAATTTTTTGCAATGGGGCAAACTGCAGGGTTAAATTACAACGAATCTTTTTCTATGACTATATTAGGTCTCAGATTAACTGGGTACCATAATGGGGTAAGTAAATTGCACGGTAAAGTTTCACAGAAAATGTGGAGCAATATTTGGAAGTGTTTACCTGTGGAAGAAGTTCCAATTGATGGTTTAACAAACGGAATTCATACTCATACTTGGCTTGCACGTGAATTTTCTGAACTTTATGAAAGATATTTAAAACCAAGTTGGGAAACTGATATAGACAACGAGGATATTTGGAGTGCTGTTACTACAATTCCAAATGATGAGTTATGGAGAGAAAAGCAAAGAAGACGCATTAGATTGGTATTGTTTGCTCGGGAATATTTAAAAACAAAAGGTCAAGATTATTTACGGCAGGACCAATTAAATAAAATTAATGAATATTTAGACCCAGATGCTTTGACGATAGGTTTTGCTCGGCGATTTGCAACTTATAAAAGACCTTATCTTATTTTTAGCGATATGAAACGCTTGAAAAACATATTAACAAACAAAGAAAAACCTGTTCAAATAATTTTAGCAGGGAAAGCGCATCCCCACGATACCGAAGGTAAACAGATGATTCAAATGATTATTCAAAAAGTAAGGGATTTTAATTTAGAAAAATATGTTGTTTTCCTTGAAGATTATGATATGGTAATTTCACGATTAATGGTTAAAGGCTGTGATGTATGGTTAAATAATCCTATAAGACCATTAGAAGCCAGTGGCACAAGTGGAATGAAAGCTGCTATAAATGGCACTTTGAATTGTTCGATTCTTGATGGTTGGTGGGACGAAGCATATAATGGTAGAAATGGCTTTGCTATTGGACAGGGCGAAGAAAGAGAAAATAATCCTGAAGTTAATCAATTGGAATCCGAACTCCTTTATGATTTGCTCGAAAATGAGATTATTCCTACTTTCTATGATAGGGGTCAAACAAGAGTTCCAAGCCGTTGGGTAGAAATGATGAAATGCTCGATTCGTTCTATTACTCCAATGTTTTCAACACATCGTATGGTTAAAGAATATGCAACTAAATATTATTTTAATGCTCTTGAAAAAAATAAATTATTACTTCAAAATAATGCTCAATCTGTTGTTGAATTAAATCAATGGAAATCAAAAATTTACGCTAATTGGGATAAAATTGTAATTAAAGATATTGAAATGAAAAACAACCATGAAGCTTGGCTTGGGAAACCAATCGAAGTTAATGTTAAGATAAATTTAGCAGAACTATCTCCTGATGATGTTGCTGTTCAAGTTTATTATGGCAGTGTTGATGTCCATACTAACGAACTGATTGATACACAATACACTAACTTGAATTTAATAAGAAAAGATGGTGATTTTTACCTTTATAATGGTACTTATATTTGCGAAACAACTGGTAAACAAGGATTTACTATTAGAGTTCTGCCAAATCACCCTTTAATGATTCGTTCTTCGGATTTATATTTGTGTAAATGGCCTTATTAATTAGATATTAATCTGTTTAGTTCAAAAATAATATTGCTCAAGACCAATTAGCACATGCTGTAAAAGTGAGAAGAGAGATAATTGTTCTTCTCGAGAAAAACAATTATAATCCATCTCCAGAACTTGCTTATGATATTGCAATTTTTTTTAATTTAACTATTGAAAAAGTCTTTATTTTTGATGAATAAAAATAATAAAAAATCCCCAATTAATTATGCAATTGGGGATTAACTTATTATTAAAATTTGTATCGTTATTTTATGATTTTTTAAAACAAACCTAACTTAATTCCTAAGAAGAAATTTCTTTCAGCACCTGGGAAAAACTCTTTCCCTTCTGCACCAGCGGCATATATTTGATTTGTTAAATTATTTACTTGTAATTGCAATTCAATAGATTTTATGCTAATTGAATTAATTATGAATTTATAAGATAAATCAAAATTGAATATAGAGAATGGATTTAATGTATTATCCGAATAATATTCTGTTCCTAAATAATTTTTAAGAGCATCTGTTGATAGTAAATTTCCAAAATTATCAGTTTTTGATTCACCCACATAAACAAATTGCAAAGATACAAATAAATTCTTAAAATTATAGTTCAACCTTGCATTACCTAATAAATCAGGAAAGCCAGCAATAGGATTATTATTTAATGAAATTGATTGCTTGTTTCCTAATTGGAATGTGTAATCCAAAATTCTATTGTGCGAGTAAGAACAGTTCCATAAAAGAGATAGTCCATTGTTATCATTATGGAATAACAAATGACTACCTGAAAGTTCTATCCCAATATGTAATGTTTTGGGTGCATTTCCATCTATCGGGTCTCCAAAAATATCTAATTGACCACTTTTTACGAGTTCGTTATTATACAACATACAATAGAAATTAGCATTTAATTTTATTGCTTCTGTTTTATAATTATATCCAAGCTCAACATCAAGTAAATTTTCAGGTTTAATCAATGGCTTTGAAAAATCATATCTTACTTGACTTTGTGCATCAATAAATTGAGAAAAGTTGGGGGTTGTACCTGTAAAGGCTTCCGATGCATTATATAAATTTTCCATTCTTGGTTCTTGTGATGTTAAACCAATGAATGAATAAACATCTTGCTTTTCATCTAATGCCCAATTTATTCCAACTTTTGGATTAAAAAATAAATAATTTATCGAAAATAGTTTACCTCCATTTCCTATTAAAGTTCCATTATCTGCTAAATATGTAGTATAAAAATTTCCTTTCTTTTCATTGTCTATTGAATAGTTGTGGTAAATCAATTGACCATCAGCGAACAAATGAATGTTTGAATTTATTAAATAATTATAGTTCACAAATCCAGAAAAAATATTGCGATTTCCATCATATTGGTAAAATTTAAAATCAGGGTCATAATTACTTGGCAAATCACCAGCAGATTGAATTTTACCCCAATGAATTGAACGATGGAATCTGGCTTCCAAACCAATGTTTAATACAGAGTTTTCACCATTAATAATTAATCTTGGTATCCAGCCTATTTGTTCGTTGTTCACAAAAGCCCTTATAATAGGATTTTGTGGATCTTTTGCATTAGGGTAGCCATTTCCTGCATTTAATTGGAAAGAACTTGCGCCAGTCCAGCCTGTTCCGTCATAATCATAATAACCTTCGCCTGAATAGTAAAATAATGATGATTTAATCGTTGCATCATCTGAAACCTTAATGTCGTTCAATAATTCAAAGTGTGGTTGTGAAAATTCTTCAACTTCTTGCTTTCTCCTTAATTGTGAGTAATTTACCACTTTCCCTGTTGAATCATAACTAAAATAATTAAAATTCTCTATCCTTTTTGTTAAATCATAAATATCTTGTTTAGGAATACCGTTATATGCTAATGCGTCGTTTAAAGGACCTCCAAAAATATTAATTTGTGTAGTAAAGATTGGATTAAAAAATGCTAACCCTAAAAAATAGCTGTTTAAGTATGCCCAAGAATTATCTCGATAGCCAAAAGAATTTATTCTTGATAATCTTGTGTAAAATGCAAATTTGTTTGGACTATTTGGTTCATTAGAAGAATTAATTAAGCCGGAAGAGGCTTCAACTGAAAATTTACTCACATTTTGTAACATTTGATTTTTATAGCCAAACTCTTGGAAGCCAATTCCTGAATATACACTAACTCCCTTTTTATTTATGAAGTTAGTAGTTGTCAAATTGATTGCGCCGCCAATTGAAGAGGTTCCAAAATTTGACAAACTTGCACCACGTTGTACCTCTATTGATTCTAAATTAGAGGCTAAATCTGGAAAATCAATCCAATAAACGTTATGGTCTTCTGGGTCATTTTGAGGAATACCATTAACGTTCACTGAGATTTCTCTTTGGTCAAATCCACGCAAGGATAATGTGGAATATCCGATTCCATTTCCGTTTTGTGAATAAGAGTATAGTGAAGGTAATTCTGAAATCAAAATTGCAATATCTTGATAAATATACCTTTGAGAAATTTCTGAGCTGTTGATAGATGAGAAAGGAATTGGGGCATTTTGCCCTTCTGCCTTATCCGATGTTACTGTTAAGCTTGGCATTAAATAGTTTAAAGTATCTTTTGTTTTATTATTGGTTGTTTGAGCAAAAGCATTAATCCCAATCAAATTAGAACTAAACAAAAACACAAAAAGTGTAAAAAAAGTGTAAAAAAATAAATTTTTAAACATAGAGAACTCCGAAAAAATTATTAAACAAAATAAATTTTCCGGGAGGTGAGTGAGAAAGGAAAAAAATAAGGAAATCTTTCGTAAAATCCGTTTCCCTACGCCAGTATTATCTGGGTCAGGTTCCAAGGGTCACTCTCAGCTGATATTTTCAGCACCCCCACGGTATATTTACAAAATTAAGAAAATTATTTAAATAAAGAATTATCTTTTAATGATTTTTAAGAAGGCATCAAGGAGGCTTTCTACAAAAGTATATTTTAATTTAAAATTTTTTGTTAATTTATTTTGTGAAGCTTTTGGTAACACAATATGGTTAAAACCCAGTTTTTCGGATTCTATTAATCTTGGTTCAATATGGGAAATACTTCTAACTTCACCTGTTAGCCCAACTTCGCCGATGATTAAAGTTTTATCAGGTAAAATCATATCAGAATTTGAACTTATTAGTGATAAAGCAACTGCTAAATCTAGAGCAGTATCGTCAATTCTAAATCCGCCTGCAATATTTACAAATACATCTTTATTGCTAAAAGTTAAATTGAGACGCTTTTCTAAAACGGCCAAAATTAGTTGTAAACGTTTCATATCAAATCCATTAGTTGTCCGTTGGGGATAAGAATAACCAGAAGAAGTTACTAATCCTTGCACTTCAATTAACATTGGGCGGCTACCTTCAATTACTGCTGAAATAGATACACCAGGAGAAGAAAAATTATCCGCTAAAAAGATTTCCGAGGGATTTTTTACTTCTTTTAATCCGGATTCAACCATTTCAAAAATTCCAATTTCGTTAGTTGAACCAAATCTGTTTTTCAACGTTCTTAAAATTCTATAAGCATAGTTTTTTTCACCTTCGAATTGAAGAACAACATCTACAATATGTTCTAGAACTTTTGGACCCGCAATAAAACCTTCTTTTGTAACATGACCAATTAAAAAGACAGCAGTTCCTGTCCTTTTAGCAAATTCGGTTAATTTTTGAGTACTTTCTCTAATTTGTACTAGACTGCCTGGTATCCCATCTGCATCTGTGGAATAAATAGATTGGATAGAATCAATTACTACAAATTTGTATTCACTATTTTCTAAGATAGAAAGAACTTGGTCTAAATTGGTTTCTGCTAATATTTCAAAATTTTGATTTTTATTTAAAACTCTTTTAGCACGAAGAGCGATTTGTTCTTTTGATTCTTCACCTGATATATATAGACATTCTTTTGGTTGAAAAAGTCCAGATACTTGTAGGAGCAATGTTGATTTGCCAATTCCGGGGTCTCCACCAATTAAAATAACGGAACCAGGAACAATTCCACCACCTAAGACCCTATTAAACTCGTCAATAGGAACTGAAATTCTCTGAATATCGAAGTTTGTAATTTCAGAAAGTAAAACAGGTTTTTCTAATTGAGTATTAGATTTTGAAGATTGAGAAGATGTTGTTTTTTCTTCAACTAATGAATTCCATTCTCCACAATTAGGACAACGTCCAAGCCATTTAGCAGAATGTGCTCCACAATGAGTGCAAACATAATAAATTTTATTTTTCACTTTTCCAAATTAAAATAAATCACTATTTGCAATTTTTTCATCTATATCATTAATTTGAACTTCGTTGTTTTTTAAATTTGCAACAATGTTTTGGAAAAATTTAATTCTATCTTGTTGCATACTTATGTGAGAGAGGATTTTTGCTTTTGCGATTAATAATTTTTCTTCAACTGGTTTGCTTAAAAAATCATTTGCGCCGATTTCTATTGCTTTAATTTGAGTCGGGACATCATTTAATGCTGTAACAATTACAATAGGGATTTCACTTGTTTCGAGTTTTTCTCTTAAATTTTTCACAGTCTCATAACCGTCCATACGTGGCATCATAACATCAAGAACAATTGCATCGGGAATTCTTATGGCAATTTTTTCTAAAGCATCGATTCCGTCGTATGCTTCCATTGCCTCAAACCCATGCGATTCCAAATATTTTCTCATTAATTTTGTTGTTATTTTGTTGTCATCAACAACAAGTATATAAGGTTTTCTCATTTTACTTCTTTTTGGTTTATTTTACTTTTACAAAAATAACTAAAATTTTTCATATTCAAATCTTTTTATTAATTTTGTAAAAATTTGTGTGATAAAAAGTAATTTTTGATATAAAATTACTTAGGAAACAGGTGAAAATCCTGTGCTGTTCCGCAGCTGTAATGTGGAGAAAATGCCGTGCTGTGAAAGCAACCACTGAATTATATTTGGGAAGGTGGTATTTTTTGTTGAAACTAAGCCAGAAAACACTCATACAAATTCTCATTGATTATTTTGCGTGAACAATTACAATGAGCAGAGTGAATAATAAGCAAACATTTCATTTTATTCTTCTTTCTTCCCATTGTATAATTTTTAATTTAAAGGGTGCTATATGAAACACTTTTTTCTTTTATTTTTTTGTTTGTTTATTTTTCATAATTTTTCATTAAAAGCTAATTATAATTATACAGATAAGAAGAGCTATAATGTAGGGAATGAACCTGTTGCTGTCTTTTATGATTCTGTTAGTGCAATATTTCATATTTTTTGCAAAGGAACAGATAAAAACTTTAACGGCATATTTGAACCTGATTCAGGAGATGTGAAACCAAGTTGGTGGACTTTAAAAGAAGCAAGTAACGGTGATATTGAAGTAAAAAAAGTTTATGATTTTGACTTTGCAAGTATTCCTTTCCCTTTCCGTCCTGCTTTTAATTCTGCAGAAAGAATAATTTACATTAACCATATAAATTATATTCAAGGATATTCATTAGATAATTACACTCCTATTAATCAAGAACATTTTGGTTTTACTGCGTCGGGTTTGGATTATCAAAATGGAGAATTAATTATTACAAAGTCTTCACAAAGTAATTCTATTGATACCGTTATTTTATTCAATCCAAAAACACAAAACATAATTGTAAAATATCCCGTTGGAATAAACTCCCAACAATCTTTGGGATTTGATACTTACTCACCTGATAAAATTGGTCTGGCTGTGCTAAATGTTGGTCCTTTTGGGAGCGATTCTTCAAACGTTCAATTTGATAATTTTGATGAAAATTCTTATCCTCAATTTGATGTAGTAGGTATTGGTAATACAGGTAATCATATTTCTATGTTTGGCAATAACTATATTGTTGCGACAAGTATGTTCTCAGGAACAATAAATCTAATTAATATGCTAAAAAAATCTTTTACTCCAATTTATTCAAAATCAAATACATGGAATGGACCAAGTTTTTCTAAATTAATTAAAATGAATTATGTGGATTTTGATGGAAGTTTGCAATCAACAAATTATCTAATTTCCGTTAATTATGATGCTAAAATGGAAATGTGGCTAATTGATGATTTAAATAAAAATGATTTTAGCAACGAGTATTCATCAATTGATATAGATGGAAAAGGGGAATCATTTGATTATTCTTTTTCTAACAATGAAGGTAGTTATTATAGTTCAAATTTTGTTGTTGCTCCTTCTTTAAAGACTGACTACACACCCAATAATACAATAAATTATATTAAATTTGTTACTCTTGTGTCTGTTGACAAGAAACAAAAAGCATCTGACGTTCAAATTTTTCCAAATCCAGCAAAAAACTTTATTACGATCAAAACAGATTATGATAATTTTAATATAAAAATCTATAATAATTTAGGAAATTGTTTGCTATCAACAAAATCGTATAATAATTTATCAAATATTGATTTATCAAATATCAAAGATGGAATTTATTATGTAGAAATATCAAATAGTTCTCATAGAAACTATAATAAATTAATAATTGCGAAATAAATGAAATATATCATTGTTTTATATTTGTTAATTCAAACTTACAATTACTTGTATTGTAAGGAAGATACTTTGTCTGTTAATTTAAAAAATATAGAAATAGAAGCAGACAAAGTATCTGATTTACAAAAAGTATATGGATTGAACAGCGAACATATTTTTATAGATAAATCGCAAGATAAAGAAATTTCAGATTACTTAAAATTAATTCCGGGTGTATTTATTAAAGATTATGGTGGATTGGGCGGTATTAAATCTGTTTCAATGAGAGGAACAAATTCAAATCAAACAATAATATGTTTAAACGAAATTCCAATTAACAATACAAACAATCCTTCTTTTGATTTATCTGAAATTCCAATTTCTTGTATTAATTCAATCGATGTAATTAAATCAGGAACTTCTGCAAACTATGGAAGTGGCGGAATTGGTGGTGCAATTAATTTGCAGATGAATGGTTTAAGCAACTCACAAAGATTATCGTCATCAATATCTCTTGGTTCTTTTCATTCATTTTTAGGTTCATTTGCTACAAATTTTGGAAATTTAGAAAAACCTTTAAAATTATTCGTGGATTTTCAATACTCAAAAGGAGATTACCCTTTTAAATTTAATAATTTTGGGAACAATATTGATACTTTTCGATTAAACTCACAAATACATAAAATTACCCTTGGTTTCCAAAAAAGTTTTTCTTTGAGCAATTATTATTTTTCCGTACTTGCTTTTGCTAATTACAATGAGCAAGGCGTTCCAGGTGCAGTAGTTTTAGGTAATATAGAAAATTCAACTGCTTATTTGAAGCAATTGTCAATTTATCTACTGCCTAATTTTGTTTTTATTAATACTTCAAATTCCTTGTTTAAATTAAATAATTTATTGAAATATAAGAAAATGGAAGTATTAGATTTTAAGAATTATTTTTTGAGTAATGATAATAATTATCTGTTTAACTCGTTCGACTTAAAATCTTATCTTATTTATCAACAAATACAAAATAAGACTCAAATTAACTCTGAAATTGGGGCTGAAATTAGTTCTTTAAATGGCAACTTCCTTCAACCTGCACTTAGTGGAAGTGTAAGTAGAAACAATTTCTTTATTGCAACAAGTTTGTTACAAAATAAATTATTTGATGTGGATTTACTTGATATTGAAACAAATTTACGAATGGATTATTTTACAGATGACAATAATCTCCCATTTACATTTTTTATTGGTTCTAATTATAAAATAGAAAGTAATAATACTATTGTACATTTAGATTTATCAAAAAATTTTCGTATTCCAAGCTTTGATGAGATGTATTATTTAAATTATGGAAATACCAATTTAAAACCAGAAAACTCTTATTCTTGTAATTTTAGTTTAAGCAAAGATTTACAAAAATGGATAAATTTTAAAGCAAATGTATATTATACCATAACAAACGACCAAATAGTAGCAGTTCCCAAAAGTGTTTTAACTTGGTCTGCAGAAAATATTGATAAAGTTCAAAATTATGGGATAGAATGGGTTTTGAAAGCTTTAATATATGGTAATACTTTAAGTGCAGACATTTCATACACCTATCAAAATTGCAAAGATTTAACAGAAAATTCACCTAACTATGGAAAATACATACCGTATATACCACAAGAAATAATATCGGCAAACTTAACTTTAAATATAGATGACTTTTCAATTTTAACTAATTATTATTATAATTCGTATCGATATTATATGTCTGATAATTCATTGTCTTCATTGTTGCCATCTTATTTTACTTTGGATTTATCAGTAAATTATAGATTAAAATTAGAAGCAAATAATTTGAATTTCAAATTGTCGGCGAACAATTTATTAAATGAGAATTATCAAATAATAAGAAATTTTCCAATGCCAGGTAGGAACTTTCTTTTTTCAATCAACTATGAAATGGAGAACTAAATGAAATTAAAATTAATTATTTTGTTAATAGTTGTAAATTTTAAAGCTCTTGAAATTTATAGCCTTGATTTTCATAAAGGAACAATTGATACGGTTATATCTTTTATTCCAGGCAGTGGTCAAAATACTGGACAATCAAGTGATTATTTTCCACAAAACATTTTCGGGTTACCTTCACCAAATGCTAATGAAAACACACCTGCAAGTTCTCCAGACGAAGTATTATCATTGGGGTTAGGAGGTGAAATAGTTGTAGGATTTAAAGATTCATATCTTTATGATGGAGATGGTCCCGATTTTACTGTGTTTGAAAATGCTTTTATTAATCCTATAAATGGGAAAGTTTTTGCAGAACCAGGTGTTGTTTCAGTTAGTGAAGATGGAATAAATTTTATTGAATTTCCTTATGATTTCCAAACTCTTGCGGGATGTGCAGGAACTAATCCGACTAATGGTAGCCAAGATCCTTTTGACCCTTCTGTAAGTGGAGGCAATTCTTTTGATTTGCATACCATTGGTTTAAATAGAATCAAATACATTAAAATTAAAGATATTACTGATAAAATACTTGAAAATCCTAATCATAAATTTTATGACCCAATTTTAAGTGGCTTTGATTTAGATGCTATTACTGCGAGGTATTTGATTTATGATAATAGTGATGTTTCGGAAGTGCCGACATCTTGTAATGTAATTGCCTTTATCAACAATTTGCAAAATAATACTTCATATAATTTCTATACTTATAATTTATTTGGAGCAAAATTATTTTCTTCTCATAATAAATTTGACTTTTTCACTAATATCAATAATTTAAAGCAAGGGTTTTATATTATTTCAATTGTTGAAGGTGGTAAAAATTATTATTTTAAATTTTTAAAATAATCTTATGAAAAAAACACTGAATTTTTTATTTTTTATTTTTTTGATTTTATTAACAGGTTGTGTTAAAGAGCCATTAGCACCTAATGAAAGTGGAGTTTTTAATTTAGATGATGATATTGCTATAATTGTTAATGAAGGTTTATATGGTTATAATAATGCCAGTATCTCGCTTTTAGATTTAAATGATAATAGTTATGTAGAAAATATATTTGAAAAAGTAAATTTATACGAATTAGGAGATGTAGCAAACGATGCAATAACACAGAACAATTTTTTATATGTTGTGGTCTCAAACTCAAAAACATTATTTAAGATTAATTTAAATACGATGAAAGTGATATCAAAATTGACTTTTTCTGGAAATAATTTTCCGAGGAAGTTATCAATTATTAATGATTCAACTTTGCTTTTAAGCGATGCTTACTCATCGAGCATATACAAAATTAATTCCAATAATATGGAATTGGAAAAATCTATAAATGTTGGACCGCAACCAGAAGCAATTGTGAATTTTTCTCATTATGCTTGTGTGGTAAATTCAGGTTGGGGTGATATTAATAAAAATGCCGCAAATTCAAGTACGATAAGCATTGTAGATTTAAACAACTTTGTCGAATTAAAAAAAATTGAGACGGGTAAAGACCCTGTTGAACTTGCAATTGATACTATCAATAGATATTTATATGTTATGTACTATAATTACCCTTCTTTAAAAGATTCTGTTGGTGGAATAATTCAATATGATTTAAGTGATTTGAATAATTTAAGTAAGACGAATGAATGGTTTGGTAACTTCTCAAACTTAAAAATAAGTGCAACAGGGGATACTTTGTTTTTTATAGCCAATAACACGCCGGGCAAAGACAATAACAAAAATGGTTCTATTAAAATGTTAGATGTGCGAAGAAATTTAATGAAAGATATACTTGTAAATCATACTCCTGATTTTTGGTATTGTTTTACAATTGATGAAAAGAGAAATTTAATTTGGGTAGGTAATGCCAAAAATTTTACCTCTGATGGTGAAATTTTGATTTATTCATTGAATTTTAATAACCCAAATGAACAACCGTTAATGAAATACACAACGGGAAATAATCCAAATAAAATTTTATTAAAATACCACAATTAATAAAAAGATAAAAAGAAAAAGAAACTTTTGACTTTATTCCAATGGGTTTTCCCAAGTAGAAAAATAAAAGTTTTCACGTAAATCTTTTCTAATTCTTTCAGCAGATTCTCGTTCACGAAAAGGTTCTTCTAAAATATCAGATTCGGCTTGATAACCTAATGCAATTACACTTATAGAAGTATAATCATCAGTAATTTCAAATTCTTTCAATAACTTGTTTGTATCATATCCACCCATTTGGTGTGACACTAAGCCAAGTTCAGTTGCTTGTAAAAGCATGCTTATTGTGGCGGCTCCTGTGTCATATAATGCCCAACGGTTATTGTTATTATTTTGTGAAAATAAATTATAAGCAAAAACTCCTATTAATATAGGAGCATTTTTTGCCCATTTTTGATTCCACTCATTCAAACAAGAAAATGCTTTGTTGTAATTTTCCTTATCTGTAAATTTATCCCAAATTATATAATTCCAAGGTTGTTCATTTACTGATGAAGGCGCCCAACGAGCAGCTTCGCAGATTGAAAGCAAATCTTCTTTACTTACTTCTTTCGTTGCATCAAATGAACGAGGACTCCATCTTTTTGCAATTATTTCATTAATTTTATATTTTGCTTTTGCTTTTTTATTTTCCATAGATTTTCTCATTATATTTATTGAAATTAGATACGTTTTATTGTCTTATTTATTATTTTTATTTAGTATTCCTTCAATAAAATTGAAAAACCTTTTTCTTTGTTCATAAAAATTCAAATTAGATTGTGCAAATTCATAAGCATTTTCTGTTAAATACTTGTATAGGTCTTTATTATTATATAACTCCAAGATTAATTCAGATAACTTTAAATAATCTCTTGGTTCAAACAACAATCCTCTTTCTCTATCTTTAATCAAGTCTACAATTCCACCCCCATTTGTGCCGATTACAGGTATTTTAGAAGCAAAAGATTCAATAATAACAATACCTAATGTTTCTGTAAGTGAAGGTATAACAAATAGATCACAAGCATTATAAATTTTTTCAATATCATCACGGAATCCTAAAAATACAACTTTGTTCTTGATTTTAAGAGTTTCAATTAATATTTCACATTCTTTTTTAAAATCGCCTTCGCCAACTAAAAGCAATTGACTATTTGGAATACAGGCTTTGTCAAAAGCTTTAATTAATGTGATTTGGTCTTTTTGAGCATCCATTCTTCCAACGTTTAGCACTACAAACGAATTTTCATTTAGTCCAATATCCTTACGAATTTGCCGTTTGTTGTGATTTTCTTTTCTATAATTTTCTAATTTTACCCCAATATAATTTACAAAAACTTTGGAAGGATCTATTATTGTTGTTTCTTGTATTTGTTTTTGCATAAAAGGAGCAATTACAATTGCTCCTGAAATATTTTTATAGATAAAATTATGGAAGTAATCTTTTTTAATAATTCCATTTTGCATCTGTTGGTAAAAAAATATTTTAGGCTTGGTCTTTGATATTTTTGATGCAAATACCGCCAGACTTAACTCTTTTGATTTGCTACAAACGATGCTATTAATTATATTTTTTTCAATAATTGCCAATAATTTAAAAATCACAGAAATATCGATATAATCTATTTTTGGATTGACTTCAATAAAGGGAATGTTATTGTTTGCACAATATTTTGACAGTTTAGAATTTTTTTGGGTTATTATTAAACCAAAATTATATTTTTCTATTGCATCTTTTGTTTTTTGAGCCATTTGCAATTCCAATCCTCCAAACCCATTAGAAATACAAATGAATAAGATATGTGGTTTCATAATAAATTTTGTTAATTTGCATAATTTTATCCTGCAAATTAATTAAAAAAAATGGGATTAAATCAAATTATAAAAGATGCTATATTTGGCAAATACAGAAAGAAGCAACCAGAAATTATTGGCAATCCACAAGGAATTTTCTCGAATGTAAAAAAAATATTATTACTTAGACAAGATAGGATTGGAGATGTACTTGTTACTATTCCTTTTTTAAAAGATTTAAAAGAAAATATGTTAGATTTACAAGTGCATATTTTATTAGGCAATAAAAATATTCAGACAGCCCCTTTTATAAAAAATTACTGCAATAAAATCTGGTTTTATAATAAGAATATTCGAAATATTCGAGATATTCGAGATACTATAAAATTAATTAGGGAGCTCAATCAAGAAAATTTTGATTTAATAATAGATTTATTTGATAATCCCTCTCAAACATCATCTTTGCTTTTGACTTTTTTACATTCACAGTTTAAATTAGGCATAGAAAAAGAAAATTTAAAGCAATACACTCATATTGTTCCGATGAAGTTAAAATCAGAAGTTCATATTGTAGAAAGAATTGCTAATTTGTTATTACCTTTTGGAATTAATCCTGAAGAATTATCGTTAGAAATATCGTTAGATTCAAATTTGTTTGCAACGAGTGCATTACTGACGGAAGAAAATTACAAGATTCTTGGAATCAATTTGTCAGGTTCATCGCCAGCAAAAAATTGGGGAGTTGAAAACTATATTGCATTTATTAATCTTATTACAAGAAAATATTCAAATATTAAAGTTATTGTTTTTGCTTCTTCTAATTTAAAAGAGCAACAAGAAGAAATATGTATAAAAAGTAATTGTACACCTGCTCCAATAACGTCTTCTTTGATTGAATTTGTGGGTATGTTAAAACAATGCGATTTTATTTTAACACCCGATACATCAGTTGTGCATTTTTGTGCCGCATTTAAAATTCCTGCTATTGTTTTGTTTTCCGTTCCTGAAATTCCTCCAAAGTTAAAGGTTTGGACTCCATATAATAGCGTCCATAAAGCAATTCTCACAACACGAGAATTAAATATGATTAAACCAAGCGAAGTTTTAATTAAACTTGAAGAATTATTAGAAGAATAGTGTTTGTAAGAATATAAATTACATTATTTTCAATATTTAAAGATTGCTAATTGGCAATAAATTATTAAATTACTTTTTTGGGAGATTTTAAAATGAAAAGAAAACTTTTATTAATCGTGTTATTTTCAATTAATGTTGTTTTCCCTTGCTTTTCACAAAATACTATAAAAAGCACAGCAATAACAATTTATAATCAAGGTATTGGCATCGTTAATGAAGTAAGAAATTACGATATTCCCAAAGGACAGTCTGTTTTAAATGTTACTGATATTCCATCATTAATTGAACCAAGTTCAGTACATATTAAGTTCAATGGGGAAGTGAATGAGCAGAACTATCAATACGATTTAGTTTCTATGACTTCTTTGTTGTACAAATATATAGACCAAACAATAACTCTAACAAACAAAGAAAAAAGTTATGCAGGAAAGTTGTTATCAATTAATAATAATAATATAATTTTGCAAACAGATAACGGGTTAGAAGTTTTTCCAGATTTAACAAGTTATCAAATTAATGTTCCAAAGTTGCCTGAAGGATTGCTAACACGTCCTACATTAGTTTGGAAGATAAATTCAAATCAAGCAGGTAAGCAAAACATTAATTTATCTTATTCTACTTCTGGTATTACTTGGACTGCGGAATACGTGGCAGTACTCAATGATAAAGAAAATGGAATATCTTTCAATTCCTGGGTTTCAATTGATAATACATCGGGCGGACGATTTGAAAATGCAATTTTAAAGTTAATTGCAGGTGATGTTCATTTAATTCAAAATGCCAATGACGGACATATGTTTGCAAAACAAAATTTTGATAACACTGTTGAACAAGCTTTATCAACATTCACTGAAGAACCTTTTTATGATTATCATATTTATGAATTAAACACAAAAACTACTATTGCAAATAATGAAAATAAACAAATATCTTTATTTAGTGCGGACAACATTAAAGTTACAAAAGAATATTGGTATTCGGATAATCCTTCAAAATATACAAATGGGAAGGTAATGTCTGTTTTGAAATTTAAAAACACCAAAGAGAATAATTTAGGAATTCCTTTACCAAAAGGTAAAGTGAGGATTTTTAAAGAGCGAGGTGGTATGTCCGAATTCATTGGAGAAGATGAAATAGGGCATACACCAAAAGATGAAGAGATTGTGCTTAAAGTAGGGAATGCCTTTGATTTAGTTGCAAGCACAAAAGTAATTAATAGTAAAAAAATAAGTGATAAAATCTATGAAAATGAGTATTCAATTTCGTTAAAAAATCATAAAGATGAAGATGTTGTAATCAAAGTTTTACGTAATATATCAGGTGACTGGGAGATTTTATCTTCAAATACACCTTACGAAAAAAGCGATGCACACAACTTTCTCTTTAATGTTAAAGTTAAAAAATCAGAAGAAGTCGTAATAAATTATAAAGTTCGTATAAATTGGGGTGATTAAGCCTAATTTTTATAATTCAAGAACTTCTTTTATTGTAACATAGATTTAACCCTTAATGCTGTAGAATTTTCTGGATTAAAGTATAAAGATAAATTTATTGCCTCACTTGCTGTTTGAATTTGGCTATGTTGAAATGAATAAATACCAATATTAGCTAAATTTTGTGAAATTAAATCCATCATTTGCACAGGTAAATAACCTTTATATCTATCTTTATTTGTTTCAAGATATTTTAAATCTAAGCAAGAAAGATTTGGCAATAGAACAGTGTCCTTAGTAAAAATTTGTAATGCAAAACCTTTTGGGATAATGTTGAAATTTTTAAAAAAGTCAAGTTCAGTTCTCAAAACATCGTGTGTAATATAAATAGGTCGTTTGTCAATGTTCTTTTGTATTATATCATTAATTAATCCATAATATTTCATTTGAATTTCATCTGGGTTATAAGGCAAACCACTTTCAAAGCGTTCTAAAATTTCTTCATAATCAATAAAAGCATCTTTTGACTCTTTGTAAATTTCAGGGTGTTGCAAATTAAATTGTAAAGGATACCAAGTTCTACGCAGTAGTTCTTTTTCTAAAATTATAATATCAGGTCTCTTGTTTTCAACTGTTTGTTCAAACAAAAATGGAGAAACAAAATAATCCCATTGTGCAGAAATTACAATTCCATTTTTGTCTATACTTGAAAGCACGTTTTTAGTATATTCTTCTACTAATTTATCGTTACTTTGGTTATTAGCAGAAAAGTTGATTACCAAATTAAGAATAAAAAACAACGCAATAAAATTTAAAGAAATTGGTTTGCTTTTTACTAAGAAGGCAGTGCCGATTGCCATAAAAATAAAAAATGCGATAAATGAAGGTAAAAAATATGAATCAATATCATAAATGGAATAATTTAAAGAGTAAAAAACATTTCCCAAAATCATTAAAACAAGAACCCAAAAAATACCTCTTGCTTTCCAAGCTTTAATTAAGCCCATCACAATAAAAATTATTCCAATAAAAGCATACTCATTAGGTAATAAAGAAGTGTAAACTTTTAAATTTTTTATTATTACTTGAGGGCTTGAAAACATCCAGACTTGATATTGTTTCCCACTCAAATGATATAAAAATTTACTGAAACTTCGATGAACCCAACCCCAATTTACTGGCGGTAACATAGCTGAACGAATTGGTAAATACAAGTATAAGGATAAAGGGATTATTGCAAACAAAATTAATATTAAAAGTTTTTTACTCTTTTCTGTATTGAAAGATAATTTATCATTTGAATTTAAGAAAAACAAATATAAAATTGCAGGTAAAAGTAAAACTGTTGTTAAATGGTTTGTAAGTGCTAATCCAAATACAAATGCAAGTATAAGAAAAGATTTAAATTGCGATTTTGTGAAATATGCTCTTATTGTAAAATAGAAAATCAAATTAACAAATAGTAACTCTAATGAATATACTTCAAGAGAGGTGGCTTGTTGCCAAACTGTATCTGCAAAAGCGTAAGTTAATGCAATTACAAATGCAATTATATTAATTTGATGATTTTGCAAATCAAATTTTGATTTGATAATATGTATTTCTTTGTTTTTTTTGTTTGATAAAATTTGTTTTTTGCTAAATTCAATATTCCCTAAAAGCAATTGAAGTGTTAAAAATAAGATAGAGGCAGAAATAGCCGTTAATGTAGCAACAAACAAATTCATTAATACAACTTTAGACAGAGGTAGTGGTAATAACGACCATAAATGTCCGAGCAAAGTAAACAGAGGATAACCGGTTGGGTGGGCTATTCCTAATGTAACACAAACTGCTGTTAATTCGCCGTTATCTACGTAAGTTAAAGTACGGCTTAATGTAATTACATAAACTAAAAGACTAAAAATGAATACAAGAAAGATAAGTGCTCTTGTATTGGTAAATAACTTTTTGAAAAACATAGTACTTCTCTGTTAAATATTCTGTGTAATGTTAATATTGTTATTTAATTTAATTGCAAATTTAGAAGTTTTTTTTTAATTAACATAAAACAATAACTTAATAAAATTATTGTTTGAAAGTATAATTTGCAAAATCCTTATCTACAAAAATTATGTGGTTAGTAAGCCAATCGTAAATATAAGTAAAAATGTGAATATTTAAAAGCATATCTCCCATTTCATATTTTAATTTAAAAGTTTCTACTTTTTCTATAAAAGAATGGTGCATATTTACATGTTCATCTAATTTTGGGTATTGATAGTGTTCCATTAATTTTTCTTCGCTGGCAAAATGAAATAGTGTATATTCAGATAATTTATTTAAAATATCTTGAATTTCATTCAAAGAATGGGGCGATAATAACAAAGAATACAATTTATTGAAAATTTCGAACAGTACTTTATGTTGTTCGTCAATTTCTTTAATTTTAGTTTCAAATTTTTTTTCAAACTTGATAAGTTCCATAATTAGTAAAAATTTGAATTAAAAATTTAACTTTTAATTTGTGTCTGCCTTAATAGTTTTAGTAAATTCTAAATCCATTGTTAAAATATGTGAAATAAGCCAGTTTTTAAGGAAATCAATAATGTCAATTGATAGAGCAGATTCTCCGGTTATATATCTTTGATAAAAGAATAGCACTTTTTGAACAAACTCTTTATGTGCTTTTAAGTGTGAATCTAAATTAACATATTGGTTTTCTTTCATTAAATTTTCTTCTGCATTAAAATGGTAATCAGTGTAGCTAATCAATTCATTTAAAATTTCACCAATAACTTCATCTCCTTTGCCAAACTTCATCGCATCAAAAAGATTATTAATAATATTAAATAAAATTTGATGTTGACTATCTATTAAAGCAATATTAGATTCGTATTTTTTTCCCCAAGTACCGTATCCCATTTCTACACACCTTTATGGTCTACATATAGACGAAGCAAAACCCAATAAATTAGAAAGGTCTAACAATTAAAATTATTAAGAATAAAACAAATATTGAAGTCATAGCTAGATGTGCTGCTTTTTGTTCTTTTGTTTTAATTATATGCCACATTAAAGTAACACTATAAGAGACAAACCACAATCCTAAAATCAACAATGCTGTTTCAAATGGTCCAAGATGTTGCCCTATGTAAAAATTAAATCCATGATTAATAATTGAGCCATATACAATCAGTAGATGGAAGATATAAATAAAAAGTGATTCTTGACCAGCCAAAGTAAGTATTTCACCAACTTTTTTGTTTTTATAATATTTTTCAAAAATGAAAAGCAAACCAAAAGCGGCAACTACAAATGAAGTTCTAAATAATAAATAGAAAGGTGAAATGTGCCACCAGTCTTGATAACCAGGGTAAAAATCTGTATATGTCTTAGTGAAATAAAGCAAGAAAAAGAAAATTGTGCCGAATGTTAAGTAAATTTTAGCAACTTTCATTTTGTTTTCAGATTGAAAAAACACTCCCGCAGTAAAAATACCAGCAAAGAAGTAACCACTCCAAGGCAATAAAGGAAATTTAGAAATTGGATATTTTGCAACAAGAGGAGCCAAAAAAGCAGGAAGATACTGTGTTGGGTCTGTATTCCATATAAATGGCGAATACAAGAATACAAATATTGCTATTAATCCATAAATATATTTTAAGGCATTTAAGTTCTTAATAAGTAACAATAAAATTAATGCAAACAATGATGAATAGACAATTGCTTGCAATATATCACATTCAAAAAATTGTAGCAAAGCATTAAAAGGTAAGTTGGAAATTGAACGGACAGAAAGAAAGGGTAAATGTAGCCAATATGCTAAAATTAATATCAATCCTAATCTTTTTAAATAGGTCCATAGAGGTTTTTCAAAATGCCTATACGCTTCTGCTTTTCGTGTTGCCGCAATCCAAAATCCACTACCAGCAAAGAAAAGAAAAGCAACAGATACAAATCCATTAGATAAATCAAATAAATAGTAAATCAAACCGTGTTTGAAATCAGGGTGCATAACAGCATCCATTACATGGGTTTCAATCATCCAAAGTACAGATAACCCCCTTAAAACATCAATAAAGACATACCTGTCTTTTTTTAAAATTGGGACAAGAGTATTTTCTTCCACAAGCACCTAAAAAATTTTCAAAATTATGGAATTTGTTGCAAATAAGATAGATTTTGAACTAATAAATTTAATCTCTATTTAATAAATTTAAAAATTAATCAATAATTTCGGTTTGTTGATTGCTATCGTCAAAATCAAAACGAATTAAAATGCGTTCTCCATCTTTGCAACAAACTTCAATGCTTTCAATTTCGCCATCTAAATTACGATTAACAATAACCGAGCTTTCGCCTGTTTTTATAGGTTTAAAAGGTGGTTCAGAATATACTTCTATTTTTTCAGAAGAATTCTTGTTTATTAAATCTTTTGAAATTACTCTTTTCCCACTAATTGATGGTTGTGAACCCGAAATTTTTGGTAATTCCAAAAAATCTTTAAAGTTTGTGATTTGGTATTCTTTATAATCAAATGGTTTATTAGCCTTATTACCATCGCTACTTTCAGATGTAATTATTTCATTTTGAAAAGTAGATTGAAATTGGTGTTTTAAAATTTCTTCTGTTGGAGTTTCTAAAATTTTATTTATTTCCTCTTGATTATAAACAGGAGGGGAAAGTTTAATGTCTTTTTGTTTAATTATTTTTGTTCCGCCCGGAATTTTTTCTCCTTGAAAGTCTGGACTTAATTCTTGCGTAAAATCATCTGGTGTAAGCAAAGGCTCATTATCTTCTTCAAATTGAGCATAATCTGAATTGAAGTCTATGTTATTATCGCTATCATTTTCGTTGCTAAATTCATTAAAAATATTATTATTTTCTTCTTCCATTATAAATTCCATCTTTAATTTAGGTATAAAAATGCAAATTAAAGAAAAGTTTCTAAAAAATTATACTTTCAAACGATTTTACTTAATTTTATATTTTTAAAAAATAAAAAAAATAGAAAATGGAATTAAAACAAGAATTTGAATATTTTTTAGAACAAAAAGAAATAAAAATCAACGAGCAAGAAAGATATTCTGTCTTTGCAGTTGAATTATTAAGTCAGCTTAATCAAGGTAAGATAAGGGTAGCCGAACAAATTGATGGAGTTTGGCATACTAACATTTGGATAAAAGAGGCGATTTTGCTATTATTTAAATTTGGTAAGTTGACTGATTATTCCATAGATAATAATTTCAGATATTATGATAAAGATACAATACCATTAAGACCAATTTTTAAAGAAGAGAACATAAGAATAGTGCCAGGTGGCAGTTCTGTGCGTTCAGGTTCTTATATTGCAAAAGGTGTAATTGTAATGCCACCTGCATATATAAATATTGGTGCTTATATTGATGAAGGAACGATGGTTGATTCGCATGCATTAGTAGGAAGTTGTGCACAGCTTGGCAAAAATATTCATTTAAGTGCGGCATCTCAAATTGGAGGTGTTCTTGAACCAGCAAACGCATTACCTGTGATTATAGAAGATAATGTTATGATCGGTGGTAATTGTGGAATTTACGAAGGTGTAATTGTTCGTAAAGGGGCTGTACTTGGGTCTGGGGTGATTATAACTTCTTCAATGAAAATTTTCGATATTGTTAATGATAATGTTATTCAAAAAGGAGAAGGTAAAACATTAGAAATTCCTGAAAATGCAGTTGTTGTTGCGGGTAGTAGAATATTAAATTCTGACTTTGCAAAAACCAATGGGTTATCAATATATACTCCAATTATCATAAAGTATCGAGATAAAAGCACATCTGCTAAAACTGCATTGAATGAAATCTTGAGAATAAAGTAAAATGTCATCAAGTAAAGTAATTTTAAAAAACTTATTTAGTTTGTCTGCGGCTGAATTGTCAAGTAGGTTGCTTTCAGTTGTTTATTCAATTTATCTTGCAAGAGCTTTGGGAGTAGATGGGTTTGGAATTTTTGGTGCCTCAAAATTCTTTACCGTTTTTTTTATGCTTTTTGCTACTTTTGGATTAGACGCTATTGGAACTCGTGAGATTGCGGCTAATCGGGATAAAATTAAAAGTATAGTTAATAATATCTTAACCATAAGAATTCTCATTGCTGTTATTACCTATTCTGTTCTTGTAATAGTTGTTTATTTTATAGATAAATCACTTACAGAAAAATTATTGATTTTAATTTTTGGATTAAATATTCTCACAAATAATACTTTGCTCAATTGGGTTTTTCAAGGGGTGGAAAGAATTAATATTTTTGCAATAAGGACAATTCTTGCTAATATTTTTAATTTTCTTGGAATTATAGTCTTTGTTCATTCTCCCAAAGATATTATTTGGTCCTCTGTTGTTGTTTCAGGTGCTTTGATTATTAACTCAATCTGGATGTTCTTATATTATATAAAAGAATATGGAAAATTTTCTTTATCTTTTGATTTTGCATTATGGAAAAAATATTTAAAGGAAGGCTTCCCAATTGGTATAACTTTCTTTATTATCGGGGTTTACAACTATCAGGGAATAGTACTTTTAGGCTTTCTTTCGTCAAATTATGCTGCTGGGATTTTTTCTGCCGCTTTCAATGTTTTAATTGTAACAACTTTATTATCTTCAATTATGCAAACAGTATATTACCCAATCTTTGCAAAATACAATGACAAAGAACGAAGAAAATCAGTTATGAAGCAATTTCTAAGATTATCCTTTTCAGTTGGTACTTATGTTCCATTATTTTTATTTGTTTTTGCCGATAAAGTTGTTTTACTTTTTGGAAGAGATTACTCAAATAGTATTTTGTCTATAAAAATTTTGATGATTTCTTCTTTATTTATTTATTATAGTATAACCTTTTTCTCACCTTTGCTTGCATGGAAATATGAAAGAAAAGTAATTTATGCGAATGTTACTGCTTTGATTGTTAATTTAGTTTCAAACTTGGTATTAATTCCACGATTTTCCGCTGATGGTGCCGCTTTTTCTTCGTTATTAAGTGAAATATCTGTTTTCATAGTGCTATCAATTATTTTTTATCCTATTTTTAAAACATTATTTTTAAAATACTATTTAACTTATTTTAGTTTTGCTTTTGTTACAACTTTGCCGTTTTTGTTTATTAGTTTGAATAAATATTTAACAATAATTTTAATGATTATCTCTTTTGTTTCGTTTATTGCATTAAATTTTTATTTTAAAACAATAACTTTTGATGAAATAAAAAAATTGGCTAAAAAATGAAATGTGATTTTTTAATTGTTGGTGCTGGTTTTGCCGGTTCTGTAATTGCTGAAAGAATAGCAAGTGAAAGCAATTTTTCAGTAATA
Source organism: Bacteroidota bacterium (assembly GCA_021780815.1). Classification (GTDB taxonomy): domain Bacteria; phylum Bacteroidota; class Ignavibacteria; order Kapaibacteriales; family UBA2268; genus GWF2-33-9. The sequence goes on along the minus strand of JAJXYC010000005.1, from coordinate 11,509 downwards.
GTAATTGATAAAAGGTTACATATTGGCGGTAACGCTTTCGATTTTCGTGATGAAAATGGTATTTTAATACATAAATATGGACCTCATTTTTTTCATTCTGTTTCAAATAAACCCGTTGATTACTTATCTCAATTTACTGAATGGATACCTTATCAACATAAAACATTAGGATTAGTAGATGGGAAATTAATTCCTATTCCATTTAATTTTAATTCATTATATGAAGTATTCCCTTTTAAATATGCAAAATTATTAGAGAATAAATTGCTCACAAAATTTGGGTTTGGTTTAAAAATTCCAATATTAAAATTACAAGAAGATGAAGATGAAGATATTAAATTTTTATCTGATTATATTTATAAAAACGTATTTTTAAATTATACTCAAAAGCAATGGGGATATTCTCCGAATGAACTTGACCCATCGGTAACGGCACGTATTCCTGTTTTACTGTCTCGAGACAATCGCTATTTCCAAGATAAATATCAAGTATTACCAAAAGATGGTTATACTCCAATCTTTGAAAGAATGTTAAACAAAAAAAATATTAAATTATTATTGAATACCTCTTTTAAAGATGTTAAAGAAGAAATAGATTATTCTCATTTAATTTATACAGGAGCAATTGATGAATTTTTTGATTTCCGATTTGGACATTTACCATATAGAAGCTTGAAATTTGAATTTCAAAAACATAATTTAAAACAATTTCAACCTAATTCTGTTGTCAATTATCCAAACAATAATGATTTTACAAGAATAACAGAGTTCAAACATTTGATGTTAAATCAAGAACAAAAAAGCACAACTATTGCGATAGAGTTTCCTGAAAAATATGTAGATATGATAAATGAAAGATTTTATCCAATTCCACAACTTGCAAATACTGAAATTTATAATCAATACTTTCAATTTGCTCAAGAAAATGTGCCAAGCACCATATTTATTGGTCGTTTAGCAGAATACAAATACTATAATATGAATGAAGTAATTTCAGTTGCACTAATGATTTATGAAAACAAAATTAAAAAACTCAAGATTTAGCTTTTCACATAATATTTAATTAATTTTTATTAAATATTAGTTAAATATTTTGATTTAATATTTTTATACCTGTAAGATAAAATCTTGATGCTGATATTAAAAGTGGAATACTCATTGTAACAAAAAATAGAGATAAGTATTCTAACGGTATAATTCCCGATAATCTTAAACTAATTCCCATAGCTATCATTATTGACATTAAAATATAACTTCTTAAATCAAAAAAAGAAAATATACATGGCTTTTCAATTTTAATATTTTTAATTCTATTGATATGTTTTAAGGATATTTTTCTAAACATTGCAAAATAGAACAATACCCCTACAATTAAGCTTATTAAAATTTTTAGTAATTGCAAATGAAGTTGATTAATTATAAGCATACCACGAATTAACAATATGCCACCGGCAATTGTCCAAACTATTCCCGCAACAACGATTAAGTATTTGTTTGGGATACCTGGTTTATATTTTTCAGTAACTTTCATATAATTTTAATTTAAAAATTAAACAAATTTATACAAAATTAAGAATAAATTATAATTTAATTTTGTATTTTGCATTTTACATTTTTTCAATTTTTGAGGATATTTTATGATAAACAAAAAAAGTTTGATTTTTGTATTGTTCTTGTTTTTGATTTCACCAATTCTTAAATCCCAGTATAATCCAAAAGATGCAGTACCACTTGACCCATCAATTAGAACAGGTAAATTGCCAAATGGTTTAACATATTTTATTATGAAGAATAAAAAGCCTGAAAAAAGAGCAGAATTAAGAATGGTAGTGAATGCTGGTTCCATTTGTGAAGACGATGACCAAAAAGGTCTAGCACATTTTTGTGAACACATGGCGTTTAATGGAACGAAAGATTTTCCCAGAAATGAATTAGTTGATTATGTTGAATTAATTGGTATGCAGTTCGGTGCTGATTTAAACGCTTATACTAACTTTGACGAAACTGTTTATATGCTTCAAGTTCCAACTGATAAACCTGAAATATTAGAAAAAGGCTTAAATATTTTGGAACAATGGGCAGGTGAAGTTTCTTATGATGGCAAAGAAATAGATAAGGAACGTGGAGTGATTACAGAGGAATGGCGATTAGGGAAAGGTGCGGAAGATAGAATTTGGAAAAAAGAATTACCTGTTCGCTTTAAAGATTCCAAATATGCCTTACGTGATATTATTGGAGATACAACGATTATTTTAAATGCTCCTTATTCAGCACTAAGAAGATTTTATAAAGATTGGTATCGTCCTGATAATATGGCAATTATGGCAATTGGTGATTTTGATGTAGATAAAGTTGAACAAATTGTTAAACAATATTTTTCAAAATTAACTAATCCTACAAATGAAAGAAAGCGTGAACTTTATCCTGTTCCAGATAATAAAGGAACTCTCGTTTCTGTTCTTTCAGACCCAGAATTGTCTTTCCCAAACATTGATGTAATTTATAAACATCCAATGTCTGACCCGACTACTTTTGAAAATTATCGTAACAGTCTTGTTTCAAGAATGGTTTCAATGATGCTTTACAATCGTTATCAAGAATATTTGTCAAAACCAAATCCACCTTTCCTTTATGCTTATGGTTCATATAGTGATTATCTTGGAGATAAAGATGCTTTTGATGTAACAGCTCTTGCGAAAGGAAATGATATTATGTATTCTTATAAAATTCTTTTGACTGAACTTTTCAGATCGCAACAAAGTGGTTTTACTCCAACTGAATTTGAAAGACAAAAAACTGATATGATTCGATATGCTGAAAAAGCAATTGACGAAAAAGATAAAACAGAATCGAAAATTTTTGCAAGTCAATTAGTTTATCATTTCCTTAAAAATTCAATAGTTATTTCTCCGGAACAATCTTTAGAATATTTAAAAGCATATCTGCCAACTATTACTTTAGATGAAGTAAATAAGCGTGTTAGTCAATTAATTACTCCTGATAATTCAATTATTTGTATTTCTGTCCCTCAAAAAGATGGCATTTCAATTCCTTCAAAAGATGAGGTCCTTGAAGTTTACAATAAACTTTACAATACAAAATTTGAACCGTATGTTGATGATGTAAGCAACAAACCTCTTTTTAGCAAAGATGTGAAACCAGGGAAAATACTAAAAGAAGATGAAAATAAAAAATTAGATTTGACGGAATTTACACTTTCTAATGGTGTAAAAGTAATTGTTAAGAAAACTGATTTTAAAAATGACCAAATTCTTGCTTATGCAGTTAGTCCGGGAGGTTATTCGTTAGTAACTGACAATAATGATTTATATTCAGCTAAAATGGCATCTTCAATTATTGACAAAAGTGGGATAGATGAATTTTCTGATGTACAAATCAATAAAATGTTAACAGGAAAAATTGCAAGAATTTCACCATTTATTTCAAATTTTTCTGAAGGTATTAATGGTAGTTGTTCTCCAAAAGACTTTGAAACACTTATGCAATTGATAAATTTGCAGTTTACCGCTCCAAGATATGATGAAGATGCGTTTAAAGCCGCAATCGATGAAAGACTTAATATAATCAATATGTTTTCCAATAATCCAGAAAATGTGTTTCAGGATTCTGTTACTGCAACTCTCTTTAATTATAATCCAAGAAGAATGCCTTGGACAAAAGAAGATTTGGATAAGGTTAATCACAAAAAAGCTTTTGAATTTTACAAAGACCGCTTCAAAGATGCAGGTGATTTTACTTTCATTTTCGTTGGCTCGGTAGATATACCTACTTTGAAGACATATTTAGAAAAGTATATTGCAAGCTTACCAGCAATTAATAGAAAAGAAAATTGGCGAGATGAAGGTGTTGAAGTAAGAAGAACTCCAACTGAGAAAACTTTCAAAAAAGGCAGCGAATTTAAAAGTCAGGTTGAATTTTATGAAGAGGGAAACTTTAAATATACTCCAGAAAATTTAATGATGTTGGAAGCACTTAATCAGGTGTTTGATATTAGATTAAGAGAAGTGCTTCGTGAAGACAAAGGTGGTACTTATGGTGCTTATGCCTCGATTAGTGGTGCAAAAATTCCAAAAGAGAAATATGCAGTTTACGTTGGTTGGGGATGTTCGCCAGATAGAGTAAAAGAATTGTCTGATGCCGCAATCGATATTATTAAGGAATTAAAAACTAAACCATTAGATAACAAATATTTAGAAAAAGTTCATGAAACAATGATTAGAGAAATGGAAACAAATTTGAAAGATAATAATTATTGGTTAAGAACTCTTTCCAAAGCAGTAACTAATAATGAAGATATTTCTTATATTATGGACTGGAACAACTTGGTTGAAAAAATTACGGCTAAAACAATTGAAGAAGCAGCTAAAAAATACTTAGATGAAGATAAATTATTAAAGTTTTATCTTTTCCCAGAAACTCAAAAGAATTAAACTTTATTATTAGCAAAGAGGCTGTCCAAGAGACAGCCTCTTTTGTTTTTTGTCATTCTGAACGAAGTGAAGAATGATGAAAGAGTGAGGTGGTTCCCCGTTTCCACGGGAATGACAGTGCACTACATGTCATTCCCTCGCAAGAGGGAATCTAATAGATTCTTCGCTACGCTCAGAATGACGAAATTTTTTTTGCATCTGACTGTAACTTTTTGCTTGTTTAATTGTCTTTAAATATAAAAACATCAAAAATATTTGGTTATTTGAATAAAATTTGTTAAATTATTTATACGATTTTGTCAAAAAATTTTTTAGGAGAACAAATGAAAAGAATGAACAAAAATTCAGAATTGAAGACAAAAAGGGCTTCAATGGTTCAATGGTTCAATGGTTCAATGTAGGACGCTTACTTATGTTGTTTATTGCAATACTACTTATTTCACCAACTAAATCAAATGCATTATCTGAAGGTAAAATATCTTTCCTTACTTTCTCTTCATATATTGTTGAAGCAGATAGCACATTAAATGTTGGTGACACTATAAAAGTACAATTTAATGTTACTTCACTTCAACGGGATTCATCTACAATATATTTTCATACAAGCAAAGGTTTACACATCCTGAATAATGATTCTGTATTTTATCAAAGTAGGATTTATACAGATACAAATTCTGCTCAAAATACTGAAATTAGAGTGATAATTGATTCCCTAAAAAATTGTTTTTATGAATTATTTGTTCTCTCAGATTTTAATACAGGTCAATATTCCAGTTCAATTTCCAAACTAGGAAATCTACAAAATAATGGGTTTAATTCATTGATTTTATCTGACCCTTATGACAATGATGACTTAACAATATCAACTATGCAATATGCCGAACCAACATGTTTAAATCAAAACAATCATCACATTAAAATAACAGGCAAGGTATCATTTCTTGATTGGAATGAACCAAAAACTTTTTATGCGAATGGTAATACATTAGAACATTTTCCGAGAAGGAAATCCCCGAGAACCACAGCATGGATTTTTTTCAGAACAAACGACCAACCAAATCAATTTTCACATCCTATAAAATTTAATCAAATTACTGGAAAACCTATAAAAGGAATTCACTATGTAGAATGCGTTGAGGGAACAAATTTTAATGAAGAGAGTGGTGAATTTATTTTCGAATTCGATTACAATCCACTATCTTTGTATTGTCAGGCTTATGAAAATATGACAGTAGAAATATATATTGCAAAGGAAAATGAAGCAACATTATTAAATTCCGGGAGCGATCACATAATAGTATCAAATTATCCAAACCTATTTAATACAACCAACGAATTAAAACTTTACCCTACAAAATATTTTAGCATTACTTATCCAAATGGTGTGCCACAAAATATTGATATTTCTTACATTACAACTCCAGAACTTAATATTGAATTACCTTTTGACGAGGGAGCCATGTTTAGATATATGACTATTTCAAGAGAATTTCTTAAAGATCTATATAACAATAACAACCTTGAATTTTCTGAAAATCGAAAGTTAGAACAATGCAATTCAAATTTGTTATGGAGGGCACATACAGGCAGTGATCCGGGCGGTCAATATTTTTTTAATTCGAAGAACATTGATATTTATAAATATTATAATGGAAATGATCACAATTATACAAATTGCAAAGTAATCGCTCATGAATATGGTCATTATTTTGATCATATATTAACAAATTGTGGTCATAATGAAATAGAAGGATTTGCAATGTTTTTTTCTTATGCAGCTAATGTATGGATGAGAAATTCTTTTGGTGACTTTTTTGGTATAGATGATGATTGTGAGATTGGACCTTTTTGCAAATACTACGTTAACGATGATATACATATCATAAATAAAGATGAACCAAATGAAGTTTCCTATAATAGATACGGTAATATTACTAAATTGGGTGTGCCTGATATAAATTCTTGCAGATTTGCTTGTTATTTATGGAACATATACGACTCAAAAAGTGACCAGCCATTTTCACCAATTAATGATTGGGACGGTATGGCAAATGACGATGTCGAAGATTTACGAGAAGATCTAATGGACTTTTGGATTGAATTACCATTAGATGGAGTTAATTTTTCAGGTTTTAATGATTCTTTTAAAAACAAATATTCTGCAAATGTAAGACTTCAAAGCTCAATCCAAGCAGTATATAACTTTATGGATTTTCGAAGTAGTAATGATTATTCCAATCCTCTAATTGAAAATATTACAGCAAGAATGAGAAGCCCAAATATACAATCAATGAGTTATACTACTAACGTAATAAATAATCAAATCTATGTTAAGTTCTTATGGGGTGATGATATATCTTATAAAAATATACCATTTGAATCTATTTACAAAGATACTAAATATGTATATCCATTTCAGAATACTCCTCAATCTATAAGACTTTCTCATAATTATACTAATTCGGATGAATGGCAAGTTTATGAAACAATTGAAAATTATATCAATGTTAAAGAAAGTGAGTGGTATTTAACTAATAATGAAATTCCATACGACAAATTTAAATTATCGACTTTAAATACTAATGCAGAAGAGTCTTACCAACCATTAATAGTTAATTTTGGGATTCCAATGGCAAAAATTGCTTATAATGATTTGGAAGTTTCAGACATTTCTCTTAACTTAACAACCTATAAAATTGAAAACTTATTAACTATCAGTTCATTAGATAAGATTGATATTAAAATGATTAGGTTTTATAATATTGAAGGTAAAATTGTAAATGAAATTGCAATAAATGATGGTTTTTCACTATATCATTCAATTGATTTAAGCAATACAGTTCATAATATCAGTTCACAATCATTATTTATGCAAATAATATTTACAGATAGAAATTATAAGTTACATTTCATTAATTATAAATTAATAAAATAAAGGGGGCTATAATGAAAAAAGTATATATTATTTTATTAACCTTGGTTTTCTTCCAATTTAATAATTTGTTTTCTGAAAATTGGGAACCCTTTCCATTGAATCAAACTTCATACTATAAAATAACAGATGTGCTTAATACTACACAAACTATCTTTTTTGAAGAAACTGATTTGGTAGGTTCTATTGGAATTATCAATTTTGATTCTGTAAACGTTATAAATGAATATCATAAAGAGTATTTTTCAAAAAAATACAACAAACTAAAAAATGACAAATGTCTTATTTCGAAACTTGATAGTTTAAACTCAGATTCTTATGATTTGGCAACAATAATGCCAGATTTTTATTCAATAATAAGTGATACTATATATATTAAAGTTAATTATTATGAGACAAATAAATCTTTTACCCTTAAATTTCCCTTGAATATGAAAGAAGGAGATAGCTTAATTCTCAAATCTTATGACTCTACAATCAACTACTCAGTTTCACTTAAAATAAAACAGATTTCAAAAGGTGTATCAGAAATTTTTAGTTTAAAAGATTCAGTCATAACATTTAACATTGAAAGGACTAGATTACCAAAACCCAATGATAGTAATTTTGAATTAAAATTAAGTAAAAAATTTGGATTTCTAACATTTGTACCTCTTGATTTGCTTTATATAAGTCCATTATCAATTAAAATTAAGCAATTAGAATTAGTTTCTGTCGATAAAAATCAAGAGCATTATGGCGAGGTTTATGATTTTAAATATCGGAACCGTAACTTATTTGAAAAGCCCGGAAATATTAAAATATATGAGGATATCTGGGGTGATCCTTGGGATTATGTATTTATACGGGATTCAATAATTGGTATAGACAATTCAGAGGACTTTGTTTTTGTAGTATATAATCGTCAAACAATATCGTCTAATCAAGGAATCATTCCGAATATTAATAAAAATTATACATATACTTACTTAAAAAAAGATAGTATAATTTATGAAGGATTTAATGCTATGGTAGATGCCCTCGGAAGGGGCGAAACTTTCATTCCGAGTACAAATTTATTTGATAAAGTTCCTAACGATGAAACTAAGCAAAAAGACGATTCATTAGAAGTAATTGCTACTCCATTATTATTCAAATTTGTTGATAAATGTGGTCAGAAAGATTTACAGGTATTTTATGTTTATCAAGCTACATTGGATAGGGAAAATTGCTTACTACCAAATAGATTTTTTGGGTACAGAATATTGGATTATAAAATGGATTTGTGGTGGGAGATCAATAAGTATGACAACTATGCAAGCGAAGGAGACCAGTATATTGGTTTTAAAGATGGCGATTGTGAATGGGGCGATTTGACGTGGCCTCCTAAGGAGGTATCTGTGTCACTAGAACAACAATATAATTATCAACTCTTCCCCAACCCAGCCCATTCATCGACACGATTGAATTTACAGCAAGAGGGAGATATATCTATAACAGCAGTGGATGTGCTTGGTCGCTCGTTTCCATTGTGGTCGGGCTATACATCTGTTGGTGAAATGGAATTGGATGTAAGTTCATTGCCAGAAGGTTCATACACTTTACTTATAAATTACGGAACAAAAGTAGAAGCCGTAAGAATGATGAAAGAGTAAGATTGCCCTTTTATCATTGCCATGAGACGAAGTCGACGAAGCAATCCCTAGAGTGCAAGAGATTGCTTCGCCTCGCTCGCAATGACGAGGAAAAATTTTTATCAAAAGTGTAATTTTTTTCAAAAAAAACACTCTTTATATATAAATAATTTGTTAAATTAGAAAAGAAAGTTTTTACAAGAACGTAAAAAGTATGATAAAAATAAAGGGATACATAGAGAAGAAAGGAAAATTGGAAAAGGGCATAAGATGGGCTTTATGTGGACGCCTCAAAAATATTTTTATTGTATTGAAACTGCGATTAGTGCAAATTTTCCAAAGAAAAAGAAATTACTTTGTTCAAATAAATTTTGCCGAGAAAAATTATTTATATACAACTGCGAGTGGAAATTCGTAACAAAAAGGCTGCAAGATAAAAGCAAAGTTCAAGGTTAATTTGCTTTTTATTTTTGCAGCGTAAATTTGACGGAGCGATGTTAACCCCAAGCAGTTTTCCGGTCTGCTTCTCATCGGGAAATAACTTTTTTTAAAACAAAACAAATTAAATATAAATATTTAATTTAAAATTTTAGGAGTAACAAAATGAAAAAACTTATTGCAAGTTTTATAATCATAGTCACAATAGCACTTGTGTCCTGTACAGATGAACCCACAGAAATAAAAATATCGAATTTAGAAAAACCGAATCAGTACTTACCTGGTTCTCCTGCTAATCAATATGAATGGCTAGGTGAAATGCATAACATAATATGCTCACATTTATCAGATATTGACCCAAATAAGGAGATTAGAGAAAATCCAGCAGAATTGATGGATTCAATAACATCATATGTTAAGTTTCTATATTATTCCAATAATAATATAGACTTCAATGATTTTCTTGATTCACTTAACGAAATAAATAATTATAATATATCAAATAATATTCCATTTGGTTTAGAACCTTCTGATAGCATTCCACATCAAACTTTTTTTGCGAATATATCAGCCTCTCCAACTTTTCAGTCTCTCCATATTACAATTGATAATATTGCTAAAGACGATAATATAGTATTTCAAACTAGACTAGATAGTATTGATGCAATTGGAACAATAATCGAGAACGCAAATATTAGTAGCTCTGAAAAATTTAGATTAAAAATGCAAAAATTCTTGGCTTTTTATAGCGCTAATTTTTGGGAACAATACGTAAATGAAAATTATTCAATGATATATCAAAATCAACATAATCCAAAATCTAATGAAATTGCTCAAACCGCAAGTCAGAAAGAAGCAATGAAAAGTGATATTTGGTCTCACGATCAAGATGCGTTTGTAAGTACCGTGACATCACCAATGTTTTGGTTAACAGGATTTGGAGGTGGTTATGGTATTTCTGCTGGAATTTTAGCTGCCGCAGTAGATGATGCGTATACTTCTTGGTTAAGATATGGTGATATTAAAGCTCATCATTGGTATGGGACTTAATTGAAAAAGGTTAAATATTTTCTATAAGAAAATACTTTACAAAAATTCAAATAGTATAAAAGAAAAATTATTCAGTAATTAATTAAAAAAATGGTATGTCAAATGAAAGTTAAACAATTTAAATTAATATTGATTCTTTCAATAAATATTTTCATAACTCTTATGATTTATTTAGTTCTTTCTAAACTAATATTGCAGAAATCTTTTTCTTCAAATATTTTTTTTCAAGAAATTCTTTTATTGCAAGTTCTGCTATATCCTTTTAAAGCCAATCTTTTATATAACGGTAAATTAAAAGTATTGTTAATTTCTGCGAAAAAATCGAATTCATCTTTTACAGGAACAAAACAAAAAAATGATAATATAGAAAATGGTAGATTTTTGAAACAATTTGATCTGCCGAATAATTACATTATTAAATGTGTTATTTATACAATTTTATTTGAAAGCCTAATGCTTTAAGTATTCGGATAATATTTTATTAAATATATCCGATTATTAAAAAGTAATCGGGTATATTTTTTTAGCTTTTCCAATAGGTTTATATCTATTTAAAATTGGGAATGAGAAACCAATGAAATTTGTAAAAATATAATTATAACCGTAGAGACAAGTTAACCTTGTCTCTACAAAAGATTGATGTTTCCGCCATTCCTACTGGAATTTATTTCCTAAAAATTGGAAATAAAAAGGTGAGGAAATTTGTAAAAATATAAAGGGGAAAATGGTAGTATAGGTAAGTAGTCTGTTTTTATACGTTATGTCATTCTGAAGGAGCGCCAGCGACTGAAGAATCCATTTGTATTTTGTAGATTCTTCGCTTCGCTCGCAATGCCGGTTTACTGTTTTTGTCATTCCCTCGCAAGAGGGAATCCAATTGCGATGAATGAGTTGGTTCCCCGTTTACACGGGAATGACAGGAAAAAGTAAAATTGTCATTCCCTCGCAAGAGGGAATCTAATGGATTCTTCGCTTTACTCAGAATGACGAAAAAATTTTTTTGCATCTGACTGTAACTTTTTTCA
>JAJXYC010000002.1:55256-203549 GCA_021780815.1 Bacteroidota bacterium | reverse complement strand
ATTATTTATTTACAACTGCGAGTGGAAATTCATTGCGGAAAAGCGTGCTGATGCTATTTTGCCGAAATAATTTGTTTTGGCAATGAGCAAAAGTCCGCACAAACCGCTCGCAGTTCTATTGGGCAGGGCGAAAGTTTGGAACTGTGCAGTAATGCCTAAAAAAATTATAAAAAACTAAGAGGAAAAAATGAAAAAATTTATAATTAAATTTGTAATATTAGTAATTATATTTACGGGCATAAGTGTAACAGTAACTGCACAAATTCCATATACTTGTCCTGATGGATTTACAATGATTGAAACTCAAATTCCTGTAATTGAAAATGGAAATACTTGTATTTACCAAGTATTTTTATGTACAAAATGCCAGGCGGGGACATATCCAGGCTCAATCTTGACAGAAATAATGGTGCATGCAATGAAACCAATTGATGAAAACTGCCAATGCAATCCTGATGTTGTAATGAATGCGATAGTAGAAAAAATAAATGATGTAAATTGGCTTGCACAATTTATTAATAATTGTGGAAATGGATGGCCACCTTGTTCAGGAGATTCGACAAGTTTCACAAGAATAGATTATTACTATCCAAAATGCTGGAAATGGGAATACTTAATTTACAATGAAGAGCCACCATATGAATATGAAATGATAAAAACAGCAGGATGTGATTGCTTTTGTAAATGGTCTAAAAACTTTTGTTGGGACGGAAGTAAGCTAATACAGACGGGACCAACTTACGATATTTATAGTGAATGCGAAGAATGTTCTGACCCAATCACCTGCTGGTCGGAGTCTTGTCCTAATATTGAATAATTAATAAAGCCCCAATTGAAAAATTGGGGTTAATATATAATCATTATATATATTTATATATAAAAATATATAAAAATAAATAAAGGAGAAAATAAATGAAAAAATATTTACAAATCTCATTTATATTAATATCATTCTTTCTCATACCTAAATTATCTTATTCTACAAGATGGGAATACATTAAAGGTCCAAATGTAAAAAAATCTATAACTGCATTAGAAGTTACAAATGATGCAATTTACATAGGAATGAAAGAAAAATTATTTAAGTCAACTGATTTTGGTAAAATATGGACAGAAATTAAATATAGAGATAGTTTATCTTTTTTATGTATCATAGAAATTAAAATATTAGATTCAATTATCTTTATCAATCAAGATAATATTTTCTTTTCATTTCCACATTATCAATGTCTAAAATCATTCGACAGTGGGAATAATTGGGAAGAAAATTATTTTGGTTACCAACTTGGAAATGTTGGTTTTATAACCAAAACTGGTGATAATATTTATGCCCAGATTTTTATAAAAATTGCCAATCAAAATAGACGAATAACGTTAAAATACGACAAGATAAACAATAAATGGATGGAAATAATGAATGATTCGTTGTATTTACAAATATTAAATGTGCCTAAAACAATTGCAGAGAATAAAGGCAAATTATATATAGGTACTAATAAATTTCAACCTTCGATTGATCAGGGCTACAAAAGACCTAATATATTTATTTACGATACACTTACAAAAAAATTAATATCAATAGTCGACACAGTGAGCGACCTATGGAAAAGTAACATAAATTGCTTTTTAGTAAAAGGTGACGACATATTTACCGGGACATCGACAGGAGTTTATAAATCCACAGATGAAGGATTAACCTGGACAAGAAAAAGCAATGGTTTACACTTTCAGAACGAATATTATGATTATGATTATGAAATACATAAGATGTATGAATATGAAGGTAATATTTATGCAATAACAAATCCACCGAGTGCATATGGTTATTTCAATCCAAATAGTTCCACATTAGTATATAGCACAGATAATGGAGAAACTTGGTTGAATAGTGAATTATTTTCTTATGACATATTCGTAGAGGATATGCCCCAAGATTTTGCAGAAATAAATAATAGGCTTTTAATTAGCACATTAGATGGATTATTTGAAGTAGATAAAGATTTAACACAAAAGAGACAATTAATAAATGATACATTGAATAGCGGTACGGTACAAGATTTTTATATAGATAATGGAAATATATATGCGACAAAATTCAATGATTTTATATACCAAAAAGGATTAAATAAAGATGAGAAATGGGAAAGATTAGCAAAAAAACAAGCATTTAGTAATGTAGATAATTTTTGCAAAATAAATCAAAATATATATGCATTAGTAGGTTATAATGGATATGTGAGCAGTACTTTTGTAGTATCCAATGATACAGGTAACACATTTTGGTATGTAAATTGTATAGATACAACAATGTTGAATATACAATATTATAGCATATATGCCCACACAAACGATTCAGTTTATGTAACAACGAATAAGGGAATATTTCTCTCGAATGACGAAGGAAAGACGTGGCAAAGAATAACAGGAGATGGATTTATGTATAAAGTGATGAAGATGTTAAAAATTGACGATAATATATTTGCAGGGACAGTTGATTATGGCGTTATAAAGTCGGTAGATGATGGAAAGTCCTGGACGAAGTTAAAATTGCCGACTAAGAAAGATGAAATAACAATAAATGATATATTATATTATGATAAAAAAATATATTTAGCAACTCAAGAAGGTATATTAATGTCTTCGGATTTAGGAGGAAGTTGGGAAAAGAAGAACAATGGATATCCCGATTCGCTCAAAACAGTAAGTTTTGCCAGTTATGTGGATTATATATTTGCCGCAACAAGTGGTTATGGAAGTGTATATTATTCGAAAGATAGAGGAGAAGAATGGCATTCAATGAACAAAGGATTGTCAGGCTATTCATTAAGTAGAATAAAGGTATTTGGAGATTATTTATATGCAGGAACATCGACTGGGTTACACAGATATAATTTAAAGAACTTAATAACAAGTGTAGATAAAACCGAGAAGCGGAATTATTTATATTCGATGGCTCCATATCCGATACCGGCGACAAATAAGGTGCAAGCAGAAATATATTGGGACAAAGCGTTAGATATAAATCAAGCAGACATCAAGATTTACAATATTTACGGAGAAGAAATCGACAGCAAGGACAAAATCGAAGTAATACCAGAAAGCGATTGGTATGGCAAATTAATATGGAATTGCGAAGGTAACGAACCCGGAGTATATATCATCACAATAAATTACGGCACCGAGAAAAAAGCAATAAAAGTAATAAAGAATTAAGCAGTGGTTCCCCGTTTCCACGGGAATGACAGGGGAAATGTAGGGGTTCAATATTTTGAACCCCTACAACACGGAAATGACAAGGGAAAAAATGGGAATGCAAAAAAAATTTTATTTTTTTCAAAAATCTGTGTCATTATTTAAAAATTGCAGGGCAGAAGTTCGGAACTGTGCAGTAATGCCTAAAAAATTCAATAAATTTTGTAAATTAAAAAAGAGTCATTCAAAATGAAAAAATATTTTATCTCTACTTTAATCATTGTAGTTTTTATTATTTTTAATTCGTGTGAGAACTTTCATAAAGATAATATAATTGACTATAATTCAAAAAATACTTTATATAATGTAAATCCATATGATTCAATAGGGATTATACATAATGTTTTATTAGAATATTTTCTTAACTATATCGATGAAAACAAAATTCAATTTGACAATCCCTATACAAGCAGGCAAAATTTTTGCAATCAACTTGCTTATGTTGTTCAATTAACATATCAAGAAACTGGTATAAACCCATCATTAACATACAATGAAGCATATTTAATGGTAGATACATTAGGTATAGATTATGGGTGGAATTTAGGTTATTTAAATTTAGATTCACTATACTACCAAACTTTTAGCGATTACATTAATAAAGCATATATACCAAATTCGTCAGCAAAGGATTCTTTATGGATAACTAAAATAAGAGATTTGATTGTTAACTATTCAATAGAGAATTTAACAAATCTAAACGGTGATTCATTAAAAGAAAGCCCTGAAAAATTTTTAATAGATATTAATTCGTTAGAATCACAGATTCTTAACGTTGACTGGGCTCCCTATGAATACAAATCTCTAAAACTTATATCATTATTAAAGCATTCTTCAACATTATGGTATCAAAAGATTTATAATGTACCACCCATTATAAACACAAAGAAAAAGGACGCTATTAATATAATACAACAAAGTAAAAAAGCAGAGTTTATTAGCAATATGAAAAATTTTTCTTGGTTTGCATGGGTTGGATCTGCAGATGTTGCAGGGAATTTTATAGGTTCTTCTTATGCAGCATTGGCTTGGGAGGCATTAGATCGTTCTGGTTTTTAGGACACTTATTTTGGGAATTTATATGATCAAACGTATCACTGAAATTATATTAAGTAAAAAAATCAAAGTATCTATTCTTATTATGGGATATTTATTGATATTTACAAAGCCCTTTTTGGAAAATTACTTTAATGTAAGTATTTTTTATTTATTTTTGAATATGGTACTATTCTTATTAATATATGTCCCAACAAAAAACTATAATATTTCAAAAATAAAATATTTCAACGAAGAATTGATTTATTTTAATAAATTAAGACAAAATAATAAGATTTTATTTATTTTATTATGCTTAATTTTTATAAATATTTCAATAATACTTTTAAATATTGATAGTTTTGCATATATCATACTACCTTTTACAATTATTAGTGCAATTTTTTGGGGCTACTTATTTTGGTTACGAATTAAATGGCAAACACAAGGGGATTCGCAAAAATTCTAATAACAACAATAAAATAGCATATGATAACAAAGAATTTTTATTAAAAATTATTCACTACAACTACGATAAATCGAGACTCGCAATGACGGAGAAAGACGATTGCGTCATTCTGAAGGAGCGTCAGCGACTGAAGAATCCATTTGTATTAGTCTGGATTCTTCGCTCCGCTCAGAATGACAATGCACTACGTGTCATTCCCTCGCAAGAGGGAATCCATTTGCGAAGAATGACGGGGTAGATTCCCCGTTTTCACGGGAATGACAAGGAAAAGTAAAATTGTCATTCCCTCGCAAGAGGGAATCTATTTGCGAAGAATGACGGGGTAGATTCCCGTTTACACGGGAATGACAGGAACAAAATGGGAATGACGGAAAAATTTTTTTGCATCTGAGTGTAATTTTTTTGCTCTTCGATTGTTATATATAAAAAGAATTTGTTAAATTAGAAAAATTTTATGAGTAATTGCGGGAGGTGTGGTAATTCCGCTTCGCTTTGTAGCATTTTTGCATTCGCTTGGATTCTTTGCTACGCTCAGAATGACAATGCACTACATGTCATTCCCTCGCAAGAGGGAATCCAATTGCGATGAATGACGTTGGTTCCCCATTTCCACGGAAATGACAGAGGAAATGTAGGGGTTCAATATTTTGAACCCCTACAACACGGAAATGACAAGGGAAAAAATGGGAATGCAAAAAAAAATTTTAAAATTTTTTTGCATCTGACTGTAACTTTTTTCCAAAAAAACACTCTTTATATATAAAGAATTTGTTAAATTAGAAAAGAAAGTTTTTGCAAGAATGTAAAAAGTATGATAAAAATAAAGGGATACATAGAGAAGAAAGGAAAATTGAAAAAGGGCATAAGATGGGCTTTATGGCTTTATGGCTTTATGGCTTTATGTGGATGCTTCAAAAATATTTTTATTGTATTGAAACAGCGATTAGTGCAAATTATCCAAAGAAAGAGAAATTACTTTGTTCAAATAAATTTTGCCGAGGAAAATTATTTTTATACAACTGCGAGTGGAAATTTATTGTGACGCTGCTACAAAGCAACTTGCGGGAGGTGTGGTAGTTCCGCACTGCTTTGTAGCGTTTAGCATTAGCATTGTTACCACAGGCGTTTGCTCCCTAACCGGTGAAATAAATGGTAAAAAATTAATATTATCAATTAAAAGGTTTAATTTATATGAAAAATAAAGTGCTTATATTGTTTTTTCTTTTTGGCTTTTTCTTTTTAGTCAATAAGAGTTACGCAGATTTAGATATTTGTTATCCAGAAGAACAAGGAAAAATCTGCAGTGATTGGACAACATATGGATTTGATATGACCTATTTAGGATGTTCTGTACATGTCGACTATATGGTTCGAATATGTGAAATTACATCACCAGATTGCGATAATGGAAATCCACATCAAAGACTTGAAACAAAATTATTAAATATTAGTTGGGATGAAAATTGTTATCTTCAAATTATAATGTTTCCAGGATGGCCGGATAACTTTTCTGATATTAATTATGTCCAATTTGGAGTCCTTTTTAGTCAAGCATCTTCCCTGATGGCTGAAAAAGCTTTCGAAAATTATTATAACAGCCTAGATGAAGACAAAAAGTCTGCTTATCAATGCTTAGGGGTACCACCCGACTGCAGTAATCCAACTAATTTTGAAAAATGCTACGCAGATGTCTATTACTCAAATTTTACTTGCCAATATATATGTTATTATTTTAAAGATGCAGGAACAGGAGGTCAAGGACCTGGAGTTATTACGATGACTCATCCATGCGAATCTGCAAATTCAACTTGCTGTGCACATTATGTAAAATTCTGCAGGTGTGGAGATCAATTCTATAAAACGACAATAATAGAAGGAGAAGGATTATGCCAAGGCGCTCAACCACCCTCGGAAAATCCGTGTTTTAATATTCAAGGTTATTCAGGTTATTCGAGTAAGGAGTGTACAACAATATGTCAATAATACGGATAACAAATGTTCTTTTTCTAACAATAATCCCAAGTTTATTTGTTATTACTAATACTTTAAATTGTGCAGAGCCAATTGCATTGAGTATCTCACCCAAAATACAATCTGACAGAAATATAATTGTTAGAAAAGTGTTTAACGAAAAATTTCAAATACAAAGAATTGATAAGACCTCAAAATTTACATTTGAAATTTACCCCAATCCTGTATCATCAGGAGAAGCAAGATTGATTTTCAATAATTCAGGTTTAAAAATTGAAAAAATTAAATTAATTAGCATTGATACTTATGAAAGCATTAATACTTATTTAATAAAACTCGATGATGGATTATTGAAATTTAATAACATTGTCAAAGGTAAATATCTTGTATTTGTAATTTTAGAAAATGGGGTTTGTGGTTCAAAAGCTATTATGATTGAATAATAGTTATGCAAAGAGGGGCTTCTTGGTAAATATTTAGCCATGGAGCCCTTCGTTAAAATATAAATTAATATATTAAAAATAATTTAAAGGAGTAGAAATGAAAAAATTATTACCTGTGGTTGTTGTTTTTTTGATAATAATTCTAAATACCATTAGAGTGGTTGCTTCGGATAAACTAAATATTGTAAACGAGTTTGTAATAACTGGTGATTCCGCAAAATTTTATTTCCCACCAGTTGCAACAATCAATGAAGATAAATTATATTTATTTTTCTCGCAAGACAATAATGATAGAACACTTTGTTATAATTTGAAAGGTGAAAAAATTGGTCAAAATAAATTTAGCCCTTTTACATCTGACATTAGAAGGATTGATTTCTATGATAATTATTTATCAGTAAAGCTGTTTTATGGTCTTAACGATACAATATATTATTTTAATTTTGTTTATTCAAAGGATTTTAAAACAGTTGATAAAATTATTGAAAAAACTTATTTTGATGGATATATTCGGAAGGGTGCAACCGATATACCAAGAAAAGGGGACAGTTTGTTTTTTTTAATTTATTCTACAGATAAAGAAACAGGATCAAAACGAAGATACCATATTATTACAACAGATATGAATTATCGAATACTTAATATTGTAGATTTAGATGCATCAAGCATCGATTCGGATGTTTGGCAAGGCGGGACTCCACTTCACTATTTAGATAATGGTCATTTTATATTTACAATGTTGAAATCAAAGAATGGCGATGGTAATCCATACAATGCTTTAGAATATAAGTACGAATTTGATTTTTCTGGTAAATATTACTCAAAAAAATTAGTAGAAAATAAAATTGTATACGAAAATGATACTTTCAATGTACAAGAGTATGCAGTAGGAAAAACAAAAGATTTTTCTTGGATAGTTTTTAGTAAATTATCAAATTCAAGCAAAATAATAAAATGCTTGATTAAATATGCTCCAAATGGTGAAATAGATTGGATTGAACCAATAGAAGATAATAATAATAGTATTGATATACTCGGAGTAACATATTTAGAAAAGAGTGAGATAATTGCTGCTTCTGGAAGGTTTTTCCCAGATGGAAATACTAAAAACCCTTATGGTAGTTATTTACAATTATTTGATAAAAATGGAAAACATTTGGAAAGCTATGCATGGCAAAGAAACAAGTATTTAGATTGCACGGTGTTTAATGTAGTTGAAGCTCCAAATAATCATTTATTTATTATTGCAAAAAATGGGAGTGATAGTTTAGTTATTACAGAAGTAATTCCTAAATACTTAAGTAATAAAGAAAATAATGCTTCCCAAAAAATAATAAGTCCTTATCCCAACCCCGCCCATACAACTACACGATTGAATTTGCAGCAGGAGGGGCAAGTATCGATTACGGCGGTGGATTTGCTTGGTCGCTCGTTCCCGCTTTGGTCGGGCTATACAAGCACAGGCACTCTGGAACTTGACGTAAGCACTTTGCCCACAGGTTCTTACACCATACTAATCGATTACGGCACAAAACGAGAAGCCGTGAGAATGATGATAGAATGACGTTGGTTCCCCGTTTCCACGGAAATGACAGAGGAAATGTAGGGGTTCAATATTTTGAACCCCTACAACACGGAAATGACAAGGGAAAAAATGGGAATGCAAAAAAAATTTTATTTTTTTTTATCAAAATTGTAATTTTTTTCAAAAAAACACTCTTTATATATAAAGAATTTGTTAAATTAGAAAAAGTATAATAAGCAATTGCGAAGCAATTGCGGGAGGTGTGGTAATTCCGCTTCGCTTTGTAGCGTTTTTGCATTCGCTTAGATTCTTTGCTTCGATCAGAATGACAATGCACTACATGTCATTCCCTCGCAAGAGGGAATCTAATGGATTCTTTGCTTCGCTCAGAATGACAACAAATAAAAAAAAGGCTGTCTTTTGGACAGCCTTTGCTATTTTTTGTTGTGATTTTGATTTAAATTATAAAGAAGACTTTTCTACGTATATTGAAATAAGATGCTTTAAAGTATCTACCGTCATTTTAAGAGCATCTACAGATAACCATTCATTTTTACTGTGGAAGTTTTGACCGCCGTTATAAATATTAGGAGTAGGTAATCCCATTTCAGTAAGTCTTGAACCATCAGTGCCACCACGAATAGGTTTCCAATAAGGTTTAGCACCTGCTCTTGTTGCCGCTTCAAATAAATTATCTAATACCACAGGGTGTTTTTCCAAAGTATCGAGCATATTCCTATATTGCTCTTTAACTTCAAAAGTGATTTCAGCGGCAGGGTATAATTTTTGAACTTCCGCAATAATCTTTTCAACGATTTCTTTTTGTTTATCAAGTCCAGTAGTAACAAAGTCACGGAATAAAATTTTAAAAGTAGCAAATCCAACTGTCCCTTCCACTGTATGAGGATGAATATAAGGTTGATGACCTTCGGTAGTTTCAGGTGCCATATCTTTTGGGAAACGGCTAATTATTTCGCTCGCAACTCTTACAGCATTAACCATAATGTTCTTTGCTGAGCCAGGATGTATATCTCTACCATAAATTTTAACAATACCTGCATTTGCACTGAAAGTTTCTTTATTTAATTCACCAGGCATTTCGCCATCAATAGTATAGGCATATTGGCAATTAAATTTTTTAATGTTAAAAAATTTAGTTCCCTGTCCAATTTCTTCGTCGGGAGTAAAAGCAATTCTAATATCACCGTGTAAAATTTGATTATTTCCAATTAAATCTTCTGCTAATTGCATAATTGCGGCGACACCAGCTTTATCGTCTGCCCCAAGTAATGTTGTTCCATCAGTTGTAACTAATGTCTGTCCTAAACATTCGTTTAAAGTAGGGTTTTCAGCAATTGTTATTTTGATTGAAGGGTCTCCTTTTAAAACAATATCGCCACCTTTATAATTTTCAATAATTTGTGGTTTTACGTTTGTGTCAGTTACATCAGGAGAAGTGTCGATATGTGCCACTAAACCAATTGTAGGCACTTTACCAAAA
This sequence comes from Bacteroidota bacterium, assembly GCA_021780815.1. Taxonomy (GTDB): domain Bacteria; phylum Bacteroidota; class Ignavibacteria; order Kapaibacteriales; family UBA2268; genus GWF2-33-9. The sequence goes on along the minus strand of JAJXYC010000002.1, from coordinate 193,353 downwards.
GCTGGGTGATTACTTGGTATATTTGATGGAATAGTTGCTATAACATAGCAATGTTCATCAATTATTGCATCTTTGTAACCTAATGATAACAATTCCTTATGTAAAAGATTTCCTAAATCAAATTGCTTATGAGTGCTGGGAGTTTGCTCAGATGATTCATCGGATTGAGTATCAATTTTAACATAGCGTAAAAATTTTTCTAAAACATTTTCTGCCATTTATTTACCTTTTTGTTTGAATTGTATTTCTAATAATAAAAATAAACGATAAGAAAAAAAAATATTTTATTTAAGTTTATAAAATTAAGGATTAAAATTCAATTTTAAGCGATACTAAAACGCTACCAAAATAATTTACGCCATAGTTTAAAGAAATGTTATTATTAACGTTAAATTCATATAAATTTGCATCGGAATAAGCATCGATAGCAGAAATAATATAAACACCTGCTAAATAGAAAATATTTAAATCACGGTAATCTCTGAAGTATTCCCGTTTGCGGTAAAGATAGTTCTGTTGGGATAAATCAGTTCCCGAATAATTAGCATATTCATTTGCCGCTTGATTATATTTATTATTGTTATCATAAATAAAAAAGAGGATTGTTCCCCAAGCCGCAACAAAAACAGGTGCTTTCCAATAAGATTCATTGTAATATTGTCCCCAGCCCGGCAAAATTAATGAGCGTATAACAGCCGTAGTGGGATACTTTTTAAGTTTTGTCATGGTTGAATCTTTTTTGTTTAGTTCTAAACGAGTTGAATCGGTTATAATGTTTGTTACTTTATCTTGGGATACAAGCTCTGAACTAAGCCCAAATAAGAAAAAGAATATTAATAATATATTTACAAACTTATTCAAGTGCTTCCTTTAAGATTCTAGTATTATATAAAATCAAATCATTGTAATTTGCTCTACCTGGTGTTCCTCCAAGAGGATCTAATAAATAGACATTTACATGGGCTTGTTCAGCGATAATTTTTGTCGGTTTATCTGGTAATTGTGGTTCTGAAAATATTGCTTTCACTCCGCTATTCTTTATTTTGTTGATTAATTGGGTTAAACTTGTTGGTGATGATTCTTGTCCCGGATTTTGCTCAATTGTTCCTCCAAAAGTTAAATTATAGCGACGTATATAATACAAAAATGAAGGGTGGAACAAAAAGATTTGTTTAGTATGAATATTTTGTATAAGATTTGAAATTTGTTTATCTAAAAGTTCAAGTTTTGTTATAAAATTAGCACCATTTGCCTTATAATAAGTTGCATTTTCAGGGTCAATTTTTGACAATGTATCTACTAAAAAAGGAACAAGTGCTTTAATTGTTAAAGGGTCAGTCCAGAAATGTGGATCAATTTCTTCATAATTAAAAGTAGTGTCATTAATTACAGGTTCATCTGAGTCAGATTTTGAATTGCTAGATAAATATTGAGCTTTGAAAAGCAAAGAATTTTTAGGTATTAGCCGAATAACTTCAATTGAAGTTTTTGAATTAATGTTCTTTGCAAAAGCATCTATATTTTTTGAAATATAAAAGAAAGCTTTTGCATTATTTATTTTTATAATATCCGAAGGCTTTGGAGTATATGTATGAGGTGAAGACCCTGTTGGGACAATATATTCCACATTACCTTTTGTTCCAATTATTTCTTGTAATATCATAGAAAGTGGAGCATTTGACGCAAGGAACCCTGCTTTGGTATTGTTATTACCACAGCTTATGAGTATGGAAAATATTCCCAAAAGGAGTAATTTCAAATGTTTCATTTTATTTTATTTTATTATTTTCAATATAAAATTACTTAGACGAATGAATTTTATTACCATTTAAATTCAGAAATAAATGCTTGGTCAAAGCCGAAATTATCAGTATAATTAAGGTATGTAGCAAATTTATACCAATCATACGGAGACAAAGATACGCCAATTGAACTATAAAAAGGTGTTGTATTGAGTTTGAAATTAACAAAGAGCAAATCTTGATATAATCTCATTTTAGTATTTAAAAACAAACAAGATTTTTGATTTAATATTAATGCAATACCCGGTTCAAGCGTTAATGAGTTGCTGAAATCGTAAGATAAAGAAAAAATTGCATTTTGATATACAGTCCGTGAATAATTTGAATAATAAGAACGATTGATATTTGATAAATAAAACCCAACAAACAAATCCCTTGTAATTTTTAATGAACTAAGCAAATCAAAATTAACTATATTTTCAGATGTATAATTTTTGATAAAAGCCCGATTATAATTTAGTTTTATTCCAAGCAATAAGTTATCAAGAGCAAAAATATTCGCTAAACTTATGTTAATTTCATTGTACAGTTCAAACCCAAAATAATTGAAGTTTAAAACAGGAGTGTAAATTTGGGATACTTTATTTGCAATTCCACAAGAAACGCTATTTAATTCATCAAATCCTAAAATTGAAGGTTTCAAAGAAATTCCCGCCGACCAAGTTGAATTACTATCATATAAATTATAAGTAAAGTCTTTGTTGAAAAAAGGATTTTCTAAAAATGATATTGCAGAATTTCCAGTTGGCGAAAAACTTCCAAAAGAATTCAATGAATATGGAGTTTGTGCGTTACAAGTACTTATAAATATTACAAAAGTTAAAATAAATCTTTTGTTCATTGTTTGAATTTCCTTAATTTGTAAAATTAATAAATTTGGAATTAAAAATGAAAAAAATTGTTTTATTTACACTATTTATTTTCTTAGACTTAACTTTAAGTTATAGCCAAGAATTAAAAGCAACTGTAACAGTTGATATGGAGCAATTAGATTTTGAATCTAGAACTTACGTAATGAGTTTGAAATCTGATTTAGAAAACTACTTAAATAACCAGCGTTTTACAGATGTAAATTGGGAAGGACCGAAGATACCAATAGATATAAGCATATATTTATCAGGAGGCTCTAAAAGTAGTTTTTCCGCACAATTAATTTTAGTTTCAAGACGAGTAATCAGAGGAACAGATGGTGAAGGGACTTCCGTAGGTCTAAAAATATTAGATAAGAATTGGCAATTTGAATATCAGTCTGGTGCTATGCTTTCGTATAATCCGACGAGGTTTAATGAATTTACTTCCTTAATTGATTTTTATGTTCTTATGGCGATTGGATATGATTTTGATACTTATGGTGAGCTTGACGGTAACACTTATTACGACCAAGCAAAACAAATTTGCCAAATGGGTGCAACATTAAATAAAGAAGGTTATAGCACTACTTTTGCGCCAGGTGAATTAACACGATATTCATTAATTTCAGAAATGACTGACCCTAGGTATGAAGATTTTAGAAAACTTATTTTTTCGTATTATGTTGATGGATTAGATGTGATGGTTAATGACAAAGAAAAAGGGATGGCAAACCTTGAAGCAGTTATTGACCAAATGGCTCAGTTCAAAAAAAATAAGTTAACAGGTCCGAGCGTATTTTTACAAATCTTCTTTGATGCAAAAGCATTAGAAATATCTCAAATATTTAAAGGTCGAGAAAGCAGTACTGTCTGGAATAATTTAATTTATTTGGATCCTACCAATACTATGCTTTATCAAGCGGCTATGCAAGGAAAAGATAATTAAAAGATAATTGTCAATTCTTGTTTTTTAGCTTTGTTTTTTTTATTGGGAATTCCCCTATAATTTTCCTTGTTTAATTTTAACTATAATATTTTGTTAGACATTTGTTTTTTTTACTTAATTTTGAAAAAGCTCAAATAAAAAGAATGAAAAATTATGGGAAAGACAACAAATTTTGCATTATCAAATCCAATTGAAATTATAATAGGAAAATCCAAGTATGATTGGAAAGCTTCTGATTTATTAAATGTTATCAAAGAGAAACAGATAGAAAAAATCACATTTCATTACACAGGTTGGGATGGGAAAATAAAAGATTTACGTATTCCAATAACTAACAACGAACAAGCCGAGCATATTTTGTTAGATGGTGAAAGAGTTGATGGTTCATCACTTTTCAAAGGTGTTGTTGATACGGGGAAATCTGATTTATATGTAGTTCCATTATATAGGACTGCCTTTTTAAATCCTTTTGATGATAAAAGTCTTGATTTCGTTTGTAGATTTATTGATAAAGATGGGAATTTTGCACCATTTGCACCTGATAATATATTGCATAATATTGCACAAGATTTGCAAGCTCAAACAGGATTAAAACTTTATGCCCTGCCAGAACTTGAATTTTACATAATTCAAGAGCAAAAATCAGATTATTACAAGTTATTGCCACAAAGTGGCTACCATGCCAGTTCGCCTTTTGTGAAAAGTGCGGAAATTTTAGATGAAATAGTTCATGCAATCTCTTTGACAGTTGGGAATATTAAATATGCTCATTATGAAGTTGGGGCAATTGAAAACATAATTAGTGAATATCCACAACTTAATGGCAAGAATGCAGAGCAAGTAGAAGTAGAATTTTTGCTTACCCCAGTAGAAGAAGCTGCTGATATTGCAATGCTTGCAATATGGATAATTAGGAATATTGCTTTCAAACATAATGCTATTGCAACATTTTATCCGAAGTTAGAAGTTGGACATGCAGGGAATGGATTACATTTTCACCTTGCACTTTTTGAAAATAACAGGAACAAAATGATTAATGAGAAATATGCATTGAGTTCGGAAGCATTAACTTTAATTGGCGGATTGACAAGATTTGCAACCAGTTTGACTGCATTTGGGAATCAAGTTTCTGGCTCATATTTAAGATTGGTACCACACCAAGAAGCACCAACAAAAGTATGCTGGAGTGAGATGAATCGTAGTGCTATGATTCGTGTTCCACTTGCATGGGCTAATGTAGGTATTTTGTCCAATAAAATTAATCCATCTTGCGACGATATTACACGACAAACAGATTCTAAACAAACAGTTGAAATACGCACCCCAGATGGAAGTGCAAATATTCACTTGCTCCTTTCAGGCATTGCAAAAGCTGTTCAATGGGCTTTCAATAACCAAGATACTGCATTAGAGCTTTCACAAAAACACCATGTTGTTGGAAATATTAGCGATAATCCTGACTATCAATGGTTACCTGAAATTGCTTCTAATTGCCAAGAATCTGCTGAGGATTTAATGAAAGAAAAGAATTTGTATCTTGATGGGTTTTCTTTTCCGGATTCAGTTATTGACGGAGTAGTTGCGAAATTGAAAAAAGAAAATGATAAAGATTTGAATAAATTTATTTCAGGGTTGCCAGAAGAAGAGCGACTTTATACTTTACGCAAATTAATTCACAAAGCCATTGTTGAAAAAAATATTTAATTTTTTTTATTTACTATTATTAATTTTAGGTTCAATTTATGGATTTTTACGTAAAATCAGATATTAAAAATGGTATTCAAGAAATAGAATTTTATAACGAAAAAGCAAATTCATTTAATTCTTCTATGCTTGCGGATTTGACGGAAATAATCAACAAGTCCGCAAGCGATAATGCTATACGAGCTATAATTTTGAAAGGTAAAGGTGAAAAAGTCTTCTCTGCTGGTGCTTCGTTTGATGAAATGTTATGGATAGAAGACTTTACTCAAGCAAAAAATTTCTTCTTAGGTTTTGCCAAACTTATTTCTGCAATGTTGCAAAGTCCTAAATTTATAGTAACTGCAATTTATGGGAAAACAATTGGTGGTTCGGTAGGAATAACTGCGGCATCAGATTATGTTGTTGCTACATCTACTGCACAATTTAGATTAAGTGAGTACTCTGTTGGGATAGGTCCTTTTGTTATTGCGCCTGTGATTGAGCGAAAAATCGGTCTGTCACCTTTAATGGAAATGACGATTGAAACTGAATATAAGGATGTAAATTGGGCTTTAAAAAAAGGATTGGTAAACTATATTTGTGATTCACCACAAGAAACTTTAAATTATGCGAAAGATTTAGCTTCAAAAATTGCAGCAAGGAATCCTCTTGCTATGAAAGAATTAAAAAATATGTTCTGGGAAAAAGCAGATGTTGATTTTTCTGTAATGGAAAAACGTGCAGAAAAAAGTGCAAATTTACTTTTAAACGAATATACCAAAAATTTCTTGTATAAATTTAAAAGCAAGTAATTGAGGAATTTAAAAGTGTTAAGAGAATATAATTATAATTTTATAATTTTACTCAAAATTAAAGATAATTGATAAGTGGTGCGATATTCCGCTTGAATTTAGGAAATCGTTAGCTACTGTGTAATCTATTTGAGTCTTAAAAGGAAGACCTTCAATATATTGTTGAATATCAGGTCTAAGAGAAACACCAGCACCCCATTTGTTTAAAGAAAAAAGTTGAGGTACACCGTATTTTTCACCATAAATTTCAAGTCCTGCACGGAAAGCAATTAATTCGTCAGGAAGTGCTTCTATTCCTAATGTGATACTTGGAGAAGTAGAATGTTCAATAAAACTTGCATCCATTGAAGCTAAAACATATTTTGCTGCAGGGACATTAACATTTTCAATTTCTCCTGTGACAGTTGAACGTGTTTGATAAGATTCTGAATTTAAATCAAATTCCATAGCAATTCCTGTATGAATTTCAAAAGGTAAAATTTCGGAACTATAATCTTGTGTATTCCAGAACATCTGACCATAAACATTTTTAACAGCAATAGCAAATGAGAATAAATTCATCACATTAAATTTGGTACCTATATCCAAAGCAAAGCCTGTTGCATCAGTATAAGAGCCAACTAAATTATTTGATAAATATTTCAAGCCAACACCAATTGATGCAAATTCAGTTCTGTATGAGCCGGCAGTAGTAAAGCAATATTGGAAATTTGCCATTTCACCCAAAGGATTGCCTTTTATATCTCTTCCCATAAAAGAGCCGGTATAAAGACCATCTATTCCAAATCCAACCCCAAATTCGTCATCAATTTGTTGTGCATAGCCAAGGAAACTTGTTGTTCTACCTAATCCAAGTGAACCGACATAAGCGGCAATTGTAGGTTCTGTTTTATAAAAGCTTAATCCAGCGGGATTGTAAAGGATAGTGGTTGGGTCATCAGAAATTGCTGTGTAAGCTCCGGCAAGTGCAATGGGGCGTGTCCCATAATCACGGTGCAAATACATTTCGGCGTATCCACCTGTTGTGTTTTGTGCTTTGATTGGGATAAAGTTTATTATCAATATTAAAATAAAAAGAAAACTAAAAATTATTTTTTTAGTTTGTTGCTTTTTATTTTGATATGACAATTTTTTTTGTATCACGGTAAAAATGACCATTTAAAACACATAAATAAACTCCATTAGGCAACTCTTGGTAAGAAAAAGTGTATTCGTAATCATTATCTAACGGCAAACCTTCATAAATTACTTTTACTTCTTTTCCTAATAAATTATAAAGACTTAATTTGATTGTTTGGTCTTTATATTGAGTAATTTGTAATTGAATCCGATAATTTTGCCCATCGTTCCATATCTTGGAAATCTTATTAGATAATCCACTTGTATCAGATTCTTGGCTATTTAAGAACACTTTTCCTGCACTATTAATGTTATCAAAGATTATGCCATTTTGAAATTTTAAATACACCCTGGAAATATTATTCAGTAATGTATTAGAATAAGATGTGGAAAATGCTGTGATTAGTATATTTAAAAAGAGTACTATGTAAAAAAATTTTTTCATCTAAATTAATGTTTAATGAATTTAGACGACAGAGCCTCAATAGAATTTTTATCTTTGGTAAGTTCAACAATAGATTTTTTCATTTCTAATGAGTTTTCTTCAATTCCAATTTTTTTTGCGACAGATTTTAATTTATCAGTTTTGTTGATAATCTCATTATCAATATTTTTAATTTTTTCTTCTTTAATTCTTTTTTGCTCTTCATAAATACTACGAGCAATTTCAATTTTAGCGGGAATTGCTTGTGATTGTTGTGATTGCTGAGGTAAATTTAAATCCTCATTTTCAGATAATTTTTTTTGAGATTTTATTGAAGCAATAATTTCTTCAACTTTTCGTACTTTTTCCTCATCAAAATGAGTTTGCTCAGGCACTGTTCTTGTTGGTGTTTCCGTGTCTGGTGCTGGTTCACTCGTTTTGTTAAATTTATTAACAACGTTAGATGGATATTTAGGTTTTGTTATTTGTTTTTTGCGAATTTCTTCAATGGCTTTTTGTCTTGCTTTGCTTATATTTGCTTTAACTTGTAAATTGCGCCATCTTAAATAAAAGACAAAAAGTAATAAGATAAAAATTACAACTGATATAATTATTGCTTTTGTCAAAAGCGACAAAGAACTCCAAAAATCTTTGGTAGTAGATTTATTGCTTGTGTTAATTGTATCTGAATGTGCAAATATTTTATCAAATCTTTTTATTTCGGCATTTCTACTTGTGTCTGTATGATTTGCAACAGTAGAAGTTAAAGAATCAATTGATGAAATTTCTAAATATGAAAGAGTATCGGAATTATTATTGCTGGTAGGCAATGTGATTATTGGGAGCGATTCGCCAGTTAAAGATTTGTATTTTTCTGCTAAATTATTAAAATGGAAAGTATCATTTTTGGATTTAAAATAATTAGCACGTAAAATTAAAATATCGGGAGAATAATTTGCAGAATATTCGCCAAATTCTGAAAATTTTACTGCTCGATTGATTTTCCCAAGTTTAAAATTAATGAGAGATTGAATTAATGCGGCTTTTGCATCGCCAAGAATCATAGAATTGTTTAAATATTTGCCGGCAACATCATTTAAAGTATCTTCGTAAGCAAGTAACCCAGTATTTAAGAGATCTTCGGCTTTTGAAATATTTTTCCAATCAACTATATTTATTAAAATTTGGTGTGAAATTGGTGATTGAAATGATGTGTATCCACGCTTTTCATTTAACTGAATTTCTACAATAACATCATTATGCTTTGTTATTGAATGTATCTGTTGGAAGATACCTTTTTCTTGTATATTATTAACTGAATTATTTAAAAATGTATTGAAAAGATTAACTGTTATTTTACGTTTTGATGAATCTAACAAAACGTTATATTTGGCATCACTGCTTAGAAAGAATCTAATTAATGTATCACCTGAAATTTCTATTTTATTAAAATTAGGTTTAGATAAGTTATTTTGAGATAAAGCAACAATATTTGCTAAAGGTAACATAGCAAAGAAAATAAACAGATTGAATAATGAATATTTCAATATTGTTTTTATCATTTTGCAAATTTATTAAAAAATAATTTCACAGTTGTTCCTTTGCGTTCTTCGCTAAAAATAGAAATTTTTGAATTATATTTAGCAAGTTGATGCTTTACAAAATAAAGACCAATTCCTGTGTGTTCATCAGATGATTTATTGGTGAAGAAAGGTTCAAAGATAAGTTCAATTAAATCAGGAGATATTCCTACACCATCATCAACAATGCTTAAATTAATTTGATTGCGTCTGTTATCATAAAGTAAAATGTTGATTGAACCACTGTTGTAAATTGCTTCAATTGAATTAAGAAGTAGTTCGGCAATTATTAATTTTATAATTCTTTTATTTCCAAGTATCATACAAGAGTTTTCTTCGTCAATCAAATCATTGGCAAAAGTAATTTTAATCTCAAATTGCTCAAAAATCGGTTTAAAGTCTGATATTATTTCTTGTATTATACTAGATAAAATAAATTTATGTATTAGATTTTTCTGATTTCGTTCAATTCGATAATTATTAGAAATACTCGAAGAAATTTGATTAATTAAATCTAATTTTTCGGAAGAAAGTTCAATTCTACGTTGGAGTTGCTCGTTATCGGTTAAAGCTAATTTAAGTTGTGCATTAATATTTTTTGTCAGGGCTACCATATATTTTTGGAAATAAGAGGTAATTTTATTAGCAATAACAATTGGGGCTGTATCAATTATTTTTTGTAAAATTATAGAATTGCTTACATTAGATTTCGAAACAGAACTTGATGCAAGTTTATTTATCAAGACCAAAGCGGCAAACAACAATACATTTTTTAGATTACTTAATGCTTTTAATTTTACTTCTGTATTTTGATTTGGAATTGCGGCACAGAAAATTGCTTTATTTTCATTATTAATTTTTATTGGAACAAGCATTAAACGGTTAAACAAATCTAATGTCTTTATATTTAAGTTAGGAATGAAATTAATTTCGTTTTTTTCAAAAGTCCATTCAATAATTCCATTTTCTTCCAAACTTTTGATTGTGGTTTTAAAAGGTTCAGAGATATTCCCTAAGTTATCGGCAGAAATCGATTTGTTCTCGTAAAAAAAGAATTGACTTTCAACTAAATTAAATTTTTCAGCAAAAATTGATTGCAATTGTAAACTACAATTTTTCTCATCGCAATCTTGGGAACTTAATTCAATTAAATTATCTAAAATAGTCAAAGTAAGGTTATCACTATTTTGAATTTCATTTTGAATTTCATGAATAATTGCAGATTTACTATCACTATCCTTTAATTTAGGAGTTTTTTTAATTGTTCTTTTCACTTTTGTATGTGTGATTTGATTTTTATCTTTTTTTAAAGGCTTGTTTTTAATATTTTTTTCCCTTGCCATAATTATAATTCTCCAAAAACACTTGCTTTAACAAACTCTTCATAAATTTCATTTTGTAATAGATTAATGGAACTTTCAGGGTCTACAATTTCTTCGTCTAAATCATTAAAAAGTTCGTTAGAAATATATAAAGTTGATTGACTTTTTTCGGTATTCCATTGATAAAATTTATATTTCCTTGCAAACCATTCAGAGATAGACACAATAGCAGTAAGAGGTTGGTCAATAATTTCAAAGTCGTCGCTATCAGCATCAAAAGATTCTTTAACTAAATTTTCGCTATCAAACTTTAAAAAATCAGTAAAATGAATATGATGATTAAGAATACTTTGGATTAATTTATCAGGCAAGTTCCATTTTTGTACCAGCCAAGCACCAATTTCGGAGTGTGTAGTATTAAGCACTGCCATTTCAGATTCAATTAAAGATAAGTTTCGTTCGTGCATTAATTTTTTAATTTTGATATAATCTTGACTAAAATGTTGTACAATAACTAAAATGCCAATATCGTGCATAAGGCCGGCAACAAAAGCTTCACCAGCAAGTTTATATTGCAATTTTCTTGCAACTACACGTGCTGCTGAGCCACAAAACAAAGAGTAAGTCCAAAATGATTCTATGTCAAAACCCAGTGATTGAACTTTTTTAAATATCTTTTTTACAGATAACCCGTAAATAATTTCTTTTATAGCATTAGTTCCTAAAACAACAATAGCTAGCTCAACAGTTGATATTTTCCTTGCAAACCCGTAAAATGGGGAATTAGCAACTCTCAAAATTCTTGCTACAAGAGATTGGTCTTGTTCAAGAAGTGCCGAAATTGTTGCCGCATTCATTGTTGGGTCATCGACTGCCGCTAAAACTTGTTGGGCTACCACTGGTATTGTGATTAAATTCCTTATGTTTTCTAACTTCTGTTCTATCCTTTTTTCAAACATAATCCCACTTTGTAAGTTTATTTCTTAATTCTTTAATAATTTCCGTGTGTATCTGACTTACTCTACTTTCTGTTATGCCTAAGACGAGGCTTATTTGTTTAATATTTAATTCTTCGTAATAATATAATATTACAACTAATCTTTTTTTTGTAGGTAGATTTTTTAAAAATTTTAAAATTAATTCTTTTCTTTCAATTTTGGTTATTTCTGTTAATGAATCGTCTTGACTAGTGTCTGGAATATCTTCAAATTTATCATCAAGATCATCATTTTCAATATTATTATAATCTTTTGCCAAATTTGTCATAGAATAATAAGCATTAGAAGTATCGAGTGCCGACAAATAACTCTGGAATTGTTCAGCACTTAAATTCAATCTTTCTCTTATTTCATTTGTTGAAACATCTCTATTATTTTCTTTAATTAATGAGTCTCGTGTTTGATAAATTTCTAAGACTTTTTTTCTTGCTGTACGTGAAAGTAAATCTATTTTCCGTAATTCATCTTTAATTTTTCCTTTAATTTTTACAGTGGCATAAGTTTCGAATTTGTAACCTTTGGAATAATCAAATTTTTCAATAGATTCAACTAACGATAGAATACCAGTAGATTTGAAGTCGTCCATACCAATTAAAATATTAGTAGGGAGGCTGAGCTGGGAGATTATGTAATTAACAAGCCACAAATAATTTGTAACTAATTGATTGCGAACTTCCCAGTTATGTTCTGTTTGGTAGCGTTGCCAAAGTAAATCAATATCAACGACTTCTTTTTCTTTCATTTTGCAATTTATTTAAACATTTCTTTTAAATAATCTTCATCTTGCGGTTCGGTGGCAAATGAATCCAGTGGATTAAATGTATTGTTCGGAGAATTAATTAAATTAGCACCTAAATCGTTTGTTTGGGGCATTTCTGGAATTTTTGAATTAAATCCAGCAGACTGCTCATTTTCAAGATAAGGCTTAGTTCGTTCTCCTTTAAATCTATTTGACGAAATTTCTTTTTCAATTTGTTCTAATTCTTTCATTTCTTCTTCTTGCTTACGGCGGTCATTTTCTAATTTTCTTAATTCTTCCTCTCTTTCCGCTTCTAATAATTCTTTTTCTTTTTCAATTGAAACCAGCCAAAAAACTCCTATGGTTAAAAGACCGATACCTAAATAAATTGCACTAAATACTAAGAAGGAAGTCATAATTGTAGAAATTGGGTCTTTATTTAGTAAAAAGTAAGTTATGACAAAAGAAAGTAATGCCGCAATTATACTTATGTTCGTAAGAATCTTAAAAGGTAAATGTATCAACGATTTAATTCTTTTTAATTCTTTACGCTGTCTTGCTTTTGCCTTTTTTTCTTTTAACTTACGTCTTTTTAAACGCTCTTCTTCTCGGGCTTTTTGTTCCTTATCAAGTTTTTTTTGTTCTTCTTGTTCTTCTTTGCTTAATTTCTCTTTATTTTCTGTTTTAGCCATTTTTCATCCTGAAATTTTAAAATCTTTTAAACAATAATATTATTTACAACATTTTTAGATAAAGCAATATAGTAGTCAACAATTTGTTGCAATTTATTACTAATTTCAATGTTATTGTTGTTTGAGAACAATTCTTGATTTAACAAGGATTTACGAACGATTCTATTGTAAGGGATAAATCCAAGACTTTCAAAGCTCAATTTAAGAAATTTTTCTGTAACTAAATTAAATTTGCTAATAATTTCTTGAAAATCTTCCGCATCAATTACATTATTAACTAATATTTTTATTTTTTCATTTTGAACAAAATTTAAAAGAATTTTTGTTAAAGCATAACCATCGAGCAAAGTAGTAGGTTCATCATTAATAATTAAAGCCACTGAATGAGAGAAATTTATGAAGTTCAGCATCATTTCATTAAGACCTGCCGAAGTATCTATTAGAATAAAGTCGTAATCAGTTTCGACTAATAAATATTTAAAAATATCGATTAAAATATTTACTTCAAATTCTTCATCAGTATTTTCGGCTGCATAATCAGCAATTAAATGTAAATTTGCACTAATTTTGTAAAATACTTTAGAAATATCAATTTTGTTGTAATAAACATCCTTTGCTCTTACAGGTGGGTCAACCCCAAAGATAATATGCAAATTTGGGAAATGGAAATCCCCATCCCAAAGTAAAACTTTGAATCCATCATTTGCTAGCTTATTTGCTAAATTTGCAGAAATAACACTTTTTCCAACACCACCTTTCCCACTTACCAAGGAGATGATAAAAGGTAGTTTGCTGTTAAAAAAATCGTTTTCTGTAATTACTGTTTCCATTTCTTTATTTTATAATACAACAAAATTAAATAATTTATTTATTTCTTTTTAAAAAACAATTCAATAAAATAATTATATGAAGCTTGCTCAATATTTTCTGGTGCTTTTTGCCCATTTGCAAAATAAGCAATTGGCAAATTTATCTCTTTTGCCGCTTCATAAAATTGGCCTATTGATTTAGTTTCATCAAGTTTGGTTAATATTAAAGCATCGGGCTTTAATGCCTTATAGTGTTTATAATATCCTAAATAATTTTTCTTAGTTAAATTTGCTGGTAACACTAAATAAATTAGTGTTGCGTTGCAAAAAGTTATTATATCTTGACTAAACTTTAAATTACTTTCATCATTTTGATTTTTTCCAATTGTATCAATAAAAATAATGTCTCGGTCGTATTCTTTAGTTAATATATTTTTTAAATCATTTAAATCATAAATTGGATAAAATGGTATATCAGCAATTGATGAATATGTTTGCATCTGTTCTATACCACTTACTTTGTAACTATCTGCCGATAAAATTAAAACCGATGATTCAAGAACTAATTTCGATAAAATTGCTAATTTAACTAATGTTAAAGATTTACCTGAACCCGTAGGTCCAAGAAGAATTACTATTTGTTGTTTTTTTTCTTTTTTTATATTTTTATCAAATGAAATTTGCGAACTTAGAACTTTCTTAAATTCATCTTTCATCGCTTGGATGTCTGCACCGGGATATGTTTTGTATATTTCTGATAGTATTCGTATTGCTTCTTCTCGGGAGATTTCATTGTCAATTAAACTATCATGGAACTTCTTAAATTCATCGGGATAAACTCCTAAATAGGTATATTTTATATCTTCGTAAATATTGTTTAATTTACTACTTAATGAATTAATTTCGTCATAAATTTTGCCTGTAATATCTAACATCTTATCTTCATTGTTGCTTTTATGATGTTGTGTTTCAGTTAAAACAATTTTTTCAATGGGATTTTTCTTAGGAATAGGGCTTTCATCTAATGCTGCCACTATTTCATAATATTCTTGATTAGTTTTTGGGTCTATTATTGTTCTATTCGAAAGTATTACGGCATCATCTCCGAGTTCAAGAGCAACTTTTTGTTTTCCTTCCTTTAAATCTTTTGCTATTATTTTTTTTATTTTCATTTTGGCTAATATTAATCACAACAAAGTATAGTTTTGCTAAATTATCTTTTAGAAAAAATTATGCCAAGTTAATTTTCTTAATTTTCAAACATTGCTCTTATATTACCTAAATCTTTGATTTAAAGTATTTTATGATAAATTTGAATAGTTCTGTTTTTGCTATTTATTTTTCTTAATTACTTTTTTGAATTTATCAAATCAAAATTAAAGAATTAGTTTTCTTAACTTTAATAAATTTAAATAATTCTTTTTTTTTCTTAATTTGCATCTTTAAAAAAACAATATATATAAATTTATGGAAAGAACTGAACAACAAATCAGAAGATTGGAAGAACTTGAATTATTAGAAAAAGATGGAATAAATGCTTTTCCATACTCTTACGAGAAAACACACAATGCACTTGATATTATAACTAAATTTAAAGATGAGCAATCGGAAGAATATTCAAATGTATCAGTTGCGGGACGAATAATGGCAATTCGTCGAATGGGAAAAGCAAGTTTTTGCCATATTTTAGACCAAACAGGAAAAATTCAATTATATTTAAAGAAAGATGATTTGCCTGAATTTTACGATAAATTTAAATTATTAGATATTGGTGATATAATTGGCGTTAAAGGCTTTGTATTTAGAACCAAAACAGGTGAAATTTCAATACATTCCAAAGAGATTATATTGCTATGTAAATCTGTTACTCCATTGCCGATAGCAAAAGAAGAAATAGATGAACAAGGCAATAAGGTTATATATGATGCCTTTACTGACAAAGAAACACGTTATCGTCAGCGCTATACAGATTTAATAGTAAATTATGATATACGTAAAGCATTTATCAATCGCTCAAAAATTATTAGTGAGATGAGACACTATTTTGATTCCAAAGGATGGTTAGAAGTAGAGACCCCGATATTACAACCAATTTATGGTGGTGCAACTGCACGTCCTTTTATCACTCACCATAACGCTTTAGATATTCCTCTGTATTTACGTATTGCCGATGAACTTTATCTTAAAAGATTAATTGTTGGCGGCTTTGAAGGTGTATATGAAATTAGTAAAAATTTCCGTAATGAAGGAATGGATAAAATGCACAATCCTGAATATACTGCTATGGAAATTTATGTCGCTTACAAAGATTACAATTGGATGATGGACATGACAGAAGATTTGCTTTGTTCAATTGCCAGCAATGTTTTTGGGACTACTACATTTTTTTATGATAATAAAGAAATTTCTTTTGAAAAACCTTTTCGCCGTGCAAAAATGTTCGATTTATTTAAAGAATATACGGGAATGGATTTAAAAGGTATTAATTACGATGAACTGAAAGATTTAATACATAAGTTTCATCTTGAAATTCCAGAAAATTCATCTTATACAAAAATTTTAGATGAAATATTTAGTGAAAAAGTTCAACCACATTTAATTCAACCTACTTTTGTTATAGATTATCCAATTGAAATTTCTCCACTTGCTAAAAAGCATAGGACAGAAGCAGGACTTGTTGAACGATTCGAATTATTTGTTAATGGTGGCGAACTTGCTAATGCTTTTTCTGAACTGAACGACCCAAGAGACCAAAGAAATAGATTGGAACAACAAGCACTTGACAGAGCTAATGGTGATGAAGAAGCTATGGTCTTAGACGAAGACTTTTTAAATGCTTTGGAAATTGGGATGCCGCCTACTGCTGGTTTAGGTATTGGAATAGATAGATTGGTTATGATTCTGACTGGGGAAACTTCAATTCGCGATGTCTTGTTCTTCCCTACTATGAAACCAGAAAAAGCATAATCTTTTTCTTATGATTTATATAAATTATAGATACTTTCTTACTTTCTTTTTGGGAATTACTTTATTCGCCTCCTTTGCTTATTCTCAAAAAATAGATGAGAATGAAAAATTAAGAGAAAATAGCGTTAAAGTTTTTATTAATTGTTCTGTTTGTGATATGGATTTCATACGAGATGAAATCCAATTTGTGAATTATGTGCGAATACAAGGAGATGCTGATGTATATATATTATCAACTATCCAATCAACTGCCGCTAATGGTTATGAATATACTTTTTATTTTATTGGGCAAAATCATTTTAGTGGGATTAACGATAC
This sequence comes from Bacteroidota bacterium, assembly GCA_021780815.1. Taxonomy (GTDB): domain Bacteria; phylum Bacteroidota; class Ignavibacteria; order Kapaibacteriales; family UBA2268; genus GWF2-33-9. Next base: position 176,291 of record JAJXYC010000002.1, on the reverse strand, counting down.
TTTAACATTAAACACAAATGTGAGCGAAAGTTCTGATGATAAAAGAGTGAAAATAACCAATTTGATTAAATTAGGGTTAATTAGGTACGTTGAGAAATCAAAAATATCAGATTACCTAAATATTAGTTTGAATTTACCGAAGGCAAAACAAGAAATTAAAGATGTATGGAAACAATGGTATTTCCAAATGAGTTCAGATATGTATGCAAGCGGCGAAAAAATGTATCAATCTACAAGTTTATGGTCTTCAATAAGTGCAAATAAAATTACTCCTGATTGGAAATATGAATTTTCAGTTTCAAATTCATATTCGGGTAATTGGTATAGAATTAATGATACTACCGAAATTACTTCTGAAACTACAAGATATTCGTTCTATAATTTGATTGTAAAAAGTATCAACGAGCATTGGTCAATAGGTGAAAATATAGAGGCTTATACAAGCAATTACTCTAATATCAAATTGTCAGTAAGCTTTCTCCCATCAGTTGAATATAATATTTATCCATTTAGCGAATCAAATCGCAGACAATTCCGTTTTCTTTATGGTATTGGTATACTGCAGAATTATTATATTGACACAACTCTTTATATGAAGACTAAAGAATTCTTGTTTTTGCAATCTTTTAAAGTTGGTTATAAACAAATTGAACCTTGGGGTTCAATTTCAATAGTTTCATATTATTCAAATTATTTAAATAATTTGAAATTGAATAATTTATCTTTAAATTTGCTCTTGACTTGGACTGTGGTTAATGGGCTTTCAATTAACTTAAATGGTGGAGCGTCTTTGGTGCATGACCAAATAAATTTGCCTAAAACAGATGTGAGTAATGAAGAAATTCTTACTCGTCAACGGCAACTTGAGTCCCAGTATACTTATTGGGTGTCAGGTGGTTTATCCTTTTCATTTGGTTCAATTTATAATAATGTTGTTAATCCTCGCTTTGATTTATAAATTATTATTGTTTTATTGTGAATTATTGAAATTTATTTCGTAGTTTATGTTCAAATAATTATTAATTTGATATATTAAAATCTAATTAAAAAAATATAAATAAGAGGGAAATTTTTATCAAAATTATTCAAATCAATCAAGGATTGTTTATGAAAAAGTTCTTTACTTATTTTGCTTTATATTTGTTCATTTTAATGTTTTCTGTTTGCTCATTTAAAATTTTCTTCAATACAACTTTTGTAAACTATGTAAAAAATCCAAAAGATACTATAAGATTAGAAATTTTTTAAATTATTATTCAGGAAAAGAAGACGTGTAATTATATCTATTTTTTTTATTTTGGAGAACAATATTGGACAATCCACTTTTAAATTTTTCTGTTTCTTTGTCGGATTCATATCTTTTAACCTTATATTTTGTAAAATTATATCCTAAAAATATACAATTGGGAAATTTTACAAAAGAGTTTCAATGGGATACTCTTTCAACCTAATAAAATTAGTTACCATCAGTTTTAATTTTTACGAGTAATTCTATCTATTTTAACTTTTTTTGTAATTTGCAAAAAACAAGTTATCAAAATGAATTATTTTGTTTGGAATGCGTCGCCAATATTAGTGAATATAGGACCATTATCAATTAGGTGGTATGGGCTTTTATTTGCATTAGGTTTTATAATAGGCTATGAAATCTTCACTTGGATTTACAAAGTAGAAGGTAAAAATCAGAAAGACATAGATAGTTTGACAGTAGTAATGGTAATATCGACAGTTGTAGGGGCAAGATTAGGACATTGCTTATTTTATGAGCCAAATTACTATTTGTCGCATCCAGTTGAAATATTGGAAGTATGGAAAGGAGGACTTGCCAGTCATGGTGCTGCAATAGGTATTTTATTAGGAATATGGATTTATTCTCGCTATAAAAGAGAATATAGTATGATGTGGATTTTAGATAGGCTTGTGATTGCAGTGGCTTTGGCGGCAATTCTAATTCGTTTAGGCAATTTCTTTAATTCCGAAATTTTAGGACATCCTGCTTCTGTTCCTTGGGCTATTATTTTTGCTCGTGTTGATAAAATCCCAAGGCATCCTGCTCAACTGTATGAATCTGTTTCTTATTTAATTATTTTCATAATTTTGTTCTTTACTTATAAAAAATATAAAGTTGATTTACCTACGGGTAGGTTATTTGGTATATTTTTAACTCTTGTATTTGTTGCTCGTTTTATTATTGAATATTTTAAGCAAAATCAATCTGAATTAGAACAAAATATGGCTTTGCATATTGGACAATATTTAAGTATTCCTTTTATTCTAATTGGTATTTATTATTGGGTCAAATCTTACAAAAAAATTCCTCTAAATAGCAATAATTAATATGAATAAAACGAGTAAGAATAAGATATAATTAATTTTGTCTTTTAAAATTATTTCAATTGGGTTGTCTGTATCTTTGATTTTTGTTGCGTTGTACCAAGTTCGCATATTAAAAAATAGCAAAATAGGTGCAATAAAAATCAAATATTTTGGATTAGAATATAGATTATATACTTTGTTGCTCTGAGTATAAAGTAAAAAAATTAAAGTAGAAATAGAACTTAAAGATAATCCTGAAAATAATAAAAAATTAATATCTTCAAAAGTATATCCACGCTTATTGGACAAGTTCAAAGAAGATGCTGAAAAAAGCTTTAATTCAGTATATCTTTTCAATACTGCTAAACTTGTAAAGAAAAATATTGAAAATGAGATAAACCAATCAGAAAGCACAACATCGCTTAAAATTCCACCTGCAATTAATCTTAATGTATAAAGTATTGATAAAGTTATTATGTCAATTATAGGATTAGCTTTTAAAAATAATGTATATAAAATATTTAAAAAGAAATATGCCAACAAAATTATAGTAAATTGATAATTTAGTAATAATAAACTTACCGACAAGCTTAATATAATTAGAAAAGCAGATAAATATAATCCTGTTGAAAGGTGCATTTCACCAGAAGCTAATGGTCGTTTTTTCTTCAATGGATGTTCTCTATCACTTTCTAAATCGTTTAAATCGTTGAGTAAATAGACTGCCGAACTTAAAAAACTAAACGAAGCAAACCCCAAAAGAGTTATCAAATAACTATAAGGATTCCAATTATGTGAAAGCAAAATAGGAACAAACAAAAGTAAATTTTTTATCCACTGGCTTATTCTAATTGATTTAAGTAAAGTGTAGAATTTATTATTTGAAGGATAAAATATCTTTTCAATTTCGGAAATTTTTTGAGCTCTTGCTATTAAATCTTTGGTGGGTTCAATTAAAATAGCTTTCCTTGCCGACTTCCAAACATTTAAATCAACATAAGCATCACCAACATAATCATAACCTTTTTCGCCAAATTTTTCATTTAAAACTTTACGTTTATTGTTTCCACGCAAATTTAAATCAGGCGTAGTTGCTAATACTTCATCAAACAAATTAAGATGACTTGCAATTGATTGAGCAACTTCAAATTGTGCCGCAGTAGCTAAAATAATTGTGCGAGATTGTTTTTTTTGCTCCTGAATATAATTTAACACGTTGAATTTAAAAGGTAATAATGAAATATTGAGTACAACTCTTTTAGATACTTCATTCTTTAAATAAGCATAACCTTTGAAAAGCCAAAATATTATAAAGAAAAAGTAGAGCGGCTTGTCTTTAATAAGTTTAAAAATTTGCTCCATCAATATGTCTGTACTTATTAAAGTACCATCGAGATCTACTACAAGGGGATATTTTTTTTCTTCCATTTATGATTTCTTTAATTTACTAATTTAAGAAATAACATTGAAAGAATCATAATTAATGAATTAAAAGATTTCCTCCCATTCTTTAATTAATTAAATTATTTGTTAAAAGAAAATTGTCTTTTAAATTTTTAATTTTTGTTATTTCAAAAAGATTTGCTAATTTTGAATATTGGATACAACCATTATTTTTTAAATTTGAAAATATCACATAAAAATATTGCCAAAAAAAATCAACAGCACATAGCAAAGTATGTGCTAAATTTACCTAAAAATCGTGCGCAAAAAATATTCAAATTTAAACACTACACAACCGATGCCCCAATATAATTTCTTCTTTTAAAATAGTATTTAAAAATTAATATTAAAGAAATCCGAAGAAGAATGAAATGTTAATATTGTAAATAAATAAATAAAAAAATAAAACAATAAAACAACAGGAGTAAATATGAAAAGAGATTTTCTCTCAGTTCGTGATTTTACACGTGAAGAAATTCTTGAATCTTTTGAAATAGCAAAAGATATGAAAAAAGACCGATTGAAATATTCAGAAGTATTAAAAGGTCAAACACTTGCTTTAATTTTTGAAAAACCTTCATTACGCACAAGAACATCTTTTGATGTAGGTATTCAGCAATTAGGGGGATATTCACTTTATTTATCGCCAAATGAAATAAGTCTTGGCAAACGAGAATCTGTTTATGATGTTGCAAAGAATTTAGAAAGGATGGTACAAGGCATTATGATAAGAACATTTGCACATCAAATTGTTGAAGATATGGCAAAATATGCAAAGATACCAATTATCAATGGTTTAACAGATTTATTACATCCTTGCCAAGCAATGGCAGATTACCTTACAGTGTTAGAACATAAAGGCAAACTTGATAATTCAATTAAATTAGTTTATGTTGGTGATGGGAATAATGTTGCACATTCTTTGATGTATGCAGGCGCAAGATTAGGAGTAAATGTAACAATTTCTACACCCAAAGGGTTTGAACCTAATTTGATTGTATGGCAAAATGCTAACGAAGATGCAAAAAAAACAGGTGCAAAAATTGAAGTGGTTCATAATCCTCAAGAGGCAGTAAAGAATGCAGATGTTATCTATACCGACGTTTGGGCTTCTATGGGTCAAGAATCAGAAACAGATAAAAGAAAACAAATTTTCAAACCATATCAAGTAAATTCAGAATTAATGAGTTATGCAAAAGATGACACATTGTTTATGCATTGTTTGCCAGCGCACCGTGGAGATGAAGTAACTGATTCAGTAATTGATTCGCCAAATTCTGTTGTATTTGATGAGGCAGAAAATAGATTACATGCTCAAAAAGCAGTTATGTATAAATTAATGAAATAATGGAGAGTTCTTGTGTCCAAGAAAGCATTAATAGCAATCGGTGGCAATTCTTTAATTAGAGCTGGACAACGTGGAACAATTGAAGAGCAATATGAAAATGCTTTTTCTACTGCTCTTTCAATCTCTAAAATGTTGAAAAATGGCTGGGAAATTATAGTAACACATGGCAACGGTCCACAATCTGGTGCAGCTTTGATTCGTTCTGAACGTGCTTCTAATGAAGTCTATACTCATCCTCTGGATATGTGTGTTGCAACAACCCAAAGTGAAATTGGTTATATTTTACAACGTGCTTTTAATGATGCTTTTATACAGGAAAATATAAAAAGTGAAGTAATGACACTTCTCACTATGGTAGTAGTTGATGAAAATGATATTGCTTTTAAAAATCCAACCAAGCCAATTGGACCTTTTTATACACGCAAAGTGGCGATGGATAAGAAAAAAAATCTTGGTTGGCAAGTTGTTGAAGATGCCGCTCGTGGTTGGAGACGAGTTGTTCCTTCACCTGAACCAAAGGAAATTCTGGGTGTTGATTTAATTGGAAAAATTATTGATATGGGTATTTTAACTATTGCACTTGGTGGCGGTGGTATTCCGGTAATTAAAAAGGAAAATGGTTCTATCATAGGTAGCGAAGCTGTTATTGATAAAGACCGCTCTTCCGCTCTACTTGCAACTGTTATGAAAGTGGATATGTTTGTAATTAGCACTGATGCTGATAAAGTTTATCTAAACTACAAAAAAGAAAACCAACAAGGGCTTGAATTAGTTACTTTATCTGAAATTAAAGAATACTATAATCAAGGGCATTTTCCACCAGGAAATATGGGACCAAAAATTGAAGCTGTGATTCGTTTTGTTGAGCAAAGCCATAATAAGGCAATAATTACAACATTTGAGTATTTGCCAGATGCAATTATAGGAAAAGCTGGGACTACAATTATCCCTGATAATATGAAAAAAAATTTTAATTAAGGTTTAACTATGGATTTAAAACATATAATTGAATCCCAACAATTTAAAGTTCCAAGATTAATGGCACTTTTTGAAAGAGCCAATATGATGAAAAAAATTGTTCAACGAGGTGGTACATTAGATTATCAAAATAAAATATTAGCTTCTCTGTTTTATGCACCATCAACTCGGACAAGATTTTCATTTGAATCGGCTATGTATAGGCTTGGGGGAAAAATACTTTCCACTGAACAAGCAAGTGAATTTTCCTCTGAAATCAAAGATGAAAGATTAGAAGATACTATTAAAATTATAGGAAACTATTGTGATGTAATTGTATTGCGGCACATTGAAGAAGGTGGTGCAAAACGTGCCGCTTCTGTTTCTTCTGTTCCGATAATCAATGCTGGTGATGGCAGTGGTGGGCAACATCCTACCCAAGCTTTACTTGATTTATATACAATCAATAATGAATGCCATTCTATTGATGGACTTTCTGTTGCTTTTATTGGTGCTTTGGATAACGGTCGAACTACTCGCTCTCTTGCTTACCTTCTAAGCAAATTTGATAGAGTAAAACTTTATTTTATTGCTCCCGAAGAATTACAAATCAAAAACGATATTTTAGAGCATCTTAATGAGCATAATATTAGTTATGAAATATTAAATTCAACTCAAAATGTTTTGAAAAATATTGATGTGCTTTATATGACGCGAATTGATAGAGCAAGATTGAAATCTAAAAATATTAACTTCGATGATTTTAACGTTGGTCCTTCTGTTTTAAAAAAATTAAAAAAAGAGGCTTTAATAATGCACCCGTTGCCTCGCTCAATTGAAATTTCTCCCGAAGTCGATTTAGACCCAAGAGCGGCATATTTCCGACAAGCTGAAAATGGACTTTATGTTAGAATGGCTTTACTTACTATGCTTTTTGAAAATGAATAAATTAATTATTAATAATTAAATACGATTTTTAAATTTAATATATAAAAAAAATGAACACAACTGAATTTATTGAATTAGAGAACAAATTAGGAGCTCACAATTACCATCCATTAGATGTCGTAATTGAAAAAGCGGAAGGTGTTTGGGTATGGGATATCGATGGGAAAAAATATTTAGATTTCCTTTCGGCATATTCTGCTGTCAATCAAGGACATAGGCATCCAAAGATTCACAAAGCACTCATTGACCAGTCTCAAAAATTAACACTTACAAGTCGTGCATTTCGCAACAATGTTTTGCCTTTATTATATCAAAAATTACACGATATGACAGGCTATGAAAAATTTTTACCAATGAACACTGGTGCAGAAGCAGTTGAAACTGCTATTAAAACTGCACGTAAATGGGGTTATCAAATTAAAGGAATTCCTGAAAATCAAGCTGAAATTATTGTGGCAAGTGAAAACTTCCATGGAAGAACCACAACAATTGTAAGCTTTTCTACCGATCCTGATGCTTATGCAAATTATGGACCATTTACGCCGGGTTTCAAGATAGCAAGATACGGTGATTTAGAAGATTTTAAAGCAAAAATTACAAATAACACTGCGGCAATATTAATTGAACCTATTCAAGGTGAAGCAGGCATTATTGTCCCGCCAAAAGGATTTTTAAAAGGGATTGAACAAATTTGCCGTAAAAAAAATATTCTATTTATTTGCGATGAAATTCAATCTGGATTAGGAAGAAGCGGAAAATTGTTCGCTCATTATTATGAAGAAGTTAGACCTGATGTTGTTATTGTTGGAAAAGCATTAGGTGGCGGATTTTATCCTATTTCGGGAATTTTAGCAGATAGTAAAATTTTAGATGTATTCCAACCGGGAACTCACGGCTCTACTTTTGGAGGAAACCCATTAGCAGCTGCGGTGGCTATTGCTTCATTGGAAGTTATTGAAGAAGAAAATTTACCACAAAAATCTTTTGAAAATGGAAATTATTTCGTCGAAAAATTAAAAGCAATTGGTAGTCCTTTATTTAAAGAAGTACGTGGTGCTGGGCTTTGGATTGGGTTAGAATTAAATACTACTGCTCGTCCTTTCACTGAAGCTTTAAAAGAAGAAGGTCTACTGTGCAAAGAAACACACGTTCATACTATTCGTTTTGCTCCACCTTTAATCATCACAAAAGAAGAGATTGATTGGGCGATCGAAAGAGTAAAAAAAGTTTTTAAAAATGTTAAACCTATTGACTAATTATATTTTTTATTTAAATTAAAAGGAACAAATATTATGTCTAAAACAAAAATTATTATTATTGGTGCCGCAGGTCGTGATTTTCACAACTTCAACACAACATACAGAAATAATCCAAATTATGAAGTTGTTGCTTTTACTGCCGCTCAAATTCCTGATATTGCAGGTCGTAAATATCCAACTGAACTTGCTGGTGAACTTTACCCAAATGGAATTCCAATCTACGACGAAAAAGATTTGACAAAGCTTATTCAAGAACACAAAATTGACGAGTGTGTTTTGTCATATAGCGATTTGCCTTATGATACTGTAATGCACATTGGTTCAAAAGTTATGGCGGCAGGTGCTAAATTTTCTATGATGGGTGCTGAACCTACAATGATTAAATCTACTAAACCTGTTATTTCTGTTACTGCTGTTAGAACTGGTTGTGGAAAAAGTCAGACAACTCGTGCTGTGGTTCGTGCTTTAGTTGCCGCTGGGAAAAAAGTTGCTTCTATCCGTCACCCGATGCCTTATGGTGATCTAGTTGCTCAAAAAGTACAACGCTTTGCTACAATCGAAGATTTACATAAACATAAATGCACAATTGAAGAAATGGAAGAATATGAACCACATATAGAAATGGGTAGCATTATCTATGCTGGTGTTGATTATGAAGCAATCGTTAGGGAAGCTGAAAAAGAAGCCGATGTTATTGTTTGGGACGGTGGAAATAATGATATGTCATTTTATAAGCCTGATTTATCAATCGTTGTAGTGGACCCTTTAAGACCAGGACACGAAATCGGATATTATCCCGGTGAAGTTAATCTCCGTACTGCGGATATTGTTGTTGTTAATAAAATAGATTCCGCTTATCCAGAAGATATTGAAGAAGTTTTGAATAATGTAAGAACTTATAATCCTCATGCAAAAATTATTCTTGCCGCTTCTGCTTTAATGGTAGATAATCCTGAAATGATTTTAGGTAAAAATGTTCTTGCTATTGAAGATGGTCCAACTTTAACACATGGCGAAATGCAAATCGGGGCAGCTGTGGTTGCCGCTCAACGTTTTGGTGCCGCTTCTCTTATCGATCCAAGACCTTGGACTATTGGTAAAATTTCTGAAACTTTCGAAAAATATCCATACATCGGCACTTTGCTCCCGGCTATGGGTTATAGCGACCAACAAATGAGAGATTTGGAAAAAACTATTAATTCTGTTGAATGCGATAGCGTTGTGATTGGTACTCCTATTAACCTTGCTCGCTTCATTAAAATTGATAAACCTGCTACACGTGTTTATTATGAGCTATCAGAAATAGGGAAACCTGATGTTAAAGATTATGTAAATGACTTTTTGAAAAAGATATAATCAAATTAATTGTCTTTTTTTTAAGAGGTTGCCTGAAAAGACAGCCTCTTTTTGTTTGTTGTTCATGCTTTTTTTTTTAAGTATAAAGACATAAAAACTAATTGATAATTTTTGTTAAAATTGATAAATTTTGTAATTTATATTTTATATTTTTTATTTATAAAAAATTCATAAATAAATTAGCCTATTATAATAAGTAACAAAAAAATAATCGTGGTTAATCATAAAAAAATACAATTAGAATTTAATTAAGAATAAATAAAATATTAGTTTATAATGACAAAAGAACAAGAACGGGAAGAACTTCACCGTACCATTTGGCAAATAGCTAATGATTTACGAGGCAGTGTTGACGGTTGGGATTTTAAATCATACGTACTGGGCATGTTGTTCTACAGGTTTATTTCTGAAAACCTTACCTCATATATCAATAAAGAAGAACAGCGTACAGGCAACAAAAATTTTGATTATACCAAAATTTCCGATTTAGATGCTGAATTTGGAAGAGCCGATACTGTAAAAGAAAAAGGCTTTTATATTTTGCCTTCGGAGCTATTTGTGAATGTACGGAACAGAGCCAAGAATGATGCAAATCTCAATGAAACATTGAGTACTGTTTTTAAAAATATTGAAAACTCTGCCAAAGGCACTGAAAGCGAACCCGATTTAAAGGGCTTGTTTGACGATATTGATGTTAACAGTAACAAGCTGGGGGCTACAGTACAAAGACGAAATGAAACTTTAGTTAAAATTATAGACTCAATCGGGGGCTTGGAGTTGGGCGATTATCAGGACAACACCAACGACCTTTTTGGCGATGCTTACGAGTTTTTAATGACTATGTACGCCAGCAATGCAGGTAAATCAGGAGGCGAATTTTTTACACCGCAGGAAGTCTCAGAATTACTTGCCGAAATGACCGTAGTAGGCAAAAAACAGGTGAACAAAGTTTATGACCCTGCATGTGGTTCTGGTTCAATGTTGTTAAAGTTTGCCAAAGTATTAGGTAAAGAAAATGTTCGGCAGGGCTTTTATGGTCAGGAAATTAACATTACCACCTACAACCTTTGCCGTATTAATATGTTTTTGCACGATATTAATTACGAAAAGTTTGATATTGCCCACGGCGACACGCTTACCGAACCCAAACATTGGGACGATGAGCCTTTCGATTGTATTGTTTCAAATCCTCCTTATTCCATAAAGTGGGAAGGCGATGCTAATCCGCTTTTGATTAACGACTCTCGTTTTTCGCCAGCAGGTGTGCTTGCTCCAAAGAGTAAAGCCGACCTCGCATTTACCATGCACATGCTTTCGTGGCTCTCTACTTCCGGTACAGCAGCCATTGTTGAGTTTCCCGGTGTGCTATATCGCAGCGGTGCAGAACAGAAAATTCGCAAATATTTGATTGATAACAACTATGTGGATACTGTAATCCAATTACCACCTGATTTGTTTTTTGGTACTGGTATCGCAACTTGTGTTATTGTACTCAAAAAGAGCAAAAAAGACAACGCCACACTGTTTATTGATGCCTCAACCGAGTTTGTGCGTGGTGGCAACAAAAACAAACTGTCCGAGCCAAACCGAAAAAAGATTCTCAATGCCTTTGTTGAACGTAAAGATATTGACCATTTTGCCCGACTTGTACCAAACAGCGACATAGCCGAAAACGACTACAATATTGCCGTGAGTAGCTATGTGGAGCAGGAAAACACAACCGAGGAAGTGGATATTGAAAAACTTAACGCCCATATTGCCGAAATTGTAATACGCCAAAATAAGCTTCGCACGGCTATTGATGCAATTGTAGCAGACTTGGAAGGAGTTTCTGCATGAAAGGATTAATAAGAATGATGGTAACCTGTCGGAAATTCCGACAAGTTCAGGTAGTTCGGTTTTTCCGAACAACCACTAATCTTTTTCAATTCGCCACGCAGTGCGTGACAAATTCAGTTATTCGGAATTTCCGAACAACTGCTTTGCAATTCGCTGCATTGAAAAACAAAATAGAATATCATTTTCGTGAGGTCACGAAAATGGTAGAAATAGTTAATGGCGGAAAACGTGAAGTAGAAGACTATAATAAAATGGAATGCCGAATAGCAAGCTACTAAAAGAGAATTGAATAATAAATTAAGAAACTCCATAAATATGAATAAAGAACTTCAATTTTTGCTTTATACAACGCCAAACGAAAATATTAAAATTGGTGTTGTGGTAAATGATGAAACACTTTGGCTAACACAGAAAGCGATGGCCGAATTGTTTGGTGTTGGAGTACCTGCCATAAGCAAGCACATTAAAAATATTTTCGAGGAAGGGGAACTGTCTGAAAATACGACTGTTTCCAAAATGGAAACAGTCGTAAATCGGGGATTTAGAGGAGAAGTTTCTGAGTTCATAGATTTTTACAACCTCGATATGATTATTGCTGTTGGCTATCGTGTAAATTCAAAACGTGCCACCGATTTTCGTATTTGGGCTACACAAACGCTCAAAGAGTTCATTACAAAAGGGTTTGTGCTTGACGATGAACGCTTAAAACAAGGAAAAACAGCTTTCGGAAAAGACTATTTCCGTGAACTGTTGGAACGTGTCCGTTCCATTCGTGCCAGCGAACGCCGTATTTGGCAACAGATTACCGATATTTTTGCCGAATGCAGCATTGACTATGACAAAGACTCGCCCACTACCCAAGACTTTTATGCAATGGTGCAAAACAAATTCCACTATGCCATTACCGGCCAAACGGCAGCCGAGATTATCTACACAAAAGCAGACCGACTTGCTGATAACATGGGGCTAAAAACTTGGAAAAATTCGCCCGATGGTAGGATTTTAAAATCAGATGTTACCATTGCCAAAAACTATTTACCCGAGGACGAAATCCGTCGATTAGAACGTGCTGTAACAGGTTATTTCGATTATATCGAAGACTTGGTTGAGCGTGAAAATACATTTACAATGAAAGAATTTGCAGCAAGTGTAAATAAATTTTTGGCTTTCCGCAAGTACAAGATACTAACCGACAAGGGTAAAATAACCAAACAGCAAGCCGACCAAAAAGCCGAAACCGAATATGACGAGTTTAACAAGTCACAAAAAATCATTTCCGACTTCGATAAAGAAATTAAAAGGTTAGAAAAGAAGGGGGACAACAATGAATAAAGCTGGGTTTGTGTATATTATGACCAATAAAAACCGAACAACTTTATACATTGGCGTTACAAACGACTTGTGCCGACGGATTTACGAGCATAAAAATCATTTGATAAAAAACTCTTTTACTGACAAGTATAATATTGAATACTGTATCTACTACGAAGAATTTACATATTTCGATTTGGCAATACAACGAGAGAAAGAACTAAAAAAGTGGAACCGACAAAAGAAGGAAGATTTGATAAACAAAAAGAATCCCGAATGGAATATACTTGTAACTGAACGAGGCTTTGTACGGGAAAAGGTTTCTTTTTCACAACAAGTTGATGATATTTTAAAGGAAGGGCAAATGAATAAACAGGTTCCTCCTATTTCCCCTCAAAAAAGCAAAAGTCATTCCTGGCAGAGCGAGGAAACTAGAGGGATTCCTCCCGTTGGTCGGGATGACGGAGCAAAAGGCAAAGAGATTCCTCCCGTTGGTCGGGATGACGGAGCAAAAGGCAAAGGGATTCCTCCCGTTGGTCGGGATGACGGAGCAAAAGGCAAAGAGATTCCTCCCGTTGGTCGGGAGGACGGAGCAAAAGGCAAAGAGATTCCTCCCGTTGGTCGGGAGGACGGAGCAAAAGGCAAAGGGATTCCTCCCGTTGGTCGGAATGACGGAGCAAAAAGCAAAGGGATTCCTTCCGTTGGTCGGAATGACGGAGCAAAAAGCAAAGGGATTCCTCCCGTTGGTCGGAATGACGGAGCAAAAAGCAAAGGGATTCCTCCCGTTGGTCGGAATGACGGAGCAAAAGGCAAAGGGATTCCTCCCGTTGGTCGGAATGACGGAGCAAAAGGCAAAGAGATTCCTCCCGTTGGTCGGAATGACGGAGCAAAAGGCAAAGGGATTCCTCCCGTTGGTCGGAATGACGGAGCAAAAGGCAAAGGGATTCCTTCCGTTGGTCGGAATGACGGAGCAAAAGGCAAAGGGATTCCTCCCGTTGGTCGGAATGACGAGCGGCTTCATGGTTTAAAGGGAGAGAATGGTGGCGGCCTCGCCGCCATTCTCTCCCCCTCGTCCCCTTCAGAAGCGGCTGTCATTTCGAGCGAAGCGAGAAACCTCTTTTATCAAAGTGTGGCTGTCATTTCGAGCGAAGCGAGGAACCTAAATGACAAAAACGACTGTCATTCCGAACGTAGTGAGGAAACTAATATAATAAAAGGAAATAACAATGAATAAAATAGAAGAACTCATTGAACAGCTTTGCCCTAATGGTGTGGAGTTTAAAAAAATACAAGATGTATGTAAAAAAATTACTTCTGGTGGAACGCCTCCCACTTCAAGGTCTGCATATTATAATGGCAATATTCCTTGGCTTAGAACACAAGAAGTTGACTGGTTAGAAATTACAGATACCAGTGTAAAAATTACCGAAGAAGGGTTAAAAAACTCGTCAGCAAATTGGATTCCTGCAAATTGTGTAATTGTTGCAATGTATGGAGCAACAGCAGCAAAAGTCGCAATCAATAAAATACCATTAACAACAAATCAAGCTTGTTGTAATTTAGAGATTGACGAAGAACAAGCAAATTATCGTTTTGTGTTTTATTGGCTAAGTAATGAATATCTAAATTTAAAAGCATTAGGCGAGGGTTCGCAATCAAACATTAATGGTCAAAAAGTAAAAAACTACGAAATCCCCCTTCCCCCGCTTCCAATCCAACAGGAAATAGTAACAATCCTCGACAGTTTCACTCAGCTGGAGGCGGAACTGGAGGCGGAACTGGAGGCACGTCGCGCCCAATACAATTATTACCGAAACCAGTTGTTAAGCTTTGAAGGCCAAGAAGTGGAATGGAAAACACTTGGTGAAATTGGTGAGTTTATCAGGGGTAGTGGTTTGCAAAAAAGTGATTTTACTGAAAGTGGCATAGGGTGCATTCATTATGGACAGATTTATACTTATTATGGTTTCGCTACCGATAAAACAAAAACTTTTGTTTCACCTGAATTGGCGAAGAAATTAAGAAAGGCAAAAAAAGGTGATTTAGTTATTGCTGGTGTTAGTGAAAACGTAGAAGACGTATGTAAGGCAGTTGTATGGTTAGGGAATGAAGATATTTGTATAAGCGGAGATTCATTTGCTTTTCGACATAATCAAAATCCAAAATTCATTGGATACCTACTACAAACTAATAGATTTTTAGAATTTAAAAAGAAATACGCTCAGGGAGCAAAAGTTACAAGATTAAGAAGTGGTAGTTTACCAACTTTTCAAATCCCAATCCCATCAATCGAAGAGCAGGAAAAAATTGTGAGTATATTAGATAAATTTGATGCTTTAGTAAACGATATTTCGATTGGGTTACCTGCCGAAATAGACGGTCGCCGCAAACAATACGAATATTACAGAGGAAAATTATTGGAATTTAAACCGGCAGACAATGAATAATTACAAACCCAACATACACCACCGCCGGTCGATCCGGTTGAAAAATTACGATTATTCGCAATCGGGATTGTATTTTATCACAATTTGTTGTCAGGATAGAATTTGCCGGTTTGGGAATATCGAAAATGGTGAAATGAAATTGAACGATGTCGGGCAAATGGTAACAAAATGGTATTGGGAATTGATGAATAAATTTCCCGACATACAATGTGGCGAAATGATTGTAATGCCAAACCATTTCCATTGTATTATCAAAAACGTTGGTACGGTGCCGGTATCGGTATCGTTGTTATCGGTGCCGTCGTTATCGGTACCGGTGTCGTTATCGGTACCGGTGTCGGTTTCGGTAGGGGCAGACCTGCGTGTCTGCCCCAATGCAAATGCCAATGTTCAATTAAATGCAAATGCCAATGTTCAATTAAATGCAAATGCCAATGTTCAATTAAATGCAAATGCCAATGTTCAATTAAATGCAAATGACAATGTTCAATTAAATGCAAATGACAATGTTCAATTAAATGCAAATGCCAATGTTCAATTAAATGCAAATGCCAATGTTCAATTAAATGCAAATGACGATGTTCAATTAAATGCAAATGCCAATGTTCAATTAAATGCAAATGATGATGTTCAATTAAATGCAAATGCCAATGTTCAATTAAATGCAAATGACGATGGGCAATTAAATGCAAATGACGATGGGCAATTTGATGCAAATGATGATGGGCAATTAAATGCAAATGATGATGTTCAATTAAATGCAAATGACAATGTTCAATTAAATGCAAATGATGATGTTCAATTAAATGCAAATGACAATGTTCAATTAAATGCAAATGATGATGTTCAATTAAATGCAAATGATGATGGGCAGACACATAGGTCTGCCCATACGATTTTGGGCGAACACGTAGGTTCGCCCCTACATTTGGTGGTACAATGGTTCAAAACAATGACCACGAACGAATATATACGTGGGGTGAAAAATTTGAATTGGCAACCATTCCGTGGCAAATTATGGCAACGCAATTATTACGAACACATTATCCGCAGCGCTAACGAACACCAACGTATTGCAAATTATATTTTAACAAACCCCAAAAATTGGGAAATCGATAAATTGAGAAAACAATTATGACACATTACAACATAATCACAGAAACCTCCGAAAGTACGGTAGTAGCCGAATATCAACCGCTCTACCTCAGGGAAACTGCTTTCCAGAGTGAGGCAGACCTTGAAAAAGCATTTATTGAACAGCTTCGGTCGCAGGCTTACGATTATTTGTCAATTACTTCGGAAACCGAACTGATTGCCAATTTGCGGCGGCAATTGGAAATTTTGAACGATTACCAATTTACGGATAAGGAATGGGAGCAGTTTTTCAAAGGCAAAATTGCCAACCAAAACAATGGCATTAAGGAAAAAACAACCATTATACAGGAAGACCATATCCAACTACTTACCCGAGACGATGGAACAGTAAAGAATATTTATTTGATAGACAAACAAAACATTCATAACAACCGGCTTCAGGTAATCAACCAATACACAGTGAACAGCGATAAACGGTCAGTGGATAGTGATAATGAATTAACCACTAACAACTCACCACTATACACTAATAGATATGATGTTACGGTATTGGTAAACGGTTTACCATTGGTACATATCGAGCTTAAAAAACGTGGCGTTGACATTAAAGAGGCATTTAATCAGATAAACCGCTACAACCGAGAGTCGTTTTGGGCTAGCTGTGGTTTGTTTGAGTATGTGCAACTTTTTGTAATTTCAAACGGCACTTACACCAAATATTACAGCAATACCACCCGCTTTACGCATATCAGGGAGTTGGGCGATAGTGCTGTAAAAAAAGGTAAACGCACCAGCAACAGTTTTGAATTTACTTCGTGGTGGGCTGATGCCAATAACCGCCCGATTGTTGATTTAATGGATTTTGGGCGAACCTTTTTTGCCAAACATACTCTGCTCAATCTGCTTACAAAATACTGTGTTTTCACTTCCGAAAAATTACTGTTGGCAATGCGACCTTACCAAATTGTAGCTACCGAGCGAATTTTATCGCAAATTAATGTTTCAAACAATTACAAAACTTACGGAACTATTGATGGTGGTGGTTATATCTGGCACACCACCGGAAGCGGTAAAACGCTTACTTCGTTTAAAACCGCTCAATTAGCAAGCAAATTACCGTTTATCGACAAAGTACTGTTTGTGGTGGATAGAAAAGACCTCGACTATCAAACCATGAAAGAATACGACAAGTTTGAGAAAGGTGCTGCAAACAGCAATACCAACACCGCACACCTTACAAAACAACTCAATGACCCCAATTGCAAAATAGTAATTACAACAATTCAAAAACTTACAAACTACGTAAAATCAACAAAATCAAATCAAACACAAAAATCAGTGGTTCAGAATTTGCATTGTGTTATAATTTTCGACGAGTGCCACCGCTCACAGTTTGGCGACATGCACACTGCCATTACTAAAACTTTCAAAAAATATCACCTCTTCGGCTTTACAGGTACGCCGATTTTTGCTCAAAATTCACAACCTAGCACTAAACACTTATCACTAACCACTACTGAACAGGCGTTTGGTGCAAAATTGCACACTTATACCATTGTCGATGCTATTATCGATAAAAATGTACTTCCGTTCCGTATTGACTATATCAGCACTATGAAGGAACAGGAAAACATAGAAGACAAAAAAGTGTGGGACATTGACCGTGAACGGGCATTATCAGCACCGGAGCGACTAAGCAATATTGTGAAGTATATTCGGGAACATTTCGACCAGAAAACAAAACGCAATAGCTTCTACCAATTAAAAGACCGTCGATTGGCTGGTTTTAATTCCATTTTTGCCGTTTCGTCTATCGAGGTAGCCAAGAAGTATTACACCGAGTTTCAAAAACAAATGATGGGATTGCCAAGCGATAAACAACTTAAAGTTGCCATCATATACAGTTTTGGCGTAAATGAAAACGATCCCGAGGACGGTATTATTGATGATGAAAACCTCGAAGATACCAGCCTTTTAGACCCAAGCTCACGAGATTTTCTTGAATTGGCAATACAGGATTATAACAATCTGTTTAAAACCAATTACGATACTTCGAGCGATAAATTTCAAAACTATTACAAAGATGTATCGCAACGGGTAAAAGACCGTGAGATAGACTTGTTGATAGTGGTCAATATGTTCCTTACTGGTTTTGATGCCACTACTTTGAATACGCTTTGGGTAGATAAAAACCTGCGTTTGCATGGACTTTTACAAGCCTATTCACGCACAAACCGAATTCTTAACACGGTAAAGACCTTTGGTAATATTGTTTGTTTCCGCAACCTCGAAAAAGCCACCGACGAGAGTATTGCACTATTTGGCGACAAAGAAGCCAGAGGAGTAGTTTTGCTCAAAACTTACGATGAATATTACAATGGCTATAGCACTTCGACAAGCTCAGTGCAGGGCTATGTCGATTTGGTAAACGAATTACAAGAAAAATTTCCTGTTGGTGAGCCAATTATTGGAGAACAAAACCAAAAAGATTTTATCAAACTTTACAGTGCCATTCTGAAAGCAAAAAATATACTTTCTACATTTGATGAATTTTCAGGCAATGAAATACTTTCGGAAAGAGATATACAGGATTATCATAGCATATATATCAACCTTTACCACTTTTTCCGTGATAAAAGTAAGGGCGAAAATGAAAATGTAAACGATGATATAGTCTTTGAGATGGAACTGATTAAACAGGTCGAAATTAACATTGATTATATCCTTACACTCATTAAGAAATACCACGAAGGGCATTTAAAAGATATGGAAATTGTTGTCAGTATCAGCAAAGCCATTGATTCTAGTGTGGAACTCCGCAATAAAAAAGAACTTATCGACCAATTTATTTGTTCGTTGACTCCTTCAACCAATGTGGATGATGATTGGCATTCATTTGTTGACGCTAAGGAAGTAGAAGAATTAGACCAAATTATCAACGACGAAAATTTGGATAGAGAAGAAACATACAAGTTTATAACAAATGCTTTTCGTGACGGTTATGTACAATCGACAGGCACAGCATTAAGCAAAGTTCTGCCACCTGTTTCAAGGTTTACACCAACGGGCGACCGTACAAAGAAAAGAGAATCGGTACTCGAAAAGTTCAATTCGTTTTTCAATAAATTCTGGGATATATCGGGTGGCAGGTCTTTAAAAGGCAATAAAGAATAAATATTTTGAGAACAAAATCGCTTTAGATCGTTTTAGTGAGTTTTTATGGAAATAATTTTTATACAAATAATTTAATAATTTAATAAAAAGTAAAGGGGTGTTTTATGAAAAGATTGATTATTAGTACTTTATTAGGAATTGTTTTTGGTTTTGTTTGCTACGGACTTTCTGCAAGTGGACATAATGAAATATCAACAATTTTAGCAATTAGTATTATTTCAGGGCGAACATTAATCGGAGTTGCAATCGGAATTAGTCGTTTTACTTTAAAACATTGGTCATTGCATGGAATAATAATGGGATTAATATTTAGTGTGCCTTCTGGATTTGGTGCTATGTTAGGTCCAGAAAGTTCAGAATTTACACATACGATGTTGATGGTATCAACTATTGTTTTGGGCGCAATATATGGTTTCTTGATTGAATTAATAACTTCGGTTGTTTTTAAAGCAAAACAATAAACAAAATTGCTAACAAAGCGTATATTTTCAATTTGACTTTTAGTATTTTATAAGTTCAGCACTTATGCATAGAAAGTTGTAATTTATCTGTTTTTTTTTATATGCTTATTTTATATGGAGCAAATAAAATATTAAATATTTACTGCCGTTTTTTTGATTTTTAATAAATTGGCTAATATGAATAAAAATAACAAGATTTTGCAAGAATTTTGTGGTTTTGAAGAGGCAACCTTTAATTTTTATAAAGAATTGAAAGCAAACAACAATAAAGAATGGTTTGCTGAAAACAAATATAGATACGAAAAAATCAAGGTGATTTCCAAGATTTTGGTTAGTGAAATGAGAGATAGATTTTCTGCTTTAAATTTACCATATTATGCTGATGAAAAGAAATCTCTTTTTAGAATAAACCGAGATATCCGTTTTAGTTCTGATAAATCACCATATAAAACAAATTTAGGCATATATTTTCTTTTTAAGCCAAATTTTATGAAATATAACGATATTTCAATGGGTCTATATTTTCATATTGAAGAAAGTGAATGTTTTATTGCAGGTGGGCTTCATATGCCAGATGCACAAGCACTTTTTAATGTAAGAACTTATATTTCGGATAATTGGGAAGAACTTGAACAAATTATTAATGATTCAAATTTCAAAAAGCATTTTCCGCAGATGTATGAAGGTGAAAAATTGAAAAAAGCACCCAAAGGTTTTGACCTAAATCATCCAGCAATTGAAATTTTAAAACAAAAAGACTTTACTCCATTGTGTCCATTAGACAAAAAGGTAGCCCTATCCGAGAGTATTGCTGATATAATCCTTGAAAAAGGTATAATTTTGCAACCATTTATGGAATATATATATAGAGGTAAAAATCAATAAAAAATACTTTTGCATTAGCAAAAAAATTGATTTAAAATAAAGTCTGAACATACAGCAATAGGGAATAAAATTTGATAATAAGAGCAAGAAAAAATTAATATATAATGTAAACCTTTTAATTACTAATTTAAAATATTATGCACTACATAATTATAGCCAAAGACTATGAAGATAGGGATGCTTTAAATAGACGTATGAAAGCACGTGAAGAGCATATTGCTCTAAGTGATAAAATGATTATAGAAGGTAAGGCTTTATATGGGGTTGCTTTACTTGGTATTGAAGGTAATATGAATGGTTCAGTATATATTGTTGACTTTCCGTCAAGAAAAGATTTAGACGAGTGGCTTAACAAAGAGCCTTATGTGGTCGGCAAAGTTTGGGAAAAAATTGATATTTTTCCTTGTAAAGTAGGTTTATCATTTATTAAATAAGATGTAGAAATAAATTATTCTACCTTCATATCCTTGCATTTAAATAAATATCCTTGGCCTGTAATGTTGCAAGTTGGGACTGATGTTGATAATGAATTAAGAAAATTCCAAATTTGGGCTGGTATTTCAATAGGTTATAGCTTAAATTTCTTTAAATTTTAATTACTATATATTCTTTAATTCTCAATATTTTCTTTCGGCACCTCATTTTTTATAAACTGATTAACAAAAAACCTCCATCTCTGCGAAGGTGAAGGCTTTTGTTTTGTGCTAAATTTTTAAGTGTCTACTAATTTCAATTTGTAATAGTTCCACTTGGAGGAAATCCAGGGAAATTCCCCATTGGACCTTGTCCTGGTTCGACTCGTATTTCACCATTTTGGCTTTCAAATTTTCTGATGTTTTCATTCAAAGCATTTAAAAATAATTTAGCATGAATTGGAGACATAATAATTCTTGAAAACACCTTTGCTTTTGGCACACCAGGCAATAATCTTGTAAAATCGATTACAAATTCAGCGTTTGAATGAGAAATTATTGCTAAATTAGAATAAATGCCTTCCGCTTCTTTTTCTCCTAATTCTAAATTGATTTGTTGAGGCTGTCCTTGTGGCTTATTTTGTTCTAAACCCATATTTTTCTCCAATTATTTAATAAAAAAATTATTTAATTTTGCTTTGATATTCTTTTAATTTTTCTGAATTTTTCACATACTGACTATAAACTTTTACCATTTCCACATAATAATTTTGCAAATCTTCAGTGGGTATTTGGTCTCGAAGAGTTTCTAATTTTGAAACAACATCAGTTAATTTATCTTTATCATTAAGCACGTAGTAAATATTTGCAAGTTCAGAATAAACTTTATAATCATTTTTATATTTATTAGTTTTTGAAACTTCTTCGAAATATTTTGCAGATTCTTTAAGGTCTGGGAAATATTCATCAGGATTAGGTTTATAATTTTTATCAGCATCTAATTTTAATTTAATTTCATTTTGTTTAACACTGGCTTTATTTTTATAAGCGGAGGCAATATTTCTTAGGGCAGGTTCAAATGTAGGGTCAATATCCAAAGCTTTTTTATAGGCTTCGATTGCAGGTTCATATTTTTTATCTAATTGATATAAGTCGCCAAGTTGTACCAAATAAAATTTATTTTTAGGGTTAGATTTAATTAATTCTTGAATATAAGAATAAGCTTTGTCATTTTGCCCCATATCTTGATAAACTTGTACTAAAAAGGCATTTGCGTTAGTATTTGAAGGTTCAAGAGTTCCAAGTAATTTCAAATAAGTTAAAGCATCTTCATATTTATGTTTTGCATAAGTCATTTGTGATAGAGCGGCAATTGGGGCTGTGTTAAAATTAACCCATTGAGATTGTTCATTAGGCAACCAGTTTGCAGG
The DNA here is from genome assembly GCA_021780815.1 of Bacteroidota bacterium. Lineage (GTDB taxonomy): Bacteria > Bacteroidota > Ignavibacteria > Kapaibacteriales > UBA2268 > GWF2-33-9. The sequence goes on along the minus strand of JAJXYC010000002.1, from coordinate 153,609 downwards.
TGGGTCATATCTTAATCCTTGCAATTCGAAATTTAAATCCTTTTTATTATCTTTGTAAAATACGTATAATTCCTTACCATCAACTTTAAACAAATCTGTAATCAAAGAATCACCTTGTGTACCAGAAAATCCATTAGTAAGTTCAGGTTTCCCTAATTTTTTAATAACATCTATTCTTGGAATACCGATATAAAAGTTATTGTTTTTAAAAATATCTAAATCTTTTTGTGCTTTCTCGAGATAAGATTTATATTCAACTAAAGCGGCAATTGAATCGCCACGTGTTTCATAAGCTTGTCCGGAAAGTGCGTAAAAATCGAGCATTGATGGGCGAACGCTTTTCCCAATTTCAAAATAACGTATTGCTGAATCCAGAAATTTATTATTTTTTGTACTAAAATATTTATTAAAGTTATCAACTCCCATATTATAAGATTCAACCCATATTTTATTAATTAATAGTTTTGGTCTTTGAGAAAGTTGTGGATTTTGGTCGCCAATAATTTTTTCTGCTTTTAATGCATATTCAGCGGCAAGTTTTGTATTTCCTTTCATCATATATGAATCTGCAATCAACATATACGCTTCACCATTTTCTGGATTCTTCGTTATTTCCTGTTGTGCAAAATCAATTGCTTTATCGTAATCTTGATGTGAAAAAGCTACCTTAGCTGTTGTTAATTCTCTTGAACTACATTGAAAACTTTGAAAGGCTACTGCACCTAATAACAAAAAGAGTAATATACCAAATATTCTTTTCATCTTCTTACCTTTTTTTTAATTTACAAAAATTATTTTAATTTACAAAATTAAGTGTGAATTGTCAATAATTAATAAATTTTGAATAATTTATTAATTATTGGATTCATGTTTTCTTATAAGGACATTTTAACTATTCAAAAAGTTACATTATTGTTTGTTTGATTTAAGAATATATACATTGTAATTTGTAGAATCTCCCGTATATACTATGTTGGTTATTGAATTTTGCTTTAAATTAATATTGTCATATTTAGCTATTAAATTTTGACTTGCAGGATTGATTATTGAAATAGCAATATTTCCTTCAAGCATTGGTATTAATTTAGTATAATCGTTCATATTGACAAACACATCTATCGGTTGGGGCAAACTACTTGCGATTTCAAAATTTACAGATTGGTTTGAGTTAAAATTTAAGAACCTAATATATGAATTTTGCAAAGAATCAGGGAAAGCATCTTCAACAAATAAATAAGAAGAATGTTCTTCAAATTTATAAAAGAAAAATGTGTAGTAATGAGATTTTTGTGTATAAATTAAAGTATTGAAAATTGGAATATTATTACTGAAGAGTAGTAAATTTGCGTAATTATCAGGGAATTTGTAATAATTTTTATTAGAAGTGTTTGCAAAATTTACAGAATTTACGATTTCAATTTTATTTGAATTTACTGAAAATACTTTATAATCGGAATTAATGTTGAAAAAAATACAGTAAGAATGTTCATTAGGAATAATTTCTTTACTTGTATCAATTTGTGGGGGACACTCACAAGAAATCAAAAGAAATAAAAAAAGCAAAGCAATATTTTTATACATCAGAATTTCAAGTTAATTCCATATACAAAATTAACTTTATTTGTAGAATAAATAATATTGTCCACATTATAAAACAGCAATGAATTTTCAATACCGACAGTTAGTGCTAATCTTTTAAAAATACTAATTTCACCTCCTAATTGTAATTTTGCAAGAGGTCCAACAGTTGTGGCACCTCCTAACAAATTAATATAAGGTAATACGTAAGATTGAGAAAATATTTCGGTTGGTATGTACTTATAATCTACACCATAGTAGTTTAAGTATGGATTTTGGATTTGTTGGTAATTTTTCCCATCAATATTTCTATTGAATTGCTGAGGGAATTGCTCTTTTCCGTATGAAACACCTAATTTATGGTTTTCATTGATAGCATAGTAAGCCGTGATATTGTAAGTATATTGAATTGGGGAAGAGTTATTCAATGCAACATTAGGATAAGCATAATTTGAATTAATCCCTGTTAAATTCAATTCCAATAAATATGATTTTGGTAATAAATCACTAATTAAAGAAAATAAATCTATTGCAACTGGTTCTCGATAATTAAAATAATTGTTTTGTTTATTATTCATTAAGATATTATTACTTCTTTGGTTAAATGGTAAATTAGCGGTAGATTGAATTTCTCTATCGGTATTATTTGATAAATTCAATAAATCATTATTAGAATTATTTAAGTTAGTGGCTAAATTATTTTGATTATTAGATAACAAGTTTTGCAATTGTTTCAATTTATTTGTATAAACAGAATTTATTTTGTTTAATTTCTTTGAATAAATTGAATTAAGTTTATCTTCTAAAGAATTCAACAATATTGCTGTATTTGCAGTTTGAGCCAAGAAAGAGTTACTCTGATTTAAAGTAGAATGGCTTGCATTATTTTCACTTGTATTATCTTCATTGGAAGAAACAGTAGGATAATTTTGTTCATTTTTAGATAAAGAGTTTGCACTTGTTTCAATGTTAGCATTTGAAGAATTAAATTTATTTGCGGCATAATTCTCAATAAGATAAAAAGCAGGCAAAGCAATCAATAAAGCGATTACAATTAAAGCCGAAGATATACGGACTTTTTTAGATTGGATAAAAGTCAAGAAGTTTCTTTGAAATTTTTGTGTTTGAAAAACTTTTTTACTGATACCAATTGTATTAAAAATATTTTGAGTTGCTTCAAAAGGTGCTTTAATATGCATAGTATCTTCACGAGTTAACAAACGTATTTTCATCTGTTGATAAAATTGCTTTCGTAAAGATTCATCGATATTTAATTGTTGGAATAAAATATCTTCCTCATAAGGGTCTAATCCATTTTCAAAATAGTCAAATAATAAATCTTCTCTATTCATCTTTTCTTACCTTTTTTTTCGTATTAATTTGTGGTTCTTCAAAAATTGGTTTTAATATATTTTGTAAGCTTTGGATAGCTCGTTTTACTCTATTTCTAACAGTTGCTTGGTCTACAAAGCATATTTTGGAAATTTCTTCATAGCTTAGACCTTGATAGTGCCTTAAAACAAAAGCTTCTTTTTGAATAAAAGGCAGCAAATCCAAAGCACGAGCAAGCATTTCAATCATTTCTCCTGATTCAAGGTTATCAAAGTATTTTGGTAAATACTTTTCTTTTAATTCTACGAACCTATTTTTTTTCTTAGAGTAATTCAGAGATTCATTTCTCGCAAATGTAAAAAGCAAACCGCTTAAGCTTCCACTTAATTTTGTTTCTTGTATTTTATTGTAAAATTTAATAAACGTTTCTTGAAATATATCTTTTGCATCGTCATAATTGCCTAATATTTTTAAACAATAACTAAAAATTTTATCTGAATAACGGTGATAAATTTCGGCAAAAGCTTTATCCTTATTGCTATGGTTATCATGTATCATAGTAAAAAGTTCAGTATCGCTATATTTACCCCAATTTTCGAACATAATTTATTTTAGTTACCCCAAAATGCACGTTGAACATTATTAGAAATTACAAACATATTTTTATTTTTTAATAACTTGTCTTGATTAGTTAATTCAATAATATAAATATCCGAACTTACGTTATTTTTATCTTCACAGTTAAATTTTTGGGCGATAACTTTGTCGCCCGAAGCAGACCAATCAAAATATATAAACTGCTCACAAGGGCTTACATTAGTTATTTTATTAAAATAAAGGTCATCGCTTTCAATGTTTATTGTCCAGAAATTACCATCAGAGGAAGTAATACCTACAAAATTGCCTAATGGTGATAACTGTGCTATTTTTATGCCAAAGTTCTTTTTGTTGATAGGAATTTTCCTCAAAGAAGTTCCGTCTATACTCATTAAATTAAAAAAATAATTCGTATCGTTTGCTGTTACAAAAAAAATCTTACTCCCTGTTGCATCAAAAGAAATATAGTTTTCAATTCCATCTATTAATCCGACATTATTAAATTGCTTTTGTAAAAGCACATTATCAGGTTTATCGCTTTCAATGATTTTCAAATTAATAGTTGAATCGCCTTGATTTTCTAAAAAAACTAATTTTGTCCCATCAGGTGAAAAATGTGGAATAGCATTATCAAAAGAGTTATTTGAAATTTTATCCATATAAGAGGAATTATTAGTTAAATCATTTACCCAGATTAATATTTGATTATTTCCACCAAGAAAAGCAATTTTATCGCCATTTGATGATATTTGTGGGTAATAAATTGAAAAATCTTTATTTTCCTTTTCAATAGTATTTATGGACGAATTAGCAAGATTTCCAATCATTAAAACTGCCTTATTGTCAGTTGAATCAATTCTTATAAAAGCAAAATTCCCATTTTTGGCTGGTGTAGAATACAAAGAGCCATTTTGTACTAGCTGTTCAAAAGCAAACGAAGAGTAATTCATCCGATAAATCATTGACAGGTTCGAATTTAATGGAATAAATGATAAATAAATTGCGTCGGAACCTCCGATTGTTCCATTAGATGGATTATTAGGGCATAAATTACAGCTAATTAAATAAAACTGTAAAACTAAAAATATTAAACTCAAAAATATTGGCTTAATAATTTGTTCTTTGGTTTTTTGTTTAATATTTAGTTTACTTTTTTTATTCATTGTTTAATATTAGCAAATTCATATAATATAATAACAATTTAAACTTGTTTTTGTAACACAAAATTATAAAAAAAAATGCGATTATATTAATTTAATTTAATTATTCACTCTAACTCGTAATTAATACTTCAAATTACTCCTTTATATATTTATCAAATAAAATGATTTTTTACAGCATAAAATTAAATATTTTCATTAATTATTAATTTAAAACTCATTTTCAACGTTTTTATAAAAAAGATATTGAAAATAATTCATAAATCTGTACATAGAAAGTTTTTTTTCGTAACTTTGTTTTATCATATTTTATAGATTTCTTTGCAAGATTTCAATAAAAATTTTCTTGTTCAATTTAAAGTATTAATATTATGAGTATCGAAATAAAGAAAGTAGAAACAAAGCAAGATTTAATGAAATTCATTAAATCGCAATGGTTATTTTACAAAGGCGATAAAAATTTTGTTCCGCCAATAATTGCCGATAGGAAAAAGCTTTTAGACCGAGCGAAAAATCCATTTTATATGCACTCAGAATTACAAGAATTTCTTGCTTATAAAGATGGCGAAATAGTGGGTCGTATTGCCGCGGTTAAAAACGATAATCACAACAAAACACATAATGATAAAGTTGGATTTTTTGGTTTCTTTGAATGTGTTAATGAGCAGGAAGTTGCCAATAAATTATTTGATGCTTGTAAAAATTGGTTGCTTGAACGAGGATTAGATACAATGCGTGGTCCGGTGGACCCCAGTTTAAATGATGAATGTGGATTATTGATAGAAGGATTTGATGCTCCACCAGTTGCTTTAATGAAATACAATCCACCTTATTATATTGATTTAATTAAAAATTATGGTTTTTCCGATGCAATGCTTTTATATGCCTATATCTTAAAAATGGATAACTATCAGAGTGAGAAATTAGTTCGTATGCAAAAAATTGTACGTGAAAGATACAAGATCACTGTTAGAAGTTTAGATTTCAAAAACAAAAAGAAATTGATGGAGGATGTTCAAATAGTTAAAGGACTTTACAATGGTGCGTGGCAAAAAAATTGGGGATTTGTTAAAGCAACCGAAGAGGAATTTAATTTTTTAGCAGATGATTTAGTTCAAATTGCCGACCCTAATTTAGTTTTGCTTGTTGAAGTTAATGGTAAAACAGCAGGTTTTGCGTTAGCTTTACCGGATATTAATGAAGTCTTAATCCATAACAAAAGCGGTTCATTACTTGGTGCAGCTTGGCATCTTTTTACAAAATCAAAGAAAATAAAAACACTAAGAATAATTACACTTGGTATTTTACCTGAATTTCGTAAAACTGGGGCTGATGCAGTTCTTTATTATGAAATTGGCGAGCGTGGTCGTAAACGTGGTATTACACAAGGTGAAGCGTCTTGGATTTTATCAATTAACGCTGATATGAATAACGCACTGCAACAAGCAATGAAAGGTCAGATTTATAAAAAATATATGCTTTACGATAAAAGTATTGGATAATTTATATCTGATAATCATATTTTAGAAAATCAGCCGCTTTTTTACCACTAAAAGCGGCTGATTCTATTGTTGCTGGTAAATCTGTTGCAGTCCAATCTCCTGATATATATATTCCCTTGATTAATCTTTGTTCTTGCCTCATAGATTGCATTTCAGGTGAAATAATCACTGTTGCTTGTTTCTCAATTATTAATCTATTATAATAAATTTTATTTACTTGAAATTCTTTGAAAATACTTTGTAAATCTTTATATGCAATATCGATTATTTCTTGTTTTGAACGATTGACTATGCCTTCTGCACTGCTTTTTGTAAGTGTGTATAAAAAGTTTTGTCTTGATTTTTCTTTAAATATCCAGTGAAACTCAGTACCGAGCATTCCAGAAAAATCATCTTTCATAAATTCATTGCCAGACCATAAATACAACGATATAATAGGAGAATACTTTATATTTTCTAAATTTTTTTTAAGATTTTCTATTTTATTTTCTATTTGTAATTTAGAATTTTTTAATATAGAAAATAAATGTAATGGAGCAATGGCAAAGATTACTGAATCAAAATTTCCGAAGTATTCTTCTTTTGTAAAAAGCATATATTTGCTTTCTTGAGTTTGGCTAATTTTTTCTATTTTTTTTGATAATAAAACTTTTAAATTTTTTTTAGAAATAATATTATTTAAATTTAACAATTCAAGTAAAGGAATTTTAGAAAAAACTAATTTTTGTGAGTTTTTATCAGAAAAGAAAACTTTGTTTAATATATTCAAAAAAATATCAGCAGAAGCATATTCAATTTTAGTATTCATTGTTGCTAATGTTATTGGTTCCCAAAAATTTGTCGTTATATTTTGAGATTGACCATTTTCCAATAAAATTTCAGCAACTGTTTTGTTGTTTGATTTAATGTGAGAAATATTTTTAATAAAATTTAATAAAGCAATTTTATCTTTCAAGCTCAAATTCTTCATTGAAAGCAATGAAATAAATTGAGAGAATTTTCCCAAAGCACCACTTTTAAAGATATCGCAGTTATTTTTGCTTATTAGTTTAACGTTTAAGTATTTTTGGAATTCAAGGAAATGGTAAGTTCCTAATTGATTTAACAATGCAAAGAAGTTCTGGTAAGCACCTACCATAATATGTTTGCCATTATCAATAAAATCTTTGGTTATAGGTTCTTGGAATGAAAATATACGACCACCAACTTTTTGGGTAGCTTCAAAAAGAGTAATTTCAACGTTAGGTAAATTTACCAAATTAACAACCGCTGAAATTCCCGCAATCCCTGAACCTATTATAGCAATTTTCATTATTTAACTATTTAGTAGGCTTTAATGGACGAACAAATGTAACACCAACAATACTGGAGTTTCGTGATACATATTCAGAAATAGTAGTATCCAAGACCACTTTATGTTTTACAAATGAAGCATGCATAAAACGTGCTAATCCATCTTTTTCTTTACAGATTAAACCTGTGTGAGAATAATCTAATCCATTAGTATTAATCATTAACCCAACAATATCACCATCTTGCAGTAAACTTTCAATATTTTGAATTTGCTTACTGGGGATATAATAATATGTGCGATAATTTATATCCTGCTCAATTGATTTGATTGTTTTTACAAAATCAGGGTTATTTTTTAATTGGTTGTATCGCTGGTAATATTCAGACATATAATATAGATTAAAATTAATCGCAGTACCACCAAGCATTTTGGTAATATCTTCAACAACACCTTTTTTCATATTATCATAAAACCAATCGGAAGTATAATGCAAACGGGAAGTGTAATCAGTTAGTTGTCCAAACCGATAACGAGTAAAGGTAATTTGTTTAATTACTTCGTCAATTGTTGCTTCTTTTAATTTAATCGCTCTTGCTATATCTAATGAGCTTTCAAAAAAAGTAACGCAATCCAAACCTTCTAAGTCTAATACACATCGTTCAGGTTCTTTTTCCAAAGTGTGTCCCAAGTACATAGTATTTATAAATTGTGTCCCAACTTTGGCAACTATTTCTCCTATTGGAAGTGTATTCCAGTGTTCTTTATTTGCAATATTAACTATTTTATCAAATGTATCAGATGTATATTGTGATACTTTTGCTTGTGATGCTCCAGAGTTTGATACATTTTTTTCCGAAGATTGAAGGTTTAAAATAAGAGCAAGAAAAATAAGTATGGTAAATCCAAATTTTTTCATAAAATTCTTTTTAATTTGAAACATTTAAATTTATAATTCGTAAAATTAAAGAAAAAGGCGAATTAAATGAAAAAATATTTATACATATTTATTATTTTACCACTTACTTTTACAATGAACTCTTGCTTTTTAACTTCTGTAAATTGTTTAGATGGGTCAGGAGAGATTTTAAGAGAAGAAAGAAAAGTTGCAGATTTTGATAGACTTTCCATTGATGGCGGTTTAGATTTGTACTTAAAGCAAGGCGATTCTACTTTATTGCAAATTGAAGTGGACGATAATTTAGCCAAATACATTCATACAGAAGTTGTTGATAGAGAATTACAAATTACAGAGACAAAAAGTTTGTGTAGTAAAATTAAAAGAGCATATTTAACAATACCAAATTTAAAAGAATTAACAATTAACGGTGCAGGGAAAATAATTGCAAATTCTAAAATTTCTTTTAATTATTTGCAAATTGAGGGCAATGGAGCCAGCGATGTTTATTTTGAAGAACTAAATTGTCCAAATTTAATGGTGGACCTTTCAGGTTCAGGCGATGCACGAATCAACAAAGGTACAGGGGGCAATTTATCAATTAGAATTAGTGGCGCAGGTGATGTTAAGTTTAAAGACTTTGCTGTTGATAGTGCAAAAGTTGAAATTTCTGGTGCAGGCGATGTTCTTCTTCAATCTAATACTTTTTTATTAGTTAAGATTTTTGGTGCAGGCGATGTGAAATATAAAGGCTCCCCAAAACTTGTTAAAAAGATTGTAGGAGCCGGAGCAGTTAATAAAATTGACAATTAATTTATTTTTGTTTTATTAGTATTTCCCATCTTTACAACATGCAGGCAATTTTTTGTATGCTCTAACATCGCGTTTTGTGGTGTCTGCATCGTAACCAAGGTCATTTAACTTTGTACGAATTGCCGTAAGTGAAGTCAATGTTTTATCAAATTTTACTGTTAAAACTTTGGTATCTACGTTTAAATTTGATTCTACAATTCCATTAACATTTTTTAGATTTTTTTCTATTCTATCCTTGCACATTCCACACACAGCAGAAGTTCTTATTTTTTCTGTTACTATATTTTTGTTCTGGGGTGCAGAATACGCATCCGAGAAAAGCAATAAATTCACAAACAAAAGAACGAAAGAGACTTTTAATAAGTTTTTCATTTTTATTACCTCATTGTTTTTATTAAATAAATTAAAATTTTAATTTATCGACGAATGAATAATAATCAATATTTTAGTTTAACAAAATTTTTTTAGTTGTAGCCAAAATAATCTATACAATAATAAATATCCCAAAATACTTTCTTATTAAAACATATTGTCATATTTTTATTTAATATTTAATTTGTTAATATTTAAATTTTCAAAATAAATGATAATTTTGTTTTTTTATATTTGTTTTTTTATTAGGAGTTATTTAATGAAAAATTTAAGCATCTTAATTTTTGTTTTATCAATTTTTGTATTGATATCCTGTTCAAACGAAAAGAAAGGTCCATCAGCAAATCAGGAGGAAGTAAAAAAAATGGAACAGCAATTACAAATATTAATTGACAATTTTGTCAAAGAATATCAACCTGTTGAAGCAGAAGCCAATTTAGCATATTGGAATGCGGCAAATTACTCAAATGATTCCAATTGGGCAAAGTTCTCAAAATATGATATGGAAATGAACAAAATTCTTTCTAATCCAAAAGTTTTTGCAGAACTTAAAAAAATTAAAGAATCAGATCTTGTGCAAGATTCTATGTTGCAACAGGAAATGATTAATTTGTACGATGCAATGCTTGGTAAACAAACTGATACAACACTTTTAAATGAAATTTCAGTTTTAACTTCTCAAATTGAACAAAAATTTTCTAATTTCAGAGCAAAATACAATGGGAAAGAACTTTCTGATAATGATGTAGAAAATGTCTTGAAAACTTCTACTAATTTAGCTGAATTAGAAGGTGTTTGGACAGAACAAAAGAAAATTGGACCAGTTGTTGCTGACGATATTTTAAAATTAGTAAAATTAAGAAATAAACTTGCTAAAAGTTTAGGTTTCAATAATTTTCACGAAATGTCTTTGACTTTAAGCGGACAAGACCCAAAAGAAATTTCTGCTTTATTTGATGAATTAGATAATTTAACAAGTGGTACTTTTGTTTCTCTTAAAAAAGAGATGGATTCGGTCCTTGCAAATCGTTTGAAAATTAAACCTGCTGATTTGATGCCTTGGCATTATCAAAATAGATTTTTCCAAGAAGCACCCAAAATTTACAGCGTTGACTTAGATAAATACTATAAGAATAAAGATGTTGTTAAATTAGCAGAAGAGTATTACCAAGGACTAAATATGCCTATAGACAAAATTGTTGCTCATAGTGATTTATTCGAAAGGAAAAATAAAAATCAACACGCTTTTTGCATCGATATTAACAGAATTACAAAAGATATTAGAGTTTTATGTAACATCAAACCAAACGAAGATTGGATGGGAACTATGTTACACGAAAATGGACATGCTCTTTATGAAGAATATTTAAGCGATAATTTACCTTGGATTTTAAAACAACCTGCGCATATTTTTACAACAGAAGCAGTTGCACTATTTTTCCAAAGATTATCTACAAATCCTCAATGGATGGAAGATATGAAAATTATTGATGCAAAAGACAAAGAAAAAATTACACCAGTTTCTGCAAAAATTCTGCGATTAAAAGAACTCGTTTTCAGCCGTTGGGCACAAGTTATGTATAGATTTGAAAAAGCATTATATGAAAATCCTGACCAAGATTTAAATAAACTTTGGTGGGATTTAGTTGAAAAATATCAAATGATTAAACGCCCGGCAAATAGAAATATGCCTGATTGGGCTACAAAAATCCATATTGCTACTAGTCCTTGTTACTATCACAATTATTTGCTTGGTGAATTATTTGCTTCACAAATGTATTATTATTTAGCAGATAAAGTTGTTGGAAGTCCTGATGCAATAAATTTAAGCTTTTTTGGAAATACCAAAGTCGGTGATTTCTTTAAAGACAAAATCTTTTCTGTTGGGGCAAAATATCAATGGAACGATATGATTCAAAGAGCAACAGGCGAAAAATTAACTGCTAAATATTTTGCTAAACAATTTATTAATAGCGAAAAATAATAATCTCAGATATGTGTTGATTTATCCAATAACAAAAAAGGTTGTTTCTGTGCGGGACAGCCTTTTTTTTATTTATATAATAGAATTTGAAGGGATTTCTTATTTTTGCAATTAGGGAAAAATGTTTGTAAATAAAGACTGAACGTAAATTAACAATGACATCAAAAATTAATATAAGTAATAGCAAAGAAGAATTATATAAAGTTAATTTTTTATTTAATGAACTAATGTATACCAAAAAAAATGTGTTCTTGAAGAAATTAAAATCAAAAAGTAGTTATAAAAGATATACTGAAAGCCCTTTAAGATATGGAGGGGGGAAATCATTAGCAGTTGGCAATATCTTGGAATATTTACCGGACAAACAGTTGTTAGCCCTTTTATCGGAGGGGCAAGTGTTGAATTTATCAAAAATTCAACAAAACTAAATTTCAATTATTTAACAGATATAAAAGATGAAAATGGAAATCCTTCACCTAAAGATATACTATAAAAAATCATTTTCAAATGTACATGATTGTAGTAAATGGAAAAAATCGGTGCTTCGCAAGATAAAGGAGGTATGACTTTATCAATTTACAGAGATGTGGCATTAATGGAAGACTAAATATAAGAAGTTTCGGTATTTTTTTTGCAATCTACAATAATTGCAGGTAACAAAGTTGGATTTTATGTGATTTATTATGATGAGATTGAAACAGAAGTGGGGGATTATTTGTTTTGCAGAAAGTAACAAATACTACATTAATTGTAAAGTTATTAAAGAGTATTGTGTAATTGATTATCAATAAATCTTCGATGTATTCGGAAATAAGATAGAACAAAGGTATTTGTTCCCTACAAAAGATTTACGTTCCCTTTCTCCGGATAGATATATATTTACTGAAAATTGGAAATGGGAAGCCAATGAAATTTGTAAAAATATAGGATAAAAAAAACTCCCAAAGGTTCTTTCTTTTTATTGATTCTTCGTTTTGCTCAGAATAACAAAAAACTTCCAAAGGATTTGAAACCTTCGGAAGTTGAAAGGTTTTGTTATTAAAGAAGAGTGAGAAAGTGAAAAATGATTATTTTATATCGTCAAGTTCACTGGATAAAATCAACTGGTTTTTGAGTAAATCTTCAAATGTTTCACGTTTACGAATTAAATAATCATTTCCATTATGAATAAGAACTTCCGCAGGACGATAACGAGAGTTGTAATTAGAAGACATTGTAAATCCATACGCCCCGGCGTTTTTAAAAACGAGTATATCTCCTGGTCGCACTTCAGATAATTTTCTATTCCAACCAAAAGTATCGGTTTCACATATATAGCCAACTACGGTGTAAATTTTAGGACGCCCTCCAATATTAGATATATTGGTTATGTCATGATAAGCATTATAAAACATTGGTCTAATGAGATGATTAAACCCAGAATCTATACAAGCAAATATGGTTGATGTAGTTTGTTTAATAGTATTAGTTTTTACTAAGAACAATCCTGATTCACTTACTAAAAATTTTCCTGGCTCAAAAATTAATGTTAAATCTTTTCCGTATTCTTTACAAAAGGCATTAAATTTATTGCTCATTTCAAGACCAAAATCATTTATATCCGTTTCATAATCATCAGGTTTATACTTTACTTTAAAGCCACTGCCAAAATCAATGTATGATAAATTATCAAAATCACGAGCCACATTAAATAAAATATCAGCTGCCTGCATAAAGACATCAATATCCAAAATATCCGAGCCAGTGTGCATATGTATTCCTTCTATATTCATTTTCAATGTTGAAATAATTCTACGTACCAAAGGCAGTTGATGAATAGATATTCCAAATTTAGAATCTATATGTCCAACAGAAATATTAGAATTTCCCCCTGCTAGTATGTGGGGATTAATTCTAATACATATTGGGAACTCTGGATGAGTATGCCCAAAGTATTCTAGAATATCAATATTGTCAATATTAATTTTCACACCATAAGAAACAGCCTTTTCAAGTTCTTTAACTGAAACTGAATTTGGTGTAAACAAAATATCGCCTGGATTAAATCCTGCTTCTAATGCTAATTTAACTTCTTGGATTGATACAGCATCTAATCCAGCACCTAAATTGCGGAATATTTTTAAAACTGAAATATTTGTTAAAGCTTTAGCGGCAAAATGTATTTTTAGGTTTTGCACAGAAAAAGAAGATTTCATTTTTTTGAATTGAGAAATCATAAGTGCACTATCATACAAATACAAAGGTGAACCGTAACGTTCAACAATATCGAGCAAATCTATGCCACTTTGCTTGTATCTTCCATCAATTAAATCCATATTTAACTCACAATATATTATATATTTCTAAAAAAGTTAATTAATCTTTTAATAGCAAGAAAGCTTTAATGAAATCATCTATGTTACCATCCATAACAGAAAGCACATCAGTTTTTTTCATTTCTGTGCGGTGGTCATTAACCATAGTATAAGGCTGAAATACATAGCTGCGAATTTGGCTACCCCATTCAATTTTCATTTTTTTACCTTCGATCTCAGCTTTACGTGCTTCTTCTTCTTGCTTCTTTTGCTGATATAATCTTGATTTAAGCATTTTCATAGCTCTTTCACGATTTTGTAGTTGGTGTCTTTCCTGCTGACAAGCAACGACTATACCTGTTGGAATATGTTTTAATCGGACAGCAGTCTCAACTTTATTTACGTTTTGTCCACCTTTCCCACCAGAGCGAAAAGTATCCATTTCAATATCGTCAGGGTTAATTTCAATTTCAATATCATCTTCTATTTCAGGATAAACATAAACAGAAGCAAAAGAAGTGTGCCGTCTTGCATTTGCATCAAAAGGTGAAATTCTTACCAAACGATGAACACCACTTTCTCCTTTAAGTAATCCAAAAGCAAATTTACCTTGTATTTCTAAAGTAGCAGATTTAATTCCCGCACCATCACCTTCAAGTTCATCAAGCAAATATATTTTAAAATTATGCCTTTCAGCCCAACGAGAATACATTCTTAAAAGCATTTCTGACCAATCTTGCGACTCAGTTCCACCTGCTCCTGAATGTATAGTTAAAAGTGCAGTTTTATCATCGTCCGCTCCTGAAAGCAATTCTTCTATTTCTAATTCTTCAATTTGTTGTATCGCAGATTGTAATTCTGTATTTATTTCATTTTCCATTGTTGCATCATTTTCTTCTTCTGCCAAAGAAATCAGCGCTAAAATATCTTCATAAAAATTACTTACTTTTTCGTAACTTTCTATCCAATTTTTCAAATTAGATAATTCTTTTAAAATTATTTTTGCTTCTTCTGGATTATTCCAAAAAGTCTCGTTATGGGTTAATTTGTCTTTTTCTTGTAATTCAATAACTCTATTATCAATGTCAAAGATACCTCCGTATTTGTAGAAGTCTCTGTCCTAAATCATTTAATTGTTGTTTTTGCGGTTCAAACATATTCACTCAAAAATAAATAAGAAGACGAAAATATTTACTATTTAATGGAAGTAATTATTTTAAAATATTTGACATTAATTAATAAAGCAAAATAATTATTTAATTACAACTATATCTTTTAATAAAATTACTTTTTATTTTGCGAATGGTTCTATATGAATATTAATATCGGAATTTGGGTATTCTTTGGTAATAATCGCTTCAAAGTTATCAGCAATACTATGACCTTCCGAAACTGACAAATCCGAATTAATTTCAATAATTAAATCAATCAAGATAGTTGAACCTGATTCACGGCTACGAATATTATGAACATTGTGAATTTGAGGCATTTGCTGTGCTAAAAGTAAAATTTTAGATTTCAAATTTGCAGGTGATTTATCAACGAGGCTATCAACTGATTTTTTACCTAACTTGTAGCTAATAAAAATTACAATAACAGCAACAATTAATCCTGCAATAGTATCAATTGAATTATAGCCAAGAAAAGCACCAAACAAACCCAATAATACTACAAATGAACTTAAAATATCAGTGGAAAAATGTAAAGCATCAGCTTCTAAAGCACTACTGTTATACTTTTTAGCATATTTCATTAAAGCACGAGAGCGAGTAAAATCAACAACAATAGCAGTGGCAATAACAATAAAACTCCAAGAATTAACAATAATGTCTGTATGTCCACTGGTTAATCTATTAACTGCTTCATAAATAATCCAGACACAAGTGATTAACAATAAAAAAGTTTCAAATAGTGCAGAAATATTTTCAACTTTGCCATGTCCATATTGATGTTCTTCATCGGCAGGTTTATCAGCAATTTTCACAGCAAAGAAAGTCATAATTGCGGCAACTAAATCTAACCCTGAATGCAATGCTTCCGATAGAATACCTAAACTGCCTGTTAAAATACCTACTATTAATTTAAATACAGTTAACAAAATTGCGGCAAATACTGAACTTAATGCAACTAATCTTTTTTCTTTTGTTTCGGTAAGAGATTTTTCCATATTGTAATTTCAAATACTTCAAAATACGATTTTTCTATAAATTTTATTGTAACAATTCGTAAATTAAATATATTTAATTTATATTATAGTTTTCTTTAAGCAAATATTCTTTTGTTAATTCTCTTATTTAAATTAATTTTGTAATTTTATATTTATGGAAATTGTAAAAATCATAACAAAGAGCGAAATAGAAACCGAGCATATAGGCAAAGTATTTGCAAAGAACCTTGTAGCAGGCGATATAGTGGCTATGTATGGGGATTTAGGTTCTGGTAAAACTGAATTTGTTAAAGGGATATGCGATTATTTTGAAGTAGAAGAAATTATTACAAGTCCTACATTTACAATTGTGAATAAATATACTTCATCAGTAACAGGGAAAGAATCTTTATCTATTTATCATATAGATTTATATAGAATTGAAAAAGAAATAGAATTAAACGAAATTGGTTTTCAAGAATATCTCAACGATGAAAATGCAATTACATTAATTGAATGGGCAGAAAAGACGACACAAATACCACAACAAGCAATAAAAATAACGATTAAATCTGATAAAGAAGAAGATAATATTCGTTATTTTGAATTTGAATTACCCAGGAAATTTGAATTCGGAGTGTAGCTCAGTTGGCTAGAGTACTGCGTTCGGGACGCAGGGGTCGCTGGTTCGAGTCCAGTCACTCCGACAACTTTAAATTAATTATTAAATATGGGACGTAACTTTAAAATTGCAATTGTAGGAACAACAGGATTAGTGGGGCGAACATTTATTAAAGTCTTGGAAGAACGTAATTTCCCTGTTTCTAATATTACTTTTTTTGCTTCCAAAAATTCTGCTGGCAAGGAAATCAAATTTAATGGGCAAAATTTTATTGTTGAAGAATTAAAAGAAGAGACAGTAAAAAATTATGATTTTGCTTTATTTTCAGCTGGTGGAGCAATTAGTAAACAATATGCTCCAATATTTGCTCAAAAGAAAACTATTGTTATAGACAATTCTTCTGCTTGGCGAATGGATGAAAATGTTCCATTAGTTGTTCCAGAAGTTAATCCAGAAGATTTAAGTTGGCATAACAACATTATTGCTAACCCAAATTGTTCAACTATTCAATTAATAGTGGCATTAAAACCAATTTCTGACAATTTTGGATTAAATAAAGTTATCGTTTCGACTTATCAATCGATTTCAGGTGCGGGGCAAAAAGGACTTGATAAATATCATAAAGAGATGTTAGGACAAGATGTTGGCGATAAGCACAAAATTTTTTCTAATGCCTTTTTTCACCCTGTTTCCGCAGAACAACAAGATTGGACAGTGGAAGAAATTAAGATGATTAATGAAACACGAAAAATGTTGCATAATCCTAATTTGCCCATATCAGTTACTTGCGTTAGATTACCTTTTGAAGTTGGTCACTCCGAAACGGTTTACATTGAAACGGAAAAAGATTTTCAGAAAAGTGATTTAATCGAAAAATTAAATACACAAGAAAATTTGATTATTATTGACGATTTGCATAAAGATGATTATCCAACTCCTGCAATGACTCAAGATAAAGATGAAGTATTTGTTGGACGCATACGTAAAGAGTTATCAATAAATAATGCCTTTTGGATGTGGGTTGTGGCAAATAATATTCGCAAAGGTGCCGCAACTAACGCTATCCAAATTGCAGAAAAAATGATTGAAATGAATCTTATAAATTAAAAAGTAAAACAAAGCCTAATTTAAAGTTTGTTGCTATTTTTTGTTAGATTCACGCTCTTTAAAATCTTTGATAATTTCTTCTTCAATAGATTTAGGAACAGATTGGTATTTCAGAAATTCCATTGTAAACTCACCTTTACCTTGTGTTACACTTCTTATATCAGAAGAATATCCGAACATTTCACGTAATGGAACTTCTGCTTCGACAGTAACATATTTAGATTCAAGTAAAGTATTTACAATAACACCACGTCTTTGGTTCAGTTGACCAATAACAATACCTTGAAATTCTTCTGGGACAGCAACTTCCAACTTCATAATAGGTTCTAAAATTATAGGTTTTGCTTTTGCAACAGCTTCTTTTATAGCATGCTTTGAGGCTAATTTGAACGCAAGTTCAGAGGAGTCCACAGGGTGTGTACTTCCATCGTTTATTGCAACTTTTACATCAACAACAGGTTGTTTAATCAAGATACCTTCGAGCAATTGTTCTTGAAATCCTTTATCACACGCTGGTATATACTCTTTTGGAATTACACCACCAACAATTTGGTTTGAGAATTCATAGTGCATTTCGTTCGGTATTGTAAGAGGTTCTATAAAACCAGCAACTCGTGCGAATTGTCCTGCACCACCTGATTGTTTTTTGTGAGTATAATCAAATGTTGCTTTTTGTGTAATTGTTTCTCGGTAAGCTACCTTTGGTTTACCAACAATTACTTCGGTATTATATTCTCTTTTGATGCGTTCAATGTAAATTTCTAAATGCAACTCTCCCATTCCCTTAACTAAAGTTTCACCACTTTCTTCATCACGATGCACTTGAAAAGTAGGATCTTCTTTTTGGAAACGGTTTAAAGCTTTTGAAAAATTAACTTGTTGCGTTCTTTCTTTTGGCATAATAGACAATTCAATTACAGGTGTCGGAATATGCATTGATGTCATAGAATAATTAACTCGTCCATCTGTAAAAGTATCGCCTGATGAACAATCAACACCGAACATACCAATAATATCACCTGCATAAGCTGTTTCCATATCTTCCATATTTGAGGCATGCATCTTTACAATACGAGGTACTTTGATTTTCTTCTTATTTTGAATATTAACGAGATTATCTCCCTTAGTAATTTTGCCTTGGTAAATTCTCATATAAGTCAATTGTCCGTATTTGCCGTCTTCTAATTTGAAAGCAAGGGCGACTGTTGGCAACTCGGAATCACTTTTCAAAATAATTTCGTTTTCATTATCATCAAGGTCTAATGCTTTATTTTTGATTTCATTAGGAGCAGGCAAAAACAATCCTACACCATCGAGCATAGTTTGAACGCCTTTATTTTGCTTTGCTGTACCAATAAATACTGGAGTGATGTGCATTGCAATTGTAGCACGACGTATTGCTTGAATTAACTCATCTTGTGTAATTTCTGCCTCTTCTAAAAATTTCTCAGCAACAAAATCATCATAATCTGCTAAACGCTCTATTAATTTTTGTTTTCTTAATTTTGCTTCATTTAAAAGATGTGCGGGAATATCTTTTTCTACTACATTTTCTCCATTCGCACCTTCATAATAAATTGCTTTCATTTTCAATAAATCTACAACACCCTCAAAATTGTCTTCAAGACCTATTGGCATTGTTATAAGAACTGGTTTATGACCTAATTTTTCTTCAAGTTGATTAACTACTTTATCAGGATTAGCTCCGGCTCTATCAACTTTATTTATAAAAGCAATACGAGGAACATTATAGCGACGCATTTGTCTGTCAACTGTAATTGATTGACTTTGAACTCCTGCTACACCGCAAAGAACTAATACTGCTCCATCTAATACACGTAATGCCCTTTCTACTTCAACTGTAAAATCTATATGACCTGGCGTATCTATTAAATTAATTTGATAATCTTTCCATTGGCAATATGTTGCCGCACTTTGGATTGTAATACCTTTCTCACGTTCTAAATCCATAGAATCCATTGTCGGACCAGCACCTGTCTTGCTCCTTACTTCTATTATTTGATGTATTCTTCCAGTATAAAACAATATTCTTTCGCTTAAAGTCGTTTTCCCTGAATCAATATGTGCGGCTATTCCTATATTTCTTACTTTGCTTAAATCCATATTCTTTTTTTATTTTATATTATTAATTTTTAAATTTTTATTATAGATTATTATTAACGAATCAAAAAAAATATATTTTATTTTAAATATTTTTTTATTATTGCTGTGAGTAAAATAAATCTATATGCTAAGTTTTTCAACAATATATATAGTTTTTAAAGACAAAAAATAAATAAAAATTTTTACTTATTTTTTTATTAAAATAAGAAATTTATATTTTTTTTTAAAAAAACGTACCTTAATACAAAATTGGAACAAATTTTGCTAATTTTATATTTATTTAAATCTGTGATTTTATGAAAAAGATATACTTGTTTTTTCTTGTTAGTTTAATACTTACAAATTTGGTCTTTGGGCAAAAAAATGAACCTAACTATCCCCATATTTCAAGTGGCAGGTTAGAAACGCACTATTCCATTATAATTGGCTCGATGAAATTGATAACCAATGCAGAAAATCTTGTTAAAATTGCTACTTTAAAAGGTTATGAAACTGAAATTATACCTTTCAATATAAAAAATAACCTTTTTTATCGTGTTTGCGTTGGTAAGTATAATACTTTGAAAGAAGCAAACAAGGACATAAACAAAGTTAAAATTGATTTGAAAATTTCAAATGCTTGGATTTTAAAAGTTCCTAACATAGTGGCTAACTCACCAGAAGCCCAAAAGCAAGAAATGACAAAAGCAAAAGAAGCCCAAAAGCAAGCTTTAACTCAAAAACATATTGCTGATTCAATTGCAAAAGTAACGAAAGAGCAAGAAATGACAAAAGCAAAAGAATCTCAAAAGCAAGCTTTAACTCAAGAACATATTGCTGATTCAATTGCAAAAGTAACGAAAGAGCAAGAAATGACAAAAGCAAAAGAATCTCAAAAGCAAGCTTTAACTCAAAAACATATTGCTGATTCAATTGCAAAAGTAACGAAAGAGCAAGAAATGACAAAAGCAAAAGAAGCCCAAAAGCAAGCTTTAACTCAAAAACATATTGCTGATTCAATTGCAAAAGTAACGAAAGAGCAAGAAATGACAAAAGCAA
Source organism: Bacteroidota bacterium (assembly GCA_021780815.1). Classification (GTDB taxonomy): domain Bacteria; phylum Bacteroidota; class Ignavibacteria; order Kapaibacteriales; family UBA2268; genus GWF2-33-9. The sequence continues at coordinate 132,751 of JAJXYC010000002.1, read as the reverse complement.
AAGAGAGCAAAAATCAATCTAAGAATCTTGCCCAAACTTCAACGGGAGGAAAAAGTATGTCAGATTCTTTGTTTCAATCATTTAATGTATCTTTTAAAAATTTCGTTGAAAATTTAAGAGATTATAATTATTCAGAAGCAAATAAATATATCCACCCAGAAAAGCATCTTTTTGTTTCATACAACCAAGAATCCTCGCCATCAGTTCGTGAATTTGTTAATTTTGAAAAGTTCTTTGCTGTGTTCAGTGTATTTACAAGTAAAGGGTCTTCTTACGATTTTTCATTAGATTTAGATAATTTATTAAAGAAAACTCCAAAATTAGAAAATTACCCGTATTATAATTGTGATAAAAAAGCATATAACACATCTGGACTTATAGTTTCAGAAGTTAATGGTCAAGATTCCAAATTAGTTGCAGATACAAAATTGTATTATAGGAATATGAACACCGAATTAATTCCAGTGATGGAACAAAGATTACAAGAAGCAGAAAATTTAATATCCGTTTCAGTTATATGCACAGATAATAAATTTATTGATGGATTGTATTTTGCAACAATTAATGGAAAATGGTATTTGATTTTAATGGATTTAAAAATTACATGTAAATGATAAGCACAAAAGGAATAATTCTTGCAGGCGGAAGCGGGACAAGGCTTTATCCCGCTTCATTAATTCTAAGCAAACAATTGCAATTGGTTTACGATAAACCGATGATTTATTATCCTCTTTCAACTTTAATGCTTTCGGGAATACGAGAAATCTTAATAATTTCTACGGAACGAGATATTCCTTTTTTTCAAAAATTGCTAGGCGATGGCTCTCATTTAGGTTTATCTATACAATATGCTATACAGGAAAAACCACATGGAATTGCCGAAGCTTTTATAATTGGTGAGAGTTTTATAAAAGGTAATCAAGTTTCGTTAATTTTAGGTGATAATATTTTATATGGGAAACTTGACTTTTTCAGAAATTCATTAAATGATAATCTCGGGGCTTCTATTTTTGGATATGAAGTTAATAATCCCGAAGAATTTGGAGTAGTTGAACTTTCCAAAGATGGGAAAATATTAAGTATTGAAGAGAAACCACTAATAGCAAAATCCAATTTAGCGATTACAGGACTTTATATTTTTGACCATAACGTTGTTATGTATGCAAAAGCATTAAAACCCAGCAAAAGAGGTGAACTTGAAATTACAGATATTCAAAGGATTTATTTGGAAGAAAATAAACTAAGTTGTCGTGTTATGGGACGGGGAATTGCTTGGTTAGATACAGGTACCCCTGAAAATTTGCTTGAAGCAGGAATGTTTATCCATTCTATTGAAAAAAGACAAGGTCGCAAAATTGCCTGCCTGGAAGAAATTGCTTTATTCAATGGATTTGTTTCAATTCAAGATTATGAAGAGAACTTGAAAAAAATTCCTGAATGCAATTATAAAAAATATTGCAAAATGGTCTTGAAAGAATTTAAAGAACTTAAAGAATTAGCATAGACTATTTGAAAAAAATTGCATTAAAAGAAAAGCTGGAAATAAGCATAAAAGCCGCAAACCAACCAAGCAACATTCTATTTTTGCTTATCGGAGTGTCATCAAGTGCAGATGGATGTTTCAATTTTACAACAAACTTACCAATCAATCCCCAAACCAACCAACCGGACCAAAACTCTTGCAAAATTGGAAAATGTTGATATAATATTGCAATTCTTGGGACTAAAAATGCTTGTATGTTTTGCATAATTGTACTATTGTAATTGTCTTGCAAAAACATATAAACTTCGTTTATAGAACCAATTGCTCCCAGAATAACCAATATCCACATTGTTATACGGGCTACACGATAATGTATTTTACTCCCAAACATTGCATAAAGAATATGACCACCATCAAATTGACCAATAGGAAGTAAATTCATCGTAGTAACAAAAAGTCCAAACCACCCAACATTTAAAAAAGGAAAATGGTATATTTCATTCATCGGAGGAATAAATTTTCCTGTAGGAACAAGTAATTTCAATAAAAAATGATATAATAAAGTATCTCCAAAATGTAAACCTGTGTCGGGAATCGTACTATGGAATTGTGTTATATATTCAGGATGTATAGCAAAGATGGCATTTTGACTTGGTAAATTTATTATCCCTATTATTAAAAAAATTAGGCTTACAATATAACCTGAAATTGGTCCAGCTATACCAATATCAAACAAAGATTCACGGTTAGGAATCGGCTGGCGCATACGAATAATTGCTCCAAATGTACCAAAATTCAACACTATGGGAACAGGGAATGGAATATAATATGGCAAAGATGTATTTATTTTATGGGATTTCGATGCAAAATAATGACCAAACTCATGAAATGATAAAAATGTAAGAATAAGTATTGCATAAGTTATACCATAACTCCAATTCGTAACTTCAAGGTAATTTTTATTGCTCCATTGTGTTCCTGCCATCATACACGTAATAAAAGTAAGAGCAAATAAAAGAATATACTTCCAATAGCGTTCCTTTGTAGAATGAGCAATTTCCATTAAATCTGATTTTTATTAAACTCATTATGACGAAATTCTTAAGATTTATTTATCATTTTAATATTTTATAAACACAAATCTCAAAATAAAGGCTGCCTTTTTAGACAGCCTTTGCTTTGAATAATTAAATGGATTTGAAATTAACGATGATTTCTTGGTAATTCGTGAATTTTTTCAGATTCAGGGAAAAGTTTTTTAGCAGTATTGATTTGTTTATCAATTTGAGAGAAAACTTGCACATAAGCATTTCTATCCCAAACACTACGAGCAACTTCGCTTTTGATTTCAGCTTTAATAAAATCTTCGTCTTTTTTATAGCTATCTTCATTCCATTTTATTTTTTTAGATTCAGCAAGTTTTCTAAAATCATTCATCATTTTATCAGTAATATTCCAATTTCTTAAAAAGTCAATAAAATTATTACCATATTTTTCTTTGATTTCCTTGCCATTATGCAAGTATTGGTCGACGTATTCGAAGAAAACTCTATTAATACGTAAATCAACGGAAAAATGGGTGAGAGTGTCTTGTTTTACAATATAATCAGGTATAATACCACCACCACCAAGCACTACACGTCCGGCTCTTGTGTAATAAACAGGGATAGAATCGATATTAATAACTTCGTTTTTCTTATTTTCTTTAATTTTTATCTCATTTTCTGCTTGGATTTCTTTTTTAACAGTTGCTAATGCAGTTCCAATATTAGACCCTTCTTTCAATTCAATACGACCGATTAAGTTTCTATAATCTTCTTTATCTTTATAAGATCTTTGGATACATCTTCCGGAAGGAGTATAATAGCGGGCAATAGTAAGTCTATAAGCTGAACCGTCGCTTAGAGGATATTGTCTTTGGACTAATCCTTTTCCGAAAGAAGTTTCGCCAACAACGAGACCTCTATCAAGGTCTTGCATTGCACCTGTAACAATTTCACTTGCGGAAGCTGAACCAGCATTAATAAGCACAACGAGAGGAATATCTTCGAGATAGCCACCGGGAGTAGAGATATAAGTTTCATCGAATTCAGGGCGGCGACCTTTTGTGTAAACAACAGTATCCCCTGCTTTCAAAAACTCATCTGCAACCATAAATGCCTGATTTAAATATCCACCTGGATTACCTCTTAAATCTAGAATAAGTTTTTTCATACCTTTGGCTTTTAAATTTAAAGCGGCTTGAACTAATTCATCGTGTGTAGTTGCGGCAAAACGATTTACAACTATAACTCCAATGTTTGTGCTATCGATGATAAATGCGGCATCCACTGTATAAAGTGGAATTTTATCACGAACAATGGTAAATGTAAGTAAATCTTTTATTCCTTCTCTTTTAATAGCAAGAGTAACTTTTGTTCCTTTTGGTCCTTTTAAATATTTAGGGACATTATCACGGGACATCCCTACTGCATTAAGTGTATCTATTCTAACAATTTTATCGCCAGCCTGAATACCAACTTTTTCACTTGGACCGTCGGCTATTGGTGCAATAACAACGATTGTATCTTGAATTACATCAAATTGCACACCAATTCCATCGAAACTACCTTGAAAATCTTCATCAACTTGCTTCATCTCATCTGCTGTAATATAAACGGAATGTGGGTCTAATTCGCCTAACATACCTTTTATTGCAGCTTCAGTTAATTTTTGTGTGTCAACAGGGTCGACGTAATTTTTGACTGCATTGCTTAATACATCTTGATATTTTTTAATTTGTTCGTAAAGACTATCTCCACTTAACAAAGGCTGTAAAAACAGTCCAATAGCAAATGATATTACTATCAGACTTCCAATTAAGATTTTCTTTTTGTTCATTAAATACTCGTATTTGTTATTTTATTTATTAATGTATAGACTTTTTTTTTAAATTTTTATTTTCTTAAAATAAAGGAATTTACAACTCTTTTGATGCCTTTTCAATTGCACTAATCAAATCTTGTTGATTTTTATGTTTTTCAAAATATATTACTTTTCCATTCTCTTTGTTTTGATTCAGCCAAGAATTTGTGATTTTGATTTCTTCAATTTCTTCTGATGATAAATTTTTAGGTATTTCTAACCCATTAAAATAAATCTTATTTATGTTATCAATCAACAAATTATTGGTTACATCTTTTTTGCCTATTGTTTGATGATATTTTAATTTATTAAAGCGGAACAAAAATATATCCATTAATTTCTCTTCTGTGAAATTCGGCAAAATTAAAACAAAGTTCTGTTGATTAATAGAATTAAAGAAATTATCGGTATTGTTAAAAATAGATTTAATAGAAAATATTGCTTTTTTCATTTCATCAGCTTTTTCAAAATCTAATGACTGTGAATATTGGAACATTTTAGCTTCTAATAATTTCACAAGTTTTATAGCAAAGCCGCTTAAAAATTTCTTAATTTTATCAATTTCTAATTCATACTTTGCTGCAAAATCAGATTCATATCGCTTAATACACGGGGCTAAACATAAATCAAGCTGCAAATACAAGCACGGTTCATTGATGGTAGATTTATCAAATTTATGGTCGCATTTAACTAATTGAAAATTTTTATCGATAATAGATTGAATTTCTTCGGCATAAGATTTGTTCGTAAAAGGTCCATAATATTCTGAATCATCATTTATATCAAAAACAATTTCAACTTTAGGGAATAGTTCTGACGTAGAAATTTTTAAAAAGGGAAATCTACGAGTTCTTCTTCCGGCAAAGTTAAATTTAGGCTGGTTTGCTTTAATTTCTTTTGCTTCAAGTAAAAGAGCATCTAATTCATTATTGGTTTCAACCCATTTTAAATCAGCAATATGATTAGTTAGTTCTTTTAATTTAGGAGAAGAGATATTGCCTGGCTGGAAATAGCTTGAAACACGGCTTTTCAATTTTTTTGCTTTTCCTACATAAATTATTTTTTTTCTTTTATCGAGAAAATAGTAAACTCCCGGTTCATCAGGTAATGTTTGCAGTTTATTTTGTAAATGGATAAAATTTTCAGGTTTCGGTGTCAAAAAACTTAATTTCTTATTTTGGAAGCTAAGAAGTTCTTCTAATGAAGTAATTTCGTGTTCTTCTTCAATTATTTCTAACAAATAAATTAATATTTTTGCGGTAGCTTTTGCATCACCTAATGCAGTATGTCGGTTACGGACTTTAATGCCGAAGAATTGGGCTAAATTTCCTACGCTTTTCTTTTGGGTATCGTTTAAAACTCTTCTTGCTAATTTTAAAGTATCTATAACAGGATAATTAAAATCGAAAATTCCTATTCGTTTCAAAGTTTCTTGTACAAAACTTAAATCAAAATTAGCATTATGAGCAACAAAAACTGAATTAGCATTATCAAAAGATTTTAAAAATTTTGGCATAACTTCTATTGCTTCTGGTGCATAAAAGACCGCTTCGTTAGAAATGTTTGTCATTTGCGAGATAAACGGGGGAATAAATTGATGAGGATTAATAAGAGAACTATACTCTTTATCTAAATCTCCACTTTTTACATTTACAGCGGCAATATCAATAATCCGATTTTCTGTTGGCAAATTGCCCGTTGTCTCAACATCGACAACTACAAAATTTGCATCCCAAAAATTTATTTCTTTCACAATATTTTAATCAAGAATAAGAATTATTTAGAATTATAATTTTAATTTATATTGACGTTTAATTTAACCAAATTAATTAAGTCAGCTTCCAATTTATCTCCTTTGTTTAGCTTGCCGACACCTTCGGGGGTGCCAGTAAAAATTATATCACCTGCTTGTAAGTCAAAAACACTTGAAAGGAATTCAATAAGTTCTTCAACTGAATAAATCATATCTTGTGTATTTCCAAATTGGCGTAATTCACCATTAATTTTTAATTGGAAAGTGAAATCATTTTTATTCCTTTCAAATTCCTTAACTGGAACAATTTTTGAAATAGGTGCAGAAGTGCGGAATCCTTTTGCAATAGCCCAAGGCAATCCTTTGTCCTTTGCTTGTTTTTGCAAGTCCCGTAATGTTGCATCAATCCCAACAGCAAAACCTGCAATATAATCCCATGCTTGCTCTTTGGTAACATCTTTGCACTCTTTGCCTATTACAACTACTAACTCTACTTCGTGATGAACTTCGTTAGAAAAATCAGGCAAAGTTATACTCCCTCCGTCTGGGACATAACTTGAAGCAGGTTTAATGAAGATAATTTTTTCTCCTCGTTTCAGTGTTGAACCCATTTCTTTTGCGTGTTTGTCATAATTTTGACCAATACCATACATTGTTCCAACCTGAATTTCTCTACCGTCTGTAAATTTTAAATTTGGCATATTTTCCTTCTTATCAATTTCTTTTTTTATAATTGTTTATATAATAATTTGCAAATTACAAAAAAAAAATATTTCACTTGTTTTAAGTGTAATCAATGTTTCTAAAAACTTGTAGAAAGTATGTTTTATACGATAATTTGTTTGCTAAATTATACTGATTTTATTTTAATCAAATTGATAGATGTGCTTTTGCTTATTTGGTTTTGAATCTTAGCTTTGTTTAAAGAATAATCAATAATTTTAAAAATAGTAAGGGAAACAAAAGGCATAACTATATACATCAAATGCAAAATATTATTTCCATAAATTAAACCAAAGATTAACGGCATATGGTGTGGACTACTAACCTCTTTTATTTCTAATATATATCTGCCTATGTATTCAACAATAAGCAATATAACAAAGTAAACTATTCCAAAGACTGGCACAAGCAAGAACGTATTTTTGAAGAATCGCCTTAAAAATAAATATCCTTTTAAAATTGCAATATTCCCAACAAACCAAAGAGAAAATGCCCATAAATTTAATCCATGGAAGTTTAATGCCTTTACGCTGTAATGATAATTATAAAATCCCACCCAATTAAAGGAAATTAAAAAAGCTGTCAAAAGTATTGTTGTATCTTGCTGTTTTATATTTTTGATGATGTATAAGTTATTTTTATTTATTATAAAATATTGTGTAAGCAAGCCGCTGAACATACCTATAACAATATCGGTAACTTGGTCTTTTAAAGTTTCTGGTTGGAAGATATTGAAATTAAAATATAAGAACAATAATTCAAATATTTCCCAAAAGACAACTAAAAGAAAAAGAATAATAAACTTGTGTTTTAAATTGAAAATATTTAAAATTATCATAATCAGGAAGCCTGCTATGATGTGCATAATAGACCAATAGTCAAAGAAAAACAATGGATTTTCATAAATTTTTATATATAACCAAGCAGTTGCAGAATATAAATCAGACATAAAGGAAGAAGCCATTTTTATTGCCGTATCAGTTTCTTTGATTCAATCGGTACTTTGCGAATTGAAAAATTAACACGTAAATTATTTGGAAACTTACTAATGAGAAAAAAGTTATCCATAGAAAAGCTAATCCATAAATTGTAAAATTAGCAATGAGCATAATTGCTAAATTTATGATTAGTGAAATAACGAAAATTTTTAATCGCAAAAACTGCAATTCAAGAAATTCTTTTTTCTCACGAGTAATTATTAAAAAGTTAATACCAATTAATAAAAAGAAAAGTGTAATTTCCTCGCTCATATTGTTTTGTACTATACTAAAAATTTTAGTATCAAAGAAACTGGAATAAATTGCAAAAACTTTCCAGTTCAAAATTTCTAATTTTATTCCGTAAATAAATCTAATAACAAATAAAATCAGACCAAGTACAAAGGAAGAATAAGCCAAATATTTATATTTATAGGGTAATAAATATTTGCCTTCTGCAAAGTTCTCACTATCAATTTTCATTTTAATCTCAATTAAGTTTTACAAAATAACAGAGCTAACAATGGAGTTATCGTCCATTACAAAACTAATAAAAACAAGTCCAAATTTATGATTTGCTTTCATAATAATTTTACTAATTCCGGGAATACGTGAATCTTGTTCAACTGTTATAGTTTTAATTAAATATAATCCCCAAGGGAAAACATCAGAGGTATCTTTTCCTGTCACAGTTCTTGTTATGGTTGTGCCATCAGATTTAGTGAGTTGGTATTTGTCTCCAACATTGGAGTTATATTTTACAATTGTATGGGCTTTGCCATCTTTGTTAAAATAATCTTGAATGCCATCTGTGGTAATTTTTAGTTTGAAATCAGCACTGATATTACCACTGTCATCGAATGCACTTGGAGGTAGCAAAGATAGGTATGGTTGTAATTGTGTTATATCTTTTGTTTTTGCATTAATATGAATAGTTGCAATTCCGTTATCATTCTTTGTAACTGCCATATTGTTTATGACGTCTAAATAATTATCTCCGATTTTTATTGAACCTGTAAATGTTGAGCCAGGTTGAGCATAATCTACATTTGTATTACCTCCTAAATCATTTGGTCCTTCTTTTGAGCCAAATAATTGGTCGCACGAGGTAAAAACAACAGATAATGTTACAATTAATAACAAGTAAAATATTTTTTTCATAAAAAACTCCTTTTAAAATAGAATATATTTAAATGTAATTTAATAAAAATTATATAAAAACTATGTAATTAATAATAATTATTATTTTATTGTTTTAAAGAGCGAGCATCTTCTTGATATAAAGTAAAGTAATCTGGCTTATAATCAATTTCTTTAATCTTTAATAAATTTCTCAATATCTTTTTTGCAATATTGTTTTCCAATTTGTTTACTTCATAAAATTCAATATTATTATCAACGAGAAAGTCATAAATTTCTTTATCTTTATTTAAAGATTCTTCAATGTTATGTAATCTACCTTTTGTATTGTAATTCCAATTTTGTTCACGTTTTATATAGATGTTGATATTATTAAATTCCTTGTGGTATTTTAATAAAAAGGCGTTAAATTCATTTGAAATATTTTTATTTTTATTATAGATTGCACCTAAAAGAATGGGTGAGTCAATAATTACATAGTCATAAACTAATGAAGCACACCATTGGCGATATGCTTGGTTCCCTGTTATATAAAATTGATTATCCAAAGATTGAGAATTATGCTCCAAGATCATATCTTTTGCAAATTCAGAAACTATTTCCGTGCTATAGTGTAAAATTTTAAGTTCATGGAACAAAGCAGCTGCCATTGTTGTTTTGCCTGAACCCGGTCCGCCAAATAAATTTATTATTGTTGACATTATTCTTTTATATCTTTTATATTAGTTTGAAACTTTTGCAATTTCAAATTTAAGAAAAATTTCCTTCTTAATACTTTTGCATAGAAGTTTAAGTTCTCCACAAGTAAAAATAATATGCTTCAACAATATTGTATTTTTTTGTAATTTTGTATAAACTAATTTTATAAGGTTATGATAGGTCAAATATTATTTCAAGAAGTCCAAAAGTTTAAACAAATTTGGATATGGTTGTTATTAGTTATAGCAAATTTTTTTATAATCTATACTTTTGTTGCACAAGTATTGTTAAATCAGCCTATTGGACAACATCCTGCGAGAAATATCCATATTGTTATTATTCTGGTTTTGTCTTTATCATCATTATTTTTATATTATAGCCTCAAATTAGAGACAATAATTACAGAACAAGGTATTTCTGTAAGATTTTTACCTTTGATAATTAAATACAAGAATTATCCTTTTTCCCAAATTTCCAAGTGTTATATTCGAAAATATCGTCCAATATTTGAATATGGTGGTTGGGGAATAAGATTAGGTGGTCTTGGACGAGGTAAGGCATACAATATTTCGGGAAATATTGGATTGCAAATTGAGTTTAAAGATGGCAAAAAATTGTTAATTGGCACTCAAAAGCAAAACGAATTGCAATTAGTATTATCTCGCTTTTCGCAGTTTAGTCAAATGTAGTGATGATGGAATTATAATTAAATATAGCAAAACGGAAAATATAAGACTGTCTCAAAAGATTGATTGTATAACATTTTTAATTAACTCAAGTATTATAATTAATAACTTAAAAATTAAGATTTGTTCATATTCAAATACAACTTTTGAGACAATCGTTTTTGAAGATTAGCAAAATTATATAAGATACAAAATCAAAAAAATCAAATTTGTTCGCACACGGAAACTAACTCTAATGCGGTCATTGCGGCATCAAAACCTTTATTTCCGCTTTTACTTCCAGCACGTTCAATGGCTTGTTCTAATGTGTCAGTAGTGAGTACTCCGAAAATAACAGGAGTACCAATTTCTAAGTTTACTTGCGCAATTCCTTTTGCAACTTCATTTGCAATATAATCAAAATGAGGAGTTGCGCCACGGATTACTGTACCTAATGCGATAACAGCATCGTATTTTTTGCTGGAAGCCATCTTTTTGGCTATCAATGGAATTTCGTAAGCGCCGGGAACATAGACTACCGTTACATCCTCAGTTTTTGTGTTATGCCTATTAAGTGCATCTAATGCACCATCAAGCAATTTATTCGTTACAAAGTTGTTAAATCTTGAAACAATTATTCCGAATTTCTTGTTTTCACCAAGATATTTGCCTTCAATTACATTTATCATCTTTACCTCAAATTTATTTACAAAATTACGCAATTTCTTTAAAATGAAAGGAAATATAATTAAATAAACATTGTAAACAAGTAAAATTAATTTGAAAATAATATTTAGTTAAACATAAAATATTTGCTAAAAAAATGATAATTTGCATTTTTTTTAATGTATAAAACAAAAGGTTATAAATGAAAAAATCGAGGTCGATTTTATTGTGGGTTGTAGCATTTGTTCTAATGCTTGTTCTTGCAGTATATCAAAGGATGACAGGTCCAACATACCCTGTTTCGGGCAGTATAACTTTTAATAACGAAGTTGTAAAATACAAATTACCACGAAGCAACGATGGACCGGGTGATGATATAATAAAGATTAAAGTGCAAAATCAAAATGTATTAGCATATATTAAATATAAAAGATTTAAAAGTAATGATGATTGGACTGTTAAACAATTAAAGCGAGATGGCGACTATCTTTTAGCAAGTATTCCAGAACAACCACCTGCTGGGAAGGTAATATATCAAATATCTTTAGTTGATTTTACAGGAAACAACAAAACATTAACTGCTGAACCAGTTATTATTAGATTTAAAGGTGTTGTGCCGCCGTATATTTTATACCCACATATTTTATTTATGTTTGTAGGTATGGTTTATTCATTACGTGCTGGATTGGAGGCTTTCTATAAAGGTAATAGAACCTATGCTTATTCACTTTTTACAATGAATTTAATGATTATTGGTGGTTTAATTCTTGGTCCAATTGTGCAATATTTGGCTTTTGGAGCATTTTGGACTGGTTGGCCCTTCGGGCATGATTTAACTGATAATAAAACTTTGTTAGTATTTATTGCTTGGATTGTTACTGTGTTCCAGTTGAAAAAACATCCTGAGAGAAAGTATTGGGCTATTATTGCGACGATTGTTACTATTGTTGTTTATTTAGTTCCACATAGTGTTTTGGGTTCAGAGATTGATTATACCAAATTACCTAAATAACTAATGCCATAATAAGATATTTTTTATGGAGCAACTAGAATTCATAATGATTAGGTTCGTTTCTTATTTTTAATGTTTATTCAATATTGTAAATTTAATATTGTAAATTTAATATTAATTTTTAGGTAAAATAATGAATAAGTTTGTTATTGTATTATTGATTTTATTTGCAATGGTTATTGCAACTCAAACTTTGGATTGCAAACCGAAACTTCCAACACATAAGAAACAAGGTTTAGTTAGCAAAGTAAAAAATGCGGCTGCTTATGGTGCAGGGTGGCAATTAGGAAAAGAAGGAGCAAAAGCCGCTATTAAAAAAGGCAAAGAAATTGCAAATAGTCCAAAAACAAAACAAAAATTAGATGCTTTAAAAAGTAAAGTAAAGGTAACTACAAATAAATTAAAATCTAAAACGCAATAGCAAAGATTGATTTATATTGTTTATTAATTGGATAAGTGTGTTATTCTGCTAATAGATTATAAATAGTTTATTATTTAAAATCATCAATAGTAATATATTGATGATTTTATTGTTATTTAATCAATTTGAGGTATTAATGAAAGTAAATAATAAATATTACCATACAATATGGCTAAAAGAAGATGATATAAGAGTAGTACGAGTTATTGATCAACGTTATTTACCTCATCAGTTTGTTATAGAAGATTTAACTTCGGTAGAAGATGTAATACAAGCAATAAAAGACATGCATATCAGGGGAGCGGGATTAATTGGCGTAACAGCGGCTTATGGGATGTATCTTGCTACACTTACCTTTCCAAAAGATGGATTCGATGAATATATAAACACTGTTGCCCAAAAACTTCAATCTACTAGACCAACAGCAATCAATTTAGCTTGGGCAGTTGAGAGGCAATTAGAAGCAATTGGAAGTTCAGACAATATAGATGAAAAAATTCAGATGGCATTGAAAACTGCGGAAGAAATTAAATTTACGGATATTGATAATTGCAAAAGAATTGGTTACAATGGATTTAAAATTATTGAACAAATCAGCAAACAGAAAAATGGAGAAGTTGTAAATATCTTAACTCATTGCAATGCTGGGTGGTTGGCAATGGTAGATTATGGTACAGCATTAGCACCAATATATGAAGCTCATAAACAAGGGATAAAGATACATATTTGGGTCGATGAAACAAGACCGAGAAATCAAGGTGCTAAGCTTACTGCTTGGGAATTACTAAATCAAGGGATTCCTCATCATATAATCGCAGATAATGTGGGTGGTTATTTAATGCAAAAGGGAATGGTGGACTTATGTATTGTAGGTGCTGATAGGGTTACATATACAGGTGATGTTGCTAATAAAATTGGGACATATTTAAAAGCATTAGCGGCAAAAGAAAACAATGTGCCTTTTTTTGTTGCCTTTCCTTCTTCAACTTTTGATTGGAATATAAAAGATGGTATAAATGAAATTCCAATTGAAGAAAGAGATGCCAATGAAGTGAAATACGTGGACGGGATAGTTAATGGACAAATAGAAAATATGCTAATTACTCCAAAAGAAAGTCCTGCTATTAATTTTGGCTTTGATATTACGCCTGCAAAGTTGCTCACAGGTCTTATTACGGAAAGAGGAATTTGCAAACCTAATGAAAAAGATATTTTTAATTTATTCCCTGAACGAAAAAAAACTTATGAAGAAGGTTATATTAAATTTATTTGTAACTGGACAAAATCAGAGCCATTATCAAATGAAAATATAACAGAAATAAATAAATGGAGGAATAAACTTTATAATTTAGGTTTAATTGGTGCTTATCCAAATGGGATTGGTTTCGGGAATATTAGCATTAGGCAAAAAAATAATGAATTCATTATTACTGGTTCAGCAACGGGAAATTTGAAAAATTTAGACAATCAACATTACACTTTAGTTAATAATTACAATATTCAAGAAAATATAGTTGATTGTGTCGGTCCAATAAAAGCGTCATCGGAATCTTTATCTCATGCAATTATTTATGAAATATCTCCTGAAACTAATGCAGTTATTCATATTCATAATTTGAAGTTATGGGAAAAATTTATAAATAAAGCCCCCACAACAAACAGCAATATCGGCTATGGAACGACTGAAATGGCAAATGAAATAAAAAAAATATTCCAAAGGAAAAACTACTTGTTTAATGAAAAATTTATAGTAATGGGTGGACACCGTGAAGGAATAATAGTATTCGGCAAAACACTGGACGAAGTGGGAAACATTATTATAAACAAATTTAACTTACTTTAAACAAATTGCTTAAATTCCTTTTCAAAAATTAACATAAAAAAAACTCTCAAAAAAATCTCTAATTATTTCTTAATTTTGTAAGTTATGTAGATTGTAATTTTAAAATTATTAAAAAAAAATATAAGAATTGTAACTTTTTGGCTATTTCAATTGTAATTATATTTAAGACAAGTGCGGAATATGGGAATAAGTAAAAAAGATATTAACCACACAAAGATAAACCAAGCAGCCTTGGATTTTAAAAAAGGTGATATACAATCTTTTAATTATTTATTTTCTTATTTTAAAAAAGCAATATACCGATTTTGTTTAAGGATTTTGGGTGATGAAGCGTCAGCACAAGATGCATTCCAAGAAACTTTCATCAGAGTGTATGAAAGGATAAGCACATTTAACGGTGGTAATTTTGAAAGTTGGCTCTTTATTACAGCAAGAAACACATGCATCAATTTTATTCGTAAAAGAAAGAATACGCAAGCAATTACAGAGTTGGATTATGGTTTTGCTCCTAAAAATTATTTAAAGATAGGAATGAAAGAATACATTGAGTTGCAACTTGCAAAATTACCTTTATCTTTACGTGAAGCTGTTGTGTTGCGGGATATGGAAGATTTTTCATATAAAGAAATTGCCGAAATTTTGGATATTGATTTATCGCTAGCTAAAGTCCGTGTTCATCGTGCTCGTCTTAAATTAAAAGAAACTCTTGAACCTTTAATGAGGGAATTAAATGAAACAGCATAAGTTAATTTTTCGCTATCTCGATGGCGAAATTACTCGGGAAGAAGATAACTTGTTGCGTGATATGATTAATCAAGATTCTGAGTTGAAAAATGATTTTCAGTCATTTGTTGAAATTGATTATGAAATTCAAAAAGCAAATGACGATATCGCATATCCTGAAAATTTCTTCAATTCGGTAGAAAAATCAATTGTTTCACGTATGCAAGAAGATGCTTATCTTTCTAATAACAAAAAAAATCGCAAGGTGGTATTTTTTCAATATTCTATAGCCGCTTCTATTTTAATATTCTTTGCTTTACTTTTGAATATTGACCATTTTGGTAATCAATTTACCAAATTAAACAAAGTTTATACGGCTAATCAAAATTCTTATATGATGAATAATCAAATAACAAATAGCGAGCAAAGTAAAATAAACAAAATCTCTGCTCATAATCAAATTCAATCTATTGTTTCTGTAAAGGAAACAAATACAAACTCTAATATTCAAAAAGGTATTGATAACACAGAAAAAAATAATATAGATTTTTCAAGTTTGACACAAAATGAAAAGACATCTTCCAATGAATTACTAAATGAACCTAATAGTAGCATATCAGAATCAAACCACGAGATTTCAGTAGTTCAACCTTCAAATATTAAAAACTCTCCTGGACAGGACTTAAGTTTAAATAATAATAATAATAATAGAAATAATAAAGAGTATGATAATGTTCAAAAAGTCTCTTTAACCAATGATTATACTAATCTTTTATCAGGTAGCAAATATTCACCAAACTTTAATACAAACTTTTCAAAAGTTCATTTAAGTGTTTTGGAATTAAATTCATTTTTGGGTAATGATTTTGTTTGTTTTGGAGTAAATAAAAGCACTCACCTCATAAACTCATTTACCCAAAGCGTAGGTGCTTCAATAGATAATGATTCAAAGATTGGTTTAGAAACTGGATATATGAATTTTTCAATATCGCAAGATAAATACGTAACAATCAACGAAGGTCCTTTGAGCGGCTCAACTATAAAAATTGAAAATTCAGATAATAATGGTAGCATATTAATAAGAACATCTGGTGTATCGCTTGCTGAACAAAATTTATTTTGGGCTGGGGTATTCTATGAAAGGAACTTTTTAAATTATAATAATTTTACTTTAAGTTCAAGATTAAGTATTGGAGCAAGTGATATAGGTTTTGTCAGTTCATTAAAATTTGTATCCAAATATTCAATTTCAAAAGCGATAGATATATTAATAGGAGCCGATGCAAAAATGTTTACCGGGGGTGCGACGTTTTCTCCTGCTAATTCAAATGTTAGCTCAACAATATCATTGATTTATGGAATGAGGATTTCTTTATAAAGGAATTTATTAAATTCAATTATTTTTTTAAGTAATCAAAATTTGTTAAATTACAAGTTTAAATAAAACAAAAAGTAAAAAACATAATTTTATTAATAAAAAAAAGGTATAAAAATGAGTAAAGTTAAACAACTTTCGATAACCATTTTAGCACTATTTGTAGTAATTACAAGTGCTTACTCGCATTCAAAAAATTACGAACCTATAGTTGCACATCCAGTATTAACTAATATGCCGGTTTGCATAGGTAACAATGACTTTAATTACGAAAAACTCTATGGAAAGGTTTCACAAAATAAGGTACAAAGTGTAAATTTTGTAATTTTTGATTCACTAGCAAACTCACTTTCCTATCATACACGTCAAACAACACCTTTTATTTGGAATCCTGAATTTAACGTTCTTGCTACAATTAAACGTGGTTCATACAATCCAGACGAATCTGGTGTTAATGCAAATAATACAAAAGATAATTTATTTTTAAGATTATCTACAGATTTAGGTAATACTTGGGACCCAACAATTTATTTATTATACAATCAATACGTTGATGTATATGGTGGTTCAAGATATCCTTCCTTATCCTCTTTCAATTATGGTAATGAAATAGCATTTGGTTATACTTCTTCATTAGTATTTGAAGCACAAAGCACTTGGAATGGATATTTAACTGGATTTTTTAGTGCAAGTCAAGGAGGTGCGGCAAACATAATTGACAATAAAGCTGTTGTTAATGGAACATCTTATGATTGGGCTGTTGCCGACGCAGGAGTTCTTTCAGGAACAGACAACAAAGGTAACTTTTATATTGTTGCCGCTGATGCTTTAACTCCAACTGCAGGCGGTAGCCTTACTGATAATTCTAACATTGGATACAGAAAAACAATTGAATTAGACCCATCAAAAATAGTAATACCTGCCGCTTGGAGTAGCAGTGTATTCTATCCTGTTGATTCTGTTGCATATAGAGATAATGAATTAATTGGTATGCGCCAAAAAGGTGATGGAACTATGTATTTGGCAGTTGCCGGTGATTTTATTGATAATACTGGTCTGAGAGGAATAAAGATTGGATTTTCAACTTCCAATGATAACGGCGATACTTGGAATAACTTCAAAATTATGCCTTTAAATATTATTAAAGATTACGCATCAAATTTAGGATTAAATCCTGACAGTTGTAGTTTAGGCTATTCTTCCAAAGATTTCACTGTTCTTAGCAATGGCGATGTATATTTTGCAGTATATTTTACAGAATCAGATGCCTCAAAAGATTTTGCTTATAATACTCATCAAATTCTTGTTATTAAATACGAATCTGCAACTGATAGCTGGTCTTTGACAAAAATTGCAGATGTGACAGGAGTATGGTTAAATTATTTGGATGATACGGGAGCTCAAGTTGCAAGTGGAGTTGATTTTGAAATCCAAATTTCAAAAACTGTTGATGAAAAACAATTATTAGTTAAATGGGTAGATTTAGTTGGAGTAAGTTGGTCTGATGCAAGCCATTATACTTTCTCAACAAGTGATATTTTTGTTTCAGCTTATACCTTTAGTTCTTCAAGTTGGTCTGCTCCTGCAAATATTACTCAAAGTAATATATATGAACGTGATACATTTATTCCAACAATATTGCCAAACAATTTAGTTAATATACCAATATTAATGTTGCATACTATACTTCAACCTGGCGAAGATAGTGGTTCAGCTTATTATACTGCGGCATTGTCTTATTTAAGAAAACAACATGTTGCAGTTGGTCATTTTGATGGCAATATTAATAGTGTTGAAGATCATTCTACACCAAGCAACACTACAATAACAAAAATATTCCCCAATCCATCTAATGATATTTCTACGATGGAATTTAATACTTCCAATGATGGACAAGTTCGAGTTGTAATTACTGATTTGTTAGGCAATGTGGTTAGCGAAGCATACAATGGTTTTTTAAATGCAGGACAACATTCCGTAAATATTAATACAACTAATTTGCTCAGCGGTGCTTATTATATCAATTTAAAAGATGGAAGTAACAACATTACTAAATTAATTAATGTAGTTAAGTAATAATTACTTAAAAGTATTTTTCTTGAAGATTGTAATTAAATTAAAAAATTAATATGAATAAAACAAAGGTTGTCAAATGTTAAGACGAATCCTCAATTTAAGTTTAATTTTAGCGCTCCTTTTTCCGATAGCTACTTTTGCAAGTATCTATGGGATATTGAAGGGGAAAATTGTGGATACAGATGGTAAACCAGTAATTGGTGCGACCGTTCGTGTCCAAGGAACAACATTAGGTGCCGCTGTTGGTAAAAATGGAACATTTACCATAGCGAATATTACATCAGGTTCTTATGATGTATTGATTCGAGCAGTTGGTAAAAAAGAAACAATTAAAAAAATAAGAATTTCTGCTGATGATGTAACAAATTTAGATGTTACATTAGAAGATGAATCGGTAATGGGTCAAACAATTACAGTTACAGCAGATAAAAGGACGATGGTTCAAAAAGATGTTATTGGTACTCAGACAGCTTATGGTGGAAGTCAAATTACAGGGACGTCTGCCGAAGGTGTTAATTCTGTTGTTAGTTTGAGTGCAGGTGTAAGAAATAATGGTGACGGATTTAATATTCGTGGTGCAAGGTCTTCTGAGACACAAGTGCGTGTTGATGGTCTTGATGTAAGTGACCAATTTGCTGGTGGAATGGGATTTGGTGGAACTACATATTATCCAATGGTTTCTGCCTTTGGAACAGAAGAAGTTCAAGTTCTTACAGGTGGTTTTTCTGCTGAATACGGTCAAGCACAAGGTGGTATTGTTAATACAGTTGTTAAAACTGGACGTACAGACCGCTATGAAGGACTTTTGAGATGGCGTACGGATTTGCCTTCGCTTTATGGCAGACAAGCTTTTGGACTTGGTTTGCAACAAGAAGATACTCGTTATGTTCCTGTTCATTCCGGTGAAGGTGCTAAATTGCAAGGTGGCAATGAAAATACTATCGATTTTGGTATTGGTGGTCCTTTGCAAGTTTTAAAGAACTCTACTTTCTATATTTCTGCTACTAATTTTACTGAAAATTATCGCAATAATAGTTATGAAATTTATGACCCAGCAGGAAATAACTTAGGTTTAATTCCTCATCAAGGAACTTGGATGAAAAATATTACTGCTCGTCTTCGTTTTGCTATTAGTGATAATATTGGTCTAATTCTTGGAACTAACTATGGTATTACTTCGGCTGAATTTGGTAGTTGGGGTTGGCTCTATGCTAATGACCCTGGTGTACTTAATGGTCAATCCAATGGTGTCCCAACTAATTTAGCTGAATTGCCTGTTGGTAATCAAATTGTTAATAACTTTATGGCAAGAATTAACCACACTTTGACTTCTTCAAGTTTTTATGAATTTACTGTTTCAAGAACAACTAATAATAATATTACAGGGAGAAGAAATATAGACCCAAATACACATTTAGTTAATACTAATAATCCAAGTTTCTTTACTGGCTTCGATATTCTTGAACCACATGACCAATATGTTATTAATGGTGCAACATTAGTAAAAGGTACAGAACAAAACGGAAGAGTGATTGGTGATAAAATTTTAGATGAATTTACCGGACTTTCAGACCGTGGACGTACAGCTGACGGATATTTAGAAGGTGATATACCAGTAAGAAACCCATTGACAGGTTATTATGAAGGACAAGCTTATGCTTCGGGTACATCAAATCCCTTTGGATTACAAAATGCGTTTTACAGTTCAGGTACAGCAACAGGAGTAAGCTTCCGGTTAGGTTCTTATTGGCAATTTGATGGTAGCTATACAGATGCTTTCCAAACAAATGACTTCTCTCATATTTTTAAGACTGGTTTCCAATTAAGACTTTATGATTTGGAATTACATAACAATAGTACTCCTTATGATGGTAACCCATTCTATGATATTTATACTGATAAATTTGGTGGAAACATTTATGCTGAAAACCAGTCTGTATGGGATAAAACGAGTAAAGCACATACTCCTACTGAACTATCAGCTTATGTACAAGATCAGATTTCTTATAAAGGAATTATTATAAGCCCAGGTCTAAGATTTGATATGATGAATCCTAATTCTGATTATAGATTACCTTCGGCTACTTGGACTCCTATTACTTCTGACACTGGATTTGCAAAAGCAAATATAAAGTTCCAGGTTTCCCCAAGAATTAATATAACTTATCCAATTACTGAACTTTCATTTTTATCAATTGCTTATGGTTTGTATTTCAAGACACCACAATATGAATACTTATACGATAACTACGCAGTTGATATCTTAAGAAGTGGTAATTTAATTGGCAATCCAAATTTAGATGCCCAAAGAACAAATCAATATCAAGTATCATATAATCAACAATTTAGTGATATGTTGGCGATGAGTGTAACAGCATATTATACTGACCAATACAATCAGTTGGGTGCGACATATGTGCCTACGGTTCCGACACCATATTTTATGTTCTCAACAACAGAGTATGGTGTAACACGAGGTGTGGAATTTGAATTACGTAAAAGACCAACAGCAGAGGATCACTTATATATGCAGTTAAATTATACTTATGCAAAAGCAGATGGAACTGCACCAGACCCAACGTCAAACTTTAGTGCTCCACGAGATATTTATACTAATCAATTTGCTTTCCCATTAGCTCCTTATCCAACAACTTGGGACGTAAGACATTATGTAAAGGGAAATCTTAACTTTATTTGGGGCAACGGTGAAGGTCCGTCAGTTTTTGGAGCAAAAATATTGCAAAATGCAAATATTGGCTTTGATGGATTATGGAGAAGTGGTTATCCTTATACTAAAACAGATAAAAATGGTAAATTGCTCGGTGAATATAATGCAGAACGTCAACCTTCTGCTTGGAATGTTAATACCAAAATATCTAAGTCATTTAATTTAAAGGATATGTTTGGTGAATCTATGGGAAATACTTCTATTGAATTATTTGTAGAGATATACAACTTATTTGATAGAACTGAGCCACTTGCAGTTTATTCCGCAACTGGTGATCCAATTGACAATGGGACAGTACTTGATAAAAGAATAGGTGATTTCAGTGCAACCACTTGGTATAAAACTGCTGATTACAGTAATCCTGCATCATTTACCGCAGACCAATACGATAAATTTGGCAACAGATTGTACAATGCAAATGCTGATTTTGACAAAAATGGTGTTGTTACACAAGCTGAAAAATTCCAATCTTACATGAATTATGCAAAAACAGCATTATCATTTTTAGGAAATTATTCCATACCTCGTACAGTTTATGCGGGAATAATGATTAGATTTAATTAATCAATGAAATTAAGGAAATAAGATATGAAAAGAACAAACAGAATATTAATATTAATTTTAGCTACATTTTTAGTTGCTAATGGATTAATTTTCGCTGCTTTATCACCTGATGCTCAAAAAAGTAATAGTGGGAAAAAAGATAAAGCAAAAAATCAAATACAAAAGATTTATTCAGGTGTGTTTGATGTTCAACAAAATACCGTAAGTAATTTCCAATTCTATACTTCGAATTACGGTATCTTTGGATTAGATGTAGCAAATTCACTTGGAGGTGGTTACTGGCCACGTGGTTCTGCTAATCAATATATTTTCGGTGGCGGAATTTGGTTCGGTTCTGAAAAAGTAAGACCCGGTTCAACAGACACAAACGATTTGAAAAAATATGTTGAAGTTAGTTATAATCCAAATTCAGGAAAATCTTGGATGGTTCCAGGACGAATTGAAGATGGTGATTTAATTGACCAAACTGATATTTACAAATATAGAACTTGTTTTTCAGTTGATTTCAAAGCTGATGGTTCACCAATTCAAGCGTCCGATAAATATAATTGGCCTGTTTGGGATGATTCTCCAGCAGATACACTTAAATCTAATCGTTATTTTGGACACTTTATTTATAATACAGCTGAAAGAACAGAAACTTTTTATCCAAAAGGACCTGCTTTCATCTCTGGCGAAGATATTTTTGCAACTTTTAAAGATACTGATTTAAACTATTTTGAAGGTGGTGCATCTCGTATGCGTGCTGATGGTTATCCTTTAAGAATTCAATACGAAGAAACTATTTACTCTTGGGGATTTGGTGACTACAAAGACTTTATTTTTATTGCTTATAATATGGTTAATAAAAATGGCAATACAATTTTAAAAAATTGTTGGTTAGCGCCTGTTATGGATGTAGATATAGCATTATCTCCAAATACTGCTGCTGGTGCGGCAAACGATAGAGTTGAATTTTATAATGCAGACCCATCATTGAATTTAGCAATTCAATGGACGCAAGGAGACCGTGGAGAAGCAGGAAAAGGTTTTGGTTATCTTGGCTTAGACTTTTTGGAATCTCCCGCTGTTGATGCAAATGGTTTTCCAAGAAAAGATAAAAAAGTTTATTCTAATTCAGAACAATTAGGACTTGTAACTTTCCGTAACTGGAATATCGCAGAAGATGTTCAAACACCAGATGAACGTTATAACTTTATGTCCTCAAAAACACGTGATGGTGATAATGGAGCTGGCGATAAACGTATTTTAATGGCAACTGGTCCTTTTAATATGCGTCCAAATGATACAGTAAGAGTTGTACTTGGTGTGATTTTAGCTAATACAGCAAAAGGTGGCGATGCTGATGGAACAATAGCTGATGTTGCTGAATTAATTAGAAAAGATAAATTTGCACAAGAAGTTTATGATAATAATTTCCGTGCCCCGACGCCTCCGGATAGAAGTATAATTACTGTTGTTCAATCACTTAATCATGGCGCAACAATTCAGTGGGATTCTACTGCTGAAATGTCTTACGACCCTTATGAAAGAGGATTGGATTTCTTGGGATTTAAAGTTTACCGTGCAAGAAGACCTGAATTGGATACATTCAATACTTATCAAACTGATGTTCAAGGTCCTTTTGGCTGGAAACAAGTTGCACAATTTGAAATTCCAAAGCCATACTGGAAATCTACATATAGAGCAGGATTAGATTCAAATAATAAATCTATGCCTTTAATCGACCAAATGTTTATTGTTGGTCCTTATGCAGATGCAAGTGGAAAAGTACTTGATACAATGGCAATTAGAGTAATAAGATGCCCAATAGGTACTATTTACTGGACTGCTGCACAAGCTATGCAACAAACAGGGTATGATTATCCAATACTCAGCAATATAGATACTTCTTTATATGCCCAACCTTGGGCGCCAATATATAAAGAAATGATTCAAGAAGATGGTTTTAATTTATCGCAAGGAGCAGTTCAAATAAGCAATGACTTGATAAACAGTAAACATTATAAGATTTTTGATAGTGTTATGGTAGGTGTTGCGCATTTGAACCGTGCTTTAATACCTTATAATCCATTATTCTATCGTCGCAATACAATTCAAATTTCAAGAGATTGGCTTATAGACAGTGTATTAGTAAAATTCCCAGATGGTATTGTAGGAAATAGAGTTGTAAATAAATATTATGATTCAGTTAATCATAGAGATATTTATGATACAGTAAGAACTACTGTCGATACTGTTTATTTAGTGAAAACATTAAGGAGTTCTATTATAAGCGGAAAATCAGGCTATGTGGTTGATATCCTTACAAATCGTTCAGTTTTACAAATGATGAACGATACAACCCATATAGATGAAGTTCTCGATTCGCTTTATTCTTATATTCAAAGAGGTCAAGTTACAATTGATTTCCCAGATTGGGAACAATCACCGAGAGCGAGGAACGAAGCTATTGTGCCGTATGTGAAAAAGAATTTCAATAATCGAACGTTAACCGATATTGGCGATGATAATCACGATGGGCATATTACAATAAATACGGACCCGACAAAAAGCGAGCAGCTGGTTAATAATGTTGATTATTATTATAAAGTTCTTGCTTATGACGAAGGTGATTATCAACAACCGACACCTTCAAAAGTAAATGATGCAAATGATGGATTGCCAAACTTTACTTTAGTGAAGCCAACAGCAAACACTGTTTCTGACGATCCTGATATTAAAGTAATTATTACGCCGGAAGATTCTGCAAAAATTGGTGGATTATTCAATTTTCGAATGTTTGCCGTAGATAAAGACAGATTATTGAAAAATTTTGCTGGACATACACTTGAACTTACATTTAGTCCTTATTGGTATCAACAACAAATTACCTTCCCAGGAAGGGCCGCAACTGATATATTTACTTTTGGCTTGTATCAACAAAGAGCAAAATTAATTGACCAACAAACACAGCAAACTTTGTTTGATGGAATATTAAGCTTTGAAGACCAGCCATGTAGTGTTCCTTACCGTGGTGCTTTTACCGAAAATGGTGCTTCTTTTGTTGTTGCAGATACTGTAATTGTTGATTCAGTTTCCGGGAAAGAAATTACTTTCGGATTAGCTAATAATAGAGAAATTGTAACAAGAACAGGTAAATTCACAACAGGAAGTTTCAGAGATGCTGACCCTGCTGTATGTTATACATTGAGTACACTTCCTCCTGCTTATGGAACATTAGGTTTTGGATTTGATTTTACAATCCAACAATATGGTGGTATGTATAGACCTGATTCGTTGACAATTTCTGATAAAAGCCTGAATCAAACTAATGCAACAACTCCAATTAATTTCATTGATGACCATATGAGTGATGAACGACAAGTAAGAAATACCAATTTAGTTATGACTACTCAACCAGTGGGATTCGATTACTCAGTAGCACCGAATTATGTAGTATATGGTTCGTTTAATAATGGTCCTGGAGTTTATCAAGTAGAATTTTTACCAGGTGGACAAGATACTTTGAATGTTGTTTGGGGTGGTGCACCTCCTAAGAATACAAATTCAAATACTTTTGTTGTTAATTACTTAAATGTTAAAATACACAATTTAATGTCATACAAACGACCTACATTGGTAGGAAATGATTCTGTTGATGTTTCTTATCCAACGGAACTTCAGCCAATGACTTTACCAATGGTTAGCCAAATACCTACTCCTCAAAGTTGGTTCCCAGATAGATTATATCCGGATCCAAGGAATCTTGGTTATAATGGTGTAGATAGATTAGACCCTGCAACTAATAATTTTATAGGAAAATATAATATTGGTGTATATGGTTGGGTTAATTCACGTTCAGGAAATTACTATAACCCAATACAATTACCAAAAGAGATGGCAAGACCAAATTATCAACCATATCAAGGTGCACCAATAACTTACTTAGACCGTCAAAATCGTTATTACTTGTCTGCTATTTCAGTTGATGGTAAAGATACAATTGACTTTAACCATAATTTGAATATAGGTGGAGTTCAATTTGCATTAGATTATGCAAATAAAGGAAGATTTAACACGACATCACAAGCATGGGTACCTATACCAGTTGCAAACTACACATTTGGTCCTGATTTCCAAGCAGGCGATAAGATCGTATTACGTACTTATGGTGGTGCATTAGGTTTACCATTGCCAGGTGCTAAGGTATTATTCCAGATAAACAATCCAAAAGGCAACAACGGTACTTACACTAATAATTTGATGGATAACATTAAAGTTGTTCCAAATCCATACTTCATTTCAACAGAAGCACAAAAATCACCTTACGACAGTGAAAAGATATTCTTTACAAGCTTACCAACAGAATGTAAGATACAGATTTTCACAGCTGCTGGCGATTTAGTGAAAACTATTGACCATAAAGACCTTGGTGGTAGCAAAGTTCAACAAGAATATGTTGAACCTTGGGATCTACTTTCTTCCAATGGAATTAGAGTTCAAAGCCAAGCATTTGTAGCACTAATTACAACTCCTGATGGAGCACAAACAGTGAAGAATTTCTCTGTAGTAGTTGGTGGATTTAGATTAATTCAACAGTAATAAATAGAAATGAAGAGGATTAAAATGAAACAAATTTTAAAAATAACATTAATAGTAATTGCATTTTTTGCAATAAGTAATGTGGCATTCTCATTCAATGAAAATATGCAGGGGAGTTCGACTGGTGGAGCTGTAAAAATAGGAACAGCTGGTAGCCAATTTTTGAAGATACCTGTTGGAGCACGTGGAGTTGGAATGGGAGCTTATGGTGCCGTAACAAATGATTTATCATCAATTTATTGGAATCCAGCAGGCATAGCAGATATAAAAACAATAGCCGCTGATTTTTCATACACACAATGGTTTGCAAGTTATTCGCATGACTTTGCCGCAGTATCTACTCCTCTTGGTCCAGATTATACTCTTGCTGTTCATTTTATTTCATTAAATAGCGGAGATATTCAAATTACATCGCTTGAAGACCCTATTGGAAGCGGTGCAACTTACCAAGTAAGTGATATGGATTTAGGCGTTACTTTTGCGGGTTATCTTACTGAACAATTTTCATTCGGAGTAACTGCAAAATATATAAATAACTCAATTTACAATGTTTCAAGCAATGGGTTTGCTTTTGATATTGGAACAATGTATAATACTGGAATTTACGGAATTAAAGTAGCATTTTCAATACATAATCTTGGTACTGAAACTTCTTATGATGGGCAAGGATTAAGAGACCTTAAAAAGATTCAAGATGCAAGTAATCAAGCACCTGTCGATGTTGCTTATGTAGCTTATCCTTATAGTTATCCTTTGATTTTCCGTGCTGGCATATCATCGGAAGTTTTCAAACAAGATGAACATAAAGTGATTGCTGCTTTTGATTTTACTACTTTCTCTGATATACCTGAACAATATGCTATTGGTGCTGAATACACTTATAGTGATTTTGTTTCTTTAAGGTTAGGTTATCAAATGTCAAGTGGTAATCAATTCGGTTTATCTACTGGTATTGGTATTAAGTACGAAGGCGATGGTTTCGGTGGAAAGTTCGATTATTCTATTAATCCTACTCAAGATCTAGGATTGATTAACCGTTTCTCCATTGGTCTTACTTTCTAATCCGTTCTTTCGTAAAAACTTATTAGAGGCTGTCTGTTTTTTTGCAAGACAGCCTCATTATTTTTAAAGTAATTCGTTTATTATTCTAATTAAATTTAAAATTGACAAAATTGTGAAAAAAATTGTTTTTAATTTTGTTTGGGTCTGTTTATGCTTTATTAACATAGCAACAGTATATGTGAAAGCTCAAAATATTGATATTTATTATGATTTTGTTCAGTTTGCCTATTCACAAGATTCTACTTTGCTTGAAATTAATTACTCGTTTTTAGATACTAATTTAACTTATAAAGATGTAAATAACAATAATGTCCAATCTAAAGTTGCTTTTAAAGCAACTTTTACGCATCTTCAAACAGGTGTGAGTGAAAATTATACTTGGGAAAATATTAATACAAAAGTTAAAGGGGATTCTTTAAATATGTATTCTCTTTTTGGTGTTGAAAAAATTATTTTACCAACAGGTAATTACAAAGTAAACATAGTGGCTTATGATGAAAATAATTTGTCAAACAAGAATTATTCTGATTTGACTGAGAATATTTATTCTTTTGAAAAAGACCAATATACATTATCGCATATTTTATTAGCCAATGTGATTGAACAAGTAAACCAAAAGACAAGGAATTGGGCTGAAATGTTTAAGAAAGGGAATTATTATGTAATCCCTAACCCAGCAGATGAGTATTCATCGAGAGACCCTAATTTAAGATTTTATTTTGAAATTTATCATCCAACTATATTCAATGCAAGAGATGAAAATAAAAATGAATATAGTTTGGTAGTCTCGATTTTAGATGGTGCAAATAGAGAACTATTGAAAACACCTTTGAAATTACTGCTTGATTCAAATGATTTAAGCAAAATATTAGATGTCCCATTAGATTTATTTCCAACTGGTGTTTATTATTTAAGAGTGTCATTAGTTCGTTATAACGAAGAGAGCAAATATAAAGTTATAGATGAAACTTTTAAGAAATTCTACTATTATAATCAATTTATTAAACCGCAATTGATGAGCAATTTTACCGAAGACCAGTTGTTTGAGATGAGTGAATTTAATACAATGGATTTAAGGACAGTAGATAAAGAATTTAAAAAAGCTTCTGTGATAGCAAAGCCAATTGAAGTTGAACAATGGGATAAAATAACTACATTACAAGGCAAACAAAGATACTTATATAGATTTTGGAAAGTAAGAGATACCGATACATCAACAATTGTAAATGAGAGAAAAATAGAATATGATGATTTAGTAAATTATGCGAACACATATTTTGTTTATGGGAACAAAAAAGATGGGTGGAATACGGAGAGAGGAAGAATATTATTAAAATATGGTTATCCCACACAAAGAGATAGATATACATCTAACGGTGATGAAAGAGCTTATGAAGATTGGTTCTATGGAGAAATACAAGGTGGAGTCCATTTCCAGTTCGTTGATATTTCAGGCTATGGCAATTATATTCTCGTCAATTCTACGGCTACTGGTGAAATTGCAGACCCAAATTGGTATGATGAATATGTGAAAAATCAAAAGCAATACGACCCTAACGGTAGCAATAATAGTTCACCATTTAATCCAATTAAATAGTAATTTAGCAAGCAAAAGAATGAAAAAACTTTTAAACCTTTTCTTAACTGTAATACTACTTTTTTTTACATTTATATCATTAATTTTAACGAGGCGACTAAGAACTCGCTTTGGTAAATTGCTCGGAAGGTCTATTTATTATTTAAGCAAAAAAAGAAGACTTATTACTTTTGATAATTTGCAAAAGGCTTTCCCTGAAAAAGATGTAGATTGGATAAAAAAAGTATGTATTGGTTCTTTCGAAAATCTTGGGATTACTTTTGCAGAATTGTTTGCAATGTATAAACTCCCATATCGTAAGATATTATCCAATGTTCAATTAAGATATTCTCCTGACATACAAGATAAAATAGAAAAAGGTAATGGATTTGTAATTTTAACAGGTCATTTTGGCAATTGGGAACTTGCGGCATTTTCGCTGGGGCTTTATTTTTCTACTCAAATTACAATAATAGTTAAACCTCAAAGCAATCAATATGCGGATATATTTTTAAATAAAATTAGAACAAGAGGTGGAAATAAGATAGTCTCAATGTATCATTCTGCTTTTGAGATGGTAAAAGTGCTTAAGAATAGAGAGGGAATTGCATTAATTGCAGACCAAAGTGCAACAGCAGATAAAGATGTGTTTATTGATTTTTTTGGACGTTTAGCGGCTACTTATAAAGCTCCGGCACAAATTGCATTGAAATTTAATGTACCGATGCTTATTGGGTTTGCTATTCGTCAGAACGATTATTCTTATATTGTTGATATTAAAGAAATAGACCATTCCGATTTGCAAGATAACGAAGATGGTGTTTATCAATTAACATTGAGGCATACAAAGATGCTTGAACAATTTATTAGACAATATCCTGACCACTGGGTATGGCAACATAGACGTTGGAAACATCAACCAAAAGATTAAATGCTCTTTTATGATAAATAGAAAAATAAATATTGAAAAATTTAATTCGTTTTGCATTATTCAGACTGCTTTTCTTGGAGATATTACGTTATCTTTATATTTATGTCAACAAATAAAAAATGTGCATCCTTCTGCCCATATTACTTTTATAACCACACCATTAGGTAGTGAAATTGCTAATCTTGCTCAATCTATTGACGAAATCAAAATTTTTGATAAGTATAATTTACATAAATCCAAAGTTGGCAGAAAAAATTTTATTTATGATTTAAATAAGCAAAAATTTAATTGCGTTATCTCTGTTCATCGTTCTTTTCGTACTTCAAAATTAGTTTCAAAAATTAAATCTAAAATAAAAATTGGATTTAATACAGCATCTCTTTCTCCTTTCGTCTATGACTATAAAGCACCTTATCATCAAGCACAAACAGAAATTGAAAGGAATTTGTCTTTATTAAAGTATTTTGGGATTAAAAATGCTATTCCACATGTTGATGTGCAATTTTCTAATGAGGTGCAAGAGAAAATTGATTTTTTAATACAAGAAAAATTCGTTGGAAGTGAATTTATTGTTATTGCCCCAGGTTCAATTTGGGAAACAAAACGATGGAAAGATGAATATTTTGTGGAACTAATAGAATTACTTGCAGAATTTAAGTTTAAATTTGTCTTATCTGGTGCAAACAATGAAAAAGAATTATGTACAAAAATCTATAATCAATTAAAAGAAGATACTAAAAGCAATTGTATAAACTTTGCAGGTGAATTTTCAATCCAAGAATCAATATACTTAATTGCAAAAGCAAAATTTGTTGTAACCAACGATTCATCGCCTACGCATTTTTCAAATTTGGTAGGAACGCCAGTGGCAGTGATTTATGGACCGACTTCTCCAATTTTTGGATTTGCTCCCAAAAATGCAAGTGATTTAATAATTGAAAACAACAATTTAAATTGTCGCCCTTGTGAAATTCACGGAAGTCATAAGTGTCCACTTGGTAACCATTTATGTATGACGTCAATTCAACCTGAAACTGTTGTTAATGCAATTGTCAAAAAGTTTATTTAAAAAAATGACTAATTTTTTTTTATTCTTAATTTATTCTTTAATTTTATATTTTACATTTTATCAAATTTAACCAAAATATTAGAAAATAGAGGAAAAAATGAAATACACACAAAACACAATTGTTGCTACTTTTTTATTAATGTTTGTTGTTAATTTTTTGAATGCCGCACCCAGCAAAGAAAAAAGCAATTTTATTATGAAATTGCAAGAAGCTTCAGAAAATACCGCAAAAATTTTAGTTGAAGGGAAAAACGAAGATAAGATATTTATTTTAACAACTCACCCAGTAGACATTAGTTTTACTTTGCCTGTTGAATTGTCAATTTCTCCTGAAATTGATATAAAAGCGTTGAAGCAAGTTAAAAATGAGGCTTATTTACTTGGTAAATCAAAGATGGAAAAAGTTGAATTAAATTTACATAATTTAAATGTTAAAACAAATTATTTTTTGCAAATTTATTTAGTAGATAATGCAAAAATTCAGTTAGTACAATCTTTTCCATTTTCAACTTTAGATAAAGAACCAGAAAAGCAAGCTTCAAACATAGCCTTTGGAAATGTAACAGAAAGTTCAATGTTATTGCTTTGGCAAAATGGAACAGGGGAAGGGCGTATAGTTGTTGCTAAAAAAGATGGGAAACCTGATTTCCCCGAAGATGGTAAAGTTTATAAAGCAAATGAAAAATATGGCTCGTCTGATTCCAAATTAAAAAATAGTTTTGTAATCTTTGATGGTCAAAAAGCGGCTAATAGATGTCAAGTAAAAGATTTGAAATCAGGCAAATACTATTTTCAAGTTTTTGAATATAATGGTGCTGGCGAAAGTAGAAATTATTTAACAAAAAGTAATAGTAACAACCCAAGAGACAAAGAAACAGCATTACCAGCCCCGAAAGCTACCGATGCAAGTGAAATAAGCAATAATGGATTTACTGCAAATTGGTCTGCTTCTGATGGAGCAGAAACTTATATTCTCCAAGTTGCTTCTGATGATAAATTTCAAGATATACTTCCCGAATATAATTCTGTTGATATAGGGAATATTACGAGTATTGAAGTTGTTGAATTGGGAAGCGGAAAGACATATTTTTACCGTGTTCAAGCGGCAACAAAAGAGGGAAGGAGTAGGTTTTCAAATATAATTAAAGTAGAAACGAAGTAATTTTACTTTTTTTAATTAATTATTTTTTTATTTATATATAGGAGTAATTATGGATATTACTTTATGGTCGGAAGAATTGATTAATTCTATAGATTCAAAAGATGCTACAAAATTTGCTAATTTTTTTGCAAAAGATGGCTCTTTTATTTTCGGAAATTTTCCTGCTGTTACAGGGAAAGGCAATATCAAAGATTTTGTTAATAGTTTTTTTGATAGCGTAAAATCATTAAAGCATAATCAACTCGGTATTATGCAAGATAATAACAAAATTGTTGTATGGGGAGTTGTTACATATACACGACATAATGGTACAGAATACCCTGTAAAATTTTGCAATGTTTTTGATATGGACGGGGATAAAATCAAAACGTATGATGTTTATGTAGATAATTCACAACTTTACGTAGAATAGAATCAAAATAAGTCAAAATAAATGAAAATAATAAGGTTAAAGAAGCCCGAAAATGATTACTCATCAAATGTTTATTATATTTTAGGAGATTGGAACACTCTTGAAGATGTAAACACTTTGATTGATGTTGGGGTAAATGATTTTATTATTAAAGAAATGGAAGAAATTAATCACGGAGTGGGCAAACATAAAGTTGAGCAAATAATTTTGACACACGACCATTTTGACCACTCCGCTGGATTAAAGTATCTGATTAAAAAATACAATCCTAATGTAATTTATGCTTTTTCAGATAGAATACCGAATTCAACTAAAATAAGCGATGGTATGCGAGTTAGAATAGGTGAAGCCGATGCTTTTATTTACTACTCGCCGGGTCATTCAAATGATTCTATTTCCGTTTTTATTCCAAAAGTTAAAGCCTTATTTTCGGGGGATACATTAATTGCAATTAACAATCCAAACGGTTCTTACACCCGTGCTTATTATGAAACAATCAAAAAATATATTTCATTAAGTCCAGCAATAATTTATCCCGGGCATGGTGAGCCAATTGTGCAAAATGTAGAGCAAATTTTAAAATATACTCGCCAAAATATTGAAAAAAGCAAAATTATTGATTAATTGTTTTTTCGGAACAAATTAAAAATCAGAGAAGAAAATTATAAAAGATATAAAGAATTAAATTTCTTTAAAGACTAATGTAGAAGCAGTATTTCTGCGACCGTGTACTACATTAGGAGCAACAAAAGAGTGGTCAGGCTTAATTCTTTTTTCAAATTCATCACGGAATTTAGTGACGAAGCCACGAACAGGCCATGCTGCTGCATCACCAAGAGCGCATATAGTTCTTCCTTCAATATTATTAGCAACTGATACAAGCAAATCTAAATCTTTACTGGTAGCTTCGCTTTTTAATATTCTGTCAAGGATTTTTTCCATCCAGCCAGTACCTTCACGACAAGGAGTACATTGACCGCAAGATTCATGGTGATAAAAGTGAGCAATACGTTTTGTAATTTTTACTAAATCCGTATCTTCATCCATAACCATAATGCCACCAGTTCCAATATGTGTTCCCATTTTGGCAAGGCTGTCTTCGTCCATTAAAGCGACTTCAACTTCTTCCGCTGTGAGAGGTGGCATTGAAGAACCGCCTGGGATGACTGCTTTAATTTTTTTACCATTTAATACGCCGTCGCAAACATTATAAATAATTTCTTTTAATGGTGTGCCAGTAGGTAATTCATAAACTCCCGGTTTATTAATATGACCGCTAACACCGAAAAGTAATGTGCCCGGATGCGTTGTTGCTCCTATTTTCAAATATTCGTCAGCAGTAATTTTAAATATTGCAGGGACATTGGTAATTGTTTCAACATTGTTTACAGTAGTTGGCATGCCCCAAAGTCCAAATTGTGCTGGGAAAGGAGGTTTATAACGTGGATAACCACGCCATCCTTCAATAGAATTCATCAATGAAGTTTCTTCCCCACATATATATGCTCCTGCACCTTTATGGACATAAATATCCATCGTATATTCATTACCAAAAGTATCTTTCATTTTTGTGCCAATGAAACCTCTTGAATAAGCATCGTCAATTGCTTTTTGCATTAATTTTACCCAACGATGGTATTCACCACGAATATATATATATGCCGCTTTCATTCCCATTGCATAGCCTGCAATAAGAATTCCTTCAATTAATTGATGAGGATTATGCTCAAAAATTTGTCTATCTTTAAAAGAACCAGGTTCCGATTCATCTCCATTGACCGCAAGATATTTAGGTTTATCATTACCTTTAGGCATAAAAGTCCATTTTAAACCTGTTGGAAAGCCTGCACCTCCACGACCACGAAGACGGGATTTCTTTACTTCGTTTGTTACTTCGTCCGGTGTGAGTTTGATAATTTGGCGATACATTTCATATCCACCATTAGCAATATATACATCTATATTAGATAAATCTACTATATCAGGTAAAACGAGTTTTGGAAAATTCATATTCATAACAAATTCTTTTTTGATAAAAAATTAGATTTTGTAATTTTTATAAAGACTAATTTACGAAATATTATTTAAATAAAAGCGGATTAAAAATAAACTGATTTAATAATTGAAATTATTCAATTAAATTATTCAGTAAAATGAATATTATTATTTTCATCATCACAATTTTTCCGGGCTGTTGGGTCAGCTGCCCACAATAGTTTTGCCCGTAGAACATCGTAATATGAACTTTTCACTGGTTTAATAAGTTTAACTTTATGTTTAGCCGTTGATATAGAAACTTCATCACCATTTTTTAAGATTTTTTCAATTTGTCCATCTGCGACAAGTTTTGCTTCGCCGCTTGGAGCTTCAACAATTAATTTAATTGTATTTTCATCAGGAAGTACCAAAGGACGAAATGTTAAAGAATGTGGTGAAATAGGAGTTATACATATCACTTTGGACGATGGTGCTAAAATTGGTCCTCCACTTGACAAAGAATAAGCAGTCGAGCCTGTTGGCGTTGTTATTATTAGTCCATCTGCCCGATATGATGCTACATAATGGTCATTTGAATAAGTATGAATTGTTATCATCCTCGATGACATAACTTTTTCTATGACAAAGTCGTTTACTGCAAATATTTCTTCATTGTCTATTGTAGTGGAAAGCATTAAGCGGTCAACCACTCTATAATTCCCTGAAATTAATGTTTCAATAGCTGATTCTATTTTGTCATTTTGATATTCCGCAAGAAAACCAAGCTTTCCTACATTAATACCCATTATTGGGATTTCACTTTTTGCAACAATGCGTACTGCTGATAAAATTGTTCCATCTCCTCCAAAAGTCATTACTATATCTGTTAATTTTTCTATTTCATTAATAGATATTTGTCCAACACAA
The DNA here is from genome assembly GCA_021780815.1 of Bacteroidota bacterium. Lineage (GTDB taxonomy): Bacteria > Bacteroidota > Ignavibacteria > Kapaibacteriales > UBA2268 > GWF2-33-9. Next base: position 97,299 of record JAJXYC010000002.1, on the reverse strand, counting down.
CTTTTTAATTCATTAGGAAAATTTTTGTATAGTTCTGTTCCCGCAAAGCAAAGTATATTCTTCTCACACAACATTTTTGCGGTAATGGTTGCCCATTTTATTGCTTCGGGCTTGTTTTGATTTTCAAAAAGTAAAATTTTTTCCATATTAACCCAAATATCATTGCAAATTAACTATTTCTTTTAATATATTCATTATTTAATAATATTAAAATCAGAAAATAAATCAGAAAATAAATCAGAAAATAAAGTTTTGATTATTAAATGTTTTGCTAATTCAGTTTTCAGAAGATTTAAATATTAATAAGTATGAGAAAAAAGTATGGGAAAAAGTGTATTATAAACAAAAAAATGGGGCTGTAAATAAGCCCCATTTTTTTTGATAGTTGATTTATTATTTATTTAACAATAACCATTGGTAAAGTTTTGCTATATTGACCAGCAGTTAAAGTATAATAATATGTTCCAGATGGAAGGTTGCTTGCGTCAAAATCAGCAGTATATGTCCCAATACTCATATTTTGATTTACAAGATTTGCAACTTTTTCACCTAAACTATTGTAAATATCAAGTGTAACTAGACCATTTCCTTTAATTGAAAATGAAATAGTAGTTTTTGTATTTACAGGATTTGGATAATTTTGGGAAAGGTCAAATGCTTCTGCCGCATTTTCTACTTCTTTCACCGAATTTGGATTATAATCTCCTGAATAGCGACCATAGATTACAAATCTATAATCTTTGCGGACTTCTTTTTCTTTCATATAAGTTGGATACATTTGTAACCATTGATTGTAATATGGACTTGTTGTTGCTGGTTTCATTGGAAGAATAGTTGATGAAAGAAAACTTAAAGAATCAACACCTTGTGAATAATGTCTAACTGCTGCAGCGAAAGTTTGTTGATAAGGAGCTATCCATTCCCAAGCACCAATTAAATCAGTTGTATCTTGTAAATCATTTAAATTATCTTTTGCTAATATGACCATAATTCTATCGCTATTTGACCAATCTCTTACAGGAGTTAAATCTGCATTATTAAAACTGATAGTAGATGGTTGAATAGTATATCCTGTTCCTTGCTTTTGTATTCTACTATTGATATAACTGGCATCAACGCTATATGCGGCAGTTAAATTATTATAAATAGCAGCGTTGTAATCCAATTCAAATGTAGATGGATTAAAAGTTGATGAACCAAAATTAGGCATATTTAAAGTTGAAGCATTGAATAATGTAAAGAGATAACCAGACGTTACTGGTGAATTAGGGAATGAATACAGCCAAAATTTAACAGAGTCAATAGTAAATGTCCCATTTGTTAATGATGGAATATACCAGCTTAGTGATGGTAGAATTTGAACATAGCCATTTAATTTAAATACACTATTTCCATTTTGGTCAACTACGTTTGTTGGCATTTGAGTGTCCCCAATATAGAAATAATTATTTTGATTTGTTGAGTCGTTAACGTCGTATATTACTCTTGCCGTATCAATTTCATTTGAATCTGTTGGGAAAGGTTGTAATCTTGTGCTAAAAGCACGTGGTTCATTTTGCAAAACGTCTGATAAAAACAATGCTTTATTTAAGCCATTGTTTGCTGGTAAATTGTAAAATGGCAATTGTTGAAGTTGTGGGGCTTGTGCATTTTGCACATTTGCCATTTGTGCTTGTGCTGCCATACCAGAGCCAATCATAACTGGTAAGTTTTCAACTCTGACAGTTTGGGAATAACTTGATGTTGCAATTAAAAATGTTATTCCAATTAGTAAAAGTAATTTTTTCATTATAGAACTCCTTTAAATTAAAAAAAATTATTTAATATTCACATATTAATATATACAAAATTAAAACTATTTTTGTTTTAATTCAATAAAGACGCTTAAATTTTATAAAAAGTTACAAATTAAGAAATATTTTTTAATTTTTTTCATTATTGGTGTAAAAAATCTTATAGAATAAAAATTTTAGATTAATTTTGTAAAAAAGATAACAACATAATGCTTGAAAATATACTAAATTTCATACAACATCTGCCGGGTATTTATGTCTTGCTGATTGCATTTGCATTTTCTTTAATTGAAAATCTTTTTCCTCCATCGCCAAGTGACACAGTGATTGTATTTTCGGCAACATTAATACCTTCGGGTAATGTTCATTTTGCTGGATTGCTGATATTTTCTACATTAGGCTCTGTTGTTGGTTTTTTAATAATGTTTGGTGTCGGTTTAAAATTTGAACGCAGTGTAATTGAGACACGAAAGTTTAAATATATCCCAATAGATGCTGTTCTAAAAGTAGAGAATTGGTTTCAAAAGTGGGGATATTGGGTAATTGTCGCAAATCGTTTTCTTTCAGGGACAAGAGCGGTAGTTTCATTTTTTGCAGGTATGTCCAATTTGAGAGTTAGAAAAACTACAATTTTATCGGCAGTGAGTGCTTTGGTTTGGAATTTTATTTTAATTTTTGTAGGGATGGAATTTTCAAAAAATTGGAAAGAAATTTATACTAAAATTGAATCTTATGGCAATGTTGTATTTATTGTAATTGTTGCGATTATTGTTTTTTTTATTGTTAAATATATGTATAACAAGAAGAAAAAGAATAATATAGGGAAATAATTCCAAAATGGTAATATTATCAAGAAGAATACAAGTTATTATTTTAAAATAAAGGACGAAGTTTTAAGAGTAAATCTTCATTAGCGAAAGAAATAACATTTGTTTCACCTGTAACATACATAAAGTTTTTATCACCTTGCCAGCGTGGTACAATATGGTAATGAATATGGCCCGGTAAACCTGCTCCTGCAACTTCACCAATATTCACGCCGATATTGAAACCTTTCGGCTTCATTACTTTTTTCAAATTATATATACTTTCCTTTATGGCAATCGAAATATCGCATAATTCATTATTGTTTAATTCAGTATAATCGGCAATATGCCTTATAGGTGCAATTAAAATATGTCCACTTGTATATGGAAATTTATTTAAAAGGATTATGTAGCTTTCTTTTTTAGCAATAATTAATCGCTCATCATCTTCATTAATACTTTTTATAGCATCACAAAAAAAGCAAGACTTTTGCATTTCTTTTTGTTCTTCTTTAAATCCATCTATATAAGAAGAACGCCAAGGTGACCAAAGGAAATCCATAAGAATAAATTTAATTGTAACAAAATAATAAAAATGAATTACTTGTCAGCTTCCCCCATAATAGGGTCGACTGAACCAATAATAACAACCATATCAGCAATCATAGAACCACGAGCCATTTCAGATAAAGTTTGCAAATTAGTTGCAGATGGTGAATGTATTTTTAATTTCCAAGGTTGCCCAGTGCCATCTGAAACGATAAAGAAACCTAATTCACCTTTTGGTGATTCTATTGCTGTATAGGTTTCACCTTTTTCAGGTGCGGCGCCATAGTTAATCAACATAAAGTCATGAATAAGTTCTTCCATTTTAGTATAAATTTCACTTTTATTAGGAAGTACTTTTTTAGGTTGATTTAACTTAACTTCTCCTTGTGGTAATTTATCAAGGATTTGATGTAGAATTTTTGCACTCTCATACATTTCCTTTACTCTAACCATATATCTAGCAAGTGTATCTCCATCGTTTAAGGTAATAATATTAAAGTCAATTTGTTCATAAACTAAATATGGATTGTCTTTTCTTAAATCTCTTGGTACGCCAGAACCTCTTAAAGTTGGTCCAGAAGCACCTAATGCAATAGCACGTTCTTTGGATAAATAACCAACACCTGCCATTCTATCAATGAATATACGGTTTCGGTCAACTAATGCTTCTGCTTTTTTAAGAAGTGCGGGGAATTCATCAAGCCATTTTCTAATACCATTAATCACATTGTCAGGAATATCGTTTGCTACTCCGCCTATTCTTGAATAACTTGTTGTAAATCTTGCGCCGCAAATCTCTTGAAATAAATCATACAATTTTTCTCTTTCAATAAAGGTCCAAAGGAATACAGTCATCGCTCCTAAATCTAAGCAAGTCGACCCAATTGCCATTAGATGCGATGAAATACGTGCCATCTCTGCTACAAGTGTGCGGATCCATTGGGCGCGTGGTGGAGCTTCAATTCCAAGTGCATTCTCTATAGCCAGTGCTATTGCTACATTATTTGACATTGGTGATATATAATCTAATCTATCGGTATGCGGTATAAACTCATGATAAGTTGCATTCTCAGCAAGTTTTTCGTAACCACGATGTAAATAACCTAATTCAGGAACGGCATTGATTATTGTTTCACCATCAAGTCGTAAAACTACTCTCAACACACCGTGTGTTGCAGGGTGTTGCGGTCCCATATTTAATATTAAGTCATTTTCTAATGCATCGTTCATATATAACGATACATCCTGACTCATCAATTCTTTATATAATTTATGATTTCTAATTCTATTGATTTCTTCAATTTGCGATTTTGATGTTACATTCATCAATTTTCTCCAAAAATTACAATCTCAAATATGTAAATTAACTAAATTTTATCAAATTGCAAAAAAATAAGTTCTTTTTCCTTTTTTATTATGTCCAGTTTTTGATTATTCAAACTTGAAAAACAAAATCTATATTTACATCACATTATTTTAATTCGGTTGTATATTGCAAATTCTTACAAAGAAACGAATTAGCAACGAACTTGATTCTTTTTTGTAAATAATTTTATACTTCATTTACACTTCACTCTTTCTTAACATTATCTTAATTTTATAGGCTTAATTTTGTTTTATCAAAAAAAATGTTTTACAAAATTAATAAGGATTTATTATGAAAAGAATGTCAAAGTTAAACAAAATAGCAATTTTGGCAGTATTGAGTATCGGGCTTTTTGGTATGTTTTTACAGTCATGCCAAAAAGGGGAAAAAGCGACAACAGATAAAGTAACAGAACTTTTGGGTGGTGGAGCTACATTCCCTTATGTTCTATACTCAAAGATGTTTGATGTATATCATCAAAAGACAGGAATGAAAGTAAATTACCAATCTATTGGTTCTGGTGGTGGAATTAGACAAATCAAAGAGAAGACAGTTGATTTTGGTGCATCAGATGCATTTTTATCAGACGAGCAACTAAAAGATTTCAATGCTCCTATTCTTCATATTCCGATGTGTCTTGGAGCAATTGCCATAACTTACAATTTACCAGATAATCCGCAATTAAAAATGACTCCCGAAATAATTACAGACATATATTTGGGTAAAATTAAGAAATGGAATGACCCACAAATTAAAGCATTAAATCCAGATGTAAAATTTCCAAATTTAGCAATTAATGTTGTACACCGTTCAGATGGAAGTGGAACAACTTTTGGTTTTGTAGATTATTTATGTAAAGTATCAGATGAATGGCAAACAAAAATAGGTCGTGGTACTTCTGTAAATTGGCCACTTGGATTAGGTGGAAAAGGAAATGAAGGAGTAACAGGATTAGTTCGCCAAACGCCTGGTGGAATTGGATATGTTGAAGTTATTTATGCAAAGCAAAATGGATTGCCAGTTGCAACAATTAAAAATAAATCGGGCAATTTCGTAAGTCCGGAATTAAGTGCAATAACAAAAGCCGCCGATACACAAATTCCTACTGATACACGAGTATCTATTACTAATACAGAAGCATCAGATGGTTATCCAATCAGTAGTTTCACTTGGCTTCTTGTTTACCAAGAACAAAATTATAACAATAGGTCTGAAGAACGTGCACAAGCATTAGTTAATCTTTTATGGTGGATGATTCATGACGGACAACAATATGCATCTGCATTAAATTATGCCCCGTTAGATCCGAAAGTAGTGAAATTAGCTGAGGATGTAATTAAATCAATTCAGTATAACGGTAAAAATATTTTAAAATGAAATTAAAATTATTAAACGATAAAGTATTTAAGAACATTTTAATAATAACCACTTCGATAGTTCTACTAATCGGAGTGGCTTTTTTTATTACATTAATATTAGAATCAACTTCATCGATTTCAAAATTTGGTTTTAAATTTTTTACGAGCACAGATTGGGACCCAGTTTTTGAAAAATTTGGGGCGTTGCCATTTATTGTTGGCACTTTGCTAACTTCTTTTTTATCGCTATTAATAGCATTTCCATTTACTTTTGCTATTATGGTTGTTTTAGGAGAATACTTTACAAAAGGCTTCATTAGCGAAGTATTACGTTATCTTACCGAGCTCATTAGTTCAATTCCTTCGGTGGTTATAGGTCTTTGGGGATTATTCTTTTTAGTTCCTGCAGTGAGATTTTTTCAAATTACATTTGGATTGCAACCTTATGGAGTAGGTATTTTTACAGCTTCTTTACTTTTAGCATTTATGATAATACCTTATGCGGCATCAATAGCAAAAGATGCTATGCGATTAGTCCCAAAAGATTTGAAAGAAGCGGCTTATTCGTTAGGTGCAACACGTTGGGAAGTGATTAAGCAGGTGATGATACCTTATTCAAGATCGGGCATTGTTGCAGGAATTCTTCTTGCATTAGGTCGGGCATTAGGTGAAACTATGACCGTTACAATGGTGATTGGTAATTCTCATTTTATTCCCAAAAACTTATTTTCACCAGGTAATACAATTGCAAGTGTTATTGCTAATGAATTCACCGAAGCAACTGGTGATTTATATTTATCCTCATTAATTTATCTTGCTCTTGTATTATTTTTAATCACTGCGTTGATTAACTTATTAGGTAAATATATATTGAAAAAAATTCAAATTAATCATTAAACTATGAATAAAACATCATTCCGTCGTATAAAAAACGATACTTACAAATTAGGTCTGATTTTATTAACTATAATATCAACAGTTCCTTTTTTGCTTATATTATTTTTCGTCATCAAAAATGGAATAGCAGTAATAAATTGGGAATTTTTAACTTCTTTACCGAAGCCGATAGGTGAAAATGGTGGTGGAATAATAAATGGGTTAATTGGAACAGGTATTTTAATCATTATAGCAACAATTATAGCAATACCAATTGGCATTATTACTGGCGTTTATCTTGCAGAATATCCAAACAATTTACTTTCTAATTCTGTTCGGATTGTATCTGAAATATTTCAAGGTGTTCCTTCAATTGTTGTAGGTATAATTGCGTATTTTTGGTTAGTAAAGCCAATGGGGCATTTTTCGGCATTATCAGGTAGTTTTGCGTTAGCATTAATTTTGCTGCCTATGATAATTAAATCAACAGAGGAGATGGTAAAACTTGTCCCCGCTGATATTAAAGAAGCATCACTTTCACTTGGTGTTCCGTATTATCGCTCAATTTTAAAGGTGATTATCCCTGCAAGTTTAAGCGGAATATTAACAGGAGCATTAACAGGTATTGCAAGAATATCAGGCGAAACTGCTCCTCTGCTTTTTACAGCATTTGGCGATAGCTTCTTTAATATTAATATTTTTAAGCCAATTTCTTCTTTGCCCTTGCTTATTTTTAATTATTCTATAAGTCCTTATCAAGCATGGTGGGCAAAAGCGTGGGGTATTTCTTTTCTTATTGTAATTTTTATTTTAATTTTAAACATATTAACAAGAATTTTATATAAAAAAATATGATAAATAGCATATTAAAAATAGAAAATCTATCAGCATCTTATGATGATAAGGTAATTATTCAAAATATCAATTTAGAGTTTCAAAAAAACAAAATTACGGCAATAATGGGTCCATCAGGATGCGGTAAAACAACTTTGTTGCGATGCTTAAACAGAATGCACGAACTTACTCCAAATGCAAAAGTATCAGGTAAGATTCTTTTGGAAAGCACTAATTTAAATGATAATTTTATGGAATTAAATTCCACTGACCCCATTTTAGTACGTAGAAGAATTGGTATGGTTTTTCAACGTCCAAATCCTTTTCCAAATCTAACGATTTATCAAAATGTGTTGGCGGGATATTTGCTTAACGGAATTAAATTAAAAAAACAAGAAGCAGATGAAATTGTGGAGAAGCATTTAAATTTAGTAGCACTTTGGGATGAAGTAAAAGACAATCTAAAAAAACATGGGACATTCCTTTCAGGAGGGCAACAGCAAAGATTATGTATTGCACGTGCTTTAGCAATGGAACCTGATGTTTTGCTATTAGATGAACCTACTTCTGCGCTTGACCCAATCTCTACTCAAAGAATTGAAGATTTAATCGTTGAACTTCAAAAAACTGTTACGATAATAATTGTTACTCATAACGTTGGTCAAGCTGGTCGTGTATCAGATTTTGTGGCTTTTCTTTATCTTGGGGATTTAATTGAATATGGATTAACGGATACTATTTTTACAAATCCTAAAAATCTCCAAACAGAAAAGTTTTTAACAGGGAAAATTAGTTAAATTGAATTTTTAAATTAAAAATTTTAGATAAATATTAAAACGAAAAAAAATTATGACACACATTTTTCAAGAACGGCAATCTATTCTTAATGATAACATCATTGAAGAAGCAACTATTGTAGAGCAAATGATAAAGAAAATTATCAATGCTTTAATTAATAAAGATACAAATCTATTGCAAGAAATAATAGATGGAGATGAAGCAAAAGTTAATTCATTGGTGATTGAAATTAACGAGATGATAATCCAATTAATTGCACGATTCCAACCAGAAGCAGGTGATTTGCGTTCAATTATGATGATTTACAAAATCAATGGTGATTTTGAAAGAATTGCTAAAAAAAGCAGTAAAATAGCAAAAAGTATTTTATTATTAATGGATGAACCTCCATTAAAGCCATTTCAAGATGTTCCCAAAATGCTTGAAGCAACGATATCTATGCTTAAAGATAGTATTACTTCTTTTACTACGCATAATGTACAGCTTGCTTATGATGTTTGTGAAAGAGATGATATAGTTGATAAATATAGGTCGCATATTTCAAGAGAATTGCTCATTTTAATGATTGAAGATAGTGCTTTAATCCAAAAGTCGCAAAGTATAGAAAGAATAACACGTAATATCGAAAGAATTGCTGACCTTGCAACGAACATTGCCGAAGATGTAATTTATATTGTGGAAGGTGAATTCATAAAAACTAAAAAAAGCAAATCATAAGTATGAATATTCAATAAAGTCTATTTTATTTAATATAAAATGCTGCATCAACAACTGATTTGATTGATTTTTCAATAGAACTTACATCATTGACTCCCCAATCTGAAATTTCAGTGGAGTTCAATGGTGTGATTTGAAAAATACCTTGTTTTGCGTATTTAATACCAGAAATTGAATTTTCTACGCTTTTAGCAATAACTTCCGCCCTTTTTTGAGCATCTTTTAAAGCTTCACCGAGCATCTGCATCTTATACTTCCCTATGTCAGAAACGTAATATTCAGGTGGATTAGAATTAAATTCAATCCCTGCTGAAAGCAATTCATTTATTTTCAAAGATAATTGAGTAACTTTTTGAATATCATTTGTAGTTATAATAATGGATTGACTCATGTTATAACCTTTAACATTGCTTGTTTCTGCACCATTAATATTGTCATAAATTGTATAAGATGAAAGCGATGATTCGGTAATGACTTTATCGCTTATTCCATTTTGAGCAAGGTATTCTCTAATTTTGCCTTTGGAACTAACAAGATTATTATAAGATTCTGAAAGTGCTGTTTTACGTGAATTAATTGTAATTCTCCAAACAGCCAAATCGCTTTTAATAGTCATTTCAGCGTAACCTTTAACGGTAATTGATTCGCCTTTTTCTTTTATATTTTTCATTCCATAAGAGAGAATAATAGCCGCAACTATTATTCCAACCATAAGTAAAAATGCACCACCTGAATTACTATTGTTTTCAATTTTAACTTTATTTGATTTGTTAAAATTTAGTGGATTAGGATTTTGAGTATTCTCATCCATAAATACCTCTATAAAAATAAATTAAATTAGCTATGTCTGATATTTAAAATATCGCCATCGTGGACGATGTATTCTTTGCCTTCTAAACGGAATAATCCTTTTTCTTTGCATTTAGCCATAGAACCTTCACGAATAAAATCTTCGTAGGAAACAACTTCGGCACGAATGAATTTGTTGTAAAAATCAGTATGAATAACACCGGCGCTTTCTTGTGCTGTCATTCCCTTTTTGATTGTCCAACTTCTTGTTTCGTCCTCTCCGACTGTGAAAAATGATTGTAATCCAAGCAAATTGTACGCACTTTGGATTAATCTTCCTAAAGGTGAACCTTCTAATCCATAATCTTGCATAAAAAGTTCTTTTTCTTCTGCTTCTAATTGGGATAATTCCAATTCAATTTTAGCAAAGAAAAGAACAATATCAATTGCATCTGTTTTAAATTTTGCAGATATGTTCTTTAATATTTCTTCTTTGTTTTTGACGTCTTGTTCAGCAAGATTTAAAGCAATAAGAAGAGGTTTTGCTGAAAGCGGCTGATAATTCTTAAGAAATTTCAAATTGTTCTCATCAAACGTTAAATTCCTTAAAGGTGTATTATTTTCTAAATTATCTTTCCAGCGATTCATTTCAGCAATTTCTTTTTCAGCCTCATCTTTGCTTTTTTGTTTCATCAAATCTTTGCTTAATTTTTCTAAGCGTGTTTCTACAAATGCTAAATCGGCAAGGATAAATTCATCTTCAAGGTTTTGAATATCTCGCTCTAAATTAATATTTTCTAAAATATGTGGTATAGAATCATCCTGGAAGCCTCTAACAACGTGGACAATTGCGTCCATAGTCTTAGCTTTTGTTAAAAATTGAGTATTAAATATTCCGCCTTTGTGTTCAACATTTTGGAACCCTGCAAAATCTACAAAATCAATAGTAGCATTTACTTTCTTTTTGGGATTGAAAATATCTGTTAATTTATCTAATCTTTCGTCCGGTACTTTTACTATAGCTTGGTTTGCATCTTTTTTGTTTGTTGATGACAAATCAATATGTATTTGACTAATAGTTTGAAAAAGTGTTGTCTTACCTGAATATGGATAACCAATAATTCCAATTTGCATAAATTTTATTCCCTTCGGTTGTTATAATAAATACAAAATTAATTATATTTTTTTTGGTTTCAATGTAAAAGTTAAAATAATAAATTTCTACATATCAGCTTTTGGTAAAGTAAATTTTACAGTTGTGCCATAATGGAATTTGCTTATAATTTCAATTTGTCCATTTTGTAAATTTACAAAAGATTTGGCAATTAAAAGACCTAATCCTGTACCTTCTTCACCTGTTGTTCCAAGCGTCGAAAATTTATATTCCTTTAAAAACAACTTCGGCAATATACTTTCAGGAATTCCTCTGCCATTATCAATTATGCTTACTTCAATAAAATTCTCAATTTCATTAGACCTTAACGTAATTGTTCCCCCTTTTTGTGTAAATTTAATGGAATTATAAAAAATATTTCGGCATATTATTTCAGTTAGTCTTTCATCTGCAAAGACTTTGTGGTTTGGATTTAATTCATTAATTACTTTTATTTCTTTTTCGGAAGAATTTTTCAAAATGAACTTTTCATCTATATCATAAAAATGTGTAATAGGGTAAATCTGTCTTTCAATATTGATTAAATTCATTTCAAGCTTTGACCATTCAAATATATTTTCAAGCAAATAATTTGCTTCGGTCAAGCTAACTTTATATTCGAACAATTTTGCATTTAATTCTTTAAGTGGAATTTTGTTATAATTTTCAGTTAAATAATAAGTTTGTCTAAAAATATTATGAAAAGGCTTTTCCACGTCTCTGGCAAGAATTGAAAAGAATTTCTCTTTTGATAAATTGCTTAATTCTAATTCATTTTTTGATTTGATTAATTCACCGTAAATTTGCAATCGTTTTATTGAAATAGAAGCTAAATAAACGATTGTTTCTAAAAATTCTTTGTCTGGTATATCTTCGCCGTTTTTCAACATTATAGACAAATATCCAAAAACTTCATCTTCAAAAATATAGCCAAGTGTATACGACGTTTTGAATTTACTATATCTATTAAAAAAATCTGTAAAATATTTAGGCATTTGATGGAAAGTCAATTCATACAAATCAAAATTTAATTTATAAATATTTTTATATAAATTTACTGTGTGTTGCCTGTAATCGCCGTTAATTTCAATCTTTATTTTATCTAATATTGAAGAGAATTGTTTTTTTACAAAGTCTACAATTTTTGACGGGTGCACGGCTTTCATTTCCAAAACATTTGAATTTTCTTGATAAGCAGTCGAAACTACTAACGAACTACGGGTAATTTCAGCAATTACTTTTGTTATATAATCATAAATGGCATCTGCCGAATCAAGTTCCAGCAAAGCAATAGCAATATCTTTTAAAATTCTATTTTGATTATGTAAAAATCTTTCTAATTCTAAAACCTGCCTTTCTTTAGTAACATTACGACCAACTACTATTAAACTTTTGCGTGTTCCATCAGGATTAAATGTGGGTTGTTTAATTATATCATATATTTTTATTTTTCCATCAAGACTTGGTATTAATTCGTCGTTCCGTGAGGCTGTTCTTTTTTGCCAAGCATCTTCATCAGTAATTCGACAAGTTTTAAAGATCTCTTTGAAAACAGGGTCGGTAAGTTCTGACAATTCCAAATCCGTTTTCCCAACATAATCAATATTTTCCAATACAAACATTTTTAAAACTGAACTGTTTGCAAGCAACCATCTGCCTTTATCGTCTTTGATGCAAATTATGTCTTCAGCTAAATTAATTAAATTTAATAGGTATTCTTTGTTTTCTATTATTGTTTTTGAAAAATCACTTTTATTGAATTCATCATTATTTTGGTTTAATTTATTAGTAATACTTTCCGATGAAGTGTAGTCTTCTGATTGTTGTAATATTATTTGGATTAATTCTTCTTTAGGCTTGTTTTCTAATTCATATATATTAAAATTTTTCATAGTATAGTATTGAGCCAATTATTTATAAAGTAGTTTAAAAAAATAAAAAAACAAATTACAAAATTTTTTTAATTATTTGAAAATTTTATGATAAAATTTTTAAGTCCAAATCTTTTCCCGCAAAATGAAATTATTTCTGGAATAACTTTAAGAACAATATCGGATAAATTCCCTTTTGGGTTTAGCATTTCTCAGGCAGAGTTGTTTACAGAAGAAGAAATAGAAGCGAATAAAGTAGAACTTGCAAAAGCATTAAATATAAAAAGAGAAAGCATAGTTTTTCAGAAGCAAATACATAGCGATGTTGTGCAAATTGTCAAAAAGAATACGCCGATTTATGAAACAGACGGAATGCTTACAAATGAGGAAGGAATTTTTTTATGCCTTTCGCTTGCAGATTGTTGTGGAATATTGGTTTACGATAGGGAGCAAAAAGTGATTGGTGCTTTTCATTCAGGTTGGAAGGGGACAAAACAAAATATTGTCCGCAAAGGAATAGAATTGATGAAATCTGAATTTCAATCTAATTCTGGAGATATATTAGTTTGGATAACACCTTGTGCAGGAAAAGAGGATTATGAAGTAGGGGCTGATGTTGCCCGGTATTTTCCCAATTTTATTATGCCATTAAAACAAGATAAATATTTACTTGACTTAAAACGGGCTATTTTTACTCAATTGATTCAAGTTGGAATTAATAAAAATAATATTGAAATATCAATTGAATCTACAATTTCAGATTTAAAATTTCATTCTTTTCGTCGTGATAAAGACAAATCTGGACGTATGGCAGCTTTTATTGGAATGATTTAATATAATCTTGAATTTTCTTAAAAGGAATTGCTCCTTCACGCAAAAGTTTTAGGTCTGAATTATTTAATGAAATTACTGTTGATTCAATCCCTTGTATGCTTTGGTCATCACTAATAATTAAAGGGAGCAACCCATTGAAATAATCAGCAGTTTCTTTTGAAGTTTTTGCCGAAGGTTGATTGGATATATTTGCCGAAGTGCCAACAAGCGGTTTCCCAATTTTTTCAACTAATTCTAAAACGAAGTTGTTCTTTGGAATACGTATACCAATTGTTTGAGCATTGCCAGTAATTAAATTATTAATTTTGTTGTTTTTTGGTACTACGATAGTTAATCCACCAGGTAAATATTGGTCAGCAATTATTTTTAGCAAGAAATTAGGCTCTTGAATATAATCCATTGCCATTTCAATGTTTGAAAAATAAGCCGACAAAGGTTTATTAAATGAACGAGTTTTTAATTTAAAGATTTCTTGAACGCCATCTATATTATCGTATAAACAACCAATACCATAAACTGTATCAGTTGGAAAAACAAAAATAGAATTTTGTTGAAGAGCATTTATTGCTTTAAATAAAGATAGTTTAGGATTAGATGTGAAACTAACAATTTCAGTTTGCATAAAAATCAAGATTTACTTACAAATAAAGCTTCTACAAATTCAATTGGGTTAAAAACTTGTAAATCATCAATTTTTTCACCAACACCAATAAATCGGACAGGTATTCTTAATTCATCAACAATTGGGATAACTACTCCACCTTTTGCTGTGCCATCAAGTTTAGTTAGGATAATACCTGTAACTTTGGAAACTTTCATAAATTCTTTTGCTTGAATAATAGCATTTTGTCCTGTTGTAGCGTCTAAGACTAAATAAACTTCATCAGGTGCATCAACTTTTAATTTTTTAATAACACGGGTAATTTTTTCAAGTTCTTGCATTAAATTGCCTTTTGTATGTAATCTTCCAGCCGTATCAATAATAACAACATCTTTATTTTTGGCAATAGCGGATTTAAGAGTATCAAAAGTAACAGCGGCAGGGTCTGCTCCTTGACCTTGTTTGACAATATCAACATTAGCACGTTCTGCCCAAATTTCTAATTGTTCATTAGCGGCGGCACGGAAAGTATCTGCGGCACCGATTACTACATCTTTACCTGCGTTTTTGAAATTATAGGCTAATTTACCTATTGTTGTTGTTTTCCCAACTCCATTTACACCAACTACCAATATTACATAAGGTTTCGGTGCATTACTTAATTCATATATATTTTCATTCGTCGGATTTTCTTCATAAAGTAAATTTAATATCTCTTCTTTCAAAATATTAAATAAATCTTCCGAATTTTCATATTTTTCTTGTTTTACTCTCTGTTTTAATTTTTCTATTATTTTTTCAGTAGTTGCATAACCTAAATCAGAAGTTAATAAAATGGTTTCTATTTCTTCTAACAAACTTTCATCAATTTTACGTCCACTACCTAACAAAGATTGCAAGTTAGAAATAAAACTTCTTCTAGTTTTTTCTAATCCATCTTGAATTTTCTTGAAACTTAATGCTTCGGTTGCTTTTTCTGTAAAAGAAGAAAGTTTTTCTTTTAATCCACTAAAAAATCCCATAATTCTTGTTTTAAGATTATTATATTTTAAATAATTACAAAATTACGAATTATTTATTTGTTTCTTGTATATTAAATATGATTTAATTAATTATTTTTTTATTATTTCTAAATTAATTATTAACTTTGTAATTTAAAGATTAAAAAAACAAGTAATATATAACAAATAACAATAAAAGAGATGCCAAATACAAACAGCTACAAACAATTTAATTTCCAATTTTGGATTGTCGTAATATTTGAATTTTTTGAACGTGGTGCTTATTATGGAATGATGAGCGTGCTTTCTATATATTTAACCGAGATTTTGGGATTTTCAAAAGAAAGTGTCGGTGTGATAAAAAGTACTATACAACCTTTGCTTTACTTTTTACCAATACTTACAGGGGCAATTGCAGATAAAATGGGTTACCGTAAAACTTTACTTTTTGCTTTTGGTTTTCTGGGATCTGGATATTTTCTTACAAGTCAAATGACTAACTATGCCGCAGTGTTTATTTCACTGGTTGTTATGGGAATTGGGGCTGGCACATTTAAGCCGATTATTTCTGGCACAATTGCTAAATTGACAAATGAACAAAATTCTACTTTAGGATTTGGGATTTATTATTGGTCTATTAATTTTGGAGCATTTTTATTCCCTTTAATTATTGTCCCTATTTTGAAAAGCATTGATTGGCGATACGTTATGCTTGCTTCTGCATTAAGTACGGGGCTGATGATCATCCCTGCTCTTTTTATCTTCAAAGAACCTTCCAGGAACATTGAAGCGAAAGATTCTGTTTTTTCTTCAATTTATCAAATTCTCAAAAAAGTTATTGATGTAGCTTTAAATTGGCGATTTATCTTGTTTATTTTTATTTATTCGCTATTTTGGATTTTATATTTTCAAATGTTTGATAGTGTGCTTTGGTATTTTCAGACTTTTGTTGATGCTACTCCGTTGAACAATTTTGTCAATAGTATTTTCCATACAAATTGGAAATTTGATGTTGAACATATAACTGTAATCAATGCTTTGACAATAATTGCTTTGCAATTATTTGTTTCAAATATTGCAAAAAAATACAAAGCTTTTCCAACAATAATTGTTGGTTTGCTGTTCGGAACAGCGGGAATGACAATTTTAGCAATAAGTAGCAATATTTGGGTATTAGTTACTGGAATTGTTGTATTTTCATTTGGTGAGATGATCGCTCACCCGAAATATATTTCATATTTAGGGGATATTGCCCCAGCAGATAAAAAAGCAACATATATGGGATTTGGTTTTCTTTATGGTGTCTTCGGTTCTGCTATTGGTGGCATTTTAGGTGCTTTTCTTTATGTGAAACTTTTAGATAATCCTATGATTGATTTTGTGAGACTACAATTTTCTGCATTGGGGAAAAATAACTTAATTCCTCAAAATATGAAAGTTAATCAATTGATTGAATTAGCAAGTAAAAATGGCATTCCTCGTGATGAAATATTACAATATGCTCATCCACAAGAGTTTTGGCTCATTTTCGCTGGAATTGGTGTTTTTGCTATCTTTTTATTGTTAATCTACGAGAAACTAATTGGTGTTAGATATAAGCATTAAATTTTTTGTTTTGTAAAACAGTTTAATTGCAAATTAAAATATTGTAAATTCGTTCGTTAATAAAAAAATATTAAATTACAATTTTGTAATAATAAAACGGTATAGAATTATGGTTAATCTGGAAACAAAGTATTTGGGTCTAACTTTAAAGAACCCGCTAATTGTAGGAAGTTCAGGGCTTACTACAACTCCAATTCAAATAAAGAGATTGGAAGAAGCTCAGACCGGAGCTATTGTGCTTAAATCTATATTTGAAGAAGAAATTGCACATGAATTTGAGCATACAATTGCAAAAGAAGTCCAAGGACACGAAAGCTTTGAGTATTACGATTATTTTGACTATAAAATCAAAGAGCAAAATTTAGAAAAATATGCTAATGTAATACATATCGCAAAAAATGAAACGGATATTCCTGTTATTGCAAGTATTAATGCCGTTAGTCCGAAGGAATGGGCAAGCTTTGCTATTAAATTAGAAGAAGCAGGTGCTGATGCACTAGAAATTAATGCTTTTTTGTTACCTTCCAAAATTGAGCAAACAAGCCAAGAAATTGAACAACTTTACTTTGATATTATTCAAAATGTTTTGAAATATATTAAAATTCCTATTGCTTTAAAGATTGGCACTTATTTTTCAGCACTTGCAAATACTATTGAAAAGTTCGCTAATACTGGAATTAAAGGGATAGTCCTATTTAATCGCACCTTTAATCCTGATATTGATATTGATGATTTGAAATTAATTCCATCTAAAATATTTAGCTCTGAATATGAATATTTGTTGCCTTTGCGATGGATTGCTTTAATGTCGGGTAGAATTAAGATTGATTTATCTGCTTCAACTGGAATTCATTCAGACACGGAAGTAATTAAAATGCTTTTGGCCGGGGCAAAAACTACGCAAGTTGTATCTGCTTTATATAAACACGGACCTTTTTATATAGAAAAAATGCTTGATGGATTAATTGCTTGGATGGAAAATAAAAATTTCTCAACAATTGATGAATTTAGAGGATTGGCAAATAATTCAAAAGTTTATGACCCTGCATTTTTAGAAAGAATTCAATTTATGAAATATTTTGGAGATCGAGAAGATATTATTTAAGAGTGATAAGTATCTTCTTGGTTGTTTTTATTTTTTAAGTCATTCCCTCGCAAGAGGGAATCCATTTGCGAAGAATGACGGGGTAGATTCCCGTTTACACGGGAATGACAGGGGAAATGTAGGGGTTCAATATTTTGAACCCCTACAACACGGAAATGACAAGGAAAAAAATGGGAATGCAAAAAAAAATTAAAATTTTTTTGCATCTGACTGTAATTTTTTTCAAAAATTTGTGTTATTATATAAAAAAGAATTTGTTAAATTAGAAAAAGTATAATTTGCAAATAGAAAAAATAAATGCAAGAAGGAAATAAAAATAAAGAGAAGGCGGGAAAGAGGAAAAAGGGCATAGAGTGGGCTTTATGGCTTTATGGCTTTATGGAGATGCTTCAAAAATATTTTTATTGTATTGAAACTGCGAATAGTGCAAATTTTCCAAAGAAAGAGAAATTACTTTGTTCAAATAAATTTTGCCGAGAAAAATTATTTATTTACAACTGCGAGTGGAAATTCATTGCGAATAGCGGACTGGTGCTATTTTCCCGAAACAATATGGTTTGTTTTGGCAATGAGCAAAGGTCCGCACAAACCGCCCGCAGTTCTATTGGGCAGGGCGAAAGTTTGGAACTGTGCAGTAATGCCCGAAAAAAATAAATAAATTTTGTAAATTAAAAAAGAGTAATTTAAAATGCTAACAAAAAATAATCTTGGAAAATTCTTGTTAATTTTCTTTATAGCAATATTTATAAGTTCTAATGCGAAATCAGAAATAATCGGTTACTTATATAATTTAAATAAAGGTGGTAATGATTCATGTTTCCGTTACTTATATTACGACGATGTTGTAGATTGTTGGGACAATGGAAATGCCTGCGACGTGGAGATTATATATAAAGAAGAAATTGGATATTTTTCAATATACAATAATGGATTTCTGTTGCAAGCAGCAATAAGTGACGGAACTGTTAACTTAAATATAAAAGAGGATGATGGAAGTATACAACATATACAAAGAGTAAAAAGTTACCATAGATTTAATCAAGATGATTTTGTTCATATTATTAGCTGTGACGAGTATCCGCAACTTAATGGAGTTGAAGTAAATTTAAATGGTATAATTACTGACGCACAAGGGCATTACACAGTTTATATACCAGTCCAACCATAATAAGATATATTGAACTTAATTATACAATCCATAATAATTGTTCATTATTATGGATTCATTATTAAAGGGGATAAAATGAGAGTACAAAAAACTATATTAATTTTTATTGTTTTAATTATATCAAATAAAATATTATTATCGGGAAATTTTTCTGATTATACTTCACATAAAATTGGAGATACATTAGAATTAATTGAAAAACCTTCTGCTGAAGTAAATGGTTATTTATATTGTTTTGTTGCTGAATCTAATTGTTTTATTTGTGATATTTCATTAAAAAAATTGGTAACATATTTTCAAGAAAAGAAAAATATAAAAATTGTAATTTTTTATAATTCAAAAGATGAAAATAAAGAGGACCAATATAGAAATGAAATTGGGAGAAACTGCACTTACATTTTAGACAGACTTAGCACATATACAAACTTATTTAAAATCAAGAAACTATCATTTTTTTATTTAATTGATAAAAATGGCAAAATTCTTTATCAAAATAAAATAGAAGGCTCAACAATTAATGATAAAGAAATAAGTAAATTATTAGACAATAGTGGTAAGCAAAATAATAAACTTTCTCAGATAGAAGAAATTAAGAGAATAAGTTTATTTGAAAACAATATGCCGCTTCTTGGGGACAAATATAGGCGGTTTACATTTTCTGAAAATGACAGCAATTTTTATTTTAATAAAAATAGAAATGCTTCGATTTATCAATCGAATATGCAAGGTATTACGAAATGTGTTTTTGATTCGTCAGATATTAAAAACATTGGGACTGTTGATAATTATGATGTTGAATTGGAAGGACAAGATTCTATCTTACATATTTTTGATAATAAAAGAAATGGTTTATATTCAGTCATAAGATTTAATCTGCAAAATTTTTATTATACTGCTACTGATATATTTCCTCCTACAAATTTTGCATACAATTTTCCTTTCTCATCAACAAAGGATGATAAATACTTTTTTGGAAAGAGAATGCCAACAAGAAATACAAAATATTTTACAAATAATGACAAAACAATTTTTGTTTATGACAAATACGGGAAATTCATTAATTCATTCGGAAATGCGGATAGCTTATTTTTTAACAAGGCAATTTCTGGGCTATTTAGCGATTTTGTTAAAATTATAGATAACAATAAAATTCTTTCTTGGCAATCTTTCACAAAAAAAATACGAATATATGACACTTCTGGGCAATTGAAAAATGTGATTTCAATACGTTTTTTTAATAATTATCATAATAATGAAGATAATATCCCCAACAAATTAAATGATTCAACTTGGAAGTATATTAGAGCAAATTATTCATTCAATCATCATATTATAATTGATAGTAAAAGTAATGATAAAATAGGATTAGTATTTTATAATTATAAAGATATTAATCCAGATTTTCCTGGATTTGTTTATGAACAATATTATTTTTTACATTTGTTAAATTTAAAAACAATGGAAGAAAAAGAATACTCTTTTCCTGTAAATGTTATTCCTTTTTATTTAAATGAAGATATTATTTATACGGCTGGAATAAATGATAAAAATGAATTAAGTATAATAGAATATAAAATAAAAGAATAAATTATGGAAGATATATTTTTAGCATTTTGATTATTGTTATATTTAATAAATTTGTTAAATTAGAAAAATTTCTTAGTTCCACACCGCTTTGTAGTTTTGCAGCGTTTTTGGTTTTCTAAATTTAGTCATTCTGAATGTAGTGAAGAATCCAAAAAATCTTCAGCATATTTTACTCCATCAGAATGACCGCTCGGAAGTTGTCATTGCGAGGAGCGTTAGCGACGAAGCAATCTCAAAGGTGCAAGAGATTGCTTCGCTTCGCTCGCAATGGCAGAAAAATTTTTTTTGCATCTGACTGTAACTTTTTTCGAAAAAAACACTCTTTATATATAAAGAATTTGTTAAATTAGAAAAGAAAGTTTTTGCAAGAATGTAAAAAGTATGATAGAAATAAAGGGATACATAGAGAGAAAAGAGGGGAGTTCAGAAAAGGGCATAGAGTGGGCTTTATGGCTTTATGGCTTTATGGCTTTATGGCTTTATGTGGGCGCTTCAAAAATATTTTTATTGTATTAAAACTGCGATTTATTCAAATATTCCAAAGAAAGAGAAATTACTTTGTTCAAATAAATTTTGTAGAGAAAAATTATTTATACAAAACTGCGAGTGGAAATTCATTGCGAATAGCGGACTGGTGCTATTTTCCCGAAACAATATGGTTTGTTTTGGCAATGAGCAAAGGTCCGCACAAACCGCCCGCAGTTCTATTGGGTAGGGCGAAAGTCTAGAATTGTGCAGTAATGCCCGAAAAATTAAATAATTTTAAGTAAAAAAAAGGTAATGTAAAATGAGTAAAAGAAAAGTATATGCAAAAAGATTGGCTATTGTGTTCGTAATCATTATTGCTATGTTTATCTATAGTTGTACGGAGCAGAATATTAGCAATGCCAAATCACGTCCATATGAATCTTTATATGATACACTTGCTATTTCAAATCCGTTAAACAGTTATGATACTATTGGGATTATACATAATAATGGCTTACTATACATAGAAAACAATATTCAAAATATATCTTGTGAAAATTATACTAGCAATATTGGTTATTATTCAAGTAGTTATATTCTTTCTAATTTTCCCTGTGAGGATTCTACTGAAATAACCAATTTATCTGATTCACTTGCAAATTTTATTGATAGCAATCAGGGTTATTGTTTCATGGATTCAATTTTAAATTATTATAATTTGTCATCAAATGTCAAATTTAAATTAAATAATATTATTCAAACTTTGAAAAATAATTCAGATACAACTAATTATAGTTCATATATCATATTAATAAAAAATTGGGAAAATACTATAATTAATGATAATAATATAAATAGTAATGAGAAAGAACAACTCTTGCAGTTTGGGTCAGTTGCTAGATATTCTTTATATTATTGGTGGACTATCGCCAATTCTGGCAGTAATCCATGGAACCAAGTATTGGCGGGGTGTCAAGGAGGGAAAATAAAATTAAAAGATCATAATAGTCCTAATATACAGTTCTTGGGAACTGATTTTAGTTCTTATTCTTTATGGTATAAACTCTTATGTGTTGCTATATCAGATGCAGCAGGAGCGGCAAAATTTGGTTATATTGGAGCTATTGTTTCGTCCGCTGTAACGGCGGTAATAGTTTTTTCAAGTTCAAAATGAAATTCCCAAATAATAAATGGAGATATAATATGTTAAAAAAAATAGTAATTATAATGAATATTGTAATGTCAATATTTGTTATTACATCTTTAACTTCGTATTCACAAGATGATACGGTAAAAACGAATTATTCAAATCAACCACAAGGTTACTTATATGCGGGTTATGCCAATAATTCAGATGGTAACTATTCAATGATTAATATAGGATTGACTGCTGACCAGTTTTTAATTCCGTCCAAGTTTCTATCAGTTTTATTTGATGTTTCGTTAGATTATGGTCTTTCAAACGCCAAAAATAATTATTTATTTGAAGGTAATGCGGGGTTAAGATTAAATTTGTTTGGAGGGAAACGTACAAAAATCTTTGCCGATATAGAATCTGGTTACGCTTTATGTAAGTTATCAAATATAAGTACCTTAAAAAGTGGTATTAGTTCAAAGCTATTATTTGGTATTAGCTACGATATGATTAGTTTTTCATTTGGGCATGGTATTATTATGCTTCCAAATACGAATTTTGATTTAGATTTGATAAAAGTTTCATTAGCATTATAAATTTCGTAATTGGTTAATGATGCTAAATCAAAAAAAAGAAATAGAGACGAATCAATTTTATTCGTCTCTATTGCCTTTAATTTTTAAATTTATAAGTTTAATTTAATATAGTATAAGAATTTACAAAAGAACTATTTTAAGTGAAATTTTTTAGCCTTTTCATTGTTGTTATATTGAATAAATTTGTTAAATTAAAAAAAGTGTAGGAAGCAAAAAAGAAAAAATGATTCTTAAATACAATAAAAATACAGGGAAAGAGGGAAGTAGGGAAAAGGGCATAAGATGGGCTTTATGGCTTTATGGCTTTATGGCTTTATGGCTTTATGGGGACGCTTCAAATTTATTTTTATTGTATTGAAACAGCGATTAGTGCAAATATTCCAAAGAAAAAGGAATTATCTTGTTCAAATAAATTTTGCCGAGAAAAATTATTTAAATACAACTGCGAGTGGAAATTTATTGCGACAGTGCTACAAAGCAATTGCGGGAGGTGTGGTAGTTCCGCTCTGCTTTGTAGCGTTTTTGCGCTAGCGTTGTTACCACAAGCGGTTGCTCCCGAACCGGTGAGATAGAGGGAGAAAAAATTAATTTTTCTTAATTTGTAAATTTAATTTTAAAGGAATAAAAAAATGATGAAAAATATAGTTTTAACGATAATTTTTTTAATATTCATATTATTCAATTCTTGTCAACAGAATGAAATAAGTAATCCGTATAAGAATGAAGTAACTTATAGTTATATACCAGGTGCAATTAATAATCAATATGAGTGGTTAGGTGAAACACACAACTTAATTGTGTATCATTTTGCTCAATTTGATACGGCATTAGTAATAGCTGATGAACCAAGAATATTGATGGATTCAATTTGTTCATATGCAAAAACATTATACAACGATTCAATGTTAAATTGTTTTATTGATTATTTAAAACCTCAGTTCATTGGTTTAATAGATGAGGGACAATTCCCAGAATTAATACCAGGAGATTCTGATAGTCATTTAGACTTTTTTGATACCTATAATTTATCAATTGAATATCGTCTGGCTCATTATAAAATAGATAGTATTAATCAATTAGAGACTAGTATTCAAAGAATAAATGGACTCAGTGTTTTTGGACGTGCTATTGACACAATGAGTATATCTTGTGATGAAAAGAAAATACTAAAAATTCAAGTTTATCTTGCAAGATATAGTTCCAATTTTTGGGAGCAATATAATTTGCCAAATTCTAGTAAAATTCGACTTAACCCAAAGGATAATATTGGAATTCTATGTACATCTACTGAGGCTCTTAACAAAGATTTGATGGAGCATGATGCGGAAGGATTTCGGAATTCTTTAAAATCTTTTAGTGCTGGTTGGGGAATATTAACTGGTCTTGGCATAGAAGGAGTAACTGCTGCTGCCATAGAAGGTGCTTGGACTTCTTTAAAAAGGTTACGGGAAATCCAAAAAAATGGTTGGTATCAGCCAGCATAAAAACATAGAGATAAATAAAACTACGAACACTATCAGTTTGTATTGATTATAAAAAGAATTTTTTTTAATAGAAAAGTGGAAGGTTATTTTTATGGGTTATTTAGTCAAAGAAGATTCAATATTAGTTAAAATAATTGTGTATAATATAATTATCACAGCCGCAGTATATTTGTTTGTCTATACTTTCTTTTATTATTTTAAAATTATTGATTATTACGATATGGATATGCTGAGAGAAAAGGGAGTAATCCATGATTTTTTCTATTTGCAATTAATTCTTTTTCCTTTTAATAAACTTAATTACCTTAGAAAAAATGTAAATTACGAGCAAAGTTTTTTATTAAATTTTAAATATACAAGTGTTTTAAAAAAGATAGCTGTTACAATAATACATATAATTTCTATAATTATTTTGAACAGATTGATATTTAAACGGTAAAGAGATTTTATTTATTATTATACAATTGAATGTTGTTTTAAGTGAAATTTTTTAGCCTTTTCATTGTTGTTATATTGAATAAATTTGTTAAATTAAAAATTTTAAATATCAAATCCGATGATTGCGAAATCATCGGATTTTTCTTTGTGTAAGAGCGACTTTAAAAATGTTTGGAAATATTTTCAATTATTGATATTAGTTGCTATTTGAAGTTATAATTTTATTGCATTGTGTTTGTTTTGAGTTTGAATCTTGGTATAGATGATACTTTAATTTTACTTTCTAAATTATTGACATTTAAAATCATATTAATTAAAATATTTAAAGTATTTTCCACTAATTTAACATCACTTAATGCAACTTCTTGCTTAACTTTAAAATGTGTAATGGAAGCGGCATAAGAACCCGAATCCATTTCTGTTGTGAGTGTTTCAGAAAGTAATACTTTGGAAATTTCTGAATTAGCCATTTTAATTAATTGGGAATATAAATCTACTGATTTGGAAGCACCTAAATCCTTAATATCAATAGAAATATCAGATGGAGCGGCAATAGTTTGACTATCAATCAAGTCTTTTAATCGTAAGCTTAAATTTTGCAATTCTTCGGCAGTAGGTGGATAAGTATATTGCCCAATAACAAGAGGCATACCATATTTTTCTAAGAAGTTCATCCAAAAACGGAAGCCCATATTTTTCGTTGTAACAGCCCAAAAACATTTAGAAAGTAAGGCTTCACCATAAGGATTTTCAAAACTTGGGTTATGTCGTGGGATTAAAAATTTGTTTTCAGGCAATAATAATCCGGTAGTCTCACCTTTTTTACGGAATCTCAATTGATTATTCATATCAAAATAAAACCAGTCTAAAGGTTTGGCAATAATTTCAGCAGGAATTAAGTATCCTTCATCATTTTCACTCCAAATTATTTCAAGGACTTGGAATCCCGTAAAAATTGCCTCCAATATATTAGATATGAAATTATATAAATCCAATTCCGCAAAAATTTGAGAGATGAAAGTATGTATATTGGTTTCGGTAGATTGATTAGTGATTTCATAAGATAATGCCGAAACTCCTGTTTTCCGTGATTGAACGCAGCTCCAAACGTGAGGGTCATTTTTTAAGTTAGCAAAAGCTTTGCTAATACTTCCCTGTTCTGTAATTACTTGATTGGGATTGGGCAATATGCCAATAAATTTATGGAAAGTAAGCGAATTATCCCGACTAACAAGTTCAGTTGTTAAAAGTGGTGTGCTACCGAGTATATCTTCATAATTTGTTCCAATCATTTTGCACCTTCTTATTTATTATTTAGTAATAATATAACCAACTAAAATACCAGAAATGATTAATGCAGGTGTTTCCCACCAACTTCGCTCTTTTTCTCTATAATCAATTTGCTTTATAATCATTGTTGAATCGTTAGTTTGATTTATTTTCATTGATAGTAAATTTTCTGGATATGTGTAAAATATTTGAACTGTGTCTTTTTTAACAATAGTATCAATTTGAGCGATAAAAGGTTTTGTTGTAATTATCGTATCTCTAATATATTTGATTTTTGGTTTTGCTTGTTGTATTTCAATTATTTTAGGTCGTTCATATTTGTAAATTGTATCATAAATTATATCGTTAGATGATTTTTCAATATTTGCAATATATTTGTCATATTTCAAATTATTGTTCAACCAAAAGAAAAGTATTAGCAATGCAATGAATAATATTATTCCAGATATAACTTTCGTATTTGTGTTCATTATAGCTCCTGAAAACCAACAAGACCACGAATAGACAATCTGCCAAGTGGATGAAGAATATTTCTTCTTTTGAGACAAACACCTTCTTTTCTAGTTATTTCACTTTTTACATTAAAAGCAAGTGTAATAACCCAATGTCTATCTTCAATAGTCATAATTCGTTCAATATGACCAAAAGGAGTATTTGATTTACGCCAAATAATTAAATCATTTATTTTCGGAGAAAACTTTACTTTTTTGCCTTTATTCTTAGCATAATTAAAAATTTGATTTGCCAATGGAGTTTTAGGAATAGGGATATCGCTTGGAGATAAATTTAGGTTTTGCACAGCGATTAAAAAAGTCCAATAAATTCCAGCTGCACAGTAAGGATTCCCTTCGGGTAAACCGAAGGGAATCAGATATTTTACAACTAATCCATCGTTATGGTTAGTTTTTTCAGTTATTCCCACTTGTTGCAGACCAATTTCTCGGGATTGATTAAGTACAATCTTTTTTGCTTCCAAATTGTATTTTTCTTGAGCGTAAAGTTCAGTTGAAATAAAAAGCAATGGGAAAACCAAATATAAAATTATCTTTTTCATTTTAATTCTCCTTATATGACATAATAAATCCCGATTACACTTAATCCAATTAAAAAATGAACTCCTAAAAATATGAGGCCTAAAGTTTGGATTGACTGTTCTTTGATAAAGTCTAATTTTGTATAGATATTTGTATAGATAAATGTTGATAAACTAGCCAATCCAAGTGCTAAAATTTCAATTAAAATCAGAAACAGCAGTGTGCGAATTTCAGTCATTCCTGGATTTAAGATTGCAAAGGCAATAATACCAAGAGAAACCCAGAGACCATTTCTCAATAAAAAACTTTTGATATTTTCAAGCATTTTTTCCTCAACTATTTATGATATAATAAAATTTCAGAATAATTTACACTGGAATTTATCACAGTTCCATCTGGAGTGTCGCTTAAACTTGCCATAGTTGCTTGTCCAGTGCCGTCGGGAATAATTCCATCTCCCACGTTAAGTGTACTACTTGTACTTACAATAGCAGTTCCTAATACAATTAAAGAAATTAATTCACCTGCTAAAGCAGGATAATCAGAGACTCCAAGAATGTTCCCGTTGGTGGTAGATAAATGTCCCGTAAAATCAACTAATCTGTAAGCGGGTATATCTTCTGCTGCTTTTATTGTTAACCTTAATACTGGTTGATAACTTAAATTAGGTGTCATGACTTATCTCCTTTTATTAATTAAAATGTTTGAATTTAAGATATTGATGTTTTGATTAAATATGCCGCTTCTGGACAAACGACTTTCATAGACCAATTGTCTGTTGCACGAATGATTTTGATTTTACCGCCGTTTTCGTAATATGAATCTATTTCGGGCATTCCGTCTTTCTCAAAAATATATCCGTAACTTGGGTTATATTGAGAACGCTCTGTTTCATCGGATTTGTCCACATAAGCAATAATTATATTGTTACCCCAAATATCATTAAATATCCTGCTATCTTCTGAATAAGTACTTACGCCAATTACTATATTTTCAAAATCTAATATCCCTTTAAGTAAGTTTAATGTAACTCCCAAATTATTAGTAAACGGAGTTTTAGATAAAATAAATGAATTTTGCAGCAACTGATTCAATGTTTCTGTTCCCATTACAATTAAGTTTGGATTTTGGGAAATATTTTTTCTTACGGCAGATATACCTGTTTTAATTATATTAATAATTTCTTCGGAACTTGTGAAATCTGTGTCTGGAGGCAATTCTAATTTCATATCAGAAGTAAAGTTATTTGGATTTTGGACATAATCTGCAATGGCTTTTTCTTTTTCGAGTGCTAATAAATTAAGCAAATCTGTTGTTAGTTTTTGTTCATATTTAAGTAAATCATAAGTTTCGCTTTCTTCCAAGTAATCCATTGCAATTTCCAAATCACGTTCTTGCAAATTAAATTCTATTGTTTCAAAATCCATTGTAGGTATTCTGTTAGAAGTAATTCTTATTGCTCTTTGTGAATTTCTTAAAACAAAAGAATCACGTCCAAAAATAGGAATACGTCCTTTTTGTGATTTTACTTTGATTGTTGGAAATATTTGATTTCCAATCATATAATTAGGCGAATAACCTAAAGCAAGATTTGTAAGAACAGGGTCAACTATTCTCAATGTATCTAAACGACTTTCAACCATAGGACACCTTTAGTTTTATTTGTTTTATAAATTAATTTAAATTTTAATTAAGATTCATTACTAATTATTTTAGCAAGTGCTTGTTCATAAGAAAGAGATGTATCATTTTCCATATAACGCAAAACTTTTTCATGCAATTCCTTCCGTTCAGGGTTTAAATTTTTTGAATTTATCATAGAATTTGTAGAATGTATGGTCAAAGCATCTTCTTTTCGTGCAAACTCACTTTTATAGGAATTGTTCCCCATTGTTTTCATAAAATTCATAAAATACACAGTGGCTGAGTACTTTTCATTTGTTTCAATGTCTATTGTTTGAAAATAATGAAGTGCAGACAATACATTTTGGGAATTTAATTTGGAAATTTTTCCCATAGATTGTAAATCTTGAACAAATTGAGAAAAGTTACGATTTCTATTTTCTTCAATAAATTCTTGTAATTTAGATTTAAGATAGGTATTCTCATTAATTAATTCATTTAAATATTCAATGTTTGAATTTTCTTCTGAATTATCAGTTTCATCGTTAAAATTGCTTTCTTGAAAATCAGAAGTAGGGGAATAATCCATTTCAAAAAAATTTGGATTTAAGTTTTTAATTGCAGGATTTACAGCACCAAGCAGACCGACGTGTTGTAATTCCAAATTTGGAGAAAGAGAAATTGAAACTTTTGTGAAATTGTGATTTTTGATTGCTTCTGCCATTTCAGAAGACACATTAGATATTTTTGCAAGTAAGTAATTCCCACGACGTACAAGCATTTCAATCCAACCGTAGGCTGGTTCATTTGACTCGGGATGACCTAAAACAAGTGGCGCTTTTGAATTAGGAGATGTTTGAACTTGTGCATTATATTGATTTGAAATTCTTGTTAAATCTTCGGCTGTGTAAGTAAAGATGTTCCCGTTTGAATCAGTGTGTTCGCCAGTTTTGAATACTTCAATCCACATAACGACCTCTTCAATTTAAAATTTAATAATTATAAAAAATGACAAGTGCGAAACTAACTTGAAGGTATGTTGATGAAAAGTAAATAAATTTTGCTTTAGTTATTTAGTATAAATTGTTTTTAAAAATAGGTAATAATGTCTATGATAAAAATAGAAATAGAATTAAGATTATGTATATAAAATTGATGAAATAATAACTTAAAATAATTATTAAGTAAATCAATTGTGGATAAATTTATTTATAATTTACGTGTTCTATAATGTGCTATAATATTTTTATTATAATATGATGTTACAATAAAATTGCCGATTTGAAGGGACTTCCTTGTTTGTCTTTTTTTGAGACGATTGGATTATTAATAAGCCAAGGAAATTGCAAATCTGGGTCATTGTATAAAATTGTTTGTTCTGTTAAAGGATTCCAATAATTAGTTACTTTGTAACTAACTATTAAATTATCAGTTAAAGCAAGAAACCCATTAGCAAAGCCAGGTGGCACCCAAAGAATATTAAAATCTTCGGCATCAATAACTATTTCAGCGAATTGTCCGAGAGTTTCCGAACTTTGTCGAATGTCTAATTCAATAAATTGTGCTTTTCCTTGAATTACGCGAATTAATTTGCCTTGAGCAGGAGATAATTGATAATGTAAGCCACGTAATACATCCTTTTGAGAAATTGATTGGTTCTCTTGTGGGAAGGAATCGCTTATACCAAATAATTGAAGTTCACTTTCACGAAATGTTTCACAAAAGTTACCACGTTCATCAAAATAAGGATTTAAAGCAAAAAGTTTTAATCCGTTTAATAGTTCCACAATTAATTTCATATTACAATCCAAAATTATAGAAAGTTTTTTATTCCTTTACTTCTTAAATATTCAATAATTTGTTTAACTTTTGGGCTTTCCCCCCGTTTGCAAATTAAAGTTGCCTTATCAGATTCAATAATGAGCAAATCTTTCACTCCAATAGTAGCAATTAATCTATCTTTTCCAATAATCATAGAATTTCGTGTATCAATTGCAATTACTTCACCATTAATAAAATTTTCTTTTGTATCTTTAATAGACTGGCGGTAAACTTCGTCCCAAGTTCCTAAATCGCTCCAATTAAAATTTGAAAGGGAACAAAAAACATTGTTAGACTTTTCTAAAACACCGTAATCAAAAGAAATAGGGGACAGACTTCTGTAAGTAAAATCCAATTTACTTGCAAAGTCAATTTTGTTATAATACAAAGACAAGTTTTCAAAAGCAGTGTAATGTTTCGGTAAATATTTTTTTAAGGATTCTTCTATCACATTTAATTGAACAATAAAGATACCACTATTCCAGACGAAATCCCCTGCTTTAATGAATCGTTCAGCAGTTCCAATATCAGGTTTTTCTGCAAAAGAGCGAACATAGCGGACACCTTTGTCATATAGATCGTATTCATTAAATTTCCCTTCATCAATTTGAATATATCCGAATTGAGTTTCCGGGTGTGTAGGTATAATTCCCAGAGTTAAAATTGAATTTAATCGAATAGCGGCAGATTCTGCAACTTCCAAACTATTGCGGAACTCATACATATTAGAAATTTTTTGGTCGGAAGGAAATGCAAACAAAACACTATCATTTGAATATATTCTGCGTAAATGAATATTTGCAAATGCAAGTGCCGCACTTGTGCTTCGAACATAAGGTTCTAATATTAAGTTGTTAGTGTTAAAATCAGGCAATTGGTCAATGATTTTATCAAAAAAGAAAGTTTGAGTAACAATGTAAATATCTTCTTTGTCAAAAATTTCAAGTAATCTGTTGTAAGTATTTAAAATCATTGAGCCTTCGCCATAATAATAACCAAATTGCTTTGGCGATTTTTCTGTACTTATAGGCCAAAGTCTTGAACCATATCCACCCGCCAACATTAATGCTATTCGTTTCAAATTTCTTTCTCTTACTTATTAGTTATTCACAAAAATAATAATTATATTTAAATTAAACGCTCTTGATTTTGTTTTCTATTAAAAAATAGTCATTAAAATATATTTTTTGTATTTTTAAGTATGAAATTAATATAAATTAAAATTATAGTTGTTGATTTTTCGTTATAAAGATAAATAATTTTTAACATTAATTATTTGCAATTATGGAATTCAAAGATTATTATAAAATATTAGGGGTTTCTAAAACAGCAACAGCTGATGAAATTAAAACTGCATATAGGAAACTTGCAACTAAATACCATCCTGATAAGAACAAAACTGATAAAGATGCAGAAGAAAAATTCAAAGAAATTAATGAAGCATATCAAGTATTAAGCGATAGCGAAAAAAAAGCAAAATATGATAATTTGGGGCAAAACTGGAATACACATCAAAGGACAGGAGGTACAGGCGAAGATTTTGACTGGATGAAGTGGTACAATACAAATGCGAGGAAGACAAGTTCATCTAAAAAAACTAATTTTAAAAATTTTGGAGATTTCTTTGCAAACGGAGAAGGTTTATCCGATTTTTTTGATAAAATATTTGGAGGAAATTACACAGGCAGATTTAGCCAAAATCAAGGATATGCTAAAACTCCTGTTCGTGGTGAAGATATTGAAACTTCTGTTGAAATTTCATTAGAAGAAGCGTATAAAGGTACTGTTCGGATATTGAACATTAACGATAAAAAAGTTGAAGTTAAGTTTAAACAAGGAATTCAAGATAATCAGATTTTAAAATTAACTGGATTTGGTGCTCCGGGAAAAAATGGTGGTGAAAACGGAGATTTATTTGTTAAAGTAACAATAAAATTACATAGCAAAATTGAACGAAAGGGGGACGATTTATTTGTTGATGTTCCAATTGATTTGTTTACTCTTTTGTTAGGTGGAACAGCCAAATTAA
Source organism: Bacteroidota bacterium (assembly GCA_021780815.1). Lineage (GTDB taxonomy): Bacteria > Bacteroidota > Ignavibacteria > Kapaibacteriales > UBA2268 > GWF2-33-9. The sequence goes on along the minus strand of JAJXYC010000002.1, from coordinate 64,570 downwards.
GAACTTTTAGTGGTAAAGTTAAAATTAATATTCCGCCTCAATCTCAAAATAATAAAATTATGAAATTATCTGGATTGGGGATGCCGTCAGAGTACGAAAATAAAAAGGGGGATTTGTATATTAAATTAATTGCAAAACTTCCTGAACATTTGACTGATGAACAGATTAATTTAATCAAAAAATTAAAAGAATTACAAAATAGCAAAATAACAAATTAACAAATTAAAAACAGAAACAACTATATAAAATTACAAGTCTAATGAAATATGATTTTACTAAATCAGTAGTTTATAATTTTGATACAGTAACGTCGACAAATGATTTTGCTCGAGAATTAATTACTAATAATAAAATAGTAATTGTTACTGCTCTCTTCCAAACAGAAGGTAAAGGGCGAAACACTAACCATTGGTATGGTTCTTATGGCAATAACTTATATTTATCAATTGGTATAAGACATAATGAAGTGCTAACAGCAGAAGAAATTGCTTCTTTTCAAGCAATCGGGGCTTTATCTGTTAAATATGCACTATTGAAGTGTTGTCCTAATAAAACTTTTAAAATCAAATACCCAAATGATATTTATGTTCAAGACGGTGAATTTAAAAAAATTTCAGGAATTCTTGTCGAACACGGTTTTGCAGGCTCATTTTGCTCCTATTCAATTGTTGGAATTGGTGTAAATGTCAATGAACAACTATTTCATCCTGATATTGTTGATAATGTTACTTCATTGCTAAAAATTGACTGCCAAAGTGATATTAATAAATTTCAAGAGATTGTTTTAAATGAATTCTCTAAAATTATTAATTTAAATACCCAAGAAATTTTTACGCTTTGGGTTGATGAATTAGATATTATTGGTAAATCAGTAAAAGTTTTGAATGATAATTTTACTTACATTGCTAATAAAGTTTTAATAGATGGAAGACTGGAACTAATAAATACACTGAATAATGAAAAGAAAATAATAGATAATGGGGATTCAATTAGATATAGTCTCAGTTAGTGGGCAAATTGCAACATTATTTGCTGTGGATATTGGTAATAGTGCCATTAAACTTTATAGTAATTATAACAAATTCTTTTATTCATACAAAAGCAATTGGGAAAAAGAAATAAAATTGCTTCTGGGTAGTCTTTCAAACCAAATTGTTCTTTTTGTTGTGTCTTCGGTCAATTCTGAAAAATACAACTACTTTTCTTCTCTTATTGATTTAAATATTTTCCATAAAATCATCAAAGTTGATGAGATGTTCCTTACGCAAAAGATAATCTCTTTCAAAAAAGTTCAAAATATCGGTAACGACAGGAAATTAGGATTAATTGCGGCAACGACTTATTCTGACCCTCCTTTTATTACTGTTGATTTAGGAACAGCAACTACAATTAATTTTGTCAATGCCGATTATGAATGTTTGGGTGGTGCAATTTTGCCAGGAATTTTCACCCAGTTGCGATCTCTTGTAGAAAATACTGCGGCATTAAAAAGGATTAAATTAGAATCGCCGACCGAGATATTAGGAATGGATACTAATTCGGCTGTTAGTAGTGGTATAATAAATGGTATGCTTGGGACAATATTGTTCTTTATTAATAATTTGCGGTGCCAGTTCAAAGACAATACAATTAAAGTATTTGTAACAGGTGGTAATGCTCGTTGGGTATATGATGCACTAATGCTTAAATCAAACGAAATTTATGAAAAACCTAATCTTGTTTTAGAAGGTATAGTGAAGTTAGCAAAAAATTATTTTCAATAATTTATTTTAATTCATCTATTTTATAAAAAATATTAATTATTATTGCTTAATTTTACATAGTTAAATAGTTGAAAAAATGGAGCAAATATGGAAATTTTAGAAAAATTAACCAAGCATCAAGAAAATTTCTCGCAAATCAAATTAAATCAATTATTTGCAAAAGACATCAATAGAGCCGAGCGTTATACAATACAATACGAAGATATTTTCTTTGATTTTTCAAAAAACTTTATAGTTCAAGATACATTAAATTTGCTATCAGAATACGCTGAAAAGGTGAATTTAAAAACAATGATTGAGCAAATGTTTCAAGGCGAAAAAATCAATTTTACTGAAAATCGTGCTGTACTTCATACAGCATTAAGGAATTTTTCTAAGAACCCAATATATGTTGATGGTCTTGATGTGATGCCACAAATTATAGCAGTAAGAGAACAAATGAAGAATTTCGTTCAACAGGTTTATTCGGGGGAATGGTGTGGTGCAACAGGAGAGAAATTTACTGATATTGTAAATATTGGTATTGGTGGTTCACATTTAGGTCCTGCTATGGCTACACGTGCTTTATCTGTATATAATTATACTGGATTAAAAGTGCATTATGTTTCAAATATTGATGGTGAAGATATTAACGAAGTTCTTTCAAAAGTGAATCCAGCGACTACTTTATTTATAATTGCTTCTAAAACTTTTACAACACTTGAAACTATGAAAAATGCTTATACTGCAAAGGATTGGTTTTTGAAAAAATTTGCTCGTAGAGAAAGTGATGTTGCTAAACATTTTATTGCTTTATCAACGAATGAGAAATCTTGTCAAGAATTTGGTATAAATCCGCAAAATATGTTTGCTTTTTGGGATTGGGTTGGAGGTCGTTATTCAATTTGGTCGGCAATCGGTCTTTCTACTGCCCTTGCCATAGGTTGGGATAACTTCAAAGAGATGTTACTCGGTGCTTATGAAATTGACAGACATTTCCGTTCTGCGCCTTTCCAAAAAAATATTCCTGTTATTTCTGCTTTTATTGATTTTTGGTATAGAAGGTTTTGGAAATTCCCATCTAAGGCTATTATTCCATATTCTCATTATTTGGCAATGTTCCCCGAATTTTTACAACAATTAGAGATGGAAAGCAATGGTAAATCTGTTAATCGAATATCTGAAAAAATTTATTATAAAACTGGGCAAGTAATTTGGGGTGAAGTTGGGACTAATTCGCAACATTCATTCTTCCAATTGCTTCATCAAGGAACTGATATTATTCCTGTTGATTTCATTGGGTTCATTAATCCTAATTTTAAGATTAATGGACACCACGACTGGTTAATGAGTAATATGTTTGCTCAAGCCGAAGCTTTAATGATTGGTAAAAGTGAAGAAGAGGTCCGGGAAGAATTGATTAATTCAAAGATTAGCTCTTTCGATATTGATAAATTATTGCCACATAAAGTTTTTGACGGTAATAGACCTTCAAATACTATGTTGTTTAATAAATTAACTCCACATACTTTGGGAAAACTAATAGCAATCTATGAACATAAAGTTTTTGTTGAGGGTGTATTATTGCAAATTAACTCTTTTGACCAATGGGGTGTTGAACTTGGTAAGCAATTATCTAAAAAGATATTTAACGATATATCGACGGATTTTGATGCTAATTCGCATGATAGTTCTACAAATTTATTGATTAATTACTACAAAAACAACAAGAAAAATTAAAATTATAAAATTTTTATGAAAAATATATTGTTTATTTGCTGTTTATTGCTTAATTTTGTTATTGCAGTTAAAAAGAAGAAAGTAGAAAAGTTGAGAATGGTTGAATTAAATCAAAGGATAGGTATAATTATTGAAAAATTAATTTATTTCATTTTTCTTACGGGAAAAATGTGTAATGTTGTAAGCAGTGTGTAATGTTTTTTACATACTTTTTTTTGCTTTTTTTTAGCCAAATTATTGCAAAAAAAAAAGATAAATCGTATAAAAATAGTAAATGATTGATATTTAAAGGAATTTAAAGAAATATAAGAACAACATAGAAAAAAGGGAATAAAATATTTGTTGAAAAAAAATGAAAAATAAATTTTGTAAGTTTAATAAATCTTTATAAATTTGCTTTTATAGAAAAGTGTAAGTTTCAATTTTTGGCATAAAAATTGAAATAAAATTTGTTAATTCAATGAAAAAAAAGGAAATAAAAACGGAAATTCAAGTATTAAAATATAGGAGTAACTTAATGAAGTTAATTATGAAGTATTTACTTGCGCTATTTTTAGTTTTGCCGTTACTCACTTTGACAAGTGAAGCCCAAACAGGTAAAATTAACAAACAAGTAATTGGTGGCGGTGGAATGCTCAATGAGACGAACAATGACGGCATAAGGATGTCCGGAATGCTCGGGGAGAGTGTAATCTTTAAACAAGATGCTACATCACCAATTAATGGTGTAAAATATTCTTTATACCAAGGCTTTTGGGTTCCTGCTCCATTTTATGGGACAGATGTTAATGACAACCCAATCACATACAACAAGGGTATATCTAACTTTCCAAACCCCGTTACAAATTCAACAACTATTAAATATGAACTAAAATCACCGGCTTATGTTGCCATAAAGGTTTATGATATGGTCGGAAACCAAGTTGCTTCAATTTACGAGGGTTATCAAAACGCTGGACAACAAGAAGTTCTTTACGACACGAGGAATTCATCAGGAATGCCACTTGCTTCGGGTTCCTATATATATGAATTAAACGTAAATCCTACTGATATGGCAGGAAGCAATGCTTTCCAGCCTTATTTGCTAAGAAACGTTATGGTTATAGTTAGATAATTTTTACTAAACAATTTTTAAAATGAATTTTATAACAAATATATTTAAAACAATTACAGGAGTTTATCTTATGAAGAGATTTTCATTTCTTACTTCTCTCGCAGTGGTATTTCTACTCGCTGCATCTATGACATTTGCCGCAGTTCCGCAATTGATACCTTATCAAGCAAATGTATTGGATGACCAGCAAGGTGGAAAACCTTTGAATGGTGTTTACTCTGTTACTTTCGAATTGTATGATACTCCAACTGGTGGTTCACCTGTTTGGATTTCTAACCAATCTGTTAACTTTGTAAATGGTTATATGAACGTTATGTTAGGTGATGTTAATCCACTTAATAACGTTGATTTCACTAAACAACTTTATTTACAAATTACTATTGCTGGTGGCACTCCTTATGCAAGAACTAAACTTGGTGCTACTCCTTATTCTATCCAAGCTCTTTATTCTATCACTGCTGATACTGCACAATCTGCTTTGAATGTTGTTGATAGCGTTTTAACTTGGAAAAAATTCGTTCCTTCAGAAATAGTTGCTGGTGGCGATTTACAAGGTACATACCCAGCTCCAACACTTAAACCAGGTGCTGCTTTAGCTAACTTAACACCAGGTTCAATTACACAAAAATATTTAGGTGCTGACGTTACTTTCCCTCCTTCAGGAAAAGCAAGTGGCGATTTATCAGGTACTTATCCTGACCCGTTAATCGCAAAAGGTGCTGTAAAGACTGACCGTATTGCTGATGGAGCTGTTACTAATGAAAAATTAGCTTCCAACGCTGTTGGTACTGATAATATTATTGATAATAGTATTATGCTTGCTGATTTAAATTCAGAAGTTAAAACTATGGGTGGCGATCTTAATGGACAATTACCTAATCCAAATGTTGTTGGATTTTATAATATTCCTTTATCTGGTGCTGCTACTATGGATGGTCAAGTTTATATGTATAGCGAAACTGCTAATGCATGGATTCCAACAAACGCTGCTGGCGATGTTGCTGGTCCTTACAATAACTTAAAAATTCAACCTGGTGTTGTTACTACTCTCGAAATTGCTAACAATACTATATTAGATGAAGATGTTAATGCAAATGCTGCTATCCAAGGTACAAAAATTCATCCTGACTTCGGTTTCCAAGATATTACTACTACTGGCGACCTTTATGCTGACAATGCTTATATTACTAATGATATTCACGGAACTAACCTTTATGCAACTGCTGTTAATGCAACTACTGGTAATTTTACTGGTAATGTAACTGCCGCTCAATTTAATGGTATGTTACAATATGGTGTTACTGCTGGGACTGCTTTATCTGGTGGTACTTTCAATAATGCTGGTAATATTACATTTAATGTTAATGTTGACAATTCTACTTTACAAGTTGACCCAACAAATAATTGGTTGCAAATTCAAGATTTAGGTGTTACAACTAATAAATTAGCTGATGGCGCTGTAAATAATCAAAAAATTGCAGCAGACGCTATTACAACTGATAAAATTTTAGATGGAACAATTGTAAGTGCTGATATCGCAAATGGAACTATTCTTCCTATTAATGTTAACTTAGGCGCTGCTGGTTGGGATTTCACAACATTATCACAAGGTGGTAATCCTGTTCTTACTACTGCCACTTCTTTTGGTGGTGATGTTATGGGAACTTATGACAACTTACAAATTCAAGCTGGTGCTGTTTCTGCTACTGAAATTACTTCTGGAACTGCTCCTGCTACTTATGTATTGAAAGCTGATGGTGCTGGTAATGCTACTTGGCAACCAGATGCCTTTACAATTCCTTTCAATCAATCTTATGGCGATCCTGGTGATATGTTCACTTTAACTCGCACTAACGGTACTGATGATATTATTGTTGCAATTAATAATGGTACTGGTGGAAATGCTGGTCAATTTATTAATGGCAGTTCAAATCCAGACGCCGCTTTATATGCAAGAACAAATGGTAGTGGTTATTCATTCTTAGCTGAAAAGAACACTTCTGCTATTGGTGAATACGTTGCCGCTGTTAAAAATATTAACGCTGGTGCTGGACGTGCTTTCTATACAGAATCCAATACTCCAACAACTTGGCCTTATGCTTCTCCTGCTGATGTTAGTGATGCTGATGAAGCTACTATGGTTATTAACAATACTACTGCTTCAACAAATCCTTTCCCAGGATTTGATGGTAAAATCGCTTTAAAAACTTATGGTGATATCGTTACTAACAGTGGTTTAATTGCTAACGCTGTTGTTGGTACTGAACACGTTTATGTTGGTAACCCAACAGGTTCATTATATTATAATTTAGTTCCTCCAACTGTTGCTGGTGGTGCACTTGATATTTATGGTACTCCTGGCTTTGATGCTAATGTTGTTATTCACGGAACTCCTCTTGATGTTCCTGGTGGAACTTATGAACTTGAAGTTCTTGGTGATGTAAAAGTAACTGGTCAAATGGATATTAATACATTAAATGTTATCAACTTTACTACTGATTTTGCAACTGTAAATCATGATTTAACAGTTAAAGATAATGCTTATTTAGGCGATGATGCATCTGACGAAGTTCTTGTTAAAGGTATTATGAACTTTGATAATTCAGTAACTCCAACTATTTCGTTTGATGCTGCAACTGGACAAGGTTTATTTAATATTGGTGCTAACGCTGTTGGTATTGATGCTTCTACTGGTTCAGTTACTGCTACTGGCAATATAACTGCCGCTCAATTCAATGGTAACTTGCAATATGGTATTACTGCTGGTAATGGTTTAACTGGTGGTACATTTAATAATGCTGCAAATGCTGCATTTGCTATTGACCCTGCTTATTCAAACACTTGGACAGCAGTTCAAAACTTTAATGGTGGTTTAACAGGAACAACAGGTACATTTAGTGGTGATGTAACAGCAACTAATTTCAATGGTAATTTAGTTGGTGGAACAGTTTCCGCAACAACTGGTACTTTTAGTGGAAACGTTGATGCAGCTAACTTCTCAACATTAGGCGATGTATCTGCTGCAACATTCACAGGTGGAACTTATACAGGTACATCAGTTACAGTTAAAAATTCAATTAATAATACAATTGTTGCTACTGGAGCTGGTGCTTCAGATGAAGGTTATTTGAAAACTTATGATCCAACTGGAACAAATACTTTAGTAACTCTTGGTTCGACTGGTAATGGTAACAATGGTGCTGTTTCTGTAGGACCTTCAGGTAACTGGTATGCTTCAATGACTAATCTTTCAAGTGTTGATTTTCCTGGTCTTCCTGCTACAATTGCAGATAATTGGATGGTTGGAACTGGTGAATTAGCTTCACAAAAAGGTGTTGGAATGTTCTATAATACTACAACACATGCTGGTGCTATTTATATGTTCAATGGTGCTTTTGCTAGTCCAACATTCTCAGTAAATAATACTGGTGATGTAGTTGCAAACTCAATTACTTCAGGTTCTGTTACTTTTTCAAATTTACACGTAACTGGGACAAGTGCATTAGACGGTAACGTAACTATGGGTGCTGATGCAAGTGTTGCTGGTGATTTAGGTGTAACAGGTGATGTAACAGCAACTAACTTCAATGGTAATTTAGTTGGTGGCACAGTAAGTGGCACAACAGGAACATTCACAGGTAATGTAGGGGCTTTATCATTTACACAAAATGGTAATGCTGTATTAGATGCTAGTACAAACTTTGCTAATGTTCTTGCTTCAGATGCAACAGTTACTGGTACTTATAATACATTAAATGTTCAATTAAATCCTGGTGTTGTTGGAACAACTGAAATTAATAATGCTACTGAATTCTTAGCTTTATCAGCTGATGCTGGTTCAGTTTCATTAACTAATGGTTCACATGCTTTAACAATTGCTGGTGGTACTAATATTACTACTGCTATTGCTGGTAATACATTAACAATTAGTGCTTCAGTTGCAACTGATGGAACTACAATGTTAGGTAATGGTACTAACGCTGATAAGATTCGCATTAATACTGCTAATCCAAATACTTGGACTGGTACTCAAACATTTAATGGTGGATTATCTGGTACAACTGCTAATTTAACAGGAAATGCAACTATTGGTGGAACATTAGGAGTGATTGGCAACTTAAATGGTACTAGTGCTACTTTCTCTGGTAATGTTGCCGCTTCTTCATTCTCAGGTATTAATGCTACTTTAACTGGAACAGCCGCTGCTGCTCAATTCAATGGTAATTTGCAATATGGTGTTACTGCTGGTAATGGTTTAACTGGTGGTACATTTAATAATGCTGCAAATGCTACATTTGCTATTGACCCTGCTTATTCAAACACTTGGACAGCAGTTCAAAACTTCAATGGCGGTTTAACTGGAACAAATGGTACATTTAGTGGTAATGTATCTGTTGCAGGTACTTTATCAGCTGGTTCAGTTACTTTCACAGATTTAACTGTTACTGGAACAAGTGATTTGCAAGGTGATGTAACAATGGATGCAAATGCAACTGTTGCTGGTGATTTAGGTGTAACAGGTGATGTAACAGCAACTAACTTCAATGGTAATTTAGTTGGTGGCACAGTAAGTGGCACAACAGGAACATTCACAGGTGATGTAACAGCAACTAACTTCAATGGTAATTTAGTTGGTGGCACAGTAAGTGGCACAACAGGAACATTCACAGGTGATGTAACAGCAACTAACTTCAATGGTAATTTAGTTGGTGGCACAG
>JAJXYC010000002.1:0-55246 GCA_021780815.1 Bacteroidota bacterium | reverse complement strand
ACAGGTGATGTAACAGCAACTAACTTCAATGGTAATTTAGTTGGTGGCACAGTAAGTGGCACAACAGGAACATTCACAGGTGATGTAACAGCAACTAACTTCAATGGTAATTTAGTTGGTGGCACAGTTTCTGCAACAACTGGTACTTTTAGTGGAAACGTTGATGCAGCTAACTTCTCAACATTAGGCGATGTAACTGCTGCAACATTCACAGGTGGTTCATTCACAGGCACAACAGGAACATTTTCAGGTAATGTCTCAGCTGCTCAATTCAATGGCAACTTACAAAATGGTGTTACTGCTGGTAATGGTTTAACAGGTGGCACATTTAATAACTCTGCAAATGCAACTTTCACCGTTGACCAAGCTTATGCATTCAATTGGACAGGAAATCAAACTTGGGCTGGTACAGCTACATTCAATAATGGGTTAACAGCAAATACTGCAACTGTAACTGGTGCTGCAACTGTTGGTGGAACATTAGGAGTAACTGGTGATATTAATGCTGGTGCAAATGTAGTAGTTACTGGTGACGTTGTTGCTACTGGTGATTTATATGGTGCAAATGGCGATTTAACTGGTAATTTGCATGTTGCAGGAACAAGTGCATTAGATAACGATGTTACAATGGGTGCAAACGCAACTGTAGCAGGTACATTAGGAGTAACTGGTAACTTAAGTGGTTCAACTGCTAACTTTACTGGTAACGTTACAACTGCTGGTACATTCAATGGCAACTTACAAAATGGTGTTACTGCTGGTACAGCTTTAAGTGGTGGAACTTTCAATAATTCAGGAAATGCTACATTTAATGTAAATACTGATGGTTCAACAATTGGTGTAAATGGTGGCAATAAATTATATGTTGTAGCTGGTGGAATTACAACAAATGAAATCGCTGATGCAACAGTATTTGCTACATTAACTGGTGATGCTGGTACAGTTAATTTAACTGATGGAAATCATGCATTATCAATCGTTGGTGGTGGTATTATTTCTACTTCAATCAACAATATCACAAATACATTAACTATCAATGGTAATGTTGCAACTGATGGAACTACAATGTTAGGTGATGGTACTGTTGCTAATAAGATTCGCATTAATACTGCTAATCCAAATACTTGGACTGGTACACAAACATTCTCAGCAGCTGGTACTGGCTTAGTTGCTACAACTAACGCTGATTTCCAAGGCAATATCATCAATTCAACTGGTAATGTAACAGTTAATGATAATTTAGTAGTAACTGGAACATCTAACTTACAAGGTGCTGTTACAGCTAATAATGGTGTTACAGTAACAGCTGGTGGTATTAATGTAAATGCTGGTGCAACAATTGCAACAGGTGACTTGAATATGGCTACTGGTAATATCTATGCTGGTGACGGTACATTAAACTTAACATCAAATACAGAAATTGGTACTGCTGGTACACCAAAGAGTTTAACAGTTTATGGTTCAACTATTCTTGGTTACCAAACTGCTGCATCAACAGCTGCTTTGAATGGCTTAGCTAATGCTGCTGTTGTTGGTTACACAGGAGCTGGTCCAATTGCTTTAACTGACTTACCAACTGGTGTAAATGGTCAAATCCTTTGGTTAGTAAACTTAACTGGTGGTCTTTTAGTTGTTGATGGAGTTAATGTTGCAAACAACGAAATGATTGGTTTCGTTTATGCTGGAGCAGCTTGGCACAGAATGCCATAATTCTTATTTTTTCTCGAATGCCTGCGGGGATTTCCCTGCAGGCATCGAGTTATTTTTGTTCTTTAAAAATTAATTAATTCAAAAAAGGTAATAAAATTGTTGCTTTTTCTTAATTAATTAAATTGGCATTAAATTTGACTATAATTATTTAATTTAAATACTTGGAGGTATTATATGAAATATTTTAAAACATTAGTATTAGCAGCGGTGCTGTTGATATCTGCAACTTCTTTATTTGCTTTTCCGGGTTTACCAAATTATTTTTACGGCAATATTGCTATTAAAACTGATGGTACATTAGTAACAAATACCAATATTCAAGTAAGAATTACAATTTATGATGGTACAACATCTTTATATTCTGAAACATTCAATCCTGTTGCAGTAGATGCATTTGGTGCTTTTATAGTGAATGTAGGAACAGGAACTCTTGCTTCTGGCAGTTGGCCAGCTGGTCCTGCAACTGCAAATATGAGAACACAAGCAGAAATTGATTATGGTTCTGGTTGGGTATCTCTCGGAGCACGTCCAACTATGCAATTGATTTATCAATCTACTTATGGTTTTTCTGGTAATCCAGCAGAAATAAATTTAAATAGTGGCGAAATTCTTGTTGGAGATGTTACAAATCATGCCGCTCCTGTAAATATAAGCGGCGATGCTACAATCGATAATACTGGTGCATTAACTTTAGCTATCACAGACGTAACAGCAGGAACATATGGAGATGGCACACACGTGGCTCAAGTAACTGTTGACGGAAAAGGACGATTACAAGGTGCTTCAAATGTAGCAATAACATTCCCGGCAGAGACAGATCCAGTATGGACAGCAGCAATAAGTGGAAATCAAACAATATCAGGCAACTGGACTTTCAGTAATTTAATAACTGGTAGTATTAGTGGTAACGCAGCAACAGTAACAAATGGAGTTTATACGACAGGATCATATGCAGATCCAGCGTGGATAACTTCATTAGCATGGAGCAAACTTGCAGGAACACCAACAACATTATTAGGTTATGGAATTACAGACGCATATACAAAGACATATATTGATGCAAATTTCCAACCATTGAATACAAATTTAACATCGATAGCAGGTTTAGCAAACGCAGCTGGTTGGCTTCATAATGATGGAGCAGGTGCATTTGCGTATTCAACCCCAACAAAAGCTGATGTTGGATTAGGAAATGTTGAAAATACAGCATTATCTACATGGGCTGGAACAACAAACATCACAACATTAGGAGCAATAACAACGGGAACTTGGCAAGGTACAGCGATTGCAGATACATATGTAGCAAATGACTTGACTATCGATGGTGGAAGTGTAACAAATTCAACAGTAACACCAGGAACAGGACATGTAACAGCAGACTATTTTGTAGGAAGTGGTTCAACAACAAATGCAGTAGATTTAGCAACAGCAGAAGTAGCAGGAATATTACCAGACGCAAATGTAGCAGATGACTTAACAATTAGCACTACTGATGCTAAATTTACCTTACAAGACAATTTAGATGGTACTAAACTAGCACAATTTGAATTAAGCGGAATTGCAACCAATACAACAAGAACTTATAGTTTGCCAAATGCAGATGGGACGATTGCCTTGACAAGTAACATTACACTTCAAGGGGCTTATGATGGAGGTAATACAATAACTACAGCTGGTGGAAATAATATTACCATCGCTGGTACTGAACAAGTTATTTTAAACAATGCCAATGGTATGTATATCAACCATAATAACGCCGTTGGTACTTATATGTTCAAAGTTGAAAATTCAAATGCAGCATTTGCAAATCCTTTAATTGTTTCCGCAGCTACTGGTAGTGCCCGTGCCGCTAATTTTACTGCTAATAATGCGACTTATGCGGTTAACGTAGAACAAGATGGCACTGGTAATGCTCTTCAAGTAAGTAATATCGGCGGTGGTTCTGCTTTATATATTGACAACGGAGGTCTTGGTGGTCTTGCAATTGATATTGCAGATGTTACTGGCGGTGCTGTGAAATTGTCTTATGATGCGGTATCTGTATCTAGTGATGCTTTGACAATTCCTGATGGTGTTAGTGTTTATATGATTACTTCAGATAATAATGGAACAAATGACGCTATTACAATGCCAACTGGAGTTAATGGACAATTCTTATATGTTATTTATTCAAGTACAACAGATAATGCTGTTATAAATGGTTATACCACTACCTTATCTGCACAGATGACATTTGTTTATGCAGGTGGTAGCTGGAAATTAGTTTCAGTAGTTGAATAATTTATCATTCTTATAATTCTTAAAAATCCCGCTTTCGAGCGGGATTTTTTATTTTTTACTTTTTATTTAAATTTTATTTCTTATTTTATAATTTTTTGAGTTTATTTCAAATTATTATTCAATTGAGCCATAAAAAATTGCTAAATTTGTATTTTTTATAAATTAAATTTTAGATAAATTATAGTTTACAATCTATGAAATATATTTTAGATTTTTTGAAAAGGAACACGATAGAAAGTTATGTTATAATTAATGGAAGCGGTGAAATAATTTCGTATTCAGAGAATATAGCCCAAATAAAGAAAAATATTAAAGATAGCAATAATTTTAAAGATTTGCTTTGGATAGAAGAAGCAGGCAAATTTAATACTTTTTTAAGCAATTTGGCAAAAACAGGTAATGATGAACAAGTATTTGAAATAATGAATCTTGAAAACAAATATGAAGTCTCACAAATAGCGGGTTATGAATTTGAGGGGGAGAAAGCACAGTATATTTTGCTTATAGGTCATCAGCATCACCAATATATAGCAAACCTATCAGAATTAAGCAAGTATAAACAATTTACTAATGATTTCCGAATACTTTTTAATGGGATTTATTTTAGTGTAAATAAGAAATTGGAATTAGAACAAATATATGGCAACACCTTTGGTCTTACGGGTTATTCTGAGAAGGAGTTATTGGAAAATGTTAAGAAACTTGATACTTTGGTTTTTTCGGAAGATATGGAGCAATTTAAAGTAATCCAAAGTATTCAAGATATAGGTACAACGGTACAAAAATATAAAATAAGAATTATAGGCAAAGATAAAAACAAGCGATGGGTGAACATAGAATTCCGTTCATTTAAAATTAATAACCAAGATTATATTAAAGGAATAATAAGTGAAGTTCAAAGCAATCAAGATGATGAAAATGATTTAGCAACGACCAATGAGCAATTGATTCAATTAGCTAATCATTTAGAGCAAGTCCGGGAACAAGAAAGGAAAGAGATGGCACGAGAAATTCACGATGAAATTGGTCATGCACTTACTTCATTGAAATTGGATATTAATTTATTAATCAAGAAGAAGTATTTACGGGAAGATGCGTTGCTAACACGATTAAACGATATGATGAAGCAAATAGAAGAGACAATCAAAACTTTGCAAAGAATATCTTCACAATTACGACCTTCGATTTTAGACCATTTCGGATTAATTGCGGCTCTTGAATGGCAAGCCAAGGAATTCCAACGACAAACTTCGATTCGGTGTAAATATTTATTTCAAGAAGAAGAAATAGAATTGGAGGAAAGCAAATCTATTGCTGTTTTTCGTATTTTTCAAGAAATATTGACAAATATAGCAAGACATTCGCAAGCTACCAGAGTCGATGTTTTTTTAACGATTGAAAACAATATTTTAGAGCTTAAAGTTTCTGATAATGGAATTGGTATAAAAAAAGAAAATTTACAGAGTCCTTATTCGTTAGGATTAATAGGAATGCGGGAAAGAGCAAATTTAATGAAAGGAAAGTTGTATATTAATACCGTTTTAAATGTAGGGACAACAGTTACTTTAAATGTTTCAATTTAATTCATTTAGAAAATCAAGGGGGCAAAAAATGGCACAAAGGATAATCAGAGTAATAATTGTTGATGACCACGCAGTTGTAAGAAAAGGGTTATCGCAGATATTGGAAGAAACAGAAGATATATTAGTAACAGATGAAGCTTCGTCAGGGGCAGAATTAATTGCAAAATTACAATCATATAAATATGATGTAATATTATTAGATATTTCAATGCCTGGGAAAGATGGCTTAATGACTTTAAAAGAAATTAAACAAATTAGCCCGGATTTACCTGTTATAATATTCACAGTTTTTCCAGAAGAGCAATATGCCATTCGTGTTTTAAAAGCAGGTGCTGCTGGTTATATTAACAAGCAATCTGAACCAGAAGAAATAATTACAGCTATTCGCAGAGTATCTGAAGGTAAAAGATATATTTCGCCGACACTTGCTGATTTATTAGCTACAAGTGTTTCGCAAGAAAATAAAGCACCGCTACATGATATTCTTTCAGACCGTGAATTTCAAGTAATGTGTTTTATTGCCGCTGGTAAAACTATTTCGGATATAGCTCGGGAATTAAATTTAAGTGTAAATACTGTTAGTACTTACCGCATTAGAATTTTGGAAAAAATGAAAATGAAATCTAATGCGGAAATAACACATTATGCTGTTAAAAATTCTTTAGTTTAACTTTTATTTACATTCCTCTTCGGTACTTGCCGCCTGCTTCATAAAGTACTTTAGAAATTTCGCCCATAGAGCAATATTGCACTGTATTTAAAAGTTCTTCAAAGATATTGCCGTCTGTTAAACATACTTTACGAAGATTTTCTATTGCTTTGCTTGATTTATTAGTATGTCTGGTTTTAAATTCATTCAGTTGTTGTAAACGTAATTGTTTCTCATCTTCTGTTGCACGAGTAATTTGCATAGAATCATAATAATTTGTCGGATTTTCGGGCAAATAAGTATTTACTCCAATTATAGGGTATTGCCCCGATTGTTTCATATATTCGTAGTAGAGGGATTCTTCTTGAATTTTTGAACGTTGGTATTGAGTTTCCATAGCACCTAAAACTCCACCACGTCTGGAAATATTTTCAAATTCTTTCAAAACTGCTTCTTCTACTAAATCTGTAAGTTCTTCAATTATAAATGAACCTTGATTTGGATTTTCATTGTATAGCATACCAAATTCTTTTGAAAGGATTTGCTGTATTGCCATTGCTCGACGAACAGATTCTTCGGTTGGTGTTGTTATTGCTTCATCATAAGAATTAGTATGTAATGAATTGCAATTATCGTACATAGCAATTAAAGCTTGTAAAGTTGTACGAATGTCATTAAATTCAATTTCTTGTGCATGCAATGACCGTCCGGAAGTTTGGATATGATATTTCAATTTTTGGCTACGTTCGTTACCATTATATCGTTCTTTCATAGCAATTGCCCAAATTCTACGAGCGACCCTACCAATAACTGAATATTCGGGGTCCATTCCATTAGAAAAGAAAAATGATAAGTTCGGGGCAAATTCGTCGATGTTAATTCCACGATTTAAAAAATATTCAACATAAGTAAATCCATTTGCTAATGTAAAGGCAAGTTGTGTAATCGGATTAGCACCTGCTTCGGCAATATGATAACCACTTATACTAATTGAGTAATAATTTTTAATTTGATTTTTTGATAAATACTCTTGTAAATCACCAATTAGTTTCATTGCAAAATCAATAGAAAAGATAATCGTATTTTGTGCTTGGTCTTCTTTTAACATATCTGCTTGAACCGTACCACGTAATTTGCGGAAAGTTTCAATTTTCAACTTTTCTATTTCATCGTCTGACAAGTTTTTGTTTTCTGCTTGATATTGCTTTAATTCTCTTAGAAAAGCAGTCATAAAATAGAAAGCAACCATAATCGGAGCGGGTGCATTAATTGTCATTGAAACACTTGTTAGCGGGTCTGTTAAATCAAACCCATCAAGGAGTCTATCCATATCGTCAATTGTGCAAATAGAGACACCGCTTTCTCCAATTTTACCATAAATATCGGGACGAAAATCAGGGTCTTCGGCATAAAGAGTAATGCCATCAAAAGCAACAGAAAGACGTTTGGAAGGTTCGCCTTTTGTTAAATAATGGAAACGGCGATTAGTTCTTTCAGGACCACCTTCTCCTGCAAATTGGCGCTTTGGGTCTTCGGTTGTGCGCTTAAAAGGGAATACGCCAGATGTAAAAGGAAATTCGCCAGGGAAATTTTCTTTATAATAATAATGAACAATATCACCCCAAGAACGATAGTGAGGAAAAGCAACTTTTGGTATTTTTATTCCTGCCAAACTTTTTTTGCTCATTTCTAAATGGATTTCCTTGCCTTGAATAGTATAATCGCAAGATTCCAAATTGAAATAGTTGTTTTTTTCTTCCCACTGGGAAAGGTATTCAACAACTTGTGGAGTTAATTTGTTCCATTGCTCTTTAAAAGCTGTTTCAAGCACTTTGATGGCTTCGGCATTTTCGATTTGCTTAATTGTTTCTTTTATGGCTTGGGCATTGAAAGCGTAATTTGCTTGTTCGTCTGCTTTTTTATGATAATTCCTTACAGTATCAGAAATTTCTGCCAAATAATTAATACGTTTATGTTGAATTATACTGCTTTCTTTCGCATACTTTGTTGGTAACAACTTAATTAATTCGTCTTTGGTTTGTAAATGTTTTCCTTTTTGAGTGATATTTTGCAAAATATCTATAAATAAACGATTTACGCCGGGATTATTAAAATGGTTACTACTTACTGCATAAACAGGTAATTCTAAATCAAGTAATGGCACATCGTGAGGAGCATTTACATTGTGATTACGGATATAATGTATCATTACCTCTCGGTAAGCATCTTCGGCACCAACTTTTTCGGATTTATTTATCGCAATAAAATCGGCATAATCCAACATATCTATTTTATCCAATTGAGTAGGAGCGCCAAATTCAGAAGTCATAACATAGAGAGAACTATCGCTTAACTTGGTTATGCGGCTGTCGCCTTGTCCGATGCCACTTGTTTCAACAAAAATAAAATCAAAACCAAAAGTTTTTAAAATATTTATAGAATCTTCAAGGGCAACAGAAAGCTCATTTTGACTGCCACGAGTAGCAAAACTACGGAAATAAACTCTATCATTGTAAATTTGATTATAACGAATACGATCGCCTAACAAAGCTCCTTTGGTTTTGGTTTTGGTTGGGTCAACGGCTAAAATTGCAATTTTTGTACCATCGGTATAACTTAAAATTCTACCAATCAATTCATCAATTAGTGAACTTTTGCCACTACCGCCAGTTCCAGTTACTCCTATTACGAACGATTTATTTTGATTATATCTCGGTAAAATGTCTCTAATAGGGTTCAATTGTTCACATTCACCATCGCAATTTTCTATTTTTGTCAATTCAGAAGCAAGAATTAAAAAAGAACTATTGATATTATTTCTTATTAAATTTTCATCAATAATAATCTCTGCACGGTGGGATTTAGATTGGCTTAATCTTGCAATAATGTCATCGGCAATACCATCAATACCTATTTTTTGACCATCAGTAGCGTGGTAAAGCTTTGTAACACCGTATTTTTCAAGTTCTTCTATTTCAGAAGGTAAAATAACTCCTCCGCCTCCACCAAAAATTTTAATATGCTCGGCTTTATTTTCTTTTAGCATATCTACAAGGTAGCGGAAATACTCGTTATGACCTCCTTGATAAGAACTAACCAAAATACCATCAACATCTTCTTGCAATGCCGTATGAATTACTTCTTGAACGCTGCGATTATGACCTAAATGAATTACTTCGGCGCCTCGTTTTAAAAGTAAACGCCTAAATAAATTTATTGACACGTCGTGTCCATCAAAAAGTGCGGCGGCTACTACTACTTTTATTTTTTCCATTTTCATCTAATTTTAGTGATTATTAAAAATTTATATTAAAATTTATATTAAAAAATAATTAAATATGTAAATTAACAAAAAAAAAGAAATTAATAAATTTTTTCCTTGTAAAAAAATATTATCATCTTAAATCTCTGATTTCTCTTACTATTCCTTTTCCCTTTTTGACATTCTGAACAAGGAGAAGAATCTAAAAAAATGGGCGCCACCTCAAAGATGACTCCCATCTGTGAATAAAAACCTTTCGAAGGTTACTTTTATATCCTGTAATTTTAAAAATTTCATTGCCTTCTTATTTCCAATTTTTGCAAAATAAATGCCTCTCGGGAAAGTGCTTATATTCGCCCAATGACTTGAAGTCATACTCCATATTATTTTGTAAAACACTAAAAATAAACAACTTGTCTATATTTAAAACACTTATAAAATTCTAAATTTTCTTCATAAAATCGTATCCAAACAATAAAAAAAGGGTTAGACAAATCGTCTAACCCTTTGATTTTTATAGTGAGCCACTTGACGGACTTGAACCGCCGACCGGCTGATTACAAATCAGCTGCTCTACCAGCTGAGCTAAAGTGGCTTGTTTTATTTTAAATTTTCAAAGTGCATAAATTTCAGAATTCAAAATTACGGAATATTTTTGAAACCACCAAATTTTTTTTGATTTTTTTATAATTTTTGATATTCAAATTTTGGATAACCTTTTTCGCCTGTTGCATTATAAAAATCTACAAAGTGTAATTTGTAATAACCATATTGTGTTTGAATGAAATAGACTTTTGCAGTATTAATAACATAAAATCCACGACTTAAATTAAAAGTTTTCCAATCGTAACCAATAGCGTTAATATTGTTTGAAAAAGTATAATTTTTCAAGTCATCATAAGTAATTTGCTCAAAAGGTTTCGTTGAATCAGCAATAGCAACACTTACGGATATAGGATTAATTAATGGACCTGTAACACTATACCAAGTAGGGACACCGTTATCAGTATAAAGCAATTCTGTATATTTAACAAAACATAAATCCCATTGATTAGATGGTGGCTCTACTGGTGGTAAACTTCCAGTTTTATCGCAAGAAAAAGCAACAAAATTACGAGTTGGGTCTTTAGGAATTTGGAATTCATAAGAATTGCTGCCATCTAATTTTGC
The DNA here is from genome assembly GCA_021780815.1 of Bacteroidota bacterium. Taxonomy (GTDB): domain Bacteria; phylum Bacteroidota; class Ignavibacteria; order Kapaibacteriales; family UBA2268; genus GWF2-33-9. The sequence goes on along the minus strand of JAJXYC010000002.1, from coordinate 44,592 downwards.
AACTTTAATATAGTACTGATTATTTTCAAATCCTTCAATTTGAATTTTATAAAATCCACGAGGACTTGTTCGTTCCGTAACACCTCTATTCAAAATATAAACTTCTGATTTAGAGATAGTTTGATTATATGTTTTACTTTCCCACCAAGTTCCGATAGCGGTAGAATCAAGTTTACCAAAAGGATTATCGTATTGCCATTGAGTTGGGTCAATTCCTACAGTATCTTGCGGAGTTACACCGTTAAAATTTACCTTTTTTGTATTATATACACTTTCAAAACAGCCACCATTAAGAAGTATAGCAAAACTATCAGGATAGGAACAAAAGGCTAAATCCCAAGAAGTAATTTTATTTGTTGAAACAACTGTATCTTTTTCTAAACTAAAGTAAATTTGATTAACATACAAATTTCCCATCTCTACGTAACCTGTTGTTACATTGCCTTTTTCGTGAGGTTTCACTGGTGTTTCGTTTGGGATACAACCAATTACTAAAAATACTAACAATGATATTGATATGTAAGATTTAAATTTCATATTTGCTTTGTAAGTTTTAAAAATTAATAATTCAATAATTTATCTAAATTAAATTGAAGTGAAGTGAAAAGTGTACGACCCCAAGCTACAGGCATTTCAGTAGAACCACTTGAATGGGCGCCGCCAACTGTTGGAACACTTTGTTCAATTTGCTTAACGTCAAATAAATTTTTAACTCCCAATTGGAAATTAATCGCATTGTTGTATAAATTCAGACCCAAAGATAAATCAAGCATTTGATAATCAGATACAATATATTGAATAATTGAATTATCTTCACCAATACCATAACCAGGTAATTTGCCTGTATATTTATAAAACGTATTTAATTGTAATTCAGGTAAAAAAGGCATTTTATATAATATGTTTGCTTGTATTTCTGGTGAATAAGTATATTGAGGGGTATTAGAAGTTTCACTATATTCGTTGTAACGACCAATATACGAATAGCCAAGTTGAGCATTTAAATTTTCTGAGATAAAGTTACCAGAAAGTTCTACTCCTTGAGTTTTATACTTACCAACATTAATATAAGAATATTTATCACCCGAAACTAAAGCAAAAGTTACAAGGTTAGTAACATTATTATAAAAACCGTTTAAAGTTAAATTCAAAACAGAATTGTCAATTTGCATACGATAATCTACCGAAGCGTTATAAGAATTTGATGTTTCAGCTTTCAAATCAGGGTTCCCATAAATATTATGGTTAACATCAACGAAAATGTAATAAAGTTCTTCTAATGAAGGTGCCCTAAATCCTTTTGCATAAGAAGCACGGAAATTTAAATTATTCCAAGGCTGGTATTTAAAATTAATTGCAGGGACAATAGGCGCTTGGTATTGTGTATTATAAATTAAACGCAGAGAAGGTTGAATCTGGAGTTCTTCAAAAGGACGATAATTAAAACTTGCATAAGCGGCATAATCGCCTTGAGTTTTTGAATCATTTTCAATTCTTTTGCCAAATGCTGTTTCATAATTAATTTCCGTTCCTGTTAATAAACTAAAAAGATTATAAGGATTATCCCAACTATAACTACCTCTAAATAACCAAGAGTAAAATTTCGTTGTGTCTTGGTCATCGGGATTACTTGTTATAACTTGATGCAATGTTGTTAAATCTTTAAAATAAGTATTTTTTTCTCTACGATAAAAAGAATAGTCTGCCATTAAATTTAAATAGTTGTATTCAGATAAATATCCATTTAAAAAAGCAGAGTTAGACAAACGATAAGTTTTATATTCATCATCAAAAGCATCTTCATAATATGGTGGTCTGGGTACTCCACGATTTAAAATATATTCATCAAAATATCTTGCAGAGTAATTGAAATTGAAATCCCCTAATTTTGTACCATATTTCAAATCGGCGGTATATTGAATTTTAGGTTTCCATTCTTTATTTCTAGAAGTATCTACAACTGAATAGCCGCCAAAAAAATTGCGAGAGCCTGAAAGAACAATATTGTTATTTCCTAATAAATTAAATTTTAAAGAACCATCAAAATTTGCAATTCCGACACTTTCGTAATAAGCATCACCAGTAAATTCTAATCTTTTGCACTTGTCAGCATCTTTTGTAATCAAATTAATTACTCCACCTAATGCATCAGTTCCATAAATAGTTGACATAGGTCCTTCAATTATTTCCACTTTTTGAATATTATTCATATTGATTTGTGAAATATCTATATTACCGTTCATACGACCAATTATAGGCACTCCATCAACCATAATTTTGACATTTTGTCCAGAAAGTCCATTGATAGATATTGAACTACCGAGAATATTATCTTGTGAAATTCTCATATTAAGTTGAGTCTGCAATAAATCACGCAAATTGGAAGCGGCTTGTGAGGCAATTCTATCTTCTGAAATCACTTCTACGGGATAAATTGAATTTTGAACTGACTGTGGGCTGAATTGACCAGTTGTTACAATTTCTTGTAGCATAATTGAAGTTGGCTCTAAACTTACAACAAGATTTTTTGTGATTTCTAATGTATCGGCAAATCCTTTGTACCCTACATAACGAACAGAAATGCCAACTTTTCCTTCAAAAGGAATACTAACTAATCCTTTTTTATTTGTTTTGTGTACAACAATTTTAGATCTTGTTTTCCCTGATAATGAAATAAAATGGGCTGTTGCACCCATTAAAGGCTTGCTATTGGATTTATCAAGAACAGTGAGTGTGTAATCGCTTGATAATAATGCGCTAAAAGTTATGAACATTAATAAAAATGAATTAATTACTATTTTCCCTGATGTTCTATATGAATAAAGTTTCATTTGAGTATTTATTTATTTGATTTTTGAGACTGCTTTTATTTGTCGTCCCGTCAATTATTTTTAAAATAGACCAATAACCTCTTAAATATTTTTCAGAAAGAATTTCAATAGATTGTTTTTTTGTTTTACCTTTCGAAATTAATTCAAGAAACTCAGTTTGAAAAGATGCCTTTTCAGATTCAGTTAATGGTTTTCCGGAATTTATGAATTTAGTTTTTGATGGTTTTCTTAAACTTGGTATTAAAAATCCATCTTGAATTTTTTCCATTTCTTTTATTTGATAATCAAAAGCTATTTTACTAATTTCAAAACCAGTTGCTTTACGATTTAGCCCAATCGCAACTTTTGCAGTAGAAAGACTCCCTAAAAAGAAATCGCATACTAAATCACCAGGATTGCTCGAATACTGAATCATTTTAATCAATAATTCCCAAGGTAATTCATTTTTGTTCTTTGTTTTATTGGGTTTATATTCACGATTGATAACCCAGACGTCTTCTCTATCTTGGTAATTTAATGACCCATTATTTTCATTTTTTTCAGAGTCACCATAACGTGCAAAAGTATTAAAAGTAGGTTTTTTACCAGGTTTTACATAATAAAGTATATGATAATGAGAAGAAATATATTTATTTTTTGTGTATACACCAAAATTGTATTTCCAAATTATATGATTAATTTCTTTTAAATTTGTTGCTTTTAATGCATTTAAAATATGAATTAAATTTGTATATCCAGAAACAATATAAATACTTCCACCAGGTCTTAAAACTCTTTCTGCTTCTTTAATCCATTTAAGAGAAAATTCTTCATATTCGTTCAAAGGAACTTCAACATAGCCATCGAGAACATTGCTTTCATTTCTATTATAATGCCGGTGTAACTTGTCGCCATCAATGCCGTAAGGTGGGTCTGTAATTATTAAATCCACCGACCCATCTTCTAAGTATTTTTGTGCGCCTGTTATACAATCAATATTATAAAACATTTTAATATTTTAAATTATAAAACTCGAATTTGTCCGAGACCTCTAAATTTAACATTAGCTTAGGACGTCTTGGTTTACCGTTTGCATTTCGTCCTTGTTGAAAAACATCTAACTTGCTTAAATTTTTTTGGTTAAGGACTATCATCACTAATTCAAGAAGTTCAGCTTTTGTTTTTCTGTATCGGGAAAACGTTGTTCTTTCTTCTCTTTTTTGTTCATATAAAGATTTTCCTCCTTTTAGCTCGGTATGCCATTTTTGGAAGCTTCTATCTTTGTCATTGTATTCGATATCGCATATTGCAATTAAAAGCCCATGATATTTGTTTAATTCTATAGATTTACGCACTGCTTCTTCGTCATTTAAAATTATTGAATGTGATAATGTTTTAATTCCATGTGACTTCAAATCCCAATTTATCGATCTTTTCATATCAAATTTTACTTTATCAAATTTATCTCCTGGAAATTGGAAATTGTTATTTAAAGATTTTTTAACCAGTAGTTCAAAGTAAAATCCCCACCATTCCATTTGTTTCCAGTTGAAGTTTTCTTCCTTCATTTCTAAAATTGCGGTTTTCCCATCCCAAATTCTTGGGAGAGATTTTAATTTTTCACTGATTAATTCAATGTCTTCAAGATACTTTTTCTTCATTTCCAGGAGATTATTTGAGAATTTATTTAACAATTAATTTTTGCATTTCTTGATAACCATTTATAGAAAATACAACAAAATACATGCCTGCTGGAAGTACAGGATTAATTTCCATTGCATTAAAGTTAGCAGATGGTAAATTCATTTCAAAAACTTTTTGACTATTCAAATTATATACAGCAATATTGCCATTGCCATTTGCATTTGTAACTGAATAGCTAAATTGAATTGGATTTCCAGATTCAATAATGTTTGGAGTTATTCCAAAAGAACCTAATGTATTATCTGAATTGTCTTTCACAGAATTAATTTGAACAGGAGTTTGTTCAAATGAAAGATTTCCTGTTGAGCTGCCTTCAAATGATTTAAAGACAATTTTCCAAGCAAGTCCATCAGGGGATTGAATGAAATAGCAAATATCGTTAGGAATTTGATATTGATAGTTTTGGTCTAATTTTTTCCAAGTATATCCAATAGTAGAGATAATATCTGAAAATTGAGAAATACTAGGAGGATTTACTGTTGCAGGGTCTTGACCGGATACTTTGACAGAAGTCCAGCCGTAATTTGTTCTAACTCCGGTAACAGTGTAAGGAACAACATTGCCATTACCATTATCAATCATTGCAATATACTTGCCAAATACTAAACTCCACATGCCTGGTTCAAGGTCAAGTTTTTGGTCAGGATTTGTAGCAATTGAATAATAAGCAAAAGTTTTTGTATTGTATGGTTGTTTATTGAATTCTTCTTCTTTTTGATTGCTACCATCTATATCAGAATAAGCAAAATAATATACACCGCCTAATAAATCTTCAATTCTGATTTGATGGTATTTACCAGCAACATCGAGAAGGATGAAAAGTTTGCTACCGTGAATTGCATGAGTGGACATATTGTAATCGCCCCACCCAAAATCACCATTGTCTTCGTAACCGTCTTTACCCATATTGAAGGCACCGACTTGCCATTTTTGGTCGGAATCTATCCATTCAATAAATTTAGTAGTATCTGTTGTTAGACCTGTTGTGTCTATAGGATTGCCGAAATCATCAGATGTTTTGCTTACGACTTCCCAAAGATGACAACCAAAACCTGAGTTAATTCTAATAGCGGCATTTTGACCAATTGTCATTATTGCTAAATCCCAAGCATTTAATGGTGCCGTTGTCGTTGAATCTTGAATTAAATCATACCATGCTAAATTTGCATAACCTTTCCCTAATGAAAGATTAACCGTTTTTGTTTGTGCTGTCAGTATTGTTATTGAAAAAACTGACAATAAAATGATAGTGAAAAATCTCTTCATATCTTTTATAAATCCTTTATATGATAAGATAACTGAAAAAACATTTTTATGTTATTATTAGCTTTATATTTTTCAAAATTAATATATTTATAAGATTAAATATTCTTTTTATAATATTTTTTTAAAAAAAAATATTTATTTTTTTTATTATCAAAATATATTATTTAGTATAAACTAAATAATTCTTCTTCTATAATTTCGCATAAGATGTGTCCAACCATTATATGTGTTTCTTGAATTCTTGCTGTATTACTGCTTGGTGATAAAAAATAATAATTACACATATCCAACATTTGTCCTCCATTTCCGCCAAGAAAGCCTACAATGGCAATGTCTTTTCGTTTAGCTATATTTATAGATTGTATAATATTTTTTGAATTACCGCTTGTAGAAATCGCAATAAGAGCATCACCTGCATTGCCAATTGCTTCGACTTGTCTGCTAAAAATATCGTCATAGCCAAAATCATTACCACAAGCAGTAATAACCGATGTATCAACAGTCAAAGCAATTGCAGGAATTGCCGGGCGGTTAAATGAACTACGCAAGCGAACAACTAATTCGGCGGCGAGGTGTTGGCTATCGGCTGCACTACCGCCATTTCCGCAAAACATTATTTTACCGCCATTTTTTATTACTTTGGCAAGTTCTATTCCAATTTTCTCAATGTTGTCAAACATTTCTTTTGTTAAAAGTAATTGCTTTGTTGTTATGCTCAATTGTATTGAATTTTCTATTTTGTCTTGATACTTCATTTTGCTTATAGTATAAATTAAAAATGAATAATATTTTAGTTATTTTTGATAAAGAAGAAAATGTTTAATTTCAATTTTAAAAAATGGACAAAATTATAAAATATTTGCCTAAAATCACACCATCGATTTTAGATTATTACGCATCGCAAGGGAAATGGGAATTTCAGCCGCATTTAAGGTTAATTGAAAACAATTTTTTTGATATTTTAGAAGGTGAAACAAAAAATTTAATTGTTAATATGCCACCAAGACATGGTAAAAGTGAGTTCATTTCAAAGTATATCCCTTTTTGGTATTTATCTGTTTATCCCGAAAAAAAGATTATTCTTGTTTCTTATCAAGCGTCATTAGCAGAAAGTTGGAGTCGAAAAATAAGAGAGATGTTTATTAATTTTGGGGACAGATTTAATTTAAATTTAAACCCGAATAAACGAAAAGCAAATGAGTTTGAAATTGCAAATTATGGTGGTGGTTTAGTTGCAGTAGGTGTTGGTGGTTCTTTAACGGGCAAAGGAGCAGATTTGTTGATAATTGATGACCCTATTAAAAACGATACCGAAGCAAATTCAATAACTTATCGCAATAAAGTTTGGGATTGGTTTAATTCAACAGCTTTAACAAGACTTGAGCCAGATGGTTCTTGTATTATTGTTATGACAAGATGGCATGAAGATGATATTACCGGGCGGTTACTTAACCAATCAAAAATTACTTCTTCGTTATCTTGGAAAAATCTGTCTTTGCCTGCTATTGCTAAATCTAATGATGCTTTAAATAGAAAAGTAGGGGAACCTTTGTGGAAAAATCGCTTTGATATTAATAAACTTACAAATATTAAAAAAGCAATTGGTTCTTATTGGTTTTCCGCTTTGTATCAGCAAGAGCCTGTGCCTGCTGGTCATAGTATATTTAAAAGGTCCCACTTTTGTTATTTTCAATCTTTTGAAAATTATTTTGAACTTTCAATATCTCCAACCGGGAAGAAACAAATTTTAAAAAATCAAGTTTCAATTATGGCTACGATGGATTTGGCAATTTCAACAAAAGAAACAGCAGATTATACTGTTGCTCTTGTTTTTGGGAAAACACAAACAGGCGAAATTTTGGTTATAGATGTTATTCGAGAACGCTTTGAAACTAATGAACATATAAACTTATTAAATTCAATTTATGCGAAATATAGACCTGTTATAATTGGCATTGAAAATGTTCAATATCAACAATCGCTGATTCAAAGTGCTATAAAAGAAGGATTACCAATTAAATCATTAAAACCAGACAAAGATAAAATTTCTCGAGCTTTGCCTATTGCTTCATTGATTGAAAATGGCAAAGTATATTTTCGAAAAGGTGCTATTTATTTAGAAGAGTTTGAAAATGAACTACTGCAGTTTCCAAAAGGGAAAAATGACGACCAAGTTGATGCACTATCTTATATTTTTCAGATGTTGCCCATTAATAGCGGGTTATTGCCTGTATAGGATTAATTTTACAAGTTCTGTGAAAACATATTTTGCTACTTAATTGTGTATTTGCTTTGAAAAATGAGATTGTGATAGCATAAAAATAATTACAGCACCAATTATTTGAGTAATAGTTGAAAATAAGACTAAAGCGATTAAGGATTTATCGTATAATAAACCAATGAAACTGCTCCCGAGAAACCAAAAAAGACCATAGACAGCATTGAAAGTGCCATAAGAAGTTCCTCTTTTATTTTGTGGAATAATTTGAGCAACAAAAGCACGTAAAATTGATTCTTGTGCACCCATACCAATTCCCCAAAGTGCCATTCCAATTATTATTAGATTTAAATTGCCTAAAAATATAAGAGGCGAGAAAAAAGTAGATAATAAAATTGCAATAAGTAATGATTTTAATCCGATTTTATCATAAAGTTTGCCAAGAATTAGTGCGGCAAAGGCATCACTAATCATTGCAAATGAATAGATTAACGGAATTGTCGAATCATTAACCAGATGTTTAAGTTTAATATGATATGCGATAATAGGGAAATCGGCATATCCAGCGGCAACAAAGATAACAGCACTCAAATACCACCAAAAATATTTATTATAACCTTTTATTTCAAGCGATTTTGTTTTGACTTCTAAGTTTTCAGGGTTAGGATAAAGATATTTTGCATAAAATAAAATCGCAATTGCAATTATAGCAGGGATAAAAAGCAAGAAATATGCAAGGTGATAATTTTGATTTTTAAAATAAAGTACAGCCGCAACTAATATAGGTCCAAGTGTTGCACCAATTTGGTCTAATGCTTCTTGTAAGCCAAAGCCCCAGCCAGCACCAATTTGTTTTGCTCCAAAAGATAACAAAGCATCTTTTGCCGGCGAACGTAATGCTTTACCAACTCGCTCCATTATCATAAATGTTACTGCAAGTTGCCAATAACCAGCCCAAGCAAGAATTGGAACAGAAATTAAATTTAAAGTATAACCTGAAATTGTTATCAGCCAATAGCGTTTTGTTTTATCGGTTAAATAACCTGAAAGCAATCGCAACCCATAGCCAAATAATTCGCCAATTCCTGCTACAATTCCTACAACAAATCCATTTGTCCCGAGCAATTCCAAAAATTGTCCATTTATACTTCTTGCTCCTTCATAAGTCATATCAGAAAAAAGACTTACTAAACCCAGAAGCACTACAAAAATTACTGCCGCTCTATTTGTATTTTTTTTCATTTTGACTGTTCTGTTTGTCTATTTTTATGTCCTTGGTATTTGATTATTTCTACTTCGTAAGTTGTAATCATACCTCCAAAGTCTGTTGCTTCAAACCATTCGGAAAGATGGTCTATAAATGCTAATATTTTTTCTTTTTCATCGACAATTTCAATAATTAAAGGTAGGTCGGTGGAAAGCGCCCATATTTTTGCTGAATGCAATTGACTATGAGCACCATAAGATAAAATCCCTCTAAATACTGATGCTCTGGCAATTCCAAATCGCTTTGCTTCCATAACAATGGCTTCATACATTGGTGTGTGTTTTAACTTGTCTGATGAACCTATATAAATTCTTAATACTTGGGCTTTGCCTTCTGTTACCATAAATTATCTCCAGAGAAAATCAACTATATTTTTACCAATAAAAGTAAAGGAAATTCCTGCAAATATACTTAATCCCATATAAATCATTAAATACAAAACTTCCGATTCACTAATTAAATTAACTGTATCATTTGCAAATGTTGAAAAAGTCGTGAAACCGCCACAAAATCCAACTGTTAAAAATAATCTCCATTCAGATGATAGCAGTGAGCCTTTTTCAAATAATCCCAATATTATTCCAATAATTAAACTTCCAATTAAATTAACTATTAACGTTCCAAGTGGAAAATTTGTGGTAAAAACTTTGTGAATTATTTGAGTTGATAAAAATCTTGATACACTCCCAATAAATCCGCCAATGCCTACAAGGAATATTGATTTAAACATAAAAAAACTCCAATTATAAAACTTCTTTCCTAACTTTAAAAATCTTATAATAGGAGTTATCATTCTTGTAAATAAAGAAAATTATAGCGAACTCCATCACTTTTACTTAAAACGTTTTTATAGAAATAAATTTTAATTTCATATTTATTTAATAAATAATTATTAAAAGCATAAATTAATAATAGTGAATAATAATTAATAATAATTAATCTTATTTCTTTAACTTTTTCTTTTTATTATTTTTATTATTCTTAATTTTGTATTTTTAAATTAAGGTAATAAAACAATGTCAATTGTATTAAATGGGAAAGAATTATCAATTGAAAAATTAGTAAAAATTGCTCGTAACAAAGAACAAGTGGAATTATCAGGTGATTCGTTAGAATTAATTAAAAAATGTCGTGCATTGCTTGACCGAAAAATCAAAAATCACGAAATAATGTATGGAGTGAATACTGGGATTGGAGAATTTTCGGAAACAACATTAGATGATAAGCAGTTAGAAGATTTTCAAAAATATTTAATTTACAATCATTCCGCAGGCATCGGAGAACCTGTTGCACCTGAATTTGTTAGAGGAGCAATTGCTGGTAGAATTAATGTTCATTCGCATGGGAATTCAGGTTGCCGTCCAGAAATTACACAGACTTTGATAGAACTTTTAAACAAAGACGTAATTCCAGTAGTATCAAAGAAAGGTTCAGTAGGAGCAAGCGGAGATTTAGCACCTATGAGTCAAGTGGCTTTGCTCTTGATGGGTGAAGGAGAAGCTTTTTATCAAGGACAGCGTTTACCAGCGGATATTGCTTTGAAAAATGCAGGAATCAAAATCCCAGGGCTGAAAGCTCGGGACGGGTTAGCAACTATTAATGGTTCTAATTTATTAACAGCAATAAGTGGAATAACCTTGCATGATTTTAATAATTTACTAAAAATGGCAGAAATTGCAGCGGCAATGACGCTTGAAGCTTTGCTTGCGAACTTGAAGCCTTATGATACAAGATTGCACGAGATGAGAGGTTTTAAAGGTGCTGTCCGTAGTGCCAGAGCAATTCGTAAAATGTTAAAAGGTAGCGATTTATTAACAGGTAAAATAAAAACACGAATTCAAGATGCTTATTCAATGCGTTCAACACCACAAGTGCTTGGTGCGGCACATGATGCAATTGCTTATGCTCGTTCACAAGTTGAAATAGAACTTAATGGTGTGGGTGATAATCCTATATTTTTGCCTGATGAAGAAGTTACTTTAACAGGTGCAAATTTCCAAGGAACTCCCGTTGCAGTTCCAATGGATATGGCCGGTTATACAATTACGATGTCTTGTGTTTTATCCGAAAGAAGATTAAACCGACTGCTTAATCCAGCTTTAAGTGCAGGATTGCCACCATTCCTTACTTTAAATCCGGGTTTTAACTCAGGTTTTATGTTAAGTCAATATACTGCTGATACATTGATTGTTGAGCAAAAGATTTTATCCACTCCTGCCTCAATTCAATCAATTCCTGCTGCTGCTGACCAAGAAGACTTTGTTTCAATGGGTATGAATACTGCGATTAAAAATACTCAAATCTTGGATAATGCTTATGCAATTATTGGTATTGAAATGTTAGCTGCGGCACAAGCATTAGATATTCGTAAATTTAACAATGGTAGAGGGACACAAATTGCAAAGAATATTATACGTCAATATGTTGATTTTCTTGATATTGACCGACCACTTTATAAAGACCATAATAAAATTAAAGAGGTTGTTAAATCTGGCGAAATTTTACGTGCTGTTGAAAATGAAATTGGGTCTTTGGAATAATATTTCATACAATTTTATTAATTTAAATTTATCCAAAAAATGAAATGAAAAAATCGGGAAATAAATGAAAAGCTTTGAAACTTTTTTTGAAATTGCAAAATCTAAAGTAAAGAGGAGAATCGTTGTTGCCGCCGCCGAAGATGACAATGTCTTGAAATCAATTCAAGATGGTGTAACAAACAATATTATTGAACCAATTTTTGTTGGGAACAAAGAAAAAATTCAGACATTAGTAGAAGAAATTGAATTTGACATATCTAAATATGAAATTATCAACGAAATAAATCCTGTAAAATCTGCACAAATAGCCGTTCAAGTGGTAAGAGAAGGGAAATCTGATATATTAATGAAAGGTTATGTTCAAACAGCAGACTTTTTAAGAGCAATATTGAACAAGGAATTCGGATTAAGAAAAAGTGAATTATTAAGTCATATTGGTTTTTTTGAAGTACCGACATATCATAAAATAATAGCCTTGACAGATGCGGCACAAAATGTATCTCCTGATTTAAGCGAGAAAATTGCAATTATACAAAATGCAGTGGATATGTTCCATCACCTTGGTGAATTGAATCCCAAAGTAGCAATTCTTGCGGCGGTAGAAAGTGTTAATCCTAAGATGGTAGCAACAGTAGATGCCGCCGCATTAACGATTATGAATCGTCGTGGTCAAATAAAAGGTTGCTTGATTGATGGTCCACTTGCTTTTGATAATGCTGTTTCAAAAGAAGCTGCTGAACACAAAGGTATAAAAAGCGATGTAGCAGGTGATGCCGATTTATTGGTTACACCTGATATTAATGCTGGTAATGTCTTATACAAAAGCTTTACTTTATTTGCTAAAGGGACAGTTGCCGCAATTGTTTTAGGGGCATCTGTCCCAATAGTTTTAACTTCACGCTCGGATACTGATAGGAGCAAACTTGCTTCTGTTGCCCTTGCTGCTTGTTATTAATTGGAGCTATTTATATGAAAATTTTAGTGATTAATCCTGGCTCAACTTCAACAAAAATTGCTGTCTTTGAAGATGAAACACAAGTTTTTGTTGAAACAATTCGCCATGATGCTAATGAATTAAATAAATTCGGTTCAATCTCAGAACAATACGAATTTAGAAAGAACTTTATTATTGAAGCAATTAAAAATAATAATCTTTGTATTAATGACCTTGATGTTGTGGTAGGACGAGGGGGCCTACTAAAACCAATTTCTGGGGGTGTTTATGCTGTCAATGAACAAATGATTGAAGATTTAAAAATTGGTATTCAAGGAGAGCATGCCTCAAATCTTGGTGGTATTTTGGCTAACGAAATTTCCAAAGTTTCAGTAAAAAAAATTCCTGCATTTATTGTTGACCCTGTTGTGGTAGATGAATTATGTGATTTAGCAAGACTTTCAGGACGACCTGAGCTTCCAAGAATTAGTATTTTCCATGCTTTAAATCAAAAGGCTGTTGCTCGCCGTTTTGCAAAAGAATCTGGGAAAAAATATGAAGAGTTAAATCTAATTGTAGCTCATCTTGGTGGTGGTATTACCGTAGGTGCTCATTATCAAGGGAAAGTTATTGATGTGAATAATGGATTAGATGGCGAAGGTCCATTTTCACCTGAAAGAACAGGGACATTGCCTGTTGGTGGATTAGCACGACTTTGTTTTTCTGGAAAATATTCTTTACCTGAAATCAGAAAAATGATAACAGGAGCAGGCGGATTTGTTGCTTATCTTGGGACAAATGATTCTAAACTTGTAGAAGAACTTGCTTACGAAAAAGAAAATGAAAAAGCCCGCTTGATTTTTGAATCTATGGCTTATCAAATTGCAAAAGAAATTGGTGCTTATTCTGTTGTTCTTAAAGGTAAAGTTGATGCTATTTTGATTACTGGTGGTATTGCTTATTCTAAAAGATTGATTGCACAAATTAGTGAACGTGTTAGCTTTATTAGTGATGTATTCGTTTTCCCCGGTGAAGACGAAATGCAAGCACTTGCTGAAAGTGCATATTTAGCAATGACTAATGAATTAGAAATTAAATATTACAATTAAATTTTTAATGAAAACTGAAAAATATATTAATCTTTTTGATAAGTATTTTGATAAATTTATTGATTATTTGCCTATAATAGTTGCTTCTTTAATTTTGCTATTCTTAGGTATTTGGTTAATTCGTTTATTTACCAAAAAAGTCAAAAAGAGTCGAAAATATCAAACATTTGACCCATCTGTTGCTTATTTTACTATAACAACGCTAAAAATAACTTTATATGTATTGCTATTTATAACAATAGCCTCGCTTTTAGGAATACCTATGACATCAGTGATTGCAATTCTGGGGTCAATAGGTATTGCCTTAGGCTTAGCAATGCAGAGTCATATTTCAAATATTGCGGCAGCTATTGAAATATTAATATTAAAGCAACTTCAAATTGGTGATTATGTGCAAATCAGCGAATATAATGGGACTGTGAAACAAATCCGTATGTTCTATACAATTATTAATACAATAGATAATCGCCAAGTAATAATTCCTAATAATTTAATTGTCAATAATCCATTTATTAATTATACAAAAGAAAATTTTAGGAAAATAGATCTATTAGTTGGTATTAGCTATTCAAGTAGTATAATTCAAGCAAAAGAAGTTATTTTACAATTAATTTCAGAAGACCAAAGAATCATTAATGAACCTGAACCGCCTATGGTTGCTGTTTCTGAATTAGCTGATAGTTCAGTGAACTTAGTTATTCGTGCTTGGACTAAAACTGCTGATATGTTCGATGTTAAGTTTACTTTACTTGAAAGAATTAAAACAGAATTTGACAATAAAGGAATTGAAATTCCGTTCCAACAAAGAGTAGTTTATTTAAGAAATGAGCAAGAAAGCAAAACAACCTAATACTTTTGACTTGGAAGAATTGAAACAATTAGTGGAAATTAATCCAAATCTTCTTGCTACAAATTCTATTACAGCCGCAGAAAAATTTTGCAAAAAAATTGCTTTAAGTCATTACGAGAATTTCCCTGTTGGTTCAATTTTGATTCCGAAGCAAATAAGAAAACATTTTTACTCAATTTATACCTTTTCCCGTATTGCTGATGATATTGCTGATGAAGATTATTCTTTGAATGCTGATGAACGTTTAAAATTATTGAATACCTTTTTAGAAAACACCATCTCCACTGCCAAAAATAATTTTTCTACAACTAATCCAATCTTTATTGCATTAAGACATACAATTAATGAAATGGGCATGCCATTTGCTCCATTTGAAAAATTGATTAAAGCTTTCAAAATAGATGTGCTATTTGTGCGACCAAACTCAATTGATGATTTAACGCAGTACTGCAAATTTTCGGCAAATCCGATTGGTGAATTGATTTTGAGGTTATTTGGAGAATATAATACACATACTGCTGAACTTTCTGATGCAATTACTTCCGCTTTACAACTTATTAATTTTTGGCAAGACCTCTCTATCGATTTAAACAAAGGACGAAACTATATTCCCAAAGATTTGGTAGAGGAACTTTCGACTAAATCAAGTTCTGATTTTAACTTAACTTTACATCTTTTGTTGATTTATTCCGAAAAATTGCTTAATTTTGGTAAAGATTTGCCTAAATTAATAAAAAATAGGAAATTAAAATTTGAATTAAAAGTTATAATAAATGCAGGATTTAAAATTTTAGAGAAAGAACAAAAGTTGCAAGCAAAGCTCTTTGAATATAGACCCAAGCTTAGAAAATTAGATTATTTGTTTATTTTGTTGAAAAGTCTTTACTAATAAATGTATAGTTGTTAATGGAAATTTTGAAGTCATCAGATTTAGCAATATTTGAAAACGAGCCTATTCCTAAAATAGAGCAAAGCAATTTCAATTGGTCATTCAAAATGTTACCAAAAGAAAAACGAAATGCCATTTATACGATTTATAACTTTTTAAGTTATTTAGATAATATTGTTGATTCTAAATCTGTATTTTCCAAGAAAAGTAAGAATATAGAAGAAGACTTAATTACAAAGAAATTTGAAAGAATCAAGCATTGGGAAATGACATTAAACAATATTTATGATGAATCCAAATCAATTTCAGATCTTTTGTCGCCGCTTAGATTTGTAATTAAACGCTTCAATATACCACAACAATATTTTATGACTTTGCTGAATGGGTTTAAAAGAGATTTAACGCAAAATACTTATGAAACTTTTATAGATTTAAAAAATTACTGCTTTGAAGTAGCAAGTGTTGTAGGGTTAATTATAATTGAAATATTTGGTTATAAATACGAAACGACCAAAAATTATGCTATTAATCTTGGATATGCTTTGCAACTTACTAATATCATTAGAGATATAAAAAGTGATAAAGATAGGGGATATATTTATTTGCCTTTGGAAGATTTAAAAAAGTTCAATTATTCAGTTGAAAATTTGAAAAACGAAGTATATAATGAAAACTTTATTGAATTAATGAATTATGAAGCTCAAAGAGCCAAAGAATATTACTTCAAAGCTCGTGCTGAATTAAAAACTGAAGACCGTAAAAGTATGATTGCCGCAGGCATCATGGATGAAATCTACTATAGATTATTAGAGAAAATCCAATTAAAAGAATTCAAAGTATTTAAGAAAAAAATTAAAGTATCTAATATCCATAAGTTAATGATTGCTATAAAGCATCTACTGAGTATAAAAATATTTGTAAATCGCATCAAGAAATTGCCTTAAAAGGTCAAAAATTTTTTTTATTTGCTTACTTTAATTTGTAAAGGAATATAGATGAATACATTATATTTGATATAAGTAAATTGATATTTTGAAATAAATTTTATTCAAAAATTTTTGAGAATTAAAAAAAAAGTTGTAATTTTGCTTTTGTTCTTTTTTAAATGGAGAAAAAAATAAATGGCTCACAGAATTAATGAAGATTGTATTAATTGCGGCGCTTGTTTACCAGAATGCCCAGTAACAGCAATTAGTGAAGGTGAAGAAATATATGTAATTGACGAAGCAGTTTGTGTTGATTGCAAAGGACATTTTGACGAACCACAATGTGTTTCCGTTTGCCCTGTTGATTGCATTATTGAAGTGTAATTTAACCTTTTTTTGTTTTACAAATGGGGCTGTTCATATGAACAGCCCTTTTTGTTTTCATCGTGCGTTTCTTTCATCCCAAAAAGTTTATTGTTTAATTATTTTCTTGCTAATTACTTCATCTCCGAAGTAAACATTTAATAAATATACTCCTTGTGGAAAAGATTCAACGTTGATTTGTTTTTCAAAAGAACTTTGAACAGACAAATTCTCTTTGTAAAATTGCTGACCTATCATATTTGTAATTTCCATTGTAACATTAGTCCTTTTATTACTATATAATAGAACGTTTACATTGTCTGAAACAGGATTAGGATAAGCGGCAACTAAGTGTTCTCCTGATTGTCCAACAACAATATCGTTTTCATTTGCATCTTTGTATAAAGTTACAAGGACAAGTAATCTCTTTGTAACAGAACACATATTTGCATCTTGTACTGTTAGCCAGAATGAATTTACTCCCAATGGCGGACTGATAATTGCTGGATTAATTATATTCCCGAAATTATCTTTCCATATTGTTGTGTATGGAGGAACACCCCCTGAAATGTTTTGTATTTTACTGTTTAAATTTAAAAATGTTCCAATTTTCATAACAACAAACATTGGCAATTGCACATTAACACTTGGATAAATTGTTAAGGTCAAAGTTGCTGATTGTGTCATTCCTGTGGATACGTCTTTTACATTTAAAGTATAAATAGTTGTATAAGTTGGACTTACAACCGTTGGGTTGCCTGTGGTCGCATTTACTAAATTGTAATTAGGAGACCAAGAATACAAAAAATTTCCAGAACCGCCAGTGACTGTTATTAAGTTTCCTTGTTCATCAAAAGTTCCTAAATCAACATTTTGATTTTTACAAGAAGTCTTATTTGTCAAATTGATTTGAAAAGGAATGTTCTCTGTTGTAAAGACAAAATAATTTGACCAAGAGCTAAAACCACAATTATTGTAACTACGAACTCTCCAATAATATTTTGTATTATAATTTAAACTTGTGGGCAATGAGAATTGATTAGGAGATATATCAGTATAATCTGCAACTAATGAAGAGAAGTTTGGGTTTGTAGCAATTTGTAAATTATAAGAGTTAGCATATTGATTTGATGTCCAAGAAAATGACGGTTTAATATCTACATTTTGTGTATTATATGAAGGTTGTAAATTTACAACAGCACCTGCACACATATAAATATTTGCTACGAATGTATCGCTCCAATCACCATTTCCACCAGCATTACTACCTCTAACACGCCAGTAATATGTGGTGTTATGTGTTAAGTTAATTGAAGGAGTGTAA
The DNA here is from genome assembly GCA_021780815.1 of Bacteroidota bacterium. GTDB lineage: Bacteria > Bacteroidota > Ignavibacteria > Kapaibacteriales > UBA2268 > GWF2-33-9. The sequence continues at coordinate 26,392 of JAJXYC010000002.1, read as the reverse complement.
GTTGTGGAAAGTAAGCCACTAACAGTAATAGCATTGATTGTGAATTGTTCATCTTTGGCGATTTGTATTGTATAGTAATTTGCATATAAAGATGGTTGCCACGAAAAAACTGGTTTTAAAGTATTTTGTACACTATTGTTTATAGGTTGCAATAAAACTACTTTTTGTGGCAAAAATTGTGAAACTTTAAACTTCCAAACATTTGACCAACTTCCATACCCAATATTGTTTTGTCCTCTTACTCGCCAGAAATAATTAGAATTAATTGTAAAATCTGTGAAAAGATAAGATTTTGTTGTATCAGTTATTGTTAAATCCTTAATAATATTAGTGAAATTGGCATCACTTGCAATTTGTAATTCATAATTCCAAGCATTAGGAAGAGAATTCCAAAGCAAATTAATTGTTGAATTTGGATAGATGGTGGTGTTATCCAAAGGTGAAATTAAAGTTGTTTGCGACGGTGTTTGATTATAAAGTTGGAAGAAATCTAAAATTCTCTGTAGTAATGTGTTTTTTGTGCTTGGCTCGGTGGCATCTGTTAATTTAGATAAAGCATAAGAAAATGCGAATGTCCTTTGCCCATAACTTCCTGTATTTTGTACAGCAACATTTCCAACCGTAGGTTCAAAAAAAGCAACTTGCCCGGCTGGAGCAATATCAAAATTATCTATCCAATCTATCGGAGATTGAGTAGTTTGATTAAATTGCATATTAGCGGTTACAGTGCCAGCAAAACCAGTTAGTCCGGCAAAAGTATGGCTCGGAGGTCCATCGTAACCTGCTGAAATTCCGAACAAATTAAGCAAATCTGGATTGCCTGCTTGTTCGTAACCTAACGCATCACCACTTTCTAAATAAACACGGCCTCCATTTTTTAAAAAGTTTTCAACATTGTCAGATAAATTGTTGTCAAATAATGAGAAATCATAAGAATCGGCATTCCCCATAGATAAAAACAAATAATTAAACCCAATTAAATTTGTTACAGGTGAATTAGTATAAATGACGTTTGGATAATTGTTTGTTGTTAAATAATTTGCTATAAAGTTGCCACTTGTTGTTGGTCCATTCATATATTTTTCGTAAACTAAAATTCCATTTTGTCCGCAATAAACTTGAAAATCAAAATCGCTACCTGCTTGAATTTGATTATCAACGCCATCTAAATGTAAATGCAATGCTGCAAAAGCATTTGTATATTGTAAAATTTTGAAAGTCAAGAAATAATTTGTTTTTGTCGGACCATTTGCAGAAATAGCACTATTTGCAACTGGATTAATTATTTGGATTTTAGGGTCTGTTGAAGATAAAGTGAAGTTTACAGAATTTGCCCCATCCATTGAATAATTAAATAAATTCAAAGCAATATTAATATTTCCATTTACTGTTTGATAATCAATTGAATTTAGGACAATTTTCATTGGTAATTTATCGGTATAATCTTGCAAAAGAGCTTTATAAGCATTTATTCTGCCAGTTCCCAGCATACCGGCATAAGTAGGATTTAAAGAGTCAATTTTGTCTACATTGCCAATAACTCTTCTAATTATTCTGTCATTGGAAGCAGATGGGATATAAGATTTCACGAAACCAATTAATCCTGTAACTTGCGGAGCTGCCATAGAAGTGCCTTGATAGCGACCATAAGAATTATTAGGTAAAGTACTAAGAATTCCACCATCAACATAAGCATCACCACCTGGTGCCGCAACATCAACGGTGTAACCATAATTAGAGTAATAAGCCTTTGTGTCGTTTGAAGCAACAGATGCAACACTTACAATGTTTTGGTAAGCGGCGGGATAAAAAGGACTGCTTGAATTGTTGTTCCCAGCGGCAGCAACGACAATTGCTCCTAATGATGTTGCATAATTTACTGCTAATTGTCCTGTTTCAGAGTAACCTCCACCACCCCAACTGCAATTAATTACATCTGCACCATTTTCAGCTAAATATACTATTCCATCAAATCCATTATAAATTGCATTGCCACTTGAATTACTTGCATGTTTAGTTGCCATAAACTTCACATTCCAAGAAACTGATGCAATGCCATTTCCGTTGTTAGTAACACCAGCAGAAATACCTGCACAATGAGTGCCGTGAGTATTTTGTGCAGAACCCATTGGGTCGTTTTTAGGTGTCCCGTCGTCTGTATAAAAATTCCATCCAATGAAATCATCTACATATCCATTTCCATCGTCATCAATACCATTAATATCTCCTGGGTCAAATTGCCATTGTCCGTTTATATATTCCAAGACATGTCCGTCATGGTCTGCATCCTCGCCTAAATTTTGATAAACATTATTAATCAAATCCGGATGTTTCCAATCAACTCCTGTATCACAAATCCCAATAATGATCGTGCTATCAGAATTTTCACCTTTGTGTAAATCCCAAGCTTCCGGACAGTGCATTTGAGGTAAATGTTGTTGTTGGCTGTAATATGTGTCGTTAGGTATTTCCAAAGGATAAGTTAAAGGCACTGGTTCGGCATATTCAATATTAGATAATTTTGATAATTGGCGAGAAAGTTCAACTGGGTCTGTATCTGCGGGAAAATGTAGCATATAAATATTTGATAAATCGGGAGCTCGGTTGATTTTTGCCGTTGGGCGAGATAATACTCTTTCCGGCAATTTCCGAATTTTTGGGAATACTTGTTCTATTTTTGTTATTCCATTTATTTTTGCAAACTTGTCTAATTCTGGAATTCCGAATGTAGTTGTGTATAATCTTTGACTCTGACTATCTTTTAAAGGTAAGGCAATTCCACTACCTTTAATTTTAACATAAACTACTCCTTTGAAATACAACAGTTCACCATAGTTGTTAGTGTGGCGCATATCAGATTGTTCTTTGATGTTGCTATTGTTAGTTGGAATTTTGTTTAACGAATTAAAATCTTCCGACCACAATTTAGGACTACTGGTAAAGATGAGTGTTGTTAACAAGAAAAGAAGAAAAAGAAAAAAAGATTTCATTAAAAACCTCAATTTAAATTTTTTATAAATTACAAAAAAAAATTAAAATAGCCGAGAAGTTTTTTGATTTTGTTTTGCTTAATAAATTTGTTTTCTTTTAATTATCTGTTTTAATTTCAAAGTATTTATTAAATGAAATTTATCAGAGAAAAGTATGTTTTTATTAATATGTAAGAATGGTCTATCAAATTTTAAATTATGTATTTCGTTAATATAAAAATAAAAAAAATTATATATATAAAGAATTAATTATGGAAGAAAATACATCAACTGCAAAAATTTATGAACAAGCAACAACAAGCAATTTAATTAATGAAAATTCAGAATTTTATTTGACACCACACCAAATAGTGGAAGAATTGAATAAATATATTATTGGTCAAGACGAAGCAAAGAAATCAGTAGCAATTGCTCTTCGCAATAGATGGCGACGTCAACAAGTAAAGAGCAATTTAAAAGAGGAGATAATGCCAAATAATATAATTATGATTGGACCAACAGGCGTAGGTAAAACTGAGATAGCCCGTCGATTAGCATCTTTGGCACAAGCACCTTTTGTTAAAGTTGAAGCAACAAAATTTACGGAAGTTGGATATGTCGGACGTGATGTTGAATCAATGGTTAGAGAATTGGTGGAACGTTCAGTGCATATTGTAAAAGAGGAAGAGCGTGAAAAGAAGTACCAACAAGCCGAGCAATCTGCGGAAGATAAAATTTTAGAAATTTTAGTGCCACCTATGCATAAAGGTAATGTCAGTTATGACCAAATTGAAAATGAATTGGAAGACAATTATCAGACAAGAGAAAAACTTCGTGTTCTTTTACGTAATGGAACAATGGATAATCGTGAAATTGAAATTGAAGTTCTTGCTGAACAAGGACCTTCAATGCAAATTTTAGGACCTCTTGGAATGGACGAAATTGGCATGAATATTCAAGACCTGATGGGGTCTTTAATGCCGAAAAAATCAAAAAAACGTAAAGTAAAAATATTAGAAGCAAAGGAAATTTTACAAAAAGAAGAAGTTGATAAACTGATTGATATGGATGCCGTTATTCATAAAGCTTTGCAAAGAGCAGAAAATTCAGGGATTATATTTATTGATGAAATTGATAAAATTGTTTCTAATGCTGAAAAATCTTCTGGTCCAGATGTTTCTCGTGAAGGTGTTCAAAGGGATTTGCTCCCAATTGTTGAAGGTTCTACTATAAATTCTAAATATGGAACCGTGAAAACAGACCATATTCTTTTTATTGCAAGTGGTGCTTTTCATGTATCTAAGCCATCGGATTTAATACCTGAATTGCAAGGTCGTTTCCCAATTCGAGTTGAATTAAAAAGCTTGACAGAAGAAGATTTTATAAAAATTTTGACTTTGCCTGATAATGCTTTAATTAAACAATATCAAGCGTTATTAGATACTGAAAATATTAAACTTGTCTTTGATGAAGGCGCAATAAGTGAAATTGCTTCAACCGCCGCTTTGATTAATAATGAAATTACCAATATTGGAGCTCGTCGATTACATACTATTATGACTACTTTACTTGAAGAAATTATGTTCGATGTTCCTGAAATAATTAAAGATAAAACAATTCATATTGATGCTCAATTTGTGAAAAGCAAATTATCCTCTGTTACAAAAAATATGGATTTTTCAAAATTTATTTTATAATAATTAATATTAAATAATGAGTTGTTATATTATTTTTTGAGTTATTTCATTTATAATTTATATTAAATATTAAAACAATATATTAAAATATATTAAAATGAATTTTCAGAAATTTACAATTAAAGCCCAAGAAGCAGTAAAAACTTCGCAAGAGATTGCAGTAAGTTATGGGAATCAGTCTCTTGAACCGATTCATTTATTTGCAGCATTAATCCAAGAAAGTGAGGGAACAGTCCCTGCAATACTTACAAAAATTGGAGTAAATTTAAATGCGGCAAAGATCCAAATAAACTCATTAATAGAAAAGTTGCCTAAGGTTTCTGGGGTTAATTCATCTAATATCTTTATGTCCAATTTGTTGGCAGATGTTTTTGAACGAGCAACAAAAGAAGCAGACTTAATGAAAGATGAGTATGTGAGTGTGGAGCATTTGCTTATTTCGTTGGCAATTGTTAATTCATCAGTCAAAGAGTTGCTTGATAATTATAGAATTAATCAAAATTCAATTTTAATTGCTTTAAAAGATATTCGTGGAAATCAAAGAGTAACAGACAAAAATCCTGACGATAAATATCAAGCATTGAAAAGGTATGGTAGGAATTTAACTGAAGAAGCCCGTCGTGGTAAATTAGACCCGGTGATTGGTCGTGAAGATGAAATTAGAAGAGTATTGCAAGTAATTTCTCGTAGGACCAAAAACAATCCTGTTCTAATAGGTGAACCAGGAGTAGGAAAGACAGCAATAGTGGAAGGAATTGCTTTGCGAATTATTAATGGCGATGTCCCTGAATCTTTAAAATCAAAAGATTTGATTGTGTTAGATACTGGTTCTTTAGTCGCAGGTACCAGTTTAAGAGGTCAATTTGAAGAGCGATTAAAAGCCATTGTGAAAGAAGTAATAGAAAGTGCAGGGAAAGTAATTTTATTTATTGATGAGATACATACATTAGTCGGTGCTGGTGCTACCGAAGGTAGCCTTGATGCTTCAAATATTATTAAGCCTGCTCTTGCACGGGGTGAATTGCACCTAATTGGTGCTACAACTATTGATGAATATCAGAAATATATTGAAAAAGATGCTGCATTAGAGCGACGATTCCAGAAAATTTATATAGAAGAACCAAGTATTGAAGATACTATTTCTATTTTGAGAGGATTAAAAGAAAAATATGAAATTCACCACGGAGTAAGAATTACTGATGGGGCTATTATTGCGGCGGCTGAACTTTCCAGCAGATATATTACCGATAGATTTTTACCCGATAAAGCTATTGATTTAATTGATGAAGCAGCTTCAAAAATACGTTTAGAAATTGATTCTTTGCCTGCTGAATTAGATTCTATAAAAAGAAAACTTAAACAACTTGAAATTGAAAGACAAGTATTATTAAGAGAGATAAAAAGTAATGATTTCGCTAACTAAAATTGATGGTTCTGAAATTATTGTTAATGCTGATGAGATTGAATCGGTCGATACTTCCCATGATTCAACTATTACATTGCGAAGTTCTCGTAAAATAATTGTTAAAGAATCTGGTGAAGAAATTAAAAAAAAGGTGATTGAATACAAGAAACAAATATATAGTGAAAAGTAAAATATTTCACTTTAATTGATTTCTGTTTATTGTATAGAATTTGCTTTAAAGGGAGCATATATATAATTTTTATAACTTATGCCTTGTAAATCCAAAGTTTTGGGTTTTGTCTTTGCTTACTTTTCTTATATTTTATTTGAAATTTATATATCCAAATAAAAATAATCAAATTAACTTACTTTTTTCATAATTAATTCGTCAAACATTTAATTTGAATTAAAAGCAATTGAAATATATATTTATATACATAATAAAGTTTTATAGGAAATTTATATCACCGATGTTTCCACCTTCGTGTAGGTTTTATCCTACATGTTCAGAATACTCCGTAGAAGCATTTTCAAGATTTGGAGTATTTTATGGAGCAATTCTTTCAATCAAAAGAATATCTAGGTGTCATCCTTTAAATCCTGGTGGTTATGACCCCGTTCCTGAAAAAATTCAGAAATTTCACTTTAAACAAATAAAATAAGGTAATTTTGTAATTTTCAACAATTTAAAAACGCAAAAAATTAAAGGGACTATGGATAAAAAAAGTATTTTAGCATTGATTCTAATAACAGGAGTCATCATCGTTTGGATGATTTTTATGTCAACAGAGCAAAAGCCAATTCCACCAAATGAAAAGTTCAAATCTGTTTTAAATCAAGATTCTTCAAGTAAAAATCATATATCTTCAACAGATTCATTAAAAAGGATTGGAAATTCAGATTCAACTTCTTTAAAAATTGCAAATGCAAAATATGGGCAATTTTCACCTTATACAAATGGTGAAGAAGAATATATTCAAATTGAAAATAGTTTAACAAAAATCAAGATTTCTACCAAAGGTGCTGTTTTAAAAGATTTTTATTTGAAGAATTTCAAAAAATGGGATGGTTCACCTGTACAGCTAATAAATTCAGAAAAAGGTGATTTATATTTAATTTTCCGCACGAATGCAAACCATTTAATTGATACACGGGATTTATATTTTCAAGCAAATACAAGCAAAACTGATTACACTTTGCAAGATAATGATTCTTTAACGTTGTCATTTGTTCTTGCTTTGGATAGCAATTCTAAAATAATTAAGAATTTAACCTTTTATGGAAATCGATACACTTTTTCCGAAGAAATTTTATTTGTAAATATGGAAGGGTATATTCCTAATAGTGGTTATAAAGTAGTATGGGATGATGGTTTACGTTATCAAGAATATAATAGTGTGGACGAATCAAGTTCTTCTTCTGCAATTGCTTCTTTGAATGGCGATAATGAAGAGCTTAATGTTAAAAATGATGAAGGAAATCAAACAAGTGCAACTGGTTTAATTGATTTTGCCGCAGTTAAAATTAAATATTTTGCAATGGCAATTATTCCACAGCCTTATAAATCTTTTGATGGGACAGTAGATTTAAGTGGTAAACAAAAACACCTTGCTAACAATGGATTAAATAAGCTTTATACTGTTGAATTTAGAATGCCTTATTCAGGTGGAATTCAAAAGAATAAATTTAATGTTTTTCTTGGACCTCTCGATTATAAAATTGCTAAAGAAAATAATTTACAATCTATTGTGGATTTAGGATTTAAATATGGAATTCGTCAAATTGGTGAATTCTTTATGCTCCCAATCTTTAAATTTATACATCAATTCATTCATAATTATGGAATTGCTATCATTGTTTTTTCAATATTAATGAAGTTGCTATTATATCCTCTTTCAATAACTCAGATGCGTTCATCACAAAAAATGCAAATTATTGCACCTTTAATGAATGAAGTTCGTGAAAAATACAAAGATGACCAAACTAAGCAACAACAAGAAATAATGAAAGTATATTCTGAATACGGAATTAATCCTGCCGGTGGCTGTTTGCCATTACTTTTGCAAATGCCTATTTTGTATGCACTTTGGGCTGTCTTAAAAAGTTCGATTGAATTACGTCAAGCACATTTTGCCTTCTGGATAACCGACTTGTCTGTTCCTGATACAATTCTAAAATTACCTATTGCTATATTAGGAATTGGGCAAATCAGTGGATTAGCTTTGCTTATGGGAGCTACTTTGTTTATTCAACAAAAGCAAAGTATTACCGACCCAAGACAAAAAGCTATGGTTTATATGATGCCAATTATGCTTACATTGTTGTTCAACTATTTGCCTTCGGGATTAAACTTATACTACTTTACTTTTAATATAATTAGTATTATCATGCAACTTTATATTAATAAATTCTCTAAAAATAAGCTTACATTGGCTGATTTAAAGAAATCGCCTAAGAAAGAAGGATGGATGCAAAGAAAGATGCGTGAAGCACAAGAAATTACTGCAAAGCAAAAATCTTTACCGGGTGCTTCTAAAAAGATAAATACTCAAAAATATACTCCTAAAAATTCAAAGAAAAAATAATTTTTCTTTAATAAATTTTTATCAAAAACAACAAAGGCTGTCCAAACGACAGCCTTTGTCTATATTTACTATGAGAATAATTAGAATAGTTTAATCTCTACACTAATCCTAATATATAAGAAAAACATAACATTTTCTAAGATAGTTATTTGTGTATTTCGTTTAATAAATATTTACTGCTTAATTTTAAAGTGAAAATTGTTCCTTGTTCTTTATTTGAAACAAAAGAAACTTTACCTTTTAAATAATTTTCTGTAAACAACTTTACAGAATAAGTTCCTATGCCTCGTCCATTGCCTTTTGTAGAAAAGGAACGTTGGAAAATTTGCAATTGTATTTCTTGGGGTATAACTTTTGGATTCTGTATATTAAATACAACAGAATTAGCTATTGGAAAAGTAGAAATTACAATATTTTCACCTTTAGTAGAAGCCTCTAAAGCATTTTTTAGCAAATTCCCTAAAACTCGTGATAAAATTGTAAAGTCACTTTCTAATAAGGCCTTGATACTTTTTTTATCAAGTATTATTTGTTTGTCTTCTGCAACTGGATTTTTCTTGTAAATTGAAATAATTTTGTCAATAATATCAAAAGAACTAAACGAAGACAAACTTAAAACTAAGTTACCATTTTCGGCAGATAACAATTGTTTTTGGGCATTGATTTCATCGATTAATGAATGAGAAATTAAATAAATTAATTCATTAAATTCTTTAATTTCTTCTGGTTCTTTTTTTAGTAAATCAGTTATTCCAACCAGACTGCCAACTGTATTCATAATATCGTGAAAGAAAACTCTTTCTAAAACTTGCCTCCTTTTTTCATTGCTTATGTCTTGAATAACGAAAATGGAAAATACTTCATTATCGATCACATAAGGGGAACTCCATACACGTAAGTCATAAAAGACGTTGTCTAAGGATGTAATTCTACATTCATAAACACTTTCTTGACCTTTTAAACTATCTAAAATAGCTTTTACCGCACCACATTGAGAGCAAAAAATTGTAGTTCCGCAACCGCCTGGATTTTCAAATGAATGAATACAACTGAAAGCATCACATGGTCTTTTCCCTAAAATTTCTTTAATGTCGTAAATATTATAGAACTCTAAAAATTCATTGTTAAAAAAAACGATTTGTCTTTTTGAATTTAATATTAACAGAATATCAGGTATGGCATTAACAATTTTTTCAACTTTTTCAATACTTTTAAATTTATAAAATGTATTAAAAATGACTTCTAACGTATCCTTTTCAGCAGGAGCAAATTCAGTGAAATTAATATCTTTAATCATTGCTGTGTCCCCTATATTTTTACAACTACAAATAGTTAGTTAGTTCAAATATAAGAAATTTCACATAAATAATTGCTTTATTTTCTTTAAATTTTCAATAATATTTCCATTGAAAATACCGGAGCCACTTACTAATATATTTGCACCAGATTCAGCAATTGTTTTCGCATTTTCAATTTTTATACCGCCGTCAACTTCTATTTCAATATTATAGATAGAATTTTTTTGGAAATAATTTACGAGTTTATCGATTCTATTAAAAAAGTTAGAGATAAATTCTTGACCGCCAAATCCTGGATTGACGGTCATTAATAAAATAAAATCAGCAAATTCAGCGGCTTCAAAAGCAAATTCAATCGGGGTCAGAGGGTTTAAAGCAACACCTGCTTTTTTACCAAAGGAACGAATTAATTGTAAGGAACGATGAATATGTGCTACTGCTTCGCAATGGAAAGAAATATAATCAGAACCAAGTTCGGCAAATTGAGGAATATATTCATCAGGTTTAGCAATCATTAAATGAGTTGAAATTGGCAAAGTTGTAATTTTTCGGATATGCTCTAAAATCATAGGACCGAAAGTAATATTTGGGACGAAATGTCCGTCCATAATATCTAAATGCAATAAATCAGCACCACCTTCTTCACATTGTGCAATTTCATCTTTTAAGTTAGTGAAATCAGCAGAAAGCAAAGAAGGTGCAATTTTAATCTTTTGGTCCATTTTTTCTAACTAATTTTTTCTTTTTTAAAAATTCTTTATGGTGTTCATCTCTTTTTGGTCTTGAAATTTTGTAAAGTTCTTCTAATTTGGTATATACTTTGCCAAATAAAGATTCCTCGGGATATTCACCTTGTTCGTTTAACTCACCTGCTTCAATCCCAAAAAGTAAAGGAACACCTTGTTCAATACGAGAAATTGAATAAATTTTGAAGACACCATTTTTTACATCTTCAATCATTTCTTTTGGAAGCATCAAATCTTTAACATTTTGTTCAGGAATAATTATACCTTGCTTTCCCGTTAAACCTTTTTCCTTACAAATTTCCCAGAAACCACGCAGTTTTTCGTTCACGCCACCAATAGGTTGAACGTCGCCTTTTTGATTCATTGAACCGGTAAGAGCAAAAGATTGATTTATCGGTTGTCCGCTAATTGCAGATAAAAGCACATAAATTTCAGCACAAGAAGCGCTATCACCGTCAATTCCACCATAAGACTGTTCAAATGCAATTGATGCAGTTAAAGACAACGGGAATTTTTGAGCAAATCGTTCACGCAAAAACCCCGAAATAATTAAAACTGCTTTATTATGAATGCTACCACTCATAGAAGCTTCTCTTTCAACGTTAATTATACCTGAATTGCCAACTGACACTGTTGATGTAATTCTGGCTGGTTTGCCGAAAGAAAATATTCCATCATCATAAATTGTTAGTCCATTAATTTGTCCGATACGGTAACCATCAGTAGCTACCATTATATCGCCATCTAATATTTCTTGCTTAATTTTTTCGTCAATCATATTGTTGCGATATCTTCTAAATTCAATTGCTTTTTCTATTGATTCACGACAAATATTTTTTGTATCGCAATCAATATAATATGAAGATTCTCTAATAACATCAGCAAGGTCTGAAAATTTTAAAGTAAGTTTGTTTTGAGAACCTGCAAATTCAGCTGCCCATTCTACAACTGCTGCCATTCCATCTGGGGTTAAGTGTGGAAGATTTTCTGTGTTACATAATTTGGCAACAAATTTGGTATAATTTTCTATTAGTTCTTGATTTTGTTGTGAGTAAAAATCAAATTTTGCATTAATTTTAAATATTTTCTTAAATCCTTTTTCATACTCGGTAAGCATATAATAAAGAGTTTGACCGCCAATAATAATTACTTTACAATTAATTTCAATTGGTTCTGGCTTTAAATACGATTGAGAAATTTGGAAATATGTTTCGTAAGGTTGCATTTCTAATTTGTTATAAAGTAGAACACGCTTTAAATTTTGCCAAACACCAGCTTCTAAAAATAAATCATCTGCATTTACAATTAAATATCCTTGGTCGGCTTTAAGCAATGAACCAGCCTTTATTTTAGTAAAGTCAGTTTTCCAGAAACCACGTTTATCGTATACTTTTTCAATAGTTCCAAATAAATTTGTATAAGAAGGTGTTGTTTCTATAACAATCGGCGATTTTGTTCTCTCGGAATTATCAAGAATTACGTTTACCTTATATATATTGAAATTGTCATTTTCATCAATATTTTCTTCATTTTCTTGGGTAACTGCTATTTGGTCTTGAGGCTTAACAAATAATTTTAAATTATTAATTATGTTATCTTTTACTGATTCAATGTAAGAATGTACTTTTTCATTATCGAAAGATTCCTCTAAGTCTTTAAAAGCAGAATTAACAATAATTTCAGAAGTAGCACGGTCTAATGAAGCAACATTATTTTTATATTCTTGGAGGAGTTTTACGCCCAGTCGAGATAAATTAAAAATATCTTGATGGAATTGTTCATAAGTGTCTTTTAATTTATTAGCATCATCAGCTTTTAATTTTCCATCTTGCACTAATCCATCTATTGCATCTATATGTATAGGTTTACCATCAATTAAAGGGAAAACATCAGGAATAACCATACCTTGCTCGTTTTCGTATTGTCCACGAATAAAATTAAAAGGTTTTATTTTCTCATCGAAATTGCTTAACAAATCCATTTCTTTTGTGTGGAATTGTTCTGTTAACTTACGTTTTGCATTTTGATAATCATCTTCGTCAAACAGTATTGGTAATCTGCGACGCAAATATGCAATAGATTCATCCATTGCTTTTGCTAATTTTTTCCCTTCCCCTTGCTTGATTTTTAGAAGTATTGGTTTGTCGGCATTTTGGAAATTATTAACATAACAAAAATCAAAGAATTCATTAGAAAAACCATCTACTTCTTCTAATATAGTTTTAACAGTTGAAAGGCGTCCAGTTCCTGCTAATCCGGTAACAAATATATTGAATCCCTTAGCATTTACTTTTGCACCAATTTTTATTGATTCAACAGCTCTTGGTTGACCAGCAATCCCTGATAATTCAGCAACTTCAGAAGTATCTTTGAATTTAAAGATGTCTGTTGGACAAGTCCATCTTAATTCTCCTGTTGTTAACTCATGGAAATGAGTTAATTCATTATTTTGTAAATTTGGAAAAATATTTTTTTTCTTTGCCATAAATTCCTCTCAATTTTTAATGCTGTTATTCTTTATTTTTATTTTGACAAAATTAAAGTTATAATTGTATTTTTACGTACAGTATCTCCACTGTGTGGATTTTGTTTTAAAATTGTATTCGGTAAAAATGTTTCGTTTTTCATATAGTTCACTTCACCAATTTGTAAACCCAGTACATTCAATGTAGATTGAGCTTCCGAGTAATTCTTTCCAACTAAATTGGGCATCAGTAGTATATTTTCAGTACCCAAACTAATTACTAAATCTACGTTGGAGTAGTAAGGAACTACTTTTCCAGGAGATGGGTTTTGAGAAATAACAATACCTTTTGGAATGGAGTCATTATTTTGATAGGTTATATTGCCAATTGAAAGCTGAGCATTTTGAATATCGTTCTTTGCGTAACCTTCTTGTTTATTTATTAAATATGGTACAGCTGAACTTTCTTTGCCTTTACTTATAGTAAGTAAAATTTGTCTTGATTCCTTTACTTGTATCCCTGCATTTGGATTCTGCCGTATTACAATATCTTTTGGGTAATTTTCATTATATTGTTCTGCTACGACTTTATAATCTAAATCTTTAGAGATTAGTAATTTAGTAGCATCATCAATTTTCATCCCTACTAAATTGGGTACATTGACAATTTTTCTATCTCTTACAAGTGAAGGTAAAATCCAATTGTCAAAAATAATGAATAAAAGTAATAAAGTTCCTAAAAATCCCGCTAGAACTTGAATATATTGGAGATATTTTTTATAGTTCATAGTTTTAAAAATCAAAAAAATTAAAAAACGTCAATTACTAAATAAAAAAAATACAAATTAATGAATTATTCCAATACATTACAAACTGATTTAATAAAAATTATAAAAAAATCACAAAATATCATTATCACTTCACATACAAACCCTGATGGAGACGCAATTGGATCAATGCTTGCTGTCCATCACTACTGCAATCTTTTAGGGATAAATTCGCAATGTATAATTGTTGATAATGTGCCTAAAAATTTGCAATTTCTTAATGGTGCTGAAAAAATTGAGGTGTACAACAAACAAAGGCATAAACAACTTTTTTCTAAAAGCGATTTAATTGTGCTTGTTGATTTAAATGATATTGCAAGAGTTAGAGATATGGAAGTCCCAATAAAAGAATCCAAAGCATATAAGATTGTTATAGACCATCATATCAATCCTAAAGACTTTGCAGATTATTATTTTGTAAATAACAATATTGCGGCAACTGGTGAGCTAATTTGGCAATTATTTATGTCTGACCCTGATTTCAAATTAAATAGAAATATTGCGGAAGCTTTATATGCCGCTATAGTTACTGATACAGGGAATTTCCATTATCCTCGAACTACAGCAAAAACCCATAACATTATATCTCAATTAATAGAAGCAGGTGCAGACCCTACTGAACTATATGAAAAAATTTATAACCAAAGTTCTTTTAATGTAATTAAACTTCTTGGAATTGCGCTTTCTAATTTAAAATTACTTTATAATGGACGAGTATGTTTAATGCCTTTAAGTTCGGTTGATTTTAGAAATACTCACACCAGTTTTAGAGATACAGAATTTTTTGTTGAGCGTACTTTATCGATTGAAGGTGTTTCTGTTGGAATATTGATTACAGAAGTGTTAGAAAAAGGACAATTTAAAGTTTCTTTACGAAGCAAAGAAGATTATAATGTTGCTTCTATTGCACAATTTATTGGTGGTGGTGGGCATATTAATGCGGCTGGTGCTACTTTTCAATCCTCTGATCTTAATTCTGCTATTGAAACAATTATACGTTTAATAGGGAAATTGTTTGAATAGTTTTTCTTTTTTGTCTTATTTTTTTTATACAAAATAAGTGCAAGAATTACAATACTTTATGTTGATGGCATAATTATTGATAATTATTTTCAAAAAAAGGTCTTTTATGGAAAATAATATTCCTAATAGAAGTAATGAAAATGAAATAGCAGGAATTGGCTTTTCTAAAAAAAAAGCAAGTGGTATATTACCGAGTAGATTGCCAGAACCATTGCTTTTAAATTTGGGCTGTGGAAAAGATGTTAGAGACGGCTTTATCAATATTGATTTATTTAGTGATGACCCAAGAGTTGTGTTTATGGATATTCGGAATTTGAGTTTTCCAGATAATTCAGCCGATATAATATTAGCAAGCGATATCCTTGAACACTTTTCTCACCGTGAAATTAATCGTATATTAAAAGAATGGTCAAGAGTATTAAAACCCAATGGCGAGTTAATTATCAGGTCGCCTTCTTTAAAATTGCAAACAAAAGCATATTTAGAAGGTCAATGGAATGCTGATATTGCTTCTTATATGATTTTTGGAGGTCAAACTAATCCAGGTGATTATCATTGTGTTGCTTTCGATAAAGATTCTATTCAAACTTATCTTAAAAATGCTGGATTGGAACTATACCATTTTGAGGAAATTGATTTACCGCAAGATAAAGGTTTTATAAATTTAAATTTTATTGCTCGTGCAAAAAAAATTGCAAACGAAGAATCGAAAACATATAACGAACCGAATTTAAACGAAATATCAAATAATATTGAAATGCTTGAGGAATTAATTAATTTGGATAAAAATCAGTCTGTAAATAAAGAAGAAAAGTTTCTTAATATTGTTTGGGAAGGTTCACAATTTGTTTACCATTCATTGGCATTAATTAATAGAGAGCATTGCTCAAATTTAATTGATGCAAAAATTGCAAACGTAACTATTATTCCATATGAATCAGACCAATTTTCTTATGAAGAAAGACCAAAATATAAGGAATTACTTGAAAACGATATAAGATATAAAAATGAAGTAGATGAAAATATTGCCAAACTTCCTTATGTGTGGATTCGTCATCAATGGCCGCCCAAAGCAGAAGAACCAAAAGGTTCTAAATGGATTATTATGCAACCTTGGGAATATACCCAAATTCCAAAAGAGATGGTGGAAATTTTCAAGCAAGCAGACCAGATTTGGACTCCTTCTAATTTTTCTCGTCAATGCTTTATTGATTCCGGTATAGACTACAATAAAGTTCAAATTGTTCCAAATGGGATTGACCCTAATCTTTTTAAGCCAATTGGCAATAAATATAAAATTGATACTCAAAAGAAGTTAATATTTTTATATTGTGGGGGTACAATATATAGAAAAGGGATTGATGTATTGTTGAATTCTTATGTAAAAACATTTACAATTGATGATGATGTTTGTTTGGTTGTAAAAGATATGGGTGGTGATACATTTTATCAGAATCAGACGGCAAAAGGCTTAATTCAACAAATACAAAGCAACCCGTTAGCACCCGAAATAATATATATTGATAAATATTTAAATGAAGAAGAAATTGCATCGCTTTATCGTGCTTGTGATGTTCTTGTTACACCTTATAGAGGTGAAGGATTTTCATTACCAACTTTAGAAGCAATGGCAAGTGGTTTGCCAGTTGTTGTTACAAATGGAGGTGCAACCGAAGATTTTGTGTTAGATAGCTTTTCTTGGAAAATTGAAGCAGATGTAAAATCTATGGGAAACCATCTGGGGCATTATCAACTTGACCAAGAAGCCTTTTTGCTTGAACCTGACGAAGAAGATTTATCTTTAATCTTAAAAAGTATTTATAAAAACCCATCAGTATTATTTTCACGAGGTTTAGTTGCTTCGTTTTATGCGAGAAAATTTTGGAATTGGAGAAATGCAACTATGAAATTGATTTCCTTATTAGATGGTCTTTATGGGACGAAAATGGGAAAAATTGCAGATAAACGCTTGCCAAAATTTAATGATAAACTTGTTGAATTAGGAGAATTAGAAGACAATTTCTTGCTTAATAATTTTGAAGAAGTGGAAATATTAGGAGAACGATTATTAAGACTTGATTTTGATAAAAAAATTAAGAAGCATATATCTAAAAGGCAAATTCAAAGTAAAATATCTTTAAATAAAATAGAACTTGCCAAATCTTCAATTGAAAATTATTTGCAACTTTTTGGAACAGACAATGATATTGAGTATTTAGCAACTTTGATATTTGCAATAGAAGGCAAAACAACAGAAGGGTTAGAGACATTGTCCAAATTGATGGATGAATGGAAAAATTATAAATTTCTTTCAACTCTTGGAATTAACCTTGACGATTTATTGACTTTAACAGCTGATTTATTACTTTCAACAAAAGAAAACTATATTGATGCTTTAGACGTTTATGAACTTGCTTTAAAGGAAAATCCAGAAAACTCACAAGCTTGTTATGGTTCTGCGATAGCACTGCATCAGTTGGGATTCACCGCTAAGGCTCAAACTATGATAAATTGGGCAATTGAATTAGAACCTAATTTTATTGAAGCACAGAATTTTAAAAACTTTTTAGAAACAGAAACAGGGAAATTATAACTTGGAAAGAGAAAAACAAGAACAAACAAAAAACGGAACTCTATTTGTAGTTTCAACCCCGATTGGAAATAAAAAAGATATTACTTACCGAGCTGCTGAAGTCTTACAAAATGCTGATATCGTTGTTGGTGAAGAAATGAAAGAAACTGCCCGATTATTGATGAATCTATCTTTAACAAAGCCAATTGAACTATTAAACGAACACAATGAAAACGAAAAAGCGATTGAACTAATTGAATTCCTTAAACAAGGTAAAACGATAGCATTAGTTTCAGATTGTGGAACACCCGTTTTCGCTGACCCAGGATTTCAACTTGTAAAATTATGTTTATCTGAAAAATTAAATGTAGTTGTTGTCCCCGGTGTTACAAGTATTATGACCGCTCTTGTTAGAAGCGGTTTTACGACAAAGCAATTTCTTTATGCTGGCTTTTTGAATCGTATTGGTGAAGATAGAATAGATGAAATTTTACAACTTGCAAAAGTTCGTAAAACAGTTATTTTGATGGATACGCCTTATAGATTGAAAATTTTGCTCGAAGCATTCGCTAATATTATTCCAAATAGAGCAGTTTATATAGGCATGAATTTAACAATGCCTTCTGAAACTCACCATTATGGAACTTTTAAAGAATTGTATGAAAAATTTAAATCCGAAAAATTTAAATCTGAATATGTAATTGTTTTTTCTGGACTTGATAACTCTGATAAAGTTGAGAAAGCCCGACTCTCTAAAATAATTTCTTTAAGGTTAATCAATAGAGGAAGTGTTTCTTCCGATGCTATTGAAAGTGATAACGAATCTCTTCAATTTGAAGATACCACTCGTGATGAAAGAAGAGGTCGTTTTAAAACAGAAGAAGATTTTGAGAGAAGGGAACTACGTTCAAGGAGTGATAGAAAACCAAGAGAATTCAAAGAAAGAAGTGAAGGCTTTAAGCCAAGGAAAACATATTCCCGAGATGACAATCGAGGTGGAGAATTCAAAGAAAGAAGTGGAGGCTTTAAGCCAAGGGGAACATATTCCCGAGATGACAATCGAGGTGGAGAATTCAAAGAAAGAAGTGGAGGCTTTAAGCCAAGGAAAACATATTCCCGAGATGACAATCGAGGTGGAGAATTCAAAGAAAGAAGTGGAGGCTTTAAGCCAAGGAAAACATATTCCCGAGATGACAATCGAGGTGGAGAATTCAAAGAAAGAAGTGAAGGCTTTAAGCCAAGGAAGCCGTTTAGCAAAGATGCGGGAAAATCAAATAATAAACCAACAAGCAGAAGGAAAAAGAAAGAACGGAAATAAACATAAAAACATTTAACCATTGAATTAAACTTATGGATATAACTGAAAAGCAAAAGCGAAATCAAATCTATAAACAAACATTACAATTTATAAAACCATTTTATTCCTTAATAGGATATGCAATGGTTATGAATATAGTGTTTTCTACATTAAATGCTTTTACTGTTGCAATGATAAAACCAGTATTCCAAATTATTTTTGGGACAGAAAATTCGGCAAATCTATCAGTGCCAGGTGGTAATCCGCAAATTTTGGAAAATTGGAAAACAAGTTTTTACCATTTTATTTCTTCTATTATTATATCGCCATCAGGTATTTTGAAAAGTTTAATCAATTTAAGTATTTTAATTATTGTTTCTTTTATTTTAAAAAATATAATAAAATATATAGCAAGTGTAGCAACAGCTAAGTTTGAAGAAGGAATAATAAAAAATATACGGGACCAAGTGTTTGCTAAATTGACATCGCTTTCGGTAGGGTACTTTTCACAACAAAAGCAAGGGAAATTGATTTCTATTATTGCAAATGAAACAACAGCATTAAGTTCGGCATCAATTTCTGCATTTTCAACTATTTTAAGGGAAGGTACCCAAGTTATTTTATTTGCAATATTATTATTATCAATATCGGTAAATTTAACATTAATCGCTGTAGCAACTTCGTTGGTAAGTGTTTTTATTTTGAAGTTTTCTCGTAAATATTTAACACGCTACGCTCATAGAATGCAAAAAGCAATGTCCGATTATACAACTTCAATGCAGGAATCCTTTTATGGAATAAGGGCAATAAAGGCATATAATGCAGAACCTCATATAAGAAATAGATTTTTCCAAGATACTTCCAATTATGTCCGTGCCGCTGTTAAGCATAAGAAGATAATTACTTTAATACCAGGTTTTAATGAAGTATTTGCAATAATGGCTCTTACTTTTATTTTGTATTTTGGGGGTGAACAAGTTATTAATCATCAACTTTCAAGCGATGATTTAATGCTGTTTTTATTTTCGCTGTTTTCAATTATGTCTCCTTTAACAACTGTGATTTCAAGTTATGCTTCAATTCCAAGAGGTTATGTTGCCGCTGAAAGAATATTTGAAATTTTGCAAACTAATGAAACAATAGTTTCAGGTGAAGAAAAAGTTAATACCTTCAAAGAAAGTCTTATGTTTAACAATGTGAGTTTCCAATACTTACAAGAGCCAACATTAAAGAAAATTACGCTAACAATTCCAAAAGGCAAGAAAACAGCAATTGTAGGTCCAAGTGGTTCTGGAAAATCTACAATTTTGGATTTAATAATTCGCTTTTATGACCCACAAGAAGGATATATTACCCTTGACGGTCAAGATATTAAATCGTTCCAAATCACTTCATACCATAATTTATTTGGAATGGTTTCGCAAGAAACTGTACTTTTTAATGATACGTTGGAAAATAATATAAGATTTGGAAGAATGGATATACCATTTGAAAATATAGTTACTGCCACAAAGTTATCCAATGCTTTTGATTTTATTGATAAATTACCTGAAAAATTTAATACAATAGTTGGAGACAGAGGAATAACTCTTTCTGGTGGTGAACGTCAACGAATTGCAATTGCGAGGGCTTTGCTTTCAAATCCCGAAATACTAATTTTTGATGAAGCTACATCTTCTTTGGATACAGAATCGGAGAAAATTGTTCAAAATGCAATTAATAATGTGTTAAAAGATAAAACGGCGATTATTGTTGCTCATCGTTTATCTACAATATTTGATGCAGACAATATAGTAGTGCTAAAAGACGGTGAAATTATTGAAACAGGTAACCATTTCGAACTTATTGATAGAAATGGAATGTATCGTAAATTATATGATATTCAATTTACTTACTGAAACCTAAACTTGCGATTGTAACAGCTGACTTTGTTTCTTCTTCATACCATTGTGCATAATCCAAAAAATAACCTTGCTTTGCATCCATTGTTGCAAGCATTGAATAAATTGGATTTAATCCACAAATGTTCCATTTATTTTTATGTTCAGAATTTTGCTTAAAAAATCCTTCATAATCTAAATTTAAAAGATGATTGATGGACTTTTTATCTTCTATTTTGCATTCATCTAATTTTTCTTTTGCATCAAAATCGTCCCCAAATTTTTCACCAATATGTGAAAAATCTACACTGGCAATGTATATGATTTTTTTATTGCTTTTAGCAATTGTTCTTTTTAATGTTTCAATAAAATATTTAATTTTATTATCAAGCATAGGTGATGTATTGTTAATTAAAGAATTATTGAAAGAACCAACTAAAATGGGAAGAATTTTGGATTTACCTTCAAAAAGATATTTTAAAATCACTGCAGGATATTCTATGGAATGCTCATAACGATGAGCCATTTCGTCAATTGTTATTTCACTATTTAATTCATTTATTAAATCATTTAAAAAATCAATATCAGTTTCAATTTCACCTAACGGAGTACTGTAATTTTTCTTTGTAAGCATAAAATTATCGGAAGAAACAAAATGTGATGTTCCGAAAACAATTACCAAATCAGGATTAGTTTCTTTAATGGTATTATAACCTGATGCATAAATTTTGTGCGAGTAATTTTTTAATGATAAATCCAAATGAGGGACAATAATTCCATCGAGCATTTTTGAATTAAAGTTTACGTTATCTTTTTTAAATAATTCATCTATAAAAAGCAAGAAATCTTGTGGTTCAGATGGATATGACAAATTGGCTGCAATCATTGGTCTGTACAGTAAATTTTCATAATTATGGACTTCTTGGACATATTTTTCGTAAAACTTTTCACTGTTTAAATAACCCAATTCATCAAGTTCGTATAATTGTCCGAGTAAGTTATCAATATTTTCAATTTGAAATTCTTTTTTGAAATAATCTTTAAGTTCGTCGAATGTAAAGTTATTATCGAGGAAAAGTAGAAAAGTCAAAAAATCTTTGGAAATTATTACTGGCTTATCAGCAATTTTTTTTCTATCGACCATTAAAATCAATTCTTCGCCATCTTCGTGGTAAAGAGATAAATCAAGGTCTTGTCTTAAAGTTGGGATATTTCCGTGGTACATAATTTATTTTTGATTTTTGTAAAAAAATTATTGTTATTTTTTTCTTTTGATGACAATTAAAGTTTTATCATCATTATATTGTGAAGTTGCATAAAAATGCTGAACTTCTTGAATAATCATTAAAGCAATTTCTTTCGCAGAATATTCTTGATATTTTAAAATTAGGTCAATTAATCTTTCATGCCCGAAAGGAATATCGTCTTCATTAGCAGTTTCAGTGATTCCATCGGTAACAATTAGCAAAATATCACCAGGGTTCATTCGAATATTTTCAACAGAAAATTTTTGATTAGGTACAATTCCTAACACTCCGCCGGTAGATGAAAGGAAACGAAAACTTTGGTCTTCTTTCCTGAAATGAAGCGGTTCGGTATGTCCTGCATTAGCATACAATACAAGTCTATTTGATGATTCAGTAATTTCGCAATAGAACATTGTAACAAAGCGTTCCAACGGGAACGTTTCATAAATTAAATTATTCAATGAGTAGAACAAAGATGAAATTTTTGGTGAAAATCTGTGTGCCATCTTCATTGCTCCTGATACAAAAAGAGATTGAATCGCTGCAGAAAGACCTTTACTTGCCGCATCTGCTACTATTATGCCAATTCTATCTTCTTCACTTTCTAAATTTGGAAAATAATCGAAATAATCCCCTCCAATAGCACTATCGGGGATACAAATTCCATATATATCAAAATCCGAGAAAGTTAATTCGTGGTCTGGGAATAAGTTCCTTTGTATTTCAGCCGCTTTTTCAATGTCTTTTTGAATTTTTACTTGTTTATTGATGGTTTGTAATTCTTTCATTCTTGCACTTGCAACAGTGCTTATAATTGATAATGTATCGTAAAATGATTGTAATATTTCATCAGCATTGAACCCTAAAACGTATTCGTAGAACTTACCATAATTAGTTTTTAAGATATTTCCAACTCCTGTTACTGAATAAATTAATATGCCGCTTTCCTTTAAGATTTGGTCAGTTTCTTTTCGCAACATTGTATTATTTTTGTAAAGTTCTTTTAATACTTCTTGGTCTTCAATAGTTAGCTTGTAATTTGTTGGAATTTCTTTTATATCACCATATTGAAAAAGTAATTGATAAGACTTTTCGTTTGGTAAGAACTTCCAAACTCTACCGCCTTTTATATCAAATTCTACATTATCGACAACATCAATAACTAACTTTTGTAAGAATGTAATTTCGTCGGAAAGAATACCACTTGCAATCTTTCCGACGAGATTGTATATTTTCTTTTGGCTTTGACTTGTATTTTGCATAAATTAAATAAATTTCAGTTTCTTCAATTCCTTATGGATAGTATCTAAACTATCTTTGGAAAGAGGCACAAGTGGAAGACGAATATATCCTTCAATTAGTCCCATCAAACTTAAAATAGTTTTGGCTGGGACAGGATTTGATTCAATAAAGCTTAAATTCATTAAATTTAAAAATTTGTAATGCAATTTACGAGCAGTTGTGAAATCTCCATCTATTGCGGCATTAACAAGTTTAACTAATTCTTTGGGAGCGTAATTAGAAAAAACCGATACAATTCCTTTGGCTCCGGCGGCAATTAAAGGCAAAGTTGTGGCATCATCACCAGAAAGAACTGAAAATTCTTTTGGGACATTGGCTATAATTTTCATAATTTGGTCAAAATTGCCTGAGGCTTCTTTTGTTGCAACAACATTTTTGCAAGATTTTGCTATTTGAATTTGAGTTTCTGCTGAAATATTAACGCCAGTACGACCGGGGACATTATAAATTATTTGCGGTATATCAACTTGTTCGCTTATTGTTAAAAAATGTTGAAAAAGACCTGCTTGTGTTGGTTTATTATAATATGGAGCTACAAGTAATATAGCATCTGCTCCTTCTTCTTTTGCTATGATTGATAAATCAATTGTTGCTTTTGTGTCATTGGTGCCGGTACCTGCAATAATTGGAATTCGTCCATTTGCAGTTTCAATAGCCTTGATAATTAGTGCTATTCTTTCTTTATGCGAAAGAGTTGCACTTTCACCTGTTGTTCCACATACGACAATACCATCAACTTTGCTTTCTATTTGAAAATTTATCAATTTTTCAAATGCATCAAAATCTATTGATAAATCTTGCTTAAAAGGAGTAACGATTGCTGTTATTGTGCCTTTTGGTATAAATTTTTTCATTTAAACCCCCAAAAAATGATTTTGATTAACTATTTTTTAATTTTCATTTATATTTTTTTTAAAATTAAGAAATTATTATTAAATTAACAAATGTTTTTTTGTTTTTTTTGAAAATAAATTCATAATTTAGTATTTTAAATTATAATTTAATTATTTTTTATTGAAAGTTTAATTTATAGGAATATAATGAACATCCAAAACAAATATATAAAAACTGCATATATATTTTTGTTTTTATTATTTTTAAGCATTACTTTTCTTGCTTGTAGCAATACTACCAACAATATTAATGAAAATATAGTATTCCCTGATTCAAAAATTGATTTTACTTTACAAGTGCAACCTTTTTTGAAATACAATTGTGCATATTCAGGGTGTCATAGTAGCTTTAGTAAATCGGCTGGATTATCATTAGAAGATTATTTTTCCATTATGAGTTATCCTGGTTTGGTTATACCAAATAACCCTGATGCAAGTATTTTAAATCAAATCCTTGAAAATAGGTTACCACATACGACTTACTTTTATCGGGGGAATATAACTCAAAACCAAGTTCAAGGAATGAGACAGTGGGTATTAGAAGGAGCATTATTAATTCCTTCAAAATAATTATTACTATTTAAATAGATTTTCTTAAATTTGTTGTCTTAAAATTAACAAAAATTAAAAATTAAAAGTTTTGAGGTTAATATGAAAAAATTAATTACAAGTTCGATGCTGGTTTTGGCTCTTGTATTAGTTTTTATAAGTTGCAGTAAAGGACCAAAAGCACCTGATATTCAAGGTTATGCTACTTACACTGACCCTGCAACTGGATTGTCTGTTGAATATCCTGCTAATTGGGTTAAAACAACTAACCCCATAAGGTTTGTTGCTTTTAACGATAATTCTGCTAAATCAAGGTTCGCAAGATACGATACCGAAGGATTTCCCGGTGCTAAAATTGACATCAATATTTATGAAATGGATTCCACTAAAAATTTGGATACTGTATTAGTGAAAAGCGAAAAATTTACCAAAGATACTTATGAACAATCTAACACTACTGTTGCCGGATTACCTGCAAAAAAATTAACTTATACTTTCCAACTTGCTTCTGGTGTTTTCTATGGTGAAACTTACGCTATTCAAGTTAATAATACAACAGCAAATATTATCCAATTCGAGTGTTTCGATGGAACTTATGATAAATACAAAGAAGCATTTGATAAACTTTTGCAATCTTTCAAACCAGGGAATTACCCATCTACAAAACCAGATACAGTTAATAAGACACAAGAAGGACCATTGCCTTCCACAACTTTAATCACAAAAAACGGTATGGGGTATTCTATTAAAATTCCTGATAATTTTAGTGCTGAGCGTGGACCTTCAAAAGGTGTTCTCGAATCTAAAAACTTTATTGGTACTCGTCGTGCAGATTGTAATATTATGGTAGATGTGATAGATGCATCTAAAAATAAGAAATTGGATAACATTGTAAATGATTTAAAAGTAAATTACAAAAATGCAACTCCACAAAAAACTAATATGGGCGGTAAAGATGCTTATGTTATGAGTTATACTTTCGGACGTGATGTATTATCACGTGTGTATTTTGTTATCAATGGGACTAAATTATATAGAATTACTATGAATTGGTACAAAGGCGAAGAAAAAGATTATTTGCCTGTTTTTGAAAAATGCATTGCATCGTTTAAATTTGAATAATATCCTTTTCTGATATTATTCAAATTTATTTATAAAAGGGGTTGTCTCTAATTCAAAAAGAGACAGCCTCTTTTGTTTTTTTTTGTCATTCTGAACGCAGTGAGATTGATGAAAGAGTAAGGTAGATTTCCGTTTACACGGGAATGACAGGAAAAAGTAAAATTGTCATTCCCTCGCAAGAGGGAATCCATTTGCGAAGAATGACGGGGTAGATTTCCGTTTACACGGGAATGACAGGAAAAAGTAAAATTGTCATTCCCTCGCAAGAGGGAATCCATTTGCGAAGAATGACGGGGTAGATTCCCGTTTACACGGGAATGACAGGAAAAAGTAAAATTGCCATTCCCTCGCAAGAGGGAATCCATTTGCGAAGAATGACGGGGTAGATTCCCGTTTACACGGGAATGACAGGAAAAAGTAAAATTGTCATTCCCTCGCAAGAGGGAATCTAATGGATTCTTCGCTTTACTCAGAATGACGAAAAAATTTTTTTGCATCTGACTGTAACTTTTTTCA
>JAJXYC010000015.1 GCA_021780815.1 Bacteroidota bacterium | reverse complement strand
AATTTGTATATATGCAGAGGAGCAGGTGCTGATAAACAATGGTGTGCTGATTGTAATAATGTAGAGTGTCAACTGGATTACAATGGCAAAGGCGAACCTAATGGCTGTAAAGAAGTAAGTTGTCCGGTAGGTCAATATTGCAATCATCATATTTCCACAGGACCTGGTATTATTTTTGTAGAAAGATATTTGAAAAAGAAGAAGTAACTGATATAAAATATTATCTTAATAAGTGCATCGTTACTTTTATTGTTTAGTTGAAAACTTGACTGTTATTTTTTTTATTTTTAATTAAATGAAAATAAAAAAGGAAAGTGTGCAATATATTATTTTTTAAATGAATTTATATATTCACAACTTGCAACTTTTAAATAAATAGATTTTGGAAATCTGGTTTTTAATTCATCAAAATATTTTTGTGCTATATTATCTTTTTTTAAAAGACAATTAATTTGACCTAATCTTACTATGACTCTTTCTAATATTTCAGAAGGAGTTTTAGAATCAAAATACATCTTCTCTAATCCCAATTTAGCGGCATTAATTTGATTTTGCACTATCAAACATTCATTAGAATAATACTTAGCTTCATAATAGATGGAATCTGTAGATAAATATGTTCCAACAATAGATTGGAATTTTGGGCAGGAAGATTTATAATCTTCATTATCAAATTCTTTAATTGCTTCATTAAACAAAAGTTCCATTTCATAATCAGCATTAGAATTTTCTTGACTATCTTTTGCCGCAGTTGTTTCTTTCTTTGTTTGTTCAATCGCTATAATAGTTGGTAGTTGGACAATATTCGTATCGAGGAATCTTGAATTTTCGGTATAAGTTTTTTTTAATTCTTTATTATTATTTCCAGTTGTAGATGTATCTTGTTTAATTTTAACTTTTGTAGGCTTTGATTTGTTGTATTTCATCGGGGTCCCAACAGAACCACAACCAATTAAAGCAATGATTAAAAAATTCAATATGAGGAATCGTTTTACCATTCAGGCCAAATTATTTTGATATACATATATTTATTATCAAAAATTGGACCATTATTAAGTTACAAACAATATTAAAAGAAGGGAGATATTCCCAAAAGCACAAAAAAAATTTATTGAATCATATTTTTAAAGCTTTGTTCAAATAGTTCTTTTTTTTCTAGTAAAACTTTTACTTTAAAATCAATTCCTGTTTCTTGGTCAAGTCTTTCAATTACGTCAGTTAAGTTATAAATTTGATTGATTAAATTCATCTTTGTATATGGAATATGCAAATTATAAATGATATTACGTTTTTCGTATTCCTCTTGCATTTTATTAAGCAGGGCATTTATATTTATATTTCGTATGGCAGAAACAAAAACACTTTTTGGGAACTCTGTTT
Source organism: Bacteroidota bacterium (assembly GCA_021780815.1). Lineage (GTDB taxonomy): Bacteria > Bacteroidota > Ignavibacteria > Kapaibacteriales > UBA2268 > GWF2-33-9. The sequence continues at coordinate 534,473 of JAJXYC010000015.1, read as the reverse complement.
CAATGTGTTTAATTACTTCTAAATATTCTAATTTATCAATTTTATTAAAAACATAAATTAAATTAGAAGTATTGATGTTTAAAGATTCTAAAGTATCATTTACAATTTGGATATGTTCTCTAAAAAAAGGTGCAGAAATATCAACAACGTGTAAGATATAGTCACTTTCAGAGGCTTCTGCTAATGTAGAACGAAAAGAAGCTACCAGATGATGGGGTAATTTACGGATAAAACCAACTGTATCGCTTAGAATAGCCTTTTTATTATTAGGCAAAACGAACTGCCTGACGGTAGTAGAAAGAGTAGCAAAAAGTTTATCTTCAACATATACATTTGCATCGGTGATAGCGTTCATTAAAGTTGATTTTCCAGCATTAGTATAACCAACTAAAGCAAAGCGGGGAAAACTTTGGCGAGATTTACGTTGTTCAGCATTTTGAGTTTCAATTGTTTTTAATTTATCTCGTAACATTTGAATACGTTGTCTTATAAATCTTCTATCGGTCTCAATTTGTGTTTCGCCTGGTCCTTTTGTTCCAATTCCGCCGTATTGTTTAGATAAATGTGTCCACATCCTTGAAAGTTTTGGTAGTAAATAAAGGCTTTGAGCAAGTTCTACTTGAATTTGAGCTTCCAGTGTTTTAGCATTTGTGGCAAAAATATCCAAAATAATACCACTACGGTCAAGAACTTTAACTTCAAGCAAATTTGATAAGTTTCGTATCTGGACAGGCGATAATTCATTATCAAAAACAACCATAGAACATTTATTTTCAGCAAGAAGTTCTTTTAATTCTTGCACTTTTCCACTGCCGAACAAAGTTGCAACACTTGGCTTTTGCATTTCTTGGAACATTTCATCAACAACTTCTGCACCCGCAGTTTCCACAAGTAATTTTAATTCTTCTAAATAATCAAGTGCATCTTGTCTATTATCACTTTTTGATATGAAAGTGGCTATTATTGCTTTTTCTTTTGGCTTTTCAACCTCGTACACAATACCTCATTATAATGTAATTTTATTTTAATTAGACGATTAAACAGCAAAAATATAAGTTTGTTTCTGTGATTAGTTTTTTATGCTTGTTCTTCTATATACACAATATAAGCAAAAGGCTGTCTTTTAGACAGACAGCCTTTGAATAGCTCAATTCTATACTTGTTTTAAAATATAGATTTTATGTACCTGCATTGAAATCATTCATGTAAATGATTTGTTCATCAGTTAATGTGTCAATTTCAATTCCCATTGATTCTAATTTTTTACGACCGATAAATTCGTCTTGTTCTTCTGGTAAATCTACAACATTTTTAGGAAGTGCTTGATTAGCTTTATGAGCGTTAACTAAACGTAGCTGAGACATAAATTGATTAGCAAAAGACATATCCATAACTTCCGAAGGATGTCCTTCCGCAGAAGCAAGATTAACTAAACGACCTTGTGCTAACAAGTAAATTCTATGTCCATTTTGTAAAGTGTATTCTTCGCAATTAGGACGAACTAATTTTTTACTAACAGCAATATCTTCTAATTCAGGGATATTAATTTCTACATCGAAATGACCAGTATTGCAAACAATAGCACCGTCTTTCATTTTTTCGAAATGCCATTTACGGATAACATCTTTAACGCCAGTAGCAGTAACAAAAATATCGCCAACCTCGGCAGCTTTATCCATAGTAAGGACATTATGAGATTCTAAAGCCCCTTTTAAAGCGGCAGTAGATTTAACTTCGGTAATTATAGTATCAGCACCCATACCTTTGGCACGCATAGCAACTCCACGACCGCAATGTCCATAACCGGCAACAACAAATTTTTTAGCGGCAAGTAAAACGGAAGTAGCACGTAAAATTCCATCAATTGTAGATTGTCCAGTTCCATAAACATTGTCAAAATCCCATTTAGTTTCAACGTCATTAACTGCAAAAACAGGAAAAATAAGTTGCCCAGATTCGCCTCTTTTTCTTAATCTATGCACGCCAGTTGTAGTTTCTTCAGTTCCACCTAAAACATTTTTTTCAGCATACTCTGGGTAGTTTAAATGTAAAGTATTGATTAAATCTGCACCGTCATCAAGCACAAGATTAGGATTATGATTAATAGTTTGGTCAATACACCAGTAGTAATCATCAAAATTAGCATGCCAAGCATATACAGAAATTCCATTTTTTACAAGAGCGGCGGCAACTGCATCGTTAGTAGAAAGCGGATTACAACCACTCCAAGAGACGTTAGCACCGGCAGCTTTGAAAGTTTCTATAAGAACAGCAGTTTCTTTGGTAACATGCAAACTACCTGCAATTGTATAACCTGCAAAAGGCTTTGTTTTGCTATATTCTTCACGTAAAAGCATTAAAACAGGCATATGAGCTTCTGCCCAGTCAATCAGGTTACGACCTTCTTCTGCTAACGAAATATCACGAATACAGTATTCACCTGGTTTTTCATATAATTTTTCTGACGTTTTTTTTGATTTGTCAATTTTCATTTTTACCTTAAAGTTTAATTAAATTTGAAATATAAAATACTAATTATAAAAATTTTTGTTTAAATAAGTCTACTAAATCTAATTTTTCCCAGGGGAATTCATTCCTGCCGAAATGTCCATAAGCCGCAGTTTGCTGGTAAATAGGTCTGCGTAAGTCAAATTTTTCGATAATGCCGTTTGGAGTTAAATCGATATTATTAATAATGAAATTGGAAAGTTCAGAATTAGAGATATTCTTTAAATTTTTAGTTTGAGTATAAATAGAAACAGGTTGAGCAATTCCGATAGCATAAGAAAGTTGAATTAAGCATTCGTCAGCTAAACCAGAGGCAACTATATTTTTTGCTAAATGACGAGCGGCATAAGCGGCAGACCTGTCCACTTTTGTAGGATCTTTACCAGAGAAAGCACCACCACCATGAGGAGCCTTTCCGCCGTAAGTATCTACGATAATTTTACGACCTGTTAATCCCGTATCGCCATGTGGTCCACCAATTTCAAATAAACCTGTTGGATTTACATAAAGCTTAGTTTTTGCATCAATTAAGTGTTCAGGAATAACTTGTTTAATTAAAATATCTTTAACATCTTCCTTTATTTTTTCTTGATGTACACCAGCTTCATGTTGAGTAGAAATAACAACAGTGTCAATTCTAACGACTTCATCATTTTCATTGTATTCTACTGTAACTTGCGATTTTGCATCAGGTTTTAAGTAAGGCATTAAATTGGTAGTTTTTCTAATATCAGCTAACTTTTTCATTAACTTATGAGCAAACATAATTGGAGCAGGCATAAATTCAGCAGTTTCTTTATTTGCAAAGCCAAACATAAGTCCTTGGTCTCCTGCACCACCAGTGTCCACACCAATTTTAATATTTTCGGATTGATGATTGATAGTGTTAAGAACAGCAACTGAGTCGGCATCAAATCGCAATTTTGGCTCATTATACCCAATTTCACGGATTACGTTTCTGACTGTTTCTTGTAAATCGATATAAGTTTCAGTTGTAATTTCTCCACCAATCAAAATCATACCTGTTGTTGCATAACACTCACAAGCCACTCTACTCATTGGGTCTTGTAATAACATCGCATCTAATACTGCATCTGAAACTTGGTCGCATACTTTATCTGGGTGTCCTTCTGAAACCGATTCAGAAGTAAAAAAATAGTTTTTATTCATAAGAATTTGTCCCATATTTTAATTTGATTTATGTTCTTGAATAATCAATAGAACTTGAATTTCCAACATTTAATTTTTGAAATAATCCATTTACATAAGCTTCATTTCCAATTATTGAATCTTCAAGCAAAGAATTGGAAACCGTAGCACTAAAGCTAATAATTGAATTTTTAACAATACTATCTTTTACAACAGCTTCATCTGCAATTGAGACATAAGGTCCTACAACAGAATTCTCTAATACTGCTTTTGGAGAGATGTAACTTGGTGGAATAACGACCGAACCTGTGATATTGTTTTTATCTGAAAATTTTTCAAGTAAAAACCTATTTGTACTTAATAAAGTATCAGGTTTTCCGCAGTCATACCAGCCATCAACTTGAAAAGTTGAAAAATTTTCACCTTTATCTAACATAAGTTGTAATGCATCCGTAAGTTGATATTCTTCTTTGGTTTTTATATTATTATTAATAAGCGTGTTTAACGATTCAGCAAGCAATTTGGAATTTTTAATAAAGTAAATACCAACAATAGCAAGCTTAGAAATTGGCTCTTGTGGTTTTTCAATTAATTTTATAATTTTATTATCGCTATTAGTTATAACAACTCCAAATCTACGAGGGTCTTCAACTTGTTTTACACCGATAGCATTCGTTTGGGCATTAAATATAAAATTTAAGTCCACATCAAAAATAGTATCACCAAGAATAATAATTAAAGGCTCATCTCCAAATGTTTCTTTTGCAGTCCAAATAGCGTGTCCCAAGCCAAGTGCTTCATTTTGATGAACAAAGTCAAAATCGTATTTCGGGTATTTTTTTGTAACAAAATCTTGAACTCTGTCCCCCATATAACCGGTAACTATGGTAGATTTAACTACACCTATTTTAATCAATGAATCAATGATATGACCAAGAATAGGTTTCCCTGCAACATTTAATAATACTTTAGGAGTAGTAAATGTATGTGGTCTCAAACGTGTTCCAACTCCTGCTACGGGAATAATTGCTCTCATATATTTATTATAAAGTTAATTATAAAGTTAAATAATTTTTTAATTTTAAATAATATAAATAAAATTCCAATTATTATTTAAACGAATTAATTAATAAAATCATCTTAAATTTTCTAAATTTTTATTGTACGTATTCCAAATTATTGCAATAGCTGATAAATTTATTTTATTACCTAATTAACTAATTAAAAATGCAAAATAATAAAGGGATAGAACAAGTTTGATTATTCTTGTACCTCTTTGATAATTTGCTGAATTATAACATCCCAATTCAATCTGTTTTGGTATTCTAAAAAGGAAGAATAAGCAAATTCTTTGTATTTGTCTTTGTTTTCAAAATAGTTAATAATATAATCAACTGCTTTATTTGGTTCACTTTCAAAATTAATTAGATAACCATTTTTCCCATTTGTAATTGCTTCAGGAACACCACCAATATCTGATGCAATAACGGGAATTCCATAAGCGTTTGCTTCACAAATAACATGTCCAAATGTGTCTGCCAAAGTTGGGAAAAGTAAAAAATGAGAATTTGTTAAAATATTTCTAAAACGCTTTTCTTCATCAGGAATTGATTTATTTAGAAATGGTATAATTTCAATATATTTATCAATATTATAAATTTTTCGGTCTTTTTGGGGAACTTCTGTGCCAATTATTGTTAAATGGGGTTGATAACCTCGTAAAATTAATTCATTTACTATGGTAAGTGTTCTTACACCTCCTTTTCTCTTCCAAAATTTTCCAATAAAGACCAAATTTATTGTGTTAAATTGTCTTGCATTAATTATTTCTGTAATTTCATTTTGGTTTGGTGAATAATCAATGTTTGCGCCTAAAGGAACAACTTTAATTTTTTCAAGAGGAACTTTGTAATCGTTGATTGCACTTTGTTTTGCCCAATCAGATGATAAAAAAATTTTTTTCGCTTTTTGAAATGCAATTTTTTCTATTGCTTCGGAATTTTCAATTGTTTTTTTATCTAAATTAGTAAATTCATAATTAAAATTAGAAATAATTTTAAATGTTGCATCAGTAATAATATAAATTGGTTTATTCACATCTAAATAAGCAACTGGTGTTGTTCCAAAAACAAAAACTAAATCTGCATCAGAACTATTAATACTGTTTTCAATTTTTTTTGACAAATGCTTTAATAATTTTGGTTCCCTATGTCTAATGTGTATTTTTTTTGTAAGAATTTGGAGAATAACTTTTTTTAATCTATAATAAATTTTTGTATAATCTTCGTAAGCAGGAAAAACTTCAACTTCAACTCCGTATTTTTGAAAATACTTGATTAAATAATTCCCAATTAAATTATTATTGGTGGCGGGATTTGTATGGTCTAATGCAGAAGCAGGATAAGCGATTTTCATTGTTTAATTAAATCCGATAAATTATATTTCCAAATTATTTTACCATCTGTATTGATTATCATCAATAAATCATTTTTCCAAACATAAGCAAATCCGTCTTGAAAATCAGTGGCATAATCAAATTGATAATTAATTTTAATTTTACCTAATGGGTTAATATAACCCCAAGAACCATTTTTTAATACAGGGGCTAAACCGCATTTAAAGTTGCCAACACCGTCAAAATTACTTTCAGAAATCATTTTTCCTAAAGTATCAATAAAGTTAAATTCATTATTAATTAATTTAACTCCTGCAAAACCTTCTGAAAAATCATTTGCTCCTGCATACAAATCGCACATTAAAATTTTATTGTCAGCTCTTAGAAAACCATAAACTTTATCGTCAGTATAGCGAGCATAATCATTATGGAAGTTCCAAAGATATTTTATACGTGGGTTTGGTATTGGTTTACCGTCGGGATAAAAATTTTTGGGATATAAATATTTACTATTTGCATCAACAACACACCAAACAGAATCAACTAAAACAACAGCTTTTCCTTCTGAAAATGGATGCACATCATCAAATCCTTTATTAGAAAGCAGTTCGCCATTAGTGTTAATATAATTGTACTTTTTATGAGTGAATACCATTGCCCAGCCATTATAAAAGTCAGATGCGTAATCAAATGTTCTTATTACAAAGATACTATCATTTCTACTGATTAGTAATGAAGTTGGTATTTCATCAATGTTTTCATCTTTATTTATTTTATCTACAAAAGGGAAGTTGTTATTTGGATCAATATAAGAAAATTCTTTACCATAAGTAAATCCAAAATTTTTCAGTGGAATTTTTGTAAGTGCTAATCCATTTTTAAAATTATTAATTAAATTATCTTGCTTTTTAATGATAACTTTCCCTGTTGTATCAATAACTCCGTATTCACTGCCTAAACGAATAAACCAAAATCCCCAAGTTTTACGAAAGGTGGCTTTTCCTTCTGAAAAGTAAGCATAATCAGGAAAATGAATCGCTATAAAATTTTTATTATATGTGGTAATTGTTTGAATTTGATATTCTGTTTCAAATTCATCATCAATTACTACATTTCCTGTTGTATCAATATATGCAACATATTCATTTTTGAGAACAGGGAACAAGTTTTTAGAATACAAATTAGTTTGTAATAAAATTGAAAAAGTTATTATAATATTAGCAAAGAGTATTTTCTTGAGTTTATTCATTATTCATTATTTTTTTCAATGGTTGCCAAACGATTAATACAAGAATTGTTAAATTTGCTAAGAAAGATAATCCATTAAATGAGCTGACTGCAACATTTAAAATTCTTTTTAAAAAAAAATCTTGGATTGGTTTACTGTAAAATTCCCAAGTATGTTCCCAGAAAATAGCAATAGACAACTTAATATCCAAAAATCCATTATAAAGTTGGACAAGCGAGAACAAGAAGAAGAGAACAAAACTCATAAAAAGCCAGCCTTCATTTTTCAATATATGTTTAAATTGAAAGAGCAAAATCAAAGCAGAAACAAATGCAATAAGATAAGCAGGGAAAGTATAGACATTTGTAGCAGAATACAAATACACGCTTTGCATTAAAATATCATTTGATGCGTTTCTTACCATTGTTTGGGTTGCCGAAGGTTCAAAAACACTATAAGCAATAATTGACCTAATGGCACTTCCTCCAAGCCAAATACTAAAAAAAACTATAAAAAGAACCGATATTATTTTTTGAAATTTTGTTATTTTATCCATTTGCTTTATTTGGTTTTGAACATTTGTAATTTTTGCAAAAAAAGAAAAAACTAAATTAAGAAAAAAGAAAAATTAAAAGAATTAATTATAATTAAATATGCTAAAGATTAGGATAAATTTCGTAATTTTCATAAAGTCAAAAAAGAAAATTCTGAGATTTTGATAATAACAAAAATAATAAATAAAAAATGAAAAAAATAGGAATTTTAACAAGTGGTGGAGATGCTCCTGGAATGAATGCCCACATAAGGGCTGTAGTAAGAGCCGCATTAGCAAAAGGATTAGAAGTAGTAGGAATAATTGGTGGCTTTTCGGGAATGATAGAAGGTGATTTTATCAAATTAGCAAGAAAAGAAACCGCAAATATTATTGGGCGAGGTGGAACAATTTTAAAGACAAGTCGTTCCAAAGAATTTATGATGGCAGGAGGTCGTGCCGCCGCCGCTGAAAGGGTTAAAGAAGCAGGAATTGATGGCTTAATTGCTTGTGGTGGTAATGGAACTTTCCATGGGGCGCATGCTTTATGGTTAGAACATCACATTCCTATTGTTGGAACACCTGGAACAATTGATAATGACTTATATGGGACACATTACACAATAGGTTATGACACAGCAATTAATACTGCATCAGAAGCAATTGATAGAATACGAGACACAGCTGATAGCCATGGACGAGTTTTTATTGTTGAAGTTATGGGTAGGCATGCTGGATTTATTGCTATGGATGTTGGTATAGCTTGTGGGGCTGAATATGTTGCTATACCTGAGACAGTTACTAACTTAGATATTTTGTACCAAAGAATTTTAAAGCAAGGTAAAACTCGTAGAACAATAATAATTGTTGGTGAAGGTGATGAGTATGGTGGTGCCGCAAAAATTGCAAGTATGATGAAAGAGCAATATGACATTGACGCCAAATATACTATTTTAGGACATATTCAGCGTGGTGGTTCTCCGACTGTGAGAGATAGAGTATTAGCAAGTCATCTTGGAGTTGCCGCTGTTGAGGCACTTATTAATGGTAAAACCGATATTATGGTTGGTCGACAAGACCACGATATTGCTTACACTCCATTAGAAGAAACTTGGACAAGGCAAAAACCTATTTGGGGCTATATGATGGAACTTGCTGAAATTTTAGCGTGATCATTTCTGAATTATATTTTTTGCATTTTTATTACTTACTGTGTATTAAGAATTATTATAGATATTACAAACAATGAAATCACTGTTATATACTAATAATTTATAAAACTTACATAATACATTAAATAAAAAAAGATTTTGATTAATATAAGTTTCACTTATTCTTTCGTAATTTTGTAGTTTAAAAAATTTTTTAGGTTAAAAATGTCATACGTTCCAAATACAAAAGAAGAATTAAATGATATGCTCCAACAAATTGGAGTGAATGATTTTGAAGAACTACTCAAAGATATTCCTAAAAAAGCAAGAGTAGAAAAGTTAGATTTACCTGATGCTTTAAGCGAATATGAAACAACTAAAATGTTAGAATCAATAGCAAACAAGAATTTTACATCATCACAAAAAGTTATGTTTATGGGTGGTGGTATTTATGACCACTTTATACCTACGTTAGTTACATCAGTATTAGAACGTCCTGAATTTAAAACAGCATATACACCTTACCAAGCGGAAGTTTCACAAGGTACATTGCAAATGATGTATGAATTTCAGAGTTTAATGTGCAGATTAACTGAAATGGATATATCCAATGCTTCGCTATATGATGCAGCAACAGGCTTAGCAGAAGCTTGCTTAATGGCTCATGCTTCAACAAAGCGCACCGAATTTTTAATTGCTGGAACTATTAATCCTTTATATTTTGAAACAGCAAAAACTGTTACTGCAGGGCGCAAACTAACTTTTAAAACATTTGCATTAGCAGATGGTACAACCGATTTAGATAATTTGAAAAAAAATATTAACGAGAACACAGCAGGTGTTATCGTACAACATCCAAATTTTTTCGGTAACCTTGAAGATGTATTTGAACTTGAAAAAATTGCTCATTCGAATAAATCACTTTACATTTCAATTTTTAATCCTATTTCATTAGGTATTTTAACACCTCCAGGTCAATATAATGCTGATATTGCACTCGGAGAAGGACAACCATTAGGAGTTCCTATGAGCTTCGGAGGACCAATTTTAGGGTTGTTTACTTGTAAAGAGTCTCTTATTCGTGTTATGCCCGGCAGATTGGCAGGATTAACAATTGATAGTAATAACAATAGAGCATTTGTTTTAACTTTACAGACTCGTGAACAACAAATTAAAAGAGAAAAAGCAACTTCTAATATTTGCACTAATCAAGGTCTAATTATGCTTACCGCAACTGTTTATTTAGAAACAATGGGTAAATCTGGGTTAATTGAAGTTGCTGAACATTCATATCATAAAGCTCATTATTTAGCAAATGAAATAAGCAAATTAAATGGTTTTGAACTAATAAGCAATAGACCATTTTTTAATGAATTCCTTGTTAAGACACCTGTAAATCCTGATTTAATCTTTAATCAGGGGGTAGAAAATGGATTTTTTGCCGGTGTTGATGTTAGCAATTATACAGATAAACAAGGTTTGCTTATTGCTGTAACTGAAAAAAGAACAAAACAAGAAATAGATGATTTTGTGAAGTTTTTATCTAGTTTTACAAAATAATACAAAATAATATTAATTTGCAAAGTTACAAAAAAAGAGGTTGTCTGCAAAGACAACCTCTTTTAATAATTAAAAAAAATAATTTTTAAGGTAAATCATTTAGTATTTCATTTTTTGAGTAATCAAAAACATTCCCTTTCGCACAATCAGAGAATGTAACGCCGCTATGAATAATTAAATTATTCTTTGATGAAAATACAATGCCATAAGAAGAACTGTGCATAATTGCAACGTTTGTTAAACTTACTTTACCATCGGGTGTATAAATTCCACCTTCGTCATCCATTCCACAATACTCAATAATACAATTTTGCAATATATTGTTATATTGATTATTAATTTCAATGCTATACCAAAATCCTGCAATTGGAGTTGTTGATGTAAAGGTTGTTCCAGTAGCATTTAACATACCGCCATCTTTGACAGTTAAATAACCTGAATTTTGGAATCTCAAAGTTACTCCATCAGAAATAGTAAGTGTGCCGCCAGTAACATATATTTGGTTTACATCATAAGGTATTCCAATTTTATTTAATGTGAAATTTTTTGAAAAAGTAGAACGAGATCTAACTTCTACTGAAGGTTGTGTATTATTAGATAAAGTATCAGTAATATTGAAATTTGCTGTTTGAGTTAAGTTATCGCAACTAATAGGATAAGCATCGCAAATCTCAATTGTATTGTTATCGAATTGTGATAAAACAGCATTACTTTCTAAATAAAGGCCATCGTTAAGCGAACCTGAAATTTTGCAATTAGACATTGCCAATTTTGCTCCCGATTGAATATTTAAAGCTGCACCAGAAGTTGTGCTACCGCCATTAATAATATTTACATAAGAGAATTTGTTATCAGCACGATTAGATTCTATATATATACCGTCCCAAGAGCCTTTATTAGGATTGTTTACTGGACCAATGAAAATAATTGGTTTATCAGTTGTTCCAACTGCACTAATCCCTGCATTTTCGTTTACTTGGAAATAACTATCAACACTTGTAAAAGCAATAGTTGTTCCAGGTTCTATTGTTAATAAAGCATTTCCATCAACATAAAAAGCACCATCAATTATATAATCTATTGGTAATCCGAGGTCTTTTAATGTTGTATTAGTACTCATTTTTCCCGATAAAGTTACTGGGTTGCTTGTATCATAAGTAACTGTTACAGTATAAGATGCTGTTGAGCCATCTTCTGCGGTAACAGTGTAAATCACTGCATTAGTAAAGTTTTGAGCAACATCAGTTGCGGGTGATAATATTGCTTTGTCTGAAATTGTAATTGTTGGAACTAAATTAGTAAGGTTTGTTCCAAAAGGAACTTTTAAATTAATTGTCTTGGCATTTTGGTCAATAATTCCTACTACGGGTGTTGTAAAATCATTGAAAACAAATGATAGAATTTGTTTCGCTGAACTTTTTGCCGGTGAAGTTGAATTACTACTACAAGCGAAAAATATACTTGTAGAGATAATTAAGACAAATATCTTAATTATTAAGGAGTTACTATATTTTTTCATAAGCCCTCTTTGATTGATTTGAAAATTCATTAATTAGTTTAAGTGCAAACTTAATAAAATTTATTTAAATAAACAAAATATTATTTAAATAAATTTTATTATATGATAAGTTAAATATAAATTTATTTATAGTTTTTTCGCAAACAGTCTTTGATAAAGGAAAAAATTAATTTTGTGTATTCTTTTGAAGTCTCATTGGAGAAATCACAAAAATTCATTAGGATTTGATTGTGATTGAAAGTATTTGCAATATATACTATCACATTATTATCAAATTTCAACAAACTATCTTTAAATTCATTATAGAATTTGATTCTTTTAGAGTTATTTTGTGATATAAGTAAAATATCTGGGATTTTTTTCTTTTTTGGAAAATTGAAAATTGGAGAAGCGGCAATCAATTCATCGGTATTATTTCCGAATGCATTAATAAACCAATTTTTATATGAGCCGTTAATTGAATTTATAAAACTTGGAATATTTAAAGCAATACCATCTAAATCTACGACTCCTCTAACTTTTTTCATTATTTCATTAAAATGTTTAACATATCTTGGCATTGTAACTAAACTTACTGCCAAATTGCCACCTGCCGAATGACCCATTAATATTACTTTAGAAATATCAATATTTAGGTTATCTAAAAATGAAAGTGAATAAACTAAAGATTCATCGACATCTTCTAAATGGTCTGGAAATTTAATTCTTTTGGAATTATTCAATTGAACAGGATTAGGAGATAAACGATAATTTGTGCTAATAAAAATAAAACCACTATCAAGTATCGTTTTTATTTTTTGCAATGAAAACGATTTATCTCCTGAATTCCAACCACCCCCATGTAAGAAGAAAATTAATGGATAATTCTTATTTCTTTGAAGTTTTGCGGGTAAATAAACATCCAGCATATTGTCTATTGAATCGCTTGCAACAGTATTTTTATATTTTAAATTTTTAAAAATCACAACTGAATCATACTCTAATTTATGGGACTTAACAAAATTCCGAATTGAATCTGCTTGTCTTAATTTGATTGAATCAAAATTTTTAATAGAAGTAGAATCAGGATTTTGCGAAAAAAGTGTAGATAAAGATAAGCACAAATAGGTGCTAATTAAGAACAGAATATTTTTAAAAATTTTCATAAATAATAAATCTATAAACTTGTTCATTAAATATAATAAAAACTTCTTTAAGTATTTATTAATTTCCCATCAGGTAAAACATAAGGATAATCAGGTAAAATTACCCCTTTTTTAATTTTATTTAATTTATTTTTAGCAAGTGTTTTTTTTAGCGGAGTTAATCTTTGGTAAAATAATACACCATTTAAATGGTCAATTTCATGTTGGGCGACACGAGCAATATACTCGTCCATATCTTCAATATGTTCTTTTTCTTTTAAATCCCAATATCGCACTTTTATATTTTTTGCTCTTACAACTTGTTCGTAAAAATCAGGGACAGACAAACAACCTTCTTGCATTTCTATAGTTTCGTCTGAAAATTCCAAAATTTCTGGATTTATCATTAAAATTGGTTTAGAATTTTTATATTCATCAATTTGCGAAACATCAATTAATAAAATTGATTTTTCTGCTCCTATTTGATTCCCTGCTAATCCTACACCTGTTGAAATAGAACTTAAAGTATCAATTAAATCTTTTGCTAATTGTGCAATTTGACCATTAATATTATCTATTGTTTTTGTAGGTTTATTCAAAACTTCGTGAAAACAATTATAAACGGGTTGTACAGCCATATTTTTTTATTTAAATTTAACAAAAATAAATGTTTAATATTCTTGGACCATAATTATATTATATCCGAAATTGTCTTTATTTGTTCCAGCGAATAAAATTGTATATCTTTTGCCAAAAGTAATATCAAAATCAAAGCTATTGATTTGCTTCATATCGGCAGTGTTTAAAAAATAGTATGTATATCGCTTGGATTTATCTAAATCGTAGAAAGATGTAGTTACTTTGTAATTTAATTCTGCAATGACATAATTATTTGTAACATTATCGGTTACTGAAATTGAATTAAAATCATTTGAACAATTTGCAAATCTAATATCAGCAAGATTAGGATTTTGCACTGAAATTGGATTTTCTAAAATAATATAATCAGGACTGTCTTTATCGCCACATAAAATTACGGTATATCTATTATTTGGTTGTGGAGAAATCGGGATGGTATTTGAAACGTTACCGTAACTATACGAAATTGTATTATTTTGAAAAGGTATATTGGTTGCAATAGTATTGCCATAATAAAGTTTTGCATTTTGGAAATAATTGCCAATTGAAATATTTACATTTCCTGTTCTTGAAATAGCATTTATAACTTGAACGAAAGAAGAAGATTGCAGGAAGTTGATGTTTGAATTTTGTTCCGAACTTTCAACGATACTTAAAATCAAATTTCCTTGTGCATCATTTGTAATAACAATTACGTAGTCTTTGTTTGGTTGAGTATTGATGAAGGTATTTGATAAAAGTCGATAAGGGACAAAAGAAGTAAAAACAGATAAAGGAATTTCGCCGGCTGGTAGAACAGATAAAGTAGAAATTTGCCCGTATGGTAGTTGTTTTGCAAGAGAAGTACCAGCAGTATAACCTGATGCCGATGAATCACTTTGCCTCGATGACATTGCCACATCTAAAACTTGAAGCGACCAAGCAAGATTCACAAATCTTAATGATGTTTGACCATTTAAATTACTAATCGGTGATGGCGGGACTATCACTAAATTATTTGCTTTGTAGCCTGCTGAATCCGCCACTATTAATGAGTAATTAGAAAGAACATTAAACGAATACCTGTATGAAGTGGAATATGTATTGTTTGATTGAATTATAAGAGAATCTAAGATATTACTTGTGCAAGCCGATGTTTGTTGATAATTTGATATTGAATTAGATGCTAAATTAGCGGCAATTACCTCACTCGGGTTTTTGATTATGCTTACGTTATCGGAGGATAAATTTATTGTCCTAATAAAAGACTGTTTATCAGTAATAATTTCGGCCGGGTAAAAAGCATTGCTTTGCAAGTTTAGTTCATCTAAAATATATAATTTTATTTGTTCATCTTTATCTTTCATCACAATAGCAACATATTGTCCTCTTGAAACAACTGGGACTTTATATGTTCCGAGAACAGTAGTAATACCATTGTGTGTTTGTAATATAGAAATTGGGACATCACCTGTACTAATAAAACTTGGTTGAGATACATTTTTATAGAGAATTCCTGATATAAGTGGATTAGCGTTTGGACAACCCATAGTCAAAGAAAAGAAGTAGGTTGAATCAGGAACTGCGTTCATTAAAGAAATGTAAGCATCAGTTGAGTAAGAAGGCATACTAAGAGAAGTGGTCAATGCAATTAAAGTATCTACATTTTTTTGAATTGAATCTCCCTTAGCGGAAGGGATTGCTATATATGAATAATTTATATTTCGTGTAAATTTAATTTGTCTTTTAAACTGAAATACCATTGAACCATTACTTTGTGCGGCAATTACGGCACTATCCAAAGGGGGATGCATAGCATCGGTAGCCGTGGCAAAACTAATTGTTGAAGTAGGATTTGTTCCGTTAAAAGTAAAGTAATATGAATTAAAATCACCAGATAAATTAACAAATCTTACATAAATTTTATCAACGTTTGAAGGAGGATTAACTAAATTTGGATTTTCATCAATACAAGCAACAAACGCTATTGAGAGTGTAAGAAGCAATATGGTAATTATTTTTTTCATTAATTTTGCAAAATAAAAGTAAATTAAAATTATGACGAATATTTTAATTGAAAGTTTTTAAATGTTAGATATTCAATAATTTTTGTTTTTTTTTCAATAAGATACTAATCATTTTTTTTGCTCTAAATAAAGTTGCTTTAACCGTGCCAATAGGTATATTCAATATTTTTGCAATTTCGTTATAATCTAATTCTTGTTGGAAGCGTAAAAGAATAATTTGTCTATAATTTTGTGGAAGCTGTTCAATTAGACTAAATATAATATTTCTTTGTTCAGTTGATTCGATTTTTTCATAAGGATTTAACTCATTTGAAGGAATTTGAAAAAATAAATCATCATCATCACTTTTTTGAAGGCTTTGGCTATATGAAATAGTTTCTATCTTCCTTTTTCGTAAAAAATCAATACAGTTGTTTGAAGCTATACGCATTAACCAAGAAGAAAATAAGTATTTAGAGTCGTACGAGCTTAAAGCTTTATATGCTTTAATAAAAGTTTCTTGTGTTAAATCATCAGCATCATTTTCATTCCTAATCATTTTTCTAATAATAGCACGGATATTACGATAATATTTTTTTTGCAATTTACTAAAAGCGTTAATATCGCCTGAAATAATTGATTGGATTATTTCAATATCTTCGTTATTGTTCAATATCTTTGCTTCTTGGTTTTGAGGCATCAACTTTTAACGAAATGTTTAAGAAATTGCAAATTACGTTTATTCAAAAATCCAAAAATAAATAATAAAATAATAAAAACGAGCATAAATAAAAATTTTATTACTAATAAGAGCAACCAAGAGGTGAAATAATCTTTTATATACACGTTTAAAAGAATTAAGCATCCTGTTATTATTAAAATAGTAAAAACTTTTTTCCAATCGTATTTGATATAATAAATTTTTCTACTATACCAATAAATAAGCACTGCTTCAAGGAGATAAGCAAGAAAAGTTGCCCAAGCTGCCCCTACATAAGTATATTGTGGAATAATTAAAATATTTAGAATAACATTAAAAATTGCGGAAGCGCCGACGGCAATGGGTAAATATTTGGTTTTCTTTTGGATTAAAAATCCAGCATTCAAATTAGTAAATGCCCCATTAAAATAATAGCCCCAAAGAACAATCGGGACAATATCAAGACCTATCCAATATTTATGGTTAATCAATGTTCCACCGGGAAATGGGAATTTAACAATTACATCGACAAAAAGAGACCAAAACAAAATTAAAAGCATTGAAATTACGGTGAAATATGTGAATACTTGGCTGAACAAGTCTTTTGCTTCTTCATCTTTGTAATGATGTAAATAAAATGGTTTCCAAGCATATTCAAATACAGAAACGAAAATCATCATAGGGATTCCTAATCGATAATTTACTCCATAAACAGCGAGATATTTCGGGGCAATAATTTCCATTATTTGCCTATCTGCAACTTGCAAAATTATTGCTGAAACACTTGCTGGCAAGGTTGGTAATCCGAACCATAGCATCTCTTTGATGAGATTGAAATTTATTTTGAAGACAAAATTCTTTGTTATTAAAGTTGAAAATATTAATAAAGCAATTGATGAAGAAATAATTTGTGCAAGAATTATTCCTTCCACTCCTTTATGCAAATATGCGATAAAATAAATATTTAAAATAACATTAATGAAAATTGCTACAAATCTCAAAGTCGAGAATTTTACTGCTTGATGCGTCATTCGTAAATAAGCAAAAGGAATTAAAACCAAAGCATCTAACAAAGGAATAAAACCAATTAATATAATTAATGATTGTGAGACATTGTAATGAAAATTATTAAACGAGTTGGTAATTTGTGGTGAAAAAATAAAAATTAACAAGGTGCTTATAATTGAAAAAAAGATAATACTAATGTAAGCATTACTAAAAACTATTTTATGATGTAGATTTTCATCTACTAATTGTTTATCGCTTTTATAAAATCTAAAAAAAGCCGTTTCCATTCCAAAAGAATAGGCAATATTTATAAAAGCAAGAGCAGAGTATATATAAATTACAAAGGCAAGTTCTTTTTCGTGTAAAAAGTTAGTATAAAAAGGAGTTAACAAGAAATTTAGAAATCGTCCTAGAACAATAGATGTCCCATATATTGCTGTGTCTCGGGATAATTGTTTAATTTTGCTTATCATTTGATTTGAATTTTAAATAATTTCTCAAAATAAAATATTAAAAAACAAAATTAGTTAAAAAAATGAAGAAACTATAAAATTTAATATTAAGAAATGAGAGAAAAAATAGTTTGAATATTTTTAATCAACTTTGATTGTAATTTAAATATTATTTTATATATTTGTAAATTCAATTTTTGACAACTTAATGGAGTTATTTTATGAACTGGAAAAAAATAGTAATTAGAATTGGATTAATTACGGTTATTCCAGCGACAATGCTCTCTATGTCTGCTTGTTCGAGCAAAATAACAGAAGAGCAATTAGCTCAACTTCAAGAGCTTCGTCGTCAAGAACGTTCACTACAAGATGGGATTTCTGAAAAGAAATCAGAACTTAGCAAAATTCGTGATGAGATTAACTTACGAAAAACAGAATTGAAAGATTGTCAATCCGAACTTGATTTAGTGAAGCAACGTTTGTCGAAATGGCCAGATATATGGCCTGATTATACCCCTAATAAGTAATTTAAGGAGAATGAAATGAGAAGATATTTAGTATTTTTCATCACTACTATTTTTGCAATTAACTTTGCAATGGCTCAGAGTGAATTACCACCAGCAAGCAAACCTGATGCTGAACTTTTAAAGAAAGAAGCGGAAGCCCGTATTTTGGATTTCAAATCCAGAATTGATAATTTAACAGGTGAATTGAAAAGCTTAGATGACCAAATATCAAAAGCTAAATCTGACCTTGACAATTTAAAAAATTCATATGTGAACTGCCATAAAGAAATTTATAGTTTAATTGGTGCTAACGATGCGGAAGTTGATGCTTTCCGCCAAAAAATCGGTGTCATAGAAGGAAAAGTTAGAGAACTTAAAAGTCTTTCCAATGATGCTCTTGCTGATAAGCAAAATGAAGTAAAAGCTTTAGAAGATGAATTAAATCAACTTCGTGCCAACAAGATTTCTATATTGCCAGAATTTTATGACAAAATTATTGCTCTTGCTCGTGAAATTAAAGGTCTATATAGAGAAAAGAAAATCACTACTTATACAGTTGGTACTTGGGCTGAAAACAGAGATTGTTTGTGGAATATTTCAGGAAAAATTGAAATTTATTCTGACCCATTACTTTGGGTAAAAATTTGGCAAGCAAATACAGATAAAATTAAAAATCCTGATATTATTTTCCCTGGTCAAGTTCTTAGTATACCTAATAAAGCACCTATTTCAACTGAAGAACAAAAAGCTGAACGCCGTTATTGGAGAAATAAACGTGCGCAAGTTGCTACTGACAAAACTGTTACGCCAGGACAATAGCTTATTCGGTTTTGTTTGTTAATTTCGTTTTTAGATGTTATTTTGAAAGCAAAGTTAATTAAATTTTATTCAAAGTGAAGAATCTGATTAAATTAATATAAGATTCTTCACTTTAATTTGTTATAGTGAAAATGTGATCATAAAAAATAATCCACTTATAATTTTATCCATTTATTGCTTAATTTATTTATGGAAGTAATCGAAAAAAAATTGTACTTTGATGATATAGATTTTGTGAAGTTGATTGGTTTACACGATGAAAATTTGAATGTTATAGAAAATAAGTTTGAAAGTTCTATTACAACTCGTGGAAATACAATCACATTAATTGGTCAGCCAAGTGAAATATCTATAATTGAAAAACTTCTCTCCGAATTAACTTATATTTTAAAAAAGAATGGTGATTTAACTCCAGAAGATGTTGTGCAAGTAGTAGCGTTGCTATCAAACGACGACGAAGAAAAAGTTGGAGCCAAGAAAAATAATTTTTCTCAAAGTTCGAATATTATTTTGCATGCCACAAAAGAAATTATTAAGCCCAAAACCCCAACTCAAGCCGAATATTATAATAAAGTTTTAAATAATGATGTTGTTTTTGCTATTGGACCGGCGGGAACTGGTAAAACTTTTTTAGCTGTTGCTATGGCAATTGCATCATTACGCAGGAACGAAGTTTCTAAAATAGTCCTTTCACGACCTGCCGTAGAAGCGGGCGAATCGCTTGGCTTTTTACCCGGTGATTTACAGGAAAAGATTGACCCTTACTTAAAACCATTAACTGATGCTTTACAACAAATGCTTACTCCCGAAAAGTTTAAAAGTCTTCTTGAAAAAGGTGTGATTGAAATTACCCCACTAGCTTATATGAGGGGCAGAACTTTAAATTATTCTTTTATCATTTTAGATGAAGCACAAAATGCTACAATTACTCAGATGAAAATGTTCTTGACTCGTTTAGGTGTGCATTCCAAAGCGATTATTACTGGAGATATTACTCAAATTGATTTACCTGAAAGTAAACCTTCGGGGCTTATTAATGCGAAATTTATTTTACAAGATATAGAAGGTATTGAGTTTGTTTATTTCTCTGAAAAAGATGTTGTCAGGCATAAGCTTGTAGCAGATATTATTAAAGCTTACGATAAAAAAAATAATTCTAATTCAGAAAAAAATGATTAATTTATAATTAATTTATACTAAAAAATAAATACAAATTTGTTTGAACTTCTAAAAATAGGATTTATTAATTTTACTTTCGTGGATTTTATTGATGTCCTCTTGGTGAGTATTATCATTGGGGCAATTTATTATGCTTTAAAAAATACTATTGCTTTAAAAATCCTTTTTGGTTTAGTTGTTCTAATTTTTCTTTCATTTTTTACTGAAACAATTCATTTAAGAACATTAAATTGGATTATTAAAACAATATTGAATATTTGGTTGCTTGGATTTGTTGTTTTATTTCAACCTGAAATTAGGAAAGCATTGGTTATGCTCACCAAATCTCCAATATTTCAATTATTTGTGAAGACTAAAATTAACGAATCGTTTGATGAAATTGTTGATACCACAAGGGAATTATCTAGTAAACATATTGGTGCTTTGTTTGTTTTCCCAAAATCTCAAAATGTGCAAATGACAATCGATACAGGTATCCCAATTAATGCTAATATTTCAAAAGAATTACTGCTATCAATATTCAACACCAAATCTCCTCTTCATGATGGAGCAGTTATTATTGACAATCAGATGATAACTGCGGCAAGATGTGTTCTCCCACTTTCAAGTGTATCCAAATATAATAATCATAATTTGGGAACTCGCCACCGTGCCGCTTTGGGACTTTCCGAACAAGTTGATTCTGTGATCCTTATTGTTTCGGAAGAAACAGGTTGGATATCTATTGCTTATAAAGGTGAATTGAGATTAAATATTAAAATTGATTCTCTTTTAAAAGAATTAACTAACTTTATGATAAATACAAAATAAATCTCTAATAAATCTAATTACTATTTTTAGTAAAGTATATTTGCATTTTGACAGATGGGAATATCTTTTTTTTATTTTGTTTATTTTTAGAGATTATTCTCTCTTTTAGTGAAATGACAATGATAAAATATGTCATTTTGAGGTTAGCACTTCGGATAAAGAAAATTATTCTTTTTTACAATTTTTTTTATATTTATTAGTTTTAACTAAAATATAAATGAATATTATAAAAAATTTTTATTTTGGTGAATAATGGCAAAGAAAAATACTATATTAAAAGAAAAGAACCAAATAAGTGTATCAACAAAATCTTTTATTACATCAATTTTATATCAAGGGCAAGAACATGAACTTGAATTATATAGCAAATTTGATTTTTCAGGATATAAAAAAGAAAGAATAATTCAGTGGTATAAATTAAACCATTTGGGTCGTAAACTTGATGAAAAGGCATCGTTATATTTGAAAATGGCAAAAGGCTGGTCTTATCATGCTCCTTTTGGGGGTCATGATGGGATACAATTAGCATTAGGACAAATATTTAGACCAAGTAAAGATTATCTTTTCCCCTACTACCGAGATTTAATGACTGTATTGTCTGCGGGTATTTCCCCAGAAGAAATCATATTAAATGGTTTGAGCAAAGATACTGATGTTGCCGGTGGAGGAAGGCATATGAGCAATCATTTTGCCAAACCATCGATTAATATTCAAAATGTTTCTTCTTGTGTTTCTAACCATTCTTTGCATGCAGTTGGAGTAGCTCGTGCAATTAAAAAATTTAATGGCGATGAAATTGCTTTTGCTTCATTCGGCGAATCTTCTACGTCAGAAGGATATTTTTATGAGGCGATTAATGGGGCTACATTAGAAAAATTACCTGTAATTTTTGTTATACAAAATAATGGATATGGAATCTCTGTTCCTGTAACAGACCAAAGTGCCAATACTCGCATATCAGATAATTTGGTTGGATTTAAAAATTTAAAAATAATAAATTGTGATGGAAGAGACCCTTTTGATTCGTTTAATACTTTAAAACAAGCTCGTGATTATGTTGCAAGTGGACAAGGTGCCGCTTTGGTTCATGCAAGTTGTGATAGAATTGGTTCACATTCAAATTCCGATAGACATGAAATCTATCGTTCAGAAGATGAACTAAAATCTGTTAAAAGAAGAGACCCATTGTTGCAATTCCGTTATCATATCTTAAATGATGGAATTTTAACAGAAGCAGAAATTTTAAAAATAGAAGAAGATAATAGGAATATTATTTTTCAAGCCGCCGATTTAGCAGAAGTTGCTCCTGATGCGGATGGTTCTAAATGGTCTCAAAACATTGTTCCAATTTCTTATTTTGAAGATAATGATTTTAATGATTTTAATGAAAATAATTCTGATATAGGTGAAAAAGTAAATTTAATTCATTCTATTAATGATACATTAAAAAAAGAATTTCGTAAAAATAAGAAAACATTTCTTTGGGGACAAGATATAAGTAAAGGTGGAGTTTTTAATGTAGTGAAAGGAATGCCAGAGGAATTTGGACGAGAAAGGGTTTTCAATTCACCAATTGCAGAAGATAGTATTGTAGGGACTGCCAATGGCTTTACTCGTTATGACCCTGAAATTAGAGTAATAATTGAAGGTGCAGAATTTGCAGATTACTTTTGGCCTGCTATGGAACAACTTGTTGAATCTTCCCATGATTATTGGCGCACAAATGGGCAATTTTCTCCGAATTTTGTAATACGTTTAGCAAGTGGTGGATATATACAAGGTGGTCTTTATCATTCACAAAATTTAGAAGGAACATTTATTACTTTACCAGGTATTCGAGTAGTTCAGCCTGCTTTTGCTGATGATGCCGCTGGTTTATTAAGAAATGCTATTCGTTCGAAAGGGATTACTTTGTTCCTTGAACCTAAATATTTATATAACTTTAAGCAAGCCAGTACTTCTTTACCCTCTGATGACTATATAATTCCTTTTGGTAAGGCACGAATTAGAAGGACAGGAAAGGATATAACTATTATTACTTATGGGACAGCGGTCCATCTTTCGCTGTTTGCTGCTGATGATCTGGCAAAAGAAGGAATTGATGTCGAAGTTATTGATTTACGCTCATTGGCGCCTTGGGATAAAGAAACTGTTTTTGCATCAGTTCAAAAGACCAATAAAGTAATTGTTGCCCATGAAGATAAAATTATTGGTGGTGTAGGTGGTGAAATTGTATCTGAAATACAGAAGAATTGCTTTAAATTTCTTGATGCTCCTATAATAAGAGTTGGCTCAAAATTTTCACCAGTTGGATTTGCTAAAAATTATGAAAAAATCATTCTTCCAAACCAAAACGATATTAAGCAAGCAGTTTTAGAAGTTGTAAAGTTTTAATCTCGTTATATTTATTCAAAAAAAATTAAAAAATATTAAAAAAAGAATATAAAAAAAACGTAGTGAAGGAAAAATTCTTCACTACGTTTTTTTGAGCAGAAATAATTAATATGAAAAAATGATATTAATTATTTTTGAATAATTTATTGAATGCGTCTTCACCAATCATATCGGAAAGCGAAAAACTACTAACTTCAGTAGAAGTAGTTTCAATTGGTTGATGATATTGTGGTCTATCATCGTGTTTTTGCTTATTATTTGAACGATTCTTTTGTCTGTTGAAATTGTCATTTTCCAAAGCATCGGCATCTTGTTTTAATTCTAAAATTAAAGATTGATTATTAGGGGATAAATCAACGATAATCACATCAACTTTATCTCCCTTTTTGAAAGGAATTTTTTTGCCTTTTCCAATATTTTTAATTTTACTTTTAGGCATAAATCCATCGTATTCGTCAGCAACAGTAACAATTACGCCTTCTGGTTTAACTTGTTTAACAATGCCTTGAACTTCATCATTAATTTTAATTTTTTGTTCAATATCTAACCAAGGATTGTGTAAAGTATGTTTATAACTTAAAGCAAGCATTTCTTTATCAGGAGAAACAGAAACAACCATAGCATCAATTTCTTGACCAACTTGTAAGATTTCTTTTGGATTATCAAAGCGTTGTGTCCAAGATAAATTGTTACTTCTAATTAGACCTTCAATACCGTCAGGAAGTTCAACAAAAACACCAAAATCAACGATTTTTTTAACTGTAACTTTTTGTATAGAGTTTACAGGATATTTTTCAGCAACATTAGTCCAAGGTGAAGGCTCTAAATCGGCAATACTTAATCCAATTCTTTTTTTGGCTTTATCAACTTCAACCACTACCGCTTTTAATTTATCACCTTTCTTAGCAAAGTTCTTTGTAGAACTTAATCTTTTGCGGGACATTCTGCTGATATGAACTAATCCTTCAAAGCCACCTACTTCAAGGAATATACCAAATGTTGTTATTGAAGTAACTGTTCCTTCAACGATAGTTCCTTCCCTGATTTCTTCCCAGAATTTCTTTTCCAAAATATTCTTTCTTGAAACAATGATATTACGCCTATGAGAAGGTACATCTTCGTTAATTTCAAGAATTTCAACTTCCAAAATATCGCCAACAGATCTTATTAACTCATCTTCGGAAGGATTGGATTTCAAAGTATAATGGGAAATTGGCAAAAATAAAGGGATATTTTCAAAAACAAGTTTCAACCCACCACGAACTCTATCTTCCACTTTTGCGGTAACTGTTTTTCCTTCTGCTTTAATTTGCTTTAACTTTTCTAAAATTGCTGGATCTAACTCTGCCGTTTGATGTGCAGGTTTTGTTTTAGTTTCAATTGTTCCATTATTTTCTGGTTGTTCTGTTGAGGGCTGTTGCTCTACTACGTTTTTGCTGTTTACTTCAATTTGCTCACTTATTTCTAAAACTTCGTTGGGAGCCGATTTTTGTTCAACATTTTGATTTAAATCTTCAACTAAGTTGCTTTGATTGTTATCACTTTGTGCATTGATAACAGAAGATTGTTCACTCATTACTTATTCCTGCATTTTTTAATTTTTAAAATTATTTTTGTAGTCTTTATAAATTAGGTTTATTTTTTGTTTTTTTGTCTGTAACTTAAAATTCAAAATTACAAAACTTATTAATATTACAATCAATTAATTAATTAAATTTAAATTAATTAAAAAAAATATATTATTTTTTATCTTTTTCAGCAGCTTCTGCTTTCTTTTTAGCAATAATACGTTTTTTCCTAAGTTCTTTACGTCTATTGTAGCGTGCGATAGCAATTTGTTTATGTTTTGAAACTTGTTCTTCAATTTCTTCTGCTGGTTTATCTTTAAATGTTAAAGATCTCCGCAACAAAACACCGTCATAACTAAGTAAGTTATGTACAACAAGAGTAGGTTGTGCGCCTACACCAAGCCAATAAATTGCTCTTTCGTGATTAATTTTAAAAGTGCTTGGGTTTGTGTTTGGGTCGTAATAACCTAATCTTTCAAGAAATGCGCCATCACGTTTTGCTTTACCATCAACTGCAACTATATCATATACAGGATGGTGCTTTGCTCCTTTTCTTCTTAATCTTAATTTTACCATTTTTTTACCTTAATTATTAAGTTTTAATATATTAATTTAATATATAGATTATATAGATTTATTTAATTCATACCTGGAATTCTTGGGAAAAATCTATTCTTTTTACCATGAACATAATTTTTCATTAGTTTTTGCATCTGTTCAAATTGTTTTAATAAATTATTTACATCTTGAACTTTCGTACCGCTACCTTTGGCAATTCGTGTTCTACGAGAACCATTAATTACTTTTGGGTTCTCACGTTCTAATTTAGTCATTGAATGGATAATTGCTTCAACTTTTACAAAGGCTTTATCATCAATATTGATATTACGAAGTTGCTTATCCATACCTGGCAACATACCGAGCAAATCTTTCAAAGGTCCCATTTTCTTAATCATTGCGATTTGTTCGAGGAAGTCATCAAAAGTGAACTGATTTTTTCGAAGTTTTTCTTCCATCTTTTGGGCTTCTTTTTCGTCAAATTGTTGTTCAGCTTTTTCTACAAGAGATAGAATATCACCCATACCAAGAATACGGGAAGCAATTCTATCAGGGTGAAAAGGTTCTAAAGCATCAAGTTTTTCACCAGTTGAGATAAATTTAATTGGTTTACCAACAACATCAAGAACTGAAAGTGCCGCTCCACCACGAGTATCACCATCAAGTTTGGTAAGGACAATGCCTGTTAATGATAGAGCATCGTGAAAGGCTTTTGCCGTTGTAACAGCATCTTGACCAATCATTGCATCAACAACAAAGTAAGTTTCAGTTGGATTGATTAATTTGGCAATATCGGCAACTTCTTCCATCATCACTTCATCTATTGTTGTACGACCAGCAGTATCAACTATAACAACGTCTCTGCCGAATTTACGAGCATAATCCATAGCATTTTTAGAAACAGAGCGGGCATCTTTTCCTTCTTCCGAATATACGGGAATTTTTATTTGTTCAGCTAATTGTTTTAGTTGTAAAATTGCAGCTGGACGATGCACATCTGCGGCTACAAGTAATGGATGACGACCTCTTTTGCGTAAATTCTTCGCTAATTTCCCGCAGAAGGTTGTTTTTCCCGAACCTTGCAATCCTGCAACTAATATTATTGTTGGTGGTTTGGGTGAAAAAGTGATGTCGCTCATCTTTTTACCCATTAACTCAACTAATTCTTCATTGACAATTTTTACAATTGCTTGTTCTGGCAATAATGAACCTTTGACTTCTGTCCCTATGGCTTTTGTCTTTACATTTTCAATAAATTTATTAATTACTTGTAAATTTACGTCTGCTTCTATTAGTGCTTTACGGATTTCTTTTAAAGCTTCGCTTACATTCTCTTCTGATATTTTATGTTGTCCTCGGAAGCGCTTTAATGCTACTTCAAGTTTTTCTTGCAAACTTTCAAACATTTTTTTTCTGTGATTTTTATAAGAATTACAAAATTAGGAAATATTTTTCAAAAAACAATGTTTTGAGTGAATTTTAATTTTATAATTTTCAATACTTTAAACATTAAAAATGTTGTTTTAAAATTTAATGTATATAACTTAAAAATTGTAAGTTTATTTTGTATTGTATTGCAAGTTTATCACAAATAAATTTTTGCTATTTATTTTGCTATTTATTTTATTATAAAATTACTTTAAATTTTTTGGTAATAAGATTTTTATTATTAATTTAGATTAAATATTTAATTAAACATTTAATTTTGTAGTTTAAAAAATTTCAAATTTCAAAATAAATAATAATTTCTTAAAGGAGTAATTTATGAGTACAAAAATAGCAATTAACGGATTTGGTAGAATCGGAAGACTTGTTTTTCGTGAGTTTTTTAAACGTCAGTCAGATGTTGAATTTATAGGGATTAATGATTTAACTGATGCAGCAACGTTAGCTCATTTATTTAAATATGACTCAACGCACGGAAAATTCAATGGGGAAGTGTATGCTGATGGAAATAGTTTGGTAGTAAATGGAGTAAAAATTCCAATTTCTGCTTCTAAAACTTTAGAGGATATACCTTGGAAAAATGTAGATATAGTAATTGAATCCACAGGGGTTTATACAAAACGGACAGATTTAGAAAAACATCTTGCTTTATCAGGTGCAAAAAAAGTAGTTTTAACAGCGCCTGCCAAAGACCAACTTGATGCTACTGTTGTTTTAGGAGTTAATGATAATATTTTAACAGGTAAAGAAAAGACATTATCTAATGCTTCTTGTACTACTAATTGTTTAGCACCTATGGTAAAAGTGTTAAATGATAATTTTGGAATAGAATCGGGATTTATGGCAACTGTCCATGCTTACACAAATGACCAAAGAATACTTGATTTGCCACATAAAGATTTAAGAAGAGCAAGAGCTGCGGCAGTTAATATTATTCCTACTACAACAGGTGCGGCGAAAGCTGTTGGTCTAGTTATTCCTGAACTTCAAGGTAAATTAAAAGGATATTCTTTAAGAGTTCCTGTGGCTGATGGTTCTATAACTGATTTTGCCGCTGTGTTGAAAAAATCTGTTACTAAAGAAGAAATTAATGAAGCAATGAAGCAAGCAAGTGAGACTTATTTAAAAGGTATTATGGAATATTCCACTGAACCACTTGTTTCCACTGATATTGTTGGCAATTATCATTCTTGTATTTTTGATTCGCAGTTAACTGATGTTATGGGTAATTTTGTTAAAGTTGTTGGTTGGTACGATAATGAATTTGGTTATTCAAATCGTATCGTTGATTTAGTTTTGAAAGTGAAAAACCAAATTTAATATTTAAATATTTAAAATTAATAATTATGATTAAATCAATTTCACAAGCCAATTTGAAAAACAAGAGAGTGCTGGTAAGAGTTGATTTTAATGTTCCAATTGATGACAGCGGATATATTACTGATGATATGCGTGTTAAAGCAAGCATATTTACGATAAACAAAATTATTTCTGATGGCGGAATACCAATTCTTATGTCGCATTTAGGGCGTCCGGGAGGTAAAGTAAATTTAAAGTATTCATTAAAGCCAGTAGCCAATCTATTAAAAGATAAATTAAAATATAATATTTTATTTGTTGATGATTGTATTGGTGCTAATGCTGAGAATGTTGTAAAAAACGCAAACGTAGGTGAAGTTGTACTACTTGAAAATTTACGATTTCATCCCGAAGAAGAAGCAAATGATGAAATTTTTGCTTCTAAATTAGCTAAGCTTGCCGATGTATATGTGAATGATGCATTTGGCAGTGCGCATCGGGCTCATGCAAGCACTACAATGGTTGCAAAGTTTTTTACTGAAAAATATGCTGGCTTATTAATGGAAAGCGAACTACAATATCTTGGTGAAGCATTGAATAATCCTAAAAAGCCATTTGTTGCAATTATTGGTGGTGCTAAAATTTCAGGTAAAATTGATGTCTTGAATAATTTGTTGAGTAAATGCGACACAATTTTAATTGGCGGCGGTATGATGTTTACTTTCTTTAAATCGCTCGGGAAAGAAATTGGAAATTCTATTGTTGAGGAAGATAAAATAGATATTGCGTCTCAATTAATCGAAGATGCTAAAAAAAATAATGTTAAACTCTTACTTCCTATTGATGTTGTTGTTGCAAAAGAGCTAAACAATAATTCTGAAAATCAATTAGTAACATCCGATGCAATCCCAAAAGATTGGATTGGTGTTGATATTGGTCCTGAAACACAAAGTTTGTTTGCTAATGAGATTTTACAATCTAAAACAATCTTTTGGAATGGACCA
Organism: Bacteroidota bacterium; assembly: GCA_021780815.1. GTDB lineage: Bacteria > Bacteroidota > Ignavibacteria > Kapaibacteriales > UBA2268 > GWF2-33-9. The sequence goes on along the minus strand of JAJXYC010000015.1, from coordinate 504,940 downwards.
ATGGGCATATTTGAAATGTCAAATTTTGCAAAAGGTACTTTTGCAATTGCAGATGCGATGAAAAAAGCCACTGAAAACGGGGCTATTTCTGTTGTTGGTGGGGGAGATTCTGCTTCTGCAATTGACCAATTACACTATGAAAAATACATTACACACGTTTCAACTGGTGGTGGTGCTTCGTTAGAATTTTTAGAAGGGAAAGAATTACCTGGCGTTAAAGCATTAGAAAGTTAAAAAACTATTTCGAGATATAAAAATCTTTGAAAAGACTGTTCTGAAAAGACAGTCTTTTTTTTGTTATGTTCAAAAGAAAATTTTAATAAATTCTTTTGTTTTATTTTTTAAGAAAAACTAACTAATATATAATCAATATAAATTGTTGCTACTCGTCAATAATCTTATTTTAAATGAATAAAGAGTAATATATGCAAGTAAATTTAACACTTGATAAAAATATGCATATAGTTGCAACAGATAGCAATGGGCATATAACAAATTTTGACACAGTTCCAGAAGTAGGTGGAGAAAACACAGCTGCAGCACCGATGACAGTGATGTTGCAATCAATGGCAGCTTGTTCTTTTATGGATGTTGTTTCAATTTTAAGGAAGAAACGCAAACAAGTTGATGGATTGAAAATGGAAGTAGAAGGGCGACGTGCTGAAAAGCACCCCAAAGTATATGAAACTGTACATTTGAAATATATATTGCAAAGTCCTGATGCTGAAATAAAAGATTTGGAAAGAGCAATTGAATTAAGTCAAACCACATATTGTGGAGCTTCTGCAATGTTCCAACGTGCTGGCTGCATTGTAACGACAGAAGCGATAATTGAAAATTAATTATTTAAATTATTTATTGAGACCAAGAAAAGGTTTTAAAGCCTCTAAATAATTTCCAATACTATTATAGAAAACGTCAAATGAATCCACGGGATTGGGGACAATATCTTCAATCCCGTTAAATTTACCATACTGCTTATGAATTTGCGTTAAAGATTTATGAAGAGTAAAAATATTTCTAATACTTAAATTAATGGAATTCAAATTTGTTTCGATATTTGCAATCTCCTTAGATAAATTATTTTGAATGCTTTCGGTAGCATTGTCAATAGCGAGTTTCTGCTCTAATTTAATTTTTTCTAATAATCTTTCTTTTTTTTCAATTTTAGGTTGTATCATTCTTTTAATGTTGTCAATGTTAGCTTGTGCTGTTCTCCATTGAATTTCAATATCTTTCATCGCAGAAAGGTCTTTTTTAGGGTCATTGGTTCTGGATTTAATAGATGAAGTAATTTTTTCAGTTAAAGCAATTTCTTGTTCAATTCTTTCGTGTAAAGTATTAATATCAGAAGTAATCTGTTGAAGTTCTTCTTCGTAATTTTGCAAATTGACATCTTTAATGGGTAGTATAAGTTTATCTGTTAAATCCCAAGAACTACATTCTTGGTTTGAATCAATTAAATAAAATAATTTATTCATATTGTTTCCCATAAAATAATAATTTTGTATTTTTATAAATCTCAAAAAATAAAAAACAAAAATAAAAAACAAAAATAAATAATAAAAATTTAAGGCAAAAAAATGAAAGAAAGTCCAGCAAGAAAAATTCAAGATTATCAAGTATTTGGAGAATTTGGAGAAGTTAATCCATCTGTATCAGATGGAGCAACATTTACATTTATGACAGCAGAAAAGATGGGCGAATTATTCCATCAAGAAGTAGAAGGATGTTTTCTATATTCGAGACATTTGAATCCAAGTGATTTTTATTTAGGACAAACACTTGCCGCAATGGAAGGCACAGACACAGCACAAGTAATGGGAAGTGGAATGGGTGCAATTACATCTACCTTAATGCAACTTGTTCATACTGGTGACGAAATTATTTCCAGTAGGACAATTTATGGTGGATCTTACGCATTTATGAAAAATTTCTTGCCAAAATTTGGTGTTAGTACTCAATTTGTAGATATAAAAAATTTAAAGCAAATTGAAAATGCAATAAATGAAAAGACCAAAGTAATTTATTGTGAAACAATTAGCAATCCATTGCTTGAGTTGTCAGATATACCTGAACTTAGAAAATTAGCAGATAAGTATAATTTAAAGTTAGTAGTAGATAATACTTTTACTCCAATGATATTTGCTCCATATAAATTAGGTGCTCATATTGTAGTTTACAGTTTAACAAAATTTGCAAATGGTATGAATGATGCAGTAGCAGGTGCTGTATGTTCAGACCACGATTTTATAGCAAGTCTAAGGAATGTAAATGACGGCGCAGCTATGCTTTTAGGACCAGTTTTAGACCCAATAAGAGCTTCAATGATTTTAAAGAATTTACATACTTTACATGTTAGAATTAAGCAACATAGCAGTAATGCAATGTTTATTGCTGAAAATTTAGAAAAACTTGGATTAAAAGTATTTTATCCTGGTTTGCCGTCTTATGCACAGTATAAATTACATAAATCTTTGATGAGCGAACGATATGGATTTGGTGGAATGATAACATTAGATGCAAAAGAACAAGAAACTGCCACAGCATTAATGGAGAAAATGCAAGAAGAGAAAGTTGGCTACTTTGCTGTAAGCTTAGGATTTTATAAATCTTTATTTAGTTCACCAGGTTCAAGCACATCGAGCGAAATACCAGTAGAAGAACAAAATGCAATGGGAATGACACCCGGTTTAGTGAGAATATCAATAGGATTAGATGACGATATTGAAGAAACTTTAGAGAGAATTAAAAAATCATTAAAATACGTCAATTTAATTTAACTTTAAAAAATTAAACAATAATTCAACGGGATGCAGTGCTATGCGTCCCGTCCCATCTTTTATTTGATGTCGGCAACTTGTTCCTGAAGCAATAATTATTGTATCTTCATTGCTTTCTCGTATTGTAGGAAATAAAATTAATTCTCCTATTTGCATTGATAAATCGTATTTTCCTTTTTCAAAGCCAAAAGAACCAGCCATTCCACAACAGCCTGATGGTATCTCCGAAATTTCAGCATTTTTCAAAACTTTTAGCATTTTAAAAAGTGTTTCGCTCGAAGCCAAAGATTTTTGGTGGCAATGAGTATGGAATTTTATTTTTAATTCTTTATCGCTAAATTGTTCTTGTCTTATCTTTCCAGCATCTATTTCCTTTGCAATGAATTCGTCAATTAAAAATGTATAGTTTGCAATTTCCTTTATTTTTTCTTTTAAACTATTATTAACTAATTCGATATATTCATCACGGAATGTAAGTATAGCCGATGGTTCAAGTCCGATTAAAGGTGTATCTTGATTAATAATTGAGGATAATTTCTTAATATTTTTTTCAGCAACTTTTTTAGCTTGTTTTAATAAACCTTTAGATAAATATGTTCGTCCACTTTCTAAATTCTTTGTAATTTTTACTTGGTAACCTAATTTTGTTAAAAGTAAAATTGATTTTATTCCAATTTCAGAATCAACATAATTTGTAAATTCATCATTAAATAAATATACTTGTTTGCTTACTTTTTCTTTTTCTGATGATAAAGATTGAATTTGCTGTTTGTTGTTTTTAGAAAAGAATTTCGCTAAAGTTATATTATTTAATTTAGGTAGTTCTCGTCGTTGGTCAAAATTTAAAACTTTTTTAATAAACTTTGCAAAAGATGGATTTGAAATAATAAAATTATAAATAGTAGGGAAAAACGAGGCAATCTTCTGCAATTTAGGGAAATATCCAATTAAAAAGGAAGGAAGAGGAATTCCATTAACATCAAAATAATGTTGTAAAAATTCTGCTTTAAGTTTTGTAATATCAACATTTGAAGGGCATTCATTTTTACAAGCTTTGCAAGATAAACAAAGACTAAATACTTCTAAAAGTTCTTCGCTATCGAAAGGGTTGCCTTTACAAGAATCAAGCAAAATTTCACGTAAAGCATTAGCCCTTGCACGGGTAGAATCTTTTTCATTTAAAGTTGCTTTATAGCTTGGACACATAGTTCCGCCAAGAATTTGAGGACGTCGGCAATCACCCGAACCATTGCAACGTTCAACAGCATATTTGAAGCCATTGTCGGTTGAATAATCAAAATACGTATGAATTTCCGGGAAAACTTTGCTATAATCAAATCTTAAATTAGTGTTCATTGCTGGTACATCAATAATTTTGCCTGGATTTAAGATATTTTTAGGGTCAAATATGTTCTTGATTGATTTAAAGTAATTATAAATATTTTCACCGAACATAAAAGGTATCATTTCTCCACGCAGCCGACCATCGCCGTGTTCTCCACATAATGAACCACGATATTTTTTAACTATTTTTGCGGTTTCTATTAGAACTTTTCTATAATTTTCAACACCTTCTTTTGTTTTTAAATTTAAAATTGGATGGGAATGAATTTCTCCCGTTGCAACATGTGCATAAGAAATCAATTTAATATCTAATTCTTTCATTCTGCTAATTAGTTCAGATGTATAGTCGGGTAAATCTGCAATATCGACGGCTGTATCTTCAATTACAGTAACGCTTCTTTCATCAGAAGTTATATTAGATAAAACACCGAGTCCTGCTTTTCTCAATTCCCAAATTTGATTAATTTGCGAGCCTCTAATTATTGGATAATCGTAACCCAAATTTTTTTCTTTCAACATATTTATAACATCTTGAAGAATTGAATTTAAATCGTCGTTATTATGGTGGGCAAATTCTATAACAAGAACAGCGGCAGGTTCTCCTGATATTATTGCTCTGTTCTTTCTTTGTATTGGGTTGGTCTTAGTTAATTCTAAAACTTGGTTATCTATTAATTCTACTGCTCCCGGCTGAAATTTCATAATTTCAACATTAGCTCTTAAAGATTCAATTAAGTCGTTAAAGTGTGCCAAAATTATTGCTACATTTTTAGGTGGAGCAGGGACTAAATCTAATTTAAGTTCCGTAACAAAAACAAGTGTTCCTTCACTTCCAGCAATTAATTTAGATAAATTAAAAGGTTTTAAATTGTTTTGAAAGACATCTGAATCAAGAAGAGCATCTACGGCATAACCAGAATTTCTACGTCTGATTGATGATTTTGGAAAATTATCAATTATTTCTTTTCTGAACTCTTTGTTTTTTAATGTACTATAAAAAAAGTTATATATTTTAGATTCTGGTGTATCCGATTTTAAAATGTTGAGGAAATCATCTTTGAGCAAAGGTTTAAAAAAGAAAGGAGTTCCATCAGCAAAAAATCCTTTGACTTCAAGAATATGCTCACGAGTGTTCCCATATAATGGGAAATGAGAACCACAGGAATTATTGCCAAGCATACCACCTAAAGTATTGCGGTTAGATGTAGAAGTTTCTGGACCCCAAAACAGGTCGTAATTACGAAGTTCCAGATTGAGGACATCGGGAATAACACCTGGTTCAACTCTTACCCACTTTTCTTCAACATTAATTTCTAAAATTTTATTCAAATGCTTTGATACATCAATTACTAAACCTTTTCCAACTACTTGACCTGCAAGAGAAGTTCCACCACCTCGCGGAATTAATGGAATTTTATATTTATTTGCTATTTCAATTATTATTTGAATATCTTGTTGATTTTTGGGATAAATTACTCCAAAAGGTTTATCGGAATAATCTGATGCATCTGTTGAATATAAAATTTTGTGCAAATTATCAAAATTGATTTCACCGGCGATTTTATTTTCTAAAAGTTTCTTAATTTGATTTAGATATGTATCTTGATTTTCCATATTTTATTAATTTGTTCTTTTCATAAATTTAAATTAATTAATTTCGTCAAATTTTTATTAATTTTACTTTTTTAGTAAATGTTTGTATTAATTTAAATTTCATTAATACATTTTTTATGAAGCAAAATAAAACAAAAAATGAAACTTTCAAAGGACTTTATTTTATTTATAGTTATATTAATTTGGATACCTAAAATTGTTTTTGCTCAATCTTTTGTTGAAATTAAAGACACAACTTTATTTCACAATGGAGGAACATTTAAAATCCCGATTTATGGGAATTTTGATTTAGCAAATGTAAATGATTTATCAATTACATTAGAGTTTAATTATCAATTATTATATATAAAAGGAGTTGAAGGTGGAAGTCAATTTATAATAAACGACAGTAATCCTTCTTATACTATTAATAGTGCTGATTATGCGCATTCTACAATACAAATATCAACAAATCGAATTAATTTAACAAACAATGGAATATTAGCAAATTTATTAGTAGAACCATTAGCAGGACCTGATTCAATAGCTATATTAAATCCGATTGAAATACAAATTAATGGAGTAACGCAACCACAAATTGCTTTAAAAGAAGGTAAAATTAATATTGGTTTACCAGTGTATGAAACGATTAATGAAGGCATATCGCAAATTTATCCAAATCCATTTTTTGAAGAAGGCACAATATCTTTTTATATAAAAGAGCCAACAAAGGTAACTTTTAAAATTTATTCAATGTTGGGTAGGTTGGTTTCATTAATTCCCGGTAATGGATTAGTAAATTATATTTTTTATGATAAGAATGGCAATGAAATAACAGATTTTACAAATTACACATTTATTCGTGGATTTTACAAAGTAAAAATCAATACTATACCTTGGATGTTTGCCGCTGGAAATTATTTCATTGTAATGGAAACAAAACTTGGGACTTATCATTCTAATTTTATACATTTAAAATAGATGACAATATGAAAATTACATTTAAGATTATATTTATATATATAATAGTGCTAGTAATTAATAGTATTCAATTGTTCAGTCAGAATGAACCACTTGATAGTGTAAAATATGATGAAACAAAGACTAAGCTTAAATTGAATTTACAAAATCCAGAAGGGCAAGAATTTTGGTTATGTTTTATGCAGAACTATCGCTCAAATAATGAGGAAGGAAATGCTCTTATATTAGATTTATTTATAACTGCCCAATTTGATGCCAATGTAAATATAGAAATCAAAGCATTAAATTATAAGAAGAGTATAAAAGTTCCAGCGAGAACGGTGCAAAGTGTGCAATTACCTGCCGCTGCTGAATTGCAAACGAGCGAGATAATTGAACCTGGTATGTCGGTGCATATTACTTCGGATAGCCCAATTTCTGTTTATGGGTTAAATCGGCGATACCAAACAACGGATACATATTTAGGTTTGCCAACAAAAGTATTAGGAACAAGCTATCGTATTATGTCTTATACAATGTCCAGTCCGTTAATGCCTGAATTTGCATTAGTTGCTACCGAAGATAATACTCTTGTTACGATTGTTCCAACAGTTGAAACAGTTGGAGGACAAAAAGCAAATGTACCATTTAATGTAACATTAAATAAAGGTGATGCGTATCAAGTAATAGCTAAAATAGAGTACCGTGCAGGGTTGAAAATTGATTTTACGGGTAGTTTAGTAACTTCTACAAAGCCAATTTCTGTTTATGGTGGCCATCAGTGTGCTTATGTTCCTTCTCCCCCACCAGTTGTTACTGCATGTAATCATCTTGTTGAACAAATTCCTCCTATAAGTTCATGGGGCAAGCATTTCTTTGTTGGAAAATTAAAAAAAAGGTCAAAATATACCTGGCGGGTACTAGCTAATCAAGATTCCACGAGAATATTTGTAGACCAAAAGCTTATTGGATTTTTGAATGCGGGACAATATTACGAAGCAATATCTACGCAAAATATTCAAGTAAAAGCAGATAAACCTGTTTTAGTTGCCCAATATTCACAAGGTTTTAGAAATGGCGATTCTATTGGTGACCCATGTATGATATTAATAAGTCCTACACAGCAGTTTTTAAGTAAATATCGCTTTGCAACACCTGTTAATGGTGAATGGGACCATTTTGTCAATATTGTAATACCAGTTCAGGCTATTAATACATTGATATTAGATGGGAAAAGTGTTGACCCCGATTTATTTTCAACAATAGGGATTACACGTTATGCAATAGGTGCTATTCAAATTCCTTATGGTACACATTCAATTTCTGCAAGTATGCCTTTTGGAATGTATTCCTACGGTTTTGGCTTTGGACACGATTCTTTCGATGCTTATGGTAATATGGGAGGACAATCCTTTGTTGAGTATGAACCTGCCAAAGATACTTTACCGCCTATGATTGAAGCAAAAGAATCAAATAGTAATGTTAAAGTTATTTTTCGTGATGACCGTGAAAATGATGTTGGGCTGAAAACAATTGATATTATGGAAAATTCAGGTTTCTTTGTTAAAATTCCTAATTTTTCCGAAGGAGTTCCACAAATTGAAGGTTTTTTTACTCCACAAGCAAATAGTTCAGACCGATTAGTGCTTAAAGCTGTTGATAATGCTCTTAATGAATCTTATCTTACAATTTGTTACCAAATAAATCCAAGAACTGGAAATTATGATTATTCAATTGTCCCTGCTTTGTCTTCTGAATGTAATGTTGATGAAGGGTGGCTTTTGGGAGCATTCTTGCAACCGACTTTCTTTTCACAACATGCAGATTTTTCTATATCAGGAGAAGTTAATAATTCCGTCCCTATTGTTCCAAGAGAATTAGGAAAATTTAAAGATGCAAATGGTTCTAATTTATTTCTTGGTTTTTCTCTTTCTCACAAAATTATAAATCGTCTTTATGCAACCGGAAAATTAACTTTAGAAAAATTTACAGGTAATTTGGAAGCACCTGATATTACGATTTCTCAATACAGAAATCCTGATAATGGTGATTTATTACCTTTTCAAGAAGGACGTTTATTGCAACTTAACGGTAGAAACTTATGTATTGATTTACAAGGCGAATATTATTTTAATCAAAAATTTTATGGTTATATAGGACTTTCTTTCTATTTGGTGACAAGTAATGCTATTAATTATTCCAGCAAAATTATTTCTCCACCTTTTGTAGAGTATTCTGCCGATGAATTATATAGAATGCAAGTACGCTATCCAAGTAATTTGTCTTCTCTTAGAACTTTAAATATTGGTGCTTTTGCAGGAATTGGTTTTACTTATCCTTTGCAATATAATTTTAGTTTGTTTTTAGAAACAAATTATAAAAAATACTTTTCAAGTTTAATAAGTGATGGCAGTTGGTATATTTCTAATTTTTCAATTTTATTCGGAGCTAAATACAGATTGTAATACTTTATGATAACTACTAAAAACTATTTTAAAGAAATTTATGCTATTTTATACAAAGAAATTTTAAGTGAGTTTCGAACAAGATATTCAATTAGCACCATTTTTCTTTTTATACTTACCACGATAACAATGATAGCACTTGCATTAGTCAATGAAAAAATGGGTGCAGAACTTTCAGCCGGTTTACTTTGGATTGTTATATTTTTTGCTTCAATGATTGGACTTTCTAAAACATTTGTAAGTGAAGAAGAAAGAGGAACTTCTTTTCTGCTACAAGTTTTTGCAAGTTCAACTTCTATTTATTTTGGTAAATTAATCTTTAATGTATTATTAAGTTTATTTATCAATTTTTTTGCTTTAATCTTATTTTTTCTTTTTTCTAATTCCAAAGCAGTATCTACACCTGATTTATTAATACTTGTTATTGCAATAAGTTCTGCGGCAATTGCAACTTCTACTACCGTAATATCGGCAATAATCTCAAAAGCAAATTCGAAAAATGCCTTATTCCCAATTTTATCTTTTCCTATTCTTTTACCAATAATTAAAATTGGCATAGATTTGACGGTTTCAACTTTTATTGGTACATCTTTTTCAGCAATTTTTTCCGACTTACAATTAATTGTTGCGTATGTTGGTTTTATAACAGCTATGTCTTATCTATTATTTGATTTTATCTGGAAAGAATAATTAGTATTTTTCTTATTAAATTCTATCCATTTTAATTTGTTTTTTATTAATTTTGTCTATAATAATTAGTAGATGGTTTATTATTATTTTAAATTAATTAATTCTTAATTTTGAATACATAAAACACATAATTGGAATAGTATAAAATATTAGGATTTTTATGAAAAAGTTATTACTTGTTATTATAGCATTTGTTCTTCCTGAAATTCTTTTTGCAACTCCTATAACCGAGAATTATGCTTCTGAAATAGCAAAAAAATTCTTACAACAAAACAGTCAAATTAAAGATACGAGTCAAATACATTTAGTTTTTAAAGCAGATGCAAACAATATAAATATGGCTTCGAATTTAGATATAGCGTATTATTATGTTTTTAATGGAGGAGACAATTCGTTTGTTATTGTTGCTGGTGATGATGCTTCAATACCAATTTTAGGATATTCGTTTGAAAATAATTTTAATCAAAATAGTATTCCGGAAAATACATTAAATTGGTTAAATGAATATCAATTAGAAGTTAATTATATTATCGCAAATAAAATTCCACAAACTGCACAAATCAAAAAAAATTGGGCAGATATAAATAACAAGAAAGATAATAGAAATAAAATACAATCGGGAGTTACTTCTTTAATTAAAACTAAATGGAATCAAAAGCCATACTATAATGATTTATGCCCGTATGATGAGACTTATAAAACGCATACTTTAACAGGTTGTGTAGCAACAGCGATGGCACAAATAATGAGATATTGGAGTTATCCTGCAATGGGTTCAGGGTTCCATAGTTACACGCATCCTTTATATGGTACATTATCGGCGAATTTTGCGGCAACATATTATAATTGGGGTGATATGCCCTTAGAAGTAAAGAGCTCCAATAATTCAGTTGCTGTTCTAATGTATAATTGTGGTGTTAGTGTGGATATGAATTATGGAGTGAGTGCAAGTGGTGCCGGTGGTACATATTTAGTTGCGCCTGCTTTAACAAATTATTTTAGATATGATAAAGCACTATCCATTGCAATTAGAAGTTCATATTCATATAATGATTGGGTAAATTTACTTAAAGGCGAACTTTTGATGGGACGACCGATTTACTACCAAGGGTTTAGTAATGGTTCAGGTGGTCATGCTTTTGTTTGTGATGGGTTTAATGATGATAATTATTTCCACTTTAATTGGGGTTGGGGCGGTATGGCTGATGGCTATTTTTTAATAGATGTACTTAATCCAGTTGGAACGACCTTTAATAGAGGGCAATCTGCTGTGATAGGGATTCAACCTCCAACCGACCAAATGAGATTAAATCTTGAACTTGAAAATGAAATAAAAATTAATAATCCTCTAATTTCTTATGGCTCTAACTTTTCTATTTCTGCTGATATTGTCAATAATTCATCGAGTGATTTTTCAGGTGATATCTGTGCCGCAATTTTAGATGAGAGTAATAATTTTATTGATTATGTAGATGTTCTTTCAAATATTTCTCTTAAACAAGGTGTTGAAGATACAATTTCTTTTTTAACTGGCGGTATTGTAAAGATGACGCCGGGTAAATACAAAGTTTATATTTTATTTAGAGAAACAAATGGTCAATGGAAACAGGTTCGTAAAGGTTCTTCTGCCAGTTTTTCTGATGTCCTAAATATTGAAGTTTTCAATAATAGTGAACTTTCGCTTTATTCCCCAATTAACATTTTACCTCTTGATACTTTAGTTCAAGGTGATAGTATGTATGTTAATTTTAACGTGATAAATAATAGCAATACAAATACTTTTAAAGGCAAAATCATATTAAAATTGATTAATAAAGAGAATAGTCAAATTACTAAAACTCTTGGTACTTATGATGAGGTAGCAGGATTGTTACCAAAATCATATTATCCGAATAATTTAATGTTTAAAACTGATAGTATTGATATACCTTATGGAAACTACTTTGTTGCTGTATTTTATCAAGAGGATAGTTCTGATAAAAATTTATTAATAAATTCAAATAATGAAGAACAAAATCCTAAACAGATTGTAATTTTGCCAAAGCCTTTGCCACCAGATAAATATGAACCTAATAATACAGTTTTATCTGCAACTCACTTACAGATGAACTTTATTGATAATAAATGTTCTGTTTTCACCGATTCTGCGAATATTAATAAACCAACCGATGTGGATATTTATCAAATAAAATTAGAGGTGGGGTATAATTATAGGATAAATATAAATTTTGAAGATGCAGAAGATTTTCAAGAAACAAACAATTTTACTTTAAAAGGTTCTCTTTTATATTCTTTTGATGGTACAACGTGGTCTGATAATTATTCAAACATTGCTCAAAGAGTTATTGAAACGAGCGGTAATAAAACGATATATTTTAAAGTTATTCCTTATTTTGATGGATTAATGGGTACTTATAGATTAGATTTGAACATTACACGAAATGAAGACAGTATTCCTATTATGTTGGTAGAGGGTGATTTAAATTTTAACAAAGTGGCTATTGATACTTTTGCTATCAAAACTTTAAAAGTTCAAAATCAAGGTGCTTTTGTTATGAATGTAACTGATATTTTCTGTCCTGATGGATTTACCGTTGCCCCTGTAAGTTTTACACTGGAACCTAATCAAGACACTATTATTAATGTGAAATTTACACCGACCGAAGCTGATGATTATTACGGCTCTGTTATAATTTTTTCTAATGCCAGAGATTCCCATACAACTATTGAAGTTTCGGGAACTGGTTTTAATAAATCATCTAATACTGCGATTGTTGGTATTGAGGGAACTTTGGATTTTGGAAATGTTGGATTAGGTAGAGGTAAATTATTGACAATGACAATTTCAAATTCAGGTAATTCTAACTTAGATGTTGCTTCCATATCTTATCCTGCTGGATTTAGTGGTAATTGGAAAGGGGGAACAATTGGACCTAATCAAAACCAAAATATAATAGTGGAATTTGCTCCAACGAAACTTATTACATATACAGGAAGTATCATTGTTAATTGTAATTTTACCGATGGTGTAAACAATATATCTGTTTCAGGAAAAGGTGTAGACCCAAATTCTATTGAGGAACACAAGAGTAATAATTCAACTATAAATTTATATCCGAATCCTGTGTCAAATAGGTTAAATGTCTTTAATCTTCCTGAAACTGCATGTAGTTATGCGATATATAATTCTTTTGGAATTAAAGTAAGTGAAGGAGTAGTTTCAAATCAAATTGATGTTTCAAACTTAGCGGCAGGATTATATTTCTTGAAGTTAAATAGCCAAGCAATACCAATGAAATTTATTAAGCTGTAAATTTTATTGCAAAAGATTCTTGTTTATAATTCTATAATTTAATTGTTTAGGAGATTTTCATAAGTTACAAAAAAATATAAATAAAAAAGAGGTTATCTTTTTAGGACAACCTCTTCAAAGAAGTTACATTTTTTATATTCAAAGATATAATTTAATTCTTACTATTAGAAGAAAATCTAATGGAAGAGATTAAATTTATTTTGATAATTAAAAATCAAATTAAATAGCTTGTACATCTTTAAGAACAGCGTGCAAACCTTTTTTATCAATAGTTCTCAGAGTACGAGCAGATACTTTTAAAGTAACAAAACGTTTTTCTTCTGCTAACCAAATTCTTTTAGTTTGAAGATTTGGAAGAAAACGTCTGCGAGTTCTATTATTAGCATGAGAAACATTGTTACCTGTAAGAACACCTTTTCCTGTTATTTCACATCTTCTTGCCATAAAGCATTTATTCCTTTTTAAAGATTACAAATTTACGAATAAAATTTAAAATAATTTAAAAAAAATAATAAAATTTTATTGTTTAGATAAAAATATAAAAAATATAGTTATGGTTTAGCAAATCTATATTGTCTATAAATACCGTCCCATTGAGCGTTTTTAATAGATTTAGTCAAATTTTCATCACTATCAATTCTCCCGAGTTTAGAATCACGGGCTTCTTTGGCAACAGCGATAGCAATTTGTGCGGAAATGGCTCTAATATCTTCCATTTCAGGGAGTAATTTACCAAGTGATAATTCTTCATCAGTAACTAATTCAGACAAACGTTTGCTTGCAGCCAAGAACATTTTATAAGTAATATAGGGAGCCTTTGCAACAAGCGCACCCAGTCCAATGCCGGGGAAAATATACATATTATTTGATTGTGAAGAATATGATGTTCCATATTCACCGACTATTGGTTCAAATGGAGAGCCAGTAGCAATTAATCCTTTCCCTTTGGTATTATTATAAACAGATTCAGGAGTACATTCAGATTGTGAAGTAGGATTGGATAACGCAAAAAAGACAGGTCGTTCTGTATTTTGTGCTACCATTTGAATAATTTCATCGCTAAATAAATTAGGTTGTGCAGTTGCTCCAATTAAAACAGTAGCTTTTGCATTTTCAACAACTTCTTTTAAATTGATGTTATTTTTATCAGCAACTTTCCAATTGATTAAATCAGAACGTTTTTGAGCAAATTGCATCATTTGTGGTTCCAAATTGGTTTGGGTATCAATAAGGAGACCATTTACATCAATAGCGAAAATTCTTTGACGAATTTCATCATCGGTTAAACCCTCTTCCTTTAAAGCATTATAAATATTAAAGCAAACACCTGAGCCTGCTTGACCAACACCAACAACTACAAACTTTTCATCTTTAAAATGTGAGTGCTTAATTTTCATTGCAGAATATAAAGCGGCAAGAACAACAGCACCGGTTCCTTGTATATCGTCATTAAATGAAAGAATACGTTTTTGGTATCTTTCTAAAAGCATAAAGGCATTTTGTTTGCCAAAGTCTTCCCACTGTAACAAAGCATTAGGGAAATTACGCTTTACACCGAGAACAAACTTTTCTATAAATTCTTCATATTCTTGACCACGAAGTCTATGTTTATGAACGCCCAAGTATAGCGGGTCATTTAAAAGTCTTTCACAATTAGTTCCAACGTCAAGAGTTATAGGTAGGCAACCAGAAGGATTTAATCCCCCTGCACTTACGTATAGATTTACTTTCCCAACAGGAATGCCCATTCCATCAGAGCCAAGGTCACCTAAACCTAAAATACGCTCACCATCAGTTACTACTATTAAAAAGATTTCAGGACTTTCTACATTTTGGAAAATTTGGTCGATTCTGTCAATATTTTCTTCTGTAATATAAATGCCACGGAACTTCCTTAAAATATGGCTCATCAACATACAAGCTTGACCAACAGTTGGAGTGTAAACAATTGGTAGCATTTCTTTTAGATGTGCCTTTAAAAGATTGTAAAACAATGTTTCATTTCTATTCAAAACACTTTGCAGAAAGATATACTTTTCAAGGTCATCGCTTTTTCTTAAAAACATATCATAAGAGCGAGTTACTTGATCATCAATTGTTAAAACTTTGTCTCTTATGAGACCATCTAAACCAAGTTCAATTCTTTCACTTGCTGTGAAAGCTGCTCCTTTGTTTAATAAAGCATTATTCATCAAATGGGGTCCTTTGATATAAACTTCAACAAATTCTTCGTTTGTTAAATTATCAATTTTTTGACTAAATAGTTTCATATCGTACCTAAAAATATAATAAAAGATATAATAAATATCATTTTTTTAGAGCTAAATCAATTATTTTCTCACATAATTCGGGAAATTCTATTCCAATTTGATTTGCTGCCATTGGCACTAGACTTGTTGCAGTAAAACCTGGAATAGTATTAATTTCTAGCAAATAAGGTTCACCTTCATCAGTTAAACGAAAATCAACCCGTGAAAAACCGCTTGCACCAATAACATTGTTGCAAATTATGGACATAGATTGTGCGAATTCTGCAATATCTTCCGGGATATCAGCAGGGCATTCATATTTTGTATGTCCTTTTGTATATTTATGCTCGTAATCATAATAATTTTCTTGTGGAATTATCTCAATAACAGGAAGAGCCTCTGCCCCAAGTATTCCAACTGTAATTTCTCTCCCTTTAATAAATTTTTCTACAATAATAGAATTTGAGTATTGACTTGCAAGAATTAAACCTTGGTGAATTTTATCTATATCACCATCTTTGATGATAGAGATACCAATTGAACTGCCTTGATAATTTGGTTTAATAACAACTTGGTTGCCAAGTTCACGTTTAATTTCTTTTGAGATATTATTATCATCATCAATTTCATTTATATGGACGTGCATCCAAGGTGGAGTAAGCAACCCGGCAGCCGCAAATAAATTTTTAGACATAGCTTTATCAATAGCAACAGCACAAGATCTAACGCCACTTCCAGTATAGTGTATTCCACGTAATTCAAGTAAAGATTGTATTAATCCATCTTCTCCATTTTTGCCATGTAAAACAATAAAGGCAATATCAATGTTATCAAATGCTTCCGAATTAATTGCTTCGATATAATTTCGTGTGTCCATTTGTTTTAATTCATCTAAAGTATTGAATACAGAAGCGTTTAATGTGAAATTTTCGGAATCTTTATAGTTTTTTCCAAGAGCAGGGTCAACTGCAATTACATTATGTCCTTTTGCACGAAGTGCTTCAATTACTGCTTTTCCACCTGCTATTGAAACATTACGTTCTGTGGAAATTCCTCCAAATATTACTGCTATGTTCATATAGTTTTAATAATTTTAAATTTATAATGTATCTATAATTTGTTCATCAAAGAGTTTTCTAAGTAATTTTACATCTTCCCATACATCTTTTTTAGCATTTGGATTGCGTAATAAATATGCGGGGTGAAAAGTTGGAATTAAAGTAATACCATTATAATCATAAACTTTCCCACGACATTTGCTAATTTGCCAATCGTTTCCCATTAAGGCTTTTAAAGGTACAGCACCCAAAGTTAAAATAAATTTTGGTTTAATTAAATTAATTTGTTTTAAAAGATAGGGTAGGCAATCTTTATATTCGTCTTCTGTCGGAGTTTTGTTTTCAGGGGGTCTACATTTGACAATGTTAGCAATATAAATTTCCTCCCTCGTGAAATTAATTGATTCTATTATTTTGGTCAATAGTTGTCCTGCTCGTCCAACAAAAGGTTCACCTTGTTCATCTTCATCGGCGCCTGGTGCTTCTCCAACTAACATCAACTTTGCATTGTTATTACCAGAGCCAAAAACAAAATTTTTACGTGTATTTCCAAATTTGCATTTTTTGCAAGTATGAATTTTATTATAAAGTTCATCTAATGTTTTTGCATTTTTCCAGTCATCTTCTTGGTTTGGGATACTTTGCAAATCTGACTCCTCAGTTCTTTTTATATTATTGAAAAAAGCATCATTTAAATTTGAATTTTGTTGAGGGATTAGGTTAGTAAATAGATTTTTTTCATAAGTAATATTACTTTGAAAATTATCAAATTGAAAAGGCAGATATTCACCTTCATCTTGTTGTAGATTTAAGAAAAAATCTAGAATAGAATCTTTTAAATTTTTAGGTTGCATTTTTAAAAGTGTATCATCACTAAAATACAAAATTATGCAACTTTGGACGAAAATGTATTTTTAGCAATTATCTTTTTCTAATGCAATAATAAATTGACTGCCTTCTTCTACCTTTGAAATTATGTGTACATCAGCATTTAGCATTTCTACATATTTTCTTACAATAGAAAGCCCTAAACCACTTCCAAATATATTCGCCGCATTTGAGGCACGGTAGAGAGGTTCAAAAATTAGAGGTAATTCATTATCAGGGATTCCAACTCCAAAATCTTGAACTTTGAGATGCAAAAATGCATCTACAAAGGCAATTTCTAAAATTACAGGTTTATCGGGAGATGAGTATTGACAGGCATTTTTTAGTAAAATTCTCAAAATGGCTTGTATAATTATTTTATCGGTATTACATTTTAAAGTTGGCAAATTATGTTTAAAATAAATTTGGTGTTGGTATTCATCAAAAGCTTTCACATCTTCAATTACTTCATTGCAAGCACTTATTAAATCAAATTCATAAATGTCAATATTGGTTTTAATTTCTTCTTCGGCTATTAGATGGACATTTTCCATAGAATCCACCAATAAATTTATTGATTTTTCCATTCTATCAAAGATTTCCGTACTCATTTCCACTTTGCTCCGTTTTTGGATAATCTTTAATAAATCTACTGAAGTTTTTATTACAGTGAGTGGGTCTCGGAATTCTTTTACTAAAATATTCAAGAATTTCTCTTTTAATTCTCTAATTTTTTGTTCATTTTTTAATAATACTTGCAATTCTTCACGTGCTTCCAATAATTGTTGTTCGACGAATTTTCTTTCTGAAATTTCGATTTGTAAAGATTCGATTGTTTCTTGTAATCTCGTTGTACGTGAGATTAACTGGGTTTCCAAATTTTTAATAATTTCAGCAAAATTTAACTGCAATTTTTTATTATCAGTTACATCTATTAAAGTAATGACGAAAATTTCTTTTAAAGGAGAAAAAATAACATATTGGAACCATTGATCTTTGACTTCGTCTAATACTTCAAAGCGGTAAGTTCCGCCTTTTAGTGAGATGCGACCGTATTGCTTAATTTCTTTTTTTTCTTGTTCAGTAATTTCAAAAAAGTCAGAATATCTTTTACCAATCAATTCACTGCGAGATTTATTGAAAAATTTCTCTATCTCTTTATTTACATATAAAAATTTATAATCGGAAGGTTCGCCAAATTGGTTAATCATTATACGGTTGATTGAAACACCAAATGGTAAATCGTCAATTACTAAAAAAATCAATTCAAGAATGTCTTCTAGACTGTTTATTTCAGTAGTATCTGAGATTAGATATTGTTCAATTTTCTCGGCAATAATGTTCATTTCATCAAGCAATTATATATATTATTTCTGAAAATACTATCAACTTTTATGCCGAAATTATAAAGTTTTAAAAGCATTGTTAGACAAGTTCTTTCATAATGGTCTCAAAGTATTTATTCTTTCCATCGTTAAAAGTGGCTTTTGATAATCCAATTAATTTCAATTTATCTGTTTTTAAGAATTTTCTAAAATACGAGATTCGTTTGCGAGTTTTAGGTTCTATTGTAAAACTAATATCAGTAAATCTTTCGGTAATATTCATATTATTAATAAATGCATCGGAAAATTTGTTAAACCAAACACGATTAAGATAAAACCGAATCCATTCTAATCCAATTCGTGTTACTTTAGATGTGTTGGAACGAGCACCATAATCAATTATCACACAAGTGTAGCCTAATGCTAAATGAATAAGCAGGTTATCATCTAATATATAAAGCAAATCATCAAAAGCAGATCTTTCGATATGGCTGGATTGAATTCTTATGAAAGAAACCTCGTCAACAACAAGTGGTAAATCTTGAAATGCCTCAATTCCTGTTGTTAAATTTATAAAATATTTATACTTTTTTGTTTCAGTGATATTCATAATTTATTCTGTAGATAATTTAACAATTTACAATTTGTAATTTAACAATTAAAAACTTTTTCACAAAAATAATAGAATAAACGTCTAAAAATGTTTAAACATTTACTCATTATTTGATGTTGGATTTTAGATGGAAATAGGTTCACGAATAGCGATTTTACCAGATTATATAGCAAATCAAATAGCGGCAGGAGAAGTTGTCCAGCGTCCAGAATCAGTAGTAAAAGAATTAGTAGAAAATTCGTTGGATAGCACAGCGACAGAAATTGCTGTAATTATTCAAGATGGTGGGAAGCAATTAATTTCAGTTATAGATAATGGCTTTGGAATGAGTCGTGCAGATTTAGAAATTGCAATCAAAAGGCATGCTACAAGCAAAATTAAGACACAAGAAGATTTAGAAAATATTCTTACATTCGGTTTTCGAGGTGAGGCGTTAGCTTCTATTTCTTCTGTTGCAGATTTAGAAATTAGGACTCGTTTGAAAAATGAAGCACACGGTTGGAAATTAATTTCTGAGCCTATGAAACAGCAATCTATTGAGCCATTTAATCAAGAACAGGGGACGCAAGTTTTTGTAAGGAATTTGTTTTATAATGTACCAGCGAGAAAAAAATTTTTAAAGTCTAAATTAACCGAAATACGATATATCAGCGATACTTTAATTCGATTTTCATTAGCACATCCTGATTTACGATTTACTTTTTATAATGATGACACATTAATTTTCGATGTGAAACCAAGTTCTTTAAAAGAAAGATTAGAGCATATATTAGGTTCTTCTTCTAAAGATGGATTTATGGAATTAAACTATCAAAATGAATTAATGAAAATTTCGGGTTATATCGGTAAACCTTCTCTTGCAAAACCTAATAACTCAGGACAGTACTTATTTGTTAATAGAAGACCTATTGAATCTAGAAATCTTTCTTTTGCTATTTTTTCTGCATTTGAGCATCTCCTTGAAAAAAAATATAAGCCTGTTTTTGTTTTGAACCTTGAAATAAACCCTGAAAGGATTGATGTAAATATTCATCCACAGAAAAACGAAGTAAAGTTCGATAATGAAAACTATGTTTATAATACTTTGCGTAAAGCAGTTTCTTTAGTGCTTGCTGATAATAATTTGATGACAAGCGTTGAAATCAATGGTAGAACTATTGACTCACCTTTTGTAAGGATTACTGACGAAACAAATAACAACGAATCATTGTTAATCAACCAAGTTACAGGTGAAATTATCTCTTCGCAAAAGATTGCTTTACCTAACTTTTCGCCACCTCATCGTGATTTTGGTTTACCAAAAAAAGAAGGTCCCTTTAAGGATAATTATTTTATTCCGTACAAACAAGATGAATTTAATCCAAGAAACTTTAACTCCGATAATTTTAATAAATTATTGGAGAATAAATTATTAAAACCAAGTGAGGCAAGTTCTAATGAATTGACTAATGTTTTATTTATAACAACGCACAAACAATCAATTGAAGAAATTAAAAAAGATTTGCCTTTTGCAAACTATTTTCAATTACATAATAAATATATTATTGTGCAAGTTGAAGACGGGATGATAATTGTGGACCAACATAATGCTCACGAAAGAGTAATTTTTGAAAGGGTTTCGGAATCTTTTAGTTCACTTTTATCTAACAATCAAGAATTAATTTTTCCAGTTGAAATACAATTTAAAATTGCTTATATTGCCTTGCTTAATGAAATTAAAGAAGATATTGAAAAAATAGGTTTTAAATATGAAATAATTCAACCGAATACAGTGAAGATGTTTGCAATACCCAAAGATGTTGCATTAGGTAAAGAAGCCGAAGTATTATCTGATATTTTAGAAGACTATTTGATTAATCTGCAAGTTAAACAAACGACTAAAAGAGATAAAATAATTGCTACTTATAGTTGCAAATCTGCAATTAAAACTGGTGAAAGATTAACAAGCGAAAAAATGAAGCAACTTGTAATTGATTTATTTAATTGTAAAATTCCTTACGTTTGTCCACACGGACGACCTATTGTTTTGGAAATATCTTTAAAAGATTTAGATAAGCAATTTGGTAGAACTTAAACAAATTTATTTACTATTAATTAACCATTGTAGATTTGTTTACAGAAAATGTATAATTTTGTAGAAATAAAAAATTTATAATAAAAATACATTACCATTATAATGAAAAAAGTTATTGTTATACTAATTTGTGCAATTTATATTTCCTATTCACAAATACCTGACTATTTAGTACCGGGTATGCCCTTTGAAAGTAAAAGTTTAATGACAGGGGCAAAAATTAAAAATGAACTACAAGATCTACAACTTGGGTCTGCATTAGTTAAAAGGAATTATGATGTATTGAACTATGATATATATTTAGACTGGTATAATATTATGGCAAGTCAATATACAACAGGTAGTTATAGAAAATTTTCAGGGAGTAATTCAGTAAAATTAGTTATAACAGATAGTGTTGCAAATGATTTGCAATTTGATGCAGAAAATTTATTAATAGATTCAGTAAAGTTAAAAGAGCAAGACTTCAAATTAAATTTTGTGCAAGATTCAAAGATGTTTACCATATCATTGCTTGATACAAAATTTCAAGGGGATACAGTAAACATTGTGATTTTTTATACATATATTGGTCAAGACCAAGTAGGCCTTTATCTCTATCCCAAAGGATTATATGTTGGACAAGGACCTCCGCCAAAATATGACTCTATATTTGTGCCGGAAAGATTAGCTTATACAATGAGTGAGCCAAAAGATGCCCACAAATGGGTGCCATGCAATGATAGTCCTTTTGACAAGGCAATGGTGAGTATGAGAGTAAAATTACCCAAATATTATAATGCTTCTTCTAATGGTTTATTAGTTGATACAAAAATTATAGTTGATTCAGTTTATTATTCATTTGTATCTCAGCACCCAATGTCTACGTATTTGATGGTTATGAATGCTTCAAAATTTAGAAAAGAATATGCCCAATATAAAAAAATAACAGATACGAATGAAGTTGTCCCAATTGAATATGATGTTTGGGACCAGGATTGGACAAGTGATACAACAAATGGAGGTGCATATAATGCACAATATTCATTTCAAAAAGTTCCAGAAATGATTAAAGTTTATGCTAATTATTTTGGTGAATATCCTTATGAAAAATATGGAATGACCGCAGTTCAACCTTTTAGTTTTGGTGGTATGGAACACCAAACAATGACAACAATCAACAGAGTTTGGTTAAGAGGTTATTACGAAACGGGAATTGCCCACGAATTATCACATCAATGGTTGGGTGATTTGATTACTTGTGCAACTTGGCTTGATATTTGGATTAATGAAGGGGGCGCCTCTTGGTGTGAAGCGTTATGGGAAGAAAGTCAATTTGGAAAAGAATCTTATTATGCCTATATGAATAGTTTATCGCAAAAGTATTTTCAAGAACAAGCTTTATTTGGTATGCCTATTTATGGTGAACCTTCTCAAAGTATTTTTACTTATCCTATTAGTTTGCTTGAATACAATAAAGCCGCTTGGGTCTATCATATGTTACGAGAACAACTTGGTGAAGACCAATTTAAGCTAGCTTTGCATAATTTGATAGAAACGTATAAATATAAAAGTCTTGAAAGTATTGATTTTATGAATAGTTTTAAACAATCTTTACCGAATAGCAATATAGATTTTAACATTTTCTTTAACCAATGGCTTGCTAAGGCAGGTCATCCTCAAATTGATATGACTTCAAGTGTGCAAGATTGGGGAGCAGGACATAGCAAAGTTACAGTTAATATTAATCAAACTCAAAATGCAGATAATGTGCCATTGATTTTTGTTTCGCCAGTTGAATTGCAATTTTTCAAAAATGGCTCACTTATTGATTCTACAACTTTTTTAATGAAGGAACGAAATCAACAAGTTGAATATGAATTGGGGTTTTCTCCTGACTCAATTGCAATTAATCGGAATAAACTTTTGTGTGAAGTAATTTCAAATGTAACATCAGTTAAAGAACTGCATAATTCAATAACTGATAATTTAATCTTTCCTAATCCTATACACAAAGGAGAAATTGCAAAATTTAAAATAACTAATAACAACAATGATGTAATTAAAATTAATTTATATAATGTTCTCGGTGAACTTGTAAATAATATATTTACGGGAAATTTGAATAGTAATGATGCAAGTTATGAAATTAGCATACTAACAAGCAATTTAAATGCTGGTAATTATTATATTCTTATAGACAAAGGCACAGAACAAGAAAATTATCATTTAGTTGTAATTGAATAAAAAAGGATTTGAAATGAACAAAGAAATTCAACTTTGCGGTTTAGGCAATGGTTTAGTAGATATTCAATATAGAATTGATGAAAAGACGATGTCTGATTTTGGAATGAAAAAAGGAGAAATGAGGTTAATAGATAATGAAGAACGAGCCAGATTAGAAAAATACTTTACAAATTATTCTTTTAATAGATGCAGTGGAGGTTCTGCGGCAAATTCTATTATTGCTTTTTCACAATTAGGTGGCAAAGCGGCTTATAAAACTGTCCTTGGAAATGATGAATTAGGACATTTTTATGCAGATGAGTTTAAAGAACTTGGTATTCATCTATTTGCGGAATTTCGTAATGATGCTCCAACAGGATTATGCTTTGTGTTTATTGCTCCCGATTCGGAAAGAACTATGCTTACTTCCTTAGGGGCAACTGCATTTTTTTCTCCTAAAAACTTAATTGAAGATGTAATTGTAAAATCTGAGTGGATATATTTGGAGGGTTATAAATTTTCTCAAAGCGATAGCACAAAATCTGTTTTTAAATCAATTGAATTTGCTAAAAAGCATAATACAAAAATTGCATTTGGTGTTTCTGATGTATTTATTACTGAAAATTTTTATGAACCTGTTGCCAAAGCTGTCCCTGATGCTAATTTGTTTTTCTGCAATGAAAATGAAGCACTTTCATTTACCAAAGAAAACACAATTGAAAAAGCTCAGGATAAATTGTTTAGTTCGGTCGAAAATGTTGTTATTACAAAAGGAGCCAAAGGTTCAATCGTTAAATGGAATAATGAAGTTATAGATATTAAAGCATTTCCTACACAAGCAGTAGATTCAACCGGTGCTGGCGATATGTTTGCTGGAGCTTTTTTGTATGGTATCATTGAAAAAAATGACCCTTATTATGCTGGAAAACTTGCTTCATATTTATCGGCAAAAGTTGTTTCGCAACTCGGTGCAAGAATGAATGATAACTATGATAAAATTAAAAAAGAGATTCTTTTTCTTTAATTGTTTTGTTAATTTGACGCCAAAAGATATGTCCTATTATTTAAATAAAAAAAATATTAAGTTAATTATTGCAACAATAATTTTTGTAGTTTTTGTTTTTCCTTTCCGAAGTAAAGCACAATCAGGAATTACCTTTGGCGAATTTGCTAAAAGGTTGGAAACATATTTTGATAAAGAAATGATTCAAGATATAGCTAAATCTTTGCAAGATGTAGATAAATCCACAATCTGGGGTTGGGATGTAGGAGATTATTCAGGTGATGGAAATCTGGATGTAGCATTTACTTATAGAATTAATGGTGAGAAAAAAAATGTTGTTTATTTAGATTTGTTTGTTGATATTGATGGATACTTTGTTAAAGTGGGTGAGTTCCCTTATCAATTTATTGATTTACCGCTGGAAGTTGGAGCATCAATCAAAAATGGTGTGTGTTATGTTACACAGAAAATTGCTAATGCAAATTGGAAAATGGACGGGTATCAATTAGTTGATGGTTCGTTGATATTAAGAAATGATTATTCTTCTGAAAAACTTGATTTTTATACGATAGACAAAAAAAATGACTATTATAATTTGAAAAATAGCGAAAAAATCTATGAAAATACCAAAGGAATGGAAAAATATAGCCGTTCTTATTATGTAATTCCTTGTTATAATCGTGGAAGATTAATATATCACGGATTTTCAGATGTTGTGAAAGTTGACGATATTGATTTTGTTACCAAAGGAGCATATTATTGGGATGGACCAAAAGATGCAAACTTTGAAGTTTCTTCTGCCTATGACCAAGAATATGTGTATTTCCAAATAAAAGTGTATGATGATAATGTTGTGGTAAAAAAATGCGATTCTTGTGCTGGTGATTATGTAAGTCTGTGGTTCGATGCTTTAAATGTTGGAGATACTTTACAAAGATACCAAATTAAAGATAAAAATTTAACTATATTAAATCAATTAAGTAAAAGCGTTTATAATTTTCAAATTTTCCCGGGTGATTTTGTTGATATTCCTGCTTATGTTAATACATTTTCTAATGATATTTTAACTTCTTTACAACAAGTTTCAGCATCACATATAAAGGTTGCGGCAAATAAAATCGATAGTGGCTATGTTGTGAAAATTAAAATTCCGTACGAAATATTAGATATTGACCCTATGAATTTTACAAATTCTTTTTATAGAATTTCCTGTACTATTCAAGTTCATGATGTAGATAACGGATTTCGCCCAGAGGAAGAAACTGTTTTATCTACTTCACAATTTGATATAACTAATGCTTCAACATTTGGGACATTATTATTTGTGCCGAATAATGATTGGTATGGACGTTCGACTAATATTTATAAACAAGATATCTATCAAACTTTATTAGAGTTTGGATATTAACCAATTTTAGTGTTTAAATGTATGACAAAAGAAGATAATAAAAAGAATGATAAAGATAAAAACAATCCTAAGAATAAAGAAGAATCTTTACTAAAAGCGTCAGGTCCAGCCTTAAATTTAGGATCTGAATTGGTAATTCCAATTATTCTTGGAGTGCTTTTTGGTCATTGGTTAGATGTAGATAATAATACAGGTGCACGTTGGACTGTAATTCTTCTTATTGTTGGGATTATTGTCGGAGTTTACAACTTTTGGAAAATAATTAGAAAATTAAATAATGATAATAAATAATTTGTCTATTCATCTCTAAATAATATTTTAATATCTTGAAATTTGATTTTTTATCTTTTGTAATTGCTTTATTAATAAATGGTATTATATTCCTTTCTTTTTTGTTTTTTTTTAGAAAGTTGCAAATTACTGATTGGAATAAGTTAATAAAAAATATTGGAGCAAAAGTAGTGATTAAAGCAATTTTGCTTTTCAGTTTACTAATTATTGCAAATTATTTTTATAAAATTCAGAATCCCACTTTTGTTATAAGTCTTTCAATTTTCTTTTTTTGTGAAATAATTGGAGAAGTATTGTTTATTAATAAATTTCGAAAAAAA
Source organism: Bacteroidota bacterium (assembly GCA_021780815.1). Taxonomy (GTDB): domain Bacteria; phylum Bacteroidota; class Ignavibacteria; order Kapaibacteriales; family UBA2268; genus GWF2-33-9. Next base: position 478,379 of record JAJXYC010000015.1, on the reverse strand, counting down.
TGAGATTAGAAATTTTGTTTAATTATAAAAATTCATTAAGTTTGTAAATATTTTAATTACAAAACTTATGTCAAATTTATCCGAAGTAAAAACTCAGCAAAATGTAGGAATAGCGCAGGCACAGAGTTCCAATTTACAGATAACACAAACAAAATCTGTAAATTTAAAAGATACAACTCAAAGCCATAGCGAAGCCAAACAAGAAGAAGGGAACGTAATTTCCGATATTTTGCAAGAACATTTGCTTGACCACCATAGTTACAATTTTTTTAATGTTTTTCATATAGATTTGCCTGTAATTTTATACGACAAACAATTATACCTATATCCATCTATGAAATCAATGATGGCGGAGGGAACGTTTACTGAAATACATCATCAAATTGTAAGAAAAGATACACAACAACCTCCAAAATTAGATATGTCAATAACAGCACTAGTGATGTTCCAATGGCTATCTATTTTATTGTTGTTATTTGCATTTATTACATCAGCAAAGAAGTATAAAAAGCAACCAAAGACAGCACCGAAGGGCTTGCAAAATATGCTTGAAGTGTTAGTTCTTTATATTCGTGATGAAATTGTCAGACCAAATATATCAAGTAAACGATTGGCAGATGTTTTAAGTCCATATTTTGTTGCTTTATTCTTTTTTATATTAGTAATGAATTTATTTGGCTTAATTCCTGGTGGGCATTCGGCAACAGGCAATTTAGCTGTAACGGCGGGATTATCAATAATAGCGTATTTTGTAATTAATGGAAGTGCAATATTTCATGTAGGTTTTTCACATTGGTTAAAAGAACTTACAGGAGGAGCACCTTGGGGTATTTGGATTATAATGATTCCAATTGAAATCTTGTCAATGTTTACTAAACCTTTTGCATTGACTATTCGTCTTTTTGCAAATATGACGGCAGGACACGTGATTATTTTTAGTTTGCTTGGCTTAATTTTTATGTTGCATACTTTTGCAATTGTCCCCATTTCAATTGGTTTTTCTCTATTTATATATACATTAGAGCTATTAGTTGCATTTATACAAGCTTATGTTTTTACAATTTTAACTGCTGTATTTGTAGGCTTAACAACAGCGGAACATAGTTTAGAACATTAATTTTAAAATTTTTTTATAAATATATTAGGAGTTTAAAATGGATCCAAAAGCATTAGCATTTTTAGCCGCAGGTTTAGGCGCTGGTATGTCAGTTATTGGTGCAGGTGTTGGTATTGGTAAATTAGCTGCTTCCGCATTAGAATCTGCTGGACGTCAACCAGAAGCATCAGGTAAATTGCAAACTATGATGATTATTGCTGCCGCTCTTATCGAAGGTGTGGCTTTGTTTGCTGAAGTTATCAGTTTGTTGTTAGCTATTAAATAGTTTTTTACTTTGTTAATCGATTACTTTTACCTGTTGTGGAGGAGGTTTCTTCTTTCGCAACAGGAAGTTTAAAATGAAAATTTAAATATAAAAATAAACTTTAAATATAAAAATTATGGAAAAATTATTATCAGTTGATCCTGGACTATTAATTTGGACGATGATTAATTTTTTAATCTTTCTCTTTCTACTCCTTAAATTTGGCTTTAAACCTATGATGAATGCTTTAAAAGCAAGAGAAGATGGTATTCAAAATTCTATCAAAAGTGCTGAAGCCGCAACAGAGAATGCACAAAAATTACTTCAAGAAGCACAAAATAAGTTAAATGAAGCTTCCAAAGAAGTTTTGACAATTATTCAAAAAGGCAGAGAACAATCTAATGCAATCATTAATGAAGCGAAAGAAGAAGCTGAAAAATTAAGACAAGAAAAAATGGAAAATGCGGTAAAAGAAATTACTCTTGCGCAAGAAGCCGCTTTTAAACAGATTAAATATGAAATTGCAGGTCTTGTTGTTGATGCTACTGAAAAAATTATTAACGAAAAGTTAGAAAAAGAAAAAGATTACGAACTCATTAATAAGTATATTGAAAATTTATCTAAAAATTAAATAATATGGTAAATGATAAAGTTGCAAGTCGCTACGCAAAAGCTTTGTTGAATATTGCAAAAGAATTTGATTCTACAAAAATAGTTCTTGATGAATTAGAAAATATATCAGGTCTTTTGAATACTTCAAAAGATTTTTATTTGTTAACACAAAGTCCAGTTATTAGACCATCAAAAAAATTAGCAATATTTAATGAAATTTTAAAAGATAAAGTTTCAGATTTAACTTTTAAATTTATGGAATTGTTGATTAAAAAAGGCAGAGAAGCACATATCAAAGCAATAATTATAAGTTATAAAGAACAATATAACGAATTGAATAATTTACTTGAAGTGCAAATTTCAACAGCTAAAGAACTTTCACAATTATTGAAAGAAGCGATAGTTGGTAAAGTAAATCAATTGACAGGCAAGACAATTTTACCAGAATTTAAACAAGATGCAGCAATAATTGGTGGTGTGCAAATAAAATTTGCCGATTTCTTTTTTGATGCATCAATAAAAAAGCAATTATCTGATTTGTTTGATGAAATTGCAAATTAAAAATCAAAACTTAAATAGAAAATAAAAAATTAGGTATAAAATGTACGAATTAAAACCGGAAGAAATATCTTCAATAATAAGGCGACAAATATCAGGATATGAAAGTGAATCAGATATTTATGAAATAGGCACAGTTCTACAAATTGGTGATGGTGTTGCACAAGTTTATGGTATGCAAAAAGTGATGGCATCTGAACTTGTTGAGTTTCCGAATGATGTGGTAGGAATGACTTTGAATTTGGAAGAAGATAGTGTTGGAGTTATTTTGTTTGGCGAAGAAAACCTTGTAAAAGAAGGCGATACGGTTAAAAGAACTGGACGTATCGCATCAGTTCCTGTTGGGATGAATTTACTTGGCAGAGTAGTTAATCCTTTAGGTGAGCCAATTGACGGAAAAGGTAAAATTGAATATAAGGATTACTATCCTATTGAGCGCAAAGCACCAGGCGTTATTTTCAGACAACCTGTGAAAGAACCATTACAAACAGGTATTAAAGCAATTGATGCAATGATACCAATTGGTCGTGGTCAAAGAGAATTAATTATTGGCGATAGACAAACAGGTAAAACGTCAGTAGCAATTGATGCAATTGTAAATCAAAAATATACTCATACATCTGAGGCAAAAGAAAATGGGATTGACGAAGTTTACTGTATTTATGTTGCAATAGGTCAAAAGGCATCAACGGTTGCTCAAATTGTACAAACTTTACAAGAACAAGGTGCAATGGATTATACCATTGTTGTAGCCGCCAATGCTTCCGACCCAGCTCCATTACAATTTTTAGCTCCTTATTGCGGTTGCTCAATGGGTGAATATTTTAGAGATAATGGTATGCATGCTCTTGTTATTTACGATGATTTATCGAAACATGCCGCTGCTTATCGTCAAGTGTCTCTTTTATTGCGTCGTCCTCCTGGACGTGAAGCCTATCCAGGTGATATTTTCTATTTGCATAGCAGATTGCTCGAAAGAGCTGCTAAATTATCAAATGAATTAAAAGGTGGTTCGCTTACGGCTCTTCCTGTAATTGAAACTCAAGCAGGTGATGTTTCTGCTTATATCCCAACTAATGTTATTTCTATTACTGATGGTCAAATTTATCTAGAACCTAATTTATTTAATGCTGGTATCCGCCCTGCTATGAACGTAGGTATTTCTGTATCTCGTGTAGGGGGTAATGCTCAAATCAAAGCAATGAAGAAAATTGCTGGTAAATTGAAAATCGAGCATGCTATGTTTAGAGAACTTGAATCTTTCGCTAAATTTGGCTCTGATTTAGATAAATCTACTCAGCAAAGACTTCGTAGGGGTTATGTAATCACTGAAATTTTAAAACAGCCTACTTTGCAACCTATTCCTGTAGAACAACAAATTGCTGTATTTTATGCGGCTACTAATGGTTATTTTGATAATTTAGATATTAATAAAGTGCGTAAAACCGAATCTGCATTCTTAGAGTTTATGAAGTCTCAAAATAAAAATATATTGAAGACTATTTTAAAAGAGAAACAAATTTCAGATTCTCTTGAAAAAGAATTGAAAGAAGTGTGCGATTCATTTTTTAAAACTATAAATAATTAAGGGAATGATTATACTTACCGGTGGTGCTGGATTTATTGGCTCATGCTTTTTAAAATATCTTAACAAGAAAGGATATAATGATATTCTTGTCGTAGATAATTTGTCAACAAGTTCAAAATGGAAAAACCTTGTCGGTAAAAACTTTTCTAATTATATTCAAAAGCAAGAATTTATTGATAATTTAAACAAATTTGCGGACAAAGATATTGAAGCCATTTTCCATTTAGGAGCTTGCTCTTCAACAACTGAAAAAGATATTGATTATTTAATGAGGAATAATTACCATTATAGTATTAAATTAGCTGAATTTGCAATAAGCAAATCTATTCCTTTTATTTATGCTAGTAGTGCGGCAACTTACGGTAATGGAGAAGATGGATATAATGATGATACATTCCATTCTTTACGTCCTCTTAATGGTTACGGCTTTTCCAAGCACTTGTTTGATTTGTGGGTTTTAAATCATAAATTTGAATCTCAAATAACAGGTATCAAATTCTTTAATGTGTTTGGACCTAATGAATACCATAAAGAAAATATGGCAAGTATGGTATTTAAAAGCTTCCATCAAGCTTTGGATACGGGAACAATCTCTCTTTTTAAATCGTATAATTCAAAATATGCAGATGGCGAGCAATTACGTGATTTTATTTATGTAAAAGATGTTGTTGAAGTAGTTTGGCAACTATTTGATAAAAGAATATCAGGGATATTTAACTTAGGAACAGGAGTTGCACATACTTGGAAGCAGCTAGCAACTGCTGTATTTCAATCTTTAAAATTGTCTGTTAATATTAAATATATTGAAATGCCTGATGATATTAAAAAACAATATCAATATTTTACACAAGCTGATATGCAAAAACTAAAGATCTCAGGAGTTGATTATCAGTTTTCTTCTCTTGAAGAAAGTGTTGATGATTATATTAATAATCATTTGCTACAAGATAATATTTATTTTTAATTTAACAAGGTCGATTAAATGGCAACATTAAGAGATATAAGAAGCAGAGTAAACTCAGTTAAAAGCATTCAAAAAATAACGCAAGCAATGAAAATGGTTGCAACTGCAAAATTGCGGAAAGCTCAAAATATGGTTGAAGATTCTCGCCCTTATTTTTCTAAACTTTCTTCCTCAATTAGCACTATAATTGATTCATTAGGGGGAGAATTTGTGCATCCATTTCTTGAAAAACACGAATATATTAAAAATATTGCTGTGATTGTGATTTCTGCTGATAAAGGTATGTGTGGTAGTTTTAACACTAACTTGTTACGTGAAGCTAATTTGGCAATTTCTGAACAACTACCTGCTGAATATCCATCTGCTAATATTTCGGTTTTGCCAATAGGGAAGAAAGCTATTTCGTTTTTTAAGAAGCAAAATATCCAAATAATTAAAGAATTTGCAAATATTACAAACAATCCTGAATTTCCTGTTGTCAAATCAATTATTGATCCAATTAAGAACAGATTTATTTTAGGTGAATATGATTTAGTGCTGATTTATTCTGTAAAATTTTTAAATATATTAAAGCAAATTCCTGCAAAAACTCAACTTTTGCCTTTTATACCTGATACAAAAAATGAAATAGTTAAAAAAGATAAGTATAACACTAATTTTATATTTGAACCAGATAAAAAATTAATCCTTAATTCTTTAATTCCTAAATTAATTGATTCAATTTTTTGGTATTCAATTTTAGAATCAAATGCTTCTGAACAGGCAGCAAGAAGAGTTGCTATGGATAATGCAACAACAAATGCAGGTGATTTAATTAACTCCTTGAATTTGATTTACAACAATATACGACAATCAAATATTACAAGAGAAATTATTGAGATTGTATCAGGAGCGAATGCTTTAAAAGAAATCTAATTTTATAGGTATATTTGTAATTAAAATAAAAAACCCCAAGAAAATTCTACAAACTTGGGGTTTTACATTAGGTGAAAAATAAAAAATATTATTTAGAGTTTGACGTTAAGACCTCCTACTATACTTAATTTTTTAGAAGTATACCAGACATTTTGGTTTGAATATAAGACAGTACTACCTTCAATTCCAGCAAAGATGCTGAATTTATTAGATATTGCATTGCTTTGCAAAAGTAAATTAGAACGAAATACAGGACCGAGCGAGGAACTTCCTGCAAAGAGTTGTACCGATGGATAAATTCCAATAAAATGATAGTCTGTTAAATTGTATTTACCTGCTACTCCAAAATAAAACACTTTGGGAGTTTGTTCATATTTAATTTGTGTGTTTTGGTCTAAATAAATTTGTGAAAAGGTTTCATTGCCAAATTCTGCACCAAAATATAGTTCGTTAAATGTTTCTAAAAATATTCCTAAACAATAATTTGCAAGAAAAGCATTGTTTGGCTGAATACTCTTTTCTGGATTTGACAATGCTGAAAGACCTCTATATTGAATTAAGATATATGATTTAGGACTTTCATAAGAAGGGTTGAATTGGCGGAATACATTTAGTCCGCTATTTAAACTATTAATTATTGCAAATTTATTACTTGAAGGGTTGGAACTGGCAATATTGTTCATTGCTAAAATATTGTTTGTTCTCTTGTCCTTAGTATTTGTATTTTGATTATTGTCTGTTATAGATGTATTTTCAAAAGTAATTCCTTGAGTTGGCGCTATATCTCTATCTACGGACTTTATATCATTTAAATTTTTTGATATATCATCATTAGATGAGATTTTGCGTGCTTTTGGTTGAATATTATCTAATAGATTTGTATATGTCTTATTGTTATTACTTTTTATTGCTTCAAAGTTATTTGAATTAGACTTTGTATCATTAGATATGTTATTAATTGCCTCAATATGCTCGGAACTAGAGTTTATAGAACTATTAGATTGAGTATATCTTTGTTTTTGATTTTGTTCTGTTTGTGTGGCGGTTTTATTTGTTGAATTACTTAGATTATTGACCGTTTGATAATTATTTGAAAAGTTATGTAGTGAAAAATAAGATACAAAAACAAACAACAACAATAAGGCGCCAAAGAATATATATTTTGAATAATGAGTTGGATCTTTACTGAAATGTTGTTCTGATATAGATTGAATTTGTGAAAATATTGCATTTTTAAATTCAATAGGAGGCGATAGGATTTCTTTATCGCTTTGAATAGCAGAGTTAATCTCGTTGTACATATCCAATTCACTCTTATATTCAGGATATTGAGAAAGTTCTTTTAATATATGTTCCTTTTTTTGAGGACTAATATCTTTATCAAATAATTGATTAATCAATTTATCAGTTTTATTTAAATCCGATTTATTCATTTTTCAACTCACTTTATTCATTTGTTTTCTCATATTGACAACCATTTCTTTAATTAACTTGCGGGCACGATATATTCTCACTCTGATATTGGATTGTTTAATACCAGTTATTTTTTCAATTGTATCATAAGAAAGACCTTCATACTCGCTTAAAATAAAAATTTCACGTAAATTATAAGGCAATTTAGCAACGGCTTCTCTCACTAATTCCAAAGTTTCTTCTTCATTTGAAGTATTTATATGATTGCTTTGTTCCAGTTCCTCTTTCATTTTTTCTTGCCTTTCTTTGTTGTTGTGATAGCTTATACACAGATTTTTGACTATTTGATACAAATATGAATGGAAATTGTTCATAGTTATATCTTGAAATTGCTTTGTAAGTGCTAATTTATATAACCTAATAAAAGCTTCCTGATATATATCTTGAATAAAGAACTTATTTTTCCCTAAAAATTTATAGATATAAGTGTATATTATCTTCGAGTAACGATTATAAAGTATAGAAAAAGCAATATGACTCACCTCTTTGCTTTCTGAAAGCAGTGAAAACAATTCTTCGTCACTTAATATTTCATAATTATCTTTCATTTAATATAATAGATAAAAAAAAAGGTTAATTGTTACAAAAATACCTAAAAAAATACCTAAAAAAGTATTTTTTTTTATTTTTATTTAATTTCTATAAAAAACTAAACTTGTATTAAATTTAAAATTTTTTCAAGTTCTTTTTCGGACTTGTCAGAATTAATTGCTTCACAAATTACTCTGACGATAGGTTCAGTATTTGATTTGCGAATTTGAATCCAAAAGTCCGAAAAATTAATTTTCATCCCATCTTCTAAAACGATTTCTTGGTTGGTATAGTAATTCTTTATTAAATTAATTTTTTTATTTAGGTCTCCATTAAAATCAATTTTAATTTTTTTTAAGAAGTAATTAGGAATTTCTTTTCGTAATTGACTTAAAGTTTTACCCGAACGGGCAATTAATGATAAAATCAAAGAAATTCCGACGAGCGAATCACGACCATAATGGGAAGCAGGTAAAATAACTCCGCCGCTACCTTCTCCACCAATCATTGCACCAACTTCAATCATCTTTTTAACAACGTTAATTTCACCAACGGATGACCTAAAAACTTTTGCACCAAATTTACTTGCGATAAATTCTACCCCCATTGTTGTAGAATGATTGACAACAATTTTCGCTTCTTTTGCATTGTCAATTGAACTCAATAGAGCATAAATTGCAAGCACAATAGTATTTTCTTCTCCAATTGGGATGCCATTTTCATCTATTAGCACTAATCTATCAGCATCTGGGTCTACAGCAATTCCCAAATCTGCTTTTGTTTCTTTAACAGTATTAGATAATTTTTGTAGATTTTGTGGTAAAGGCTCTGGTAAATGAGGGAAGATACCTGTGCCATCGCAATATAATTTCTTGTAATTTACGTTCATTCTATCGAGTAAATTTGGAACTATGGCTGAACCTGATGAGTTTACTGCATCAATTACTGCTGTTAAATTTATTTCTGCTAATTTATTTATTATATTAAAATCAGTAATATAATGTAATTTAAGTATATTGTCAATGTGTGCTGTTAAAGCGTTTTTATTTGCTTCGTTAGTTTCGTTAAAATCAGAGTTTGATTGAACCAAAGAACCATTATCCTCGTGCTGAATAGCAGCGAGTATATTTTGCAATTTGATATTTTCATCTTTATCTAAGAATATTCCCTGTGAATTAATAAATTTTAAGCCATTCCAATCATCGGGGTTATGCGATGCTGTTATGGAAATTCCACCTGCGGCATTCATTATTTGTGTAATCAATTGAACAGTAGGAGAGGGAACAACTCCAATTGCAATATATTTGCGACCTAATTTGGTGAAAGTTTCTATTAGTACTTTTTCAATCCATTTACCAGAAGGACGACCATCTCGTCCAATGATCAATGTTCCATCTTGTAAAAATTTATGGAATGCTTTTGCATACTTGTATATTAAACTTTGATTTAAGCTATCATCGCTTAATGTTGCCCTTAACCCTGAAATTGAAGATATTATTGCCATTTTCTTTAAATAAAAAATTATAAATTAGTAGTTTTGTAATTATATAATTTTTAAAAACGAATTAATTGAATAAATTGAACAAAAAAATAAAAAATAATTTAAGTATTAAGAGAATAGGAATTATTCGTACAGATAGATTAGGCGATATGGTCTTAACTTTGCCGATGGTAAAAGCTTTAAAACAGAGTTTCCCTGATTCAAAAATTATTATTATTGCTAATAGTTATGTTAAGCCACTTTTATACAATCAACCATCAATAGATGAGTTTTATTTTGTTGATAAATTAAATATTAAACTTAAAGAATTTTTGCTCAATTTGAATTTAGATGCAATTTTCTTTCCACGTTTAAAATTTGATGAGGTATGGGCAGCTTATCAAGTAAAATTACCATTGCGTATAGGAAGTGGTTATCGGTGGTATTCTTTTTTGTTGAATAAAAAAGTCTATGAACATAGAAAAATAGGCAAAAAAAATGAATGTGAATACAATTTGAATCTTATTTCATTTCTGACTAATGAAAGTTATAATTGCGAGCTTATAAAACCAATAATTACTGCTAAGACATTAGAAAATTTGAAGAATAAAATCCCGTTTGATTTTAATAAGAAAGTAGTTATTATCCACCCAGGTGGAGGTGATTCTGCTCCGAAGTGGTCAAATCAAAAGTATAGACAATTAGCATTTAAAATTACGTGCGAAACTGAATACCAAGTAATTATAACTGGTGTTGAAAGCGAAAAAGAACTATGTGATTATGTTGTTAATAATGAGCGGAGTATATTGAATTTAAGTGGTAAAATCAATTTAGAAGAAATGATAACTTTAATAAATTTATCGGAAGGAATTATTACAAATTCAACTGGAGTTTTACATATAGCTGCTTCACTTGACAAGAAAATTATAGGATTTTATCCAAATTCACCGAATATTGGTCCAAGACGATGGGGACCAATGAACCAGAAAAATATTATTTTAACCCCTGCAAATAATTCAAAAGAAAAAGATAATCTTGATTTAATAAGTTTAGACAATGCTTTCCAAGCCTTTAAACAGTTATTTCTGTAAACTTGTTATTTCATTAATTGTTTCTTAATTATTTTTTAACTTTAATTCTAATAGAGCGATTCAAAAATCTACCTTGTGGAGTATCTTCTGGGAATTTATCGTTGTTAGTGCCTATAACAATATTCAATTTATCTCCTGAAATAGATTTGATAAAGTTCATTGTGTTTTCAGCTCGTTCATGAGCTAAAATAGCATTTCTTTGTTGTGTCCCAAGCTCATCAGTACTTCCTAATATTTCAATTGTAGCATCAGTAGGCAATTTAGCCACTAATTGTTTTAAAAGTTCTTGATTTTCATCGCTAATTTTACTACTATTGTAATCAAAACGTAAAATTGCTAAAAAGTTATCTAAATTTAAATTTACTTGTTGTTTTGGGAAATCATTGTATTGTATAATTTTTTCAGAATGTTGTTCTTGACCTTTGAAATTGAAAGAAATTTTTGCTGTGTCTTGAACAAAGTTATCTGGCAATCTGTAATTTAGCGGAATTTCGTACGTTCCTGCATGATTAATTAGTATTTTTTGATTATTTAAATTATTTTCAATTTCAACTTTTTCATTTTTAAAGTTTTTTACGTCCGCATCAAAAATAAGTTTTCCTTTAAAATTAGCATATTTTTGCAAATTTACGTATTCTTGTAAAGGAGCATTTGTTAAAATTAGATCAACACGTTGATTTTCTGCAACTCCTTCTTTAAAATCTTGATTAGATGGATTTTTAGGAGTTAATAAAGATTCTTCTTTTATTTTATTTTTTGGCACTCCCAGATTAATTAAATAATCTTTGACTGCATTGGCTCTTGCTTTTGACAGTTCCAATCCTGTTGGTTCGTTTGTTTGTCCCGAAGTTGCCGATTGTAAAGTAACAATAGCATTGGGATTTTTTGCAACAATTTCGGCTATTCTTGGTAATAAATAATCGTGAATTTTTACAGCATCACCTGAAAAGTTAGATACTGGTAAATCTCTTGTCTTATATTGGTTGGGTATTTCGGCACTTTCATTTTGGAAGAATACGCTATTAACAACAGGTAAACTTGCAAGCAATTCATTGCCAAATTCTATTTGTCCTACGATATGAAGATTTTTTAATGTGATACTTGGTTTAGGTTCAACAATTACAGGAATTGGTTCAGGTGGTACTTCTATAATTTTTGGTGCTTCTTTTTTGGCTTCTTTTATTGAAAATCTATATCCATATTCATACCGTACAGAGAAAGATTTCCAATTTACATCGCTTGTATAATTATTGAGTAAATATGAAATTGAAAGATGAAATGTACCATAACTTTTTGTTACAGTTTCAATTGCTACTTTTGGTGCTATTAATAATGAGTTCATAGTGGTAATTGTTCCACTTGCCAAAGGACGTTCCTTTACGTGATTGTTATTATTATTAACAAAATATGCGTTACTTGGAGAAGAAAGGACTTCCTTTTGGTCAAATGTCTTTTTTATAGGAATAGAAAAATTCAAACCACCATTTAAACGTGTGAAATAATCATCTTTTTGAAAAATATCATATCCTACTGAAGGATTTAACTCTAAAAACGATATATTCATATTTAATTGATTTGATGTTTGAACATCTACAATATTACCATTGTTTAAATCTCGCATCGGGAAAGACATTGATTGTGTTAAAGATCCCTTACCGAAATTATAAAATAAACCAAGTTCGCCATAAGTTGATACAGTGAAATATTTTTCTAATGAAATACCTAATGGTATTTCCCAGCCAAATCCATTTGTAAAATGCCCACAATCTACTGTGCCTTGGTATCCATTAAAATCTGCTATATAAAAGTTGTAATTAATACCAATTCGTGGTTGTATAGCGAATATTTCTGTTGAATCTGCATTAGCTAATGCTATATTTTTTGCCGGAATAATTAAAAATATGTATAAAAATAAATAGTAATAAATTTTCATATTCTTTATTTTAAATTAAAGATAAAACAACAAATTAAGAATAGCAAATTATGAAATTTTTTTGAAATAATAATTAAGTGATTGTTTGAAAATAAAGTGTTATAGTTTTTATTTTCAAAAACATTACAAATCAATGTGTATTTCATGTTCAGCAAAAGGCAAAGTAAAAGAAAAAGTAGTGCCTTTATTTAATTTGCTGGTTACATTAATTTCGCCACGATTCATAGCAACAGCATCTTTAACCAAAATTAGTCCCAGACCAGTGCCAGTTTCATTGTTAGTTCCTAATGTAGACTTTTGTGTAGAAAGATTAAATAGGCTGTTAATTCTATGTTCATCTATGCCAACGCCCGTATCAGAAACAGAAACTTCAACTAATTTTTGCTCTTTAATAATTTTTGAAAAAAGGGTAACAAAACCACCAGAGGGGGTGAACTTAATAGCATTGCTAATTAAGTTACGCAAAATTAGATTTATTAAATTTGGGTCTGCAAACACAAAAGTTTCACTGGGAATTTGGGAGGCAATTACAATTTTTTTTGCTTGTGCTTGCAATTTAGATTGTTCAATAGTTTGATTAGCAATATAAGATAAATCAAATTCAACAGGATTAAAAGAAATTTGATTTCTTTGAAAGTTAGCCCACATTAATAAATCCTGTAATAATGAACCTAAGTTATCAGAAGATTTTTGCAATAATTGGAGTAATTCCTGAAAATCTTTAATATCTAATGAGTCAAAATTAGAAACATAATCATCAATCAAAGTCTTAAATCCAAGAATTGGATTTTTTAAATCGTGAGAAATAATTGAAAACATTTTGTGTCTAATTTCGAGAGCTTCTTTTAATTCTTTTAAAGCATTATTTTTTTCAATGACTTCTTTATTTAATTGCAAATTTAAATTGGAAAGCGTGTTATTAATTATTCTTTCACGAACAAGGAACCGTGTATAAAGCCCAAGGTAATTACAAATTTCTTTGTCGGTAAAAGGTTTAAGTAAATAGTCAATACCCCCATGAGTAATGGCGAATTCCTTCATCTTTGCATCAGGGTCATTCGCAGTCATAAAAATGATAGGTATATTTTCATATTTTGGATTTGCTCTTATTACTTTTGTTGTTTCAAATCCATCAAAATTTTCCATAACTATATCCATAAGTATTAAGTCCACTTCGTGATTGCCAAGTAAACGCAAGCAATCCATTCCGGAATAAGCTTTAAAAATATTAAAATGTGGTTCTTTGCAATGCTCAATCATTGATGCAACTGTCTCAACAGTCATTTTAGAATCGTCAACTATAATTAGATTAAAAGTTTTTGTTTCCATTTATTTTTCTTTAATTAAATCAAAAATCGTAATTTACAAAATTTTTAGGGACAAAAATGAAAATTTTTTCTGACACAGTTCAAGTTGTAATTTTTTATCGTGAAAACGATACAAGTTTAGTAAAATTTTTAATTTTGAAAAGAAGTGAATATGATGAAGTTTATCCTAATATTTGGCAAATATGTACAGGAACTTCTATCGGAGATGAAACAGCACTACAAACGTCTATAAGAGAAGTAAAAGAAGAAACAGGTATTCAAGACATTCTAAATATTTGGGTTGTTCCACAAGTTGCAACTTATTATAGCGTGCACCGTGATGGAATTTGTTTTTCGCCAATTTTTGCTTTTGAAGTTAAAGAAGACCAAGAAGTAAAAATTTCTGAGGAGCATACTGATTATTTTTGGATAGATTTCGAAAAAGCCCAAAATTTACTATTTATACCTTCGTATAAATATTCGTTAAACACAGTGAAAGAATATATATTGAATGAAGCCTCTTCTAACTTATTTCACATTGGACATAATAAAAATATTATATAAAAATTGAGGAGTAGAAATTGATTAGTGATTCCGTTGCGACAGTGGTGATAACATATAATAGGTTGGAATTACTAAAAAAGGTAATAGCCGGTTTATTAAATCAAACCAAAGAAGTAGATAAAATAATTGTAATAAATAATGGTTCAACTGATGGTACGTTGGATTACTTGCAAAAATTAGAAAAAGATAACTCTAAAATCAAAGTAATTACACAAGGTAATTTAGGTGGTTCGGGCGGACAATTTACAGGGTTTAAAGTTGCTTTTGAAATGGGTTATGAGTGGATTTGGCAAATGGACGATGATGTGGTGGTGAGATTAAATTGTTTAGAAGAATTGTTCAAAGCTCGTAAGAAAGAAATGATTTATTCACCTTTACGTTATTCTGTTGATGGTACGGTGTTTTATAACGAAACGATTAAATTTAATTTAACCAATCCATTTAAATCATTTTGGTTGCAGATAATTAGTCAGGAAGATTTAGATAAAGATTTTATTCCAGCAGAAGGATTAACATTTGAAGGGGCATTCTTTCATAGAAGTGTAATTGAAAAAATTGGATTACCTCAGAAGAATTTTTTTATTTTTGCAGATGATAGTGATTTCTTTATAAGAGCTAAAAGAGCAGGGTTTACTCCTGGAATTTTAACATCTGCAAAATTGGATAGACTTTTGTTGGCAGAGCCATTTAAATTAATGCATACTCCACGTAGATATTATTTTATTCGTAACCAAATAGCAGTTGACCGTATGCATGGTAATTTTGTAGTCAAAAATTTGCGACCTTTAATATATTCTGTAAAATGGATTTTTCGGAGTAATTCGTTTTCGGATATTAAATACACAATCAAAGCTTTTGTTGATGGTTGGTTCTATAAATCTTATGATGGTATTGAGATTATTAATGAAATAATCAAAAATGGGCAATAACGATATATATAATAATTATAACAATGATAATAATGTTAGCAATAATGTTAGCAATTTCGGCAGTCTTAATTTAAATGTATCAGCAAATACAACTCAACACAAAGTATATCTTGCCACATTTGGTTGTAAAGTGAACTATGCTGAAACTCAAAGAATTGCCGAAGAATTTGTTGAACAAGGGATTTTTCTTGCTGATAATATTAACGACGCTGATATTTTAGTAATTAATACTTGTTCAGTAACAAAAAAAGCAGATGCTGATGCAAGAAAAGCAATTCGGCATTCTTTAAAAATTAATCCGAATTTGTACGTGATAATTACAGGATGTGCTGTTGATATTAACCCCTTTCAATTTAGTTCAATAGAAGGTGCTGATTTAATAATTCCAAATAACGAAAAATTTAATATATTGAAATATTCCGATGACTTTAAAAAGTTAGATGAAAGTAAAATAATAGATTCAAAAATCGAAAATGTGCAATTTCAGTTTGCTTATAGTAATGAAGAAGATTCACGGTCAAGAGCAGTTTTAAAAATTCAAGATGGTTGTGAATACAACTGCTCATATTGTACAATTCCTTTGGCTCGTGGACATTTCCGCTCTATGCCTTTTAACGAGATAATTTCCACTGTTGAAAAAGTCAAAAGTAATGGATTTAATGAAATTGTATTAGTAGGAATTAATTTATCGGAATATCAATTTCAAAATAAAAGATTCTTAGATGTTCTGAAGTTATTAGAAGAGAGCGATATTGATATAAGAATTAGAATTTCTTCTATTGAACCTAATATATTAAATGCTGAAATTATAAAATTTATTGCTGAATCACAAAAGATCTGCCACCATTTCCATATTCCACTTCAAAGTGGTTCAAACAATATTTTAAAATTAATGCGAAGAAGATATACAGCAGAACAATTTAAAACAAAGATTGATTTAATTAGCCAATATATTCCTGATGCAGGTATTGGGGTTGACGTTATCACAGGTTTTCCTGATGAGATAGAAGAATATTTTCAAGAAACATATACTTTATTAGATAATTTAGCGATTAGTTACTTGCACGTTTTTTCTTACTCTGAACGAGATAATACATTGGCAACAACGATGCAGAATAAAATACCTGAAAAAATTAAAAAAGAACGAACAAATATTTTGCGAGAATTATCCAAAAGAAAAACAGAAATTTTTTATAAAAATCAATTAGGAAAAATTAGGGAAGTAATTTTTGAGAAAAAATTAGAAGATGATATCTATTTCGGTCATAGTGATAATTATATACCTGTAATTACAAAAAGTAGAAATGATATAATTAACGCCAGAATGAATATTAAATTAATTTCTTTAATAATGGGAAAAATTAAAGGCGAAATTGTTTGATTTTTAAGTCTATTAAAATAAATGGCTTATAAAATTTTTGCAAAAAAAGATAAAAAAAAATAAAAAGTTGTGTTACAAAATCAAATTTGAATTGTTAATTAAATTAGGATAAATTGTAAAAACAAAAAATTGTAGAAATAAAAAGAATGGAATTGAAGTGCAATATATAATATTTTTGTTAAGAATTTTTTGTTAATAAATTAATATTTAGTAAATTAGGATTTTGTAATAAATCCAAAAATAAATAATTGAGTTAAGAAATGCAAATTGCTGGTAAAAAAATTTTAATACTTGGTGGATGGGGTCTAGTAGGCTCGGCAATTAGCCATGAGCTTATGAAATTCGCACCTTCCGCATTAATTATTTCTTCATTAAGAAAACATGAAGCTGAGGAAGCAGTATCTGAATTACAAAAAGAATATAGTAGTTCACCAACAAAATTTACTGCGAGATGGGGTAATATCTTTGCAAGAGAAGAATGGAAAGATATTGATTGGTCAAATGTAATCGATAATCCACATAATAGAAAAGAGTTCATCGGTGATATTTTTAACGATTTAGATGAAAGTATTTTAAAGCGGATGTTCCTTTACAATTTAATTACCGAGTTCAACCCAGATATTATAATTGATTGTATAAACACAGCCACTGGAATAGCGTATTTAGATATTTATAGCACTACGGCGAAAGCACTTGCCCAAATGAAAGAAGGCAATGCTGATGTAGATATTATGGAAAAAATTATTGCGAGTACTTACATTCCTCAATTAATTAGACACGTTCAAGTTATGCAAAAGGCGATGTTAGATGCAAAAGTGCAAATGTATTTTAAAGTAGGAACAGCAGGAACAGGTGGAATGGGCTTTAATATCCCTTATACCCATAGCGAAGAAAGACCTTCACGTGTTTTAATGTCTAAAACTGCTGTTGCAGGTGCACAAACTTTGCTTTTGTTTATTCTCGCAAGAACTCCAAATGGTCCTTTGATTAAAGAAATCAAACCTACAGCGGCAATTGCTTGGAAAAAAATTGCGTTTGAAGAAGTGAAACGTAGAGGCAAGCCAATTGAATTAGTCGATATGAAATTAGAAAATGCTCTAAATATTCAAGGAGATATTGTTTTCAATGACTTTGAAAATATAGAAGAAAAAAATGAACACTTTAAATCTGTATTTATTGATACAGGTGAAAATGGAACTTTTTCAAGAGCTGAATTTGAAACTATAAGTTCATTAGGGCAAATGGAAATTGTTACGCCAGAAGAAATTGCAACATACCTGATTCATGAGATACGTGCTGGAAATACAGGACACGACGTTATTAACGCCTTAGATGCGGCAACATTAGGACCAACTTACCGAGGTGGATTGTTGAGAAGTTCTGCTTTAGAAAAATTAGTGAAACTTGAAAATAAAACTAACACAGAAAGTATTGCTTTTGAATTGCTTGGACCTCCTCGTTTATCAAAATTATTATTTGAAGCAAATATAATAAAGAAAATTTCAGGTTCGATGCATAAGTTTTTAGCAACAGATTCCGCAGAAATTTCTAAAAAAGCTGAGGAGGTTATTAAAGATAATGATATTCTTCGCTCACAAATGCTTTCTGTTGGTTTAGTCGTTTTATTAAGTGATGGGAAGAAATATTTGCGTGGTAAAGAAGTAAAAATTCCTGTTCATAAAGCAGAAGAACTATTGCCTTTGACTTTGGAAAATATTAATAAATGGTGCTATGAAGGTTGGATTGATTTAAGAGCATCTAACTTTGATGATTGGAAGAGAATTATAAAGATAATAATGGAACAATCAAAATCTTTGCCTGCCGATGATACAAGTTCAAGATATACATATACTTTGGATTATTGGGATAATTTTGAGACCTTCAATGAAGGGAAAATTGTGGCTTGGATTTTTGAAAATGAAGATAAAGGCTGGCGATTTAAAAGATAAAAATTATAAAAATGGAAACAAATAATAAAAATATTAATAACAATTGTTTAACTAAATTTATGGGTAATACAATGAAGAAGTTTTTTCTCCTTCTCGTATTAGTTGCAATCTCTTTTACATACGCTTATTCGGGCGATAAGAAAGAGGACAACGAGTTGTTGCGTAAAAGTAATCTGTCGGAGCCTCCATCATTTAATCCTTCGCAGACAAGCTTTCCAGCTCCATTTAGTGAGCTTACGCAGCCACGTACAATCCCTTCAATATCTACAGGATATTATTGGGTAGATTCTGATGAAATTATCCCTGTTGATTACAAAAATGCTGATGGAACATCAGCTTGGGATATTTTGCAAAATTACACAGATACTTTGTATCAACCAGGAACTTGGACACGTATATTAGCAGGTCCAAGAATTTTGCCAAAGACTTTTTGGGACCAACACAAAGATGACGGTTTACCATTTTTTAGGAATACCGCAAATTCTATGGACCAGTTAGTTAATTTCTTTGATAACTCGGTTGTTGGTGATGGTGCTATTGACTCAACTGATGATGCAATTGCTGGACCAATGCCAATTAGTATTGCAGGTGGCTTTTTCTTTAATGGTATTCGTTACGATAGTTTCTATGTATCAACTAATGGTGTTATTGCTCTTACAAACAGAAGATATTTCTATGATAACCTCGGGAATAGAATTGTTCCTGCTGGTTCAATGAGTGCTTATGACCCAATGAGTATGGATTGGTTCTTAACTGTAACAGATCCTTTACTCGGATGTACAAGATGTCGTAATTTTTCCGATAATGGTGGTGGACTTGGTACAGGTGATGGTGTGCGTGATGATTTTGGATATACTTATTCTGTATTAGGTCAAGATCCTGCTAATGTTACAACAACTCCTCCAACAACTGGTCCTTCTAAACATCTTGATGGTATTAGAGCAAGAGGCGTTAGCTTTACTTCTTTGAAACCAAATTTAAAACAAGCTTTGATTGCCTTTGCTTGGGGTGATATGGAACTTAGCCAATTCAATCCTGTTAAGAAAAATGTAGATGATTTTGGTAAAGCTTATTTCAAGCGTTCAATTTCTGCTGATAAGTTAATTATTTCTGTATTTAATATGCAGTTAAAAGGTACTGTTAGTTTGAATTATGCAGGTACACGTACATTTAATCCAGATTTAAGACCTTCTTCAATCAACCCAGATGATGGTAATATCGTTACCCTTGATGCACAAGTTGTTTTGAATGGCAAAGATAGTAGTATTACCATAATTTACAAGAAAGTTGTAGATATTATTACAGGGTGGTCATTTTTTAATGATTATCCTTACTCTGCAATTAGAAGAAATACAATTTGTGGAGTTTCAGGTTGGGCACGTCACGTGAACTATCCAGTTGGAGTTCCTGCTCCAAATCCTAATGACCCAACAAATTATCCACCAAAGTCAACTTCTCCTGAATATTTCTATCCTTATGCTACACCAGCATTGAATGGAGAATATCAACAATATACTGTTTACTTTGACCATTATCGTTTGAGTGGCTATTCTGATGATAATTATCAAACTCCTCAAAGTGGAACAAAAGTAATGTTTAAGCAATGGAAGAACGTTCTCCGTGCACCAGATATCCAATATTATGTTCGTGAAACTAAGGATTTATCGGTACCAATTAATAAATTCCCTGTAAAAGTTGATAATGCAAACAATTATGAATTATTTGCTGGCGTACCAAGAATTGGTGCTATTCAACCAGTTGCTTTAA
The DNA here is from genome assembly GCA_021780815.1 of Bacteroidota bacterium. Taxonomy (GTDB): domain Bacteria; phylum Bacteroidota; class Ignavibacteria; order Kapaibacteriales; family UBA2268; genus GWF2-33-9. The sequence goes on along the minus strand of JAJXYC010000015.1, from coordinate 457,976 downwards.
TTCAAAATTTAACTAATGATATTCAAGGACCTAATGGAATTAACTTTACTCCACAAGAATTGAACTTCCAAGTTAGATATAAAATTGAAAACCAAGTAACACAAAAAGTAATTTATAACAGATTAGTTCCAATTGACCAAAATTGCTTATCAGCAACAGCAAGTGGTGACCCAGGTTTAATTTTCCAATATTGTAAAGATCCACAAGCTCAAGCATGGTTGGCTGCAAATGTTACTAAAAATGGTTCTGTCTATGTAGTTACTCCACAAACAAACTTTGATGGAACAGGTTATAAAGGAATTCCTCCTTATAAATTTGTTCAAGTATATTTTCCACCGTATGAGCCAAATGAATTTATGCCGTCGAATATAGGTCGTATGCGTTCTTATGTAATTGCAGAACCAACAACTCCTACTCAAGAATCGCTAGGTGATACTTGGCCATTTGACGACCAAAAAAGTTTGAATTTATTTGTAATGCGTAGATTACCAGCATTCAATGATGATGTAACAGAATTCCATAATGTTTATGGAGTTAATATGCCATCTGTATGGAAATGGGTTAATATTGATGCAGAAGTAGTTGATGGTGAAGTTGCGTCAGAAAATCCACTTCCACCAAGAGGACGCTTCCAATCTTCTTACGAAGCAACTTTTGACCAAAATGGTTACATTACAAACAGAACATATACAAATATTGCGGTAAATTCGCCTGCAATTAAAATGAACCGTGTAACTTTAGATGGAACAGATCCTAATCCAGCAAGTTTACCAGGTCGTGCAGGTAATGGCGATGAAATTCGTTCATTCCCAATTGATTTAAGAGGTCAATATAACTCTGTTTTGTCAATATCTGTTCAAAGAACTGTGAAACAAAAAGATTGGCCACGTGGTTGGGCAGATCGTCTTATGGTAGGACCAGAACCAAGAGTAATAAGTCAAGGTAATTGGTTCGCTCCTTATACAAATGCTCTTGCGGAATCTTCAGCTCCTGATGAATTAGCAGTTGAATTTGCTTTACCAAGCGACGATGGATTGAATGGACTTACAAATATTCCAGATGCAAATTGGAGTGTTCATCCAAGGCGTTTCAATCTTCCGCCAGTTGGTGCTGGGTCTATTGCTAAAAATCCTGCTATTACTGTACTTGGTGGCGGTGGATACCGTATTGGTTTCCTTGAAACTGATAAAGACTCTTCTTTGACTAAAGAAGACAATGGTAATATTAAACCAAATGGCTTGCGTCCAAATATGTTTGATGACGGTATTGACCATCAATTTAAAAAATACTTTGTAACTATTCCTGATACATTCATTAGTTGGAAAAATGAAGGTGCATTCAATTTCAGATTTAGAGTTAAAGTATTTGCTTCCAATGCAACAAATGGTTGTGGTGCATGTAATCCTTTAGCTCCGTTGGGCGATGATAATGATGATTTCATTATTGATAATATCAGTATCAATGTTCCACAAGAAATTCCAGATATAGAAGTAAGTTCAGTAAATGTAAAATGGCCTTATACAGAAGCACCAGCATCACAAGCGACAAGTATTCCAATTACTGTTACTTTAAGTAACAATTCCGCTAAAAATGCTCCTGCAATGTCTATTAAATTAAAGATTTTCCGCACAAATAGTAGTGGAGACGCAGAAAAAGATCCTATCTATTGCCGTACTGAAAATATCTCTAATTTGAATGGTGGTCGTCAAATTGAAATTAGTATGCCTGCGTGGAATGCTCGTAAGAGTCAAAGAGATTCGGTTGCAAGCTATAAACTTCAAGCAATGGTTATTATGTCTGAGAAAGACTTAAATTCAGTTAATGATACAAACTTTACTAACTTAACATTACGTTTTGGTAATTCATTTGCCTATGACCCAATTGTAGATCAGCCAATAAGTAATGTTGGTGGTGATGTTGGAGTTCCAGGGAGAGGTTTGAACTTCTCAGCAAGTAACTATACAGGTGGTAGTGGATGGCGTGCTATTGACCCAATTCAAGATGCTGCTGGTGTAACTGGTGGAGATAGATCAGGTGAAATAGCTGTTAAGTTTACTGTTTTGAATACAGATACATTACGTGGTTATGAAACATTCTTTACTGGATTGAGTCGTTCGCCAGAACCAATTCAAGTATTAACTTATAAAGACAGAGGAGGAGTCCCTGGGGATCCAAATCAATCAATTATACCAAACACATGGATTGAAACTACTCGTGGTTACAATGATTTATTAGGTTTTGAAAAATACGTTATACAAGAATTACCTAATGGCGGTGTTGAACTTCAACCTGGTACTTATTGGATTTCTATTGCTCAATTAGGTGAATACGGATTAAATTTAGGTGCTTCTGCTTCTCGTAGTGGTATGAGAACTATGAACACGTTTGTTGCTCCAACGGGACAATACGGAACAAATGGTAACTCATTTAACTTAGATCCAAACTTCCGTGTTAAAAACATTAATGAACAGCTAGTTAACGATAACTTCTTTGCGGCTGAAAATGGTATGTTGTCAGGCAATTGGGGACAATTCTCTCCTGTTGTAGGTAACCCTATGTATCCACATGGTTTCCATTATGGGATGAATTTAGTTAATTCTTGTACTCAGACCTTGCAACAAGGTACTTGGTTACCAATGCACCGTCCATATTTTGGACCTCGTTCTTATGGTCAAGAAGCTGATACTTATCAATGGTGTTCAGATGATTTACCTGTTGAGTTAACTGGTTTCCATGCTGAAATTCGTACATCTGGAATTGATTTGCTTTGGGCAACTGCTTCTGAAAACAACAATCACGGCTTCTGGATTGAAAAACGAGAAGGAACTGATGCCGCTACTCCATGGAACCAAATTGGTTTCCAAGAAAGTAAAGGTAATTCTTCTTCTGTTACTCATTATTCATTCTTTGACCAAAATGTTGTTGCTAACCAAACTTATCAATATCGTTTACGTCAAGTTGATAATGATGGAACTCAATCTTGTTCCGCAAGCGACCCTGTTACTATTACTTTCGGTGCAGTTAACGAAATGTCACTTGAACCAAACAGTCCTAACCCATTCAGTGCTGGAACTATGATTAAATTTACATTGCCACAACACGAATTTACTACATTAGATGTTGTAGATATCTACGGTAATGTTATTAAGACATTAGTTTCTGACGAATTAGATGGAAACACTTATTCTTACACTTGGGATGGTACAAATCAAGACGGTACTCCAGTTGCAAACGGTACTTATATTTATCGTTTAACATCTGGTTCTAAAGTTTTGACTGGAAAGATGACACTCGTTAAATAGTAAGGTGTCAATAAATTGAAACTCCTTGGTTGCTCCTTTGTAATCAAGGAGTTTCTTTTTTATAAACTTAAATTATATAACTATGGCTGAAACTCTATTTACAAAAATTATCAATCGACAAATTCCTGCCGATATTGTTTTTGAAGATAATGATTTAATTGCAATAAACGATATAAATCCACAGGCTCCTGTACATATTTTAATCATTCCCAAAAAAGTGATTCCTACAATTAATGATTTAACAGAAGCAGATATGCCATTAATAGGCAAAATGGTCTTTCTTGCAAAGAAATTGGCTTATGAAAAAGGTATTAGTTCTGATGGATATCGTTTAGTGTATAATGTAAATGAAGGTGCGGGTCAAACTATTTTTCATCTTCATCTGCATTTAATAGGTGGTAGAAAAATGAATTGGCCCCCAGGTTGAAAATTATCTTCACTTTTTCCTTAATTTGTATTTTTGTAAATATCAAAAATGATAATTATGCAAAATGAATTAAGAAAAAGTAATGTAAATTTTCTTGAACAATTTCAGGAAATTTTTAATATTGAAATTGAGTCGCTAATTTTAGCAAAAGCTAAAATTAGCGATAATTATTTTAAGGCGGCAAAATTAATATCCAAAGCAAACAAAGTGATTTTGTCTGGTATAGGTAAATCAGGATTAATTGCAAAAAAAATTGCGGCAACTCTTTCAAGTTATAATATATCTGCTGTCTTTTTACATCCAGTTGAAGCTTTACATGGTGATATAGGAATTATCCAAAATAATGATATTGTGGTGTTGCTCTCAAAAAGTGGAAGTACCGAAGAAATAATAAGATTAATTCCATTTATTAAATCAAGGGGTGCCAAAATTATTTCTATTGTTACAAATATACAATCGTTTTTGGCTTATAATTCTGATGTAATTTTGGAAGCATCTATTACGCAAGAGGCTTGTCCGTTCAATATTGCGCCAACTTCCAGTACTACCAGTTCAATAGTTATTGGCGATGCTATTTCAATTATAGCAGCAAAAATTAAAAATTTTAGATTAGAAGATTTTTCAAAGACTCACCCACTTGGAACAATAGGGAAGCAAGTTAATTTGCAAGTCAAAGATGTAATGCATTCAGGCGACAATTTGCCTATTTTAAGTGAATATTCAAGTTTTCGTGATGCTATTATTATAATATCTCAAAAGAAACTTGGCTGTGCTGTTGTTGTAGATGATGGACTTAATTTGAAAGGATTTATTACCGATGGTGATGTTAGACGTGCATTAACTAAACATAACGAAATAAAAGATTTATTGGTCTCTGATGTTATGACTAAAAATCCAATTACAATTGAAGACACTGCTTATCTTGATGTTGCATTAGCAATCATGGAAAACAGAGAAAGCCAAATAAATTCTATTGCCGTACTAAATTCTGACAAAAAAGTAGTTGGTGTCATTAGGCTTCACGATATTGTTAGAAGTGGAATTTAGTGTTTATTTAAATCCTCAATACTGCTGGGTTCAATTGAACGAAGCTCATGTTGCTTATTTTTTTCTTTTGCTTTTATCTTTCTTTGCGTGCGTATAGAATCAATTCGTTGTTGATTTGGATTTTTCACTCCTTCTTTTGTAATAATAACGTCTTTTGCAATATAACCCGGTGGAGCAAAAGGATTAAGGAGTTTATCATTCAAATAAAGTTTTAATTTGCCTGCATTGCCGTGTGAAATTTTAAATTCCTCGGCAGCTGACCATTGATAGGTCTGGTTAGGCATTAAAATTGAAATAGGCGATTTTGTGGTCTTATCTATAATTATGCTTACCCATACAGTATCGGAAGGTTCTGCTTTTAAAATTAAACTATCATTAGTTTTGAAGTATTGCATAATGTTTTCCTTTGTACCTGTTGGAGATTTAATATCAACGGTACTGGTAGGTTTGGAAGTATCTAATTTTACAGGCTCTATTGTTGTATCTTTTGTCATTGGATAAAAAGTAATAAATAAAACAATAGCAACAAATGCGATAATTGCTGTATAAATCCAAAAGTTAGTTGAGAATTTAGGTTTTTTTCTAAAAAGTTTTGCTGTCTCTGGTTTTGGAGAATAAACAGTTGAATTTAATTGTGGTACTATAACTTCAGGTTTTGTTTCTGCCGAACTCACATCATCGACTATTAGAGAAACATTTCGCTTGGGTTGTTTATTTTCAGTTTCCTTTTTTTCTTTATTTATTTTAACATTTTTAGTGTTTTTAATGCTATCAGTATTTTTGTCATCATTTGTGGGTTCAAGATGAACAGATTTCTTTACGGATAAAATTTTGGCAATATCTTTGTAAGCATCAATAAATTCAGGTGATTCAATTATTTTTAATTCTTTTGCTAAACTTCTAATAAAAGCTTTTAAATACACTTCTTGAAAATCATCAAAATTGGAATTTTCAATATTTTCTATTATTGATTTACGAATTTTTGTTCTATCACTTAATTCATCGACAGAAAAACCTCGTTTTACTCTTGCCTCTTTTAATATTTCAGAAATATCCGCCATTTTCAATTAAAATTTTATCGATATTTAAAACACTTTAATTAATTTTGTAAAAAAAAATAATGAAAACAAAACACACTCTAACAATTTCTATGCTTTTGTTAATCTCAACAAATTTATTTTCACAAATTACTTTTTTTAACTATAACAAAATTAATATATTTAATTCAAATTTTATCAAAAATAATACCAAAAAATTAACAATATTTGATAAAAATTTTTATTTCAAAAGTGATTTTAATGAAGATAACTTTGTAGAACAAAGTAAAAACAGCTTAATATTAAATCAAAACTTCGCAAGTGATTATATGACAAGCAAATACGATGGAGTTGAAAATGATAAATTTTCTAATATAAAACAGAGCGATAACGATTCAGATAAATATGTCCCAAGTTCATTATTTATGTATGCCGATAATCCTCGCTATACTATGACAGGGGATAGACCATTGTTGAAAACAGATATAAGACCTTTAAATGCTGCATTAATTGGAAGTTTTTATGCAGGAGTATTTTATATTCAACACGAAATGCAACAAAATACAATTTGGAAACGTGTTGGACCTTTTAACATTCAAGAAGATATAAAATATTGCCTTTGGGTAGATAAATTCGGACATTTTTTTGGTGGTTATAGCACAAGTTATGTAATGTCAGAGGCTTTGCAGACATCAGGTTTTAGTTGGGAGACTGCAACAATTATTGGTTCTGCATTAGGGTTAGGTTATATGACTTATATAGAGATTCTTGATGGGTTCAGCAAAGATTTTGGCTTTTCGCCTTCTGATTTTTATGCTGATGTATTAGGTTCAAGTTACTTTTTATTGCAACACTATTTTCCTGTTTTGCAGAATTTTTCACCAAAATTTGAATATGTTAACCCTCATTGGTTAGGTGAAGAAGACCGTAAGCCACACGATACGTTTATCGACGATTACAGCTCTCAAAGTTTTTGGTGGACTGTAAATTTACAAAATTTATTTGGTGGCTTTGTCAAAGAATATATGCCTTCTTGGATGCAACTTACAATAGGATATGCGGCATACTCAATGGTTGACCCTATTAAATATCCAAGCGACCCGCATAAAGTTGACCCTGTTTCTCATGATGTTTGGGGAAATCGCCGAGCTATTCTGGCGATAGATTATGATTTAGTTAAACTTTTACCCGATGGACCACCTTTTTGGAATTGGTTAAAACAAGGACTAAATTTATTTAAATTACCAGCTCCTGCTCTTGAATTTGGATTTGGACGACCTACTAAATTTTACATTCTTTATCCTTTCGAATTTCGCTTTTCTGGTTTTAGAATGTAGTTTTTTATTTTCAAGTATTTATTAAGTTTTTAAATAATTCATTGCTGAATTTCAAAATTGAAAAATTGCGATAAGTAAATTATTTGTAATTTTCAATTAATATTTATTTCTTTTATAATTTTGTAAACTATATTTATGATTTTTATATAATAAAATTAAAAAATGAAAATAATTGATATTCTAGACAAAGAAGCAATTGTGGCATTGCTAAATCCGATGCCGAAAGAAGAAATAATTAAATATATGATTGAACTTGCGTCAATTACAGGCAAAATATTAGATAAAGAAAAAGCATACCAAGATGTAATGGAAAGAGAAAAAGTTTTATCTACAGGTATAGGAAAAGGGTTTGCTTTGCCGCATGCGAAGTCTCATTATGCCAAAGGATTTACTGCTTCTCTTGTAACACTTTCTAAACCAATTGATTACGAGGCATTAGATATGGAACCTGTTAGACTTATTTTCTTTTTAATTGGTCCTGAAAATCAAATTGCAATGAATTTAAAGTTTTTAAGTAAAATATCAAAAATTGTTAATAATGATGATAATCAGAAGCAACTTCTTTCTATGCAAACAAATGAAGAGATTTGGAATTTACTTGCGCAATTAGAAGAAGATGCTGGTTAATTTATTCCAAGAATATTAGAAAAGCTCGTAAAATATGATTGAAAGAACTAATATAGCAATAATCGGGAGAACTAATGCAGGTAAATCAAGTTTGATTAATTTGTTGAGTGGTCAAAAAGATTTTGCAATAGTTGACCCAACTCCCGGAACTACTTCTGATAATGTTGTTACTTTGATGGAGATACACTCTCTTGGTCCTGTTAAAATTATTGATACTGCTGGCATCAACGAAGAAAGTGATTTAGGAGAAAAAAAACGTAAAAAAGCATTTATTGCTTTAGAAGAATCAGATTTATGTTTGCTTACTTTTGATTTTTATGAACTTATTAAGACGAATAATTTTGAAATTGAAAAGGAGCTACTTGATTATACTTTAAATAAGAACAAGCAAGTTCTGCTTATTTTTAATTTAATTAAAGACAAAGCAAATATTGATGAATCACAAATAGAGCATTATCGCAAAAGATTTGAAAGTGAATTTGATGTGCCTTCACTTTGCCTTGATATTACTGATTTTACAGAACAAAATAAATTAATACAATTCATTTTAAGTAATTTTAAGTTTCCAAATAAAAACTTTGATATTTTCCCGAAATTATCATCAAAAGGTATGGTATTTTTGAACATACCGATGGATGAAGAAACACCGGAGTTACGATTGCTTAGACCACAAGAAATTGTTGTTGAAAGGCTTTTACGAAATTTTACAATTCCTGTTCTTTACCGTATGGATTTAAAATCTGCTCGTAGCAAAGATGAGGTATCTCAAAATATTGAAAAAGAGCGATTTATTAATTTAATTAATAATTTGAAAAATTCTAAGGAAGGATTACAATTTGTAATTACTGATTCGCAAGCATTTGATGTTGTTGGGAAATGGTTACCAAAGGATATAACACTAACCTCTTTTTCAATTGCAATGACTAACTTTATGACTTATGGGAATATTGATTATTTGAGGGATAGTACGTATAAAATAGATGAATTATTAAAAGAAGAGGACTTAATTTTAATTGCAGAAGCGTGTAACCATAATAGACAATGTGATGATATTGGCACAGTGCAACTACCAAGATTAATTCAAAATTTAACAAATAAAAAGTTCCGTTTTGAGTTTTCATTTGGTAGAACTTTCCCTGATGATTTGGGAAAATATCAAATGATTATACATTGTGGTTCTTGTATGACTGACCGTCAAAAATATTACCGCAGATTGGAGATGGCAATATCGCAAAATATTCCATTTACAAATTATGGTATGGTTTTATCTTATTGTCAAAACAAAGAATTGCTTTTACGAGCATTAGAGCCATTTAATGTAGGCATATAAAATAAAATATTATATACCTACATTAACAAGTTCATAATTTAAAAGGGTGGATAAATCTTTTGTTGTAATTTTTATAATTAAACCTCTTTTACCACCATTGATATAAATTTCATCTAAATCCAATATTGATTTTTCAATATAAATAGGCATATTTTTCCTTGTTCCAAAAGGGCTTGTTCCACCGAATTGATAACCAGTTGCGTTCATAGCTTTCTTTTGTTCTGCAGGTTCAATTTTTTTTACTCCAATTATTCTTGCGAGTTCTTTTGTAGATACTTCTTTGTCTCCGTGCATTAAAACTATGATTAAACTCCCTTCGGCATCAAATATTAAAGTTTTTATTATGCAATGTTCATCAACTTTGAGTTCTTCGGCAGTTTGTTTGGTGCCTCCTTTTTCTTTATATTCATACTGAAAAGGCTCAAATTTAATTTTTGCTGAATTAATATGTCTAATTGCTGGAGTTAATGGAATATCAATTTTTTGCATTGTGTTTAATTAACCTCTTTTATTAATTCTTCTTTAGATTTTACATTTGGGAATATTTCTTCGCTGAACAAAGGACGTCCTGGTTTGTTCAAAGAAAGTAATACTAACGAATAACTTTGATAATGGAATAATCTCTTTAATGGTTCAAAACTTGGTAAATTATCAAAATAAATTACTGTGCAGTAATGATTTGGATTTGTGGGATGGTCTGTGCTGATTAATAAAATACTTTCTTTGATTGAGTTGCTTTTATCTGAATATGAAATATTTTCATCTTGGATTTTTATATCTTTTGGAAAGTTTTTTACAACAGATTTAATTAATGAATTATCTTGTGAAGTCCCTAATAATAACAAAGAATTATTTTTAATATCATTTTCAGTTAAATCTTTTGCTTTTTTAACGGTACATTTAAAATTGCTTGCAACCATTTCTTTGTAAAATTCTTGTGCTAATTTATAATTTGGAGACGTTTCGTCAGGAATTACTATTATTGGATTCGATGATAAAGTTTGATTGAAACTAAAAGGCTTTTCCCAAGGATATAATTTACGTAGTACTTCGTAATTTGGGTCAATTGAAATTTCATTTATATTGAAACTTGACTTATAATTTATTTTTGCAGTATTACCTGAAACTATAAAATATTCAATTTTACTTTGATTGTTTCCAATAAATTTAATTGGCAATGATGTTGTGTAATCTTGGCTCTTTTCAATAGTAATCTCGAGGTTATTATTATTTTTTTTCACTTCTTTTAATTTAATACTTTCATCATCTTTTGAATATAAATATGGATGAATAATTTTTTCTAAGTTGTATTTTTTAGTAAAATCTTTTGGAGTAAATTCAATAAATTCGTTGATAATATCTTTCCAATATGCACGTTTGCCACGATATTTTTGTGCAAAATCTTTTAATGCAGTGAAAAATGCATCTTTCCCTATAAGTTTCATAATTTCATAAAAAATAAAGCCGCCTTTTTGGTAACCAATAACGGCATCGTCCATATTTTCTTGATATTTAAAATCAATCACAGGATAATTTTTGTTTGGTGCTAATGCATCGATAGACATCAATGCTTTTTTTCGCCAGTCAAGAGCATCGTTTAATTTGTTTGTTACTACATTATAATAATAATTTGCTGAAAATGTGGTAAGGGCTTCGCACCAATTTCCACCATTATAATCTACATAAACACTATTGCCCCACCAATTATGAACAAATTCGTGTGCAAGCGAGCCGGGTGATAATGTTACCCAAGGCATTGCTAACAATTTTCCTGAAAGCAATGTATATGCTGGCATACCAAAACCTGTTGCAAAAAAATTATCAACTATGCTAAATCTATTAAATGGATAATCTCCAAATAAATTAGTATATATATTATAATATTCTAAAACTGCATTTAAATATGTATCTGCATATTTAGTGCTATCATAAGTATAAAGTGCAAAAGTTACATCATTTTTTTGTTTTATATATTCAACATATTTGCCTCCGACAATTGTCAATTCATCATCGGGGAATTTGGTCTTATATTCTATTTGTTTATCAGGAGTATTGCTTTTATCATTATTTATAAAGGATATTTTTATTACGTTGCCACTGGTAATCATTATGTAATCTTTTGGTGATCCTATAGTAACATCAAAAACGCTCAATGAATTTTCTATTGATGGGTAAAATGAACCAGCAGGTAAATATACTCCCTCGTCATTTTTGGGTGATATTATTCCTAATGAATTCGAATGCTTTTGGTTCAAATTTGTTTCTTGGGGCAAATTCATTACTTTACCTGCATAAGAAAAATAAATTATAGGTTCTAAATTTTGAGATTGAGCTTTTTTGTTAAATTTAATTGTATTGTAATCGGGGTTGCTTTCGTCAATTGTGTAATCTAAATCTTCTGATTTTATTGTTACTATTTGTAAACTTTTAAGCAGTTTAAATTGCACTTCCTTCCCGTCGTAATGGTGGAAGGTTACTTCGGATTGTCCTGATAAAGATGAACTTTGTGGCATTATTTGGAGGTTGATTATATAATCCAAATAAAATGTACGTTGCTGTGTTTGCTTATCTCCGAGAGATAACAAGTTATTCATAGACAATATACTAATTACAAATACCAAAAGTGTAAAGGTTGTTAAGTTTTTCATATTTTCAAATTGTTTTTTTCAAAATTAAAAAGAAAATTTTCAAAATAGTTAAATCAATACTAAATTTGTTATAATCTATATGTTAAATGTAAAATTACTACAATTAAAATTATATTTTTTGTTAAATTTTATTGCCAAATAGGGAAACAATCTGATGAATTTATTTTATAAGTTCTATTGTTGCAAGGATCATTTAAATCAAGTTGGTTTCTTCTTAAAGATAGTTTTATTGCCATATTTTCATTTAAAATTTTTACAGATGTTTTGTAAAGTTTAGCAGATGGGCAACTTTCCATTATCTGGGAATTGTGGATAATATTTATTCTTGGTATTTTCCAGCAAGATTCCGTAATAAATGATAGTTCCAAACTTTCATTATTATTTTTGGGAGGTAAGAATAGACTAAATTTTGCAAGGAAAGCAAGGCATAAATCTGATATAAATTCACTAACACTATGAGAGATATTTATACAATCATCTATTGAAGAGTTTGATGATAATCCAATTATTTTTTCGATGTAGATTATCCTATTGGTTGAATCAGAAACGAAATATCTATATTTTAAAATAAATATATTATTGTTTAACTTAACGCTATCTGAATCTGGCGGCAATTTTAAATCAGGCTGCCAAGGAATATAAGGATATTCCATTAATTAAATTAGAGTATTCTTGCGAAAATAACGGTAATTTATTTAAATTTAATATTAAATTTAATATAATGAAAAATGATATTAGATATAGATTATTTTTGGTATTTATATAAAAGAATTGCATTTGTTATTATTTGTTTTGAAATTTATATAATTTAATTTGTATTTTATCATAATCATTACAGGATACAAATATTTTGTTATTATTAAAATATATAATAGTAGGGGATTTATCTTTTAAAAGAATATCATCAGAAATTAATTTTCCATTCTCATTAAAAATGTTTAAAAAATACTCATTTTTTGCATAAGGAGAAAACAATTCTGTAACACCTTTTGGAAATGTATAATTTCTAATTAAAGTTAAAAAATGATTTTTAACTTTATCAATTGCAAAACTCCAGCTAAGGCTGGTGTTATTTAAAAAAGTTGTCATAGATGCATCATTTTTACTTATTATTGTAGGCTCAGGCATCTTAGTCAATCTTCTTGAATTTGCAAATGATAACTCAACACTATTAATAATGTTGAAATTTTTATCGAACTTATTAATAATAGAATCTCCGTTTTGCCAAGAATAATAATTGTTGTTGTCTGATATTAAAAATTCTCGATATAAGCTATTTAGATGCAGTTTGATGTATGGAGATGCAAGTTTACCTGCTTTTTTAATCAAATAACCTTTGTTATTAAGTAAAGATAGTGTTGTTGTATTGGTTGAATTATTATTTGTAATTCCAGTTAGGATAAATCCATTATCAAAGGTGTTAGCATATATCTGACCGTTTAATTCATCAGATGGCAAAGAATCAATATATGGTAAACTTACTAATTTTAAGATATCTTTTAGTATATCATACTCAATGATTTTATGCCAATTAGAATTAAGTGGCGAATCATCATTTTGGGGGACAATTACAAAATGGTTAATTATTTTGTCCCCATTTTTTTCAAAGTTCATATTGATTAAAGACGGATTGCTGAAATGAAAGATATTTTTAATATTATATTCTTTTTCTACATTACCATTTGTATCGGCAATAAGTAGTCTTACTTGGGAATTCTCATATATAATAAATTTATTATATTTTTCTGAATATAGGCAACTTTGACCATTAGGACTTATTATACTTTCCCCTTTAAGTTTTATTTCTATATTTTTAATTTCTTGAATTGAATTATTGCTATTTGTGTTATTATGTTCCTTTCTTTCTTTAATTAACTTATTAATATCTGATAAAATATTATCCAAATTAAATGTTGGTGTTGCAAATTCACCAGATTGTATTAAATTACCATTATTGTTAAGTAAAAGAAATGAATTATGACTTTTTATTTTAAATTCTTTTGAATAAACATTAAGAGCATCAGAAAGTGTTGTGAATTCCCATTTGTTTGCCTTTGCTATATCAATTACAGATGAAGGAGTAGGACCGTTAATAATTCCGACTATTTCTATTGATCTATTGTTATATGTAGATTTTACAATTTGATATAATAAATCCATATCATTAATACATACAGAACAAGATGGATATGTCAAAAAGAAATAGAGTCTTGCATCGTAATAATTTGTTGTATCAAACTTCGGTAATATACTGTTAGTTGAGTATTCAGTAACTTTATTGGTACTGCAATATAAAATATTATTGCTTGTAATAATGAACAATAAAAGAATAGAAGATTTTAAAGTTATTTTCATAAATAGTATCCTTAAAATAAATACAAAAGGTATTTCTTTTATACTTAAATAACAAATAGTTGCTTATAATAAAAGAAATACCTAAACATTTTAATTGAAAATTAAAAAGGTAAATAATAATTTAGAATTCCATTATTGTCGGTTGTCATACCACCTACGTCAAGAGTCAAGCCAATTAAATCTGGATTATCGCATGTTTCAATGACCAATTGAGATTCCGGACCAAAAGTATAATTTTCGCTTGAGAATATTTGTTCATAAGGAGATATTGTTGTTGTGTCCGGCGTGCATTGATGACTAGCTCCTGAAATAGGTATTTGTAACATAGTCCCATTGCCATAAGCCGACATTGAAAACGGATAAATAATTAGTACTGTTTCGCAGACAGTACATCCAGTTCCTTCCCCAAAACACGGCTGAGCGTATACATAGTGAATGGCAGTATGCCAACAATGTGTGATAGGTTTTGCTGTTCCAGTTCCTGCATAGATGTTACTATACATAAATAATAGAACAGAAAAACTTATTATAACTAATATTTTGTTTTTCATTAAATTACTCCTTTAAGTTTAATATATTTTGTTAAAAAAAGTAAATATAGTATTGCTTCTCACACAATTTACTATATAAAGTTATTACCTATTGAGAAGTTATAAGTATTAATATTACACAAATAAATTGTCAATATATATTTAGTTCAATTCAATTTTATATAAAAAAACCTTTTATTCAAAACAACTGTTACAAAATTAGCAATAATTTAATTCAATTTAATTCAATTTAATTCAATTTAATTCAATTTAATTCAATTTAATTACACACTTTATAGAATAGTGTGGAGAATCTTATACATATTATTTTTTATTAAGGCGGGATAATAAATATGCTCTGTTGAATTAAATTTAGAAAAAAAGAAATTTTGCAAGTATGTTTTAGATGAATATACTTATTCCAAACTTTCATTAAATTAATCAGAAAATTTCAACAGTTGAATCAAGTTAAACCATAATTCTAACTTTTTCGTCAATCCAAGAAAAAATATATGGAAACAACTTCATTTTCTTTAACTGGTAGTATTTGGATATTTATAGGATTTTCAATTTTACTTATTTCCTTTACAATATATAGTTATTTTCATACGCTTCCACCAATATCAAGGAATTCCAAGGCATTGTTAATATCTTTGCGTTCATTAGCAATGATAATCTTGCTTTTTATTTTGTTTGAACCAGCATTTATTAGAACCAAAGCAAAAATTTTAAGTCCAAAATTAGCAGTATTGATTGATAATTCAATTTCTAATGGGATGAAAGACAGAAGCCAAAATAGAAAAGAAATTGTTGATAGCTTGTTGAATGGGATTGATTTTAAACAATTTAAACAGGATGTCGAATTTTATAAATTTGCCAATAAAACTTATCAAATAGATAATTTTGCCGCTGATAGTATAAATTTTTCAGGTCAAATAACAGATATATCGCAAGCATTAGAAAGAATACGAAATTCTAATAAAGATGACAATATACAAGCAATTTTAGTAATATCAGATGGAGCAATAAATTCAGGGCGAAACCCATTATATTCGCCTGAAAATTTTGAGAAACCAATTTTTACAATAGGTATTGGTGATACACTTGCCCCGAAAGATGTATCTGTGAAATCAATAATTTCTGCTGAAGTAGGTTTTGTCAATACTCCATTAGAAATATTTGTAAATATAAAATCGACTGGATATTCAAATTCTGAAAAAATCACCTTTTTTGAAGACGATAAACAAATTGATACCAAAACAATAAATTTGACTAAGGAACAAACTGATTATTCGCAATCATTTATTTATACACCAATAACAGAAGGAATTCATAAGTTATCATTTAAAATAGATAACTTGCCAGATGAATTTTCTTATGAGAATAATTTTTCATCAGTTTATATTAAAATAATTAAGAATAAGAAAAATATTGCGATATTTTCCAGTGCTCCAACTCCCGATGTATCATTTATAAACCAGTATTTATCGCAAGACAAAGAAGCGAAGATTAATTTATTTATACAGAAGAAAGGGAGTGAATTTTATACACAACCAACAGCAAAAGATTTATCCGATGCTCAACTTTTTATTTTAGTTGATTTCCCAAATAAACAGACTCCTGATAATGTATTGAGTTTACTTTTTCAGGAATTATCCAAAGGCAAGCCATTATTATTTTTAGCCGGTGCAGATTTAGATTATAAAAAATTAAATAAAATATCTTCATTTTTACCTTTTGATGTAGTTTCCAGTTCAGATAGAGAATTCAACACCTATATTCAGCCAATAAATATAAGCGATAATCCAATTTTAAGAGTTGATGGCGTTAGTAATTCAGAAAAATTGTGGGAAAATTTACCTTCTATATATAAAACAGAAACTTTTATAAATGCAAAAATAGAAAGTAAAGTATTGGCGAATATGAAAATAGAAAATGTGAAACTTTCAGAACCAATATTAATAATGCGTGAACTGCAAGGTAATAAAAGTTTAGCATTGCTAGCTTCGGGCATATATAAATGGAAATTAGCAGGTTATGGTGGTGAAGTTTCAAAAGGTAATACCGACCAAATTGACCTTTTTAATGTGTTTATGAACAATGCAATGCGATGGCTTTCAATATCAAGCATTGAAAAGCAATTTTTTGTTAAAACAAGCAAGAAAAATTATACAACAAGTGAAGAAATTGAATTCATAGCAAATGCGTTTGATAATTCTTTTAATCCAATTGATAATGCTCAAATTGAAGTAACTATTAAAGGTCAAAATTTTGTTAAAAATTTGCAAATTCCATCGCTTGGCAACGGCAACTATTCTTTGAAAATTCCACCATTACCCAAAGGAGATTATTCTTATTTTGCTAATGCTATTGTTGATGGGACTCAATTTGCGAAAGATGAAGGAAGATTTTCTGTTGGTTTAATTAATTTTGAATATCTTGATTTAACAATGAATAAAAGCTTGCTCAGTGCTTTGTCTGAAAATTCAGGGGGAAAATTTTACATGCCAAAAAATTCAAAATCAGTAGTCCAAGATATTAAAAATTTATCAAATTTTAAAGATAGAATGAAATTACAGAAAAGTGAATTTCAAATATGGAATAAGCTTTGGCTGTTAGCTTTGGCAGTCATATTATTTGCGGCAGAATGGTCAATTCGTAAACGATTATCAATGTTATAATCAACAAGACTATATACTATAAGAAGACTAAAATTTTATGAAGATAAAAATAATATTATTTTGCTTAGTTAGCATATTTTTGTTACAGTTTCCAATTTATGCTGACCCAGCCTTAGGGACGTTAAGCGGGTATGTGAAAGATAAGGCAACAGGAGAAACATTAATAGGGGCATCGATTCATATTAAAGGGACTAAATTTGGAACAATCACAAATAAAAGTGGTTTCTTTTCATTAACAAATGTGCCACCTAACGAATATACATTTGAAATAAGTTATTTAGGATATGATAAATTAGAGAAAAAAATAAAAGTTCATTTAGGTGAAAATATTAGAATAAATTTTGAGCTTAATTCATCTTCAGTCAGAGGTAATGAAATCATTGTATCAGCAGAAAAAGAAGTTGAAAAGCGACAAATTTCAATTTCAAAGGTAGATATACCAGTGCAAGAGCTAAAGAGCATCAAAATTGGTGGTGAAGCAGATGTATTTCGTACGTTGCAATACTTGCCTGGGGTATTAACGAGTTCGCAAATTTCAAGTGGATTATATATTCGTGGAGGTTCGCCAGACCAAAATTTAATATTGCTTGATGGTTCACCTGTTTATAATCCAACGCATTTATTTGGCTTTTTTTCTACATTTAATACAGATGCAGTAAAGGATGTTGAATTAATTAAAGGTGGATTTAATGCTGAATTCGGGGGACGTCTTTCGTCAGTTCTTGAAATTACACAAAAAGATGGCAATCGCAATAATGTCGATGGTAATGCCGCAATAGGATTAATATCTTCGAGGTTTTCATTAGAAGGTCCTATCGGGAAAGGAAGTTGGTTTATTAGTGCAAGAAGAAGTTATTTAGATTTAATAGAAAAGATAATACCACAAGACCCTCAATCTCCTTTACCAAGTTTTAGTTTTTATGACGTGAATGCTAAACTTACTCAAAATATTACAGAAGATGATATACTCACATTATCTGGATTTTTGACACATGATGCTTTTGATTATGGTTCGCAAGGTATTGTCTTTGGCTTAAATGTTGGTAACCAACTTGCCGCTTTAAAATTGACACATATTTTTAATCCACAACTTTTTGGATATTTAAATGCAAGTTTTACTCGTTATGCAAGTGGGTTTTCAGGAGATGAACAAGATTATATAGTTAGTTACGGCAATTCTATACAAGACATAACCCTAAAAGGTGATGTTGAGTGGTTTGCAACAGATAAATTAACGGCTAAATTTGGGTTTCAATCAACAAAGCGTAATTTCACAATTGAGCAAAATTTTTCTGGAACAACAGATACTACTTCTGCGGCAACAGATGCGGCATATACCAAAATTAATGTTGATGACTGGAACCATGCTCTTTATTCGCAGATGAATTATCAAATTGATGATTTAACATCATTGCAAGCGGGTATTAGAGCCGATTATTGGAACTTAAAGAAGCAAACAACATTAGATCCACGACTTGCTATTCGCTATCAATTGTTTGACAATGTTGCTGTAAAATTTGCTTGGGGTATTTATCATCAAAACTTACGATTAATGACAAATCAAAACTTCTCATTTTTTGATACTTGGTTACCTTCTGATTCGACAGTTCCGATTAGTAAATCAAACCATTATATTTTAAGTTTTGAGTCAGAACCTGAGCCCGGATATAATTTGAACGTGGATTTATATTATAAAACTTTAAATGGAATTTCAGAATTAAATACTACTGCATTGAACGGCAAGACAGTAAGCGATATATTTTATATTGGGAATGGCTATAGTTATGGTGCAGAAATATTTATTCAAAAGAAAGTTGGACAACTCACAGGTTGGGTAGGGTATGCTTATGGTTATATAATTAGTCAATTTCCTGAATTAAATTATGGGAAAGAATTTCATCCAAAATATGATAGACGGCACGATTTTAAAGTTGTGTTGAATTATGAAATAAACCAAACTTGGAGCATTACATCAAGTTTCTTATTCCAATCTGGGCAACCTTATACAGGTGCTACTTCTCGTGTTCGCATTGGCTTAGATGGAGAAAATTATGGGAGCAATAAAACTATCAATTCGGATTTATACGGATTAAGATTGCCTCCAAGCAATCAATTAAATCTGACGATTAATTATAATTTTAAATCTTTTAATTTGCCTTCTGTCCTATCTCTTGATATTTATAATGTTTATAATCATAGAGATATTTGGTTTAGATATTACAAAACAACGGACGACATTACAACTGTACAAGACGTTAAACTTTTACCAATTATTCCATCAATTTCTTATGAAATTAAATTTTAGATGAATTATGAAATTTATTTATAATAAAATAGAAACTTTGCAAAATAAAAATATTAAGAAATTTTCTTTTCTGTTGTTGTTTTCTTTTTTTATTCTTGTTTCGTGTCAAGACCAAGCTCCAACAGAATATGTTCCAAATTATGTGATTCAAGCGCTGTTAATTGTTAATTATCCAATACAAAATATAAATGTGCTTTTAACTCAATCGTTAAGAGATTCTTTTATTGTAGAAAATCAATATGTGCGTGACGCAAATATTCAAATTACAGGAGATAACAGAGTAATGACTTTATCGTTAGATCCTAAAACAAATAATTCGTATTTTTATAGTGATACAACTTATAAAGTAAAACCAAACACTCAATACAAAATACAAATAACTTTAAGTGATGGGAAAGTTATTACAGGACAGACATATACACCAACTCCATTTAATTGGATAAATAAAGCAGGTAAATTTTTGCAATATCCTAAGTCATTAGGTGCTGATACCAATAAGCAAAAAATCAGTTGGCAAAAATCAGATACTACACAGATTTATTTATTAAGTGTAATTCCAATAGATACATTAAATTACGGAATGTATTTAACGCCGCCGACCGATGAAAAAAATGAAAGAATAATAACCTCATTCAATAAAAACCAAAAGTATTTTTTTCGGGAATTATCAAATTGGACATTTTTACCGACAACAGAAACTCCTGTGGTGATGACTATATTTAAATGGTATGGCTACCAAGAAGTCAATGTTTATGCACCAGACAATAATTTCTTAAAATGGGCTTTACAGATGTTAGTATCAAGAGATTTAAATCCACAACTTTCAACTATCAATGGAGCTTTTGGGTATTTTGGTTCTGCGGCAATGATAAGAGATACAACGTTTTTATTGAAATACAAGGAATAAAATTTTTAGATTAGTATGGGGAAATATAATTAATAATTAGATTCATCACGCCAAATTTGAATTCGCCATTTACCGTCATCGGTACTACGCTTTAAACGTAAATTTGCAATACCGCTAATTCTAATTATATCAGATGGATTGAAAGTAATAGTTAGATTGAAACTACGTGAAACATCACGGACTAACGAATCTCCAACATTAATTAAAATTTCATTCCAAACAAGATCTAAACTTTGGCTTGCCTGGAACAATCTGTATGTTGTTAGCATTTCTTGGTCTCGTCCCCAAGTTTCGTCAGTGCCTTTATCATAGTTACGGTAGATAAACACAAAATCAGGGGTAAATAAATTACCATACACCAATGTATCTTTGAAAATATAAGCGTAACTAAAATTTTCAAAAACACCATCAATTGTTTCTTGTGAATTTAACATACCTCCGTTACTGCCAGTTGTATTTAGTTTTGGAGCAAACGGATTTTCGCATGCCGCAACAATAACAATAGTAATAGAAAAAAGCAATATATATTTTATTTTCAGCATTTTCATAAAGAAAGTTGTGCTTTTAAAATACTCCACGATTTTGTCGTATCTATGCTATTATTTACAACATCTTGCCAAGTCTTAATGTACCAGAGTCCTGTATTTGCTCTTATTAAAGTAAATCTTGATATTCCTGAAAAAGTTTGCAAAGATTTTTGCAGAATGACAGAAATTTCATATCCGCTAATATATATGGCTGAATCAGGTGTCATAACATCGTAATTGCCATTTTGAAATGTTAAATTTGGCTTTACTGATTGTTCAGTTGATGCTTTTAATCCAATTAAAAAATTACGTTCACTTTGGGCATCCCAATTTGTAAATACTGAACCATATCTAGCTAATGCGTTTGGATCAGGTATAAAATTGAAACTATAAGTAAAATAATTATCAACTTTCACAAAACAATCATAGTAATTATCTATATTTAATCCCATAAATGATTGTTTAAAATTAGATAATAAAATATCAGGTGAAGTTGCAGGCGGGTAATTCACCGAATTATCTACTGGATTTTCCGGTGTTCGTGTTTTAAACAAATCGCAAGAAATTAACGATACACTCATTAATATAAAAATAAAAGAAATAAAAATCCTTGTTCTAAGAAATAAATTATTTAAAATTTTGTGTTTCAACTTTCATGCTATAAGTTTAAAATATAATAATAAAGACTTAACCAATTTTTTTCATTAAGGATAACTTTCACTATTACTCCAAAAACTACGTTGATCCTGGATTTTTATTTTAAATTCAAAAGGTTTAGAATTATCTTTTGGTGTAATTTCAAAAATTTGTGTAAAAATATAGTTTTGGCGATTTGAAGTTGATTGACCAACTAATTCTGTAAAAGTTCCATTTCCTAAGATGTTCACATTTTTTACAAAATTTTCACGATTGTTCACAAGACCATAGCAATTAACAACAACTTTTACTTTTTCGGAACTAACGACTTGGATACGTGCAATTTGTGGAGCAGGATATTGTTTAACTTGTATAGGATATGATTTTCCATAAAGTTTTCCATTAATATATCTTTCGAAATACAAAGTTTTTCCTATATAATTTTCATCAACCGAAAAAGTGAAATTATCGGGATTTGTTGATTGAAACAATGTTCTGCTATCATAATAAATTTTAATTAAGTAATTTTTCCCAGAAAGAGTAGGCAATTTTGGTTCAAATGTATATGATTGAAAAGGGAAAATAGTTTGTTGATAGTTGGGTTCTTGAATAGGAATAGGCACAACAAGAAATTCTTCTTCTGCCGAATATTTATCAGATTTGCGGGTTAATTTAATTTTTACTTTTGTTTTACCGAAAAGGGGAGTATGTCCTGCTAAAATAAGTGAATTATTAATAATTTGCTTAACATAAGCAGTTCCACCATTATTTTCAGGGAAATTAGATACGGAGATTTCGGGTTTATTGAGTAATTCACTGGATAAATTAATTCCAAAAAAACTAACTCTATTTTCCCATTCATCTGTTGTTAAAGAGTTAACAGTTTTATTTGCGAAATCAAAAAAGATGTCCCCCGAACTTTGCTTTAAGTTAAAGAACATAGTAGAATCATTTTGGGTATTATTGTTATCTTTAATAGAAGCCATCAAAGGAAGACCTGTTCTTCTATCAAAATACGAAACAACCAGAGTAAATTGAGATGAAGCCTCAACGTTCATTTTAGATATTTTGCCTGTTTCTTTATCAAAATTATTAACAACCGCATTGGCATTGACTTTTACATTATAAATGTAGTTGCGACCATCAAGTATAGGTGGTTTCCAGTGAAATAGCACTTCCTTTAAATCGGGATATTCAGTATATTTAAAAAAATCAAAAAGATTATTCGAACTGTTAATATTTAAAATTTGATTAAGTGATTTATTTTCAATTTGGAAATTAAAATCAATAGATGCAACATTTCCGCTGTAATAGATAAAGTTTAAAGAATCTGATGCAATTAAATGGTAGCCAGAAGAATCAATTGCTATACGAGTAAAAAGAATAGATTTGTCGGGAAAAATATTGAATAAATCGGATTGAACTGAACTTGTTACAAGATTTTGTTTTTTCTCTTTTAAATCAGGAATAAGCAACATAAGAGCTGCCAAATAAAGAATAAAATATATCTCTACTGGTCGTCGTTTATTTACTGGTTGCTTTGTCATCGTGGATTTTTACAAGTAAAAGTTTTTCTAATTGATTTTTAATCACAGCTTCAATATTAGTTAATCTGGATTGCTGAATTTCTTCATTTAAAGCCTGAATATTGTTTTTTAAATCGTTAAATAAAATGTTCGTTTCTTTCATTGTTTCAAGCATTTCATTGTTTGGCTTTAAACTTTTTTCAATATTTTTAGTAAGTTCAGAAAGTTGAAAAATCATATCTTTTTGTGATTGTTCAAAGAACGAGAAGAAATTATTCATCTTTTCCAATTGAAAAGAAGCATTTGCAAAATCTCGTGCAATTTCACCGATTTCATCAATTAATTCATCTTTCTCTGTTTGCTTAGAATTATCATTTTCTTCGAACAGTTCATCTTTTGGATTAAAAAGTAAAAAGATAAACATTAAAACCAGCAAAGAAGCTTCTAAAACAAATCCGGCGATAACTATTGTATCGTTAATTAAAGTTGAAAACTTACGTAGCCCAACTAACAATAGCAAAATAGCGGCACCGAAATATACAAAAGCATTTAATGTGGAAAAGTAATAACGATTAAAAATTTCTTCCATCCATAGCGATGTCCCACGAATAAACCCTAATGAATGGGCAATTTCAATATTATCTGAAGAGTATTTTACTATATTATTTTTGTTAATACAAATTTTCCATAGAATAAAAATCAAGTTCAAACCAGTGATTAACTTGTTATACTTCAAATCGAAATAAATATTTCTGATTAATTTACGTCCATTAATAGAATCTAATGAATTTAGCTGTATATCCATAAAATCTGCAAAAATAATTGCTACAAAATTAAAACTTTAAAGAAAATAAAATTAAAAAATATCAAATATAAATAAAAATATTGTAATGTCAACAAAAATTCGTAATTTTGTATTTTTGAAACGTTCTTATTTTTAAAGAGAGAGAAAATATGGCTGGCAGAAAAAGAAAAGTTCGTCGTGCGAAATATATCAATTTGTATTCACCATTTTTAATGAAGGTTACTAAGCACGAATTAATCGGAGACCCAATTGAAACTCCACTTGGACGACAACAATGGGCTAGATGTACTAAGAGTCGCCATACTCAATTAATAAATCTTGATACAATTGAATCCCATGAAGATAATGCCAAAGCTATTGTGCATTATTCAAGAGAAGATGCAATTAAGTATTCACCTCTTAATGAATATCAAATTGGAGATATTATCTTCCACGCTGTATGGGACGATGTTGGTATTGTGCGGTCTAAAGAAATTTTAAGCGACGGTGGGAAAGCTATCGTTGTGCATTTTGAAAAAAATAATGAAAAACGTTTAATAGAAAATCTAAAAGCATAAAGGAGGTGAATTAAGTGATAGGCGTTACGTTGCAATCTAATGAAAACATTGATAGAGCTTTAAGACGTTTTAAGAAAAAATATGAACGCAGTGGTATTCTACGTGAATTTAAGAAAAGAACTGCTTATACTAAGCCCAGTATAGAAAAACGACTTGCTCGTGCGAAAGCCGCTCGTCGTCATAGAATTTTCAGCACAAATTAATATTGAATTCTATAAAACGATTCTAATACTTATTTTTATTGCTAAACTGCCTTATTAGTATTTGTTATGCTAATAGGGCAGTTTCTATTTATATTTTTACTGCTCTTAAATTCAGAAAAATAAATAGAATTTATTAAATTAGAGTTTTAATTTAATGTAATTGACTTTAAAAGAATTGCAAAAATGACAAAAGAGATTAAAAGAAAAACTGAAAAACAAAGTATGGTTAATGTTTCAAGAAAAAAAGAAGTTGCTATCAGAATAATCATTAGAAACAGATAGGAAGTTCAAAGAAACCGATGCACAATTTAAAAAGTTGCTTTAAAATTTTAAGTGAGATAGAAACAAGATGAGGAAAATTTGTAGAATCGCTTGTAGATTGGGCATTAGTTAAATTATTACAATCTAAAGGCATCTAAATATCAAATACTTCAATGTGAGCAAAGGAGCATTATCAAAAGGAAGTATTTAAAGAATATGCGAATAATGATTTAATTGGAGCAGTTGCTTATATTTCGGTAAAGTTAGAATCCGATAAATTTGCAATAAAGAATTGATTGTTTGTAATCAAAGCAACTGGCGAAAGTGTTAGAATAATCAATAAAAAAGATTCCCGACCAAAAATATGGTAAATATTAAGCAACTTATAAATTATAAAAATGCAAGTTATCTAAATCCAGATTTCCACCCGAAAGTATTATACCTACTGTTTTTCCAAGAAAAATATCAGGATTTTCTAACATTGTGGCAAGAGGTACAGCGGCAGAAGGCTCAACGATTATTTTCATTCTTGTTAATATCAGTTTCATTGCCGCAATTATACTTTCTTCGCTTGCAGTTAAAATTCTTGTTACATTTTGCTTTATTATGGAAAAAGTTTTTTGACTTAAAGATGTTAAAAGTCCATCGGCAATAGTTTTAGGATTATCAGAAGGTATTAAATAACCCGAATAGAAAGAACGAAAAGCATCATCAGCATTTTTAGGTTCAGATCCTATAATCATAGTTTGAGAAGAAATAAATTTGGTAGCAATAGCAGTACCGCTCATTAAACCACCACCTCCGATTGGGGCAATAATAATATCTATAGCACCCAGTTCTTCAAACAATTCTTTTGCGGCAGTACCTTGTCCGGCAATCACATTTGAGTTATCGTAAGGATGGATTAAAATTGCTCCTGTTTGTTCAATAATATCTTTTGCTGTTTTTTCACGAGCTTTTAAAGTTGGCTCGCAAAAAATTACATCTCCACCATAGCTTTTAACTGCTTCTACTTTTATTTTAGGAGCGGTATTTGGCATAACAATATAAGCTTTTGCTTTTCGGATTTTTGCCGCAAGAGCTAATGCTTGCGCATGGTTGCCTGATGAATGTGTTACAACTCCTTTTTGTATTTCTTCATCTGATAATAATTGTACGGCATTTGTCGCGCCACGGTATTTGAAAGCTCCAACTCTTTGAAAATTTTCACACTTAAAAAATACGCTTGCGCCTGTTATTTTATTTATTCCACGAGAAAACATTACAGGTGTCCGTTGAATAATATTATATATTCTTTTATGTGCGGATTCTATATCTGAGTATGTTGGTAAATTATTCATTTAAAGGTTCCTTAAAAAATAATTAATTGATGATGGTTCTAAAATTATAGTGATTAATATTCCTGAAATTGCTCCCCAAAAATGTGCATCGTGATTTATCATATCTTGATTTTGTTTTGAAGCAAAATAACTCCAAGTTAAATATAAAATTCCAAAGATAAATGCAGGTAAAGGAAATGGAATAGGAAAGATTAATATTCCCATTGTAGGTTCAAATATAATAAATGAAAAAATAACACCTGAAATTGCTCCTGAAGCACCAATGGCTCTATAATAATAATTGTTTTTTTCTTTTATAATTGTTGGAATATTAGAAATTATTAATGTTGAAAAATACAATATGAAAAAATTTCTGCTACCAATAATTTTTTCTAATGGAAAAGCAAAGAAATAAAAAGAAAACATATTAAATATCAAGTGCGCCAGGTTAGAATGCAAAAATCCGCTAAATAAAATTGTTGATATTTTTTTACCCTTTGCAATTGAATAAGGGTCTAATGCAAACTTATTAATTATTGTTGGTTTTATATATAAAGCATAAAAACTGGATAATACAGTTATAAAAAATATCAATGTGGAAATTGGTTCAGAAGCAATATTCATAGGTTACAACTTTTCTAACATTTTTTCAATTAATTTTGTTAATTTTGGTTCAGTATTGCTTGCAATTTCGAGAATTTCTTCCAATTTTGCTGGTTTTAAAGCATCGGGATAACATTCGTCAGTAACTATGGAAACACCAAAAACTTTCAATCCCAAATAATTTGCAACGATACATTCAGGGACAGTACTCATACCAACAACATCAGCACCAATATATTGTAGCATTCTGTATTCAGCTTTTGTTTCGAGATTTGGACCTGTCATAGCGGCATACACACCTTTATAAATTTTGATTTTTTCTTCTAAGGCGATATCTTCGGCTAATTTTATTAGTTCTTGGCTATAAGGTTCACTCATATCTGGGAAACGTACTCCTAATGAAGCATCATTTGGACCAATTAAAGGATTGTCGCCCAATAAATTTATATGGTCGTCAATTATCATTATGCTTGCCTTAGGAAGTCTTGGATTGACAGAGCCACAAGCATTTGATATTAATAAAGTCTTGATTCCTAATGCTTTCATAACGTAAATTGGGAAAGTGATTTCTTTCATAGAGTAGCCTTCATAATAATGCATACGTCCTTGCATTATTACAACATCTTGATTGTTGATTTTCCCAAAAATCAAATTCCCTTGATGGCTTTCAACCGTGGAAATAGGAAAATGTGGTAAATTGCTATATTTAATTGTAACTTCTTGACTTATATCTTTTATAACTCCCCCAAGACCTGTCCCAAGAATTATTCCTATTTCAGGCTGTTTCTGAGTAAATTCGTGTATCTTGGATACTGCTTGGTTTATTTTTTCTTTAAGAGATAATTGATTTTGATTTTCCATAATTCTATTATTATTTTTTATGTTTTAGAATAATTTCTTTCTCCGAAAATTGCTGTACCAACTCTTAATATTGTGCTACCTTCTTCAATAGCAATTAAATAATCGTTGGACATTCCCATTGACAACTCGGTTAATTTTTCTATTCCTAATTTATTATTTACCTCGTATCTTAAATTACGAAGCATGCTAAATTCTTCTCTAATTACAGACTCATCGGTAGAAAATGTTCCGATGGTCATTAAACCAATTAAATTTAAGTTATGTAATGACAAAACACTTTGAGAAAGATTAATAGCATCTTCGGGTAAAATTCCGTATTTTGTTTCTTCGGAAGAAGTATTTACTTGTATTAATATATTTTGAATTAAATTATATTGTTCAGCACGTTTGTTAATTTCAGAAGCTAGTTCAAAAGAATCTACAGTGTGAATTAATTTAATATATGGAATTAAATATTTCACTTTATTTGTTTGTAAATGACCAATAAAATGCCAATGAGGCTTAACTGGTTTGTCCTCGAAAAAAGCAATTTTATCTCGAACTTCTTGAGCATAATTTTCTCCGAAAATACGAATACCAGATTCCAAAGCATATTCTAAAATTTCTGTTGAGAATGTTTTTGATACAGCAATAAGAGTAATCTCGCCCGGATTCCTGTATTCTCTTTGTGCTTTTTCTATGATTTCGTTTCTTACTTTTGTATAATTAAACTTTATATTCGAAATTATTTCTTCTTTACTTGTCATTGCAGTATGATTTTGTTTGAATATATCAAATTCCCTTTGTTTATTAAGGTAATTGTATAAAAACCTTGATTTAATTTTTGCAAATTAATAAATATTTCTTGTTTATCATAAAAATTTTCTGAAAAAGATTCTCGTCCCAAATAATCATAAATTTTCATTTGAATCTCATCTTTCATCTCTGGTAAAGAAATACTCAAATTTCTCTCGTAAAGATTAAAATGGATTGAGTTTGGAACATTACTTTGAACAGAGAGTAAATTGTTGATTTTATAAGATTGTAACTGCATTAAAGTTTTAACTTTGTTACCTTTGTTAATTAAAACGGTATCTATTGGAATATCATTAAATGGAATTGTCAAGGCATTGCCATTCATTGTAACAACGGTATCAATTATATTTCCATCAGATTTCTTAATAGTAATACTCATAGGTAAATCTAAGAACAACTCCCAATCCGAAGGATTATTTTGTTCAATAAGCACAGAATGAAGGATAGTTTTATTATTAGGTAGTTCATCAACATTTAATGTTATGTCAATTTTAGGCCACCCTACTTTGTAAACCCATTGGTTAAAAAATTGTGTTAAATTTTGGGACGAATGTTCTTCAAAAAAAGACTTCAATAATTCTGTGCTGGAATTTTGATATTGATATGTATTTAAATAACTTTTCAAAGTAGCAAAGAAAACCGAATCGCCTAATTTAAATCTTAGCATACCAAGAACTAAAGCACCTTTATAATATATAGTTGTAGGATAATTTGATGTTGCCGAAGTACGAGGATAATCGTAAAGCGGAATTATTCCTTCAAGTGGGACTATATTTTTAAAATATTTTGTCATCTTGTTTTCTTGTTCAAGCAAATATGACTGGAAGCCTAAAATATGCTCTTTCCATAAAGATTCAGAATAAGTTGCAAACGATTCATTTAACCAAGCATCTCGAAAATCCAAAGGAGTAACGGAATTACCGAGCCATTGATGCGACATTTCATGTGCCGCAGTTAGATTCATACTATCTTTTTGTGAATAAGTTGCAAACACAAGAGGTTTAAAAAAGTTTATCATTGTTTGACTTTCCATAGAACCCAGTTTAGTAAGGACATACCCTAAACTTTCAAATGGATAGTTGCCATAAATTTCAGTAAAATAATTGAGCATTTCAGGAGTTTTTTTGAATGCATAATTTGAGGCTATTGTGTCTTGTGAATTTGCATAAACTATGATTGGAATATTTGCCCCTGAAAAAGTTAATTTTTCAAATTTTCCAATTACAAAAGTTAGCAAATAAGTTGCAACTGGCTCATTTAAGTTATATCGCCATAAAGAAATGCCATTATTTTTGGATACCAAAGAACCTATCCCATTAGAAACTACTGTATAACCGTCTGGTGTATAAAAGTCTGCTTTAAATAATGCCTTGTCTGATGGATGGTCATAACAGGGCATCCAATGTTCCGTTGTGCATACGTAATTATTTAAAAAGCCAACGCCCAAAGCAAATAAAGTGGTGTCTTGATAATGTACTCCACCCCATGCTTGCACACCTCCTTCATTGGTCATACTGCCATGATATACAATCCTAACTTGAACTGTATCGGCTAAGTCTAATTTCGGTGGTGTAATTTCAAAATGATATGTTGCAGATGTTGTGTCTCCAACTTTATCGTAAGAAACAAGTTTGTTGTTATAAAATACTGAATCTATTGATAATCCACGCAAATGAAAATAAAATTTACTTGTATCAGTTCGCATTAACCAAACAAAAGTAATTGTATTTTCTGCATTAACCTTTTTGTTTGGAATATCTACAAAGTGTATTTTAGGATAATATGATAAAACATCAAAATCTTGCTGAATAAATTTGGTAGGAGTTGAAATGGCTGATTGTAACTTGTTTTGATAATCATTTTTAGCAAATGTGTTGATATGATTAATCAAAAAAACTATACAAAGTAGGGTAACAGATGTTTTATAAAAATTTTTCATTTTGTTTAATTCTTAATTTATTATCATACAAAAATAACTAAACTAAACAAAATAAAAAATAAAAACTATTGAATCATACATTAATAGTACCAAAATAGTACCAAAAAGTTTGTTGTTTAAACTTTAAGAATTTCTTACGACCTTGATTTTTCAAAATAATATTTAAATGCTCTTAAATTTTGTAAATTTGTAAAACTAAAAAATAAGAATATCAAAATTATAAAAAAATGTCTTCTATGTTTAAAATGTTTTCAAGTTTGGACAAAATATGAAATATAAAAAGTTTTTAAATATTTTATTAATATTATTGTTTTTTGCTTTCCCAATATTTTCACAGCAAAGCACAAGAACGCCGTTAGTTGCATATTTACAAGACGGGTTATGGCATATTCTTGATGAGAATGGGAAAGAAATGTTTAAACCTATGGATATTGCTTATATAGGTGGGTATAGTGAAGGTTTTTTTACAATACGGGAAAAAATTGGACAAGATACTGTGTGGGGATTTATGAATTTATCGGGGAAGATGGCAGTTCCACCTGGTGCAAAGTATTTAAGTCTTTTTCATAATGGTTTTGCTATTTATTCTACTTGGCAACCTGGTCTTGAAGATATTAAATATTTCGGGTACATTCGTAATGATGGTATTGTGCTTACTCTACCAAGTTACCTTGATGCAACTGTTTTTAATGAAGGGTATGCTTTTGTGATGAACTATGCGAAACGAGGTTACATTGACACGACTGGAAAAATGATAAAGGAATTTAAGTTTGGTTTTGGTGAACCATTTTATGAAGGTTTTTCTGTTGTACAAGATAGTGCAGGACATTTCGGTTATATAGATAAAAATTTTCAACCACGTATTCCTCTAACTTTTGATGAGGCACATAATTTTTCACAAGGTCTTGCTCGTGTTAATAAAGATGGATATTTTGGCTATATAGACACAACAGGACTATTGCCAATACCTGCTGTTTTTGTTATGGCAACTGACTTTAAAGAAAGTCGTGCTTTTGTTGCACGTGCAGCGAAATTAGATAGTATAAGATATGCTGTTATAAGTTCAGGTGGAAAATTGCTCACGGATTTTATTTTTGGAGATGTACGAGACTTCTCACAAGGTATTGCCGCTGTTCGTGAAAATGATAACTGGTATTTTATTAATTTAATGGGTGAACGGTTTAATAAACAAAATTATGCTTATGCGGATTCTTTTGTTGATGGTATTGCTTATGTTAAAGAACAGAAAGGGAAAAAAAGAAGAGGGTATATTAATATTGCAGGCAAGTTCCAAGTCATAATACCACAAAAAGCAACAGTAATATTTGATTTAAGATTAAACCGATTAGTAGAATAATTCCGATAATTTTGGGAAGATGCAAAAAAATATATTTATATAATTACAATAAATAATCATTATAATGTTATCTGGTAAAGGTTTTAAAAGATTAATAACAATTGACCACCATATCACAAAAGAAGAGAATTTACACCCAGAAGCAACTGGTGAATTCACATCACTTTTGAACGATTTAACTTTGGCGGTTAGGATTATTTCCCGTGAAGTAAGGCGAGCTGGTCTGAATGATATTCTTGGCTGGACAAATACCACAAATATTCACGGTGAGATACGGCAAAAACTTGATACTTATGCAAATGAAATTTTAAAAAAAGCAATGTCGCAAGGTGGGCATGTTTGTGCTTTTGCTACAGAAGAAGACGATGAAGTTACTATTGTCAGCTCTGATAAAAAAAGCAAATATATTATTTTATTTGACCCGCTTGATGGTTCTTCAAATATCAACGTCAATATTACTATAGGGACAATTTTTGGTATTTATAAAAAACTGGATATTGATAAAAAAGTTTGTGAATCAAGTGATGTTCTACAACGAGGTCGTAATTTAGTTGCCGCCGGATATGCTCTTTATGGAAGTAGCACGCTTCTGGTATATTCTACTGGTAATGGAGTTAATGCTTTTACATATGACCCAACTATTGGTGAGTTCTTGTTAAGTAAATCAAATATGAAAATCCCGCAATTTGGAAGACAATATAGTACTAATGAAGGGAATGCTTTTTTTTGGGATGAAAAAGTTAAAAACTTCGTTGATTATTTAAAAACTCCAAATCAAGATAAAAGATTTCCTTACGACTTGCGATATATTGGTACTCTAATTGCAGATATGCACAGATTGCTTAATTATGGTGGAATTTATCTTTATCCTGCTAATCAAAAGCATCCTCATGGTAAACTTAGGTTAATCTATGAAGTTAATCCACTTGTTTATATTCTTGAACAATCTGGTGGTATTGCTACTGATGGGAAAAATAGAATTTTAGATATTTTGCCACAACAAATTCATCAAAGGACTCCTCTGTTTATGGGTAGTCCTGAAGAAATGGCTCTTTTAAATAAATTTTTAAACAACACACAAACACATAATTAATTTGTAATTATTTGTTTTAATTTTAGAAAAAATAAAAATAATAAAGCTTAATCTAAATAATTTTATTTAATAGAATTTGAAAATTATATTGAATAAAATATTATTGGTTACTAAATTGTTAAAAAATGGGGTCGTTTGTGGGAGAGGCTGTACGGGAATGCCGTTACCAAGTTATTCTTAAATATCACTAATGCCAGCACCGTTTTAGCTTTAATAAGCAAGTAGTGCTCTGTTGTCTTAAACATCCTTAACCGTCTTCTTTCTGTGGCACTTAGCGACGCTTTGCAGTGTTTTCCCTCCTTTCTTTCTGCTTCAAATTTCACAATAGTTTTGGAACTTTAGGAACTGAACTTTAGGAACTTTTGGAACCAGTAACTTGGGAACGAAGCCATTTTTTTTATCAGAGTTTAGGAACTTTTGGAACCAATAACTTGGGAACGAAGCCATTTTTTTTATTGGAGTTTTTTAACTTTATTAACCAATAACTTGGGAACGAAACTTTTTTTTACAACATATTTTTTGTAATCTTACCCTTCACGATATATAAACCAATTACATCTTTTTTATCTATTATCGTATCTCCTGAAAAATTGGGATTAATCGACCTTAATATCACCTTTGAATTATCACTGTGCTGATGCAATAGCTTAATTGTTCGCATATTGTTTGCATCGGCGTTTGTTATTATTAGATAACTCTCACCCCAAAGTAGCACTTCATAATTCGTAATCTTTTTAACTGCAACAATATCACCCGACCTATATGCAGGGAACATACTATCACCATATACAGGAAAATATGCAGCACAGTCGTCGAAACAATAAATACGTCGATGACTTTGCGAAAGCAGAGAAGGCAGTAAAAAATTTGTTTCCTCCAAATTATAAGGTTATCAATCCTGTTAATTTTTCAATCGATAAAACGGGAGACGAGCATGTTGACTGGATTAAATACATGGCAGAGGAAGCGATACCGCAACTGCTGTCAGAAGCATGCGATGCGATTGTGATGCTCAAAGGCTGGGAGAATTCGAAAGGAGCATCAGTTGAACATGCGATTGCAAAAGCGATGGACTATAAGATTGTTTATTTAACTTAATCGAGGGGGTTTATGTTTTGTCCGAAATGCTCAAGTGATAATTGGTCTGTAATCAAAAAGTATTCTTTTCGTCGTTTTGTTGAAGGGAAAGGCTGGGTTTACTCCGATGAATGCGACACACGCAGATTGCTCTGCAATAACTGCATGAGTGTCTTTTTGGTCGAATCCAAAATCATATTTGGAGAGGAATATGATGAGCTAAAACGTAAAAAGAGAATTGCCGTAATTCACAAATCACTATTCGATAAGGATGATGCGAAATGAAAGAATTTTTAAAAGCAGTGAAAGAGTTGGTTGAAAGACTTTACAAGGAAGGGCGCCCGGGCGACATTAGCAAAGAAATCAAAGCCTTGGCAAAACAATACAAAATCGGTGAGCAAGGTTTGAGAGAAGCTAAGAAAATACAGAATGCTTATCAAAGCAATTTGGAAGATGAATTTATCAAAAAATTCACGAAAGAATTTACTGTAAGCGAATTCGACAGAATTTCTGAAAACTTTCAAAAGAATGTAGTTGAGTCTGTAAAGCGTTCTATGCGTTCATCTGACCCTGATATTGCTGTAAAAGCAGTAAAAAGGCTGGGAGTTGTAGCAGAAAGGAATTTACGCACAGTTGTCCAAACAGCAAAAGACGGCATCAACCAAGCTCAGGTAATCGAAGACGCCAAGAACTCCGGCGTTAAGCAAATGCGGTACGTCGGTCCTAAAACAAGTCTTCGTCTCTTTTGCTCCGAGCATATTGGTAAAATCTACACTATTGAAGAAATCAAAAACATGAGCAATGGTCAAGGTTTGCCCGTTATGTATTTTGGCGGCGGTTATAACTGCCGTCATCGGTGGGTAGCTGTTGAAGGCGAGGAGCAGAACGGAGTATTTTTACATGAAAGTTTCAAAGCAAAATATGGTAACAATGTGCCGAAAGTAGTTGCCGAAGAAATCAAAGGAGCCGAATTGCTTGCCGCTCACGGTAAAGTAGAAATCAATCCCTACCGTCAGGAACAAGAAAAAGCCGATACAGATTTATTTTTCGATGGCAAACCTGCTCAATTGAAACAAACAAATTCGCAAAATGAAAATATTTTAAGACAAAAACTTCGGGATGCTCGTCATCAAGCTGATAACGTAATAATAATTTTTAACGGTTTGCCCGATGAAGACAGATCGGTATATTTAGCCAAAGAATGGCTCAGGAAGCATCCCGAAAAAAAACTGTATTTTTATAACAAAAAAACACAAAAATTTAAGGAGATTTGATATGGATTTCGTTAGTTGGAAGGATGATTTTGATAGTGGTACAATAGAGTGGAATCTTCAAACAGCTTGCTATGTTTTGGGTGCCCTTGAATTTGAATACCACAATGGAAATTTAACCGAAAAAGAATACGAAGAACTTTACAAAAGAGTTCCTATTTCAAAAGAAGACCTTGCCTTGATTTACTATTAAACTAAATCAATGTAAACAAAATGAGAAGAGATTTAGATTTGATAAGGCATCTGCTGCTTAAGCTCGAAGGAGAACAATCGTATAAGGATACAAAAGAATCCGCAGCAGATGCCCGCTTTGCTGACAAATACGAAGATTACGAAGGAGCTGTCAATGAGCATTATTTATGGCTTTTTGATGCGGGATTTATTGAAGCGAAGCTTATCGCAAGAGCCGACGGTTATAGGGCTGTTTGTCCTCGCAGGCTTACCTGGGCAGGCGCAGAGTATTATAAAAAAAATAAATCTGTAAAGGTTTTATTCTTCCCAAACCCCCATTTTGTAAAATTTTTCTTTTCTTTGTTTTACAAGTTTATCTGGTTTAATTTTTAAAAGTTCATTAAGTTCTTGTATTAAAATAGGCTTAAGTATTTTAAACATTTCATCTTGGTTTTTATGTGCGCCACCCACAGGTTCGGGTATAATTCTATCTATAATATTAAATTGAATAAGGTCGTCCGCAGAAAGTTTTAAAGCTTCTGCTGCTTGTTCTTTAAAATCCCAACTGCGCCAAAGTATGCTTGAACAAGATTCGGGAGAAATAACTGAGTACCAAGCAAATTGGAACATTAAGATTCTATCACCAACACCAATTCCGATAGCTCCACCAGAAGCACCTTCTCCAATAATC
Source organism: Bacteroidota bacterium (assembly GCA_021780815.1). GTDB lineage: Bacteria > Bacteroidota > Ignavibacteria > Kapaibacteriales > UBA2268 > GWF2-33-9. The sequence continues at coordinate 421,751 of JAJXYC010000015.1, read as the reverse complement.
ACAACAATAATAGGTACTTTTAAGTCGCTCATAAGCATCATGTTTGTCGCAATAGCTTCGGCTTGTCCACGCTCTTCTGCTTCAATCCCGGGGAAAGCGCCGGGAGTGTCTATAAATGTAATAATCGGTTTATTGAATTTTTCAGCTAATTTGAAAAGGCGAGCTGCTTTACGATATCCATCAGGGTTTGACATTCCAAAATTTCGGTAAAGATTGTCTTTTGTACTTCTACCTTTTTGTTGACCAACTACCATCACACTGTGATTTTCTAATTTTGCGAAACCACCAATGATTGCCTTGTCATCGGCGAATTTCCTATCACCATGTAATTCTGTAAAATCCTCAAAGATATTTGTAAAATAATCTAATGAATAGGGTCTATCAGGATGTCTTGCTATTTGTACTTTCTGCCATCTGGTTAAATTATTATAAATATTATGCTTTAAGTCAAGAATTTTTCCTTCAAATTCCTTAACTTCTTTTGACATATCAATCGTTCCTGTTAATGAGCGAATTTCTTCTAATTTTTGTTCTAATTCAATTATAGGCTTCTCAAAATCAAATATTTGCATTACTTTTCTCCTTTAAAAATACTTTTGGTTAAAATATCAAAATCCAAAGCAAGTGAATAATTCAACTCGTAGTAATCATTTAATTTTTTAATTGAATCTTGACTCAAATTTTTATCTTTCGAAAACATTGCTAAATTATATAATCCTGGTTTTGCATTATAACTTTGTATGTTCTCTAATTCATAAATTCCAATTAAAGAAAATTTACCTTTAAAAACGTTTAAAATTGATTTAAAGTATTTTTTATATTTATAATTTTTGTAAACTGTTATAGGACTTGCAATCGTAAGCATAAATGTGGCAAATAATAAATCAATTAATCTTTTGGCAAATTTGTACCTGGGAAGCAATAAGCGAAAATTCTTTATATAAGGTTGGTCTTGAACTATATCATTAATAATTTTAGAAGCAAAAAATTCCTCGAATTGATTTATAATGTGTAATTTTATTGATTTATTAAATGCGATAGTAATTAATAAATTCAATTCATCTTCCATAGCATTTTCTCTATAAACAATCAGTTCGTCAATTTTAAAATTTTTTATATTTCTTAATAAATAATCTAAATTTCCTAAAATTTTTAAATGTTGATAATAATTGTCTTCCAACATAGAATCATAGCAAAATACTCCTTGAATTTGAAATAATTTATTAAGATTATATTTTTCAATATCTTTGACTACTTGATTTATTTTATTTTTAGAGACAACAAAGGCAAATTTTTTAATTTTAATTTTATTCTTATTATAAGATTTTTTATAAGTAAGAATAAAAAATCTAATTAAAGAGGAAAAGATAAGACTGAAAGTAATTGTTAATAAAAGTACACCTCTACTGAATGCGTAATTTTTAAAGAAATAAGTTAAAGCAGATAAGAAAAAGAAACTTATTAAATATCCAAAAAGCAATTTTCGATATGAATGTTCACCTTCAAAATATTCTCCAACTGCAAATTGAGAACTAAATACAACTAATGAAATAACAATGAAAACTGTTGGATAAGCATAATTGGGAAAACCAAATAATCTTTCAAATTTAAATGCTGTAGAAAATAATAACGAAATATTTGCAATGAGCAAATCTACAAAAATTATAGGGATATCTTTTTTATAGTTAGATAAATGTGCAATAAGAGAGCGAATAAAAATACCAAAGTGCAAAATCAACAGAAAGATTTTAGAATTTGAATAGTATTTTTTTACAAATATTTCCATTGCTTGGTAAAAATGTTTAGTTTCGTCAATTGAACTTCTACGAGTGCTTTCTCCTTTAATATGGATAATACTTGTTTGATGAAAATAAGCAACTTTCCCGTTATTTTGATAAATCCTATAGCACAAATCTAAATCTTCTCCATACATAAAGAATTTTTCTTCAAAGCCACCAATTTCCAAAATTTTGTTTAATCGGGTAAACATAAAAGCACCCATAACCGCATCAACGTAATAAGTTTCATCAATTGAGCGAAAAGTTTGATTATACTTTGCAAAAATTTTAGATTTTGGAAAAAGTCTTTGTAATCCAAATAATTTTGAAAAAGCAGTCCAAGGTGTTGGAAAACCTCGTCTGCAAGGCAATTGAAAAGTTCCATCTGGGTTTAAAACTTTGCAACCTGCTAATGTAACTTCGGTATGTTCTTCCATAAAATCATACATCTTTTGTAAAGTGTCAGCACTTACAATTGTATCAGGATTTAATATTAGAACATATTTCCCGTTTGCTTGTTTGAAACCAAGATTATTTGCTTTTGCGAAACCTAAATTCTCAGTTAATTCAATAAATTTTGCTTGTGGGAAATGTGGTTTTAAATATGTGCAAGAATTATCGTTTGAATTGTTATCAACAATGATTACTTCAAAATTCAAATTCGTTTTTGATTGATAAATTGATTTTAAACAATCATTCAAATAATCACGAACGTTATAATTTACAATAACGATAGAAATATCAACATTTTTATTTGAATCGCTGATTTCTGTTGAATTTAAATTGTTCTTGTTATTTTGAATTTCTTGTGCCAAACTATTTTATTATTTTGCCTTTTGAATAAAGTTAAAATTACTAATTAAATTTGTTTTAATGAAGACGATTCTATTTTTATTCTTCTAATAATTTTGTTAAAATAAGGTTCTAACCATATACTTATAGATCCAAAGACAAAACCTGCGATTATATCTACAAAATAATGGTATCGCATATAAATTGTAGCAAAAATTACACTTAATCCTAAAATTAAAATAATGCTTTTAACTTTGGTTTTTAATTTGAAAGAATAATACATAGTTACCATAGTAATCATTGTATGTCCGCTTGGCATACAATCCCGATTAACAAGGTGAGTTGGGTTTAAATGGTCATTTGTAATCCCACCGCCTACGTTAATTGCCCAACGAAGAAATTTGGTAAGATATAGCCCAGGTAAATCTTCGTTTAATTTAGTAAAGTCGTATATTGTAAAACGTGGTCCAATGGCTGGTAAGATTAAATATAAAAAATACGAGAAAAAATAAGCGAATAATATATTTCTTGCGAATAAGTCTAAATTTTCTTCTTGTTGTTTCCATATTTCCCAACCAACAATAACTGGCAAAAAGTAAAATAAACTATATGCAATTTGCAAGTATTCTGTTAAAAGAGGCGATGAGTATTTTACAAAATAATCTCCTGCATTTTTGCCAAGAAGATATAAATCCAATTTAATTAATAAATTATCATAATCAGTTGTTCTAAATGCTTTTATTAATATCTGAAATTGGCTATATACAAATAAAATTATTAATAGATAATAAATGTTTCTTATAACAATGAACCACATTTTATTATTGCCTTGTTGTTCTTCTGAGTTTATAAGCAACACAAAATATAAAATAATTAAATTCGCAACTATATTAAATAATGATGATTTAATATAAGCAAAACCGATAAGGTTAGTTAAAAGCAAGAAAGACAAAATTAAAGTTATATAAATATCTGTAAATCTACTGTTTCTTATAATATCAAAAAAATTCTTTACTTGTAATTTAATTTGCATTGGAAAATTTAAGAATTAAAATGTTAATAATAATTTATGTAAAATTAAAAAATCGTCTAATGTTAATTCTTCGGGTCTTAATTTCAAATATTTGTTAATTATTAAATTATCAGAATTTATAATATTATTATAAAGTTCTTTATTTTGAATAAATAGTTTTAAACTATTGGAAATTGTTTTTCTCCTTTGTTGGAATAAAGTTCTAATTAATTTTAAGACAGACATTTTTTCTTTTATTAAATTATCATCAATATTAAGATGAAAGTTAATTGAGAAAAAAGCACTTGTAACATTTGGAGGTGGAGAAAAACAAGAGGGTGGCACAGAATAAATTTTACTAATTTCTCCAAAAAGCTGGCAAGCAAGAGTTAAAATACCATAATCTTTTGTTCTTATTTTGGCTTTTAATCTTTCGGCAATTTCCTTTTGGGTCATCATTACTGCTCTTTCTATATAATGCGAAGAATTAAATAAATGGAATAAAATTGGACTTGTTATATAATATGGGATATTGCCAATTACCAGAACTTTTTTATTGTATTTTTGGAAAATGCTTTTGAAATCGAACTCTAAAAAATCTTGTTTTATTAAGAAGAAATTTTTGTCTAATTTATCATAATATTTAATTTGCAAAAAATCAACAGAACGAGTGTCTAATTCAACAGCAATTAAAGTAAGTTTTCTTTGTAAAAGTAAATCAGTTAAAACACCAGTACCAGGACCAATTTCAACAACAATAGAATCGTCGAGAGGTGCAAGTAAATCAACGATTTTATTAGCAATATTTTTATCATGAAGAAAATGTTGACCAAGAGATTTTTTAGGTTGAATTTGAGCCATTTGATTACTTTAAAATGAATCTAATAACTTTCATCTAAATTTGGGAATTCATTATCTTTGACATCTTCCAAATAGTGTGAAACACCATCGGAGATAATTTCTCTTAATCTTGCGTAATGACGAACAAATCTAGGAGTAAATTCTGTTGTAAGCCCAAGCATATCAGTATAAACTAAAATTTGTCCATCACAATAGGGACCAGCTCCAATTCCGATTGTCGGAATATACAAACTATCAGTAATTTCTTGAGCAAGCTGATAAGGAATTTTTTCTAAAACAATAGCAAAAGCACCAGCCTCTTCTAAAACTTTTGCATCTTTTTTAATTTTATCTGCTTCTTCTTTATTTGTGCCTCTGGTACGGTAAGAGCCGAATCTATGAATACTTTGTGGTGTTAGACCTAAATGCCCCATAACAGGAATACCTGATTCGGTCATTACTCGAACTTTTTCGGCAATTATTTCGCCACCTTCAAGTTTTACAGCCGCTGCACCCGCTTCTTTCATTAATCTACCTGCATTGAAAAAAGCATCTTCTGATGAAATTTGGTAAGTCATAAAAGGCATATCTGCAACTACCATAGCTCTTTTTACACCATTCATTACTGCTTTGGTATGATAAATCACTTGGTCTAATGTTACGGGAATTGTTGTATCCAAACCTTGTACTACATTACCAAGCGAATCACCAACTAAAATTAGGTCAATGCCTGCTTCATCAAAAATTTTTGCAATAACAGCATCATAAGCAGTTAAAGCCGCTATCTTTTCTTTGTTCGTTTTCATTTCCTGAAGGCGTAAAGTTGTTACTTTACGCCTATCAGTTTTATTATACGAGAATTTTTCCATCTAATTATAAATTTATTTTATTTCAAATTTTTTTGAAAACATTATCCAGTGACGAAAGCAAATCATCAATATCTTCAATACCAACGGATACACGAACAAGTCCATCAGTAATTTTAGCACTTAACTTTGCTTCTTTTGTCATTCCTGCATGAGTCATTGAAGCAGGATGTTGAATAAGTGATTCTACTCCACCCAAACTTACTGCTAATTGAAAGATTTCAATATTATTCATTAAATTAATACCTGCTTCAAAACCACCTTTAAGTTCAAAGGAAATCATTGACCCTGGTCCTTTTTGTTGTTTTTGTGCAATTTCATATTGAGGGTGGCTTTTTAAACCAGGATACATTACTTTTTCAACTTTTGGATTCTTTTCCAAATATTCTGCAATAATTTGTGCATTTTCTTGTGCTTTCATTACACGTAATTTTAATGTTTTTAATCCACGGTGTACTAAAAAAGCATTAAATGGGTCTATTGTTCCACCGAAATGGTTAAGCATCTTCTTTATCGCTGGATAATTTGCTTCATCTTTTACTATAATTACGCCTGCAACAACATCTGCATGACCATTTAAATATTTTGTCATTGAATGAATTGAGTAATCAACACCAAAATCAAATGGCTTTTGTAAAACAGGACTCATAAAAGTATTATCTAATACATATATAAAATTGTGTTCTTTTGCTATTTTGCCAATTGCTCCTAAATCTGAAATAACAATAGTTGGGTTTGCTGGTGTTTCAATATAAAGCATTTTTGTATTTGGTTGAATAGCATTTTTGATTGCTTCTATACTTGAAGTATCTACAAAAGTAGTTGTTATTCCAAATCGAGGCATTACGTTTGCGAGTAATGTTTGCGTAGCGCCATAAACGGATTCGCTCGAAATAATATGGTCGCCTGCTTGCAATGTACCTGCTACCAATGTATGAACTGCGGACATGCCACTACTACAACCTAATGCTTTTGCTCCACCCTCTAAAATTGCTATTGCATTTTCCATCGCTTCTATTGTCGGATTACCTAATCTCGTATAAATAAAACCTTTTTCTTCACCTTTGAAAAGTTTTGCCCCATGTTCGGCATTTTTAAAACGAAATGTTGATGTTTGATAAATTGGAGTTGTTACAGCACCTGTTTCATCTGTTTTTACTCCTGCGTGTACACATTGAGTGTCAAATGAATAATTTCTTATATTATGCATAATTAGCCTATAAATAAAAAAGAATATTAATAAATATTAAAATATTTAAAAAACAAAATTATGAAAATTTTATGAAGTAACTTCTTTTAAGTAAATAAAAGCATTTGCTTTTTTGTTCTTTATTTTTAATTTTATAAATTACAGAGATTGTAATTTTATTAGATTTATTAACAATGTAGTTAATGATAAAAATTCATCAACAGAATTTATTAATATTTATTAATAAGGAGTAGTTCGCCATCAAAATTGAATGAAAGGGGCAATTTTAAAGTTCATGCTCCTAAAAGGTTAGAGAAAGATAAAAAAAAGGAAAAGACTTAAATATGATAGTTATAATATTTGTTGGCGGTAAATAGATTTACATTACTGAATTTCCTTTTAATTTATCTAATTTTGTTCAAAATTTAGAAAAGCAAATTTATGCTTGGCAAAGTAAATTGCGAGTTAGTCAATCTATAAAAAGGCAATATTTTATTATAAATGGATTTTATGAGTTCTTAGTAGGAAAATAAAAATGATTTACTGGTAGGTTTTGTCCGAATATCAAATCAAATAGCAGAAAAATACAATAAATCCAAGATCAGAAGATATTAATTTATTTGATAATTAATAGAACTTATAGTTTATTCAAACTCTTCAAAAATAAAAAAACCTCTTTAAAAGAGGTTTTTTTATGGAATTTTTATATAATAAATTTATAAAGAAAATTTTATAAAGAAAATCTTACATCAAACCCAACTTGGATAGCATTTACCTTCCAGCTTTGGTCACTGCTTAAATTTGTAATACCTAAATTGTAAGCAACACCGGGAACAACATAATATCTGCCCATTAAAATTTCATATTGTACACCTAATTTTAAGCCAAAGCGGAGCGAACTAGCATTAGGAATGTTGCCATCTCTAATAATAATTGTTCTGTCGTTATTTGCATATTGGATACCTAATTGTTGCCAATTATCAGGTCTACTAAAACGAGCATTAGTAGGAGTAAGAAGTTTAAATTCTTGGTTCCAAGTTTTGGTTAAAGCATAGTCAAAAGTAGGTCCAATAGTAAATCCGAGATTCATACCTTCGATTGGATTGAGCTTATAAACTACATCTAAAGTAATTAAGCTGTATTTTATGGTGTTTGTATGTAAAGTTGATGACAAGATATAGTCAGTCCCAATTACATTGCCATTATTATCCACTATACTTACTAAGGAAGGATAAGCATCACCACCAACTTCTAAATAAGAAGGCATAGTTTGGTACATAACTCTTGCGATAATTGAAGAATTAGAATTCTTGTAATCTCCAAGAATATGTTCGTAAGTAAAGCCAATGAAGAAACCATTATCTTGGCCATTTTCAAATGTAGGGCAAGGAGCTATATTAGCATTCCCTGCATCGGCGTAAGTTTTTAAGCTAACACTGTGCATCGACCGATTGTATCCAAAAACTGGGCCAAGAAAGATTGGACGAGTTTCTTGGTATGGATTCAATGGGTTTTCGAGGTTGTCTTGTGCTTTTGCATCAAATGAAAAAAGTGATAGCAAAATCGCAAATGTGAGTAAATGAATACGCATTTTTCACCTAATTATATTTATTACATTATTATATTCAATTTTTTGATTAACGACAATTCTCAAAAAGTATTTTCCACTTGTCATATTTTCCACTACATAAAATAACAAATATTTACCTTTTGACAAAATTTTATTTTCTAGTTTTAATTCTTTTCCGAAAAGATCAAAAATAGAAATTACAATATAACTATTTTTTTTCAAATCTGCATCAATTTTTAATAAATTATTTACAGGATTTGGGTATATTTTGAATGCTGGTTGGTCGTCTACAATGACTATTGGACGCATCGGGTTCATACATACTTCTTGTAGTATTGCTTTTAATGTATTTGTAGTATTGTTATAACAATCGTTTGTAATTAATGAAATATTTATATCTGTTTGATTTTTATTTGATAATAAAGTTAAAAATTTTAGAGAAATTTTCCAGGCATCATCTTTATTAAGCAATATCGGGGGGTCATTCCAAGTAATTGTTAATGTATCCAAAGTTTGTTTTATTGAACAGTGAATTTGATACGTTTGATCATTACTTGTTATTTCTAATATTGCAGATTTATCGAGTAGATAAAATATAGATTCATCTATTGCAAGTGATAAATCAAATTTTATAGGGACATCAGTTGCATTTTCGACTTTCCCCGAAAATGCCATTTGCACGGTATCAGAAGGCATAGCAGTAATGTTGTCAATGTCAGCAATACTGATTTTATATGTTTTGGGTTGAATATTTAAAGTCGCAGTTTGTTTTAACTTGTTGTTGAAAGTCCCAACAACTTGGATCGATGCTGTTTCTCCGTAATGTAATAAAATTGAAATTGGTATTGTAATTTTAGAATTTGCATTAATTGCAATTGGCAATGAATTTACTATATCTGAAATGAACGACGCATCAATGTTATTGGGAGTTTTAATAATTTGAATATCAGTCAATGAAATTTCGAAATTTTCATCATTAACAAAACTTGCATATAGAGTATCCCTCAAACACGTTGAATAATCGCCATCTCCGGATAATTCAACAGAAGCTTTTAAATTTTCAGGAGCAACTGCATATCCCGTAATCTCTATTGTATCGGTTTTTCGTAAATAATTCGGCATTGCATCATTAACAACACCCAGAATTAATTTATTGAATCCAAGATGTTGCGGAGTAAAACTAATTGGAATTGTTAATGATTGATAAAATGGAATTACCAAGGATTTCAAGTTAGCATAATTAATTTTGAAAGAATTTGTATCACCCGAAATTACATATACTGAATCAATAGTTAAATTTTCATTTCCTTTACTAAAAATTAAATTGGTTGAAATATTATTTGTAGTAAAAACAGTGACAGTATCAAAATCATAATTTTTAGTTTCTATTATAGGTAATGTGCCAAATCCTTTAATTTCAAACATTATATCAGGATGAGGCAACCAATCGCAATTCAAGAGTGAGGCTATGTGATAAGAAACTGTATCATTTGGTGAATAGTTAAATGATAGTTTTAAAGAATCCTCAGCATTTACTGTATTGTCAATTGCGGAGATGGTTTGAGTATTTTGGTCATTGCTATCTTGCAAAAGAAATTGTTTGAACTTTAAAAGTGATTTGATATTACCAATATTTTTAATATATATAGTTGAATCATTAGAAGTTCCAATCCGTCTTTCACCGAAATTAAGAGTATAATCAGGAAATAGAGGTGCAACACCTGTTCCCGAAACAATTGTTTGGGTATTGATATTTAATGAGTTCGAAAATTGGATAGTGCAATATTCATTTTGTCTTTGGTCAGGCTTAAATTTAACAGATACATCTAATGTGGAATCCGGGCTTAACCATGTTGGGAAAAGGCTATCAATATTAAACTCAAAATGAGAATTAGGGACAAGAAAAGAAAGAGAATCCAACCTAATACTAACGTTGCCAACATTTTGAATTGAAATTGTATGTTCGGCAGAATCTTGCAAATAGACATTGCCAAAATCCCAGCCTTTAACAGTAAGAGCAGGAGCAATTAAATTTGCTAATATAGGGATAGTTTTGCGAATTCCACAGCCAAAATAAAATGAAATTTGGTCATTTAATTGTTGCAATGTTCCTTTTGGATTAAAACATAATTTCCCTGATATTGATTGATTAGGATATAGTGTATCAATATTGCTATCAAAACCATAAATAGTTAATCTTGAATCGGTAGGTAATACTATGGAATCTAATTTAATTGGATTATTCCCATTGTTCTGCATATAAAAATCTAAACAAAGAGAATCTAACCAGCTAACAGTTCCAAAATCTAGGGTTCTGGTCCAATCAAGATTGATTGGTGAATAATCGTAAGAATAAGAGCTCTTATTTCCTTGCTTATCCCAAAAAGTGACAACAAATTTTCCTGCGTTATAAATATCTTTTACAGTTGCCCAGAAATGGATTGTAGTATCATTTGGTTGTGAAGGATAAATAGAATAAGCAAAATTAGTGGTTTGATTGTCATCTACTTGACCGAAATTAATTCCTGAAGCATCACTTGAAGGGAAATCGTAAGCAATACCATTTAAATCAAAGCAATTTATTTTTACATCAATAAGTGGAGACATATTATCCACAAGGTCAGGTTTAAGGAGTGAAGCACCAAGCACCATCGCATAAGAATCAAATTCACCAACACCGAAAAGAATACCTGAAAACTTGCCTTGTGAGGTAATTAGCTCATGTGTTCCTCTAACTAATTTAATAACATCCCAGTGTAGATCTGTATTTATAATTTTTTGAGTTTTTATATTGGAAATTGTATCCAAAAGCTGCCCATCAAGGTAAATATTCCCAATAGCTGAATCTTCTGCTATAACAGCAATATAATGAGCAGAGTATTGTTCCGGATTATAAAAAACACCTCCTGGTGTAGTAAAAAGAACTCTTTGTATAAATTGTTCTTTTGGAGGTACCATAACCATTGATGGATCAAAATTTTTTGATTCAAGATCAGAACCAGTACGTTGCATAAATTGTGCAATTTCTATTGGTTTATCGGCTTGCCAAATTGCAGGAGTGTTCATTGTATAAAAAGTTTTTACTTCTAATGAATCGGTAAAATCGTATTCTGTTGGAACGGCGGAAGTGAAAACTTGTAATTTAGTATTTGGTTCAATATTTATAACTCTGAACATATCACCAAAAGGATTGACACCGAAAGGAACAGAGATATAAGTTCTGCCCCATGAATTTATTGGGGATAACATTTCAGCAAGGTGGTCTTTACTATCTTTACCAGGCGGTAATGTTTGTGGCAGTGCGGTTCTAACGTGTCCTGATAATACTCCTACTGGTTTGTCTGATGTGATTAAAGTTCCTGTTAAATCCCCCATTCCTTTTGGGTATATGTAAGATTTTACTAAATAAGTATCGCCTTTATTTAAAGTTATTGTATAATATTTATCAACTTGTTTAGCCTTTTCAGTCATAGATTTAGGTTTAAAAGTAACGTGTGTATCGTCATATCCACTAATTAAAAGGAATTCGGATTGGCGTGGAAAGTATTGAATTAAAGAATCTAATCTTGTTGGTGGTGGACTTGTTGGGTCATATTGGTCGTTTGGCACGGACATAATCGCATATTGTGTTCCCCAATTTGATACTGGAATACATACATAGCTATCGCTTGAATGTACTTGGCTATCAAAAGCATATACCACAACTGGATTATCTGTTTCAATTTGTATTGCTCCATTTTGAACAACTTCACTTTCTGTAAAATAATATTTGTTAGAGATATTTAAAACAAGGACAGAATCGCCCGGCAAGAAATAATTTTCTATTGTGCCGCCGGGATAAGTTACTTTAATATTAGTTTTTTGTCGTGTTGAAATAAATATTTTTAATTCTACTCCAATCGCATCATTTACAACATAAAATTCATTCTGCATAAATGATACTTCAAAAAACATTCCCTCATACGATGAATATTGTTCTGTTGCCTGTAATTTTAAAATACTAATAATAATTACAAAAACTGTAATTATTATATATTTAAAGTATTTCCTGCCATTTGTATATTTTGTTCCCATTTTTTTTCTATATTTAATTTGTTATACCATAAATAAGTATAACAACTCAAAGTAAAAAAAGTTACAAATAATAAATATTTTTTAATTATTATTTTAATTTAATTAAGATGAATTTACGAAACTAACAAAAAAAACTTAAATAGTGGTAAAAAAAATAAAAATATAAAATTATTGGATAATTCCTGATAAAGCACCTTTAAAACCATTTATAAAATCTAAAGTTTTTATTACTTTTTTTGTTTCGGGTTGTAATTCTATAATCTCAATTGCACCATTACCACAACCGATATAAAGTTTTTTGTTTTGAATTAAATAATCCGATGGTTTTAAAGAGATAGGCAAATTAGCAGATTTAGCATGTAAAAATTTAATAGTAGTACTATTCCATTTTGTCCAAGCGCCGGGAATAGGGGAAACGCCATTGATAAAGTTTTTTACTTGAACGGCAGGTTTGCTAAAATCAATCTCACACTGTTCACGGAATATTTTTGGAGCTTTTGAAACGCAAGTATTGTCTTGTGGAATAATAGATTTGTCGGCTTGAAGTAGCTTTTCAATAGTAATAAGTGCAATTTCAGGGGCTTTATTCATAACAATATTGTGTAAATCACCAGCAGTAATATCTTCGGGAATTGAGAATTTTTCTTGCAATAAAATACCACCTGCATCAACTTTTTGTTCCATTAAAAAAGTAGTAATGCCTGTTTCTGTATCGCCGTTTATTATTGTGTGGTTAATTGGCGCCGCACCTCTATATTTGGGCAACAAACTTGGATGAATATTGAACGAACCTAATTTAGGTATTGGAAGTAAGTTTGCAGGTAGTATTTTAAAAGCAAAAACAACAAAAATATCAGGTTCTAATGTTCGCAAGCTTTGTTCAAATTCAAATGAATTTAAATCAATAGGTTGTAAAATATGCAAATTTAATTTTTCAGCGGCAATTTTGATTTCAGGAGGTTGCAATTTTTTGCCTCGTCCTTGTTCTTTGTCAGGGTTGGTAACAACGGCAATAACACCATATCGCTGATTGACAGCATTTAAAGTTGGGACAGCTATTTCTGGCGTTCCCATAAAAACAATTTTTGGCTTTGTTACTATATTTAAACTCATTTTATTAGTACCGAAAAATAATATGAAATTGTATTGCTAAAATTTGATTGAGATTGATAGAATAAATATAATGCAAAAAATAAAATAAAAATTACTCCCAAACCAATTAAATATACTTTTTCAAAGGTTGCATCAAACAATACTGCAGTTGCTTTTAAAATTCTAAAAATTGAATAAATGATAATTAAAATTGATAAGACAAAAAGTATATTAAAGAAAATGGAATTTATTTGTAATAGTTTGAATAATACTATATCAATTGGTAAAAGTAAAATGATTGGCAAACTACCCCAAAAAACAATATTCATTACATCAAAATTATGGATACGTAAATGTTTGAAATAAGCGAATAGTCGTATGATTAATGAGATTATATACATTTTAACAAAATATAATAAAGCAAAGGCAAATATTCCAAAAATCGGAATCCAAATTATATGAAATAATGTTGAAAGTATTGTAGAATCGGGGATAAAGACCATTAAAAGATATTGGAAGGTTTCACTTGTTCTATAAAAGTACAAAATTGATTCCGTAAAAATACCAAAAGTCAAAGATAGCATTAACCCTAATATGTAAGTAAACGAAGGAGATAAAATTCTTTGGTCTCGAATATCCGAATAAAAATTATATGGTCTCAAAAAAGATCTTACAAAATACTCTTGGAAGCGTCTGAAGCGAGAAATAATCATTAAAAATAAAATGATTAATAAAAGGCTTAAAATAATAAAAGTATAATTTGTGTTTGAGTAATTGCCAATATCAATTAAAGGGTCATTTTCTTCATTGAACAAAGCTTTTAAAACTAAAAACGATGTTTTATTCTTTTTGTTAATATCTAATACACCTTTACTTATGTATTTGTCGTTGATTGCACGTGTTGCAAGTAATGGATATTGAGAATAATAGTCATTAAAATCGCAAAAGATTGAACCATAGCCATTATTAACAAGTGCAATTTTATACAAGTTTTGTGCATAGTAACTTTGGAATTCTACACTTAGAGGGTCTGAATAACCTTCGTGATTATCGTTTTGAATTGCAACACCAAAACTAAATACAATAGGTAAAGGGTCTGCTTTTGTTCTTACTTGGTTATAAATGTTATTTAAAACATCAAAAGGTTTACGAGATTCAAAAGACCTGAAAATTAAAAAGTCAATATTATTGTTAAATTTTAAAGTATTCTGTGCATACACTGTCTTATATAGCAACCTGTCTGTGTTTTGTTTGAATATTTGAGTAATTCTATCAAGAAATTTATTGTATTCATTTGTATTGTCATCGAGACCTTGTCCAAGACCATAAGCTATGACAGATGGTGATGATGAATATATTTGGATAATATTTTTTACTTGATTGCTAATACTTGCTAGAATGGTTTCACTTCCAAGTAATTTGTTTGGTGTATTATAAAGAGGTAAATCAATAAAAGCAAGAATACCATATTTATCGCACAAATCTAACAAATAGGGATTAGGGTAAAAGTATTTGAATACAATAGCATTCACTCCTAAAATTTTCATTTGGCGGAAATCTTCATCAAATCTATATGCAGAAAGTATATTCCCATTATTATAAAAATTTTCTACATAATACACGCCTTTAAATTTGAAAGGATTTCCATTGAAAAGAATCTGTTTATTGCTTGATTTCAAGTCAGTTTCAAACAATTTGAATGCAAAATTTTTAATATTTTCATCGATTAAAGTAGAACCAGCATAAATTCGGACGACAATTTCATATAAATTAGGTGATTCGGTAGACCAAGTCTTAAATCCAGAAACACTGAATCTGTAATTTTTAACTATTGTTCTTTGAGGTTCAATTGTGAAGCCGTATATATCCGAAGAGCTAACAATTGCGCCAGTAGATTTATCTCGTAATTGAAATTGGACTGAATAGGATTTTAAAGAAATAATTTTATTACCTAATGAGTCTGTAACATTAAGTGGAGTAAGATTATCTAAATCTTTTGACTTAATTTCTGCGGTTACATTAATATTTGCATCGGTTATTTTTTTATCAATTTGGGATTGATATAAAATATTAGAAACATACAATTGTGGAGAACCAATTAAAAATATATCTCTTGGTATACCATTAATAATTGTGGGTTCAAATATATCATTCTCTAATTCATTAGTAACTTGATTTTGTGGATTGGAAACAATTACCTTTAAAGTATTATTTGAATTAGTCAATACTTTTTTAGGAATATCCACATAAAAGGGCAAATAATTACTTGAAAATTTTCCGATGAATTGTTCATTAATATAAATCTCTACTTCTGAACTTGCTCCTAAAAAATACAAGGACCAATCGTATTTATGAAGTATATCTTTATCAATTCGGAATTGTCTTTGGAAAATTTTTCTACCACTTTCATAAAAAACATTAGGCAAAGTCGTGCTTTCCCACGAAGAATTATTTGTGGAATAATCCCAATTACCACTTAAACTTGTTACAAATCGGGTTTTTGAGGGGAACATCTCTTTCAACTGGTCATTGTTGAAATTTATATAATTTGCCTCTAAGTATTTGTTTGTTAGTAAAATAAAGAAGAAAACAATTAATTTTTTCATAAATTTTCGTTTTTGCAATTTTGTAAATTTTAAAATTAGCAAAATAGTTGTAATTCATTTATCAAAAATTTGTAAAAAATAAATAAAATTCAATAATTTAGTTTTTTTTAATTTTACGAAACAAAAAAATATGCTTCAACTTCTTCAACATCAAAAGACAGGTGAGATAATAATTGATGACATACCTGCCCCAAAATGTTTCCCAAACGGGATTTTGGTTGAAACCAATTATTCGGTTATTAGTGCAGGGACAGAAAAAACGTCAGTTGATAATGCGAAGGCTTCATTAATTGAAAGAGCAAAACGGCAACCAGACCAAGTAAAGATAGTACTTGATTTTATCAAAAAAGAGGGAATCTTTTCTACTTGGGCAAGAGTCAAATCTAAATTAGATTCATATAAAACATTAGGTTATAGTGCATCAGGTCGTGTAATAGAAACTGATTGCAGTGATTTTCAGGTGGGTGATTATGTTGCAATAGCCGGTGCTGGTTATGCGAATCATGGTGAAATTTGTTCAGTACCAAAAAATTTAGCAGTAAAAATTTCTGAACAAGTATCGTTGCAAGATGCCGCCTACACTACAATTGCCGCCATTGCTTTGCAAGGAGTCAGACAAGCAAAAGTGAAAATTGGTGAAAATATTGCTGTTATTGGTTTAGGTTTAATTGGACAAATTACTGTACAATTGCTTAAAGCTAATGGTGCTAATGTTGTTGGCTTTGATATTGATGAATCAACATTCCAATTAGCAAATGAATTTGGTTGCTCTTATGTTTTTCCAAGCAACAAAGATTTTGTTAAAGAAGCAATTTTTAATACTAATTCTGCTGGTTTTGATTCTGTTCTTGTAACTGCTTCTGCAAATAGCAATCAACCTGTTGAACTTGCTATTGAACTCCTTAGAAAAAGAGGAAAAATTATTATTGTTGGTGCTGTCCCAATGATAATACCTCGCGATAATTTTTATAGGAAAGAATTAGAATTAAAAATTGCAACAAGTTATGGACCAGGACGTTATGACCCATTCTATGAAGAACTTGGTGAAGATTATCCTATCGGATTTGTTCGTTGGACTGAAAATAGGAATATGCAATCTATTTTAAATTTACTTGCCAAAAATCAATTAAATTTTCAAAAATTAACTACTCATCAATTTCCTTTACAAGAGGCAAATAAGGCTTATCAGCTCATAAGTGGTGAAGTTAAAGAAAAATATCTTGGCATTGTTTTGTCTTATTCGGCAAGAGATAATAAAAATATTAAAAGTATTGAATTAAAAAAGGAAGGCAAACCCAAGAGCAAAATCAATATTGGATTTATTGGGACTGGTACTTTTGCCCAAAATTATCTTTTACCTGCTTTGCAAAAATGTGATGTGGAGTTCCATTCAATTGCAAATTCTACGCCCCTGACTTCTTTAAATGTTGGGAAAAGATTTAACTTCAAAGTTGCTACAAATAATACGCAAGAAATTATTAGCAATAATGAAATTGATATTGTTTTTTGTGCAACAAGGCATAATAGCCATGCTTATTATGTTATGGAGGCAATTAAACATAACAAAACTATATTTATAGAGAAACCTTTGGCAATTTCTTTAGATGAACTAGAAAAAATTGACGAATTATATAAAATACATCAAACCCCATTTATAGTTGGATTTAATCGTAGATTTTCTGAACCATTTTTAAAAATAAATGATTTCATCAATAATCGTAGCGAACCTTTGAATATGTTGTATAGAATTAATGCTGGTGCTATTCCCAAAAATCATTGGGTGCAACAACCTGAAAATGGTGGTAGAATTATTGGTGAAGTTTGTCATTTTATTGATACTATGACTTTTCTTGCAAAATCATTGCCTGTACAAGTTTATGCTTATAATACTTCTACATCGCAAAAAGAATTTGCGGCAAATGACAATATTGGGATTCTCTTGAAATTTCGAGATGGTTCCATTGGAAATATTATTTATACAAGTGAAGGAGCGCAATCTTTACCAAAAGAATATTTTGAGGTTCATACTTCTTCGAAATCTGCGATAATGGATAATTTTACAAAAGTTAAATTATTCCAAGGAGGTAAATTGCAAGAAAATAGTTTTAATGGTGAAAAAGGAATTCAAAATGAAGTTAAGCAAATTATTCAAAGTATAAAAAATAGATTGCCAATGCCTATAAATTATAATGAAATTTTTGCTGTTTCAAAAGCAACTATCCTAGCTATTGATTCTATTAAATTTGGAAAACCTTTGGATTTGTAATTGATAAAGTGCAGGAAATTTAAAATTTGAAAAAAATAATATTTATATTTTTATTTTTTTTACTTGGACAAGCTTTATTAGCTGGATACAAGTTCCCGTTGGATATTACTAAAGTAGAATCTTTCCTTGGTGGTAATATCTTGGTTGATACTACCCAACCAAGAACATTTTTATTAAAACCAAATTGGACTAACCAATTAGATGTAATTACAACTTGGCAAGGAATTAAAAAACAGAATTCAATTGGGAAAAATTTAAATAATTACCAAATTAAAAGTTCAATAATATTTGCTCATAATTTATTACTTTTAACAAGTTATAAAGACAGCTTATATTTCATTACATTAGATACTAATTTAAACCAGACATCTATATTTAATTTAGATGGATTTGAAGACTTGCAATCTGAAGATAATTTTAAAATACAAAGTAATTCTTCAAACAAAGTAATTGCTTTAGTGAATTCTAAATTATATGTATGCGATATACATCAAAATGTTTGGTCTGTTCAATTTATGCGTGAAAATATTTCTGATTTTGTCTTTTTCCAAGATCATATAGAAAATAATAAAATTAAAACTTTTGCAAAATTAAATTATATCTTTTTAGAAGCCAATCCATCTTATGGAATTTTAAAATTAGTTGATAAAAATGAAAATTTAATCCAGCAATATAAAGTAAATTCAGGAGATAAAAATTCTCTTGCAATATTTAATCATTTAATTTTTATTAAATCTTCATTTTACAATGCAAGTACAACTCTTGTTCAAGTAATAGATTTAAACAAAGGCAAGCAAATAATTACGAAGTATTTTGATTGTTCGCCTGAACTTATTAGTTTTAATAGAGGTGAAGATGGGGAAGTATATTTAAGTTATATTTCGAGAGATGAAGATGATACTTATTTTAATATATGTAAAGTTTCTGAAAATTTCGAAAATGGGAAATGTCAGAAAAGCCTTTTGCCTGATAATGTTTTTGAACCTATTTCTTTGAATTATAATAATGGTAATTATTATGTTGTGCTAAGAAATGGAATAATTGCATATGATAAAAAAGGTAATTTACAATTAAATGAATTTGTCCTAATTGGGAAGAATTTTTCAGGGAAACCAAATGTAAATTTTTTCAAAAATTATATTGTTCTTTCGTCAAATTCTTATTCAGAGGTATTTTTACAAACAAAAAATTATTTTTGGCTATTTTATTCAGTACTTGATTTATTTTTAAGTTATATAGTTCCTGTAATTTTGTTATTACTTGTTATTTTATATTCACGGCTTTATTATGAGCAAAAGAAGACATTACAAGATTTAATCAATTTGCCAAGTTCTGGTATTTTTATAATATTGAATGAACGGAATGAGTTGATTAATATTAATCAAAAAGGTCGTGAATTCCTTGAGATAGATATTTATATCCCTTTGCAAAGAGCATTTCCAGATTACTTGGTTTCGGCTAAATACGATGATTTGTTAAGACTTTTCTTAATATCGGAAGAAGAAAAACGGAATTTATCTAAAAGGATTTCCATTATTAAAAATAATATTCATACAGAATATTTATTTAATATATCTCCAATATGGTCGGTTGTTGGTAGATTTAAAGGTTTTGTTGTAAGTGGATATGATATAACTGAACAGCTTGAGCGAAAGAAATTATCGAATTGGGCGCAGCTTGCTCACGATATGCAAACAAATTTGCTTACAATAAGATTGAATGCGGAACAAATGAAATGCGAAAAAGGCGAGAATTTAAGTAGAATTTCAAAAATTCTTTTTCAAGTTACTACTTTGCAAAAACGTGTTCGGGATATTGTTACTGTTGGTCGTTCTTCCAATTTGGAACTTGTTACCACAAATTCATTGAAATTGTTAGAGCAAGTATCTTTGGAATTTGACAAAAATGTTTTCCAAAATGTTGATATACAAATTTTAGGTAATGATTTTGATTTGGTTTGTGATGAGCCAAAACTCATTAGAGCAATTCGTAATGCTGTTGAAAATGGTATTAAAGCACTTCCAAACCAAATAGGAGAAATAGAACTTTCTTGTTGGGCAGATTCACGATATAATTATTTTCAAATCAAAGACAATGGCAGGGGAATGAATGAAGCAGTCAAACAGAAAATGCTCACACCTTATTTTTCTACTTCAAAAGATGGCTCTGGATTTGGAATAGGTACAATGATAATTCAACAAGTTATAGAATTACACCGAGGGAAACTGTTAGTTAATTCGGTAGAAAATCAAGGGACTGAATTAATTTTTCAATTACCCAAATTAAAACTATCTAAATAAGATATTGTATAAGGCAAAAACAGATTGTATGATAAAAAAAAGAGGTTATCCTAATTTGTAAGATAACCTCTTTTTTAGTTTAGAGAATTAGCATCCGCCAACTATGCGCTTTGGTTTATTGTCATTTGATTTAGGAAGAGGTTTATAATCTTTTAGTATTTGAGGAATTTTTTGTGATGCATAAAGTCTAAAGCGATTAGTATATTCTTCTTCTTTTGTTGTTGGGTTTTCTATTGGTTTAAAGTTTAAAATTGTGGAAACAAAATTATTTAACCCCCCACGAAGAATACGTATATTTTGATAACCGAGTTCAGTTGCAATTATTGCCATTTTGCGTTCAGTTAATTCATCATCAGCAATAAAGATATTAATTTTATTTCTAATATTTAAAGTTTTAAAAGTATTCTTTTCGAACAAACTGTTTTCGGTCATACTAACTGTTTTGGGTAAAGGGAATTTTGCTTGTTCTTTTTCTGACCTAAAATCAACTCCTTGATATTTGTCGCATTCTAATATTTTTGTTATACATAAAGCAAATTCATCTACATTCATAGTATCAAGTGGAAAAGAATTAACATAGTTCATATCTTGAATTTTTGCATTAAGCTCAGATTTTCTATCAGTGAACACAAAAGCAGATAAAGCAAGCAACACACCAATTAAAGCCATACTTAAATAATATGGAGTGAAACGAATAGCAGGTTTTTTAATTCCATTTACTTTATTTTCAATAATTGAAGTGAACCAAAAAGAAGCTAATCCAAGAACGACAAATAAAAAGGCAAACAAGCCTTCCGATATGCCGAGAGTTTGGAACATTTGTGGACTACCCATATTATTAGCCATATACAAGCCTTCAAACATCGGGTAACCTTCTCCGAAGATAATAACACCGAGGATTGCACCACCAACAAATATCATTGCATCAATTTTGCCAATCGATGCGGCACAAATACTTGTTCCGGGACAAAATCCACCAACCACAAATCCCAATCCCATAATAACGCCGCCGACAATTGCAGAGGTCAGGAACGTAGGATTAATATAAATTAAATTGACATCAATCAATCCTAAATGATCCAAAGCCATAACCCCAATCATGGCGACAAGTCCTGCGGTAAAGAATACTCTTAAGACCGTGAAATCATAACCATAAAACAAACCAACTAATTTTTTAGAAGTTGAAAATCCTGCTTGTTCAAGAATTGCTCCAAAGAAAATACCAATAATAAAAGCAACAATAAAGTTCATATTATTACTGACTAAATCAGGCACTAATGGTCCCATAATAATTTCTCCTTATTAAATCCAAAATTTTCTAAAGAAATAAGCAAAAAAGTATGCTCCGCCAAAAATAGCAAACATAGTAATTATACCACCAGTGGACATTACAGCCATACCACTTAATGCTGCACCACTTGTACAACCTCGTCCTAATTGAGAACCAATTCCCCAAAGGATACCTCCAATAATTGCGCCTGCAACTCTCATTTTGGTAGTTGACCTTGGACCTTTTTCAAATTTTAAATCAAGTCTGTTCGATATTAAACCTGAAATAAATGCACCTATAATCACACCAGTAATTTCAAATACAAGCCAATTCATCATCGGACTTTTCCCTGGATGTTCTGCGGAATATTCTTTATAAAACTTTGTGTTTTCTGTATGGGTTGGTGCAACTATTTCTACGCCTGTTACTGCAACACTTTTAATAGCACCACTTGCACCAAGACCACGACCTGTTATATAAACTGTAGCTATTAAGAGTAATCCTAAAAGGACTCCAGCTAAGTATGGATTCATATATTTTGTTTCTTTTTCCATTTCTTCACCTATTCAATTATTGTATTAATTTCTTTTTCGCCAACTTGGTCTTTTGAAGACTCATCGCTGTCTAATTCTTCATAACCAGTCAACATTGCCTTTAAGTTTGATGTAACTGTTTCTCCTGTTGTAATTAAGTACAAATGAGTAATAATAAAAACTACAAGTAAAATTGCACCAACAGTATGGAAAATGGCTATATACTTTAATGTTGAAACATTGATTGCATCAATTCCATGTCTTGTTGGATAACGATAGAACATATAAAGCAAGCCAGATGTAACACTTAAAGGAATAACTAAAATTTTTAATCCAAAATAAGTGAGTTTTTGCAAAGGATTCAATTTGCTTAATACTGTCTTTTTAGTTGGGTGTGGAGCATTCCTGAAAATACCAAAGAGGTAATAATCAAGTTGTGCTTTAATATTTTTTGCTGTGGGAACATATTGTTTCCAAGCACCTGTTGTAAGATGCCAAAAAATAGCAAATATGATTAAAACAATAAGCATATAAGCCGCAACATTATGGTATCTTACGGCATCTTTATAACCTAAGAAGGTATAAGAGCCATGAATTTCAAATCCAGTAAAGGCAAGGAAAAATATTAATATTGCTTGCATCCAATGCCAGAACCTTTCGAAACCTCTATAAATATAAACTAACTTTTTACTCATTTTACACCTTCTTTGATTTTTTTGAAGAAAACATTCTTAATATTCCGTGTGTTAAAACTCCGAGTAAAGTTAAAATAATTAACCAATTACCAGCAATATCTACAAATGGAGAGTAATCACGACCGGGCATATAGAAATCTTTTAATTTTGCCAAACGGCTGTTTTTCCTTGTATGACATTCAATACATTGAACTGACTGTTCTTTTGAGGATACCATATGGTTTATAGGCCAATACATTTCAGTTTTAATAAATGAAATTTTTCCACTGAATGGTAATCCTGCATCTTTCATTCCAACTGATGAGGCAGTAATCCAATTAAAATCTTGCCAAAAAGCACCTTCGCCTTTTTCAGGAGAATATAACTTTGGTTGAATTAGTATTTTATTGACAGGATCAAAAGGTTGCTTTGCAACGTGAATTTTTACTGGAATAATTTTTGATTCATAATCATTATAAGAGCCATGCAATGGATTTAACACAAGTGGTTTTGTTGTATCGTTAATAACATCTCCCTCTAAATAGTGAGAAGCGGTTCCATTAAACCAAATGTAATCAGGCTTTACATTTCTTGCCCAAATAAAACTACCTTTAATAGATAAATAAGTGTGGTTACCTAAACTATCATCAATTTCGTAAGGTTCACCATTTCTTAATCTTCCAGCAGTTGACCAATCCCAGTACATTTTTGTAGAATTTACTTTAGAATAAACTGGAATATGGCAAGTTTGGCAAGCAACCTTATAAGTATGTTCGTTTAAGATGTCGCTTTCGTGTGGAGTTTCAGTGTGGCATTGTTCACAAGTTACACGACTTAAATTCATTGAGCTTAATGAATATAGTTTTCCCGAAATCATATGCTGTTTTGTAGTATGGCAATCAACGCATTGTAAGTTTAGTGCATCAGTTCCCATATGAATATCAACTTCTTTCGTAGGCTCAAACATAGACATTTCTAAATCGCCGTGTTTAACGTTGTTTCCACCACCGCCATAAAAGTGGCAAACACCGCAATTTGTTCTTTTGGGTTTTCCAACACTTTGTGCAATTTTGTTGTAATCAAGTCCTGGAGCAGGAGCTCCACCTTTTTCGCCTGCTTTCGCATAAGTTTCAGTGTTATCATGGCACACTAAACAATCAATGTTTGTTGAATCTGCGAAAATTTTACGAGTTGAATCCATGCCGTAGCCAATATGGCATTTTGCACAGCTTAATTCGTTCCCTTTTGTACCAATACAGAAATTGTTAATGGCATTTGCTTTTCCTAAATACACAATTCCCTTACCTTTAATAAATTCTGCTCTTTCCCAATTCCAGTGATTAGAATTCATTATTTGATGAGCAGTTAAATTATGGCAAGATTCACAAGCTTCTGTAACTTGTTGTGGACTGGTAAATTTTTGTTGTAAAATAGGAAATCGGCTGTGGTCAACATCTTTGGGATATTTTTTTGAATACTTTTGCTTTAATTGTTGGACTATAGTTGGTTCGTAATTTCTATCTGATAGATACCCGATAGCCACTATAACAACTAAACTAAAAAAAGCAAGTAATAATACGATTTTTTTCACCGTCTATCCATTTTTTATTTAACATAAGTTGTTTATTGTCTTTTTATACAAGTGAAAAATACTTTATATTATAAAGTATTTTTTTCGTTTACCCATTTTTTAAATATGTCAACTAAAATTTCAAGAGAGTTTTGAATAACTTTAAGTTGCTCATCTCCAACATCTTGAAGTATCTTCTTCTGGAATTCATTGTAACCATAGTATAAATTTTCTATAAAAGAAGTAGCACGTGGCTGAAGACTCACGTTAATTACTCTTTTATCATTGACATTGTTAGTTCTTTGCAATAATTTTTTTTGCTCTAATGAAGTTACTATATGAGTAACTCTACCTGGTGTAATATTTAGCAATTTTGATAAATCCTTGCTGGTATAAGAAGATGAAAACACGAACAATTTCAAAAATCTTAGCTCAGTTGGTGTTAAATTAAACTGTTGTGCAAAATAATCTTCCTTTATTCCACAATTACGAGTCAATTCGCATATCAAATCAGTTATTGGCTCTATTTCGACTTTTTCAGCATTCTTGACCATTTTATTCACTTTATTAAAAAAAGTTTATTCTTATAATTACAAAATTAAATAATTTAGACTATAAAATAATTCAAAATTTAAAATTAATTTATTTTAATTTTTATGATTTATTAGAAATTTCTTTGATAATACTTATATGAGGAGAAATTAATCTTTGTAACTTATTATTTAATAGTATATTTTATATTTGTAAAATATATTTTATAAAAAATGAATTTTGTTAATTATTCATCAAAATTTTTTTAAATACCTTGTCCCTAAAAATCAAATATTTAGGATAACAAGGATTTTTTGGTTTAATAATTTGAGTGCTTTTTTAATTAGAAGGAAATTTTTAAGTCAAGATTTTCTTTCATTATATTTTCTTTGACTTGGTCTGGGAATTTATTTCCTCTTAAAGAAATTACTTTGAGTGATTTGTTACTAAATAGAGATTGAGGTAAAGAAGTTAAATTATTGTTATCTAACATTACCCATTTTAATTTTGGAAGAGTGCAAAATTCTTCTGATAATTGATTTAAATTATTCCTTATCATCATAATTGTTTCTAATTCTTTTAATTTAGATATAAAATCAGGAATTTGAGAAATATAATTATAAGATAAATTAAGTTTTTTTAATTGAGAATAATATTGCAAATAAGGAGGAAAACTTGTTAAACCTAAATTTGCTAATTCTATTGAATATAGATTGGTTAAATTATCTAAACCAACGATTTTTCCTGTTTTGATTGAATTTATATTTAAGTAACGCAATTTGGTTAATTTTTCAAAATTTGCATTTAATATGTTTGAATTTTGATTTGATAAATCCAAATTTTCTAATTTTGATAAACAATCATTTGGATTGAAATTAGTGATTTTGTTGTGAACTAAAATTAAACTTTGCAAATCACTTTTGGCTTTAAATTGCAAATTTACTTGTTCAATAAAGTTATTGGATAAATCAAGATATTGTAAATTTTGAAGGACGAATATATCAGGAAAGTCTGATATATTATTAGATGAAAGGTTTAATTTTTGTAAATATTTCAAATTTTGCAAAGAATGATTAATAGTAATGAGTTTGTTGTTATTCAAACCTAATACTTTTAAAGATTTTAAATTGCTTATTGAATAGGGTATACTTGTTAAATTACAATTTGATATATATAGTTCATTAATACCAATATTTGGCTTGATAAAATTTAAAGTATCCGCATAATTATCTGAAAGGATTAATTTGTTTAGAGATTTAGATTTAGATAGATCCAAGAGCATAGTTCTAATATTGTTTCTGGATAAATCAATTGATTGTAATTTCCCTAATTGCAATAAAATATCCGGGAAATCAGAGAATTTATTACCACTTAAATTTATAATTCTGAGATTTTTCAAGGATAAGATTTCTTCTGGAAGGGAAGAAAGTTGATTATTACTTAAATCTAAAACTTCAAGATTTTGGAATGCTGAAATTCGTCGGTCAAGGTACTCCAATGATTTTCCGCGTAAAATTAAAGATTTAAATTTATCCGCGGACTTCAATGCTTCTTCAAAATCAAAATTTTGCTTGTTAAAATTAAGCTGATTTTTAAATTGCTCTCTTACTTCAATTTTTATAATTTTTTGTGTATCTTGCGAAATTGCTGTATTAAACATCATAATCACAAGGGAGGATAACAAAAAATACTTCTTCATTTTAATTTATTTTACCTTAATTCCAAACATAAATTATAAACGAATTGCAAATTTTTATATTACAGAAATCGGATAACTTAATTAATAGGAACAAAAATGATAAATAGTTTTTTTATTATTTGTAATAATTTTTAAAATATACGTCTAATTTTATTTATTGAAATTTGTTTTATAAAAGTAATTTATTAATATGAAAATAACTTTTCCAGACGGCTTGCAAAAAGAATATCCTATAGGAATAACTGGACAGCAGATTGCAGAATCTATTTCTCATAAATTAGCAAAAGATGCGTTAGGTATATTCGTAAATGATGTTAAATACGATTTATCAACGCCAATTGATGAAGATGCAACAGTTAGAATTGTAACATTTAACGATGAAGAAGGCAAAGAAATTTTTTGGCATTCATCAGCTCATTTAATGGCGGAAGCCATTGAAAATTTATATCCAGGGACAAAATTTGGTGTTGGACCGGCTATTGAGCAAGGATTTTATTATGATGTAGATTTACCTGAAGGCATTAAATTATCAAATGAAGATTTGCCAAAAATTGAAGCTAAAATGTTTGAACTAGCTCAACATAACTCTAATTTTGAAAGAGTAGATATTAGATGGGAAGATGCAATTGATTATTTTAAAAAAGACGGCGACCCTTATAAAGTTGAATTGCTCGAAGGTTTGAAAGATGAAAAAATTACTCTTTATAAACAAGGTAATTTTACTGATTTATGTAGAGGTACTCATATACCAAACACTTCGGTAATTAAAGCGATTAAGTTGTTAAATATTGCTGGGGCATATTGGCGAGGTGATGCTAATAATAAAATGTTAACGAGAATTTATGGGATTACCTTTCCAAAAAAGCAATTGCTTGATGAATTTTTAACTTTAAAAGAAGAAGCTGAAAAACGTGACCATCGCAAGCTTGGAAAAGAATTAGAACTTTTTATGATTACTCCCGCTATTGGTGCTGGACTTCCTGTTTGGTTGCCTAAAGGTGCTTTTATTCGTAGAAAATTAGAAAATTTTATAAAAGAAGAATTATTAAGAAGAGGTTATGTAGAAGTAATTACTCCTCATATTGGAAATTTAAATTTATATAAAACTTCCGGACATTATCCTTATTATTCTGATTCTCAATTTGCTCCTATTAAAGTAGAAGAAGAAGAATACTTATTAAAACCTATGAATTGTCCTCATCATCATCAAATTTATGCTTTAAAACCTCGTTCCTATAAAGATTTACCTGTTCGTCTTGCTGAATTTGGTACTGTATATCGTTATGAACAATCTGGTGAACTTACTGGACTTACTCGTGTCCGTGGTTTTACGCAAGATGATGCTCATATCTATTGTATGCACTCACAACTCAAAGATGAAATTAGAAATGCTGTTGAACTTACTCAACTTGTTTTCAAAACTTTTGGGATGGAGGTTACTACCCGGCTTTCTTTTCGTGATGATAATTCTGAAAAATATGCTGGTAGTCTTGAAATGTGGGAACAAGCCGAAAGGGAATTAACAGAAGTTGCAAACGAAATGAATTTAGAATATTTTATTGGTAAAGGCGAAGCCTCTTTTTATGGACCTAAAATTGACTTTATTGTTAAAGATGCCTTAGGTAGAAAGTGGCAGCTTGGTACTGTGCAGGTGGATTATGTTATGCCTGAACGATTTGGATTAGAATATATCGGATCTGATAATCAAAAGCATCGTCCCGTTATTATTCATAGAGCACCTTTTGGGTCTATGGAAAGATTCATGTCTATTTTAATAGAACATTATGCTGGAAATTTCCCATTCTGGCTTGCTCCTGTTCAAATAAAAGTTTTACCTATTAGTGATAAACAACTTGATTTTGCAATTGCACTTGAATCAAAGTTGAAAGAACTTGGTTTTCGACCAGAAATTGATGCAAGAAGTGAAAAAATTAATCGTAAAATTGCAGAAGCTGAACAAATGAAAATTCCTGTTTCTGTTATTATTGGGCAAAAAGAAGTTGATACCAATACTGTTTCTTTAAGAATTCACGGCAAAGGTGATTTAGGGGCTAAATCATTAAACGATGTTTTAGAATTGTTTAAAAATATGAATGAACCTGATTATAAAATTTAATTTGTAATATTTTTTATCCTACGAAATTTCTAAGAAAAAATACAAGTTTTAACAACGAAAAATCTCCAATTGACATATAAATTGGAGATTTTTTTTATGCATAATATACATAATTTTATAAAAAAATTGAGTAATGGTAGAGTTTTTATTCTTTTCATTAATTTTGTAAAAAATAATTTTTACCTACAAAGTATGTTATTATCAGAATTAAAAAAAGGAATCAAATTAAACCAGAATAAAAAAACATTGCACTATTATTAGGCAATTGATATATATACCAATCGTTTTTAAATCTATATCAGGGGTATCGATAAAAATTATGTTAATGACCAAAGCTAGATCAATTTCTTTCTTCTTTTTTTTGTTTTATTTTTCAGCAAATTTTTTTGTCCAAAATTGTTTTGCTCATCGGCAAATTAGCATTCCTAAATTTACGACACTGGACGAAAAAGTAAAATTTTACAAAGAATTATTTAAAGTAGATAGTTTAAATAATAAAATAACTGACAATACAGGCGATGGATTTAATGAACTTTACGGTACAAGAAATATGCGAACAATTCTATATGGTATTGCATATCGTGGGGGAGCCAACAATTTTTATCATAAAATAAACAAAAGAGCAAATAACAATCCTTTGCCAGAAGATGGGTTGCAACATCTTTGTAATTTGGGATTTACTGAGGCAATTTATTTGTATTCCAAAAATTTTTCATTATCAAAACATTTATTTTACAACGAAGATTCTACCCATACTCTTAAATATCAGATGAATACATTGAGTGGCAAAGAAAGTCTTCGGGAAGTATTAGAAATGGTCCTTGAACGCATCAACAATCCTTCATTGGGACCGATGTATATGCACTGCTGGAATGGTTGGCATCAAGCAGGATATATTTCAGCAGTGATATTAATGCAGTTTTGCTCATTTACCAACGAAGAAGCTCTTAAATACTGGATTGAAAATACAGATGGTAACAACAAAGGTTATGATAATGTAAAGAAAAAAATTTTGGACTTTGTTCCATTTCCAGATTTAAAAATTAGCAAAGAAATAGCAAAGAAAATTTGCCCTTGCAATAATGTAAACAAATAGTTAAAAATACGAATTGCAATTGAATTTAAAAGAATTCAATTTTTATAATTACAATTTGAATAATCCTCATAATCAATTATCCAAAAGTATTTCAACAAAAAGCAATAAAGTTTAGTAATCTTTGATTGTAAATAAAATAATCTTTGTATTTTTGCAAATGTAAATAAGTAACAAGAAAACAACAAACGAAGAAAAAATACGAAAGAAAATTATTGCAGGAGATTAAATGAAAAAAAGTAGTTTATTCCAAAAGAAATCTATTGAGTTGTTGATTTCTCAGTCAGAGGAGAAGGGAACTTCTTTAAAAAGGATATTAGGTCCGACTAATTTAATAGCATTAGGTATAGGTGGAATAATAGGGGCAGGAATATTTGTATTAACAGGTCAAGCGGCGGCACAATATGCTGGACCTGCAATAGTAATATCCTTTATTATATCAGCGATAGGATGCGGTTTTGCTGGACTGGCTTATGCAGAATTTGCCTCTATGATACCTATAGCAGGAAGTGCATATACATATTCTTATGCAACGATAGGAGAATTTTTAGCTTGGATAATAGGATGGGATTTAATTTTGGAATATCTATTTGGAGCGGCGACAGTGTCAGTAGGTTGGTCGGGTTATGTTTCAAGTTTTTTAAGTGATATTGGTTTAAAAATACCGACATATCTATCACAGTCTCCTTTTGCCTATGAGGTCGGGAAAGGCTGGTTCTCTACTGGCGCTGTGATTAACTTGCCAGCAGTTTTTATTATAGCCTTTGTAACGGCACTTTTAGTAGTAGGCATAAAAGAAAGTACAAACTTTAATAATATTATTGTAATAGCAAAAATACTTGTAATAATACTTTTCATAGCATTTGGATTTGCCTATATCAATTCACAAAATTGGGTGCCGTTTATTCCAGAAAATAAAGGAGAATTCGGTATATTTGGTTGGAGTGGAATTCTCAGAGGGGCGGGAGTTATATTTTTTGCATATATCGGTTTTGATGCGGTATCCACAGCGGCGCAAGAAGCAAAAAATCCTAAAAGAGATATGCCGATTGGAATAATGGTTTCGCTTATTATTTCAACGATACTTTATATTTTGGTTGCACTTGTTTTAACAGGTATCGTGAAATATGATAAATTGTTAGTTCCCGACCCAATGGCAGTAGGTGTTGATGCCGCTGGTAATGGACTTTTTTGGTTAAGACCATTTATTAAAATAGGAGCAATTGCAGGATTATCATCAGTAATATTAGTTCTTCTTTTAGGGCAACCAAGAATTTTTTACAGTATGGCAAAAGACGGTCTTTTACCACCAATTTTTTCAAAAGTACATCCCAAATTTAGAACTCCATATATAACAACAATAGTAACGGGTTCAGTCGCTGCTGTTGTTGGTGGATTATTTCCAATTGGTGCACTCGGAGAAATGGTTTCTATTGGTACTCTTTTGGCTTTTACGATTGTTTCTATTAGTGTGATTGTACTAAGGAAAACAAATCCAGAATTACATAGACCATTTAAAACGCCTTGGGTTCCTTTTGTTCCTATCCTTGGTGCTTTAATTTCTGTCGTACAAATTTTTTCTCTTCCTCTTCCTACTTGGATTAGATTAATTGGCTGGATGTTAATTGGTGTTATTATTTACTTTTCTTATGGTTACAAGCATAGCAAAATTCGGAATAATAGTAGCGGAACTGCTTAATTGTTAAAATAGTATTAATGTTATGTTATTTTGATTTTGTATTTGTAATTGATAAATAAAGATTTGTTTATTTGACCTATTTTGCTTAATGCTATTATTTTTTGTTGTCATATAACTATTATAGCAAGTAATTAATGCAAAATAAATAGGTCAAAGTTTTTATAACCGTAACAAGTTGCATTTTAGCAGAACGTACTTATGCGATATTTTTTTCATAATTTTGTAAGATAATGAAAAGTGAAAATGAAAATATTGAAAGGAAAGTTAGATTAATAACTTCCAACAAACGTGCTTTACACGATTATGAGGTAGTTCAGACAATTGAAGCAGGTATAGTATTGCAAGGTACCGAGGTAAAATCATTACGTCAAGGTAAGTGTAGCTTACAAGATGCGTATGCGGCTTTTCCTGATAAAATTAAAAATGAATTATATATTATCAATTTGCATATTCCAGAATATTCTTTTGGTAATATAGCGAATCATAAGCCCAAAAGACAAAGAAAATTGTTAATCAAATCAAGAGAAGCAATAAAATTAAGAGTAGCGGTAAATGAAAAAGGCTTGACGATAATACCACTAAGTATATACTTCTCAGGACCTTATGTAAAGGTTGAGTTAGGATTAGTTCGAGCAAAGAAGAAATACGATAAAAGAGAAGACATAAAATCAAAAGATGCCCAAATGGAAATAAAAAGAAAATTAGGAGTATAAATGTTCCCGACAGTAAATGAACAAATGGATTTAATTCGTTCAGGTGCAGTAGAAATAATACCCGAAGAAGAATTAGTAAAAAAAATAGAAAAATCAATTAAACAAAATAAATCTTTAATAATAAAATTAGGGGCTGATCCGAGTCGTCCAGATTTACATCTCGGGCATGCTGTAGTCTTAAATAAATTACGACAATTTCAAGATTTAGGACATATAGCAACTTTAATAATTGGAGATTTTACAGGGACGATTGGTGACCCAACAGGTAGAAGTAAAACACGTCCCCAATTAACTCTTGAAGAAGCAAGACAAAACGGTGAAAGTTATCTTGAACAGGCAACTTTAGTACTTTCCAAAGAAAGATTGTCTGTAAAATATAATTCTGAATGGCTTGCTTCTATGAACTTTGTTGATGTAATAAATTTGGCGGCGAAATATACCGTTGCCCAATTACTTGAACGTGATGATTTTTCGAAACGATATAAGGAAGGAACTCCCATTAGTTTGCATGAACTTCTTTATCCTTTGGCGCAAGCAATGGATTCAGCCGCAATTAAATCAGATGTGGAACTTGGTGGTACAGACCAAAAATTTAATTTGCTCGTTGGCAGAGAAATTCAAAGAGCATATAATTTAGAACCTCAATGTATTTTAACTATGCCAATTCTCGAAGGAACTGATGGCGTAGAAAAAATGAGTAAATCTTATGATAATTATATTGGATTGAGCGATGTTCCCGACAATATGTTCGGCAAAATTATGTCTATTCCTGATAACTTAATTACTCGTTATTTGCAATATGCCGCTTTTGCTCCTTTAGAAGAAGTCTTATATACCAAGAAAGGATTAGATGATGGTTCTTTGCACCCCCGAAATGAAAAAGTTCGTCTTGCTAAATTAATTGTTAAAAAATATCATTCACAAGAAGATGCAGATAAAGCTCTTGAAAATTTCGAAAAAATCTTTAAAAATAAAGAATTACCTAATGAAATTGATGAGTTTATTTTAGAGAATGAAGATAAAAATATGTTTATCCAAGATATTCTTGCAAAAACTAACCTTTGTCCATCTAAAAAAGAAGCAAAAAGAATGATTGAACAAGGTGGAGTTTACATTGAAAACCAAAAATGTGCTGATCCATTCGAAAAAATTGACTTATCTGATTTCAAAATTTTTAAAGTTGGGAAAAGAAAATTCCTGAAAATAAAAATCCAATAAGCCACAATAGACTTATAATAACTTTATTTTGCCAATTAAATTGTTATAATTTAATTGGCAAAATAACAAATTGGTAACCTTGATGGTAAAGCTCTTTTTGAATTGAAAAGACAGTATGGTTATGCAATTGCCGAGTAAAAAATGTTTCTTTTTTGAATACTATTTGACCGCCGAAAAAGATAGAATTTGGGAAACGTTCAACTATTTCAGGGACTATCTTTAAAGTTTCTTGTACAATATCCAGACCGACTGCAGTAAAGCCTTCTGCATAAAATCCGAGATGATTAACAAACGAAACATATTGTTGTACATCAGATTCAATTTTATTTTGTAAAGCAACAATTTCTTCGGTGCCTTTAAATACACCGGCATCGATCATACCAATTTCTACGAAAACATAGTTTTTAAAAGTATTATCAAAAAGCCTCATACTGCTTAAAAGAGAGTGGATACCAATTCCTGAAAATCCATTTACGAAAAGAACTGCGGTTTTCCCATTTTTATTGTATGGAATTGCTTTTAAAGCAGATTCATCTTTTTGAAATTCTAATGCTGATTGGTTTAAATCTAGAAGTTTGGTGTCAAGATCTTTTATAATTTCACCAGTTTTTTTGTAATGTTTATGTATCACAAATGCGAGAGAAGCAACACCTGATGTTATGACAAGAGTAATCCAACCACCTTCGTGGAATTTTACAATAATTACGGAAATCAAAATGAGAATTGTTAAAGCGGCACCAATAAAATTGATAGTAATTCTTCCTAATATTTTCTTTTCTTTATGTCGCACTTTTAGCCAATGGCGAACCATCCCAATTTGAGAAAGAGAAAAAGTCAAAAAAACGTTAATACTATATAAAACAATTAAATAAGTAACGTTGTTATCTGTTAGCCATATAAGTAAAAATGCCGATATACCCATTAATAAAACGCCATTTTGAGTAACTAATCTATCGCTAAGTGAAGCAAATTTAGTTGGTACCCATCTATCCAAAGCCATATTAGATAAAACACGAGGACCGTCAATAAATCCAGTTTGAGCGGCAATATATAATATTGCTCCTTCTGAAATTAAAGTAAAAATTACAAATATAGAAGCTACCGTTGGCGACCAAGAACTAGTTACAATATTGAATAATGAAGCGTTTAAAGTTTGTCCGGGCACAAATTTTACATTATACAATAAGTACAAAGTTAATAAACCAAAGACAAAAAACGACAACGAAAAGGACATCAGTAACATTACCTTTTTTGCAGTATGCACTTTGGGTTCACGGAGAATAGGCAAGCCATTACTAACAGCTTCTATACCTGTATAAGAGCCTGCTCCCATTGAATATGCGTGCATAATAAGAAAAATAAGACCAAATGCCCCAAGCTGCGTATATGTTTTTCCTATGTCGCTGTATGTTTTGGTTGTTATTGCTGGTAAATTTGATGTCTGCATAAATAACCCATACACTATAATAAAAAGATGGGTTATAACGAAAAATAAAAATACAGGGAGCAAAGTCATTACGGATTCTTTCACTCCTCGAATATTGAGGGTTATTAATATAATCAGAATCAAAATTGAAAACAGCACTTTGTAACTTTGGTACTGGGTAGGTAGAAAACTAAATAAAGCATCTGTACCACTGGCGATTGATACTGAAATTGTTAATACATAATCAATTAATAATGCCGAGCCTGAAATCATTCCTATGTTTGGAGATAATAGCTTACTCGCTACTAAATAGCCTCCTCCACCTGTTGGGAAAAGTTCTATTATTTGTGTGTAACTTGAACTAATTATAAAAATAGTTAAGACGGTAGCAAGCCCTATAATAAAACTTAAATACGTATGTTGACTTAAAGCATACATTATCTCAGATGGTCCATAACACGAAGATGAAAGACCATCAGAACCTAACCCTACCCAAGCAAAAAAGGCAATTAAAGTTAAATTATGAAAAGCATTGGAATCAAGTGGATTTTTGTTTTTGCCAAATATTACAGTTTTTAACGTTTGGAAAATGTTCATTTTTGTGATTTTAATGTTTTAATGTTTTAATGTTTTAATGTTTTAATGTTTTTATTTTTTCAAAATTAAATAAATAAATGCAAAAAAAATACTTTTCCCCTTTTGCAACATTTTTTTTATTAATTCGTAAACTATTTTTTGAAATTTAGTTTTTTTAGTTTTTTTGGTTTAGTAAATGGATAACTTGATTTTTGCAACAGGTTCAGATATTAAAGATAGGATTTTAAATAACACAATTGAGTTATTTAGAACAAAAGGAATAAAAAATATTACTACCGAAACGATTGCTGCTGAATCAGGTATTAGCAAGAAAACTTTGTATGAAGTATTTAAGAGTAAAGAAGAAATGGTGATTGAAATCATCAATTACTCTAAATTAATTTTTGATAGTCAATGGATAAACATATTTAGCAAATTGAAAGAAACGAAAGAAACAGTAGATTTTCTTGAGTTGTTCCATGAACTGATGGAAGCAGTAAAACAGATATTTTATATTTTATCAACTCCATTTTTGGCGGATTTGAAAAAGCATTACCCTCTAATTTGGAATAATTTAAGAGAATATCGCCGAGCGAAAATCAGGAGTTATTTTAGTATTCTTTTCAAGATAGGTCAAGAATCTGGATATTTGAGGAGAGATGTAAACCCTGAACTTGTTTATTTTATCCATTATTTTACGATTGACAATATTTTAACTCCCGAAATAATTTCTGAAATTCCAATGAGTGAAAAAGATATAATGGACGGAATTTTAAATATTTTAATGACAGGATTACTTACTGAAAAGGGAAGTCAAGCGAGAACTGAAATTTGTCAGAATAAAAAAAGTGAATTTTAAAATTGCAAATAATATAAGATGTTAAAAAAAATATAAAAATCTATGCAAACACAATTAAAATTATTCCTATTTTCTGTAATTGTTTTTTCTTCTTTTATTGTGCAGAATGTAATTGCAAGGGATATTACACTTGATAGTGCAATAACGATTGCAATAAACAGTAATAAAGATATAAAAATTGCAACATTAGAGCTTGATAGGGCTCGTTCCGCTGTTAAAGAAGCTTATGGATATGCTTATCCTACGCTTGATTTTACAGCACAATTTTCACATTTCCTTCAAAAGCCTATGATGGCTTTCCCTGACTTTTATTCGCTTTTAACAAATGCCGCTTATGGGATACTGTTTAAAGAGAAATTGTTGCCTGAAGACAAAAGCAAATATTTGCCTGTTCAAGATATTTTACAATCCTTTACACTTGCAAATAGTTATAGCACAACTGTTCAATTACAACAAATTCTTTTTAGTTCTGCTGTTTTCCAAGGTATCAGTTCAGCAGGTGTATATGAACAACTTGCTCGTGAATCTTTAATAAGTAAAATTTCAACCACTGTGTTAAATACAAAGAAAG
Source organism: Bacteroidota bacterium (assembly GCA_021780815.1). Classification (GTDB taxonomy): domain Bacteria; phylum Bacteroidota; class Ignavibacteria; order Kapaibacteriales; family UBA2268; genus GWF2-33-9. The sequence goes on along the minus strand of JAJXYC010000015.1, from coordinate 384,818 downwards.
CATTTTACGGTACTTTGTTGTCGCAAGAAATATTAAAAATTACAAAGGAAAGTTTTGAAAATGCTCAAAAGAATTTTGATAATGTCAAAGCTTTGCAAAAACAAGGCATGGTAGCTGAATTCGATGCTTTAAGGGCAGAAGTACAAGTTGAAAACATACGACCTACAGTTTACCAAATGGAAAGTAATTTAGAAACTGCCAAAAATAATCTTAAATTGGTATTAGGACTTGACCAAAGCGAAGAAATTAATCTTGAAGGTGAATTGAAATACGAGGATAAACAACTTTTATCTGAAGATGAATATATCAAATTGGCTTTAGACAATAACTTTGATTTGCAAACAATGAAATATTCTCGTAATTTTAACAATGCCCTGATTGATTTAGATGTTGCGAATTATTATCCAACAATTGCGGCATTTGGGAATTATTCTTTCCAAGGAACTGCTGATAATTTGAACTTTCAAAATTACCGTCAATCTATGATTGGATTGAACTTTTCGATTAATTTATTTAACGGATTCCGTACTTCCAGAATAGTAGAACAAGATAAAATCGCTGTTATGAAAACTGACGAAAGTATTAGTCAATATAAAGATTTTATAACTGCTCAAATTAAATCAAAATTAACTGAAATTAAAAAAATCCAAGCAAATATAGAAGCGCAAAATAGAAATATAGATCTTGCTCAACGAGCTTATGATATTTCTCAATTAAGATATAAAGAAGGGACAGGTAATCAATTAGAAATTGAAAATTCAGATTTAGCTTTGCGGCAAGCAAAAACTAATCGTTTGCAAACTGTTTATCAGTATATTTCAACAATTGACGAAATTAATAATTTGACTGGAAATTTAGATAAAAAGTATTTTAAAATAAAAGTTGAAAACTAAATAAGAATATAATTTGGAGTTATAAAATGAGTAATTACACAAAATTTATGAAACTTGGCATTATACTTGTCATTTCAGCATTTTTAATTCAATCTTGCGGTCAAAAGCAAAAAGTAGCATCTAAAAGTATGGATGAAATCCGCAAAGAACAAGGGGTTCCTGTAAGAGTAATGAATATTTCTCAACAAGATTTAACTTTAAGGTTCAATTATATGTCCACACTTGAAGGTTACCGTCAATCTGTTGTAACATCAATGGTAGGGGACAAAGTTGAAAAGTTTTCATTTAAAGTTGGTGCTGCTGTTAAAGAAAATCAAGTTGTTGTAGAATTTCCTACTGATAATCCTGCTTTACAATTTGAACAAGCAAAAGTAAGTTTTGATAATTTGAAGAAGATGTATGATAGAATGAAAGCTTTACTTGCTGGGGGAGAAACATCTCAACAAAATTTTGATAATACAGAAACACAATATTTAGTAGCAAAAAGAAATTATGAATCATTAAAACAAATGCTTTTCGTAGAATCACCTATCAGTGGACTAATCGTAGAAAAAAATGTTGAAGAAGGTCAAAAAGTTAAAAACGGAGACAAATTATTCACAGTTGCACAAATTGACAAGATGAAAGCAATATTTTGGGTTAATGACCAAGAATTACAATACATTAAAAATGGAATGGGAGTTGAAATTAAGTTAAACGATAAGGTATATAAAGGTCATATTTCAGAAGTTGCATTGGCGCAAGACCAAATGAGAAAAGCTTTTAAAATTGAAGCAGAATTTCCTAATCCAAAGCATGAATTAAAAGTTGGAATGACGGTTGAAATATCATTTGTTTATTACAACAATCCACAAGCCATAGTTATACCAAGGAGTGCTATTGCCTTGATATCTGGTAAGAACTATGTTTATCTAGCTGATGGGAATACGGCAACTGCACAAGAAGTGCAGATTGGTAAAGCACAAGGTGACCAAGTAGAAATTATCTCTGGGTTAAAACCAAATGATAAAATTATTTCGGAAGGTGTCAATTTATTGACAAATGGTATTAAAGTTAAAATTCAAGAATAGGAGTCAAAATGGGTGTAGCTGATTTATCGGTAAAACGTCCTGTATTTATGATTGTAATTGTAATTGTACTCTCATTTTTCGGGTACCTTGCTCTTCGCACATTAAGTATGAATTTAATGCCTGATGTGAAAATACCTTATGTTACAATACAAACTGTTTATCCAGGCGCTGGACCAAAAGAAATTGAAACTCTCGTAACAAAGAAGTTAGAAGATGCTGTAACAACAATAGAAGGAATAGATGATATAGATTCCTATTCTCTTGATGGTGTTTCTATAATTATTGTTCAATTTGATTTGAACAAAGATGTTGATGTTGCAAATCAAGAGGTAAAAGATAAAATTGACCAAATAATTAACGATTTACCCACAGACGCAAAAAAGCCAATTGTTACAAAAGTTGATTTAAGAGCAACTCCTGTTGCTGATATTGTTTTAAGTGGCGATGTAAGTCCAATACAACTATATGATTATGCCGATAAAGTTGTAAGAGATAGATTATCACAAATTAAAGGTGTGGCAAATGTTACAATTAGCGGTGGTCAAGAACGTGAAATACAAGTGAAACTTAACGATAGAACTGTGTATGAAAATATGCTTTCTTTACCTGCACTTATGGGTGCTATTAGTGCTCAAAACTACGATATACCAGGGGGTACTTTTAGTATTGGCAATCAAGAATACTCTGTTCGCTTAAAAGGACAATACGATTCTATTTCTACTATTTTGAATACAGATATTCCAACTCCATTTGGTTTAAAGAAATTACGTGAATTTGCACAAGTTGCTGATACAGGCAAGAAAATTTCACTTATGTCTGCTTTTTTAGATGTGAAAAATCACCGCCGTTATGATAATGCTATCCGTTTAGGACTTATTAAAAGTCCAGATGGAAATGTTGTGGACATAGTAAATAAAACAAAAGCAGTTTTACCAGATATTCTTGCAAAACTTCCACCAGGAATGGAATTAAAAGTTGTTCGTGAATCAGCTGCTTTCGTTGAAAGTAGTGTTAATGATACATTAGGTAATATTTATCTTGGTGTTTTACTTACAGCATTGGTTTTGTTCGTTTTTTTACACGATTTAAGGTCAACTTTAATTGCCGCAATTACAATGCCTACATCGGTGGTATCTTCATTTTTGCTCTTGCAAGTGTGGGGGTTAGATTTAAATATTATGACCTTGTTAGGTATTTCTGTTACAATCGGGGTGTTGGTAGCAAATTCTATTGTTATTATTGAAAATGTTTTCCGCTATAAAGAAATGGGTTATAGCACTTTTGATGCTTCTATTAAAGGGACAAACGAAGTTATAGTTGCAGTTTTAGCTTCAACTTTAACTAATCTTGTTGTATTTATTCCATTAGCAAATTTATCAAGTATTGTTGGACAATTCTTGCGAGCTTTGGCTTTATCAGCAACTTTCACAACACTATTCTCGCTTTTATATTCTTTTATTCTTACTCCTATGTTAGCATCAAAATTTTTCACGGATAAGAAGAAAAAGAAAAATGCTTTTCAGAAATTTATGGAGGAAAAGGTTGATTATTACTTTGAAAGTATTTATGAAAAGTCAATGAAAGTTGTTTTGAAGAATAAAAAGATGGCTCTTTTAACTGTTCTATCTTCTATTTTGCTTTTCTTATTTGTTCTTTTTGTTTTTGGAAGTAAATTAGGCTTTGAATTCCAGCCTACTTTTGACCAAGGTATCGCTACTGCTACAATTGAGTTGCCAACAGGCACTAATTTGGAAACAACTTCTGAAAAAATTAAAGAAATTGAAAATATTTTAAAGAAACATCCAGAAGTACTACAAACAGTAACCGATATTGGTAAATCAAGTCAAGTAGATTTAGGTTCAAACCTTGCTGTAATGACAATTTATTTAACTGATAGAAAAGAACGGAAGAAAGATATTAATACTCTTACAGATGAATTTACTAAAGAACTTGTAAATGTTCCAGATGTTAAAATCAATGTTTCGGCAGGACAACAAACTTCGCAAGGTAGTCCAATTGAATTTTATGTCCTTGGTCAAAATGAAAATGAAATTCAAAAAATAGCTGACAAAGTTTATAAAAAATTAAAGGATATTCCTGGACTTATTAACTTTGAACAATCAACGAGAATAGGAAAGCCTGAAATGACTCTTTATCCAAAGCGGGATAAACTTGCTGAACTTGGTTTGAATGTTTCTGACTTAGCTTTTACAATTAGAACTTCAATTGAAGGTATGTCCACTTCTAAATTTAAAGATGATAAAAACAACGAAGAATACGATTTAACAATTAAATTAACTAATAATTCAATTGATTCGCCTGAAAAAATTAAGGATATTCCAATTGTTACAAAAGCAGGTGTTTTTAAATTATCAGAACTTACAGATATTGTTTTAACTCCTGGTCCAACTAAAATTTTGCACCGTGATAAATTTAAAACTGTCCAATTTACAGGTGCTCCTGCTCCGGGTGTTCCTTTGGGAAACGTAACATCAGAAATTGATAAAAGATTGGGTGAAATTAAATTACCTTTTGGATATGGTTTTGCTTATGGGGGAAGTACAAAATTATTCAAACAAATGATGACTGACTTAATATTTGCATTCTTTGTTGGTATTTTACTTACATATTTATTACTTGCCGCTATGCTTGAAAGTTTTATTCAACCACTTTATATTATGATGACTGTGCCACTTGGATTAATTGGTGTGGTTATAGCTTGCTATTTTACTAACACTCCATTAGGCATTACAGCATTGATGGGTATTATTATGCTTACGGGAATTGTTGTAAATAACGCCATTTTAATACTTGATTTTGTCAATCAATTAGTTAGAGAACAAGGCAAAAAAGTTAAAGAAGCGATTATTTTTGCTTCAGTTACTAAGTTAAAACCAATTATTATGGCAAATGCTGCATTATCTCTTGCTTCTTTACCATTAGCAATGGGAATAGGTGATGCAGGTGTTGAAATGAGACAACCTCTTGGTATTGTTACTATTGGCGGTATTGTTGCTTCTACTTTACTTACTATTTATGTTATTCCTACTTTATACTATATTTTTGCTAAAGAGCGTAAACATAATACTGACAATATTCAACAAGAAATTGCCCAGGAAGTATAGATATTAATAACATAATAATAATAAAAACCTCTCAAGAAAATGAGAGGTTTTCTATTTTATAATTAGGAGTGTATTTCTAATAGCTAAAATATAAACCCAGATGCACTACCGAGTATTGTATGTTTTGTGAAGTACTTGAAACTATAATGTCAGAAAGATTATATCCGACTTTTGCATAAATTCCAACAAAGTTTCTGAAAAAATATCTTACTGAAATACTTGCGTCAGCAAAAGAAAATCCTTTGTTATTAAATCCAATATTTACATCAACGGGAACATCCCAACTGTCGCCTTTGTATGTAATTCTTGAAGCCATAAGACCATATTCAGTAGTTAATAATTGTTTGTCTCGTCCATACATTACAAAAGGTCCAAATTCATAATCATTAATTTTTATCTTGGAATCCATATACATCACCGTTCCGATACCTATTTGAGAATTGAAAGAAATTATTCTATCGGAAACAAAGATTTGTATAGGTTCCATATTATTTGAATTCGGTTGTTGAGACAAGGTGGTAGCAGTATTTTGTGGAACATTGAGTTTAGCAATTAAATTAGTAATTTGTTCAATTAGAGAAATAATATTTTTATTTAGTGAAGCAATCATTTGCATCAAGTTATCGTTTGAATTTGCAAGGTTATTGTAATTTTGTTCAAGTTCACTATATTTTGCAATTAAATTATCATATTTATCTGAAATATCTTGTAGTTTTTTGTCTAGACTATTGTTATGAAAATTGTTGTCGCCAGCTGTTACTATTGCATCAGGGTCAGAATTAAAATTATTATATGAAATTTCATTTGTCATTTCGATTAATTTTATATAATAACTTACTGCAGAATTGCTGCCTTCTTCATTCGCAAGATAGCCATATCTATCATACATTGCCTGTGCTTGCCTCAGGAACAATAAAGCATCGTCTGGATTTCCTTCTTTGTAATTTAATCTTCCAAGAGTTTCATAAGCAACTCCTTGCCAATAATAATCTTTATATGCAGTAGCAAGAGATAAACCTTTTTTTAGATAGAACTCGGATTTATCATAGTCTTTTAATGAATACCAAGAAAAGCCAAGTTTAATAAATCTGCGACCCAGTTCTTTTTCGTAAGAATGAGATAGATGTTTGCTTGGATAAGATGGCTGGCATTCTAAGTTGTAACTTACTGCTAAAATTAAAGATATAATAATTAAACCTAAATTTTTCATTTTTCCTTTTTTGTTTATGATACAAATTCATTAGTTAAAATTAATCTAATTTATTAGCAACTTTAATGAGTTCATCAAGTTTATTAAGCAGCATTTTCTTTACTGATGCGTGGTCTCCATCGCTCTTGCTGACTTTTTCTGGGAGTATTTCATTTCCTTCTCCCTTTTCATCGAGGGGACTTGATTTGCTTTCTTTTAAGTTTAAAACTTGTTCAGCCATTGCGGCATCACTTCCATTGCCGTCATCTGTTCCACCATAAACTTGGTAAACACGATTAGCTTTAATAAAATACATTAGAGCTTTTTCATTCTCGCCTGCATCTTTGTAGAAATAACCAAGACTTTCATATAAATAACCAGTCCAGTAGTTTGTTGCATAATTTGACAGAATCATATAACTTTTCATTAAATATTCGTAACAAAGTTTGTTGTCGCCATTTTCTCGCCATGAATTTGCAAGTTTTATATATCTTACACCTAATTCAAAGTTTACCATTTGTTTTTTTAATGGGGCGAAATTCTTTGCTATTTCGGAAGGTTTTGCTACTGCATTATAATTCAAAACAGAGCTACCAAGAAGAAGTGCGAATGTGCAAAAAGTTAATAATTTTTTCATTATAAACTCCTAAAAATTAATTTGTAATCAAAATTTATGAGTCGTCCTAACTTTTTATTCACATCCTATGTTGAATTATTTACCAAGTTGTTGATAAAAAGTTTCATTATTATACATTTTTTTTATTTTAAAATTTTACTAAATAATGCAAATATTAATAAAAAAAGAAGTTACTTTTTAAAAATAACTTCTTTTTTTGAAGTTTTTAATTAATTTATTTTATAATCTATTCAATTTCAATTTCGGCTGATTCGGCGTGAAAGCTTATTGAACGATGTGTCCCATCACAAAAAGGTTTGTTCTTTGAACCACCACAACGGCAAAGGTAAATTGTTTTTGGACCTATATTTTCTTCCTTACCATCTTTTGTAATTTTTCCACCATTGATTTTAATGGATAAAGAGGCATTCTCGGTTGCTATAATTTTCATATTTTCTCCTAATTTAACTCATTTATTTTTTCTATAATTTTGTTCTTTAAAAATTCTTCGTTAGGTAACCCCTTAGGGTAAAAGCGGCACGCTAATGTACCATTTTCAGGTAAAGGCACTCCCAATAAATCTTCTCCATTTAATAAAATAGTTGGACTGCCTATAAATTTAAACTTTAAAGCATCAAGTTCATTTTCAATTAATACTATTTTTAATTCAACTTGTTCAGGAAATTCTATCAGCACGTTTTTTAGTTTTTTCAAAAGTGTTGGTGAGTTTGGACAACCTTCAAAATGTTGAAATTCTATTGTTAATTTTTTCATAATCATCATAAAATATTTTTTATTTAAACGGAATTATTAAAAATTAATTATTTTTTAATTAAAAAAGATAATTACCAATCTAACTTATTATCCTCAGGTAACTGCAAATTGTCAATTTGCAAAATAGATTTACCTGCAATACCTTTAAAAGTGCTGTACATATCAATTGAATTAGTGAATACTCTTTCTATTTGAACTTCGCGTTCTTTCCATATTCGTTGGTATGCACGCTTTTCTTTTTCCAATTCTAATTTCATAGAAGCAAAAGCGTCAAAGATGTTCTCAATGCGTTGTTTGAAATCAATACTTGTTAAATAATTATAGAGCATGACCATTTTATCGCCTTTGTTTTCTTGTGTTTTTCTTGCAATAAATTCTCTCGTCATCATTTCCCGTAGAACAAAAGAAACTTGTGGCAAATCATTAAACGTACAAATCCAGACACTATCTTTTTCTCCAAATTTAGGCATATCTTTTGGCATTACCTCAGTTACAATGACTGCAATTTGTGCTTGTGCTTCTAATTGGTCTTGCTTTAATTTTTGAATCCAATCTTCTGAAAAGTTTTTAGTTCGTTTACTTTCGTATATAATTTTTCCACATTCATTTCGATTATCGTCATATACCACTTGAATAACATCTGCTCCTTTAAATCCTTTCGGTACTTCAAGGATTTCATCATATAAATACAATGTTTTTAATTTCTCTTCCAAAGCTACTTCTTGAACTTCGCCTTGCAACTGCATTGAACCTTGTTCTACTTTTTTTCTCATTTCTTCTGATTGTTTTAAAACTTGCTCCATCTGTATTTGCATCTGTTTCTTCTCCATTTCGTGCTTTTCACTTTCTTCTTCACGTGCTTTTTTAAACAAGGCTAATTGTTCTTCTAACGATTTTTTTTGCTCTTGATATTGTATTTCTATTTGCTGTTTAAAAAGTTCATTTTTTTGTTGTTCTTTTTCTGCTATTTCTTTTTCTATTTGTTTTTTAGATTCTATTAATTGTTTATCATGTTCTATCTGGAGCAAATCTTGCTTTTCTTTTAAATCCTGCTCTTTACGCAATATTTCAATTTCTTTTTGCCTTAACTCTAAATTTTCCTTTCTTTTTTTCTCTATTTCTTCTTGCATAGTCTTAATTTCAAGTAAATTTTGCTCTTTAAATTTTTGTTCAGTTTCTAATGCAATTTTTTGTTTTTCTTTGTTTAATCTTTGGATAAAGAGTTCATTTTCCTTTTGTTTTTTTTCTTCAAATTCTTCTTTTTCTTTTCTAAGCAATTCTTTATTTTTTAAAAATTCAGTATTTAACTTCGTAAATTTTTCTGTATATGCCGATTTTATTTTAGCTTCTGCTGTCTGTAATAAAATACTTTCTACATTAATTGTAATTCCACAATTTGGACAAACGATGGTTTCCATATTTTTATCCATAATATTGTTTATAAAAGATTTTTGAAAAAACAAATTTACAACTTTTTTATGGAAGTTGTAAAACAATTACAAATTTGTAAATTTAAAATAGAGGTTATTGTTTATTATTGTGAGATTATTGTGAGTAAATCCAAAAAAAAAGGCTATCTCAAAAAAGATAGCCATAGTAAGTTTTTTTGCAAAATTTTCAAAGTAAAAAGTAGATTATTTTTTCCATTTCATCCAAACAGCTTTATTAATATCGCTTGCTTCGGCACCCATTTCCCATTTACCTACTTCTAAATTATCTAACCAATCGAGGAATTTATGAACATTTTCTCCAACAAAGATTGAGCCGTGTTGAGGAGCAATTATATTTGGGTTAATATTTCTTACTCTTCTAACCCATTGTCTCAAAGATCCAACTGATGGCATCCAACGGAGATGGAACTTCTCCATATATTTTATATGTGAAGCAAAATCATCTACATAAAGCGGAGCATCATTTGGGATTAAAGCGGCACCAATATCACCCGAGAACAAAATATTTGCTTTTGGGTCATAAACAGAGAAATTACCAGGAGAATGGCAAAAATGTGCTGGAACAAGGAATACCGTTGAGCCTTTATCCCCGATTTTGAGTTCTAATCCTTCATCTGGAATAGGGTTTAATATAAAATCTGTTCCCATACCAAAATGGCTAATAAAGCCTGTCCATAGCCAAGGGCAGTATATTTTTATATGTTTCGCTAAATCCAACCACATAGCAAGTGAAGAAGAAATATCTGGGTCTTGATGGGAAGCGAAAATTACTTTAATTTGTTCAATTGAAACATATTTTGTGATTTCAGCAAGGACACTTGGAAAAATTTCAATTCCACCTGGATCTAAAAGCATTGCTTCGCCATTACTTACAATAATATACTCATTTGTATCTATGACCTCGTCTTTTTTAGATGTGTCCCGTCCCAGAACTATCCATTTGTGGTCGCCAGATTCAAAAATGATTTCACTTTTCATAAAATTCCTTTTATTTATTTCCTAAATATTAATTACTTTGGTTTGCCATCATTACACTTCGCAAAATGTTTTCAGCATCTTTAATTGAATTAATCATTGAGTCTAAATTAGTATCAAGTCTGTTCACAATATTTCTAATATTATTTACTAATGCTTGAAAACTTTGTTGGTCGGAGGTTAGATACGAAGATTCTATTAAAATATTTGAACCCATATAATTTGCTATAAAACCGTTCCGTTTTAAATTTTCTATTTTTGCGGCAGCTTTACTAAGTAAATCTAATGCTTTATCAAGCATTAATCTTGAATTTTCTGAAATTCCAATATTTACTTGTGCAATTTGTTCAATGTTTTCTTTGTCTAAATCTCGTGTTTTTAAAAAGACATCATTTTTAGACAATTTTGTTAATTCTTGAATATTGAGTATTTTGAAGTCGGAGGCTCTAAAACTGCTTTTAGATTGTATTAAAAGTCTATCTAACGAAATGCTAAGAGCATTTGAGTAAAATATGAAGCGAATGATAGAAATTAACGAAACGGTTAATTGTCTGGCTAAGTCAGTTGTAATTCTCTCCAAATCTTCTAATTCAGGGGCTATTTGAATAGGTAAATCTGATAGGAACCCAGATAATGTAATCAAAGATTGACCTTGTGAAGAACCGATTTTCCCTGCTTGAACTATTCCGTTTACCGCCAATAATTTTAAATCTAAACTTATGCCTTTTAAAGCACGTGCGTTATTTAATATATTTACCCCAAGTTTAAAAACTTGTGAAATATCCGAGCGATATTTTGTTAATTGTTGGCTCATAGTTTTACTTCTTTTGATTGTAATTTAATCATTTTTTTTTAATTATTATGCTTTTTGATAAAAAAATAATAAACTTTTGCATTTCCGAATTTTTGTTCTTTTTGTAGAACATAATTAGAACTACTAATTAAATTCATTTTTCCTTCTGTTTCATAGATAAATACCCCGTTATCTGTTAGTATATCTGCTTTATAAATACTTTCCATTATATCAAAGAAAAAATTATTTTTATAAGGCGGATCAGCAAAAATTATATCAAACTTATCGGTAGTTTTTTTGATAAATTTAATTGCATCAATTTTTGTTATTGAAAATTGTTCTTTTGCAATTTCTAATTTGCTTAAATTGCTTTTTATTAATTCTATTGAATTAATACTATTATCTACAAAATTTACTTTTGTACAACCACGACTTAAAAGTTCAATTCCAACTGCTCCTGTTCCTGAAAACAAATCCAAGGCAAATTTACCATTAAAATCAATCATATTTTCAAGAACATTAAAAATAGCTTCTCGCACTTGGTCCGTAGTTGGACGGATTCCGATAGGAATTTTATTTAAAAGAACACGTTTACCATATTTCCCAGAAATTATTCGCATTATACTAAATCACAATAGAACTAAAATAGTTTGGGATTGCACCACCAATACACGCAGGGTAAATTTGCATTGTTCTTGCGGCATATTCTCTTTCTCGTTTACTTAAATTAGTTCTAACCATTCTAAATGCGTTTAATCTTTTTCCTTCAACTCCAAATAGCATAGCAATTTCCCAAACAGACAGCAAAACTGATTTTGTTAAATCGGAGCCATAAAAGTATAATCCACCAGATAAATTAGGAACAATATCCGATGTTACTTTATTTAATTCTTTTTCTAAAATATCAGGAATAGAAGCATCATCGAGATAATTCAGTAAATTATAATAAATTAAATTACCATTAGAAATTACACAAAAATCCATAAAATTATTTTGAATTCCAATAATGGCATTATTTTTCTCGTGTAATTCAGGGTAGTTATATAAAAATGCGTTGGCTGCTGCAATTATACTTATGTACTGTTTGGTTATTGGTTTATTATATTTGAAAAGGAGTTGCTCAAAAAGTTCAATATCTGATTTTTGAAAAATTACAGATAATTGTTTTGATTCTCCCTTTAAATTGTTTGCCAACTGAAATACTTCAATTTCAAAATCAGTAATATTTAACTTTGGATAAGCTTTTATTAGTTCCACACTGATGATTTTTACCAATTCATCTTTATCTAACTTGCTTTTGCCGGGAATTTGAGTTGTCATAATTGCTTCGGCAGGGAAAACAAGATTAATAGAATCAAAATCTATCGGTTGGCTATCAACAATATTCTCTATTTCTCCAAAATTTATCTCAATTTCACCAGAATGAATTGCATCTAAATCAATGAAAGAATCAGTTGAATTGAAGTAATCTAAAATTAACCCTTTTGGGTCATTTGTAATTTTAATAATATATGTTCTATCAATATTAAAAAACAATGTGAGGACTTTTTTCATTTTTTCTTATTTTGTTTATCTAAAATTAAGAAATAATATGCAAAAGAAAATAATTTGAATTAAAAAAATGAGAAATTTATGTTTTTGTTCCGAGCAAAGCTTCGGAAGATCTGGGAATAGCAAAGTGAAAAGTTGTTCCTTTATTTAAATTACTTTCAACCCAAATTTTACCATTATGCTTGTCAATAAAATCTTTTACGATTAATAATCCCAGACCCGTGCCTTTTTCGCCTGCTGTGCCGACCGATGTGTATGTTTGCGAAACTTTAAATAAATTTTCAATTTTATCTTGTGGAATGCCTACTCCATTATCAGAAATTAAAACTTCAATAAAATCAGGATTCTTTTGGCATAATTTTGCAGATATTGTTATAGTGCCGTTTGCTGGAGTGAACTTAATTGCATTTGTAATCAAATTCCGTATAACTGTGTTAATCATATTTGCATCAAAGAAGCAATGAGTATTTTCTTGAACTTGGTCAATTAATTGGATAGATTTTTTTCTTGCCAATGGAGTAATCATACTTAAATTTTGGACTACGAGTAATTTTAAATCTTGCAAAAATGGTTCAAATTCAAGTTTTCCCCTTTGAGAGCGAGACCAAGTAAGTAAACTCATTAAAAGGTCTAATACATTTTCGGAAGACATTTTCATTTCGTGTAATATTTCTTCTTTTTCCTCTTTGGTAAAATCTTGTATGTTTTCGCTAAACACATAAATCATTTCTTTTAATCCCCCAATTGGATTTTTTAAATCATGCGAGATAATTGAAAATAATTTATCTTTTGCGGCATTGGTCTCAGAAAGTTCTTCATTTTGCTTTATAATTAATTGATTTTGTCTGTCTAATTCTTTGTTTTTCTCTTCTATAGCAAAATTATTTTCTTGTAGTTGCTTATTTGTTCTTGATATATTTTTTTGTCTTGAATAAAGAGAAATAATTAAAATTATTAATACTAAAATTGCTAAAATAGCAATAATTATAATGAATGTTCTTGTTTTACTTTCAGATTCAATTTGTAGTTCTTTTTCTTTTAAATTTTGTTGTGAAAGTATTGCTTTTAAGCGAAAGGTTTCTTTCTTTTTGCCAATATCATAAATTAAAGTTGCAAAAGTTTGATAGGCGATATGAGCTTTTTGAAAATCTCCTTTATGTTCATAATATTCAGATAAGAGTTTTGACATTAACCCTTTAGATTCATCTAAATGTAAACTATCAGCAATTCGCAATCCCAAATTCGCATAGAAAAAAGTGCTATCCCAATTGTTTTCTTCCATATTTAAACTTCCGAGATTATAGCATAAATTGGGAAGTTGTTTAACTTGATTTAGTTTATTTGCCAGATAAAATCCTAATGAAAGGTTTTGTCGTGTCGAAGCATAATCTTTAAATTTATATTTATAAATTAAGCCTAATAAATTTAAAGAATTAATATAATATCCTTGTTCGTTAATATCTTTTGCTAAATATAGTGCTTTTTGTGCGTAAAATAACGAATTGGCTTTACTTATGGATTGATTAATATCAGGATTTTCAAAATAATATGCAGATAATCTGTTATAAATTTTAGTAAGATTTGTTTTATTCTCACTTTTTAATGCAATATTTTTTGCTTTATTTAAGTAATCAAATGAAAGTTCATAAACACCAGCAGAACGGAAACTTTCACCTAATTTTAAGTAAATTTCAAAAGTTAGGCTATCATCTTTTGCCTTTAAAATATAATCACTTGCTTCAAATAATTGTGCTGTTGATGATTCTATATCATTAATTGAATTATAAAAAGTTGCTAATTGCAATTTTCCTTTAATTACATTACGGTAGTTATGCAATTTTTCACTTATGGGAATGGCATCACGTGTATAAATTAATCCCTCTTCAGATTGGAAATTATCAAAGAAATATTTGCCAATTTTCAATAAATTATCGGCTTTTTCATTAGACTCTGCCAACATTAATGTGGATTGCAATAAGCTATCATTGCCTTGCGAGATTAAATAGCTTAGGCTGGTAAAAAAACAAAATAAATAAAGATATATTTTTTTATTTGTAGAAATCAACAAATAACCCCAAGTTAAAATTCAAAATTAAACAATATTGTTTATTAATCAATAATATGTAGTAAAAATAATTGCATAATTTGTAGTAATATTACTAACAAAGTTATTCATATAAAAAATAGGTTTAATCGTCTATATTCTTTATTTAAAATTTTTAAGATATAAAATAAGGGTTTCAATATAATTGAAATCTTTTGGAATTATAGATGAGAACACAACCTGATAAAGACAAAACGAATAAAAAGGCACAAAAGAAAATCAATCAAATTGGTTTTATTGAAGAGCAAGGTTCAGCGATTGAGCAAATTATGATACGAGGAGCAAGGGAGCATAATTTAAAAAATATAGATATAGATATTCCGAGAGATAAATTTATAGTAATAACAGGAGTTTCTGGTTCGGGTAAATCATCACTTGCTTTTGATACAATATATGCAGAAGGACAGCGGCGGTATTTGGAATGTTTATCTCCTTATGCACGGCAGTTTATGGAGGTGCTAAAAAAGCCAGATGTAGATAAAGTTGATGGGCTTTCACCTGCAATTTCAATAGAGCAAAAAACTATTAGTAAAAACCCACGTTCTACTGTTGGAACAGTTACCGAAATTTATGATTATTTACGTTTGCTTTATGCGAAAGTTGGTATTCAATATTGTGTTGAATGTAATATACCAGTTATTGAAAAAAGTATAGACCAAATTTATAATGAAATAGTGCAAGATTATGCTGGGATAAAAATTCAAATTCTCGCTCCTTTAGTTCGTTCCAGAAAAGGACATTATAAAGATTTGTTTGCAAATTTAATTAGAGAAGGATATAGCAAAGTTCGTATTGATGGGAATATTCGTAGTTTGATTGATGGAATGCAAGTTGAAAGATATAAGATTCATGATGTTGAATTAGTTGTTGATAGATTAATTGTAGATGACGAATCATCTGTCCGCTTAAAGAATTCTCTTGAAATTGCTCTTCAAATGGGCGAACAAACAGTTATGGTTGTGGGGGAAGAAATGCTTTTTTCCTCGCCTAAAACTTTTAGTACTAAATATTCCTGTCCAAAATGTGGTAAAGCTTACGATAAACTTGCTCCTAATAACTTTTCTTTTAATTCTAAATATGGAGCTTGTCCAGTTTGTGATGGTTTAGGTGAAATTGAAACATTTGATTTAGATTTGTTAGTGCCAGATAAATCTAAATCGATTCAACAAGGTGCAATTCAAACATTAAAGCCAGACAGTAATTTAATGGTTTGGCAACAATTATTTGCTTTTGCCGAATTGCATCAAATTGATTTAAACAAGCCCTTTGCACAATTAACTGAAGAAGAAATCCGAAAAATTTTCTATGGAGATGATGATGATGAAATTGAAGTAGAACATCAATTTTCAAAATATACTCATAAATACAAACAAAAATATATTGGATTAATCAATATTCTGAAAAATTTGTTGGAAAATCCTCCAATGAATTCAGTAGAGAACTATTTAGGTAAGTATCTAACAACAAAAGAATGCGATGCTTGCCATGGAAATCGTTTAAAACAAAGTAGTGTAAATGTTTATATTCAAGGAAAAAGTATTTCTGATTTTGTCAAAATGGATATTGATGAAGCCTATGAATTTGCGTTAAGTTTAACAAAAGTATTAAATAAAAGAGAAAAAGAAATTACAAAAATAATATTAAAAGAAATTGCCGATAGATTAATTTTTTTGAAAAATGTAGGATTAAATTATTTAACATTACATAGAAGTTCCCGGACATTATCAGGCGGAGAATCACAACGGATTAGATTAGCCTCACAAATTGGTTCTCAACTTGTTGGTGTAACGTATGTTTTAGATGAACCTAGTATTGGTTTACATCAATACGACAACCATTTATTAATTAAATCATTAGAAGAATTGCGGGATTTAGGAAATACTGTAATTGTTGTAGAACACGATAAAGCCATGATAATGGGAAGTGACTATTTTGTAGACATTGGTCCAAAAGCTGGTGTTCACGGTGGTAATATTATATTTCAAGGTAATCCAAAAAATTTAAATAAAATCAAGCAAGCAGAAATTGAACACTCTTTGACTGCACAGTATTTATTAAATCAGAAACAAATTGAAGCAAAGTATTCTCCAAGAGAAGGGAATGGGAATTATTTAATTTTGAGAGGAGCGAAAGGAAATAATTTGCAAGATGTAACATTAGAATTGCCGCTTGGTAAATTTATTTGTATTACTGGATTGAGTGGTTCAGGGAAATCAAGTTTAATTAACGATACGCTATTTCCTATATTATCTAATAAATTTAATAAAACTAATTTGGTAGCTTTGCCTTATGAAAGTATAGAAGGGATAGAAAATATTGATAAGGTGATTGAAATAGACCAAAGTCCAATAGGCAAGACCGCCCGTTCAAATCCTGCCACATATACTGGGTTGTTTACTCAAATTAGGAATTTTTTTGCAATGTTACCAGAAGCAAAAATAAGAGGTTACTCTTCTGGGAGATTTTCTTTTAATGTTGCGGGTGGACGTTGTGAGGATTGTCAAGGAGCAGGTCTGAAAAAAATTGAAATGAACTTTTTGCCCGATATTTATGTCCCTTGCGAAACTTGTCAAGGGAAGCGATACAATGATGAAACTTTGCAAGTTAAATATAAGCATTTATCAATTGCCGATATATTAGAACTAACTATTGAAGAATCTGTTGAAATATTTTCTGAATTACCGTTAGTTAAGCGGAAATTACAAACATTGAAAGATGTTGGATTAGGATACATTAAGTTAGGGCAACAATCTCCGACTTTGTCTGGTGGCGAATCCCAAAGAGTGAAGCTTGCAACTGAACTTTCCAAAAGAAGTACAGGGAAAACTTTATATTTACTTGATGAACCTACGACAGGCTTGCATTTCGATGATGTTAGAGTTTTAGTGAATATGTTAGATGATTTGGTTAAAAACGGTAATACCGTCGTTGTTGTTGAACACAATCTCGATGTAGTGAAATTTGCTGACTGGATTATTGATTTAGGTCCTTTTGGTGGACGCAATGGCGGTAAAATTATCGCCACTGGTCCTCCATTAGAAATTATTAAAAATAAAAACAGCTTGACTGGAAAATATTTGATTGATGAATTTTCACTTTAATTTTCTTTGCTCTATTATTCTCTTTGCTCTATTATTCTCTTGTTGCATTAAGAGTAAAGAAAATATCCACATAATCTGAAATCATATTGTCCCCAAGATTCTTAAAGAATTTTTCTGAGCCATATTTTATTCCAAATTTTGTCCTATCAAAAATTGCGGATATTTGAACTTGCAAGTTATCTTCATTTATTTTTATACTAACTGGAATCTTCAAAATATCGCTTTTATCTCTTATTGATAACTTTCCCGTTATTAAATAGTCTTGGTTTAATTTTCTGTCTGCATTTGTGATTTCAAATTTAGCCTCGGGGAATTTTGCAACATCAAAAAAATCTACCCCTTTAAGTTGAGCTACGAGTTTATCTTTTTGGGCTTTGTCAGTTAAATCCGTGTCTTCTATTGTAGTCATATCAATAATAAAAGTGCCGCCGACAAGAATATTATTCTTGAAAATTAGCTCTCCCGATTTTATCATTATTGTTCCTTCGTGAGATGTTCCAACTTTTTGAGCATCCCAAGTTATTTTGCTTTTACTCGTTTCTACTTTATATTTTACTGATGTCTCTGCAAAAGCCATATTGAATGTTATAACTGTTAGTAAAACAACAAATATTGTTTTTTTCATTTTGCTGGTCCTTTTATTGTTTATAATAATTACTTAATTTTTTTGCTTTTACAAACGTTTTATTGAAATATTTATGATTAAAATCAAGAACTCATAATTATAAAGACAACTATATTAAGAGAAAATTAACAAAATAGTGAAAAAAATAAAAAATTATAAGTTTTCTTTATTGTTATTATAGTAAAAAGTTGTAATTTTGATTTTGCTAAATTGGATTTTCAGGTGAAATTTCCTGAAAATTTAGCAATAATTTTTTTTCAAAAAAATTATTGCTTTTTTTCAAGATTTTGTAACAATTAGCAAAAAAATTTATCTATAGATATAGAAAAAGATACAAAATGAAAAAACAATTTTTAAATTTAAAATAAAGGTGTATTTATGGAACCTCACAACAAAATTAAAACATTGCTTAGGTTTAGTTTAGTAATGTTGATAATGTTCGCTTTTGTGAAAGCACCCAGTGAAGCACAACCTACAAACTATTGTAATCCAACTGCTCCAACTGGATTCACAGCACCAACATATTATTATTGCTGGCCTGCGTACTATAACTATTGGTATGGTTACACAGCATATTATGGTGCATTGATTCAAGATGTGTCCGTTTATGATTCACAAAATAATTTATTAATGGACAACCCAACTTCAACAACTCAATACAACAAAATCGGAACAACTGATTGTTATGAATTCTTTAATTCAAAATTGGTTAAAGTTTCTCCCGGCGAAACTTATGATTTTCGTATTCAAGCACGTAATATATACGGATATGCATACAGTGGTTACGATTATACATATTGTTATTCTTCTTATTATACAGTAAGATTATTTATTGACTGGAATGCAAATGGAAATTGGACAGACGCAGGTGAATGGATAAATGACCCATCTGGTTCAAATCCAAATCCTACTTTCTGGGCACTTAGAGGTGGCACCAGTCCGAGTCATGGATGTCCAAACCCAACAGTTTATGATTTTATGGTTAAGATTCCTGATAATGTTAATCCAGCAACTGCTCGTTTCCGTGCACAAGTTGGGTACTACTATCCATCATCACCAAATCAAGAAGTTGATTATGGCTGGGCAAAATATTATAATTCAGGGAAAAATCCTTGTATTAATGGTTATGCCTATGATTATTACAACTATGGATATAGTTATGTTTATTCACAAGGAGAAACAGAAGATTATGTAATTGAATATCAATTACCAATAAAAGAAACTTTCCCAAGTGATAAAGCACCAAATGATATTTTAAATGCAAATGTTGCTTATGATGGAACAAACGGTAATCCAAAACCTTATGTAACATTTTACAGTCCAAATGCGGCAGGCGTTCAAATGCAATTTAATATACAAGGACCATTGCCAGCTGATAGTGTGGTTTATAAAGCTATCGACCTCGTAACAGGTAGTGATTGGATAGATATTGCAGGACTTACTTCGTACAGTATTCAAAAAGCTGTAGGTTTATATGCTTTAAATGGAGATGGTACATTTAAATCAGCAAGTGGTGGTGTATATAAATTAACAATAGTAATAAGGAAACCTGGTTCACCTGACAGGTCTATTATGAAGAGTTTTACAGTTTCATGGCCTAATGATTTATCAGTTGTAGGTATAATTTCACCAAGAGCGGCGGGAGCTCCAGATTATTTCCAATATCCAAGACAAACGCCGATTGCTCTTTCAATTCAATACCAAAATGTAGGTATCTATGATGTTACTAAATTTTTGGCGACAATACAAATTTATAACCCTGATGGTACTTTAAATAGTACATATACAAAATTATATGATACTACTAATGGAGATAAAGTTTTACATAGAAAAGACCAAGCTCTTGTAACAATGGACCAAAGCTTTTCAACTGACCAAGTAGGTCTATATAAAATAGTTGCAAAATGTACATTGTTAAGTTCTGGTCAAAATGGTGATGATGAAGCATATAATGATGTTTATGCAAGACCTGGTGACCCAAATTATTATTTGTCAATTCAATATGAATACCAAGCTGCTGCTACACAAATTAGCTTCCCAACTCCAACAAGTGATGTGATTATTCATAGACCTTTCAACCCAGTATGTCAAATTACTAACAAAGGGTTGAGTGACCTTTCAAATGTTTCTGTTACTTTCGCATATTATCCCAAGAATAATCCTTCGGATATTCATACATTTAGTACATTTATGAAATCAATTCCTGCTGGTTTAACAGGTAATGTAAAAGATGCTTATTTTTCAAGTATAGTTATTGACCAAGTAGGAGATTATCATGGAATATTCCACGTATCAGCCCCTGGTGACCTATATACAAATGATGATGTTATAGAAGGTGATTTTACAGTTGAAGCAGGTCTTAGTGGTACTTATACAATTGGAACAAAATATACTGGAAATGCTAATAACTTTAATACAATAGAACTAGCAACTGATGCTCTCTTCTTAAAAGGTCTTTCAGGTAATGTATCTTTTGAATTTACTGATGATTCTTACGACATTTATTCACCTGGTCTTGATCAACCTGCTTGGGATCTAAGTAGTGCAATACTTGGTCTTGGTTATGATGCTCAAACTGATGTTTATAGAACCATTACTTTTAAACCTAGCGCTGATAAATCTGCTTCTCGTTCAACTGTAACTATTAATTTGCATGCACAAAATGGGAAAGGTGTTATGTTTGGACAATCTAGTTCAAATATGAATCCATTCGCCATCATTAATTCAGGTATTGAGCCTGATAAAAAAGGTGCTTATGTAAATAATGGTGGTTATATTATATTTGATGGTGGTTCTCAAAAATCCTTAAAATTCAATATAATAAGTAATGAACCAAATCATGCCAGTGTGTTTTATCTTGGTCGTGGTAGCCACAATATTACAATCAAAAACTGTTTAATTGAAAATGGCACAGAATCAACTTATAATTTAACTTGGATTCCACGAGTAAGTTATAACTCAGCAGATGGATTTATGTTCCAAAATGATGTTACAACTACACTTTCTGGTATTCAAGGTTATAGTGCTGGTATCGTTAATCGTGCTTCAATTAGCAATAGTTCAACAGAGAAATCGTGGGGAGTTCCTGCTCTAACCAATGACCACAACGTATTTGAAGCCAATGAAATTAAAAACTTTGGTTATGGTATAATGAGTATCGGTATAGGTGTAAATTTGAATAGTAGCAATATGTTCTATTCTTTTTATAACAATAGTAATATTATTAAATCTAATATTATTGACAGAGTTGCAGGTGCTGGTATTTTTGTTGGATTTGAAGAAAATACTGATATTGCTTACAACAAGATATATAAAGTAAATGGTGCAAATACGGGTTATGCAATATTATCTGGTTTAAGCAGCACAACAAGTAATTTTGGTTATAATAATGTTAATTTACATATTTATGGTAATCAAATTTCGGAAATAAAAGGAACAAGTGAAGCTACTGGTATTAAATTTTATCAAAGTCAGATGAAATTAGCAAATTCTGATGGTACTGCATTTATTATTCCAGAAATTAATGATAACGTAGAAATATACAGCAATGCAATTTGGGATATCAGATCTTTTGATAATACAACAAATCGTGCTGGAATTTATGTAACTACTGAACGTGCAGATGAAACAAATCCACAAACTCCATCAGTTCCTGACCATTTTATTAATGGGGCGTTATTAGCAAACAATACTATTATAATGGAAGATGATGGAATTGATAATCAAGGTACTATTGCTGGTATTGCAGTACAAAATACAAAGACATTAACAATTGCAAACAATGCTATTGCAGTACTAGATACAAAGTCAAGTGGTCAAGGTGGAAGTTCAGCAGTATTTTATCAAGGATTAGAACCTACAAATGACGTTTTGACTATGGACCATAACGCTTATTATATTGCAAATGGTTCAACTGTTGCACGTTATATCCAAATTGATGCAAATTCAAATATTGTTGAAACTGGTTATCCAACAGAGTATCAAACATTAGACCAGTGGAGATTGTGGACAGGTAAAGATTTAACTTCAAACTTTGGTTATAACTTTATTAATGACCTTAACTTTGTGGGAATTGAACCTGTTAATGTAACAATGAAGAATAATCCAGCACCAAAAGGTAGTATATTAAACAATCGTGGTTTAATTTTACCTGATGTAAAAACTGATATGTTCGGTCAAACAAGAGGTGACCAAGGACAATCTTATGATATTGGTGCCATTGAATTTGTTGGGCAAGCATACATAAACGACCTTGAATCTTATGGTATCGTTATGCAAGGTGTGAAAAAAGAAAGTGCTCCTATGGACTTCTCTGAAGCATTCTACGAAATGACAAATCCTCCTGTTGATTTTATTGGTCGTATCTATAATGGAGGTGCAAACACAGAAAGTTCTATACCAGTTGCTATTAACATTCAAGTTCAAAATCCTGATGGTACATTTGGTAATGTTCTTTCTTCAACACAAGTTGTTCCAGTATTGAATACTTCCAACTTTGTTGATATTGATTTTCAATTGAACGATGGTATTGGGACAGAATTTTCACCAAAAACTTACTATGAATTAAATCAAGAAAGAGAATCGCAAGGATTGTCGCTTTATACAGTCCCTGATAAATTTGCTCCAATGGAAGCTAATGTAACTCCAGTTTATAGAATAACTATTTCTCTTCCGCCGGATGAAAACAATAGCAACAATAACAAATCTGTTGATTTCAGATATTATGTAAGACGTAGCCCAATTGGACTTATGACTATTTCTAATAGTGATTTGACACCAATTAGTGCAACTCCAACAGTTGATGAAATTGCAACAAAAGCAAACAAATCTGCACTTGATTCTGCTTTGAAGAATATGGGTTGGTACATAGATTATGCTGCTGGTAGATTTGATATAGATTATCTATATTTAAGTGGTTGGATGCCTAAATCGCTTGATTTCACTCCTTACAATTCTATTATGTGGAGTGATGGAGATTACGAACAAACAGGTGGTAATTTATCTGTTTATCAAATTGATGCACTTGGTAAATTCCTTGATGCTGGTAAAAGCGGTTCTAAGAAGAATTTAGTTATTGCAAGTCAAGAAATTGCTCGTTTAAATAGAACAGGTCTTGGTCAACAATTCCTTAACAACTATATGAAATTAAACAACAATTATCCATCTAACCCATTTGGATTGAATGGCAATTATGACGGTAATACAATTAAAGGTATGGCAATAGCTAAAAACTTGGAAACGACTATCCAATCTACTGGTATTGCAGGTGATGATTATCCAAAACCAGCATTGCTTATGATAACTAATGATATTGCAGGTCAAACAAACATTGGATATATCTATACTAAATTGGAACAAGGTAAGAATGGTGAAAATGATGTGCCTCCTTATCCAAACAGCGAAAGAATTATGAGTATCGTAACTTCAACTATTGGATATAACTCAATTTATCTCGGTGTTGATTGGAGACATTTCGGTAAAGTATCCGATATTGTTCGTGGTATAAGTGATTACATTGAATACAATGGTGGTAATTTATTACCAGTTGAACTTTCAAACTTTGACGCAGTTGCCGCAGGTAAACGTGTTGATATTTCTTGGGTTACATCAAGTGAAACTAATTCCTCAACATTTGAAGTACAAAAAGCAAATGTTGGTTCTAATGATTTCGCTACTATTAGTGAAGTCCCTGCAAAAGGTCGTTCAGTGGATGAAACTAAATATGGTCCTGTTAATGACTTTGCTGTTGAATATGGTCATTCATATATTTACAGATTGAAAATGACTGATAAAGATGGTAGTGTTTCATATAGCAATGAAAAAACTGTTGAAATCCGTGGTGAAGTCGGCTTCGTTCAACTTGGGGAAGTATTACCAAATCCAAGTATAAATGATGCTCAAATTGAACTTTCTCTTGGAAATGATATGAACGTTGACCTTTCATTATTTGATATGAACGGACGCAAAGTTCAAACAATTCTTTCAGGAAGTCAAAATTCAGGAACTCAACAAATTACCATTAACACGAAAGAACTTAGCAGTGGTACTTATACTTTGATATTAAAAGCAGGAGATGTATTAATTAATAGAAACTTCCAAGTAGTTAAATAATTAATCTTCTCTGCGAGGACATAAAAAGAGACTGTCTTAATTAGGGCAGTCTCTTTTGTTTTGCTCCTTCTGCACGAAATAAAGCGAACTTGTGAATGAATTAAATAAGAAACTAATCAGGTTTTTTACTAATAATTTTATTTAAATTTATGGAAATTATATAATAATTAATACAATTTAATTAATTTTGAACTTTCTAGGATTGTAATGATACCAAATTGGGAAACAATTGCCAAAAAAAGAATTTTAAATTTAAACATATTTCAAGTAGAATTAGTAAAGCGTCGCCATCCAATATGGAACAGGGAAAGTGAATTTGTAGTATTAAATTCAAAAAATTGGGTGAATATAATACCGATAACAATAAACAATGAGATACTTTTGATAGAACAATATAGACAAGGGATTGATGCACTAACAGTAGAAATACCTGGTGGTTTAATTGAAGATAATGAAGAACCAATACAGGCGGCGCAACGGGAATGTGTTGAAGAAACTGGTTATTTCTCTCATAAGGAATTAATACCAATTGGCTTTAATTATCCCAATCCTGCATTTTTAAATAATAAATGTTTTTCTTATGCTTGGTTTGGTTTAGAGAAACAATATGAACAAAATTTAGATTTAAATGAAGAAATTCGGATAATTCCTACAGCAGTTTCGGAAGTAAAAGAAATGATAAAAAATGGGAAAATCAACCATTCAATTATTTTAACAGCATTTTTCCAATTTTTTTTTAAATTTGGTTTTTAAAAGATAGAATTTATAAAACATAAATTAATATAAAATATGGGTAGAATAATTTCAATAGCAAATCAAAAAGGTGGAGTTGGAAAGACAACAACTGCAATAAATTTAGCTGCATCTCTTGGAGTGATGGAATTTTCTGTTTTACTTGTGGATATAGACCCGCAATCGAACTCCTCTTCTGGTTTAGGTATTGATGTAAGGAATTTAGATATTACAGTTTATAACCTAATAGCTGAAGAAGCAAGTTTTGATGAAGTTGTGCAAAAAACCAATTATCCTAATTTATCTATTTTGCCTTCTTCTATTAACTTAGTAGGAGCAGAAATTGAATTAGTAAATCAAGAAAATAGAGAAATTCGTTTAAAAAAAGTATTAGATACAGTTAAAGATAAATATTCATTTATCTTAATTGATTCTCCACCATCATTAGGATTATTAACGGTGAATGGATTAACAGCGGCTGATACAGTATTAATACCTGTGCAATGCGAATATTATGCGTTAGAAGGACTTGGTCAATTGTTAAGAACAATTGAATTAGTGAAATATAATTTTAACCAGCATTTAGACATTGAAGGTGTATTAATGACTATGTATGATAGCCGATTGCGTATTTCAAATTCTGTTATAGAAGATGTACGCAAACACTTTAATGAAAAAGTTTTTAAAACAGTTATTGCAAGAAATGTTAGGCTTGCCGAAGCACCGAGTTATAATATGCCAGTTATTGAGTATGATGCAACATCGACAGGAGCGCAGAATTATCTTGCATTGGCTAATGAACTAATACAGAAAAATAAAAATATAATTTCTTGATTTTGAATGTTTAAATTAATTATTAAGTAATGAGCACAGTAAAAAACAAATTGGGATTAGGAAAAGGTTTGGATGCATTACTTCCAAAGAATGAATCTGCAAAAAATGAAGAGCAGAGCCAAGAAAATAAACATTTCTTTGGTTTTATTGAATTAGTAAAAATAATAATTAATCCATACCAACCAAGAATTGATTTTGACCAAAACGCATTAGAAGAGTTAGCATCATCAATTAAAAAGCACGGATTAATTCAACCGATAACAGTTCGTAGAGTGAATGATGCTTACGAACTTATTTCGGGAGAGCGTAGATTCCGTGCATCTAAAATCGCTGGATTAAAAGAAATTCCGGCATTTATAATGGAATTTGATGATGACTTGAAACTTCTGGAAATGGCTCTTATTGAGAATGTTCAACGAGTTGATTTAAATCCAATTGAACTTGCAAGTGGTTACAATCGTTTGATTGAAGAATGTAACTATACACAAGAACAAGTTGCAGAGCGTGTTGGTAAAGACCGTTCAACAATTACTAATTTAATTCGCTTGCTAAAACTTCCAGAAAAAATTCAAGAAGATTTGCGTGAAAATCTAATCACAATTGGCCATGCTCGTTCTTTGTTAGGTTTAAGCGAAAAATCTCAAATACTTGCTCTCGAAAAAGAAATCCTTACAAAAGGTATGTCAGTACGCCAAGTAGAAAGAACGGTTAAAGATTTCCAATTAGGAAAGCTTACCTTACAAAATAATAAAATCGTGCCTGTTGTAAATAAAGAGAAAAATGAATTGCAAGAATCTTTGAAAATTTTTCTTCGTGAAAAAGAAGAAAATTTACAACATAAACTTGGTACTAAAGTTTCTATAAAGCCTAAATCCGAAGATGCTGGTATTATTGAAATTGAATTTTACTCAAAAGATGAATTTGATAGAATTACAGAAATTTTAAATTCCAAATAATTAAAAACTTTTTATTATTTATGGATATGGATAGCAACAAAGATTTTGAAATTTCGTTTAAGTACCCGATAAGGGTTCGCTATGCGGATACCGATAAAATGGGGTTTGTTTATAATGGAAATTATTTGAGATTTTTTGAAATTGGGCGCACTGAATTGATGCGACATTATGAATTAGTTTATTCAAATTTAGAAGATGAAGGTTACCAATTACCCCTTTTGGAGGCTTATGTACGGTACCATAATGCATCTGTTTATGACGATTTGTTGGAAGTTGAAACAAAATTAAAAATAAATTCAATTACTTCAAAATTAAGATTTGATTATAACGTTTTACGTAATAATGAATTAATCGCTTCGGGATTTACTGAACATCTTTTTATGAAAGTAGATTCTAAAAGAGCAGTGAAACCTCCTGCTATATTTATGAATGCGGTTGCAAAGGTTAAACAAAAATACTTTAAAATATGAAAAAAATCGTTTTATTAGGTTTTATTTTGCTTTCTTTTACAATGGATTCGTTTTCTCTTCCTGTATTTAACTTTTTAAATGATGTTTCTAATGCAAGAGCGGCAGGTCTTGGGGGAACGTATTTATGCGTTGAAAACGATTTGCAAGCTGTATTTTTCAATCCAGCAAGTTTGGCTACTGTTGAAAAAAATGATTTTTCTTTTACTTTCTTCAAGCAAGCATTGGATATTAATTCAGGAAATGTTTCTTATTTATTACCTTATCAATGGGAAGATGGTAAAATTTCTGTAAATGCTATTTATACCAATTACGGTTCTTTTAATTATATTGATAAGTATGGAGTTGAAAGTGGCTCTTTTTCAGCTAATGATTTAGCATTTTCTGCCAATTATTCAAATATTCTCGATAGCAATTTCTTTTATGGAGTTGGAATAAAATATATCTTTTCTAATATTGAAAAGTATTCCTCATCAGCAATAGCTTTTGATTTTGGTTTATTATACAAACTTTCGGATAATAGAACGAATATAGGGATGTCTATCTTAAATGCTGGATTTCAACTTTCTTCTTATGATGGTGCAGTAGAAGGCGTGCCTCTTGATGTAAGGATAGGATTTAATCACCATTTAAAAGGATTACCTTTACTTTTTAATGCTTCTTTTAATCATCTATCTGATAAAACAAATTCTTTTGGTGATAAATTTAAAAGTTTTTCAATCGGCGGAGAAATATATTTTGGAAAATATGTCCAAGCTAGAATTGGTTTTGATAATCATATACGTTCAATTCTTACTAATAATATTGATAAAGGTCTTTCGGGATTTTCGTTAGGAGCTGGTATCAATGCCAATACTTTTAATTTTGATTATGCTATGTCAATTTTCAGTAATTCTCTTACTTTACATAGATTTACATTGATGTTGAATATATAAGTTATTTTTTATTAAATTAAAGGATTTATAATGAAAAAAGTTATTATTTTATTAGTGGTTTTTGTGTTCCCCTTTTTAACTTTTGCACAAGGACAACCAAATTTACAAAATCAACAAAAAGAAGTTCCAATTTTAACACCAAAAGTGGTTATTGGAGATTTAGTGTTTGTTAGTCAAACATTAAAGACAGTTGAAATTAAAGGTAGCGAAGTTGATGCATTTTTACAAGTTGATCAAGCAATAACTAAAATTTTGCAAGATTTAAATGCACAAGGGAGAAAAGCAAATGATTCAGTAGAGATTAAACTTCCATTAAACATTGCTCAAAACACTCTTGCTTTTATGGATAGAGCAGTGCTTTCTGGTCAGAATGCAATAGTTTATAAAAGATTTGTTGATGCTGTTGTTGAATCATCAAAGAAGAAATAAATAATTATTGAATTCTCTTATTTATGTAAGAATTAATATTGATTGTTAATTAAAAAAACACTTTGTTTGCTATTAAAACGGTGAACAAAGTGTTTTTTCATTTTTTATTTTTTCTTAATTCTTCGATTTGAATATCTTTGAAAATAGATAAATCGTGAGATAAATCAATTGTATTTTTGAAGCATCCTTCTGTATCTTGCAAATATACACTTTTAAATCGGTTTTGTATTTCAGGTGAAAAATTGGCAGACAAAATCTCTAAATTCTTCTGGAATTCTTGGAATGATATTAATATTTCTTTTTCGACAAGAGAAATGTCGCCATTATTACTGCTTCTACGTATTGTTTGATATAAGTTCCAAATTGATTTGCCAAGGAAAATGATTTGATTGAATTTGTCTGCAATATTTAAAGAAGCCGATACTTCCAATAATACAGAAACATCTTGTTTTTTCCGCAATGAATAATTGCTAAAAACATCTAAATAATTAATTACATTAATTGTGTCATCTGAAAATGTCATAAAGATATTAATGTTTAATTGGGACTGGTAATTTTACATAAAATGTTGTGCCTTTATTGACAATACTTTCCACATCAATAATGCCTTGGTGTTGATAAACAATTCTTTGAGTAATTGGCAATCCTAATCCTGTTCCATCAGATTTTCTTGTAAAAAATGGATTGAAGATTTTAGGTAAATCATCAGGAGAAATGCCCACTCCATTATCAGTAATGGCAATTACAACAAAGTCGCCTTCATTTTTTCTTAATCCTTTTTCTATGTAAGTAGTAATAGCAATTTTGCCTTTTAATTTAATTGCATCAGCTGCATTTGTGAGTAAATTAATTAAGACTTGTTGCATCTGCTTATTATCAATATTTACTTCGGGCAGTTTTTCATCTAATTTAATTTCAACTTTAATATCTTTTCTTTTTAAAACAGAGGAAACTAATTCTAAACTTGTTGGAATTAAATTATTTAAATTATGGAGTTTCATGTCAGGAGTTGATTGCCTACTAAAGTTTAATGTAACTTCAATAATACGAGAAATTCTATCAACGCCTTGTAATGCGGTATCAATATATTTAGAGAAAGTAGCATCGTCGCTAAAATTTCTTTTTAAAATCTGTAAATTTAAATTCACCGCCGCAAGTGGATTGCGAATTTCGTGTGTTACCCCAGCAGTAATTTGACCTAAAAGGACCAATTTATCTGCCTGTACTAATTTATCAGTCAAAGAATGTTGTTCACTTACATCTCTTGCAATTGCATAAATAAAATCATCATTAAAATAATTAATAAATTTGGCACTTACTTCTACCATCAATTGCCCCGAAGGAGTTTGCAATGATAATTCGCTTAATACTACCGGAGAATTACTTTTCTTTAATAACTTAAATATTCTGCGAAATTGAGGTATGGAAGTTCCTAATACCTCTTCTTTTGATGTTTCAAGTAATTGTAATGCCATTTCATTTGCTTCAAGTATATTCCAAGTTTCAGGTTGGACAATAAAAACTGCATCACTTGCATTGTCAAAAAGTGATTTGTACCAGTATAACTGCTTTTTTAGAAATTCTTCATTTGATAAATTTATTTTTTGGGTATTATAAATTTTATCATAAGGTTGAGTATTTTCATTGTCTTGCATTTTTCTTTCAAATTTAATAGTTAAAGGATTATTTATGTTTTGTTGTATCGGGTGGCAATTTTTGTATTTGGTTAATTTTGAAATTAGTTAGTGAATCAATGGACATCTTGTTCTTTAACGAATCTAATTGATTTTGTACATTGAAATTTTTAACTTTATCTATTTGATTTTGAAACATTTCTTTTGTCTTATTCAATAATTTTGATGGGTCTGCTATAATATCTTGAATATTTAGATTCTTTTCTGGTTTCGGCGGTGCGGCTTGTGTTGGTAAAGGTGGCTCAAGTAATTTCTGAAAATCTTGTTGAGGTTGGTAAACTGAAAGTTTTCTGTCTTTTAAATAATCTGGGACTGGTTGACCGCTTTTTACCGCAGTTAAATATTCAACACTTAATTTTACGTCTTGTGCATAAGGTGAATTCGGATATTTGCTAACTAACATTTTATAGTAAATTAAAGCACTGTCATAATTTCTCAGCTTTCTTTCGTATAGCCAGCCAACAGAATACAAAGTTCTTGGTTCAAGTTTATTTTTAGGAAATTGTTCAAGTAAAGTGGTAAATTGCTTGATAGCATATTGATATTCGTTATTCAACATTAGTTCTGTGCCTGAGTCAAAAAGTTCTTGAACAGTATCAATAATAAAAGCTTTTGTGTAGCCTAACTTGGACATAGATACTTTTCCATATTCTGTAAATGGATAGTGATGTACAACAACATCAAGCAAAGAATCAGATTTTTTCAAATCAGATGATTCTAAGAACGCTGAATAAACATAAAGATATTTGGCTGTCGCATTTTCGTTTGGAGGAGCAATTTTACAAGCCAGAGAATAATAATATTCTACGGAATCCTTATTCCCAAGTTGGTCGTGGACTCTTCCTAATTCAAATAGATTTTTTGCTAATGCAGAACGGCTTGAGTCAGTAATGTTTTTATTGTTTTTTATCATTTCAAAAGGAGTTGCAATTTGTGCTTGTTTTAGTTTCCAAGTAGTAAGTAAAGAGTTCATTATATTTGACTGGTTGAAAACAGGAGACCGTACAACACGAGATTTTGCAAAATATCCTAATGCTTCGTTATATTTTGCAGAATCGTATAAATCACGTCCTCTTAAATAATATACGGCAATAATAGCTGGATTATTTGTGTATGCAGAATCTGCAATTTTTTCATCTTTAGTAAATTGCGGTATATTATTTTGCATTTTATGTAAAAGCATTTCCCCTGCAAAAGTAGAAGCCATCCATTCCTCGTATTTCCCATCATTTTCTAATTCTTTAAAAATCTTTTCTGCGGCTTCAAACTTTTTTAAATAAGTTAATGAATTTGCCTTGTAAAGCAAGGATTCGTAAGTAGTTATATATGTAGGGCTGTAATGTGAAACTTTGTCAAATTCATTAATTGCTTTTTCAAATTTACCAATTCTATATAAAAGCAAAGCAAGGTCTAATTGCCAACGTGCTTTTAATTCACTGTCATCACTTTGTACGATAGCTTGTTTATATGGTTTTATTGCTTCATCTAAATTATTTAAATAAAGTTGTTCTTCTGCTTGTAATCTAAATGCTTCGGAAAGAACATCGTACCTTTTCATCTGCCAAGCTAAATCGACTGTTCTTGAAAGCATTACTTCAGCAGCGGGGAATTTCTTTTGTATTAATAATGATTTTGCATATAAAATTAATGCGTTTGGGGCTAAATCATTTGTTGGGTACTTATCTACCAGTTCCGAACATTTTATTTGAGATGGCAACCATTCATTTTTATAAAAGTAAGCTAATGCAATATTATAAAGAGATTTAGCAATATAATCGCTTTTTGGGTGGTATGATAATACTTTTGAACCTTTGATGATTATTGAATCTAATTGTTGTTCTACTGCTTGTCTTTGTTGTTTGGTTATTATATATTCGTCCATAAATGAAGGCACAAGGGATTTATCAGTATTTCCTGAATACAATGCTGAATCAGAAATTACTACTCTTGGCTTGTCATTTGTTTTTTCGGCTTGGAAAGTAAATTCATCTTCCGCTTCATCTAATAGTCTTTGTTGATTATAAAATGTATTATAATACGTTGTGAAATTATCCCACGAATGGCAGCCGGTAACAAATATTATCAATACTAAAATTAAATACTTAGTATTTATTGCAAATTTTTGCACTTTCATCTACAATACAAAGTTTTTTTCAAAAATTAATACTTTTATTTGATTAAAACAAAATAACTCAAAAAATATTGCATTTTATAGCAAAGTAATAAAATTCAAAGAATTACTTTCTGAAAATCCAGCCAAAATGATGGATAAGATTTGGCAACGCAAGTAGGAGAATCAATTATTGTATCATTTTCAGCAGTTAAAGAAAGCAAAGCGCCAGCCATTGCAAGTCTATGGTCATTATTGGTGATAAAAGTTCCACCTTGAATTTTACTCCCAACTATTTTTAATGTTTGATTTTCATAGTTAGCCTTGACGCCAAAATTACGCAAATTCAGAATCATTGTATTTAATCTATCACTTTCTTTAAAGACTAATCTTTCTACATTGTAAATTTTACTTTCGCCTTTACAATTTGCGGCAAGCACAGACAACAACGGTACTAAATCTGGTGCATCTTTTGCATCAAATTCAAACGAATTGAGATTATTCTTTTGAATAGAAATAAATTCATTTGTTAGAATAATATTAGAGCCAACTTGTTTTAAAATTTCTATGATAACTTTATCGCTTTGTAAGGAATTTTGATTTAATCCATAAACAGAGCAATCACCAGCAATTGCACCTGCTATTAAGAAGAAAATTGCACTGCTCCAATCTCCTTCAATTTTAAATTTGCCACCTTTGTATTGTGAAGGGTAAATTTCAAATACATTTTCATCAATTAATTTAATATTTCCACCAAATTGCTTTGTTAAATCCATTGTTAAATCAATATAAGGACGGCTAACAAAATTATTAACAGTGATTTTAGAAGGATTTTCTAATTTTGGGAGTGCGATAAGCAATCCAGATAAGAACTGTGACGACAAAGATAAATCCAAATAAATTTCACCAGATGAAATTGGTCCTTCAATTTGAATTGGTAATTTACCGCTATTTGTTTTAATTTTTGCATTTAATTGTTGTAACTGTTCTAAATCGTTCATTGGGCGATTGATTAAAGTGCCATTACCTATTATTTCAAATTTATAAGGGAAAATTGAAAGGATGGGCGATAATATTCTTGCACATAAAGCAGATTCATTGCAATTGATTTGTGCATCTTCGGAAATTTTAGCGGGATAAATTGTTTCAAATTTGGGATTTTCTATAATCTGACAACCAAGTTTAGTAATAATAGTTTTCATTGTTAGAGAATCGTTTGAAAAAGATGGATTGAAGATCTCGGTAGTATCATTAGATAAAAGAGATAAACAATATAATCTTTGTGCTATGCTTTTAGATGGGACAGCGGTTATTTCTCCTGAAATTTTTGTTTTGGATAATTTCATCATATTTTCTAAATAACTTCGTCATTTTTACAACTAATAATTCCAAATTAATAAAAAATTAACAAATATTTAAATTATTATAAATAATTTAGCAAATAATTGGATTTTCAAATGATAAAAAATGTATTAGTTTTACTTGCAAATGGTTCAGAAGAAATTGAATCAGTTGTTGTTATTGATATTTTGCGTAGAGCTAAATTAAATGTTACAATAGCGGGCGAGTCTGATATAATTAAATGTTCCCGAGACACAAGAATTATCCCAGATATTGCAATTCATAAAATCAATGAGAACAAATTATACGATTTAGTATATCTTCCTGGTGGCACACAAGGAGTTGAAAATATGATTGAAATAGAAAAAGTTGGAATTATTTTAAAAAATCATTATTACAACAAAAAGTTAATTGCCGCAATTTGTGCGGCACCAACTATTTTGGATTATTTCGGTATTTTACCAGAAAATTGTAAAATCACATCGCACCCGAGCGTAAAAAATGTTTTTGCTAAATATAATTATATTGAAGATAAGATAGCGGAATTTGGTAATATTTTATCAAGTCGTGGAGCGGGGACTTCTTTTGATTTTGCTTTTTTCCTTGTTCAGAAACTTTGTGGAATTGATGAAACAGAAAAAATTAAAAAATCTATTGTTTATTAATTTAAAAAAAATTATATGGGTCAACGAGTAAAATTTACAGTTAAAGGAATAGTTCAAGGTGTCGGTTATCGTTTTTTTACTTATACAAATGCAACTAAATTAAAGCTGACAGGGTATGTGCGGAATTTGTACGATGGAGATGTAGAAGTTGTTGTGGTGGGTGATAAAAATGTAATTGAAGAATTAAAATCAAAATTAAAAATAGGACCTCAAAGAGCGAGAGTAGAAAGAATAATTCAAGAAGAAGAAACATCTGATATTGAATTTGAGGACTTTTGTATTAAATAAATGTGAGCAAACAAAATAAGGGTTGATAAAATATTGAAGCATTTCTTTTATAAATATTCTTGTATTAAATTTTGCTTTTTTGCTACTGCAATTTTCATAATTAATTATTCGTTATTTGCAAAGCCTTTTACTCTTATTGGTTCTGATGCTTACTTCCAATCAAAAGAAGATTGGCAAGAAGCTCGTCAAAGAGATACTTCAAAGTTTAATTTATTAATTCCCAATAAAGTTTTTTTTCGTCCTAAAATAGCACTTGTTCTAAGTGGAGGTGGAGCAAGGGGAATTGCTCATATTGGTGTAATTAAAGCTTTAGAGGAAGCCGATATACCAATTGATTATATAGTAGGAACAAGTATGGGAGCTATTATTGGTGGTTTATATGCTTCGGGTTATTCTACTAATGACTTGGTTTCTTTTCTAGATGAAAATGATTGGAATGAAATCTTTTCTTTGATTGAAAATCCTGATAGACGTGATATTATTTTAGACAATAAAAGCTTACAGGACAAAAGTATAATAAAATTATTTTTCAGAAATTTTGATGTTATTTTACCGCAAGGATTATCTTTTGCTAATAAGTTTAACTCTATTTTAAATAAATATTACTTTGATGCCAAATATGTATCAGATGGTAATTTTGATGATTTGCTAATTCCATTCCGAGCAGTTGCGACTGATTTAATTTCTGGCAGCACTGTAAATTTAAAAAGTGGGAATATAGCAACTGCTGTTCGAGCAAGTTCTACAATACCTTTGCGCCATATACCTGTCAAGATTAAAAATATGTTGCTTGTTGATGGTGGGTTGATGGCTAATATTCCTGTAACTTCTGCTATTACAGAGTTCCACCCTGATATAATTATTGCCGTTGACGCTTCTTCTCCTTTAATGCCAGAAGAAGATTTAAATTCGCCTTGGAATGTTGCTGACCAAATTATAACTGTGGATATTTTAAAATTTAGCAAAGAACAATTAAAAAAAGCAAACTTTGTAATTGCTCCTGATATAAAAAATTTTTCTAATACAGATTTTACTCAAGTTGATACTTTGGTTCGTCTTGGTGAAGATGCAGGAGAAACTGCCGCTCAAAACATTAAACAAGCAATTTCAAACTTTACAGATTCGGCATTTACTAATTATATCAATAATAGTATAGATAGTAAAAAGAATAATTCTTCCAATATTTTTGCTGATAATCTTGCTTTAACTGGTTTCTCGCCTTCGGATAGTTTGAAATTAAATAGTTATTTATATAAAAATTCGTTCAATTTAACTTATGCTGACTTGATTAATTATATTAATTCACTTAAAACATCTGATGAATATTATAGTATATCATTAGATAATGATAATGCTAATAAAATTAATTTAATTAAAGCTGTAAGACCAACAAGGCTAAAAAAAATTATTACGCATAGCAAAATTCCTACTCAAATTTCCACGTTTATTGATTTGCTAAATTATAAATATTTTTCCGAAACTTTTGATAAAAACTTAATATTAAAAATATCAAATGATATATTGCAGTATGCCCGAGACAGTAATTTTTCTTTTTTGAAGATAGACACAATTATATCAAGACAAAATATAGGTGAACTTGAGTTAGTAATCAATCCTGGAATTATAGATACAGTGATTGTTACAGGTAATAATCTTATTAGGAAGTTTTTAGTATTGAGGGAAATAACGATAAAAAAAGGTAGTTTCCTATCTTCAATAGAAATTCAAAAAAGCATAGATAATTTACTTTCAACAGGTTATTATTCATTTGTAGATTTGTATCCAATTGTAAATAAGAATGGCAATTATAGTTTATTTTGTGATTTGACAGAAAGTTGGAACCAAGTGGCTCAATTAGGAGTCCGTGCTGATAACGAACGATATTTACAAGCGGCATTAGAATTTACACATCAAAATTTATTTAATATTGGGCAACAGCTATCTTTTAATATTATGGGTGGAGCGAGAAATTTATCTACATCTTTTACTTTATTAAATCCTAAAATTTTAACTACGCAACTAACTAATAAATTATCAATTTTTTATAATACTAAAAAGATTTTTACTTACAAAGAAAGCCTTGCACCATCAGGGGAAATCTTTAAAGCACAAGTAAATAATGAATTACAATTTGACCGAATTGGTGGCTTATTTTCTATTGGAAGCCAAATTGAAAAAGCCGGGAAATTTTCTTTTGATTTGCGATATGAGTTTCAAAGATATTATCAAGTAGGGGAACCATTACCTCAATTTTATAAAGTTGCAACTTTTAAATTAAATTTTCAATATGATACAGAAGATGATATTTATTTTCCACAAGAAGGATATAGAATAAATACTTATATAGAAAGTGGGTTAATACCTAATCCGGATTTTGTCTCATTTTCTAAGATTTATTTTTCATTTGCACATTCATTTTCATTTCTTGATAGGAATACTTTTTCTTGGGGCTTGATAGTTGGAGCTGGTGACCAAACAATGCCCGAACCCGAACAATTTAGTTTAGGTG
This sequence comes from Bacteroidota bacterium, assembly GCA_021780815.1. Taxonomy (GTDB): domain Bacteria; phylum Bacteroidota; class Ignavibacteria; order Kapaibacteriales; family UBA2268; genus GWF2-33-9. The sequence continues at coordinate 347,480 of JAJXYC010000015.1, read as the reverse complement.
GTGAAGATAATTTTTGGGGAATGAAAGAAGACCAAATGCTTGGTCGTCAAATTTTTAATTTTTACACAACTTACAGGTACAGAATACCTGTTAAAAGTTTTTTTGATATGTATATATCAGCTCATTTTAATACGGGAAGAACTTGGCTCACTACCGAAAGTATTAAATTCAAAGATTTTAGAGAAGGAGTTGGTTTACAATATTCAATTGATACTCCATTAGGACCATTTAATTTAGGTATAAGCAGAGCTTTTTATATAAAAAATAATAATATTATTTGGAGTGAGTTTGTTAATTATTTCAGTATAGGAATAAAAATGTAGGACAGATAGATAAATAAATAATTACTATTTCGTCAATTACTTAATCTTTTCAAACAGCAAAACAAATGAATGATTACAGAAAATATTTAAATCCAAAAGTTGTAGCAAAGCTCAAGAACATAGAATTAATTGCAAAATTTGTAGTTGAAGGTTTTATCACGGGGTTGCATCGGTCGCCATTTCACGGCTTTAGTGTAGAATTTGCTGAACATCGGCAGTATCGTCCGGGAGATGAGATTAAATATTTAGATTGGAAAGTTTTGGGTAGAACAGAAAAGTATTTTGTGAAACAATTTGAAGAAGAAACTAACACAAGAATAATGATAGTTCTTGATGCAAGTGCATCAATGAAATTTGCGTCTGGTGATAATATAACTAAATATGATTATGGTGCTTATTTAGCGGCATCTTTAGCATTACTTATGATTCAACAGCGTGATGCGGCAGGTTTAGCCCTTTTTGATACTGAAATAATTAAATTTTTATCTCCTAATTCAAGACCTTCTTATATACGTGAAATTTTAAAAATATTAGAGACTACAAAGCCTGAAAATAAAACAGGAACTGCAAAATCATTAAATTTAATTGCAGAAAGGATTAAAAAAAGAAGTTTTGTTGTGGTTATTAGCGATTTTTTTGATAACCCTGATTTAGTTTTAAAATCTTTGCAACATTTTCGCCACGACCAAAATGAAGTTATTGTTTTTCAAATTCTTGATGAACGTGAATTAGACTTCAAATTTGGGAAAAGTGCTAATTTCGTTGATTTAGAAACAAAAGAAGAAATGATTACACATCCTTTTCAAATCCAAAGAGCTTACCATTCGGCTATGGAAGAATATTTGCATAAAATTAAGAGTCAATGTCATTTTCAAAATATTGATTATAATTTGATTACTACGAACACACCTTTTGACAAAGCTTTGGTTGCATATTTAAGTAAGCGAAAGAAAATATAATATTATGCCAAATTTCTATATAGAGGATTGTATAGATTTTGATTTTTTTATTGTATTTTTAATAATAAAGTTTAATTTAAAAAAAATTTTTTCCCATTTTACTCGTATTTATATAAACAATCAAATTTTATTCATAATTTAGTATTTTTTGGAGATTTTTAATGCGAAAAAGTATTGTATTAGGCTTAATAGCAGTATGCTTAATAAGCACGAATGTGTTTAGTCAAACAAAAGGTAAAACTAAACTACAAACACAGTCAGCAACTATACAACAGGCGAAGTCGAGTGTTGTTTTAAAAACAAAAGCAGACACTCTTTCCTACAGTTTAGGAACTCAATTTGGAACAGATTTGAAGAACAATGATGTGGAAATTAATCCAGAGATTTTTATTCAAGCTTTGAAAGATGTGTCAGGCAATTTAGCCCCAGCGTTAACGCAAGAACAAATTCAAAAATCAATAGTAGATTTAAATCAAGAATTAAGGCAAAAAGATATGGAAAAACAAAAGAAATTAGCACAAGTTAATCAAGAAACTTCGAAGAAATTTTTAGAAGAAAATGCAAAAAAACCTGGAATAAAAGTAACTACATCAGGTCTTCAATATGAAATAACTCAACCTGGAACAGGTCTAACACCAAAAGAAACAGATACAGTTGTTGTAAATTATACTGGTAAATTAATTGATGGAAAAGTATTTGATAGTTCAATTGAACGTGGACAACCAGCACAATTTCCATTAAACCAAGTAATTAAAGGTTGGACAGAAGGTTTGCAGTTGTTGAAAGAAGGTGGAAAAGCCACTCTTTATATCCCATCAGATTTAGCTTATGGAGAACGTGGAGCAGGTCAAGGAGCAATTGGTCCTAATGAAGCTTTAATATTTGAAGTGGAATTAATTAAAGTAAAGCCTGCTGCAACGCAAAATAAAAAATAATTTAATAACTTCTTTATTCAGTTATGTTTTTTTTAATTTAAGTTTGGGAGTAGATTAATGTCAAGGTCTCTTAATAAAGTGCTTTTAATAGGCAATGTAGGAATGGACCCAATTCTCAAGAAAACACCAGGTGGTATACCCGTTACTTCGTTTAGGATAGCTACCTCGCAAACTTGGAAAGATAGAATGGGTAATTTAAAAGAACAAACTGATTGGCACACTATTGTTGCATGGCGTGGTCTCGCTGAAATTGTAGAAAAGCTGATTAGAAAAGGTTCTCGTATTTTTGTTGAAGGTCGTTTACAAACCCGTATCGTTGAAGATAAAGTTGTTTTAAAACCCAGACAACTTGTTGAAGTTCTGGCTGATAACATCTTATTGCTTGATGGTAAAGGTAAGCCATTAAATGGGAAAAATGTACATTCTGATATGGAAGATTTAATCATTGATGACAAAGATGATTTTATTTCATCTGACCATTTTTATCCTGGTGAAATGGCTGATTTTGACGAAGATTTTCATTTTGATTTCGATCATGATAACGATTTTAACAATTCTAACAAATATTAAAAATGAAGATATCCCAAGCAACTGAATTTCGTGTTGGTTTATTAATATTTTTTGGTGTTATAATTTTAGTTCTTGGGATTGTCTTTGGCAGAAGTTTAAATTTATCCTCCGAAAGAACTGATATTAAGTTCCTTTTTCCTCACTCAGGTGGACTTAAGCCATCTGACCCTATTTATGTTAATGGAGTAAAACGGGGTTCTGTTAATTCTATTGAGAATTATCATGATTCCGTTCTTGTTATTGGTAATTTAGACGAGATTAAGGATATTTACTCCGATGCTTCTGCCACTATATTGATTTTAGAAATTACTGGTGGTAAGAAAATTGAAATAAATCCAGGTAAGTCTAAAATTAAATTCAATCGTTCTAATTATATACTTGGTTCTAATCCACCAGATTTAGGTGAATTAGTAGCTACTTTTGGTGCGGCAAGCAATGAAATTATTGGATTGCTCAACAAAGTTGATACTACTTTAAATGGATTAAATGTTCTTTTAGGTGATAAAAGTTTACATCAAAATTTAGTCTCAATTATCAACAACACTGATAAGATGGTTGCAGATTTAAGTGTTTTACTTGAAAATAACAAAACTGCAATAAGTTCCACTTTACAAGATTTGAAACAAATTTCGACCAATGTAAAAACATTACTTAACGATAATAAATCTCAATTTAGTTCAATAGTTAGTAATTTAGATACAATTTCAACCAATTCAAAACCAATGCTCAAAAAAGCTGATAGTTTACTTTCTTCATTGCAATTGCTTTCAAATAATATGAAAAATATTTTGAACAATATTGAACAAGGCAATGGAACTGTCTCTAAATTACTTTATGATAAGAGCTTTGCTCAACGAATCGATTCTACAATAACGAATTTAGACTCGCTTGTAAATTCAATAAAAAAATATGGTGTTAATGTTAATGTTAGACTGGGAACAAGACCATAAAATAAATTGACTGAAAAAGGGAAATGAAGTTATGACAATGCAGGCAACAGCACTCAAAGAAGATTTATTCCAGTATTTAGTTGATAATTTTTCAAGCGATGATGAATTCTTAAAACAACTTTTAATAGATGCTCAATTACACAATATTCCTCAAATTTCAATTTCACCTGAACAAGCACGTTTCATTCAATTTATTTTAAAATCAATTAATGCAAAATATGTTCTTGAAATTGGAACATTAGCAGGTTACTCGGCTATTGCAATGGCAAGAGCTTTACCTGATGACGGAAATCTGATTACCGTAGAATTAGAACAAAAGCATTATGAATTTGCTAAGTTAAAAATTGAAGAAGCCGGACTTTCAAATAAAATTGAAATTATTCATCACAAAGCATTAGATTTTTTAAAAGATTTTCAGCCTGACCATAATTTTGATTTTATCTTTTTAGATGCTGATAAATCAAATTATCATAAATATGTGAATTTGATTGATAAATATGTCCGTTCGGGTGGAATAATATCGGCTGATAATGCTTTTGCTTTTGGATTTGTTACACAGTCTGCGCCAGAGAGGAACCCTAACGATATAAAATCAATTAAATCATTTAACGATTTTATGCGTCAGAAATATTTTTCAACTATTGCGCCTGTGGGAGATGGTTTGTTATTGTCATTAAAATACTAATTTAAAAATAAGTATTTTCTATGTTGAAATTAAAAAATAATACTGGTAAATTTTTTTTCCTTTTGATTATTATATCAAGTTTTGTTGCTTGTTCTTCATCAAGAGAGCAGAAAACAGGATTTGAACTTCAAAAAGAAATATGGGATTATTCTGATGAAAATCCTACGAAGGATATTTATCTTACTTCTACATTGCCAATTGATTCCGCTAATCCTGATAAATTAATCTATGATTTTTTTCGACTTGAATCAGATTTGTACCCTGATACAATTAAACTGTATGCTCGTGTATATGATTCATTGGGGCATTTTATTACCAATATGGCTAATCCATATAAACAAAATCCAGATGTAGAATATTTTTCCACACTTAAAGAAGATTTGGGCAAAGTTTATAATATCAAAAAAGTAGATATAAAGAATTTTAAAGTTCGTGAATTTGGGGCAAAAGATTCTATTCCCTATAATATAGTTTTAACAGTTGATTATAGCGGTTCTATGACAGGAGTTATGGACGCAATATTTACAGGGACAAATTTATTTGTAAATTTAAAAATGGATTATGATAAAATAGGCATTACCACATTTAACAAAGATTTTGATATAAAAGTTCCTTTAATTCAAGATAAGAACAAAATTTTAAGTTTATATAATACAAGAAAGGGGCAAGGCATTGGGCTATTTTCGGCTGTTTATGATGCTATTTGGAAGAATATGCAACTTTATGAAAATACACCAACCGATGTTCCAAGAGTTTTAGTAATTTTTTCAGATGGTGATGACAATTATTCACAAAAAGAAATAGGTGAATTGATTGATACGGCAAAAGCTAGACAAATTCATATTTTTAGTGTAGCTTTTGGATACTCAAAAGATGAAAATTTACGATATTTAGCAAAATATACAGGTGGAAAGTTTTATAAGGCTTATTCAAAAGAACAACTTGTATCTGTTTTTCGAGATATTTATATGAGTTTGCGGTATTTTTATTTAATTACTTATAATCCACCGAAATATTGGGGTTATCATAAAGTTCGTTCATATTTGAATATTCCAAACCGAAAAGATACATTATTTGCAGAGGGTGATTACAATACTTCTGGATTAATGCCTTGGGATAAAATTGGAACAGCCTTTACTCGTCCAATCTTGTTTGATTTTAATAAATCTGAAATTAAACCCGAATCGGCGCCAATTATTGATGAAATTGCAGATGTTATGTTAAGCGACCCAAAGATTCAGCTTGAAATACAAGGACATACCGATAATGTAGGTGGTATTGAATATAACTTAACCTTAAGCGAAGCAAGAGCAAAAGCAGTTTATGATGCTTTAATCCAAAGAGGTGTTGAAGCAAGGCGATTGCGGTATCGTGGATTTGGCTTTTCACGTCCTATTGCTTCAAATGATACCGAGGAAGGGAGAGCGAAAAACAGAAGAACTGAATTCGTTGTTCTTGCTAAATAATTTGAATATTAAATAAATCAATTAGTAATTCTTTATTGTGAGCAAATTATGGAAAGATATTTTTTAGTTTTAATAGTATGTTTAGGTTTAGCTTTTCAAAGTAGTAAAAGTACTGAAATAGATTCCGTATATATTTACAATACTTATTCAAAAATTGCAAGGCAAATAATACAAAAAGCAATGGCGGATAGTTTATCTTGGGAAAAACTTGCATACGTTTGCGATACGTATGGTCCAAGATTAACTGGTTCTAAAAGTTTGAACGATGCTATCTTTTGGGCTGAAAAAGAAATGAAAAAAGATGGATTTGAAAATGTTCATCTTGAAGAAGTTATGGTGCCAAATTGGAAGCGTGGGGAAGAATATTGTGAGATGGTTTATCCAAGAAATAAAGTTTTTAAAATATCTTCTCTCGGTCATAGTGTCGGGACGAATGGTAAATTGATTGAAGCTCCTGTTTTAGTTGTGAAAGATTTTGATGAATTGGCAAAAAGAAGTAAAGAAGTGAAAGGTAAAATTGTTGTTTATAATGCTCCTTGGGTAAGTTATGGGCATAATGTGCAATATAGATTTCATGGTGCTTCCGAAGCTGCAAAATATGGTGCTGTAGCAAGTTTATTACGTTCTGTTAGTCCTATTGGTTTTGATATGTTACATACAGGAGTAATGGGTTATCAAGATTCTATACCTAAAATACCTACTGCTTCAATTACTTTGGAAGATGCCGAACTATTACAACGTTTGCAAAATCGTGGAATAACTCCTAAATTGAAATTAAAGATGACTTGTGAAACGATGCCTGATACTATATCATATAATCTTATGGGTGAAATTAGAGGTAGCGAAAAACCACGAGAAATTGTTGCTCTTGGCGGTCATTCTGATTCTTGGGATTATGGAGAAGGTGCGCAAGACGATGCGTCTGGATTTATTTCAACTTGGGAAGCTTTAAATATTATTCGTAGTCTAGGATTGAAACCAAGAAGAACTATGCGAAATGTAATTTGGGTTAATGAAGAAAGTGGAACCCGTGGAGGTATTGCTTATGCTGAAAAACATAAGAACGAACCTCATTTTCTTGTTTTTGAATTTGATTCTGGTGTTTTTGAACCTTTGGGAATTGGTTTTACAGGAGACGAAAAATATTTAACGATTTTAAAAGGCATTACTCCACTTGTGAAAGAGATTGCTCCTGATTTTTCTATCAAAAAAGGTGGCGGTGGTGTTGATATTGGTCCAATGATGAGACTTGGGATTAGTGGTATGTCTTTATCAACAAAAGGTAACGATGAATATTTTTGGTACCATCATTCGCCCGCAGATACTCCCGATAAAGTAAATCCAGAAGATTTAAATAAATGTATTGCAATAATCGCTATTGCTACTTATATTTATGCCGATTTGCCAGATTTTATTTCAACAAAGTAAATTTATCAATGAATAATTAAAATAATAAAAATTATGAACAAAATTGAATTAGGAAAATTAATTTACAAAGCTGCTTACTTAACGGGTGAATTTTTGCTCCGTTCAGGTAAAATTAGTAACGAATATTTTGATAAATATCAATTTGAAGCCAATCCTGTGCTACTCAAAGAGATTTCAATTCAAATGTCGGATATGATTATTGCCAACAAATATGATGGGCTAGCGGCATTGGAAATGGGTGGTATTCCAATTGCAACAGCGATTTCATTGCAAACTGGGTTGCCAATTGTTTTTGTAAGAAAAAAAGCAAAAGAATACGGAACAAGAAGAGTTGCAGAGGGTATGGAGATTGCAGACAAGAAATTGCTTGTTATTGAAGATGTAGTAACAAGTGGTGGGCAAATTATTTTAAGCGTACAAGATTTGCGTAATGCAGGTGTTATCGTTGAAGATGCGCTTTGCGTGATTGATAGATTGCAAGGCGGGAAAGAAAATCTCTCTAATGCGAATATATCGCTTTCTTCGCTCTTTACTATTGATGAATTAAAAAGTTATTAATAATAAATTTTCTTTATTTTTTGAATAAAATATAATTTCATTCGTATCTATATTTATACTTTTTGTAAAAAAAGAAAATTTATAATTTAAACGAAACGGAAGTATGAAAACAAGTGTAATAATTGCCGCAGGTGGTAAAGGTGAAAGGTTTGGAAGTGATATACCTAAACAATTTGTGGAACTTAAAGGTAAGCCGATTATTGTTAGAACAATAGAACTTTTTGATGATATCAAAGAAATTGATTCAATCGTTATTTCTGTTCATAGTGAATGGTTTTCTTTTACTAAAGAATTGATTGCAAAGTTTAATTTAACAAAAGTTAAAGACGTTGTGGTTGGTGGAAAAGAAAGGCAAGATTCAATTTATAATGCTTTGCATTCGAAGGCTATTGAAGATGCTGAAATAGTAATAATCCACGATGCCATTAGACCTTTTTTAAGCAAAGCTCTTATAGAAAAAATATTAGATGCTACCGAAGAAAATGGTGCTGTTGTATTGGGAATAACTCCTAAAGACCCTGTAAAAGAAATTAATAATAAAAATCAAATTTTAAGAACTTTGCAACGGGGAAAACTTTCAATTACACAAACTCCACAATCTTTTTGGAAAGAAATAATAATTGAAGCTTATAATAAAGCCAGAGATGTGAATTATATCGGTTCTGATTCTTCTCAATTGGTTGAGTTTCTTGGCTACAAAGTTACTGTTATTGAAGGTGAAGATAATAACATCAAAGTGACAACACCTTTTGATTTAAAAATTGCAGAGTTGATTTTAAACGGAGAGAAAAAATAATTTTAATAATTACAATTATTGAAATATTTTTATTAAATTTGTAATTATCAAATATTTAATTTTGAAAAAACATTTAGGTTTATATGAAAAGGACATTTCAGCCCAGTATTAGAAAAAGAAGGAATAAACACGGTTTTCGAGCAAGAATGGCAACTAAAAATGGTCGCAAGGTTTTATCGGCTCGTAGAAGAAAAGGACGTTATAAATTAACGGTCAGTGATGAACCAAAGAATTTTTAAATAGAAATTAATCTAATTAACTTATGAAATCTGCGAATTTAAGCCCTTTAAAGGGCTTTAATTCTTTTAAATATGTTTATAAACAGAGTAAAAATTTTTATTCTGTTCCTATTTTAATTTCCATTTGCTTTAAGCCTTGCAACTTTAAAGTAAAAAGATTAGAACCCAATCCAAATACAATCTATTTTGGAGTTATTGCTCCTAAAAAAATCTATAAAAAGGCTGTGGTTCGTAATAGAATTAAAAGATTATTACGAATTAGTTTAAAATATTCCTTAAAAATAATTGAGAATAAAATAGACATTTCTCGAATTCAAGCAATCATTATTACTTGGAAAGGAGATAAAGTAAATTGTCCAAACCAGATTAATCTTCAAACTGTCCAGACAAATTTACTTTATACTTTAACGCGAATGTTTAATATACAAATTTAATACAAAAATTTAACTAAAATTCTAAAATTTCTCCATAGGCGAGAGTGCGAGCATTTATACCTTTTGCTTTAGATTTACGGACGAATTCGTTAGGGTCGGCTTTTATAACTGAAAAAGTGTTGTAATGCATAGGTATTGCTAACTTAGGTTGAACGAACTCGCAAGCTTTTACTGCATCATCAATACCCATTGTAAAGTTATCACCAATAGGAACAAGCATTATATCAATAGGTGTCATCTCTCCAATTAATTTCATATCCATAAACAGAGCAGTATCGCCTGCGTGGTAAATATTTTTACCACCAATTGACAAAATAACTCCGGCCGGTTCACCCATATATTCATTATTGTCAAGAGATGAGCCGTGATGAGCTACTGTAAATTTTACACGTCCAAAATCAAAGTTCCATGAACCACCAATATGCATATTATGTGTTTTTACTCCTCTTTTGGCAACATAATTGGCTAATTCATTAATAGCAATAACAACTGCATCGTTCTTTTTAGCAATTTGCAAGGTATCCCCAAAATGGTCACCGTGTCCGTGAGTTAAAACTATGAATCGTGCTTTTACATCTTCCCATTTTATTGGAGAGTTTGGGTTACCACTAATAAACGGGTCAATTATAACTTGATTTTGTCCATCATCAAAAATGAAGGCAGAATGACTAAGATATTGAAGCTTTAACATTTTTACCTCTTGTTTAATTTTATAAAAAAACGAATTAAATAAAAATTATTGATATAATATTTGTAAAATATTAAGGTTACTGTTATAATTATATTAAAATGATAAATTTCCCATTTGAAACCAATATTGTAAATAGACTGGTAAATATAATTTCAGTAAAAAGTTTGTCAAAAGATGACACTCGCTTCTACCCGAACGGGACGCAAGATTAGACAATAAGAGATATTTTTTCGACACTTTTTAAATTTTAAATATTTGGAAATGCTTTAATATCAGATAATTAAATATTACTATCTTGCAAAAAAACAAAAATATATTTGAAAATAATAAAAGTTAATTACGATAAAAATAATTAAATTTGTAAAAAAGAAAAGAACGGAAAAAAGAAATAATATGAAAACAGAAAATCATTCAATTCATGATGTTTTAGCACAAAATGCAACATCTTTTTTCATTCCGCCATTTCAAAGAGCTTTTGCGTGGGGACGACCTGAAATAGAAAGATACTTTATTGATGTTTTTAGGATTATCGATTCCGAATTAGATTCTAATCAAAATGATAAATTAGAGCATTTTTTCGGGACAATTGTAATAAAAGAAGAAAAATCTGGTTTTGCAAATAAATCTGTTATTGTTGATGGACAACAAAGGATAACAACAACACTACTTTTTTTGATTGCTTTAAGAGATTTAGAGCAAGACCACCAAAAGCAAAATTATATAACACAAAATTATTTAATAAATAATGCATCGACATTTCAAGATAAAATTAAACTAAAACAAGTAACAAGAGATTGGGAGGCATATATAAAATTAGTTAAAGGAGGTGAAATTTCTGAGCCAAGTATTATCAAAAATGCTTATGAGTTATTAAAAAAACTAATTAAGCAAAATTCAGAATTGAGAAAAGAAGTGAATTTTGACCATTATATTATTGCGTTACAAAGAATGAATGTAGCAGTAATTTTCTTAGATGAAAGACCATTCAAAGGTGAAGACCCTCAAATTATTTTTGAAACTCTTAATTCATTAGGTAAGCCACTTACTTTATCTGATCTTGTGAGAAATTTTGTGCTTTTACAAATGAACAGCGATCAACAATCTGATATTTATGAAAATACTTGGTATCCATCGATTGAAAATGTTTTTCAAGAAAATACTTCAAGATTTTTCCGAGATTATTTGCAATATAAAAAATTAAGTTCTTTAAAAGTTGTAAGCGACAATAATACAAAGGAACTTTACCAACAATTTAAGGATTTTGTTGTTGAAAACGCATTTGAAAGCCATAATGATTTTATTCAAGATATTATCCGTTATGTAAAATGTTATAAATGGATTATACAAGAAATTAATAATGATACCATTTCCAGTAATAGTAAAAATGACAAAGAAATTAAAGAATTGTTAAGAAATATTTTTCACGATATCAAATCTGAAGCCTTTAAGCCTTTTGTATTAGGATTGTTAGAATACCATCAATATACCATAAATAATATAAAACTCAGCGATGAGTTACTCATTTCCTTTTTGAAAACAATAAGAACATATTTAATTAGAAGAAGAATATTAGGTCTAACACAAGGCGAAAATAAAAATATTGTTTTATTAAGCAAAAGAATTGAGGAATTAGCAAAAGGGCAAGTGTCAATGCTTGAACTTCTTACAGGTATGTCTTATAGGTTAAGGCTTCCAAATGATTTTGAGATTAAAAACGCACTCATAAGTATGAATTTTTATGAAAATTTAAAGCAATATTCAAAGTTCATATTAGGTAAAATAGAAGAACACAATTCAAAAGTTTCAGTTGATTTTCGAGACCCAAAAATTACAATTGAACATATTATGCCTCAAAAATTAGATGATAATTGGAAAAGAGATTTGGGCAATAATTTCGAACAAATACATAAAAATTACTTACACAATATTGGTAATTTGATTTTAACAGAATTTAATAGCGAAATTGGGAATAAAGCATTTGAAGAAAAGCAAAGAAAACTATCCTTATCTTCTCTATATTACCGAACTTGTGTTCTTGATAAAGAACGATGGGATGAAGAAAGTATTAAACAGCATCAGGACACATTGATAAATTGGTTTCTTGATACTTTTCCATTACCAGAAGAATATAAAGATAAGTCTAACTGGAACACGCAAATTAACGAAACCACTTTGTTTTCCCCCTTAGATACTGATGCTGGAAATATTGCAGAAGGTAATAAGCCAAGTGAACTTATCATTTTCAATGAACATATTAAAGTAAATACATGGCAAGATGTTTTCATTAAATTTTTAAATTATCTGCGGGTAAAACCTGATTTCGATTTTCAATTCATTATTGATAATCAAGTAGAATTATTTAAACGTGACAACGTTATACTTGAATGGAGTGAATTAAAAGAGATTGTAGATAACGATATAGAGATATCCAAAAGATATAAAAACTTTGATAGTAAGGTTTGGCAAAATCTTAAAGAAGTCAATGATGATGAACTTTTTATTCATATAAACATTTCTGCATCAATGTGTATGTCAAGAATTGCAACTATTATTGAGAAGCTTTTTATACCTGAAGATGCAATTACCATTATATTAAAATAATGAAATTTAAGTTGTTTTATATTTTCTATTTTCAATTATGAAAATGATTTCTAAATTTGCTGTGAAAATTGTTTTATCTCTGCTGTTTTTACTATGTCTTTTACGTATGCCATATGGATATTATCAATTGGTACATTATGTTGGTATGGCGGGTTTTATCATTCTTGCTTATTTAGATTTTGAAAAGAAAGATAAAACGATTGTTTTCATTTGGTTTTTTTCCGCTCTTTTAATTAATCCTTTTTATAAAGCAGTCCTTGGTAGATTTATTTGGAATGCTGTTGATATTCTTTGGAGCTTGGCACTTTTAATTTCTCTTTTCTTCGATTATCGAGAATTCAAAAGCAAAACAACCCATTAACTTCTTATATTAGGCTTTTGGATTGTATCTTATATATTTTTTCCCATCTCTCGAATTAATTTTTCACAAAAAATAATATTTGTTGCAACAAATAATTTTTAATTTCGTCTAAATTCTAAATTGAATATTAAAATTTGATTGAAATATGAATAAAAAAGTGAATTTAGAATTGTTTTATACGCTATCTTGCCCGAATTGCAAAACTATGAAACGGTTGATGGAAGAAGTTCTTCCAGATTTTAAAGATGCATTTGAATTTAAACAAACTAATGCGAGTATGCCATTTGGTATGGTTAAAACATTGAAATATGGGATTTATTCAGTTCCAACGCTTTTGATAAACGATAAAATCGTATTTAAAAGTGTTCCGACAAAACAAGAACTTATTAATAAATTAAATGAATATTTATCCAATTAATTAAAGGAGTATTATGGAAAAGAAGAAATTACGTTGTCCACTCGGAGTTCCAGGTGGAATTTTTGCTGCCCTAATAGGGTTGGTTGGCGTTGTGGTTAATATAATTAACTTCAACTTGTTTGGCTTGATTACATCGCTTGCATTGCTATTTTTAGGTTTACCTTTTGTAAGAGTAACAATGATGATACATAATGCAAATGACCGGTTAGATGCTATCGAAGGAAAAATTAAATAACAAATTTTAAAATTTTTTAGAGAAAAATATGTTAAAAATTGGAATTATTATCGGGAGTACCCGTCCGGGGCGCAACGCAGAACAAGTTGCCAAATGGGTATATGATTTAGCATCAAGGAGAAACGATGCAGAATATGAATTGGTTGATATCAAAGACTTTAACTTGCCACTACTCGACGAGCCTTATCCTGCTTCATTCGGACAGTATATGAATAAACATACAAAAGTATGGGCAGAAAAAATTAAATCGCTCGATGGATTTATTTTTGTCAACGGCGAGTATAATCATTCATTGCCCGGAGCTTTGAAAAATGCTTTAGATTTCGTTTACGCCGAGTGGAATAATAAAGCAGCAGGTTTTGTAAGTTATGGTTCAGCCGGTGGTGCAAGAGCCGTTGAGCATCTTCGTTTAATAATGGGAGAACTTCAAGTAGCAGATGTTCGCACACAAGTTTTACTTTCTTTATTCACTGATTTCGAAAACTTTAGCGTCTTTAAGCCAGCAGCATTGCACGAAACGAACCTAAATACGATGCTCGACCAGTTAATCAGTTGGGGAACTGCACTTAAAACGATAAGAAAATAAAGAACACCTGAATTTTTCAAGTTGAAATAAAATGAAGATTGAAGAAGAAATAAAAGGGCGGTTTAGGAACGAATACCACAAAGGTTTGATTAACCTGACTTATACTGTTAAGCAATTGAGTTATGAGTTTTATCAATCACTTAAAGTTTATGGCATAAGCGAACAACAGTATAATGTTCTCCGTATCTTGCGTGGATTTCGTTCCGAAGCTCCACTTTCTATTAATTTTATTAAAGAACGAATGTTGGATAGAGATTCTGACGTTAGTAGAATTATTGACAGATTATTTGAAAAAGGATTTTTAATAAAGAGTGAAAATCCAAATGATAGACGACATAAAATGGTAGAAATAACAGAAAAAGGTCTCGACCTTTTGGATAAAATGTACAATTGCGAACTTAAAGCAGACACATTGCTCAATAATTTAACACTCAAAGAAGTAAATGAATTAAATCGTCTTCTTGACAAAAGTAGACACAAGGAAAAATAAATATATATCATTAGTTTTTATATAAAAACAATATAATAGCCGAACTCTTCTTATTTGATTTTTTTCAATAAAATTTGACGAATATCTAAATATATTTATTAACCTTGCAATATGAAATTTACGTTGTATAAATAATAAGTGTTCGATTAATTATGTCTGCAAAATTCACTATTAGTAATTGGGTAAATAATTTCAAATGCTTTATATCAATTATTAAGGATAAAGTCTTTTTATTTGCCAGCCGTTAGTATCTTTTTGATATTGAAAACGGTCGTGCAAGCGACTTGGTCTTCCTTGCCAAAATTCAATTTCATCAGGGATTAACCTATATCCACCCCAAAATGGGGGAAGCGGTACTTCATTAGGATTTTTCATCATTATCACAGCAACTTCACGTAGTAAGTGAAAACGACTGGATAAAGGTTCACTTTGTTTTGAAGCCCAAGCTCCAACTTTACTTGTGTAAGGGCGAGTTTTAAAGTATTCATAAGATTCTTCGGGGGAAATTTTTTCAGTTGTTCCTTGCACTCTAATTTGTTTTTCAAGTTGTGGCCAAAAAAACAACATAGATGCCTTTGGATTTTCAGATAATTCTTGTCCTTTCCTACTCTCGTAATTTGTAAAGAAAACAAATCCATTTTCATTATAACTTTTTAATAATAGCACTCGTGAAGATGGTTGTCCTTCTTTGGAAACTGTTGAAAGAACAAATGCATTGTAATCAAGTAAGTTACTTCCTTTTGCTTGTTGGAACCATTTTTCAAATAATTCAATAGGATTATTGACTGTTACTTTTTCTTCTTGTGTATTTTTACCATAATCACGATGTTCATCGTTTATAAATTTCATATCTTGCTTTGTTTAAAAAGACAAAATTACGAATAATTTTTCTCGTAATTTTGCCTTCTGTAAATATAATAAATACAATATGTAAAAAGTTAAAAAATAAATGTCATACCGAACTTCACATTCTCGAAAGTAAAAGGTGGAGCAGTATCAAAAGGCCAGTTCATATTTTTTCTTCTTAGCTCGTATATACCATAAGAAAACCCTGTTTTTAAAAGAATATTAAAAATTGGAGTAAATTCAGGTGAATATTTTTGAATTTCATTGATAAATTCTGTTAATAATCCTTGTCCGGCTGCTTCAATAATCTTTCCACCAGCCCAATACCAGAACAAATGTCTTGGATAGACATTTATTCTTTCGTAACTTGCACTTATTGCAAAATATTTGAGAACTTCAATAGAAGCAACGGATTCAAAATGTTCGCCAAATCGCAATGCTTCGTTATATGTATTGAAATTGATAGTGTCGCTTGAATTTACTGGTGATATATAATTATTTGGATTAAATTGCATGTAAGACCAATTCAACCCTTCTTTAAAGATAAAATTTAATCCTAAATAATTAGAGAACTTATATCCATATCCTTTTCCCCAATCAAATCCAGCACTCCAATTTTTAGTCTTAATTTTGTTGTTGTTGCTACTGGTGTTTCCAAATTCATCAAAATTTGAAATATAAAATTCTGAAACAGAAGTTTTAGTAAGAAGACTTTTATTATGTTCTTTCCTGTGATAATAACCTAATGCTAAATAAACTTGATTATTATCGTTAAAATTTAAATTATTGAAGTCTTTATTTTTTAATACTGAATTACCCCAAAATAAAGAAATGTAAGGTTTTTCAGGCAAATAAGTCCAATCAGGCTTTTGTTCTTTTTTATGAAACGAAAAATTGATGTTGAAGTTATCTTCATCATCAAAATTAAAATCAAAATCAGAATCTGGCAAAATTTGAACTTTTTCAGAATCAGAAGGATTCTGTTTTTTGTTTTTTGATTCTTGGTTTGTATTTTCTTGTGCCAAAACGAGAGTAAATCCCGCAATGAAAATAAATATTGCTGAGACAAATAACTTATAGAATTTTTGCATTTTGTGAACCTTTTGTTTTTGATTTATTTTACGAAAAATTTTTGTGTTTGTTTCATTTTATTTATTAAATTACATGAAATTTTAGGAGGAACTTAAAATGTTTTTTGCCAACTTGTCAGTAAAAAATAAATTGTTGTTAGTTTTACTTCCAACTTCGCTTGTTATGTTTATTGGGGGTGTGTTTATTATTTATAGTTTATTAGAGAGTGCATTGAAAGATAAAAATACAGCCAAAATGCAAAGCGAAATTAACTATTTCAATAATTCAATACATTATCATTTAAAATTAGCACAAGAATTTGCTACGTTATTTAGTAGTTATGATTTTGTAAATGATGCTTATACAAAACAAAATGAAGATTCTGCCGCTATATTTTTACAAAATGAAATTGCAAGAATTATTAAGAAATTACCCGATGATGCAAAGAATTATCAAATACATTTTCATAAACCACCAGCGCAAAGTTTTGTGCGTTCTTGGACAAAAAGGCGGGGTGATGATTTATCGGGTTTTCGTCAAACTATAATGGAAGTATATAAAACTCGAAAACCTATTACAGGGATTGAACTTGGTATAGGAGGATTTGCAATTAGAGGAATTGTTCCAATTTTTAATAAAAACAACTCTTATCTTGGTTCTGTAGAATATTTTTATTCTCCCGATGATTTATTAAATTTGCTTTCTAAGCAAAGCCAAAACAACAATTCTATCTTTATAACTTTAATTAAAAGTGATTTAGCTGATAAATTATTTGAAAAATCAGTACTGGAAAAATCGTATCCTACTGAATTTAATGGATATTATTTTGCTAAAACTAATGTGTCTTGGTTAAACTTAAACTCTTTGACCAACCAAAATTTTGTAAGTATTTTAGATAGTACAAATACAATCAATGTATTCTCTATGCACAAGATGACTTTTGGAATTCTTCCTATTTACGATTTTAATAATGTCAAAATTGGATATTATTTATTTGCGGAAAATAATATAAAAGAATATGAAGCAGTAAATAATAAAATGGTGTACTTTATTGTAGGATTTATAATTGGCTTTACACTATTAATAGGGGTGTTCTATTTGTTTATATTAAAATTAATAATAAAACCAATTTTACAAGCAACGGAAAAAATAAAAAAGGTTTCGGAAGGTATATTTTAGATTGATTTTTGGAAATATACTGAAAATTAAAAATATAGGATACATTAAACTGATATTTCAGTTTAATAATTTTATTTTCCCCCTTAATTTTCTTTTTGCTGGATTTTGGTGAGTTAAAAGGAGTTATTGTTCTTCCACTTCGATTAAATTTTTAGTAAGAACCATTTTTACAAGGCCGATAACAGTTCTAGCTCCGAATTTTGTCATTATATTTCTTTTATGAGATTCAACAGTGCGAGAACTTAGATATAGTTTTTCAGCAATTTCAGGGACCGAAAACTCCTCAACTAAAAGCCTTAAAATTTCTTTTTCTCGGTCAGATAAGTCTAACGAATGTTTGATATAGTTAACATATTCGTCATTTTTGTAATCTTCTTCAACTAATGCTCTAAGGCAATCTTTGCAAAAATATTTGTCCCCTTTTTTGACAATTTTGATTGCTTCAATAGTTTCGTCAAAATTTGCTGTCTTAAGTAAAAAGCCTCTTGCCCCCACTTCAAAGCATTCCATAATTAAACTTTTGCTACAAAGTGAAGTTAAAAAGATAATCTTGACGTTAGGATTGAATTTCATAATTTCTTTTGCAACTTCAATCCCATTGCCATCAGGCAAGATGATGTCTAATAAAATAACATCAACTTTGTTCTCTTTTGCTGATTCAATAGCCTCTTTACAAGAAAAAGCAGTTTTAATTGTTTGGAATAAATTAATATCTTCCAAATGTGCTTTTAGTAAATTTGCCACTACTTTGTGGTCATCAGCAATTAAGATTCCGGAGGTCTCTTCTTTTGTCTCTAATCGCATAAACACTTCCTCAATTTATTTTCCTCAATTTATTTTTGTTAATTTATATTAATTTAGATTTTTTTGATATTAATCAAAAAAGCCAGTTAGCATTGTTTTATAAATTTCGCTCGTGTACTTTTATATTAAAAGTTACATATAAAGAACTTAATTTTCAACCTGATTTTATCAAATAAATTTTAAAATGATAAAATTTCATAATGCAAATTAAGTAATTAATTTTAAATAAACAAGAAGTAAATTTGTAAAATTTTGAATAATCCTCAAATATTTATCTAAAGGTTACTTTAATTTATTCAAAGGTTACTTTAATTTATTCAAAGAATAAAAAAAAGTTTCAAATTGGTAATAAAAAGTTGTCTAAAATTGTTTTGATTTAGTACAGTTGATGTTCACTTTTCAATATAGATTTAATCGTCGATATAGTGTGAAATACAATTCAAAAAAATATCTTTTCATAATTCAGTTGTTCTTGAAATCTATTTTTAAATTGTAAATAATATGAATTGTAATGAAAAATAGTAGCATTTCAGGCTAAATTATTAAATATAATTAATTTGCGGAAAAATTAAAAAAGAAAATAA
Source organism: Bacteroidota bacterium (assembly GCA_021780815.1). GTDB lineage: Bacteria > Bacteroidota > Ignavibacteria > Kapaibacteriales > UBA2268 > GWF2-33-9. Next base: position 328,271 of record JAJXYC010000015.1, on the reverse strand, counting down.
TTTTTTTGGCATATTTGTTGTTTAATTGATATTTTTGATTGTAATTGGAGAATATTATCACGGATGATACATTTTTATCTTGAGAAATCAAGGTTTGCTATAAAGTTATTGGTTATTATTGGACTGATTTTTCTTGGGGCGCAGTCGTTTAGTTTTGCGGAGGCAATACCCAAGAATACAATGCCAATACCGAAGTTGTCAATAAATGTAGATATGGCAGATAAATCTAATGATTTAGTGCTAACAATACAAATATTGGCAATAATGACGGTTCTAACATTAGCGCCGTCAATACTTGTAATGATGACGAGTTTTACAAGAATTATCGTTGTGTTTCAATTCTTAAAACAAGCTTTAGGAACAACTACTCAACCACCATCTCAAGTATTAACAGGATTGGCTTTATTTTTAACATTTTTTGTTATGCAACCAGTTTTAAATGAAGCTAATCAAAAAGGAATACAGCCGTATCTTAAACAAGAAATAACACAACAACAAGCAGTGGATAATATTATCCAACCTTTTAGAAATTTTATGTTGAAGCATACTCGTGAAGAAGATTTAGGATTATTTATAAAATTAAGTGGTGCAAATAAACCTAAATCAATTGATGATGTTTCAACAATGACGATTATTCCTGCTTATACAATTTCAGAACTTAAAGTTGCTTTTCAAATTGGATTTTTACTTTTTATTCCTTTTTTGGTGTTAGATATGATAATAGCCAGCACTTTAATGTCGCTTGGGATGTTCCTTTTGCCACCTCAATTAATTTCTTTGCCAATTAAAATTCTTTTATTTATTTTAGTTGATGGTTGGAATTTAATTATTACTTCATTAATAAATAGTATTGTAAAAACAGGTTAAAGGAGTTGAACAATGACTGAAATAATGGTTGTAAGTTTAGTTAAAGAAGCTTTTTATTATACAATGTTAGTTGCAGGACCAATTTTACTTGTTTCTTTAATTGTAGGATTGATTATTTCAATATTTCAAGCGGCGACGTCCATTTCAGAACAAACATTAACTTTTGTGCCTAAATTAGTTGCTATTTTTGTTGTAATCTTATTGCTTTTGCCTTTTATTATTACTCAATTAAAAGATTTCACAATTAGAATTTTTAACTTAATACAAACGATGTAGAAATATGTTGGATTCGGCAACTATAACAATTTTAATGGGCAAGTTCTTAATTGGACTTTTGATTTTTTTTCGTGTGAGTGGGTTTTTATTCACTGCGCCTATGTTTCAACAATCAGCCATTATTCCACATGTTAAAATAATGTTAGGAATTTTATTGACTTTAATTCTTACTTCTACTTTTTGGAATGACCAGCCAAAAATAGATATGCACTTATGGTTACTAACTATACTGGCATTTAAAGAAATGATGATAGGTATAGCAATAGGATTTTCTGCACAACTTGTTTTTTTTGCGGCACGATTTGCTGGTGGTTTAATAGATTTTGATATGGGCTTTCATACTTCAATGTTATTTGATCCTGCATCGGCAACTCCGACTTTAATCGGAGAATTAAAAGAATTGGTTGTTTTAATGGTATTTTTGGTTATTAATGGTCATCATTACTTGATAGAAGCCTTATTTGTAAGTATGCGAGCAGTTCCTATTAACACTTTTGCGGTTACAGAAAGTACAGTTAAATTGTTAGCAGAATTTTCTACTTCTATATTTATTATTGCAATAAAAATAGCTGCCCCTGTATTACTTGCTTTATTTATAACAAATTTGGCTTTGGCTTTATTGGCAAGAATAGCCCCACAAACTAATATATTTGTATTAAGTTTTCAAGTAAAAGTTGCAGTAGGATTAGTTTTATTATTTATTACAGCTCCAATGCTTGTGTATGTAACAAAATATTCACTTCAAAATTTTCAAGATTTAACAATGAGATTATTAATGTCTTTAAATCCAGGAAGAGTATAAAATGGCAGAAAATCCAGATGGAATGGAAAAAACCGAGCAAGCGACCCCGAAGCGGTTGCTTGAAGCTCGTGAAAGAGGACAAGTTGCTAAAAGTACAGATATTACTACTTCTGCTATTTTACTTATTGGTGGGTTAAGTATATTTTTCTTTGGTACTAAGATTTCAACAAATTTGATGGGTTTTACAAAAAGTTTATTTATAAACTTATCTAACATCGCCTTTACTGATACAAATGTTATTGATTATTCTTATAAACTTGTTGGTTTTGTAAGTGGAATTGTTGCTCCGATTCTTATTGCAATTACGGTTATTGCCATTGCTGGGGAAGTCGGACAGGTTGGTTTTAAGTTTGCAAATAAAAAATTTACCGAAGGATTACGATTTAAAGAAGTTTTTAATCCATTTAAAGGAATTAAAAAAGTAATTTTTTCTAAAAATTCACTATTTGAGTTAGGAAAAGGTATCTTAAAAATTATGATAATAGGCTTAATTGCTTATTCAGTACTTGAAAACAAAGCAGATAAGATTGCATTACTTGTAACGCAGCCTTTTGTAGAAGTTGCAAATTTTATATTCTATACCTCCTTTGAACTTGTTTGGAAAATGGGTCTAACTTATATTGTTATTGCACTGATAGATTATTTTTATCAAAAGTGGCGTTTCAACGAGGATATGAAGATGACCAAACAAGAACTAAAAGATGAATTCAGACAAATTGAAGGTGATCCCCTCATTAAATCAAGAGTACGTGCTATTATGAGGAGCAAATTAAGGCAATTGATGATTAAAAATGTTCCGAGTGCTGACGTAATTTTAACGAATCCAACACATTATGCTGTTGCAATTAAATATGCACAAGGTGAAATGTCTGCTCCAAAAGTAGTTGCAAAAGGTGTTGATTTTTTAGCTATGAAAATTCGGGATATTGCCATTGAAAATAATGTCCCAATTGTTGAAAATCCTCCATTAACCCGCCAAATCTATTTTAATGTGGATGTTGACGAAGAAATACCCGAAAATTTATATAAAGCTGTTGCTCAAGTTCTAGCTTATGTATATTCTTTGAAAGAAAAATATTACACCATATATTAAATAATACTAATTATAAAATTACCTTGTTTGCATTAATTTTATTATTTTTGCTAAATGAATTTATCCAATTTTATTTCATCTCACTTTTGGGATACGGAAAACAGAAAATTTGTTAATTTTGCTCGTTATTTTTCTTTGGCAAGCATAATTATTGGCACGTTAGCTTTAATTTTATCTTTATCAGTTTTAGAAGGTTACGATAAAGAGCTACGAAAAAATGCTATCAAATTTTCTGCTCATATCAACTTACAAAATTTTAATCGTGGAAAGATAAGTAATTTTCCTCTTGTTGAAACCAAATTAAGAGAAAATTTCCCTGATATTGTGCAAACTCAACCGATAATTCAAAGTGAAGCTTTGATTCAATCTCCAAACCAAGTTGAAGGAATTTTTTTAAGAGGAGTGGATACAAATTACAACTTTTCTGTATTTTCAAATGATTTAAAGCAAGGGAACTTTAATCTTACACAGGATAATTCTATTATTATAGGTCAAAGATTAGCAACCAAACTTAATGTGCAAGTAGGGGATTTTGTTACAATTTTTGGTGTCAGAGATGTTGATTCTTTAACCAATATTAAATATAAAGCAGGGAAATTTAAAATTACAGGTATATTTGAATCAAATATGGCTCAATACGATGATATTATTGCTTATATTAATATTAGATCAGCTCGGAATTTATTTGGTTATGGTACAAATGAAATTTCAAACTTTGAAATTATGCTTGACGACATAAATAAAAGTTCATTAATTGCACATCGAATTGAGAAAAAATTGGGGTATCCTTTCTATGCACTTACTGTCTATGATTTGCATCGTTCGATTTTTGCTTGGATTGACTTGCAAAAAGAGCCAATACCTATTGTGTTAGGTTTAATTATTATTATTGCCGCTTTTAATGTGATTACTACCTTATTTATTTTGGTTGTTGAAAAATTAAAGTCAATAGCAATTCTCAGGGCTTTGGGGATTAATAAAAAAGTAATTATTTCAATCTTTATAAGACTTGGTGTTAAACTTGGCTTTTTTGGTTCATTAATTGGTTCTGCTTTAACTTTCTTATTTTGTATTCTTCAAAAAAATTATAGTTTAATTAAATTAAATGGAAATATTTACTTCTTAGATATTTTGCCTGTGCAAATTGTTTTATGGCACTATGTATCTGTGATTTTAATTGCTACTTCGCTATCTTTTATTGCTACATTAATTCCTGCATATATTGCTTCAAGAATAAATCCAATTCAAGCATTACGATTTAAATAGTTCTTGGATTATGATAAAGATGAAAATATTGCTTAATATTTTAAAATCATCATTAATCTTGATAGTACTAACTCTTTCGTCATATTCTAATGATTTATCAAATTATCAGCCAGATTCTCTTTTATATACTAACAAACTGTTTAATTTACCAAACAATCATTTTCAAACTAATTTCTCCAAATTTGCTAATATCTTCACATTGATAAATTCAGTATATTACCAAGAGACAAATGATTTTGGGACTTTCGAACTATCTCAAAATTATCAAGGGAGTAGTTTGAAAGTTGAGGATAACCCTTTTCGTGATGATGAAGTTTGGAATTTTAAATATGAGAAGCCTATTTTGTATAATTTTAATTTTATTTTTCAAAATAATTGGATATTTTCTTCTGATAGCCGAAATATCGGGATAAATCAATTAATGAGATTAAACGGTGCGGCCGGCTTGAAATATATGTATCAAAATATCTTTACAGTGTCTGGTCTATATGGAATTGAGGACAACAACCAATTAAATTTGCATTCAAATGGGAAATTAATTTCCTTCAATTCATTAGTGAATAACTTAAACTATGAAAACGTTAATATTTACTCGCAAATCAATGGGAACTTTTTGTCTTTGAATGAAAATAGGAAGAACAATGATATTTTTGCTTTCTTTAAGATATTTAAAGATTTCAATGATTCTACAAATTATAATGTTGATATTTCATATAAAAATTTACAAAACGATCTTTTGTCCTATTCGTTTCAAGAAGATATCTTACCAATAGAGATGCGAAATGAAAAGGATTTAGCAGCTAATTTAAATATTAATTATCAAATTATGCCAAAAATTAATATATATGCGAATATCAATTTGAATACGGTTAATGTATCCCGACAGTATAAAAATTATTTAGCTGATATACCTTATTCTTCTTATATTCGTCAAGCTCAGCAATTTGAATTAGATGTTAATTCGGGAACAAGTTTTCAAATTGGTAAATTACATCAAAACTTTGAATTGGATGGTTCATCAAGGAATGAAAGCAATTTGCTTTATCAGAATTTTCCTTCAAATTCAAGTGATTTTGAGAAATATCAATCTATTGAATCTCAAAGGGATAACAATTCATCTAAACTAATTTTTTTATCTAACACAAAATTCCAAATGGATAGTAAATCATTTTTTATTGGAATTTACAATGTTCAGATTTTTAAATATGATACTCCCAGCCAATTAAATTATGATGACCGAGATGAATTTAATAGTATTTTAAATTTAAAATACTACCACAAATTTTCGGAAAATCTTAATTTTACCGTCGATTTTGAAAACGATAAGGCGCATACAGTTTATATATTCAGCGAAAGAAGTTCTTTGAATAATTGGAATATTATTTATAGATTTTCGCCACAAATTCATTTTAATTTAAATGGATTTTCTATGAATCCGAAAGCAGAAGTTCTCGCAAATTATACTATTTATGATTATGAAAATAATTATAGTAGCTTAAAAAGTATTAGTTTTAGGCAAATATCTTATTTAGATTCAATTAGTATTGCATTAAGTGATTTGATTGTTTCAGAAAATAATTTAAGTTTTAAATATAGTACAAGAAGTATATTATATTGGCACGATTTTAGTGAATCTCCTCAGAACGGTATTTATGAAATATATATTAATAGCATTTTAAAGAGGAATTTTAGTCAAGATGTATCAGTTGGAGCAGGTTGCAAATATTTTAACTATTTTCAAACGACTTTATTCAATAATAGCAATAATTATCAATTAAAATCACTTGCACCTGAAATTATAATTAATTACGTCTATAAGAATTACACCTTAAATTTGAATGGTTGGTATGAATTTCAAACGATTAATCAAGGAACTAAAAGAGAAGTAGCAAATTTATCAATTTTAGTCAATATTAATTTATAATTTAAATTATTGCTAATGGAAGAAAATTATTATAATGAGAAAGTAATATTACCAAGCGAACAATCTTCTTTAGACATAGCTGAAAATATTATTGAAAAAATTAGAAATAGATTTAATATTTCTAAAGATAGCTATTTTAATATTTTGGTAGCAATCACAGAAGCAATTAACAATGCAATTTCTCACGGGAATCATTACCAAATAAATAAAAAAGTAAAATTTGAAGTTACTTATATGAATGAATTGTTAGATATTGTTGTTCAAGATGAAGGCGGCGGATTTGACCCTGATGAATTAGAAGATTGCACGAAAGAAGAAAATCTATTGAAAGATAGTGGCCGTGGTATTTTCATTATGCAAAGCTTATCTGATAAATTTGAAATTTCTACAAGTAGTGAAGGCACTTGTTTTAGATTAGTTTTTAAAATTCCTCATTAATCTATGGAAAAAAATATTGATAATCTTGGCTTCTATGATTTTCCCAAAATACAATATGACAATAAAGTTTTTTGGGAAATTGTAAATATTGAAGTTCTAGTTAAAAATAAAGGCATAAAAGTTCAATTAGGGGAGGATTTTGATTACCAAGTTGCAGTCTTTTATGTAAATAATAATTTATATTGCTTATCTAATATCTGCCCACATAAACATATTGATAGAATTTTTGAAGGTTTTATTAAAGATGGGACTGTCACTTGCCCTGAACACGGGTGGACTTATCTTTTGCAAACAGGTGAAAACATTAATCAAGAAGTTGGAATTAAGAGTCTCCAAACCTTTAACATTATGGAAATGAACGGTAAAGTTTATATAGAGGAACCTAACTTTGTAGTTCCCAAATGGAGAGCATTTTAGATATAATTATTTTTTAATCTATGGAAATTCCTAATAATATCAAGCAATCTCTTTTAGAAGAAAAAATCGAATTCATAGAAGGAATTAGCAATCAACTTTTAGAAAAAATTAAGAATTTAACAACTAAACCGGGAGTGTATTTACATAAAAATAAAGATAATAAAATTATCTATGTTGGAAAAGCAAAAAATTTGCGAAATAGGATTAAATCATATTTTCAGCAGGGAAGACTTGTAGATGCTAAAACTAAGGCAATGGTTTCGCATATTGTCGATTTTGATTATATAGTTGTAGATACTGAAAATGAAGCTTTTATTCTTGAAGATAATTTAATTAAGAAATATAAACCAAAATATAATATCTTGCTTAAAGATGATAAGACTTTTCCTTATATTAAAGTAACAAACGAAGAGTTCCCTAAAATTTTTTCTACTCGTAGGTTAGTTAAAGATGGTGCGAAATATTTTGGACCTTATACCGATTTGCGATTAATGAAAAATATGTTAAAAATTATCAGAAGCTTGTTTTATGTGAGAAGTTGTAATTTAAAATTGACCAAAGACAGCATTCAAAAAGATAAATTTAAAGTATGTTTAGATTATCATATTCATAAATGTCAAGCACCTTGCGTAAGTTATATTTCACAAGAGCAATATAATGAAAATATAAAAAAAGGTATTCAAATTTTGCTTGGGAAAACAAAGGAAGTAGAAAAGTTTATTGAAAGTCAAATGGATAAATTAGCAGAAGAAATGAAGTTCGAAGAAGCCAAAGAAATTAGAGATAAATTATATGTATTAAAAGACTTTTCATCAAATCAAAAAATCGTTTCAACAGATTTAAAAAATAGAGATGTGTTTGGAATGGCAGCATTAGATGATTTTGTATGCACAGTAATTTTTACTGTACGGGAAGGGAAACTGCTCGGGAGAAAACATTTTATTATTAAAAACTTGTTGCAAGCAGATAGCAGTGAAATTATCCAAAAAACTATTGAAAATTGGTATATCAATAATGAGTTCTTACCTAACGAGATATTTTTACCTACTGAACCAGAAGATTTAGAGTATATTACAGATTGGCTGAAAAAAAAGTTTAAATCACAAGTTAATGTTAGTATACCACAAATTGGAGAAAAGCGTAAATTAATTGAGATGGCTAATTCTAATGCTGAATTGATATTGCAAGACCATATTGCCGCTTTAGAAAGTAGAGAAAAAATTATTTCCAAAGCTGTTCTTTCTTTACAAAGAGATTTACATTTAAATAAAGCACCTGTAAGAATGGAATGTTTTGATAATTCGCATATTCAAGGTTCTGACTTGGTTTCTTCATTAGTTGTTTTTGAAAATGGTAAGCCGAAGAAATCCGATTATAGAAAATTCAAGAATGAAACAGTGAATAAGAATGATGATTTTGCTACTATGAAAGAAGTTGTAATGAGAAGGTATACACGACTTTTAAGTGAAAAATCTCAACTTCCTGATTTGATTGTTATTGATGGGGGAAAAGGGCAACTTTCTGCTGCTTGGGAAGTTCTTAATGAATTGCAAATTCAAAACAAAATTACAATTATAGGTCTTGCAAAAAGATTAGAAGAAATTTTCTTCCCAGAAAAATCTGATTCTTTGATTTTACCCAAAAGTTCAAGTAGCTTGCGGTTATTACAGCAGATACGAGATGAAGCACATAGATTTGCTATTACTTATCATCGCAAATTACGTGAAAAAAGAATTATTCATACTCAAATTGAAGAAATCCAAGGTATTGGAAAAAAGAAGTCTGAAAAACTGATTAAGCATTTTGGCTCTGTCAAGCAAATTCGGCAAGCAAATTTTGAGCAATTAAAAGAAATAGTTTCTGAAAAAGATACAAATCAAATTTTGGATTATTTCAAAAACAACGCAGATTAAATCTCTTATTTTGTTAATATAAATAATACAAATACCAATATGAATTTGAGTTATAAATTGTGTATTACAAACTCTACAATTCCTTTGATTTGGAAATGTTCTTCTGGGAAAATTTCAATTGGTAGAAATTTATCATTTTGTGCTATTAAATAAATTTTACCATCAATTAATTTTAATGTTTTGACAAGCATTTCTCCATTTAATGAGGCAATAACAATACTATCGTTTTGAGGTTGTTTGTTAGCATTAACAATTAAAGTATCACCATCGTTAATACCGATATTTATCATACTTTCACCATTTACACGCACCAAATAATAATCTCGGGGATTGCCTTTTAATAAATTATAAATATTAAACTTCTCATTCAAACTTTGCAAAGAAATTTCATAATCCTTATTCTTTGTAGTTTTAGCAGGAATAAGAGGAGCTTCAAATCCGTATTTTTGTCTAATTTTGCCTTTTGGTGTTGCTTTCATACTGTTTTTAAATTAATTTTATATAAGAGAATAACAAATATTGTGCCATTAAGCACAACAAAATAAAAAATATATATATCAATAAAAAACTAATAAGAATGTATTAAATGCCTCACCACACCAATGAAATCTAAAGTATCAAAAAAATTAGATTGAATCGGGATAAATTGTCCTAAAGGAGTTTCAAAGTATTCAGTCCCTTCAAAAACTCTATAACGACGAATTGCAAGATGGTGGTTTATTTGCACCAGAATTAATTTCCCATCTTCTGGACGACAAAATGAATCTACTATAAGTAAATCTCCATCTCGAATTCCTTCAAAATTTTTTGCATCTCCAATTACTTTGGCGAAGAATGTAGAATTTGGGTGCTGAATCAAAAATGAGTTTAAATCAATTTCATCTTCAATATCCTCTTCAACAGGTAAAGGAATTCCCGCCGATACACTCATACTGTAAAGTGGTAATAAAATATCATTTTCTTGGACTGAATCATTTGATATGATTTCAATTCTTTGCATTTTCCCCCCAGAATTTTTAACAAAGAAAAAAGCAATTTAATATTTTTTTTCCAAACTACAAAAAATTGTTAAAAAAAATATTAAAAATTTGTTTGACTTTTTAATTTATCTTATTAATATTTTGCAAAGGTTGATTTAAGAGCAATACTCAACTATTTCTAATATAATATGTGAAAATAATGGTTGAAATTTTTTATATTTTTAAATTATCAATTAATTAATTTTAATAATTAAAGAGTATTATAAAATTAATTTATTATTTAATTTTAATAAAATTTAAATAAATAATGACTTTTACTATTTTTTGAATGGATATATTTAAATAATTTAATTTGTTTAAATACAAAGAAATACATTTATTCAACTAAATGAATTGATTTAAAATTGACTATAAAATATTTTAAGATTACATAAATAATTAATTTTTAATAATTATCATTGTTATTTAAAATCATTATTTTATTTTTGTTTTTATAAAAATTACATTTTTTTTGGAGGATTATAAAATATGGAACTTACTACAATATCAAAAAGAGAATTTTTAAAAAATGGAGGCAAAATAGCTCTTGGTGCTGCAATTGGTGTAGCAGGAATGAATGCCACTAAAATATTTGCAGACGATACTTATCCATGGCCATGGACTTATGCTATTTTAGATCCGGACCAAGCAAGAATTATTGGTCATGACCTTTATTGGAATGATAAAGATTGTTCGTCAGGTGTTTTTGGAGCATTATTAACATTGCTTCAAAAAGCAGTAGGTGCTCCTTGGACTAATATTCCAATGGAAGTTGTACTTTACGGACGTGGCGGCGGTGCTTCTTGGGGTACTTTATGCGGTACTTTAAATGGTGGTGCAGCTATGATTAGTTTGTGTGTTAATAAAAACGATTCCACTGCTTTAATTAATGAACTTTGGGGTTATTATATGACTGAAAGTATGCCTACTCAAACTGCAAATGATTTTGCAGTTCAAGGAAAATATACTGTACAAAAATATAACGACCCATTAGTAAGCAATGTTTCAGGTAGCCCTTTATGTCACCCATCAGTGAGTCAATGGTGCTTTGTTGCAAAGAAAAAAACAGGAGATACAGAGCGTAAAGAACGTTGTTCTAGAATAGTTGGTGATATTGCCGCTAAAACTGTTGAAATTCTTAATGCATATTTCAATAAAACTTTTGTTGCTACATTTAAAGATACTGATGGAGTTAATGGTTGTTTATCTTGTCATGGTTCTTCGGGACAAGCAAATGTATTTACTCATATGGAATGTTCAACTTGCCACCCAAATCCACATACTTCTGGTGTTATTGAAAATATGAATAAGAGTACAAGCGAATATAAAATTATGCAAAATTATCCTAATCCATTCTCTGGTAGTACAACAATTCAATTCTCTATTCCGAAAGAAGAAAAAGTTCAAATTGAAGTTTATGATATGCGTGGTGATGTGTTCGCTACTTTAATAGATTATGAATTATATCAACCTGGAACTTATTCAATTACTTATAATGGTATGGATGACGAAGGTAAACGTTTGGTACCAGGAGTTTATTTCTGCCGTATGATTGCAGGACCTTATTTAGGAACAATTAAGATGAACATAGTGTAATACTTTTTCATATATAAAAACACAAAAAAAATGGTTGCCTTACAAGACAGCCATTTTTTTTTGAAATATTTGCAAAAATATTTCAAAAATTATTGCAAATATTTTTTCATCATTTTTTCTAATGTCTCTTTTTCAATTGGCTTAGCTAAATAATCATCGCAACCGATAGCCAATACTTTTTCCTTTTCCTCGCTATATGCGTAAGCTGTTTGAGCAATAATTGGGATTTCTGGATTGATTGCTTTAATTTGCTTTGTTGCTTCTAATCCATTAATAATTGGCATCCTGATATCCATCAAAATTAGAGCAATATCTTTTGTTGTCTTGATTATCTCTATGGCATCTTTACCATCAGGAGCATAAAGCGAATTAATGCCCATATCTTCTAATATAATTCTTAAATACAAATAGCTTGTAAAATCATCTTCTACAATTAGAACTGTTTTTGATAATTTGTCCATAGTAGTTTGCTCCGATATATTTTTTATTTCGTTATTTCCATTATCTGTTTTATAAGGCAAAGTAAAATAAATAGTAGTACCTTTATTAAGCTCCGATTCAAGCCAAATTTTTCCACCTAAAATTTCAACAAGACCTTTGCATATTGAAAGACCGAGTCCTGCTCCCTCAAATTCACGTGTTACTCCCATTTCTGCTTGTACAAATCTTTCAAATATTTTTTCTTGCATTTCGGGTGGTATGCCAATACCAGTATCCTTTACGTAAAATTGTATATTGTGTTCCTTTATCTCATAACCAAATTCTACTTCGCCTTTTTTTGTAAATTTAATTGCGTTATTGATTAAGTTTGACAAAATTTGATGAATTTTCGTTTCATCTGAAATTATTCTGCTTAAAGTATCGGCAAGATAGGTAGAAAACTTTAATTTTATTCCTTTTCCTTCGGCAATTAATTGAAATAAACTAAACAGTGTATGAAGTAATGAATTTAAAGAAAAGGTTGTTTCATTGATTTTTATTTGTCCTGTTTGGATTTTTGACATATCTAATACATTGTTTACAATTTCTAACAATCTTTTGGAACTTGTTTGGATAATTGAAGTAAATTCATAAATATCTTTTGAAGACAAATCTTTTTGATTCAATAAATTTGCAAAACCTATAATTCCATTAAGTGGGGTGCGAATTTCGTGTGACATATTCTGTAGAAAAGCAGTTTTTAATCTTTCACTTTCTTCTGCTTTTTGTTTGGCAAAAATTACTTCTTCAATAATTTTTTTCTTTTCGGTTACATCTTCTCCAATTTTTATAAAATTCACAATATTATTTTCTTCATCTAAAATAGGGGAAATTAAAACATTTTCCCAATAAGAAGTTCCATCTTTTTTCTTATTCATTAATTCTTTTTGCCATATATTTCCTGAAAGAATTGTTCTCCATAAATCTTCATAAAATTCTGTTGTATAAATTCCTGATTTTAATACATTTGGTTTTTGTCCAAAAGCTTCTTCAAAAGTATAACCGGTAATTTCAGTAAATTTGGGATTTACATATTGAATTTTCCCATCAACATCTGTGATGACAATAATAATTGGACTTTGTTCTACTGCTTGATGAAGCAATTTTAAATTTTTTTCAGCTTCTTTTCTATCTGATATATTAGTAATTATTGAATGTAAATAATTTTTATCTTTTATTTTAATTGTTGAAGAAAATACCTGTACATCAATAATTTTCCCATTTGCTAATCTATGCTTAAATTCAAAATTATTTTTTTGTCCTTTTTGTACTAAATCCATTTTTGAGTGGATCTGTTCCTGATGTAATATGTTTATATCAGTGATATTCATTTTTAAAAATTGCTCGTAAGTATATCCATAAAATTTAATTGCAGATTCATTCACATCAACAATATTTCCCGTATCGGCTTCGATGAGAAATTCTATTGCTGAATGCTTTTCAAAAATATCACGGAATTTTTGTTCACTTTCTCGTAATTCGATTTCTGTTTTTTTTCTATTAGTAATATCACGCCAAGTGGTGTAAAAAAGTTGATTGCCATCAAGAATAATAGGGGTGAGCATAACATCAACAATAACTTCGTTGCCATTTTTTTTATTATGTACCCACTCAAATATATTATATCCTTCATCAATAGCTTTGCGAATCATTTGAATTGCTTTATCGAAAGAAGGAGTTCCATCAGGTTGAAGTTCAGGAGAAATTTCCCAAGGTTGTTTATTTAAAAAATCGCTTTTATTTTCGTATCCAAGTAATTTTAATGTTGCCTCATTACAATCAATAAAACCGATATCATTTAAAAGTAAAATCGGGTCAACAGATGCTTCGAACAATCGTCTAAAAACAACTTCACTTTCTTTTAGTTTTTCTTGTATAATATATTTATCGGTAACATCAGAAAAAACGAGTACAATACCATTAATACTACCTGAATTATCAATTATTGGAGATGCGCTATCTGCAATTTGAAACTCTGTTCCATTTTTATTAATCAGGACAGTATGATTAGCAAGACCAATGATTTTACCTGTTTGAACAACTCTATTAACAGGGTTTTCAACTGCTTTACGTGTAAGGGCATTAATTATATTAAAAATTGAAGATAAAGGTTTGCCAAAAGCTTCATTTAATTTCCAACCTGTTAATTTTTCTGCAACTGGATTCATTAACACAACATTGCCATCATAGTCTGTTGCTATTACACCATCGCCAATGGAATTAATGGTAATTGCTAAATTATCTTTTTCATTTTTTAAATATTTGATAAAGCTATAATTTTCTTGTTCGACTAATAATATTTTTCCTATAATTACAGTTCCAATTGGGTAAACCACGAAAACAGTGAAGATAACAGTAACAAATACAAGGTGAGAAAAATTAGATGGCAATAAAATAATTGAAAGAATGAAAAGGATATGTACTATAAGTCCCATTAAATAAAGTCTTCCTTCATTAATCTTTTTTGATTGCTTTTTTAAAATCTTAAAATATAGCCACCCAACAAACACAGGAACGACTATGTTCCATATTCCCATATAAAGACCTGCACCACCGATGATAAGACGATAAATTAATGCTATTGCTCCGGCAATTATCCCAGCAAAACCTCCAAAAAACAAAGATACCAGACTTAATACAATTGTTCTACCATCAAAAATTACTCCCTGAGATAATATAAAAGGATTCATCATACCGAATACTGTAACAAGACCAAATAATGTTCCTTGTATGATTTGTCCTAAATATGTGTTTTTATCAAATTTTTTATCTAAAAAAATTGACAAAATGCTTAGTGAGATTAAAAACCCGATATTATAAATGATTTGTATTATAAACATTTTGTCCTCGCTTTATTTTAAAAACGTATTTCATTAATAAAATATTTGAATTATTATTCATAATTTAATATGAACTGATAATTACATATAACTTAAATCTATTGATTGGATTGCAAAATCAATAATTTTCTCAATATCACTTTGTTTTGATAATACAGCGTTCAAAACTTCTTGATGAGAAATGCCATTTTTTTTAACCTCTTTTAATTGATTGGTAATAATAGAAAAGGCAAGGACATTTGTTTTAAGCAAAGAAGCGGCGATAGATTCCAGAGCGGTGGACATACCAATTGCATCACCACCAAAAGTACGGAACATCTTAACTTCTGCTCGTGTTTCGTAAGTTGGTCCTGTAACTTCAATATATGTTCCTTTGTGATAAGAAATTTTATTTTCAGACAGCATTACTTCTGTCCTACTAATCCATTGTTTTGCAAAAATATCGCAACTAAAATCCTTATCAGTAAGAAAAGAACTATTAAAAATATTTTGTATTTTTTTAGAAGTAAAATTAATAATATCCTCAATAATCATAATATCGCCAACATTGAATTTAGGATTTAATCCCCCGGCTGCATTGAACAGTATGAAATTTTTTACTCCAAATAAGCAAGGAATAATGATAGGAATAAGTATTTCTTCTATGGAATAATCTTCATAAAGATGGAAACGACCTGTAAAGACCAAACCGATTTTCCCTGAATGTTGTATAACCACAATTTCGTTGCCATGACCTTCAACATTGACAGTTGGCATTGAATTAATCTCATTAAAACTGATTCTTTGGAGAATATTGAATTTGTCCCATACTCCCGAAAATCCAGAGCCGCTTGAAATTACAAATTCAGGATTTTCTTTTAATTGTTTTGCTAGACTATAAGCAATTTCATAAAGTTTTTCTAATATTTCTATTTGAATTTTTGGCATAAAAATTTATTATTTTCACAAATTTAATAAAAAAAAACTCAATATATTAAGAATATTTATTGTATTTCGTCATATTTATTTATTTACAATAAAAACAGCACAATGATTTTTTTAAATCCATTAGTATTATTTGGTTTAATTGCCGCAAGTATCCCTATTATTTTACATTTTCTTAATTTAAGACGTGTAAAAAAATTAGAATTTTCAACCTTGAAATTTTTAAAAGAGCTGCAACGCTCTCAAATCAGAAAAGTAAAATTAAGACAATTGTTATTATTGATTTTACGGACATTGTTAATTATTTTTATAGTGTTGGCATTTGCTCGTCCAGTAATAAAAGGCACCTTACCTGGTCTTACAAAATATGCTAAAACAAGTGCAATTATTTTGGTTGATAATAGCCCAAGTATGAATTATTCCGATGAATATGGTAATAGATTTAATTTAGCTAAAAGAGTTGCCAAAAAATTACTTGACCAAATTCATTCAGGGGATGAAGTAATTATAATTGATATGGCAAGCAATAAAAAACTGGAAGATTATCAATTTACTGGTGATTTGCGTTCTTTAAGTGAACAAGTGAATAAAATTCAAATCTCTTATTCCGTTGCAAACATTTCTCAATCATTAAATTTATGTTTTTCTCTTTTTGAAAATTCAAAAAATATCAATAAAGAAATATATATAATTTCTGATAATCAATCAATTAATTTCCATAATTTTGATTCATCAAAAGTTCAAAAGATAAGACCAGCGTTTTATTTTTTAGCAATTGGGGCTAACTCCAAAGTTACATTGAAAAATTTATCTGTTGATTCTTTGAATTTTATTACGCATATATTCCAACCAAATAAACCAATTTTATTAAATGCAATAGTTCACAACCACTCTAAATCCGAGCAAGCTGAGTCCTCTATTTCTTTATCATTTGGTAATGAAAAAGTTGCTCAACATTCATTTGATATTAGCAAAGCTTCTGATAAAGCAATTGAACTTTCAACAAATTTAAGTGATGAAAAGATAATTAATGGAAAAGTGGAATTGCAAAGTGATGCTTTAATTGAAGATAATACAAGGTATTTTGGAATTATTATTCCTAAAAAGCCAAAAGTTGCTTTAATTGAAGATGAGAAAAATCCTTTTCTTCTTACCGCTTTGCTTTATAATAACCCTAATTCATATTGTGAAACTGATGTGTTTTCGCCAAATGATTTCAACAATCAAGATATTCAAAAATATGATGCAATTATAGTTGCTTCATATACAAATTTATCAATGGATAAACTTAATAAATATCTATCTATCGGAGGAAAAGCCTTGTTTTTCCCAACTGATGAATTAAAAAATAACTCTGCTATTTTCCAAAAAATTAATAATCTAAATTTAAATTTCAAATTTGGAACAAACGCAGTGATTACTAAAATAAACAAGAATAATACTCTTTTTGAAGGTGTATTTTTAAATAAATCAGAAGAGAATTCACCGGACAATATTAAAATTAATCAGTTTGCAGTTGTAAATAAAGGAATTCCAATTATTGAGACGACAGACGGTGTTTTGCTTTCGGAACAAAATATAGGAAGTGGGAAAATGATTTTTTTAGGGGTTTTCCCTGATACGAAATGGAGTAATTTGCCTACTTCTACATTGTTTCCTGTGATTATTTACCGTAGTATTCTGTATCTGTCTATGTTACCAGAATTATCAAAAGATGTGGTGATCGGACAGAATGCTCAGATTATAATACCTGAAAGATTTGCCAAAGGTTCAAATTTCAAAGTTGTTGATCCGAAAGGAAATGAATTTTATCTATATGCTCCATATTTGCCAAGCGGAGTAATCATAAGTTTAAAAGATTTTATTTTGCCTGGTAACTATATTATTTACAATGTTTCTAATGAACCTGTTGCTATTGTATCAGCTAATTTATCTAAATTTGAATCTGATTTGCAACCAATAGACAATGATAAAATTGTATCTTTACTTCAAAAGAAATTTGGTAGCAGTGTCAATGTTTCGTTTATCGACGATTTTACCTCTTTGAATAAGAGAATTGAGAAAGTAAGAACAGGCTCTGAACTTTGGCAAGTATTAATAATATTAGCGTTAATAACAGCAATAGCTGAACTTGTGGTTCAAAGAGTAATGAAAAACGAAGTAGTTTAATTAAATACAAGTAAAGTAATTAAACGAATATTCTGCAGATATTCTTATATAAATGTGCTTAATTTTAATGAATAAAAATCAATTGAACTAAAATAAAAATTGGTAACAGCACAATTAAAGAAAATTTTAACATATAAGCAAAGAAATGCGGCATAGGTATTTTCTGTTCTTCGGCAATTGATTTTACCATAAAATTAGGTCCATTTCCGATATAAGTTATAGAACCAAACATAACAGCGCCTGTTGCAATTGCGGAAAGAATATTAGCAGGTATTCCTGCAACCATAGGAACATTTGCAAATATTTGTGGTTCTTGATGCACCAAACCTAATGCAAGCGAATAAAATGTTACTGCTGTTGGGGTATTATCTAAAAACGAACTTAAAGCACCTGCAGCATAATAATATTGAATAGAACTTGTTACACCTAATGAAATTGCATTTGCTTCCAAATATATTATTACTGGTACCATTGTAATAAATATTCCTAAAAATAAATAGGCTACTTCGGTTATTGGTTGCCAAGTGAATTTATTTGATTTGCGAACTTCCTTTTTTGTAAAGGTAAGCGATAATAATAGCAATATTAATATAACAAATTCACGAATAAAAGAGATGTAAGGCGAACTTTTTAAAGATGGGATTATATTATCATTGATTAAAGCAACGGAAAGAATTACTCCAAGTAACCATAAGAAATTTAATTTACCGTAGATTTTGATAGGCTGTATATTTGTCATATCGAAGGCAATATCTTCTGTTTTCTCTTTTTTATATTGAAAAGTATCGAAAATATAATAAATCAGTAACAGTAAACCGTTTGTTACAAACCATTCAGGTAACAAATGAAGGAACCAAGTAAAATGGACTCCACGTAAATAAAGTATAAATAAAGGTGGATCTCCAATTGGGGTTAATAAACCACCTGTATTTGCGGCAATAGCAATAAAAAACAAGATTGTATGAGTTTTTAATTTTCTTTCAGAATTAATTTTTAAAAGTGGTCTGATAAGCAACATAGCCGCACCAGTTGTTCCCATAAGTGAAGCGAGAACTGATGCTATGGCGAGTAAGATTGTATTGTTCTTTGGTGTAGATTGAATATCTCCATCAACAAAAATTCCACCTGTTATTACAAATAAAGAGCCAAGCAAAATTACAAATGGCAAATAATCAAAAAGTAGAGAATGTTCAAGTTCCACTGACATTCCATTGAATATCAAATAAAATACTATAGGAACGCCTAATATTAAAGAAACAATTAATTTGTTTTTATTATGTTCCCAGAACTTTTCTGCAACAATCGGTAATATTGCAATTGAGGCTAACATTAAAACAAACGGGATAGAAGTCCAAAGAGGTATATTAGGTATTGTTTCCATAAAATCCGTATTGATAAATAAATTTTAGACGAATTTTGGGATAATAAATTTATATCTTTGAAAGAATTAAAATTCAAAATTGATGCCTATACTTGGTAAAACTCCGATAGATTGCAAATATTCAGGTTTGTTGGTTTCGTAATTCCAACGTACTCCCGAAACATTTAATCTGCCATATACATTTTGAACATCAATATAAGTGATTAATGATAAATTAGACAATGCCCAACGTTTATCAACTCTTAAATCAAGGGAATGGAAAGCAGGTAAACGTCCACCTTGATTATATTTAGTAAAATCAAGCTGACCTGTTTGAAGATATGGAGTAGTTGGTAATCCAGAGGCATATCTAAATTTACCACTAACTTCCCATAAATTTGAAATTCTATAACCTGCCGATAAATTAAAGATTATTGGGGTATTATATGCTCCTTCTATATAACCACCGAGAAGGGATTTAAATTTGGTATCGCTAATTGTTAAACTCATTAATCCGTAAATTGGGATTTCGCTATATTTTTTTTGAATGAATAATTCAATTCCATGTGAATATCCAATTCCTGAGCTGGAAAGTGGTTCTAGACCAAAAGGAATATCACTTGTTAAATCGTCAAAACCACTAGGGGAAAGAACTGCATAAGGTCTGAAAATCCTTGCCGGATAATCCTTGTACCACTTTTGATAAAATTCAAGTTGTATTTTTGTATCATTACGTGGATTATATATATAAGAAAATACTACTTGATTTGCTTGGAACGCATTTAAATTACTGTTTTGTGGGTCTCCAATCATCCAAATATATGATGGTGATTCATAAAATGTTCCTGCACTTAATCCTAAATTTGTCAATTCACTTATTTGATAATTAATTGATGCTCTTGGTGAAAAATATAATTTTTTATTGATAAAATTATAATAATCAAATCTTCCGCCAATTGTATATGAAAATCTTTCAATATCTTGTGAAAATGTAATATAAGTCCCAGATTTTAATGCGTGATAACTTGTATCTATATTTAGTGGTTCAAATTGACCTTCAAAATTAGTACGTAAATTACCTGGGATTGTAATATTATATTTTAATGAAGTTGCATATTTGAGTTGTGAACCAAATGACAAATTAGAGGTTTTACTTAATTGCCAAAAATAATCATATTTTAAAGATGTTTCGGCTTCTTTGGAATCATTATTGAAAACACGAACACCTAATGAATCGTTTTGAAAAGTGTTAAATAAACTAAAAGTTTCGCCAAGAGTAAGATTAGAATAACCATTTTCATCAAAGTGTTTCCAAGTCAATCCAGAAAAATACTGCTTTAAATTAGGAATAGCCACTCGACTATTGCTGTATAAATCAGAAGAGGAAGAGTTATCAAGTTGAACATTATCCAATGCTCCAATAGTTAAGAAATCCAAAGTATTATTTTCATCAATTTTATAGTTTACTTTTTCGGCGAAATCCCAATATTGAGGAATAAAAGCAAGCCCGGCAAGTTTAAAAATAAAATCAAGATAACTTCTCCTTGCACTAAACCAGTAAGAACCCTTTGATGAAATTGGTCCTTCAAAGTTTAATCCAAAACCTGTTGCCGATAAATTTGCTTGTCCACCAAACATTGCATCATTCCCATTCCTTAAAGTTATTTTGGTAACCGAAGAAGTTTTATCTCCGTAATTTGCAGCAAATGCACCAGAAGAGAACTCTACATTTTTAATAAAGTCAATATTAATTAATGATAATGGACCACCTGTTGAGCCTTGTGAGCCAAAATGATTAATATTTGGAACTTCAATATTATCCACTATAAATAAATTTTCAAAAGGAGCGCCACCACGAACTACTAAATCGTTTCTTCCTGCTGAACTAATTCCAACACCAGGAAGCAACTGCGTTGCTCTTATTACATCTTCTTGAACACCTGGTGCTCTACGAATATCTTGTGAATTTAATGATTGAGTACTCGGACTATTTTCAACATCTTTATTAAAATAAGAAGAAGTAACTTGGATTTCTTTCCCTTGTATAACAGTTTCAATCATCTCTTCATTGATGATTGTCGGTCTTGCGTTTGTTACCGATATATTTGCTTCTGTTAAGGTTTCAAAACCAATTGTAGAAAATTGTAAAGTATAAATTCCTGTTGGTAAATTCTTTATTCTATATTCACCTCTTGAATTTGCAATTGCTCCAATATCTGTTCCAATTATTTTTACTATTGCGCCTATAATAGGTTGTCCACTTTTTTTATCTATAATTTTTCCTTCAATTATACCATTATTTTGAGCATATAAAAAAGAACTAATTGGTATAGTAATAAAAATTAAAGTAAGGATAATGTTTTTCATTTGTTCCGATTTTTTTAGTTTTTGCAAAATATTAATTTATGTCTTGTTAAATATATTTTTAGAGACGCCCTCAATAAAAAAATATTTAATTTTTCGCTTTTTATTAAGCAGTAAAAGACAATTGTTAATCAATTATTTAAAACTTAATTCGTTTAATACTTTCAAAATTAACTCTAAAAATATGAAAAATTTGCTTTTAATAATTTTATCTTTACTATTATTTTTTTTGTTTACTAATTGTTCTTCTACCAAGTTGGTAGCGCCAAAATGTTTGTCAAAAAGTGAAAAAAATATTATTGTGCGTTGGGGTGAACTTAATAAAATAAATAGTAGTGATGTTTATTATGAACTTGGAACTGATTGTAAAATTTATTTATATGTTGAAAATAACAATAGTGTTGCCAAAAAACAATATATTGGTCAGATTTCGGCTGAAAAATATTGCCAATTAATTTCTAAATCCAAAGAAAACATATTAAAAGCACAAGCATTAAATGTTCCCAGCGATATATCCGATTATTATGAATTTGTAAATGATAATATGGGAATTCGTTTCAGAGCAGTTTGGAATCCTGAATTTGCAAATAAAGGCAATCAAGATTTCAAAGATCTGTACAATTTATTTCAAGAAAGTGTAAAAGAAGCAAAATAGAATATTTAATTTATTATTATTTTATTAGTTTTTTACCATAATAAAACAAGAACCAAACAATTAAACCCGAAATTAAAGTAAAGAAAATCAAAAGTCCACCAAGTGGGATTATTAGTATATAAAAATCTCCAATTATTGCTTGAAAAATTCGAGCAGTATGAAATTCTAATGCTAAATTCCAAATTGAGATTTTTGATTCGTTTATTATTTGATTAGGCATTTTATAATAAAATTTATCGGAATTTAAAGGAACAGCCCCTAAATCGTAATCAAAATAATATTCTTTATTATTAGCAAATTTGCCAAACCCTGATACTTTAAAATCTCCAACAGGAGGTCCACTTGTTTCTAACGGAATATATGGAACTTTTGTTACATAGTTAAACACTTGATTAGTTTCAGGGTACCATAAAAATAATCCTGTAAATGAACCAACTAAAATACCATTATTATCTTTGTTTTCTAAAACGTTCACACCCATAACACTTATTGGAGGATGACCATTAAATTTAGTAGGATTTGTTGAGAAATCCTCATTTACCGAATACATTTCTTCATCAGTTGCAAAGATAATTTTATTATTAAAGAAAACAAAGTTTCTTAGCCTATCGTACCAAGCATTGTTTTGTGATAAATTTGTACCATTGATTTGTGCGACCTTTGAATCTGCGATTAAAATTAAAAGTGGAGGTCTTAGAAACATTCCGGTTAAAGTTGAAGTTATTAAAAAAGCAATAGTCCATAGTGATACTTTATTATGCCAATGCAACGATTGTAAGACTAATTTTTTGCGAGATATTAATTTACTCTTATTAATGGTGGCGATTTTTTTATAAGTTTTAGGGAAATACCATTTTATTATTCCCGTAATAACTAAAAAAATAAATACAAGTGCCATTAAATCCATAAAGAATCTTCCTGCAATACCAAACAGACTACCATTATGGATTTGCCATAATGGTTGAAATAAACTATTTTGTTTTTTATAACCAAGCGGAGCTTTTAATTTCTCAATTTTGAAATTAGGCTGGTCAATATTATCGTTCATTGTAATGAAGTTGGAACGAGTGAGTAAATATATTTTCCCATTGTTTTCAAGAATTTTTACTACTCTTTGCTCTTTTGTGGGAAGTTGAATTTTTTGCCACACCTTTGAGTTTTGATTATAAAAATAAAAATTGAAAAGTGTTCCTACATATAAATTCCCTTGATTTGATTTATATAAAGATTGAATATTATAATTATCTGTACCTTTTGGAAAGCCTTGATTAAAATCTTGGAAATTATCATTTTCTTCTTTCCAAATACCAATTGCACCATAAATTAAATTTGCATTTTGTTGTAATTGAATGTTTCCTTTTATTGCCGCATTATTCCAATTTCTAAATTGATAACCTATTGGAAGTATTTTTCTTGGAATATCAACTTTTGAAAAAAAATTGCGATGTTCAAGAATTATTCCTGAAATTGCGAAATTTAGAATTAAAATTGATAGAGTAAATCCTAAATATCGATGAATTTTTTTGAACAATTTTCTAAATTTATGTTTAGAAGGTCTTTTTGATGTTTTTATTTTAGAATTTTCACTAACAAGGGCAATGCTATCAAAATTTTCAATTTTATTATTTTTATATAAAAGAGATTGCATACAATACCTATTGTAAAATAAAAGCAATAAATAAAAAAATATAATCAGATAAATTAATCTTATTAAATACAAAATTATAAAAAAATTATTAATTTTGCATAAATTAAGATAAAAAAATCTGAAAAATTATGGGAATGACAGTATTATTTTCAAGAAAAGCAGAAATTGCAATAAAAGCAGTGCTATATCTAACAACGCAAGAAAATGAACAGTGCGTAGATGTCAGGGTAATAGCCAAAGAATTGCAAGTTCCTAAAATGTTTGCGGCAAAGATTTTACAAGAATTAGTTTATAAAAATATTGTTAATTCAAAAAAAGGTAAAAATGGGGGTTTTTTTTTACCAGTTAAAAATCAAAAAATCACTCTTCTTCAAATTGTCGAAGCAATTGATGGATTAGGTATTTTTAATCAATGTATATTTGGGTTTCCCAATTGTAGTGATGAACATCCTTGTCCTATGCATAGTAAATGGGGAACAATAAGAAAAGATATTTATCAAATGTTGAATGAACTTTCAATATATGATTTAAAAGAAGAAACAAGAAACAAGTTAAAATCATTAAAATTTATATAAACAAGAATTAAAAAGTTAAAAATCATCTTCTTTTTCTTTAAGCATTTCTTTTTTCTTTTTCAATTCGAGTGCTTTTTTAATTCTTCGCAGTTTATTGAAATTAACAGATTTAGTAATTTCAACTTCTGGACGAATAATTCCTAACTTTCGCAAAGAATCTTCGGCAATAATAAACCTTTCTCTATGTCGCAGCATTCCACGAACATCTTCGGGGATTTGAGAAATAGGGATAAGAGGTTCATCAACTTTCATTGGGTCATCGGGTAATTTTAAAATAATATCTTTATTACTTTTGAATTGCATCCAAGGTCTATATTCAACACCAAAGGGATAATGGTCTAAAATAACAACGGGTGTTCCAGAAAGAGGAATTCTGTGTTTTGAAGAATCTAATTTTGCTCTTTCGCCCCAAGAATAAAGCCACATAGCATCTTTTTCGAACATTCGTGAACAAGAGTGAGATGCGGGATAGCCAGGCATTGTAAATTGATGAAAAGCCATTCCTGCTTCTGGGTGAAAATTAAAATAATATTTCATAACCCAATTGCTATCTATTGAAGAGTGTCGTTCAAGTTGCCTAAATGTTAAAGCGTAGCGACCGGGATATGTTTGAGTTTTTTCTTTACCTGAGTTTACTGCCGCAAAACGAATTAACACTCCATACTCATAAAATGCTACACCTTGATAATGTGCAGACATAATAATGAATTTTTTCAAATGTCGAGCGCCAGGATAAAGCAAAGGGAAGAACGAATACGCACGAATATCGCTTACAAATTTTTCTGGTACTAAAATTTCTTTTGAACTTAATATATAATTCCAGTCTTTTCTATTTAGGGTCATTAAAATATGTTGTGAAAAGTTTGGAACATTACTTAGTGAATCAAAAAAATGTTTTTTCCGACTATTGCTGGTAAACTTAATCAAATTATAATTAATCTTTGGGAATGTGTCTATTTTAGGCAATGGTTCTTCTTTGTGTGAAGCTAACGAATCCTGTAATGCTTCATCAGATTTAATGTCTTTTTTACAGCTTGTTGTTCCGACTAATACAATTGCAATTAAGATTGGAACATATTTTTTATAGTGTTTGCAAAGTATTATAGCAAAATTAAATTTCGTAAACTTTAAAAGCATAAATGATTTATTAAAAATTACATTTGCAAAAACTTAAAATTACACAAAATTTGAGAAACAGTGAAATATTTATAATATATGCAAAACAAATAAGAAAAAATAAAAATGGCAAACTACAAAAAATGCAAAAAAGTTATATGTATTTTTTAAATATTAATTAATTTGCAAGTTTATAAAAACAGAAAATTAAAAAATAATAAAAGGTAAGCGATGTCAGGACATAGTAAATGGGCGAATATAAAGCACCGAAAAGGAAAACAAGATGCAATGCGGGGTAAAATATTTACTCGTATAGCAAAAGAAATAACAATTGCGGCACGTGAAAGTGGTGGTGATCCCGACGCAAATCCACGATTGAGACTTGCGATGCTAAATGCACGTTCTGTGAATATGCCGAATGATAATATTAGCCGTGCAATCAAGAAAGGAACAGGTGAAATTGCAGGCGCAACTATTGAAGAATATGTTTATGAAGGGTATGCTCCGGGCGGCGTGGCTGTTATTTTAGAAGTTGCCACAGACAATAAAAATAGAACTGTTGCTGAAATTCGTTCTATGTTTGGAAAACTTGGTGGCAATATGGGTGAAACTAATTCCGTTGCTTGGAACTTTACTAGAAAAGGAGTTATTGCGATTGCTACTAATGGTAAATCAGAAGATAGTTTAATGGAAGTTGCATTAGAATCAGGTGCTGATGATATCGAGTATGATGAAGATTCTACTCGTATTATTTGTGCTATGGAAAATTATGGTGCTGTTAATAAATATTTATCTGACAATAATTTTCAACTTGTTGAAAGTAAACTTGAATATCTTCCACAGAACACAGTAAAAATATCTGATTTGGAAACTGCTAAAAAAATTATGAAGTTCGTCGATGCTTTTGAAGAACATGATGACGTTCAGAATGTTTTTACCAATATGGAAATTGACGATGCAATCGCCGAGCAATTAGATTAATTGCAACATTAAGATTTTTAATATCTTTAAACTTTAACTATTATTTCTATGATTATTCTTGGGATTGACCCTGGCTCTGTTTTGCTCGGTTTTGGTGCAATTAAAAGTCAGGGTAGTTCTATTTCTTTACTCGAATACGGTGTTATTAAAGCAAAATTAATTCAGGAAGAATATAATAAAAGATTGCTCGAAATTAATTTTAAAGTCAGTCAAATTATTCAAAGAATCAAGCCTGATGTGGTTGCTTTTGAAACAATGTTTTACCATAAAAATGCTCAATCACTTATCAAACTTGCGCAAGCTCGTGCAGCTGCCATTATTGCTGTTGCTAACTACAATATTGAAATTATTGAGTATGCTCCTATGGAAATAAAAAAATCTGTTTCTGGAAGAGGCAATGCTAGCAAGCAACAAATTCAATTTATGGTTCGCAATATTTTAAATATTTCAGAAACTCCTGAATTCTTTGATGCTACTGATGCTCTTGCTATTGCAATTACTCATTTTTACAAACAAGGGACTGCGGGAAATAAAAAAAGAATACGCTCTTGGAGTGATTTTGTTACAAAAAATCCCGATAGAATAATTAATCTATAATATTATAAAAATAATATTATAAAAATTTGTGCCACATTTTGTTCAATAATAAAAACCACATTTTAATTTTTTCATTATTCTAAAATCAAACATTTTATCGTGGTTTTATTCTTAATTTTGCAATAATAATAATTGGAATTTTATGGATATAATTAATGCAATAATTCTTGGAATAGTTGAAGGAATAACTGAATTTTTACCTATTTCATCAACAGGTCATTTAATCATATTTAATCAGTTTTTTTCTTTTTCCGAACAGTTTCAAAATACTTTTGACGTTGTAATTCAATTAGGTGCAATTATGAGCGTTGTTTTTTATTTTTGGAAAAGAATTTATCCATTTCAAACAACGATATCGCCAGAACAAAAAAATGTTGTTTATGATTTATGGAAAAAAACTATCGTAGCGGTAATTCCTGCAATTATAATTGGTGGTCTGTTTGGGAGTAAAATACAAAAGTATTTGTTTAATCCTGCGACTGTTGCAATAATGTTGTTTATTGGAGGTGTTGCTTTAATAATAATAGAAAATCAGAGAAGAAAAGAAAAAATAAATTCTACTACTGAAATAACATATAAAATTGCATTATATATTGGCTTAATTCAAACGCTTTCAATGATTCCTGGAACATCACGTTCTGCGGCTACAATAATTGGAGCATTACTACTTGGTTCAAATAGAGTGGTTGCCGCTGAATTTTCTTTCTTTTTAGCAATTCCAACTATGTTTGCGGCATTTGTTTATAGCTTATACAAGCATAGTGTTGCTTTTCAAAATAATGAATTATTGCTTTTGATTATTGGCTTTGTAACTTCTTTTATAGTTGCGCTATTTGTTATAAAGATGTTTATGAAATTTATTTCAACACACAACTTTAAAAGTTTTGGGTATTATAGAATCGTTCTTGCTATTGCTGTTATTTTATTCCTTTATGTGATTAAATAAGAGGGAAAGAAATAATATGGAAAATACAAGAATTGCAATTTATCCAGGGTCTTTTGACCCAATCACAAATGGACACGTTGATGTGATTGAACGAGCGGCACAAATGTTTAATCAAATTTATGTAGTTATTGCAATAAACTCTAAAAAAGTAAGTCTATTTTCAGAAGAAGAAAGATTGCTATTAGCCAAGGAAAGTTTAAAGCATTTGCCGAATGTTGCAGTTAGTGCATCACACAAATTAACAGTTGATTTTGCTCGTGAAGTATCAGCTAATATTATAATTCGTGGGATTCGAGCAATAAGTGATTTTGAATATGAATTCCAAATTGCTTTAATGAATAGAAAAATTGAACCAGATGTACATACTATTTTTTTACTTCCAAATGAAAAATATACTTATTTGAATTCGAGTATTGTCAAAGAATTAGCCAAATACAACGAAGACGTCAGTGATTTTGTGCCAAAAGTTGTAGCCGAAGAACTAAAAAAAAAATACAGACAATAACTTTTGGAATAATTGACAAAATTAATGATTAATGTTAGTTAAATAATTCTTTTATTTTACAATTCCAATGTATAAGAAAGCAATACCAAAAGAAAGTTTTTTATAAGAAACTGAGGTAAAAGCATTTGTTCCTTTCATTACTTCAAGGAATTTTTCAGCCGACGGAAATTTTGCGGCTGTTTCAGGTAAATATGTGTAAGCAAATTCATTGCCTGTTATTAATTTACCGAAAAAGGGCATTAATTTATTGCTATAACATTTGTATGGAATAGCGAACCACCCTGTTGGTTGTCCAAATTCTAATATTAGAACTTTACCACCAGATTTTACTACACGTGCCATTTCGCTTATTCCTTGCTTTGGATTATCTACATTTCTAATTCCAAAAGAAATACTTGAAACATCAAAATATTCATTTGGAAATTGTAAGTTCATAACATCGGCAAATTCAAATTTCACATCTATATTTTTTTCTTTTGTTTTGCTTTGCGCTAATACCAACATATCTTCACAGAAATCAGTTCCAATAACGATACTTTCATCTTTATTCATTAAATCCTTTTTGAAGTTATTCATCTCATTTTTTCTTATTAATTTTTTCTTAAAAGCAATTGCTAAATCTCCTGTTCCTGTTGCACAATCCAAAACTTTAAAATGAGGTTTTAATTTTGCATTTTTTACAGTTATTCTTCTCCATAAACGATGGATCCCAAAGGAAAGAATGTCATTCATTGCATCATATTTCCCAGATATATTGCTAAACATTGTTTTTACTGCTTCACTCATCACTAATTTCCCATTTTTAAAAATAGTAAATATTTTTAAACGTTTAAAAAATTTTTAAATTTGAAAGAAGTATGGAAATAAATAAGATTAAGATAGACGTAATTGAAACTGGACTTTTTGGTTTAGATGGTGGAGCAATGTTTGGCGTTATTCCGAAACCTCTTTGGTCAAAATCTTATGATCCCGGTGATACAAACAATAGAATTCCATTGCAAGCAAGAATTGTGTTATTGCAAATGAATGATAAAAAAATATTAATTGATACAGGCAATGGATTGAACTGGGATGAAAAGAAAATAGAAATGTATGGATTTGATTTATATTCTTCTAATTTTGATAATACTTTAACAAAATTTGGATTAACAAGAAATGAAATTACTGATGTAATTCTTACGCACCTTCATTTTGATCACACAGGGGGCTCTACTTTTCGTTATAGAGATGATTTTGTCCCAACTTTTCCTAATGCTCAATATTATGTCCAAAAAGAGCATTTCAACTATGCAATTAATTCAAGTGAAAAAGACACAGGTTCTTTTATAAAGCATAATTTTTTGCCTTTATATGAAAAAGGAATTCTTAAATTGATTGAAGGTGAAGGAGAATTGTTTCCAGGGGTGAGTTTCCTATTGTCTTTTGGTCATACAACTGCTTTGCAGATGGTAAAATTGGTACTTGGGAATAATACATTTTTATATACATCGGATTTTATGCCTACTGCGGCTCATTTGCCTTTCCCTTACATTATGGCTTATGACAATAAGCCATTAATTACTTTAGATGAAAAGAAGAAATTTTTGCCGATCATTGCGGAAAATGAGTGGATTATTATATTTGAACACGATAAAAGCAAGCAAGCTGCTAAAATCACATTAGACGATAAAGGGAAAAATTACAAGGTAAAAGAAATAATTACAATCACTGAATAATTTTTCATAATTTTATTTTTTTGTGAATAATTACATTTGTAATTCATATTTTTGTATTTTAATTCTAAATAAAATAATAAATTACGAGAACAAAATGAGAATAGAATCTGATTGTAATTTTGATGTTAATCTTGTAAGACAAGATTTCCCAATATTAAGCAAACAAATGAATGGTAAGCCTTTGGTTTATCTTGATAGTGCAGCATCTACACAAAAGCCAAAATCAGTAATCAATGCAATTACTGATTTATATTCAAACTATTATGCAAATATTCATAGGGGAGTGTATCTTCTTTCACAACTTTCTACTGATAAGTATGAAGAAGCTCGGCTTGCAGTAAAAAAATATATTAATGCACAAAGTGAAAAGGAAATTATTTTTACTCGTGGTGCAACAGAATCGCTTAATTTGATTGCTTATTCTTACGGGCGTTATTTTTTGAATGAAGGTGATGAAATTATTGTTACTGAGATGGAACATCACGCGAATATTGTCCCTTGGCAACAACTTGCAAAAGAGAAGAAATTAGTTTTACGCTATATACCAATGAATGACAATGGGGAATTATTATTAGATGAGTATGAAAAAATGTTGAGTAATAAAACTAAAATTGTTTCAGTTGTTCATATATCTAATTCATTAGGGACAATTAATCCAGTTAAATATATTTTTGATAAAGCAAAAGAATTTGGAGCAGTGACTGTTTTAGATGCTTCTCAATCTATTCAACATACCCAAATAGATGTTCAAAGATTGAATTGTGATTTTTTAGCCTTTTCAGGTCATAAAATTTATGGTCCAACTGGAATAGGAGTATTATATGGTAAATTAGATTTGTTAAAGAAGATGGAACCTTACCAAACAGGTGGGGATATGATTTTGTCTGTAACCTTTGAAAGGACATTATTTGCGGAAGTTCCCGGAAAATTTGAAGCAGGCACACAAAATATTGAAGGAGCAATCGGTTTAGGTGCGGCAATAAATTATGTGAATAACTTAGGAATTGAAAATATTGCAAAATATGAACATTCTTTATTAGATTATGCTACAAGTCGTGTTCTTGAAATACCACAAGTAAAAATAATAGGGACAGCCCAAGAAAAGGCAAGTGTTATCTCTTTTATTATTGAAGATGTTCATCCGCATGATGTAGGTACAATTTTTGACAAACTTGGAGTTGCTGTTCGCACAGGACAACATTGTACAGAGCCAGTTATGAGACATTTTAACATACCTGCAACTACTCGTGCTTCTTTTGCTTTCTACAATACAATTGATGATATAAACGTTTTTATTAATAGTATTAAAGAAGTAATTTCAATTTTTGATTAAAATGAGCGAATTAAACGAACTTTACCAAGAAATAATTCTTGACCATAATAAAAATCCCAGAAATTGGGGAATAATAGAAACCCCTTCTAATGCGTCTGAAGGGTTTAATCCATTATGCGGAGACCACATAAATTTATATGTTCAAATAGAGAACGATAGAATTATTGATATAAAATTTCAAGCAACAGGTTGTGCAATTTCTAAATCTTCTGCATCAATTATGACAACATTGATGAAAGGAAAAACATTAGATGAAGCAAAAGAAATATATAATGAATTCCATGAAATTATTACACACGGTTGTGCTGACTCTGAACTTTCGAATGAGAATTTAGAAATTTTTTGTGGAGTAAAAGATTATCCAAGCCGTGTAAAATGTGCTTCACTTGCGTGGCATACTTTTTTAGATGCAATTGATAAAAATAATAACAAAGGAAATTAACGTTTTGTATGGTATATTATGAGTGAAATATTATCTGCTATTGAATTAGAGCAAAAAGTTATAGATACGTTAAAAACAATATATGACCCTGAAATTCCTGTAAATATATATGACCTTGGATTAATTTATGATATTAAAATAACTGAACAAAGTGAAGTTGTGATATTAATGACTTTGACTGCACCTACTTGTCCAGTTGCTGGTGGTTTGCCTATTGAAGTGGAACAAACAGTTAAACAAATCCCTGAAATTTCAAGTGCAAAAGTTTTACTTACGTTTGACCCTCCTTGGGATCCATCTTTATTGACCGAAGAAGCTAAATTAATTTTAGGTATGCTGTAATTTTTTCTTTTAAATTTTATTCAAAATTAATTTAATCATTAATTTTGTAATTTACTAAATTTTAATATTGTGTATCAAGAACCAGAAATAAGGCGGACATTTACTAATATTGAAAATAAACCTAACGATGGTTATTTTAATTATAATGGACAATTAGCCAAGAAGAAATTAATCAGCATAGTTATACCTGCTTTTCAGGAAGAAAAAATTATCGGGCAATTAAAACAAATTTACACTGCTGAAGTTAAAAAACAATTTCACTTTGAAGTAATTCTTTCTGACGGAGGAAGCAATGATAAAACTGTTGAATTTGCATGTTCTTTTGCCGATAAAATAGTTGTACATAAAGGAAAACATCGCCAAACTATTTCGGAAGGACGGAATAAAGGAGCAGAAGTTGCCGCAGGCGATGTTCTTGTAT
Source organism: Bacteroidota bacterium (assembly GCA_021780815.1). Lineage (GTDB taxonomy): Bacteria > Bacteroidota > Ignavibacteria > Kapaibacteriales > UBA2268 > GWF2-33-9. The sequence goes on along the minus strand of JAJXYC010000015.1, from coordinate 295,247 downwards.
TTATTAATGCAGATACTTACCCGCAAGATGTAAATACTTTTTTTACTTATATTAGACAATGGGCTGAAATTAAAAATGACTCTTTCGGTGCTATTGCTTGCTATGTGCTTGGTTTCCCTGACGAAATGACCAAATCCGATAAACTATTTTATACAATTCATAATGCTTATGTTAGTTTTTTAAATAGAATCCACCTTGGTATGGGGCGAGGGGAATGCCAAATAGTAAAAAAAGAATTATTTCAAAAAGTAAATGGATATAATCCTTTAATTGTTGCTGGCGAAGATTTCGATTTGTTCAGGCGCTTATCAAAATTTACTAAAATTAAATTTGAACCGGAATTAGTTGTTTTGGAATCTCCAAGAAGATTTAGAAAATACGGATATTTCAAAACAATTTGGTTCTGGATTTTAAATTCTATTTCTATAATAATATTAGGGAAATCCTATTCCAAAGAATGGGAAGCAATTAGATGAAATTTAATTTAAAAATTAAACATAAATCTTAAATAAGAATAAAAGCCTATATCTTCCCTTTGTATTCCGTTAGAAGTTGTATAAATATTTTTCATTACTTCGCCTGGAAGAAAAGCTGTTAAGCCCCAATCAACGAACATTTTCTTATTGAATGTATATTTGAAAATCAAATCAATTTCTTCGCCTAAATCCCATTTATTATTAAGATTTGCAACATTTGTAGTAAAATAATCGGCTTCTAATAGAAATGAAAGCGGTTTATTTTCATTAAAGAATAATTTTAAACCATATTGATTAAGCCCCAACCCGGCAGTTTCTGTAGATAAATTTCCAAAATAATCGGCATTTCCCCAAAAGATATGTTTGTTCCCGAAATTATTGAAATATAGATGATCTTTGGTGGATTGTTCAGAAGGTTTAGTCCCTGAATTAACATCCAGAACAATCATTGGCTTAATAGAGCCAAAACTATAACCAATAAAAGCATGACCACCATAAGCAGATAAATCTTTAGAACCTGTTTTACCAGTTTGATACCCAAGATGGTACCACATATCCCATTTTTTTATTTTGTAAATTAAATCAATTGCCGCTGTTGTTTTGGAGAATTCAGCATAATTTGTGCTTTTACCAGATGATTCATATAAAACAATAGGTTGCAAGAAAAAATCTTTATTAAATTTGTATTTGAAAGTCACCCCCGGTGCATAATATGCTTGGTCTGGATTTGCAGGATAAGCGTAATTATTTGGAACAACAGCAGATATATAGTTGGTTGAATTTACCACTTGCAAAGTAAAGAAATCAAAAACTAAATCGGGGGAAGATATTAAAGTAATATCGAAGCCATCAAAGGCACGTGGAACATCTTGCCAATTTGAAGGTCCTATAACTTTTTTATTATATTCCAATTCAAATCGTCCAATTTTTAAATCGATAGGCACATTGAAAATATTTAGCACTTTCAAAAAACCTTGATGTAAATCTATATTTGCAATACTTTTCCGAACATTTTGTTCTTGTCCCCAAACACGACTGTCCATTGCTTCTGCTAAAATTGTGATATTGGGGGTTAATTCTTTTTCTATGCCAATAGAAATACGCTGTACTGTGTAATATAATGGGTGCGTTAAATTAGAAAAGTCTCTGCCATCCATATTAGGTCGGACATACACTGTTCCAAATATTCGATAATCCTTTTGGTTTGGTTCTTCTGAAAATAAAGACGTTGATAATAATGAAACTGATAATATTAAAAAAAATATTAAAAGAAACTTTTTCATAAAAATCCTTTATTTGTTTATTAATTAATTTGTTTATCAAAATACAAATTAATAAAAAATAAAGATAACTTAATAATTTATTTAAAATTATTCAACTATTAACGGGAAAGTGGATAAAATTTTATTCTCTTTAAATACAATATAATATGCACCAGTAGATAAATTAGGTAACAAATATTTTTTTAAATAAATTCCTTTATTTAAATTCTGGTTTAAAAACTTCTGCACAAGATTTCCTAAATTATCATAAAGTTCAATAGAAAAATTAGTATTATTATTTGCAATTTGAAATATCATATTAAGCGTTTGGTCTTTGCTAACTGGATTTGGATAAATTGAATTATACTTAGTTTCAGGAATTAATGGATTATAAGTACCATTTGCAATATTTCCATTAATGGCGAAATTATTAATACCAGATAAGGATTTGAGCAAATTAACAACATTTTTTTCTGCATACATAGCAAAGCATACTCGGACAGTGTCATAAGATCCTAAGAAGATAGGACCAGCAGAAATAACATTAGAGATATCAGTAATGGAAGATTTTGCACGACCTATTCCCGAAGTTAGCATTCTTATTTTTTCGTCTTTTGTAAATCCATCCCAAACTCCAGGATTGTCATTAGTTGAACCATCGTTATCTATTGCCCAAAAATTATTATTAAAATTTGAGAGCATTTTTATACCAATTACTGGCAAAGAATCTACTTTTACATTTTGAACAATAGCCGATTGAGTGGAATCATCCCAATAAGTTATATTGTCTGTTCCAGAAATACCAATATCCCAATCGAAATAAAGACCTAAATATAAACTATCACGAATAAATTTAGTATTGTTTACAACATCATAAATTGTATATATTGCGTTATTTGGTGAAGTTGGTTGAATAATAGTTTGGTTGATATTAATATTGATAAAGTTGTTTGAAAGAATCGAGTTGTCAGTAAATTTAGTAATACCTTCAAGCAATAAAGGATTTGCAAGCGGCAAGAAATCAATTTGTTTGTTTGTATAAAAAGAATGGTCTTGTGAATCTTGCGTAGCATCTCTTGCCACATCAGAAAGTAATGTGTCAGAACATACCATTAAAGCACCTTCAAACAACAAATTTGGACTTTGGTTGTAAATGAAACCATTTCCTTGCTCATTACTTGGGTAGTCATTAAATCCAATATTTCCTTTGCTGTTAAAAGTAACTTGCAACAAATTGTTCTTGAAAGTCAAATATGAAGGATTTACAAAGAAAGAGTAGATTTTTCTTGCCAGTAAAGTATCTGAATCATAGAACACTAATTCTATCTCAAATTTTCCATCTAATATATCAAATTGTGGAAGTGTAAATGAGATTGCTGTATCAAGATTTAATACAGAATTTTGTAAGAACTTACCATATTTTAAAATTTTTGGAGAAAAATTAACATCAGGATAATTTGTAGAATAAACGAAAATTTGTAAATTATCAATATCATTTAAAACATTTTCTAGTAATAAGCTAATTTTGCAATTATCATTACTTTTAAATTCAGCCCCTGAAGTTTGGTCTTGCACGTTAATTTGTTTGATATAAATATTTTTTGGTTTTAATGTTGAAACAGCTTTCAAAGCATCGACTCTGCCACTGCCTAATTTTCCAACATAATCAGGATTAAGAGAGTCCATATTGTCGGTAGTAGCCATTAAATGTTGACCAAGTTGAATTGGTGAGTATTCGGGGTGCAACATTTTAATCATAGATGCAACACCAACAGTGATTGGAGTTGCCATTGAAGTTCCCATCATTTTTTCATAACTATTACCCGGGATTGTTGAAATAATATCGACACCAGGTGAAAGAACATCTACGGCAGAATTATAATTAGAAAAGAAAGCACGTTTATCAGTACTATCTGACGCTGCAACAGAAATTACACCGTCGTAGCTTGCGGGGAAAAAAGGAGAATCTGAATTATTGTTACCTGCGGCAGCAATAACAGCAGAGCCAAGACTCAATACTGTGTTAATTACTTCTTGTTCAGTAATAGAACTTGAAGAGCCACCCCAAGAGCAATTAATAATGTCGGCGCCCATCTTTGCCGCATATAACATTCCGTCATAAGAGTTGATTAAAGATGTGCTATATGGATTATCACTACCAATTTTTACAGGAAGAATTTTTATAGAATCGCACATACCTGCAATTCCAATTTGATTATTTATTGTTGCGGCAATTGTCCCTGATACATGTGTTCCATGAGGATGTCCAGGCATTGGGTCGTTGTCTTGTCCATTACCTGTTGTATCGCTTGAATTAAAATCCCAGCCATGCCAATCGTCAATATATCCATCTTTATCATCATCTATGCCATTAAACCTCTTGTCATTACCATTTGAATCTAATCCAATTTCACCAGGATTTTCCCATATACTATTCATTAAATCGGGGTGTGTATAATCAACTCCAGTATCCACAACTCCAACTAATACCAGATGCTTCTTCTTTAATGTATCCCAAGCCTGAGGAACTTTTAAATTATTCATATAGTATTGTTCTGAAAAAAGTGAATCATTCGGAATAAAGCATAAATATCTTGCAGGGTAATATTCTACGTAATCAAAAAAGCCAGTTTGCATTAATGTGCTAATTAATTTCTGTTTTTGAATTTTACTTTTATATTCGAGTAAATATATATGAGAAAGTGATTGAGAATAACTTTGTAATTTATTTGATGTTTTTTTGTTTTTATAATTCTTATAAGTACTAAAATCAAGCAATGAGGAATCTATTAACTTTTGTAAATGGTATTCTGAAAAAAAAGGAGACAAATCAATATTAGAAAAATTTACTTTTATTTTTACAATCAATGAATCTTTTATCTGGTTTGGCTCACTTGAATAAGTGTTTTTATATTGTAAAATAAAACAAATAAAAATTATAAGAAGTATTTTTATATATTTCATAAAATTACTGTTTTTTTGCTTTGAAATAAAATATGTATTAATTAAATTTTCAATATTGAATTAATACGTATTTAAAGTGTTTCAATTATTTCACTACTCAAAAAATATTTAAATTAATTTGAGTACTAAATAATTTAATAAAATAATGGGAATAAGAACCAATAAATATTACTTTGGGTAATATGTCGATAAAAGATAAGCAAAAAAAAGGTTGCCTAATGGCAACCCTTTGAGATTAGTTAATCCAAGGTAAATTATTTTTTATTTTCATCTTTTGGTGTAAATATTGCATCGTCTATATCTTGATTAATCCAATAGTTATTATTAAGTTCACTTGAATAATAAGGATTAGTAACAACAATAGTCATCGGTAATTTTACGCCATTAAATGTTTCAAAGTTAGAATATTCTTGGGAAATTTCAACAGGACCTTGTGGACCTTCAACAGAAATTACGGATTTCATAGGTAAGAAAGTGTTCCTATCAAAGTAATAAGTACCTTCGTCATTACCATCTTTGCTTTTATATTTGAGCTTGATTAATCCATCTTTTACTCCAAGGACTTCGCATTTGTAGCCATTAGTAATTAAGTCAGCAATTTCATTAACAAAGAATTTAACTTTAGTAGCTTCTTTAAGTTCATCACCAGTAACTGCTTCAATATTGTTGCCGTTACGTCTCCATGCTTTATCGCCATTCACCCAAGATTCTTGTCTAAACATTGGAGTTTGAACTAATGTGTATTCTTTATCAGGATATTTAATTATCTTTTCGGAAGTACCATTAATAATTTGACCTTGTGGTTTTAATTGTAATTTGCTATCCATTTTAATTGTTTTAATAGAATTTAAAGCTTCTTTTCCACCGATAGCTTTAATATATTTTTCAATTAATTCTTCTGGTTTAATATCAATAGGAGTAGCAGCAGCAATAGCATCAGTGGATTCCAAATCCATTGTATATTCGTAAACAGGACCAAATTGTGCAAGGCTGTCTTTCAAAGCAGGTAATCCCACAACAGCTATTGCTAAACGGTCATTTTTCAAATATTTATCGGCAACTTTTGCAACATCAAGTGTTGTAAGTGCTTCAATTCTTTGAGCATAATGTTTATAATTATCAATTGGTTCATCGTAAAAATCTGCATTTTGAAGTAATGAAGCAACAAATTCTGAGTTTTCAAAAGCCATTTGATAATTGCCAATAACATTGCTTTTTACTCTTTCAAGTTCTTCTTGTGTAACGCCATTTTCTTGGTATAACGCCTTGAATTGGTCTAAAATTACTGTAATAGAAGAATCTGTTTTATCATTTTTAACTTCTGAACCAGCAAAAAATTCATTTGCAAATTTATAACCAGTTTCACGTGCAAAAGGACTATAAGTGAAAGAATATTTTTCACGTAATGTACGGAAAAGTTTTGAACCAAATCCACCACCCATTAATGCACTTGTAAGACGCAATGCAAGGTAATCAGGATGGTTCTTTGGTACAGTTAAAGCAGAAATATCAACTGAAGATTGTTTAGAGCCTGCTCTTGGTATAAAATACACACCTCTTTTTAGAGGTTTTGGATCTGGAACATCTAATTTTGGTAATGGTCCTTTAGTCCAATCTTTAAAACGAGATTCTAATTTTTTAATCAAATCTTTTTCATTAAAATCCCCAATTACAGCCAAAGTAGCATTGTTTGGTATAAAAGTAGATTTGTAATAATTTTCAACATCATCTAATGTAATTGATTTAAGAGAAGATTCAGTATTAAATTTTGAATAAGGATGATTTTCACCGTAGGTAGCAATCGATGCAAGCAATGAAGCGAGTGTTCCTGAATTTGCTTTACGCATTTTTACGCCAGCAATTGATTGGTCGATTAATTTGTTAAATTCATCTTTTGGGAATTTTGGAGAAAGAACAACATCTGCGAATACTTCGAACATTTCATCAAAATGTTTTGTTAGCGAACTACCAGTTGCAGAAATATTATCTTGTCCAGCAGAAACAGAAACACCGGCACCAATTCCGTCAAGTTTTTGAGCAATTTCGAGGGCGTTTCTTTTGCCTGCACCTTTTGTCATTAAAGATGTTGCAATATCAGCAAGCCCTGATTTATTCCCATCTAAATTTTGACCACCTGCAAGCATCAAATGCAAAGTAATTTCAGGTTGTTCATCATCTTTGATTAAATAAACTTTTAATCCATCAGATAATGTCACAGTTTTATATGATGGAAACACAAAATCTTTTGCAGGTTGAGGTTTTGGCTTTGGAAATGGTGGCAACGAAAATGCGTATTTCGGTGTTGTTTTATCAACTTGTTGAGTTTGAACATCTGGGTTTGTTTTCGTAGCAGGAGCTGTTTGCACTTGTTCAACTTGTTGAACTTTTTCAGGCACTTTGCTTTTCTTGGTTGTTCTTTGTGCAAACAAATTTGTTGATAAAAGCGATGCAAACAAAATTAATATAATTGCAAATTTAAAATTAGTATTTTTCATTATGTTTTTTCCTTTATTTAGTTTAAGATTTATCTTTTGGCATATAAATTAGGACGATTCTTTTATCAGTATCTAAGTATTTCTTTGCAACACGGAGAATATCTTCTTTTGTTACTTTTAAGTATTTATCTAATTCAGTGTTAATTAAAGATGGGTCGCCATAATAAGCAGTATAACTTGCAAGACTTTCAGCTTTTTCAAGAACGTTCTTCTTGTCACTAATAAAAGATGCTTCCATAATATTTTTTGCTTTTTGCAATTCTTCGTCTGTTACACCATTTTTCACTACGTCTTTAATCAAACCATCAATTGCTTCAATATTTTCATCAACACTTTTTCCAGGGGCTGCAATTGAATAGAAAATTAATGAACCAGCTTTTTCAAGTGAGTAAGGGAAAACAGCTGCTCCAACTGAAATTTGGTCTTTATCAACTAATTTTTGATAAAATCTTGAACTTTCTCCTGCCGCAAGAATTTGAGAAAGTAAAGTTAAAGGATAATTATCAGGAGCAATTTCGCTACATCCTCTATAACCAATGAATATACCTGGCAATTGTGCTTTTGCATCTTCAATTGTTTCTTTTACTGGTTTTTCAATAGGTTGCAAAACAAATGGTCGTTCTGGTGGTATTGTATGCCTTGGTAATCTACCAAAATATTTATTAACTAAAACACGAGCATCTTCTAAGTTAAAATCTCCAACAACTGCTAAAATAGCATTATTTGGGTAATAGTATTCATCATAAAATGTTTTAAAATCAGAATTCTTCGCATTTTGAATATCTTCTAATGAACCAACTGTAGTCCATTCATAATTAGTGCCTTTATAAAGGAATTCAGACATTTTATCAATCATAGTTCCGTATGCTGTATTTTCACGTCTCATCTTTAATTCTTCCGATACAACACCTTTTTGAGTATTTACTCCAATGGTATCGACATGAAGTCCTCTCATCCTTGAAGATTCAATCCATAATGCCATTTCTAAATTATTCGATGGTAATTTTAAATAAAAAACAGTTTCATCAGATGCAGTATGAGCGTTTAAAGAACCACCTGCTTCTTCAACAAATTTGTCAATTGATGCTCTTGGGTATGCATCGGTAGATTCAAACATTAAATGTTCAAAAAAGTGGGCATAACCAGTTTTCCCTGGCACTTCGTATCTTGAACCAACTTTATAATGCACTACTGTTGCAATTATTGGTGCAGATTTATCAATAGAATACACAACAGTCAAACCATTTGGTAAAGTATCTTTTACTATTGGAACAGGCTTGAAATCTGCCGATTGTGCTTCAATTGACGTAAAAAGCAATATGCTACTTAAAACAAGTAGTAATAACTTTGTTTTTTTTATCATTATAAATCCTCAAAATTTTAAAAATAAAATTTAAAAATATAAATACGAAAAAAGATTAAAATTAGTTACTTTTTTAAGAAAAAAACTAAATTTTGTCAATTTTTTGTCAATTAGTGTTGTGGTCTAGATTGTAGAAAACAAACTAATGCTTAATTTTGTTTTCGTATTTATTATGAGGAATAAAAATGCAGAAGCAGAAAAGGAATTTTTTACTTATTCTATCTCTTGTAATTATGTTCTTTGGCTATAATGATTTAAAATCTAATGGTTGGATAACAAAAGGCAATACGAGTTTGTTCTTAAATGAAGTTACATTAAGTAATTGGGCCAAAGGTGGTGAATCGCAAGTTGCATTGACTGGTCTTTTTGGTTATTTGATTAATTATTATGCGCCAGACTCTAATTTTATTTGGGAAAATGCTTTTTCAACAGGTTACGGTTTTCAAACATCAGACCAATATTCATATCGTAAAAATGAAGATAAATTAGAACTTGATTCAAGAACAGGTTATCGTGCTATTCAGCAATTTTACTATTCTTTAAGTTTTTCTTTTCAAACCCAATTTGATAAAGGGTACAAATATCCCGATGATTCAAATATAGTGTCCAAATTTTTTGCTCCTGCATATTTTATTTTGTCGTTAGGTATGGATTTTAAACCAACGAATAATTTTTCGGTAAGTTTTTCTCCAATTTCAGGTAGATTAATATTAGTGGAAGATAATGCTCTTGCTAATGCTGGTTCTTATGGAGTTACCGCTGCAAAATATGATTCAACAGGCAAGATAATTTCGCCAGGAGAGCATTCTCGTTTTGATTTTGGAGTTGCCGCTTCGGTTAATTATATTTTTTCTCCTATGGAAAATATTAATATCGCCACTAAATTAGATTTATACAATAATTATACCGATCCAAATATTGGGAATAGAAGAAACATTGATGTTAATTCTGAAACTACTGTTAATTTGAAAGTAAATAGCTATATTTCTGCAAGTATATTTTTGCATTTGATTTACGACCAAGACATTCCTGTTCAAATTTTTAAAACAATAAATGGAGCAAAAACTTTTGTTGGAGTTGGTCCAAGATTGCAAATTAAACAAACTCTTGGCATTGGTTTTTCTTATAATTTATAAACAACTTAACCATATCTGAACAACTTGAAATTTTTGCAAATCAAAAATTATAACTAATTTGCATTTTTAATAATTCACAATTTCAAAAATTTGAGGTTATAATGTTACCATACTCAAGTCAAACTTATGTAGATTTTACCAAAAAAGAAAATTTTGAGCTTCAAAAAGAAGCATTATCAAAAGTTAATTCTCAACTTGGGAAAGAATATCCCAATATAATTGGGGGTAAGGAAATCTTTTCTGAAAAAAAGACCAAATCACTTAATCCTGCAAATCCATCAGAAATAATTGGAGTATTTCAAAAAAGTGGGAAAGAACAAGCAGAACTTGCTATTCAAACTGCTTGGGAAACATTTCAAACTTGGCAATATTTCCCAGCCGAGGAAAGAGCAAAATTTTTATTTAAAGCTGCCGAAGTATGCAAAAAAAGAAGATTGGAAATCAATGCTTGGATGATAAAGGAAGTTGGCAAAAATTTTGCCGAAGCCGACGCTGATACAGCAGAAGCCATTGATTTTCTGGAATTTTACGGTCGTGAAATGATTCGCTATTCCCAAAGTCAGCCATTAACACCTTTTATACAAGAATATAATGAATATTCATATATTCCATTAGGAGTAGGAGTAGTTGTTCCACCTTGGAATTTTCCATTTGCCATAATGGTTGGAATGACTTCTGCTTCAATAGTTTCAGGAAATACAGTTGTTTTGAAACCAAGTTCAGATTCCCCAATGATGGCTTATTTGTTTGCAAACATAATGCGTGAAGTTGGTTTACCTGATGGCGTTTTGAATTTCTTTGTTGCAAGTGGTGCAGAATCCGGAGATTATTTAGTTGACCATCCAAAAACTCGTTTTGTTGCTTTCACTGGTTCAGTAGCTACTGGTATTAGAATTAATGAACGTGCAGCTAAAGTTAATCCAGGTCAAATTTGGCTTAAACGTGTTATTGCTGAAATGGGGGGCAAAGATACTTTAATTGTGGATAGTGAAACTCCTTCAATTGATGCCGCTGTCAACGCTACTGTTGTCAGTGCTTTTGGTTTTCAAGGTCAAAAATGCTCTGCTTGTTCAAGAGTTGTTGTTGATGAAAAAATTTATGATGAATTTGTTAAAAAATTAGTTAAACAAGTTCAAGAATTGCCTATCGGAATACCAGAGGATAATGTTCGCTTTGGTCCAGTTGTAAGTTCATCTGCTGAGGCAACTGTTTTAGAATATATTGATATTGCTAAAAAAGAAGGTAAAATTTTAACAGGCGGGAATAAATTAAATAAACCAGGTTACTTTATTGAACCTACTATTGTTACTGATTTAGCCCCTGATTCACGTATTTCATTAGAAGAAATTTTTGGACCTGTTTTGGCTGTTTTCAAAGCAAAAGATTTCGATGAAGCTTTAAAAATTGCTAACAATACTTCCTTTGGTTTAACTGGTGGTATTTTTAGTGTTAATAGAGAAAAAATAATGAAGGCTAAAAAATACTTCCATGTTGGTAATTTGTATATCAACAGAAAAATCACTGGTGCTATTGTGGATGTTCATCCTTTTGGTGGTTTTAATATGAGTGGAACTGATTCCAAAGCTGGTAGCCGTGATTATTTACTTTTGTTTATGCAAGGGAAAGCAACTACTGAATTGTTATAATTTAAAGATAATATTATAATTGCTTAATGTTCTTTATAGAAAGCTGTTCGTAAGATACTTTATATTCTACTTGCGAACAGTTTTTATTTTGAATAAAATACATGTTTAATGTTATCTAAAATATTAAAAATATTAATTATTACTCAAATAAATTATTATTTTATAGAATAATATTAAAAAAATATTCGTATATTTGACTTTATTTAAAGAGGGGTATCGGTATGAAGTTGTTAACTTACATTATTGTTGTATTGTTTTTTCTATTGTCTTTAAGTTCTAATGCACAATTAGAGTTTTTAAAGAAAAAAGTTACAAAGGAAATTGAGAAGCAATTTGAAGAAAAAGAAAAATCAAAAGAGAACCAAAAAACTGAATCTAAGAAAGACACATTAGCAAACAAAGAATTAACCCAAACTAATGATTTGCAAAGTTATTCTAAATTTGATTTTGTCCCTGGTGAAAAAGTCATATTGTTTGAAGACTTTAGTCAAGATGCCGTAGGGGATTTTCCTGCTTTGTGGACAGCAAATGCTCCTGGTGAGATTAATACGCTAAATATTGCTCCGGGACATTGGTTTAATTTGAATAGTGGAGAAGGAAATTATAGCTTTTTACAAAATGTTAATTTCCCAACGAATTTCATCGTTGAATTTGATATTGTTCCGAAGAAAACAGGTGGTCGTATTGCCGCGGGGATATTATTGTATCAGGAAAATAAACATTTAGAATTGGACAATAATTATAATTCAGGAGTTAGCGGATTACAGATTAGTATTGAAAAAGAAAGCTGGAATACTATGGGCTACAAAGCAGGGGAAAATGTAAAAATTACAGGTTCATCAAAAATAAACCCCGTTGTACCAGAAAAAGTAAATCATGTGATTATTTGGGTGCAGAATAGAAGACTGAGAATTTACCAGAAAGGAGCAAAAGTCTTAGATATGCCTACTAATATTTACGAGGGAACAAAATTTAATCGTTTTGGTTTTAGATTATCCCGAGGTGCTTCTTGTGGTTCTTATATATCAAATATTAGAATTACTGATGCGGCGCCTGATATGCGAAGTAAACTTTTGACAGAAGGAAAATTAGTAAGTTATGGGATTTATTTTGATGTAAATAAAGATATTGTGAAACCTGAATCGTATGGAACATTAAAAGGAATTGCTGATATTTTAAACGAAAATCCTTCAATAAGAATTAAAGTTGTCGGTCATACTGATAGTGATGGAAATGATGCTTCTAATTTGGATCTTTCAAAAAGAAGAGCAGAATCTGTAAAGAATAATTTAGTAAAAACTTTTGGCATAGAACCATCTCGTATTGAATTTGATGGTATGGGCGAAACACAACCTATTGCTCCTAATGATAATGTTTCAAATAAAGCACTGAATAGGAGAGTAGAATTTGTGAAATTGTAAATTGGTAAAGATCAAATATTTATAATTCCTTTATGGCTTATAGAAAAGTTCCCTCTAATGACTTATTTGTTATTTGTTAGAGGGAACTTTTCTATTTTATTTTTTTTAGTAAACTAAACAATTAAAAAATTTAAAAATCGAATAAGTCCATTTTTGAATTTTTTCGTTTTTCAACATTAATTCAATTTCATTGTTAAAAATCAATCTATTATTTATTTTTATCCATACTTAATGGACCACTACCAAAATAAAATAAGATTAAAGCACCACCGGACATAGACATATTTTTCATAAACATCAACATATTTATTTGCTTTGCCATTGGGTCAGTCATTGCCCAAAAGTTATGCATCATAAATGAAGTAGGGATTAAAAAAATAAATATTAATGCGGCACCGAATTTAACTTTATATCCAAGTAGAATACTTATGCTACCTAAAAGTATCATTATACCCGTTATCGGTACAGCAAGAGAGGCAAGTGGAACACCAGATTGTTGAGCAAACGCTACTAATGGAGCATTGCTAAAAATATGTTCAAACCCAGCCATCATAAAAATAGCTGCGAACAAAATTCTTCCAGTAAGAGGGACATATCTCATCTTTATACTCCTTGAAAATATTAAATAATTTAAGATTAAAAACGGAATAACTTATACAATATTTTGTTGCGACTAAAAATAAATATAGGTGAAAATAATTTTTGTAAGCTGATAAAAAAAAGGTGGGTTATTAACCCACCTTTGCGAATGAAACGTTTATGCTAAATTTAATTATTTAGCAACTGTAAATTTACGTAATTGTTTATATTCACCAGAAGTCATTTCAAGGAAATATGCTCCATTTGGTAAGTCAGCAGGAATTCTTACGGAATAAGAACCAGCTTTCATATTTTGTGCAATTGGAGTATTAACAACTTCACCGGCGGCATTAACGATACGGATTTCAACATAACCATCGAAAGCGATGCTGAAAGGAATATCTGTACCAGTAGCTCCTACTGGATTAGGATTAACTGTACCTAAATTGTAATCAGAAGCACTAATAACAATTTGACGAACAGGATCCATACAAGTTTCTGTTAATGTTGCTTTTACTGGAACTGGGTCAATTACGTCAACACATTGTTCGTTTGTAGTTATTGAATGATTAATTTGCACTGTTTTTCCTTTCACAACCATTTGTCCATTATCGGAAGTCCAAGGCAAGAAGGATAAGAATTCAATTTTTACTATTTGAGAACGTGCTGAGCTCTTGAATGGAGTAGAACCAGTCAAATGAATAGTAACAGTTTCAATGTTAGTTGTTTTATCTAATGCTAAGTTGTAATCTTGAACAATCCAATCTGCAGGTAAATCACTTCCCACGCTAATCATATATTTGTCATTATTATTACGTATAGCTAAGAAGTTCTTTTCGTATTGTACAGTAACTGTAAATTCAGTTGGGTTAGCTAAATCTAATTGAGCACCTTGAGTAAGGTATATGCTATAAGAAATAGGCTGTTTAGACACATCTTGTCCTGGATTAACAATGACTTGATTTTCACCATTAATTTTAGATTCAGACGTTCTTGTATAATGTATTGCTCTACCTTTAACAGGAACTTGCAACGTTTGTAATGCAGGAGTTACAGCCAAAGTTTTTACTTGCAATGTTGCTTGATGTAATTCTTCTGTATTGTTGCTTGTTTTAGCAGATGGACTGAAACGAACAGTAATTGTAAGTGTTTCACCTTTTGCAATTTTGAAGTCTTGAGTAAAGTCAACTGTAGAACCATCAGCACGTGTAACACTAATTAAAGAGAATGAATTATCAGCATCATTTAATATGGTAACCGAATTAGCAGGAATTGTAATATCGCTTGAGCCATTATTTACCAAAGTGTAGGTAATATCTTCAAATGTATTGTAGCATAAGAATGGTTCATTGCCTGGATTTAAAACAAGAGATTCAGCAATACCGAAGCCTGTCCAATGAGAAGTGACATCAACATCAGCATCACTAATACTTGTCATATTACCAGCAGCATTACCTGTTTTAACAGCGGCAAAATTACCAGTAACTTCAATATAATCGCCTGGTAGTAATGTAACAGGGAAATTAACTATTCCAGTAAATCCAAAAGCAATATTTTTACTGTCATAACTAAATCCTTCAGTGCCTGGAGTAGCTAACACAGGGCTAATAGAACCATTCGGTTGAATATCTAATCCTTGTAATACTAAAGAATCTTGATAATCCCATGTTTCATTTGTAAAACGTACTGTTTTAGTTACAGGTGCTTCACCAATAACTTTTGTTCCAAAATCAACATCAGTAGTAGTAATTTTTGGATAAATTCCAATACCTGTTAATGTTGAAGTAACAGTATCAGTAGCATCACTTTCATATTGGATTTCTAATGTATATTGGCCTTCTGCTCTCGGGTGGAAGAATACAGGAATTGTACGAGAGCCACCAGCAGGTATTACTGTAATTGTTTGACCAGATACATCTTTGATTTGACCGATGCTATTAACGTAATTTTTCAATGGTTGTAATGTACCATCTACATTAATTTCAAAAGCTTCACCTTGTACATCTTGAATGATGTCAATTTTATTGATAGTTACTTCTTTACTACCTGGATTAGAAAGAACAATAGCTCCTGTTGGTGCAGGGTATGGTGTAAATTTATAATAAGGGTAAGTATCATATTTTGCTAAATGAGCTCTACGACGTCCCCAATCATCACCTGTTGCTTGTAACTGTGGCTCAATTCCTTCACCTTGAATCATACATACATTATCAATGTTAGTTCCTGCATCGCTTTGGAAGACAATTGAGTCTAAATATTTTTTGACAGCGTCAGGCTTAAAGAATACTTGGAATTGATATTGTCCACCTTTATCAATAATTAATGGATTATCAGGAGTAATGGTTGGTAAATCGTTTGTAAATACACTTAATGTATTATTTGTGTAACCCGTAATTGCAAGTGAAGTTGTTCCATTATTTGTAATAGTTGCAATTAATGGAGTAGTTTGAACACCTACTGTTCTTTTACCAAAATCGACATCAGATACTTCAATAATTGGAGTTCCTACACTTGCTCTAACCAATGCTTTATATTGATAGAAGCAGGTATCGCCAACGCCAACAGAATCTTTGAATTCGCCTTCTGATGGTGCTGTAAATGTAATTGTAAATGTTCTTGTATCTTGTGGTAATAAAGGTTGATTAATATCAAAGTTATAGCTAAGTTTAAATCCTTGCGAAGCTAAACTTTCTCTAAAAGTTTGCAATGAGACTTCTTGTAAATATGCAGGACTTGTCTTTGATTCGTTTTTAATTACAAAAGTTTTAGTAACTTGGTCGCCAATTTTTAAATTTCCATAGTAAACATTGCTTGGAGTAATAGATAATTTAATAGCCCAATAATCAATTACTATTGTTGTATCATTTCCAGCTCTGTCTGCAAAAGTTATAACTGCATGAGCATCTTGTGATGGGTTAATTGTTTTTAATGACCATTTTACAGTTCTATCATCTCCTGGCATAAAATCATTATTACTGAAAATATAGTTATAGCTATTATTTCTGTCAAATATAATTAAAGACATATTTGAACGAATGCTATCATCATCTGGCATATCTGTTACATAAGCTGAATTTTTACCATTTTTATCAAAAGTACTTCCATCGCAATAAATATGGTAATATGGCACTGGAGCAACTGTATCGGGTTTGGATAAATCAGCAAGTGCAACAGAGGTTGGCTCGCCGTAAGAATCGTAATTGCCAAATCCGTAAGAATAAGCTGCTATTTTTTGACTATTGCATTGTAATCTATAAACTCCATCATACATCAATTGAATAGTTTTTGAAAAGAATTGTTCTTTTTTACCAATTTGGTCAGGATCATTAAACATTAAACCAGGAGCAGAACTTTTGTCTTTAACTTTTGTCCAAACTGTTTGATGTGTAGCATCAACTTCACCAAACATTAAATCGTCTGGAATTTGGCCTGTGGAATCTGATTGATAAACTACGTTTATATAATTTACAGGAAATCCATAACCTCCACGAATACCTGGGGTATTAAAGATAATTTCATGCTGGAATTGTTCATAAGGAGTGAGCATTAATTGGAATGGATCGGAAGGAACACCATCATCGCTTTGACCAGGATTATATTGAACTACATTAATTGGCTTATCCGCAGTAATAACAGCTGGTTTGTTAGAACCTGTTTCAGGGTCACTTCTTTTTTCCAACCAACCATCACCTTCTACTCCCCAATTTGCAAATAATTGCAAGAACTCAACACCATCTCTTTTAAATGTAGTATTTGGTTCTTTTGCAAAAAATCGACAGACAGAGCCGTTTTTTCTGCCATATATTGGTGTGATATATAATTTTTTACCCCATGCTTGTATCGGCATTTCTGCTTCACTAATAAAATCGCAAGCCGAAACTGCTGTTGGGATATAAGCACAGTGGCTACCTGATAAAACAGAAATTGGCTTGTTTGCTTGGACATAACTCCCGCCTAAATCTGATTGTGCTCCTTCTGAAGCCACCAACCAAAAATCTCCTCTATTTATCACTGCTTGCATAATTTGAGTTGGTCTCCATTTCTTTTGATTTAAATCTCTCACCCAAGTATTATTATTGCCACCGATAGAAAAGCTTACTTTTGTATTGTCGTAAACTCCAATGATATCACCGTAAGGGGTAAGTGACTGTGATGTAAAATCTGCTGTTTCCCTATATGCAGAAATTATATATGTCTTACTAAGTGCTTGAGTTGGAATAGCAAGAAAGCCATCTGACGTATATTGATAACGTGTTACACCATAACAGATTATAGGAGCGTCTGCTGTTATAATAATTCCACGACCTTTCCATACTTGGGTTGGCTGCAAAGTTGAAACCAATCCACCAGCTCCACGTGAATACGGTTGTCCAGTAGCAGGTAAAAGACTAAATTCAATTACATCATTTGGTATTGTAGTTTTTACATATAAAGGATCTGAACTAAAATAAGGTATGTATAACCTTACTTCGGTTGCAACACCTGATGAAACATAAATTTTTAACGCATTATTTGGTCCAACTTCTTCCCAAGCAGGGTGGAAACCGAACACAAATTCTGTGCCTTGATTGTTGGCACCAAGCAATTTAGGAAGTTGTTCCTTTATCTTGTTGATGTCTAACTGTTGTGCTTGCGTAGCACTTACCACCATTACCAGTGCTACAACACTTACTACAAAGTAGTAAAGTCTTTTAAACATAATATCACCTCTTAATTATTACAATTATTTATTTTACATTTAGTTTTTTGCATTTTGCATTTTCCTAAACTTTAATATTAAGAATTATTTTTGAAATAAACAAATCTATGAACTATTTTTACTACATTTTTTACTACTACATTTTATTAATTGATTTGATTAATTGTATAGACATTTTTTTATTAAAAAAAATATAAAGTTATTATTTTTTTTTGTAGTAAAAACCTTTACAAAATTCAAAGAACTCAGAAAATACCCTTTTAAATATATAAGAGTATTTTTTAGGAAAAAAGTTACATCTAACCCTAAAATTTTTTTTGTAGTAAAAATCTTTACAAAATTCAAAGAACTCAGAAAATACCCTTTTAAATATATAAGAGTATTTTTTAGGAAAAAAGTTACATCTAACCCTAAATTTTTTTTGTAGTAAAAATCTTTACAAAATTCAAAGAACTCAGAAAATACCCTTTTAAATATATAAGAGTATTTTTTAGGAAAAAAGTTACATCTGACCCTAAAATTTTTTTTGTAGTAAAAATCTTTACAAAATTCAAAGAACTCAGAAAATACCCTTTTAAATATATAAGAGTATTTTTTAGGAAAAAAGTTACATCTAACCCTAAAATTTTTTTTGTAGTAAAAAAATATGTTAAGAAGACTTCAAGTTGAAGGCTTTAAGAAGAAGCCGAAAGACTGTTCCTGTTTTTTAATAATAAGGTAGATTTATAAGTACTTGCAAAAATACCAAAAGTACTCCAATACGAAGTTGTAATTAATGTATCGCTTGTCAATATACCACTCACAATAGTGAGAATAAGAATAAAGATAGGCAAAGTTTGCATTGTAGCTAATTCAGGAGAAAATGCTTGTGTATTAAAAGTTTCATAATGAACAAATAAACTTCCTCTAAAACTATTAAAATAGAAAAATATTAGTGCAATAGCACCGATTATACCTGCTTCGGATAAAACACCAAAAAAAGCAGATTGAGCGAATCTTGCAGTAGATTTAGGATGAAAATATGTATTGCCTAAGCCAATACCAAAAATTGGAGATTCTTTATATAAAGTTATAGCATTTTTGATTGAGGCAATTCTATCAGGGGCAGATTCGCCAACAACCATTTCACCTTTTTGGGGAGAATTTGCAATTAAACCTTCTACTCTTTGATAAAATAAATTGAGAACACTAATATTAGTATAATTGCTTACTATTTGGTCGACAACAATAAGAAGTACTGCGAAAATTATAAAATTTTTGATAATTTTAGTAATATTAATTTTATTTATAACGATTAAAGAGATTAGGAAAACACTAATTAAAGATAGACCAGTTAAAGAAAAAGAAAGCATCAAAGCAATTAATACAAAAATCAAAATTAAATTATTCAACCAATTCTTTTGAATAAATGGCTTGACTTTGCTAGCTTTTGGGACGATAAGAAAGATAACATTCATTAGATTAAATGAAGCAAGTGCTGAAGGTTCTGAAAAAATAGATGTTGCTCTATAAAAATTTTCAAATTTCAATACAATTTGATTAGCCTCGCCCAATTCTTTGTCAAATCCACGAGTTAAAAATTGCTGATTTGATATTTGAATATAAGCTAATGGTAAATCGTAAATTCTTGCAAAAAGTTGATAAATAGCATATATATTGATGAGCAATGAAGCTACAAGTATCACTCTAATTAATTTAAAATATGCATCAGGTTTGATTTCGCTACCGAGTAGAAATACTCCCCATAAAGATACATAAATAAAATGGGATAATGTTTTAAAATATTGAATTAGACTAGCATCATTTCCCCAAGTCATTAGACCTATGGCTGAAAGAATAAAAGACAAAGTTAATAGTATTATGGAATATAATACTTTGGTTTCAAGAAAGGTAAAAACTCTTTTTTGCACAAAGAATTGATAAGCAACAGATAAATAAGCTATGACAAACATTAAATCAGTGAAGGTAAAACCATAGCCGGCGATAGAAAATAACTGAAACATATATGTATAATCAGCAAGATGAAGTAGTATAATTATGATTGTTGAAATTTGTATCAAAGTCTTTTTTTGATTTTTTAAATTAAATAAATTCAAATTTAAGGATTGTTTCTTAATTTTGAAAAATTTTAGTTTAATTCTTTAAAATTAATTATGAAATTTAGTAATTCCAAAGATATATTTATTCCAGCAAATAATCAAAGATTAAATATCAATTTAGCTCTTGGACCTTCGCCAGAAGAGAATCCTGAAATAATTGTTGAAAGCAATGTTACTCTTCCTGCAAAAGTAATATTATTTAATGATGATTGGCATACCTTTGATGAAGTAATTTTACAACTTATGAAGGCAATCAATTGCGATTCTCAACAAGCAGAATCAATTGCTTGGTCAGTACATAATAATGGAAAAGCAATTGTGTTCGAAGGCGAATTATTAGAGTGTCTCAAAGTTAGTTCTATTCTGGAAGAAATTGCTTTACACACTCAAATCGAATATTAACTCTTTTACATTATCTGATTTTTTTGTTTTTGTCCTATTTTTAATTAAGTGGTTATGATTATTTTTTTCTGTAATTTTGTATTTTATATAATTACAAAAAAAAATTATGTCTAAACAAATCTATTCAGTAATAACCTCAACAGGAAGTTACATCCCACCAGTTGTAGTAAAAAATATAGACTTCTTTCACAATGAATTTTACGATGCTGATGGGAACAAATTTCATAAAGACAACAGTGAAATCATAAATAAGTTGCAAGAAATTACGACAATTCAAGAAAGGCGTTATGTTCAAGATAGCGAAGTTACTTCTGATATTGGCTATTATGCGGCATTGCAGGCTTTGGAATATAAACAGATTGACAAGGAAACTCTTGATTATATAATTGTTGCACATAATTTTGGCGATGTAACAAACGAGATGCCTTATTCGGATTTAGTTCCAACAATTGCTTCAAGAATCAAAGCAAAATTAGGTATAGAAAATCCTTATACAGTTGCTTATGATTTGCCTTTTGGATGTCCTGGTTGGTTACAAGCCGTAATTCAATCTGATTATTATATTAAATCAGGCGATGCAAAAAAAGTTCTGGTTATTGGTGCAGAATCGCTATCCAGAGTATCAGACCCACACGATATCGACAGTATGATTTATTCTGATGGTTCTGGTGCTGTTATTCTTGAAGGTGTTCAAAGTGAAGAACCTGTTGGTATTCTTTCTCATAAAACAAGAACTGACACTAAAAATTATATTGATTTGCTTACGATGGGTAAATCATATAATCCAAATTTACCAAACAACAGGTTGTATTTAAAGATGAAAGGGCGGAAACTGTATGAGTATGCTTTAACTTATGTTCCGCAATTGGTTAAAGACACAATTGAAAAAGCAGGTTTATTGATGCAAGATATTAAAAAAGTATTAATACATCAAGCAAATGGTAAAATGGATGATGCTATATTATCAAGGCTTCTGAAATTGTATAATATCAAAGAAATTCCCGAGAACATAATGCCGATGACAATTTCATATCTTGGAAATAATTCTGTTGCTACTTTACCGATTCTTTATGATAAACTTTTTCGCCAAGAAATGCCTGAACATAAAATTAATTCTGGGGATTATTTAGCATTTGCATCTGTTGGTGCAGGTATGAATATAAATGCTTTGCTTTATAAAGTCCAATAAAAATTTTAGAAAAGTAATAACACTTTAAACATTAGAATTTTAGTTGATTATTGATTAAAATAACCTTGTATGATTTATACAAGGTTATTTAATTTTAATCTACAAATTAAAGTGTTTATTTGGTTATATATCTTTTGTATTTTTTTTGTAACTTTTTAATATTTAACTGTTGAAAGAATAGAATTAAAAATCCTATTCATTTCATCTTCTGTTGGTAGAGAAATTCCTGATAGGTTCATTGGAACAAGACTGATTTCATAAATATTGCCAATTGAAGATTTAAAGATGGCATTAACTGAATTCATAGGTTGAGTTTTAGTTCTATAACGAAAGACAACAAATTCTAGATTTCCTGAATTAAAGTTATAAATTTTATTTGCTTTAATTAAAGACCCGCCGGCTTTCTTTTGTTTTCTATCAAAAGAGGCATTTGCTAGCCCAATTAGTTTTTGTTCTTTATAAATTCCATCATAAAGTTCATTAGTTGGGTAACCTGAAAAAATCAAAGAAAGTGTATATGAGGGATTAACAGCGATTGCAAAGACATCTTTTGGAGTGTCTTCTGCTAAATCTACAAAGAACCAATTTTTAGGAATTAAACTAATCATATCTCCTTTGGCTGACCGTAAAATTTCATCATTCATAGGTATTTCAGGTTTTTGTATAACATCAACGGAGATATGTTCTTCAGTTTTTTCTTTCATCTTGACAAAAATACAACTATTCAAAAGTTGGAATGAAAAAAGGATAAAAAGAAAAATAAAAGATTGTTTTGTATATTTTTTATTTAAAAGTAGCATAGTAATCAAATTTGTTAATATTCTTCAATATGTAAAGCACCAGGGCACATAGATTGATGTTTTGTATAATTATTTAGAGCAAGAAAGTCTGTAACGCTATCTACCATTTTTGGGTTACCACATAAGAAGAAATGTGTTTTTTCTGGATTAACTTCAATTCCGACATCTTCTAAAATTCCATTTTTTAAATGTTCTTCTATATATCCACGTAAGCCAGTCCAATTGTTATCTGCTTTAAGTAAAGTAGGGAAGTAGAAGAAATTTTTGAAGACATTTTGGATAAAAGAAAGTTCGCTATAATAACCTAAATCCCAAGGATAAGCGGCTCCGTGAATAACAGCCATTTTAATTTCAGGGTGTTCGGCAATATGAGAACGTAAAAAACTAATGTATGGTGCAAGTCCAGTTCCCGTAGCAATCATTACGATATTATTATTTTTTGGAGTATCATTTAGCGAGAAAATACCAAGGATTTTATCGTCAATCCACATTCTATCACCTTGACTTAAGTTGAAAAGTCTCGGAGTGAGCTGACCAGATTTCACTTGGCTAATATAAAATTCAAAGTCTCGTATGTCATTTTTTGCTGAAGCAATAGAATAAGGTCTTTTAATTAAAAAGTCAGGCTCAAATTCTTCTATTGGTACAGATGAATTTGTAGAACGTGCTTCTTTGGCAAGCAATCCTATTGTTGTGTATTGTCCTGCTTTGAATTCATTTCTGGGCGTATCTGTTTTTAACCTTAAAATCATTAAATCTGGTGTTAAAAGAATTTTTCCAATTACTGTCGCATTATAAATTGTTTCAACCATAATTTATTGTTTTTAATATTTACTTATTCTTATTTTTGAATTATGCAAATTAACAAATATTGAACGAATATTAAATTTTATTTTGTTCATGGTTTAAAGAAATTACCATAAAATCAAAATAGCAAGCTTATACTGGAATTTTTACATCAATTGTTTCCACATCTTTTAATTGCTTTTTTTCATTCATAGTTAAAATATTCTCTAATAAAGTTGTTGTAATTTTAGTCCCAGATTTTGCAACTGGTACACCACTTTTTGTATATAAATTTTGATTAATAACCATACCAACTGCCAAATGATTAGGAGGCAAAGATTTTAATGCAAATGTTCCGTCATTTTCTGTAACAATTTCAGCTGCTGATTCTTGTGATTCTTTGAACTGGTTCAATTCTTTCATTATCATTTCAAACTCTGGGAAATACATTAAATTTTCAACAGATTTGTTTTCTCGTATTGGTAAAAACAGTTCATTTCTATTTTCTTTAATTGCATACCGAAAGATATTAAAAACTTCTGGATTGAACCATTTTTGTTTGTCAAATAAATATTTTTGTGCATTTTTCATTTTATCAAAAGATGCTTCATATTTATAGGGATATTGAGTAACTTGAAAACGGTTAATTAAGTCACTATTAGGTAATTCATATATTTTGTGAAAATATAAGTTGCAAAGTTGGAAAATTTGTGCTTCTATACGGATGTCCATACCTTTGATTTGATTAGGTAAACCGGTTCCATCAAAATGTTCCCAAATTTGTGCAAACGGGTCATTTTCTTTCAATAAAGAATTTTTAAAGGATATTTGTAAAAAATCATTAAAACGCTTGATATAAGAATTCCTGTCTTGTTCATCTAATTCGTATGGGTCTTTGTAAGCTAATCTGAATGGGAAAGATTGCATCATCATAGAATACATAATTTCTATGCTGAATACATTCTGTAAAACAGAATTGTTTAGTTTTAAATCATCAACAAAATGCTTAGACATTTTTAAAATCTTCTCGAAGTGACTATAGTAATAATTCCCTCTAAAGGTACTGAACTTAATAAAAGTTTTAAACATCATATTGCTGCTTTCATTAAGTGGTCCTTCGTTATGTTGTTCGTGGTGTAAATTTGTTTCAGATTTATGAGGGTTAACATTTTTTGATAGTATTTCTTTATTTTTGCTTTGGCATTTAAAGTGCTTAAAAGCAATATTGATTGCTTGAATTAAGTCAAGTTCACGGATAGGTTTAGTTAGGAACATAAACGCTTTAGCGTGCTGCACAAGGTGTATTAATTTTTGTGTATCAGTTTCAGCAGTCATTAAAATTCTAATTGTATCGGGATGAGTTTGAGATAATTTATGAAGGAAATCGCTGCCTGTTTCACCAGGCATTAAATTATCGGATAATACAACGTCGGGAATATATCCTTTGTTAATTAAACTCGTTGCTTCTTCGGCAGAATTAGCTGTTACAACGGTAAAATGCTTTGCAAAATATTTTTCATATAGTTTAACTATCATTAAATCATCATCAATAAGTAGCAATTTGTCCTGGGGCATACAATTATTTCCCTGATTAATTCAAATTATAATATAATATTTTTATGTTTAATCATTCTTTTACTTAAAAAATGAAAAAGAAATTAAAAACATTTACTAAAATACAAAATTTGAAAAAAAATGTTGATAAATTATACTCTTTTAAATGAAATTTTTCGTGGTTTCCATATTCAACGATGGAACGATAGAATTAGACCGATGGATTTAATTGAAATAGATAAGCATAGCCACAAGATGCTAATTGCTTATATTTTAGGGAAATATGAGGAGAGTCACGGACAGACTATAGACTGGGTAAGTATAATCCAAAAAGGTATCTTTGAACTTTTTCGGAGAATTGTAATATCTGATATTAAGTCTCCGATTTATGCTGAAATTCGCAAGAATCAAAAAGTTTTCCAAAAATTAAATGAATACATATACAATAAGTTAAATGGCATTATTGAAAGTTCTGAATTACGTGAAGAATTTCGAGAATTTTTATTTTCTAAGACGGGAGATAAAGATGAAAGCGATAGAATTTTATCAGCCTCGCATATATATGCTTCATTATGGGAATTTAAAATTATTGAACTTGCCAATCCGAATAATTATCAGACTGATAGAATACGAACAGAATTGAATAATCGCATTGTTCCGTACGAGGATTTAATTGGGATACAAAAATTAATGCAACATCATACTATTTCAAATTTTGTTGATTTATTTGGCTATTTACGATTTCAATACAGATGGGCACAAATACCAAGAGTGCCGAAAACTTCTGTATTAGGTCATTCTTTATTAGTTGCTATGATTTCATATTATTTTGCAAGAGAGAATAATTCATCTTCCAAAAGGCTTTATAATGCTTTTTGGGGTGGACTTTTTCATGATTTGCCAGAAGCAGTAACAAGAGATATTATATCTCCGGTGAAATCATCTTCGCAAGAACTTGATGATTTAATAAAATCTCTTGAAAAACAACTTGCTGAAAATGAAATTTATCCACTTATAGAAAATTCGTGGATTGATGAAATTAAATATTTTGTCGAAAATGAATTTGATAATAAAATTCAAAAAGATGGAAATATACAAATTATCAATTCAGTTGAAGAGATGAATGAATATTACAATAAAGATGAATTTAATCCTTATGATGGACAATTAATTCGTGCGGCAGATCATCTCTCTGCATTTTTAGAAGTATGGCATTCCTGCCAAGCAGGAATAAAGACCGAAGATATGAGTCAAGCCGCTTATAAAATTAAAGAAATGTATAAAAATAAAATATTGGGTAAATTAGAACTCAATAGGGTGTATACTCCATTTCACAATCCTTGTTAATTTAAATAAGAATTGTGAAATATAATTTAAATTTAAAAGTATAAGTCGTGTTGTCCCTGACTAATTTTTTGTAAATACTCAATAGTTTTTTCACGGATTTTATCAGATGGAATCTCATTCAATTCTTTTTGAATTAATTCTTTCCCGAGTAATTTAGTTTGCTCATCGGCATAATCCACAATATATTCTTTCAAAGTAGTTAAAGCGTTTGGTAAACAAAATAATTTAATTAAGCCCGGTTTAGCTAAATCCATAAAGTCTTGACCAACTCGTCCTAATCGATAGCAAGCAGTACAAAAAGAAGGTATAAATCCTTGTTTAATAACACTTTGAATGACTTCTCCGGAAGAGCGACAATCATTTAAAGAGAACTGAGAATCGTCATAATCATCGTTAAAAGCTTGTTTATAGCCACCTGGATTAGTGCGTGAGCCTGCTGAAATTTGAGATATTCCCATATTAAATAATTCGCTTCTTAACCATGCTGGCTCTCTTGTTGAAAGTATCATCCCTGTATAAGGTACTGCTATTCTTAAAATAGATACAATTTTTTTGAAATCTTCATCACTTACGTTATGAGGAATATTTAATGATGCGGGAGCATTTGAAGCAGGTTTTATTCTTGGGACTGAAATTGTATGTGGACCACAGCCGTATTCTTTATCCAAATGTTCGGCATGCATTATCATTGCTAATACTTCAAATTTATAATCATAAAGTCCAAATAAAGTTCCAATTCCGACATCGTGCATTCCATTGCTTAAAGCTCTGTCCATTACTTGTAATCGCCAATCGTAATTTGATTTTGGACCTTTGGGATGCATTGTTTTATATGTGGCTCTATGGTATGTTTCTTGGAAAACAGTATAAGTCCCAATTTTTATGTCTTTTAAAATTTGAAATTCTTCCGACGAAAGTGGTTGAATTTCAATATTTATTCTACGAATTTGACTACCTTTGCTGTCTTTTGCACTGTAAACGGTGTCAATTGCTTTATAGAAATAATCTAAATCGCAATTTTTGTGTTCTTCACCCATTAGCATCAAGACTCTTTTATGTCCTTGCTCCAAAATTGCTTCTGTTTCTTCTTTTATTCTAGGTAAAGTTAAAGTTATTCGGTCAATTTCTTTGTTATCTATACGAAAACCACAGTAAAGACAATTATTTGAGCAATAATTTGAAATATAAAGTGGAGCAAATAAAACTAATCTTTTGCCATAAATTGTATCTTTAATAGTTCGAGCGGTTTGGTAAAGTAATTCTAAATCTTCTTTTCGTTCGATATTTAATAAAACGGAAACGTCTAATAAATTCAAACCTTGCATTTCTAATGCTTTGGTTATAATTTCATTTATTTGTTCTTTTGATGGTTGAGCAGACTTTGAAAGTAGTTCGTAAATTTTATTTTCGTTGATAATTTCAACATTTAATTTTTCTTGCATTGTCTTTTCTTTAAATTAATTATTTTTAATATTCAAAATTAAATAATTCAATTAGATTACAATATAAATCATAATTTTATTTAATAATATTTTATTAAAATGAATAATATTTTATTAAAATATTTTATTGGACGAATTATAGTGAATGAAAAATACAATAAAATTGGATAAGGACTAATTAAAATTTATTGTTTTTGCAACAAATTTTAACTTATTTCGTGTTAAACAACAATAAAAACAACAAACAATTTTAAAATAAGTTAACTTCTTTTAAAATAATAAATTAAGTGAATACATTGAGGAAATAATAATGGATTTTAATATGAATAACAAAAAATCATCTTTTTTTTATGTTGTCATTGCAAGTTTTGTGCTTTTGAGTAGCAGTGTATTTTCGCAATTGAATTTACAAAATCCTGCGAATAACGCAACCTGTATTGAAAAATCTCCAATATTTATATGGAGTAATGTGTCCAATATAGACCATTTTACTTTTTATTTTTCTCAATCTGCAAATTTTCAAGTAGATAGTACGATTACATATAATACTGGGACAGATACAACTTTGAAATCAATAAATTGGGAATACCAATTTCAGTCACAGACTAAATATTATTGGAAAGTTGTGGCAACCTTAACTAATACGCAAGTAATTAATTCTAATGTGTTTAATTTTACAACTAAAACTGACCCATTACAATTATATTTACCAAGCAATGAAGAAACTTGTTTAGGCAAGCAAATTGATTTCCAGATAAAGACGCAATATTCACACTTGGATTCATTAAGATTTGTTATTGCCAAAGATAGTACATTTACACAAGTTGTTGTAGATTCAACAATTTTCAACCCAGTAATAGATACAAATTCAGTTGCTGGACTTACTTTAAATGTACCAAGTTATGCTACTGATTATTATTGGGTTGCATTCCAACAAGTGAATGGATGTTGGGGAGATACAGTAGTTGGGCAATCTTGGAAATTTACAACAAAAACAGGACCGACTACACTTATTTACCCACCTGATGTAAGTAAAGGGATACCTTTATTTCAAAATGGATTGCCTTTCGTAACAAATTTAAGTTGGCAAACAATTAATGGTGCATTAGATTATGTGATTCAAGTTTCACCTTCTGATAAATTTAACACATTTACTGAATATCGTTCAATTGATACAACATTGCAAATCACGCTCCCAAATAATTACAATACAGTATATTATTGGCGAGTGTATGCAAAAACTAATCCAATATATTTAGTAAATGACAATCTTGATTCTTGTAATTCAGAAATGTCTGCTTCTCGCAGTATCGAAACTCCTTATGAACCTGTAACATTAACTTTTCCTGCTGATTCTTCAACTTGTGTACCAATTGTTTTAAATTTTACTTGGAATGATGTAATAAATGCACAATTATATAGAATTCAAGTAGCAACTTCTGATAGTTTTGCCGATAGTACAATCGCAATAGATATAGATAGTGTTTCAAAAGCAAATGAAATAGTAACTTTACCAAGCGGTATGACTAATTTTTATTGGAGAGTTCGTGTTGAAAATCCACTCAATATTGGTTTATGGTCTGCATCTCGCTACTTCCAGTCAACTGCTTTAACTCCAAATGCAGTAAGGCCGCTTACTGCTTCCACAGGTGTGCCAAAAACTACACAAATTGTTTGGGATAAAGGCATAGACAACACTACTTATGAACTTCAAGTTAGTTCTACTTTTGATATGGATTCTATATTATTAGATACTTTAATTAATGTGAATACATTTAATTACACATTCCCAGATTATAACACTAAATACTATTGGAGAGTTAAATCATATTATAATAATTGTCAAAGCACCTGGTCAGATATTTTTACTATGAAAACAGAAATTGATTCCCCAACTTTAACTTACCCGAGTAACGATTCAATAGGCGTTGAACCTGTGTTAGTTGCTTTAAGATGGCAAGGTGCAGCTGGTTCGGAACAATATGATGTTGATTTATCAACAGATTCCACTTTTACAAATTTAACAAGATGGGAAAGAGACATTTATGTTACACAAGTAATATTTGATAATTTAAGTGAAAATACAAAATATTGGTGGCGAGTAAGAGGTATTAATTCAGAAGGAAAAAGCGAATGGAGTAATACGTTTAACTTTACCACCGGTTATATTCGTCCAAGTGTTCCCGTTTTGGTTTCACCTTCATCAGGAGCATACAAGCTAGATGTTTCTCAAACGTTAACTTGGCAAGAATCAGCACGTGCTTTAAAATACCATCTACAATTTTCAGATGATGTAACTTTTGCTACAACAATAATTGATGAGGACACTTTAACAACAACTTCATTTGCTGTAAGTAATTTAAAAAACAATCAAACTTATTATTGGCGTGTTGCGGCAATTAATTTGGGTGGACAATCTGATTGGTCAACAATATTTTCATTTAAGACAATTCCACTTGCTCCAACAGCAACTGTTCAACTTATTTCTCCACAAGATGGTGCGAAAGATTTACTTTTGAAAACAGTAGAATTTACATGGAATGCAATTGATTCAGCCGATGTTTATGATTTTATTATTGCTCACGATAAAAATTTCACTGATGTTTATTACCACAATGATAAAGTCTGGGATACAACAAAATATATGTACAATTTAGAACCTAAAACAACATATTATTGGAAAGTTCGTGGTTCAAATGATGGTGGTTTTTCTACTTGGTCTAATGTTTGGTCATTTACTACCGAAGATCCAGCATCGGTGCAATTTACAAATTATTTCAATACTCAAATTGTACCATCACCTGTTACTTATGAAGCAAGAATTCAACTTACTACTGAAAGTTCTGGTAATTTAAAATTAGATGTTTTGGATTTAACAGGCAAATTGGTTTATTCTCAAATTTATCCAAATTTATCGGCTGGCAATAATGAACTTCAACTAAAAACAGATAATTTACAATCTGGAACTTATATCTATAAAATTAGTTTTGATAATAAGGTCGAATTTGGAAAATTTGTTGTTAGCAAATAAAAGACAACAAACTTTAATATAACTACAACACAAGAGGCTGTCTTTTCAGACAGCCTCTTGTTATTTATTAGGGATTTATGAAAAATCTATTGGAAGAAATATAATTAATCTAAACCTAATCGTGAGTAGATATAATCTACACCTTTAAAAATATCATCAAAAGAAAACAAATTGGCTAATTCATTTTCGGTGATTTGTTCCATTAAATCGCTATTTGCTTTTAAACTATCTATAAAAGGGATATTCTCATTCCAAGTTCTCATAGCAGATTTTTGAACAATTTCGTAAGCTTTTTGTCTTGCTATTCCTTTTTTTGCAAGGAAAAGAAGGATTTTTTGTGAGAAAATTAATCCATTGGTTAAATTCAAGTTTTTTTCAATATTTTCAGGGTAAACAATTAAATTCTCAATAAGTTTAGTTGTTCTGTCTAAAATATAATCCAAAGAAGTAGTGGCATCTGGGAAGATAACTCTTTCAACAGAGCTATGTGAGATGTCTCTTTCATGCCAGAGAGCATTATTTTCAAAAGCCGCCGAAGCATAAGCTCTTAATAATCTTGCTTGACCGGTGATATTTTCAGCCGAGATGGGATTGCGTTTATGCGGCATTGCTGAACTTCCTTTTTGGCCTTTAGAAAAATATTCTTCTGCTTCACGGACTTCAGTACGCTGTAAATGCCTTAATTCGATTGCAATTTTTTCAAGCATAGAGCCTGTGATTGCAATGTTTGCAAGAAAATTAGAAAAAACATCGCGCTGAATTACTTGTGTTGATATCTTCACTGGATTTAAGTTTAAATGGTCGCAAACATACTGTTCTACAAATTGGGGAATATGTTCATAAGTTCCAACTGCACCGCTTATCATTCCAAGTCTACAACCATCTAAGGCATCGGACATTCGTTGAATATTCCGCAAGCATTCGTCATACCAAAGAGCAAATTTCAATCCGAAAGTAATCGGTTCTGCATGAATTCCATGAGAACGTCCAATTGCTGGTAAATACTTATACTCTTTGGCTTTGCTTGATAAAATGTGTGATAATTGAATTAAATCTTTTACCAAAATATTGCCTGCTTGTTGAATTTGGACGGAAAATGCAGTATCAACCACATCGCTTGAAGTCATTCCAAAATGCACATAAGCCGATAAATCTCCAACGCTTTCTTCTATATTTGTTAAAAAAGCTATTACGTCATGTTTTGTTGTTTCTTCTATTTCCAAAATTCTGTCAGTATTAATTTGGGCTTTTTCTCTGATGATTTTTGCGGCTTCTTTAGGGACAATGCCTAATTTTGCTTGCGCTTCTGTTGCTAATAATTCTATTTCAAGCCAAATTGAATATTTGTTTTCATCTGACCAAATTTTTGCCATTTCTTTTCTTGTATAACGTGGTATCATTTTTTCTCTTTCTTTTATTTTAAAATACAAAATTAATATTTTTTTTACATTTTAAATCATCTTACTATACTAAAATTTCAATTACAGATATTTTAAACAGATAAAATTTTTAATGTAACAACAAAATAGATTATTGAGCGTCTTCGAAACATTTTAATTCCTTTGAGAAAGGATAATTATATTCATTTACAATATTTATTCATAATAAAAAATAAGGATTCCCAGTATGAAACATTTTACAATTTATTTCATTTTTTTCATCAGTATGTTATTTATTAGTGTTCCAATCTATGGTCAATTTGTTGCAGATAGACCAGGTTTGATTAATCCACCAGATATTTTACAAGAAAGCAAAGTTCAATGGGAAAATGGGTTTGAATATACTGCCTTTGATAATAAAATAGACAATAGTTCCATAAATTATTTAAATACATTGGTCAGATATGGTTTAAACAATAATTCGGAGATAAGATTTGGAGTTACTTATACAGGATTGAAAGATGTTCCTCAAAATATTTCAGGCATATCAGCATTATCAATTAGTACAAAACTAAAAATATATCAAAATAATAATTCCATTATACCAAATACCAGCGCACTTATACAATTGAATTTACCTTATGGCGATAATAATTTTAAACCTGTTCAAACAGAACCTTTGCTTGCATTAGTTTGTAGCAATAATGTTAGCAATGATTTTTTGTTTACATATAACTTGGGTGGTATTTGGAAAAGTACAAGTATATTATATTTTTATTCATTTTCGGGGACATACTTGCTTTCTTCAAAAACAGGAGCGATATTAGGATATTATTCTGAAATTTCTCAAATTAGAATTCCAAGACAATTAGTTGAGATAGCTTTAACGTATCTTTTAAATGATAACTTTCAAGTTGATTTTTGGGCAGCATATTCACCATTTTCACAAAGCAAAGAGAGTGTGATTGGTGTTGGTTTTGCTTGGCAAATAAATTAATGAGGGCAAAAAAGTGGGTTGTTTTTGTTGGTTTTATTTATTCCCAAAAACAACCCTATTTTTTATCAATTTCAGATGATATAATTATTCAGATGATATAATTAATTATTGGAAGTTGATTTTTTATTTAACAAAACTTCCACAGAATAATAAATAGCAGGCATAACGAAAATAGTAAGCAAGAGAGCCGATGTTAAACCACCAACGATTACTGTAGCCAATGGTCTTTGTACATCAGAACCTATTCCCGAAGCCATTGAGGCAGGGATTAACCCAAATAAAGCAAGAACAATTGTCATAAGATTAGGTCTTAATTGAATTACCGCTGCTTTAACAACTGCTTCTTTTAGATGCATTCCACTATCCCGAAGTTGATTTGTACGAAATACATAAAGTACCCCAGTCATTATAGATACACCAAATAAAGATATAAAACCAACACCCGATGAAACATTAAAAGCATAACCACGGATAACAAGTGCAAGTATTCCACCTGTTAATGCTAATGGTATGCTGGACATCGAAATAGCAACATACCGAATATTTTTATACAAAATAAATAAGATTAAGAATATAATTCCTAAAGTAAGAGGTATTACAATTTGTAATCTACCTGCTGCACGAGATAAGTTTTCAAATTGTCCACCCCACTCCACAGAATATCCTTTTGGGAACACAATATTTTTGATTTTTTCTTTTGCTTCTGTAACGAATCCACCTTGGTCTCTACCACGTATATTAGTACGCACTGATATTTGGCGATTACCGTTTTCCCTTTGAATGATAGTTGGTCCATCAATTAAACGAATTGTAGCAAGTTCATTCATAGGTACTCTTGCACCAGTAGGAGACGGAACAAACATATTTTTAATTGCTTCAATACTGCCACGGTATTCAGGTGTATATCTCACAACAATATCAAATTTCTTGTTTCCTTCATATAGCGAACCAATTGACTGACCTCCAATTGCCGCCTCAATCATTTTTTGTATATCACTTATATTTATACCATATCTTGCGGCGGACGTTCTGTTAATATCAATAGAAAGTTGTGCTTGGTTTCCTTCTTGCTCTATCCCGTATTCGGTTGCGCCTTTGATTGTTTTAATAATATTTAAAATAGAATCTGCTTTCTGTCTCATCAAGTTTAAGTCATTACCATTTATTTGAATTGCAAGGTCCGCAACGCTACCTGTAACGGCTTCGGTAACATTATCCAAAATAGGTTGGGAAAAAGAAAACATTGCACCAGGAATCGCCGCTTCGAGTGATTTTTTTATTTGTATTAATAAATCTTTTTTGCTGATGTTTTTAATCCATGTAGAATAATCATTTAAAATAACAAGTATTTCTAAACGATTTGGTCCATAAGGGTCTGTTCCATCGTCATTTCTTCCAAGCTGGGTAATTACAGATTTTACTTCTTTGTGGTCGCTTATTATTTTTCTTATGACAGGAGTATACTTTGCAGCATCATCTAAATTAATTCCTACTGGGAAAAAACATCTAATATTAAAAGAGCCTTCATCTAATTCAGGTAAAAATTCAGTACCAATATGTTTTAATCCAAAAATTGATACAAGAATGACTATTGCTCCTGCGGCAACAACTGTATAAATATAATTGTTAACTAAGAATTTTACACTTTTATTATAAAATTTTAATATAAATTCATATATCGGATTATGCCATTCTATTTTACCGCTATGTCCTGGGGTGAAGTGTTTTTTATAAATTATAGACATCAAAATTGGGATAATTGTTAGTGCTAATAATAAAGAGCCTAAAATAGCGAATGCAAGAGTGTATGCCATTGGCGAGAATAATTTTCCTTCAACTCTTTGGAAAGTGAATATTGGAAGATAAGCAAGTATAATTATAATAATTGAAAAGAAAATTTCTGTACCTACTTCTTGTGCGGCCTTCAAAGTATTATGAATAATACCCATTCGCTTTTCTTCAAGTGAAATATCTCTGAAATGACGCATAATATTTTCTACCATTATTACTGCACCATCTACTATAATACCAAAATCAATTGCTCCTAATGAAAGTAAGTTGGCGTTAATACCTGTAAATTTCATCATTGTAAAAGCAAAAAGTAGTGAAATAGGTATAGTGGTGGCAACAACAAGTGCAGACCTAACACTTCCAATAAAGAATATTAATACAATAATAACAATTATGAAACCTTCTAACAAGGTGTGGGAAATAGTTTCAATAGTATAATTAACAAGGTCACTTCGGTCATAAGTAACTTTAAGTTTTACTCCTTCTGGAAGGTCGCTGGAATTAATTTCATCTATCTTTTTCTTTAAATCATCAACGACTTGTGAAGCATTTTCACCTCTTCTCATTGCAACTAAACCTTGGATACCAGATTGGACGTCCTCTTTTTTACCATTTGCATCTTTTAAAGTATATCCCAAAATACCATTTGCAGGCAACGGATATTCTTCAGCAGTAGCTACGTCTTTGACAAAAACTGGCACTCCTGATTGAGAGGTAAGTACAATATTAAGAAGGTCTTCTTTATTACGAATTGCACCCATACTTCTAATAGCAAAGCCTTGTTCACCTCGTTTAATAATGTTTCCGCCAGTATTTAAATTATTAGAGTTAATTGCATCAATAACATTTTGAAGAGTTAGATTATATTTCAAAAGTTTAGTTGGAGAAGTAATAACATGATATTGCTTTACCAAACCGCCAAAATTTATAACATCTGCGACTCCTTGGACTTGAAGAATCTTTGGAATGATTACCCAATCTTGTAAAGTTCTTAATTGCATTGGATTGTAATTGTCATCAGCCTCTATGACATATCTAAATATTTCTCCAACTGGACTGGTTAAAGGTCCTAAAGTAGGGGATACACCGTCTGGTAATTCTGCTTCGGTAAGTTTTTCAAGTACGCGTTGACGGGCGAAATAATCATCTGTACCATCTTCAAAAGTAAGTTGAATTACAGATAAGCCAAAGATTGTTTTTGAGCGACGTTGAATTACTTTGGGGACTCCGTTTAAAACTTTTTCAAGAGGAATTGTAATCTGTTGTTCTACTTCAACAGATGCTCTTCCCGGAAAAGTAGTAATAACAGTAACCTGAGTATCACCCACATCAGGGTAAGCTTCTTTTTTTAGCGCTACCCATGACCAAACACCAAAAGCAATAAGAATTATAGCAAGAGCAGTAGTTGCAAGCCGTTGCGTCAAAGCAAAATTCAACAATCCTTTAATCATTTTTCATCCATTTTTAGAATATAATTAAAATCCGAAGCTTAAACCTTTCAAAAGCATTGCGCCGTCTGTTACAATATTTTCTCCTGCATTAACTCCACGAAGTACTACGACATTGTGATCAGTTGGAAATCCAGTAATAACTTTAATTCTTTCAAAAGTGTTCTCTGATGTTTTAGCAAATACATAATCATTACTATCCACGGTAACAACTGCTGACTGTGGTAATAGTATTACGTCTTTAATGGGGTCGCCGAAATCTACTTTGGCAAACATACCTGGTATTAACTTATCACCTGGATTGGTAAGCGATACTCTAACTTTTATTGTACGAGTTTGAGAGTCAACAACATCGCCTATTGATTCAGCTTTACCATAGAATTTTTTATCTGGAAATGAAGAGAAAACAATAGGTACACCTTCACCTTTGTCTACATCTTTTATTTGAGATTCCGAAACATCACAAATTAGCCAAGCAGTATGAATCGGAGCTTTTTCAAGGTCAATAGGATTGTATCCTAAAATTCTTAATTTCCCTTCTATTTCAGATAATGATGCTTGCGAATTGGCAAAGTCAGATTCAGCATCAGATACATCTTTTGCTACGGCTGTATTATTATTAAACATATCTTTAACCCTTTCTAAATTTTTCTGGGATTTTAATAAGTTTATTTTGCTTTGCTTATATAGCGAATATAAAGAAGTTACATCGGAAGATTCAAAAATAACTATTTTGTCATTTGAATTTTGTGCTTTTGAAATACAAGCAACCACACGTGCTGGTGCAACAACCGAAATTGTAGCAGAACCTTTTTCAGCAGTAGTTACTTTCAATAGATTCAAAGCTGGACTTTGAGAATCAAATTGAATTTTCAGACCATTATCCATAACTGTGGCTTTTTTATATTTGTTATCTTCACTATTTTTAGTCTGTTCATTTTTGCTACAAGAACAAGCAAAGATGAGAATAGTAAAGAGAAATAAAGCCAACAAATTCCTGAACAGGAAATTGTTCTTCTGTGATTTGATTTTGATACTATAACTCATTTGTTTTGTATCCTTTTAAATTTATGGATTAAAAATATTTTTACCAATAACAAAATTTAAATTTTCTAACGCCATCGCTCTATCATTCATAAGTTGATTTAATTGGAGCATACTCGTGCGGTATGATTCGTAAAAATCTATATATTCAATCATTGTTATATTATGCTTTTCAAAATTATCATCCATTCCTTTGACTAAATCATTATAATGTGAAATAAAACTTTTATCTATACTTTTATAGAAATTGTTTATTTCAACTGCTTTGTTGTAAGATGTGAGAACATCTTTTTCAACTTCTTTTTTTAATTGTTTTAAGTTCATTTCATCAGATTTAATGCTGCTTTGGGAAATTTCAATATTGCCTTGATTCTTATTGAAAAATGGTAGATCAATAGCAAAATTAACCGCCCAATAATTAGGAATATAACTTCCTGCTCGTGACCATCGCAATCCAATATTTAAATCAGGCACAGCAAGTGATTTTTGAAGTGAAAGGTTTGCTTCTTCATAATTGATTGTATTTTCGGCAATTTGTATGTCAGGTCTTGATTTATAGGCTTCTTCTACCAAATTCTCGAATTTATAATATGTAATATCAAATGAAGATATTAAAGCAGTATCAAGAATTGGTTTATAAACTTTCTTATTCATTGTTGTATCGTTTAGAATTACTTTTATATCTGCTTGCACTTGGTCAATTTGATTAATTATATCCAACCTTTCATCTTGTAAAGTAAAAAGTAGTGATTTTAATCTAATAAGTTCAGAAAGAAGTAATAGCTTATTTTGATAATTTTTTTCTGCTGATTGTATGGTCATTTTTAAATTAGGTATAGTGCTATCATAAAAATGTAAAGCATTATTAAGGTAAAAGTCTGATAATAAGTCTTCTCTGATTCGATTTTTGATAGAGCGAAGTAAATCAAGCAGGCTCAATTCTTGGGATTTAACATTTAATTCGGCTAATTTAACTTGTTTGCTACGTTTACCTGCTAACAAAAACAACTGTTGAAGTTGTAATTCTGTGTTACCTGAACTTGTAAAATCAAAAAATTTACCTGTATATTGATTGTAAATATTTTGCTCAATAGAAATGTTAGGATTACTCCAAAGACCTGCTTGTTTAACAGCAGATTTAGCGGCTTCTATACCGTATTTGGCAGATAATACGGACATATTTCTTTCTACAAAAAGCTTTTCAGCTTCTGAAGGAGAAAGATTTAAAGTGTCATTTGTTGACAAGGATTGTGCTTCTACATTGATAAAACCAAAAATAAAAGAAAACACAAGTATTAATTTTACAAAAAAACTAAAGTTCATATTTAATCTTAACCTATTAGAAAATATAAAATTAGTAGTTTTTTTTGTATTTTACCTCACGTCAAATTATTGAGTTAAACAACACTTTAATAATGAATATTTTAAGACGATAGTTCTTTTTTCTAATTGTAATAATAAGAATAAATTTTTTGTAGGCTTTCCCCGCTATATTCGGCATTATATGAGAAAATTATTTGTAATTTTTATCTAAATTATTAAGTAAAAGAGAAGAAGGAAATTGAAATAACATTCTTTTTATTAGTCTTAAATACTAAATATGTAATTTTGTGTTTATAAGCAGATGAAATCTCAATGAAAATAAACGTATCAATTACTCAAAAGCATTTCGTGTATTTTTTATTTTTGTCTATTGTTTCAATTTTTTTAGTTACTTTTTACTCTTACCATATTGAAAAAAATACCTTATTGGATAGGACATTCAATCATCTTGCTTCTGTGAGAGTGGAAAAAGCAAAAAATTTGGAAAGATATTTTCAAGATAGAATAATTGAAGTTAAAATTCTTTCCGAGCCTAATAAATTTCAAAGTATTTTTTTTAATTACCATAAAGACTTTGAGACTGATTTTTTTAGGATGTATTTTGAAAGATTTATTAACACGAATAATTATTATAGAAAAATAGTTTTTTTAGATGCAAATAACAAATTGCTCGTGATTAATAAATCAGGTTATCCAAATACCCAAATTAGTAATAATCAATATCAATTTTATATAAAAATATCAAAAGATATTGCAACAAATACTATACAATTAACAGATTATAAAACAGAAGATGATAGTAGTTTCCATTTTTTTATTATTTCCAAAATATTTGGTAAGCAACAAGCAAAATATTTAGGTACTTTAGTTTTTGATTTATTTACCACAAGCATAAATAATATTATGTTTGATTATTCTCAATATAATGGGTTAGGTAATACTGGCGAATCATACATAGTCGGACAAGATTTTTTGATGAGAACTTCATCAAGATTTAAAGAAAATTCAATCAATAAAATTAAAGTAAAAACACAAGCATCTATAAATGCAATATCTGGTCAAACAGGTCAAATTCTTACAAAAGATTATAGGAATGTTGAAGTTTTAAGTTCATATGCTCCTTTGAAAATTGCTGGATTAAATTGGGTAATTATTGCGGAAATGGATTTGAAAGAAGCTTTAAAACCAATTTACAACTTAAGAAATAGTATTGTAATAATTAGTGTAATACTTTCTTTGATTATTTTTATATTAGTATATATAGGTTCAAAAAAAATTACTAATCCAATAATAAAATTAAATGAAGCCGCAACTAAAATTAGCAAAGGACAATTTAATGTTAAAATTATACCGCAGTCTAATGATGAAATTGGCGAGTTAATAAATTCATTTAATAATATGTCAAATCAATTAGCTTTGCAATCTGAACAAATTGCAAAAGATAAATTATTTAGAATTAGTGCTGTTATTGATGCACAAGAGGTTGAAAGACAAAGATTATCGAGGGATATTCATGATGGTTTAGGACAAATGCTTTTAGCGATAAAATTTAAATTGGAAAAAATAGAAAAGTTATCTTTTGGTACTGTTAAATCGCAAGTTCAAGAAACAATTTATTTGATTAAAAATTCCATTAATGAAATTCGGGCTGTTTCAAATAACTTAATGCCTAATGTTCTTGCGAATTTTGGATTAGAAGAAGGAATTAAACGACTTTGTAACGATTCTTTAAATTCCACACATATTTTATGCAACTTTTCTTTTCAAAGTATATTGCATAATACACTCGATAATAGAAAGCAAATTTATATTTTTAGAATTGTTCAAGAAATTATTCATAATATTGTAAAACATTCAAATGCAAATAAAACATCGGTTAATATTAATATTGGAGATGAATATATATATATCAATATTTCTGATGATGGAATTGGATTTGATTTGAACAGACAAAAAACAGGTAATGGAGTTTTGAATATTTTTGAAAGAGTTGAGCTGTTAAATGGCAGTGTTCAACTTAAAACTAATGCAGGCAACGGAACTATTTATAAAATTAAAATTCCTATAAAAGATGAAAAAAATAAAAATAATATTAGTTGATGACCATAAAATTTTTTTAGATGGTTTGATTTCACTTCTTAATAATGTTAATAACATTGAAATTGTAGGAACAGCTACATCAGGTGAACAATTAATTGAATTAATCAGTTTGATTAGTTGTGATGTTATTATTACTGATATTACAATGAACGGGATGTCAGGGATTGAACTGACCAAATTATTAAGTAAAAATTATCCGCAGCTTAAAGTGCTTATTCTTTCAATGCATTCAAATGAAGAATTTGTATTAAATGCTGTAAAATCTGGTGCCGCTGGTTATTTGCCAAAAGATGTTTCCTTTGAGGAACTTGTCGAAGCTATTAATAAAATTGCAAACGGAGACCAGTATTTTTATAAAGATATTTCTGAAAATTTCTTTATAAACTATATTAATAGATTTAAAAATGAACAAAAATTGCTGGAAGACGAAGAGTTAACTCAAAGAGAAATTGAAGTTCTGAAATTACTGGCAATTGGGCTTTCTAATAAAGAAATTGCTGATAAATTATTTATAAGTATAAAAACTGTAGATACTCACAGATCGCATATTATGCAAAAACTACACTTAAAAAATTCTGCTGAAATAGTTCTTTTTGCAATAAGGAATAAATTAATTGAATTAATGTAAAAATTATTTTAGCAAAAAACATCTTCTTGTTTTTTATTAAATTCTACGTAAGATTTTTTTTGATTAAATACAAATATTTCTTATTAATAAATCAGATAAATCTCTATCAGTTCTAATCTTGTGCTACATTAATTTTGTAATTAGTATGTTCAAAAATTATTTTGATAACATATTGATAATTATTTTTTATGTTTGATGAAATATTTAAGACATTAATTCACATAATTTTATCATAAAATAAAGGTATAATATGTTTGATTCTGGTTCTACTGGATTTATGTTGTTAGCAACAAGTTTAGTAATGTTAATGACGCCTGCGTTAGCATTTTTTTATGGTGGTTTAGCTTCCAAAAGAAATATTTTGGGAATAATGATACAAAGTTTTGTATCATTAGGTTGGACAACGGTTTTATGGATTGCTTTTGGATACTCACTTTGTTTTAGTGGTGGTCAAGGAGGAATTATAGGCAATTTAGATAAAGCATTTTTAAATGGTGTAACAACCTCAACTATGTTTACCAATGGGAAAATTCCAGAAATCGTTTTTATTGCGTACCAGATGATGTTTGCAATAATCACTCCTGCATTGATAACAGGAGCTTTTGTTAATCGTGTAAGTTTTAAAGCCTATTTCATCTTTTTAACTTTTTGGCAAGTTTTAGTTTATTATCCATTTGTCCATATGATTTGGGGCGGTGGGTTAATGGCTTCTTGGGGTGTAATTGATTTTGCAGGTGGAATAGTTGTCCATGCTACTGCTGGTTTTGCTGCACTGGCTTCTGTTTTTTATGTAAAAGACAGAGTTGATAAAAAAAGTGTACCAAATAGTATTCCATTAGTTGCAATTGGTAGTGGTTTGCTTTGGTTTGGTTGGTATGGATTTAACGCCGGCAGCG
The DNA here is from genome assembly GCA_021780815.1 of Bacteroidota bacterium. Classification (GTDB taxonomy): domain Bacteria; phylum Bacteroidota; class Ignavibacteria; order Kapaibacteriales; family UBA2268; genus GWF2-33-9. The sequence continues at coordinate 252,950 of JAJXYC010000015.1, read as the reverse complement.
AAGTAGCTGTTGATTATGTTACTTCTCTTGCTTTTATCAATACAGATATTGCTGCTTCGTTTGCAACAATTACTTGGTTGATGATTGAATGGAATTTTAAGAAAAAGCCAAAGTTAGTTGGGTTGTTAACAGGTTCTATCGCTGGGCTAGCAACTATAACTCCTTGTGCTGGTTATGTCCCTGTGTGGACTGCACCTATTATTGGTATTATTGCGGGTGTTGTTTGTTACAGTGCTGTTGAATTCAAAAATAAGATGAAATGGGACGATGCTCTTGATGTTTGGGGTGTTCACGGTGTTGGTGGTGTATTAGGGACAATTTTACTCGGTATTTTTGCTTCAAAAGCTGTGAATCATGTTGGAAGCAATGGATTTTTATTAGGAAATTATCAGTTCTTCCTAACTGAGGTGTTGGCAGTTGCTATTACTGCTATTTATGCGTTCATCTTTACTTATATTATGCTAATTGTTATTAACTTTATTACACCTGTCAAAGTTTCATTAGAAGAAGAGCAAATGGGACTTGATTTTGCTTTGCATGGCGAGCAAGCTTATGATGATGGAACTTTATAACAAGGATTTTATTTTTCTTGTTTATTTTTATAAATTTTCTCCTTTCAATGTTTTTATTGAAAGGAGTTTTTTGTTAATTGATTTGAATTAAATTTTGTGAGATATAAAATCTAAAATTATTTGTCCCTATTTCTTCTAAAATTAAATATTTTTTCTGCCCATAAAATTGCTTCATAAGTGCTTGTTGGATTAGCGATATTTTTACCGGCAATATCAAAAGCAGTTCCATGGTCAGGTGAAGTACGAACAATACTTAATCCCGCAGTAAAATTTACTCCACCATTTTGTGATGTCATTTTTAAGGGAATTAACCCTTGGTCGTGGTACATTGCGAATATGCCATCAAAGTTTTTCCAGTTGCTATGAGCAAAAAAACTATCTGCTGAAAATGGACCAGCACAATTAAATCCTTCCTGTTGAATTTTATCTAATAAAGGAACAATTGTGTTTACTTCTTCATCACCGATATGATTATTTTCACCTGAATGAGGGTTTAAACCTAAAACAGCGATAGTTGGATTTTCGATACCAAAGTCTTGAATTAAAGAATGATAATAAATTTTTAATTTGCTTTCCAAATTTTTGGGAGTAATTTGGGGTGATACTTCTTTAATTGGAATATGAATTGTTGCAAGTGCAACATTCATTTGGTGGTTAAAAAGAATCATTAAAGGCTCTGCTTTATTGTCCTTATCTGCTAACATTTCGGTATGACCAGGAAATTGAAAACCGGCAAGATGAATAGATGTCTTTGAAATCGGTAATGTTAATAACGCATCGAAAGAACCTTCAAAAACTAAATTAGAAGCAAGTTCCAAAGATTCATAAGCGGCAATTCCGCTATCCAAAGTGTTCTTCCCAAAAGTAATTTTGGATTTAGTCCTTGTTGGAATAATTTCAATTTTAGCATTATTAACAATAAGATAATTAGAATTAATTTCAATTTGAAGACTTGCTTTTGCTAAATATTCTTTTGCTGTTTCATAGTTCCCGCATAAAGCGATTTCGTTATTGTTGAAGAAATTCTTATCAAGTTTATTTAAGGCTTTAATAAAAGATTCTAACCCAATGCCATTTGTATCGCCAATTGAAGTTGCTATTTTCATTACTCTTCCCTGATATTTTCAATAATATTTAATTTACTTGCTTTCATTGAAGGATAAATTGTTGCCAAAATTGTTAATAAAAAAGATAATAACACAACTGCAACAACATCGTAATAATTTACCAAAACTGGAATTGAATCCATAATATATTTTGTGTTATCAATTCTGAACCACTTAAAATGTGTTTGTCCGTAACAAAGTAGAACGCCCAGCAAGCCACCCAAAATAGAACCAAATGAGCCTACAAAAATTCCTTCATATAAATAAGTAAATTGAATAAAATTTTGTGTAGCACCTATTGCTCTTAAAATTGATATATCTTTTTTCTTTTCAATAATAGTCATTGTAAGCGAAGCAAAAACATTAAAAATTGCAACAAGAACAATAAGTCCAAGAATAAAAGTTGTTGCCATCTTTTCAAATTTCATTACGTTATAATATTCTTTATTCAAATCTTTCCAATTCAATATATTAGCTTTTGGAAATTCGGATTTCAGTTTGTTGGTGATTTGCTCAAGTTTATCTAAATTATTTAATCTAATTTCATAAATTAAAGATGATTGGAATTTATCCGATAAGACTGCTTTAGATAAATTGTAGCTTCCAAAAACATAAGAATAATCGTAATCTTTGACATTTGATTGGAAGATACCTTTAATAACTGCTTGATAAAAATTAGGGATTGACCCAGTAAGCAAGGAATTTTCAATTGCACTTGGAGTTGTAAAATTAATTGTATCTCCGGGAAGACAATGAAGTGCATCGGCAAGTCCCGCACCAATAGCGATTTTGGGTAATGTCTTTATTACTGCTCTTTCATTTGTGAAATTGCCAACAATAAAATAAGGTCCTAAATTATTAAAAAAAGATAAATCCGAATCGCTAATAGCTAATAAATTAACAACTCGTATTGAATTATTTTTAAAGCAAATTAGCCGACTCTCGGAAACTTGTGAAAAAGATTCAATGTCGGAATTGTTTTGTAAATACTTTAATAGTGATGAGCTATCTTTTGCTGATAAGTTAGATTCTATTTTTATATGAGGGTCAAATCCTACAATTTGTTTTATTGCTAAACTTTGAAAAGCATTAAAAATTGATAGGACAACAATTAAAGCTGCAACCCCTATTGTTATACCAATTAAAGAAATAAAATTAATTATTGTAATAAAATTAAAGGAGTGCTTAGAAAAAATATACCTTATTGCAATTTTAAATTCTGTTTTCATACAAATACGAAATTAAAAAAAAATTCTGTTACAATTCTAATAAAGTATATTAAAATTTGAGATTTATTGGAAAATTTTTATTAAATTTTAAATTATGGAAGAAAGCAAAATAGAAAAAGTTTCTGAAAATATTGAAATTGCTTATTATGAAGATATAGCAATTGTATATTTTACAGGGAATTTCTATTTTTCCAGTGCTTATGAGTTTAACAAATTAAATTTTGACAAATATTTTTCACAATATCAAACTATTATTTTAGATTTTAGCAAAGTATTGAAATACGATTCGTTCCTGGTTAGCTATGTGAATTTATTTCAAGAACACGCACTTCTTGCAAATAAAATCGTTGATTTAAGAGCGATGAGTAAAGAATTAACAAATTATTATAAATACTTATCAAAATTTAAAAATCCCGAAAATCAAAAAGATATAAAATCACGGAATCATATATATTTAATTATAGAAAAGATAGGTGATACATTAAAGCGAATTTATTTTGATGGTTATGATTTAATAACATTTGTAGGTAACGTAGTCAAAAGTTCAACAAAAATTTTTTATAACCCAAGTTCAATTAGATTGCAGGATTTTCCAAATCATTTAATACAAATAGGCATTAATGCACTGCCGATCTCATTATTGATAGTATTTTTAATTGGCTTAATCACAGGTTATCAAGGAGCAAGGCAATTAAAAGAGTTTGGAGCAGATTTATATATAGCGGATTTAATAGGAGTAACGATTTCAAGAGAATTAGGACCATTAATGGTGGCGATAATTGTAGCAGGTCGGTCTGGTTCAGCCTTTACTGCTGAAATTGGAACGATGAAAGTCTCCGAAGAAATTGATGCATTAAAGATGATGGGGTTTAATATTGTTGATTTTTTGGTTATGCCAAGAATATTAGCAATAGTAATTGCTATGCCTATTTTAGTAATTTTAACTGACTTTGTTGGTATTACTGGTGGTTTAATTGCGGCGTTAAACACATTAGATATTACCGTTGTTGGTTATTTTAATCGTTTGCATATTGCACTGACTTTTGGAGATGTAATTTCAGGACTTATTAAATCTATTGTTTTTGGATATTACATTACTATTATTGGCTGTTTTAGGGGATTGCAAGTCAGTGGTGGCGCTGAAAGTGTTGGTAAATATACAACCTCCAGTGTAGTAACTTCAATTTTTCATATTATTTTAATAGATGCTGTTTTTACATTTTTGTTTCCTATTTTAGGATTATAAAGTATGAAAGATGAAGTGGTTATTGAAGTTAAAAATTTATCAAAGCAATATAACGATTATATTGTTTTAAAGGACATAAATTTTAATATAAACAAAGGCGAAATAGTATGTATAGCAGGAGGTAGTGGATGTGGTAAAAGTACTTTACTCCGCCAAATTATTGGATTAGAAGAACCAACAAGTGGTGAAATATACGTAAATAATACAAAGTTTTTCCCTGCAAGTGAAAAGGTGCGAAATTTGATTATTAAAAGTTTTGGTGTTATGTTCCAACTTGGTGGTTTAATTGCTTCAATGACTTTATTTGAAAATATAGAACTGCTATTAAAAAAATATACTAAATTGACAGATGAGCAAATTAAATATACGATTGATTTAAAATTAAGCGCAGTTGGTTTAAATGGTTTTCAAAATTATTTACCGTCTGAAATAAGTGGTGGAATGAAAAAGCGTGCCGCTCTTGCCAGAGCAATGGCATTAGACCCTGGAATACTATTCTTTGATGAACCTTCGTCAGGATTAGATCCCATTACATCTTCTTCATTAGACCATTTAATTAAAGAAATTAATCAATCTATGGAAACTACAATGGTTATTGTAACTCATGATTTAGCAAGTATCTATGATATTTCAGATAGAGTTATTTTATTAGATACTTCTGTAAATGGTATTTTAGATATTGGTGCTGCAAATGAGTTGAAATTGTCAGAAAATAAAATCGTTAATAATTTTTTTAACAGGAATTTCTAGATAGGTCAAATATGGCAACAACAAAGATTACATCAAGTTTTATAATTGGATTGTTTGTATTGTTTGGGATTGCATCAATTGTTGCAGTGGTAATGTGGTTAGGTGCAAATGAATTTTTTAAGGAGAAAAAGATTTTTGTAACTTATTTTGATGGTTCAATTCAAGGTTTGGAACAAGGTTCGCCTGTTAAATATTTGGGTGTTCCTGTGGGTAATGTAAGTGCTGTTGAAATTGCTCCTGATGGTAATTTAGTAGAAGTTCAAATGCAAATTGACCCTAAAATAAAAATAACCCCAGATATGATGATTAAATCTGAATATTCTGGAATTGCAGGTGGAAAATTTTTGCAACTTTTTCACCCTGAAAAAGGCGAGAACTATTCTAAAATTAAATTAAGTTTTAATCCAAAGTTCCCTGTTATTTATTCAGCACCGTCAGGTATCGATGAAATTGCTATTGCGGCAAAAGAAGTTTTCAACGACCTTTTGCAAGTTAAATATGCTAAAATTTCCAATGAATTGATTGATATGTTAGAAAATCTCAATGCACTTTTGAAAGATGAGAATATTAAATCTTCTTTGGAAAATGTAAAAGATGCTTCTAATAGCTTAGCTTTATTATTAAATCAATTAGATACAACAAAAATTATTGCTAATGTTATTCAAACATCTTATAATATATCTAATGGTTCAAATGAGTTACTTTCTACTATTCAAAGTTTAAAAGATAAAATTCAAAAAATTGATATTAATAATTTTCTCGATAAAGTTTATAGCAATTATGATACTACTATGACGAATGTAGATAAAACAATAACTCGTTTTTCTATTCGTTCAGAACTGACAATGTTTTCATTACAAAATTTAATTGAAGATTTACGTAAAACTAACGCTGAATTGAAAGGTACTTTACAAGGGATTACCGATGACCCGTCTAATATCTTTTTGGTTAAACCACCCAAAAAAGATGAATAGAAAAAATAATATTATTTTTTAAACGTTTTTAATTAATAACACAACTATGATACAGAGAAATATTGCTTCTTATATTTACACATTAATTAAATAAAATATTAATCGTCTTAAATTAATAAATTAAAGTTTAATTCTAATACAAAAAATAAAGTATTAATAAAGAAAGGTTGTATATGAGAAACAAATATTTGCAAACGGCTATTTACTTTTTTGGAATAGTCTTGACAACGGTAATTGCAATAGCAATTATTAACCCACAATATTTTCAAGCAATCGCAGGCAATACTACTAAAATAGGTGCCGATGCACCGCCGACACAACTTCCTGATGTAGTAAAGCAATTTAATAGCGCAATAGAAAATGCCAGTAAAGCAGTTTTACCAACTGTTGTTGCAATTAGCGTTGAATCAGAGCAAGAAAATCAATTTAGTGATTTCTTTAAAGATTTCCATCCGTTTTTTGGTGGTGGAGACCAAATGCCGGACAAACAAAAAGTTCAAGGCTTTGGTTCAGGTGTAATTATAAGTTCAGATGGATATATTGTTACTAATAATCACGTTGTCGATGGCGCTGTAAAAGATGGAATCAAAGTTATTTTATATGATAAATCTGAATACAAAGCAAAGGTAGTTGGAACTGATCCTTCTACTGACCTTGCAGTGATTAAAATTGATGCACAGGACTTAAAACCTGCTTATTTCGCTGACATGAAAGATGTTAAAGTTGGAGAATTTGTTGTTGCTGTTGGTAATCCATTAGGCTTGGATTTTACTGTTACCAAAGGTATTATTAGTGCAATTGGTAGAGGACAACTACAATTACCGAAAAAATCAAACTATCAAATTGAGAATTATATCCAAACTGATGCCGCAATTAATCCGGGAAATAGCGGTGGTGGATTGTTTGATTTATCAGGTAGTTTAGTTGGAATTAATGCGGCAATTGCAACTGAAACAGGTGGATTTATGGGCTATGGCTTTGCTATTCCTGTAGATATTGTGAAAACTATTGTTGAAGACCTTATTGTTAGTGGGAAAGTAAACCGACCAGCTCTCGGCGTGATGATTGGTGAAATTGATAAAGTTACTGCTAAATCTTTGGGATTAGACAAAGTCAAAGGTGTGCTTGTTAATGATGTAATTAAAAATTCTGCTGCTGCAAAAGGTGGTCTCCAATCCCAAGATGTTATTCTTGCCATTGACGATACTCCTGTAAATTCTGTCCCTGAATTACAATCTGTAATTATTAGAAAAAAAGTTGGGGAGAAAATAAAAATTAAAATCTGGCGTGATAAAAAAGAGATAGAGAAAACTATTACATTAGAAGCAAGAAATGAAGATATTTCTTCAAATGATGTTTCGGCAGGGGATAATGGAAACTCTGTGGATAATAACTCTTCAGTTAATTTTAATAAACTTGGGTTTACTGTTGCACCTTTAACAAAAGAACAAAAAGACCAATTAAATGTTTCTAATGGAGTTTATATTGTTAGTGTTAAAAGGGATTCCCAAGCTGCACAACGTGGTATGGCTCCAAATGGTGTGATTGTTACTGCTGATATGCAAGAAATTAAAACCACAGGACAACTTAAAAAAATTATAGATTCTAAATCTTCTGGTGATGCTATTATGTTTAAATGCAAATATGCAGATAATACCAGATTGATTGCACTAGAAATTGATTAGTCATTAAAACTTAAAATTAGAGGCTGTCTCGTAAGTTTCATTCTGGAATTGTATATCAATTATCTTGTTCACAGAATGATGTTTATGAGACAGCCTCTTTTTCTTTCAAATTGTTTTACTGATGTTCTCTATTTTGAAATTATTAAAGGTAAGGTTATAAATTGATTTTTTACTTGTAATCTAACAAAATAGTAGTTAGATTGCAAATTGTATTCTAAACGAATTGATGAATTATCCTCCATTGAAAAACTAAAATTATCTTTTACTTCTTCACCGAATGAATTATACAAAACAATTTGTTTAATTGAATTTGTAGAAATTGAGCCTGGAATTATGAGATAAGTATAATTATTAGAAGGATTCGGGTAAATTGATATATTTTGCAAGTTGTCTTTTTCTGTAACAGCATTAAAATACAGTTCCTTAAAATTTACCTTAATTTGAGAATTTCCATTGTAATATATAATTAAATTGCTTTTTTGCTGATTGTTCTGATAATTATCAGCAAAATAAACATTAATTGCAATTGTTGTATCGGTATTCAAAGTATAATTTGTAATATTTTGATAATTATTAACCAATTGTTCGTTTCCCGTATTTTCTAACGAAATTGAATCAATGATAATAGTAGAGTTGCCATTATTAGATAAGAAAAGTTTGTAAGGTTCATTTTCTTTTAAAAAGAAAGAAGATATATTAACTTGTTGTTGTACAAACAATTGAGGAATTGCAGGAAAATCTTCGTTAGTGCTTATACTATAAATTCGGTCTATAAATTCAGGATGGTCAATAAAAGGGTTTCTTTTACCTTGTAAAGCTGCTATATCCGAATTTCTTTTTCTTTCCCTATTATCTACGGTATCAATATTCATCCATTGTCTCAATGTTTTCTCTTGCGAATTTAAATAATTATATGGATTATTATAAGCAGTGGCGAAATAAAATAAGCTTCTTGCAACGTTACCTTTATGAACATCTCTTGGTTCAAAAACAATTGCACCATTTTCATCTTTGCCTAACATAGAACCACTTTCCGACCACATAATATTTGATTTTACAAATCCAAAGGGATAATCACCTCTTTTTGTATTAGCCGTTTCGTCAGTAGGATACATATGATATAAATCACTTTTAGGAGGTTCATAATCTGCTCCCATTGATTGGGGCCAAGTATGCTCGTTATTAAAATGAGTTGTATTAACATCTGGAATAGTTGTTGTTTGTAATTTTCGTCCTGTATAAACGCATTCTACCCAGCCATCAACATTATCAATCGAGCCAAACATATATTGACGTGCTTCTTTATATGTATAAGCAGTGTGAGTACTTAAATAACTTGCTAATGCACTCTTTAATTCTAATGAAACTTTATTTTGTGTGAAATTATCATATAAATCATTATAAACAAACTCAATATTGATAATGCTATTTTCAACAAAAGATTGATGCCAGTTATTGATTGTATAGTAAACTAAAAAGTTCAAATTATAATCTAAATTTTGATTAAAGTTTACTTGAATTAATTGTTCTTTCAAGGATGCTGGTGTTAATACAAAAGGTAATTCTGTTAGTTTATATTGAATTTTGTAATGCGGATTTGCAATTACAATAGAATCTATGGTGATGGGCTGATTTGTAGTTAAATTACTAATTCCTAAATCAATATTAAAATTTTGTGAACACTGTTCTTGAAAATTGGTTGATTTATTTACAATTTTAATGTAATCTTTGGCAAAAGCTGCCAAATAAGAAGTAAAAATAACGAAGATAACTTTATAGAAAAATTTAATCATAATAATTTAAAAATTATTGGTACAAATTATAAAAAAATAAAAAAGAAAAACTTCAAACAACTATTTAAAGTCGTAATGATTCCAATTAGAGATGAAAGGTATTAAGATAAACAACAGAGCAATAATTAAAAGTCCGTAAAATATCAAAGAAACAATAATTAGAATTCTTAATATCTCAAAGCTTCGGGCTTGTTTTTCGAAAGCGAAACTTAAAGCATTTTTATCTTCCGTAGAACTAAAATGGCGGAAAGCTTCTGCGGCTTCTTTTAATCGCAGACAAGCAAAAATAATTGGTAATCCAACTACAGCACCTATAATTGAAATACTTTGAATTGCACCATAAATTATACCAATAATTGATATAAAATTCATATCACGGGACATTTTCAAAAGTACGAATTTAGAATTTGTTTCAGAATTGAACTGATTGAAATTTGTAGAATCTTCCATAAATCCTCTAATAAAATAAATCAAAATTAAAAAAAAATATTTAATTATTAGTTTAGTTTGGAAAATTTATATTTTCTGACATTTTTTGTATGTTCATAAAAATTAGTAGAAAAATTATGTGTTTTGGTAGAATCTCCTTTTGCTACAAAGTAAAGATAATTAGTTAAAGCCGGATGTACTGCCGAATATATTGCTTGTTTGCCGGGAGAATTTATTGGAGTTGGTGGAAGTCCTTTATTTAAATAAGTGTTGTAAGGTGTATTTGTATGTAGAATTGCTTTTGTTATATTTTTTTGCGGGAAAAAAGGATAAAGTAAAGTTGGGTCTGCTTGTAAAAGCATGCCGATTTTTAATCTGTTTTGGTAAACACTGCTAATAATAGGCATCTCATCAACCACCGAAGTTTCTGCTTGGATAATACTTGCGATTTTTAAAACATCATATTCAGTTAAAATAGTTGTTGAACTACCAATAATGCTTTTTAATATTTGCTTTTGTGCATTTACTAAAAATCCTAAAATATCTTGTAAACTTGTTTCTTTATCAAAAAAATATGTTTCAGGCATTATATAACCTTCTAAATTTGGAGAGTTCAAACCTAAACTTTTGGCAAATTCTTTTGATGTTAGCAGTTTAATAACTTCAAGAGAATCTTTTTGTAAATAGTGCTTAAAAGCTCGGGCTACTTCGTATATATTAAATCCTTCCACAATGGTTATTTTGTTCCTTGAAAGTAAATCATCTGAAAATAATTTTTCAATTAATTCTTTGTTTGTTATTTCAGGAGGAATTTCGTAAGTTCCTGCTTCTATAAATTTTTTCTTTGATTTATATTGGAACTTCAAATAAAGTTCAAAAAACCATTTAGGTTTTAAATACCCTTCCTCATTAAAAATTTCAATAATTTTGGCAGTTGAACTACCATACGGCAATTTAATATAATTCTTTTCAGGAGTGATGTTCTTTTGATTTAAGTATTGCAAAACAATTATGAATGATACAGATACAACAAAAACAATTACTCCAAAAATAACTGATAAAATTTTTAGCAATTTCATTAATTTCTCAAAAAGTTAGTTAATAATTAAAAATGTGCCTTTGATAGGTTCAGTCCAAAAAATTGAATTAACATTGAAAATGTAGAAATAAACCCCAGGGGGGAGCTCATTTCCCCAATTATCATATAGATTTATTTTGTTGTCATTATTTCCTAAAAGAGTAATTAAATTTGCCGTTTTGACTAATTGACCAGAAAAATTATAAATGTCTAATGTAGAATATTGCGACAAAAATTGCCCATAGAAATCATATAGCAGAGAAATTTGTGTTTGTGCTGGATTAGGAGATACAGTAAAATTGCTAATAAGATTATTTTGTCTAACGTTGAGTTTATACAGGACTGTATCACTATTGCCACTATAATCTTTTGCAATTATTCGGATATTATTAGACGGATTTATTAAATTATCGCCAAATTCTAATTTTTTAGGCTTTATTATTAGCTGACATTTATAATTAGAATTATCATTAATAGAGTTGAAATAGTAAAAATCAGTAATATCAGGGGTAATAAATCCACCATTAATGAAAATTTCAATTTTAGAACTATCAGAAATAGGGAACTTAGAGTTATCATATACTTTAATATCAATTAAAGGTTGCTTTGCGACAAAATCTCCATCATTAACTTTTTTACCATCAAAAGTCACATCAATTTGAGGGTTGGTAGTATCTTCATAAACGCTATTTGATAGGACTAATTGATTATTAAAATTATATAATTCATTTAAAGTTTTATTAGGATTTAGTGAAATTTTATAGTTATTGATAAGGGAAGAATTACTATTATCGAGGGGTAATGAAAATTCAATACTATCGCCTGGATTTAATTGGTTAAATGTATTAGAATAATAATTTGTAATTCCATTATTATTAAAGTTATCAATTTGCAAGGCTATATTTTTTGCCGGACTTCTTTTGGAAATATTTTCAAATCCAATATGTATGATGGATTTTGCTCCTCTTTGATTAAGTGAATCATCAATAACGCATAAAGATTTTTTTAAAGCAATTTCAGGAACAGGCATAAAATTGACTTCAATTGAATTAACTTGTGGTTCAGAGTAAATATTAGATTTTTGATAATTAAAAACAAATTTAATTTGTTGGTAATGACTATATATACTATCAGATAAATCGACTGTTTCGGTATTAGCAGCTAAATTAAAAGTATTGATTGTATCATTTTGGGTATTGTTCCTTCCAACAATAGCAAGTTGAATTATGAAATTGCTTGATGAATCAGAACTTGCATTGGAATTAACAATAGCTTTGAGCCATTTGTTAGAAGAGCCCCAAAAAGGAGTTTCAAAAGAACCTTGGAGTTGGTAAAATCTCAAAGGATAATATATGGTTGCACTGTCTCCGTAAGGATTCATTGCTTCAATAGCCTCGCCAATTTTCCAACCTTTTCTTCCTATCATTGCATAAGAATGTTTCCAGCCATCCCAAGCAACAGCAGGGTATGTTAGTTCGCCACTAATACTATCAAAAAGCCTACATCCAAAAGTTCTCATTACAGTTTTCAAAGTATCAAATGAACCAACTGATGTTGGGTTATACATCTGGTTTAATACTGGAATTTTAAACGACCTGCTGGTAGTAGCAATTAATACATAAACGTTGTCAGGAATTGAATCCCGTAGATATTGAACTAACTTTACAGAAGAGGAGTCACCAGTCCAGTTATCCCCATCAACCCAAGTATCAAATTGCCTGTAAGTTGAATGTTCTATCATATCAGGGGAATTTATTATGGGGATAGTTACTACATTAAAACCACGATAATATCTGTTATCTATGAATACATTTTTACCTAATTCAATATTTCCCCATTCAACTGTGGAATCATTTCCTGAAACAGCAACAAGTTTGGCTTGTAAAATATTATCTTGTATTTTTAAATTCATTGCAGAAGAATCAAATTCAATGTTGTTGTAAATATTAGAAGTAAAAGTTTCCTTATCATCTTCTTTGATTTTCACTCCATTATTTATTGTTTCAGAACTTGCACTGACTGGTAGTTGTAAAGGGTTACTTTGTGTTGAATCTTTTTGTCTATAATATCCAGTAATTATGTAATTACCATCAGGTAATTTAATATTTGGTTGCCATTCGAGGTAATTTTCTTTGATTTTTATTTCATCTGGACTGCTTGAATATAAAAGCGAATCGTTTGGCTGTAAAATTGAAAAGAAGTAATTTGTGTTATTATTATTTTTAGGGTTAATAAACCTAAATTGTGGGTTATTTGCTTCAATATTCCATAATGGGAATGGGTCCAGCATTAATAAATTATTTGAGTAAACATAATAATCAGTTTCAAAAAATTTATTTTCAAGTTTTAAAGAATTTATTTTGTTTTCTGGGTCAATTTCTATTTTAAGATGGTGTTCGCCGGGTTTATCAGATATATCCAAAGAAGCAACAAAGGCTTCGCTAAAACAGATAATAGGTAGATTTATCGAAAAAGTATCAATTGTATTGTTATAATAATCAGTAAATAACAATTTGATTGGTGAATTAGTTTGGAACCCATTATTGTAAATTATTCCTTTAAAAATAGCTGATGTATCATTAATAGAAACATTAGGAGAACCTTGATTATTAACTATGGCAAATTCAGGAGAATAAATATATAAATTTGGTTTCTTACTAACTCTCAATTTTAAAAGGGGGTCGCCGATTAGCGAATTTTGATATTTAGTTTCTAATTGTGAGCCTTCATTTGCTAATCCGTTTTTTCCATAATTTTCAAGGTCGCCTATATACAAGTATTTTGAATTAGAATCAGCAAGTTGAGACATAATTCTTACAACAATATAGCGGTTTTCATCTACCCAGCCAAAAGTAGATGAACCAATTGAGCCAATAAAACCTTTATCTTTGAAATAAACATAATCTTCGTTTCTTGAATTAAGCATTCCCGGTTCAGCATGTGCGCCTGTATTACAAGATATAGTAGAGAAAAAAGAATATTTTGCGTAATTATTAAGTTTATTTACTTGCCAACCATCCATATCAAAAATACTTTGATTAGCGTGTCCCAAGAAGTTTACCCAAAGCGCACCTTGATTAATTTTTTCTCGAATTTGACCACTTTCAGCATTACCTCCTATTGTATTGTCATATTTTGCTACTGAATCGGAAGTTCCACAAAAAGGGGGATTTTTAACGTAATCATCAAAAAAGTAAGATTTTGCATCTGCAAATATTTTCCTTTCATCGGCAGTTAATCCACCTGATAAAAATAGAAAATTTTTCATCCAAGGTTGGTCTGGCACTTGGTCATACAAAGTCAATTTATCAATATAATTGTTGCCATCGTCAATTGTACTTATTGAAATTCTTCCTATTGAAATATCAGGGACTAAGTCGTTATCTAAAATTGAATACCAAAAATCAGCTGGGGGAAAGCCATAAGTTGGTATGTAATCTGTTGCAATTGAAGTAGGAAGTCGCCTATATGGGTCCCAACTTGCATTACCTATTAAAACTAATGTCTTTATAGAATCTTGCCAAAAATTATATGAATATTGCAAAAATTTCTTTATTGCAAATGGGCTTTTTTTACCATAATTCAGCTCGTTATAAATATCTTCGGCATCAATTAATTTTAACTTGTTTTCGCTTGATTCTCTTAATTTATAATATCTTTGAGCAATAGATTCAAAGTATTTATTGTAAACAACTAGCACATTTCCTGAATTAGTAGTATCGTACAAATAAGGTTTTGAAGTTTTCAATATATGATAATTTGCGAAATTAAGGTCTTCTTGGACTAAAATTGATGACGAGCTACTTTGAGGGAGCAATATTTTTGCATAATAATTTTTTATGCTTGTTTTCGCTATTTCACCTTTGAACATTGCAAGATTAGAATTATTTTGCACATCTTCGAAAATTACTTTTGACTTAGTAAAAATAAACAACCAACTATCACCTACTGTTAGATTTTTAGCCTTTGTAAAACCGATATTTTGTAAATCATTTAAATATGCTTGTGGGATTAAATTGTCGCCATTATAACCTATTACAAAGAAATCGTTGTCTGATGAAGATTGTATCATACTGCGTAAGGTGTCTTGGTAATACCATTGATATATTTGAGTGAAATTATTTTGAGCAGAATTGAATTTTATTAAATGAAAGCCCGGATTGAAGTCATAAAAAGTGCTATCTACAAATCTAACTGCAAAATATGGATTATTTGTTTTTATTGATGCAAACAACATCGGATTACTTTGAAAAGATTCAGGGAATTGGATAGTGTTATTAATTGTATCAATAGCAATAGAAAAAGGGCTTTTTAAACCATAATAGTTAACAAAAGAATTGGTTTGAATATTTGAAAAATTAATACAATCAGTGTATTCATCTTTATAAGGCGAACTATTCAATTTTGAATTGATATAAGCAATGCTAACCGCCCCAAGTCTTAATGGATGTTGCACATAACTTTTTACAGAGATAGAATTTACGCCATTAAAAATTTGTTTAGGTGTGAACGAAAGCATAAACGAATCTTTACGGATTCTTGTAAATTGTTTGTTTCCTAACGAATCGCCATTGAAAAATACAGCAACTCTGTATTCAGGGTATTTATTGGACGGAAGGGCATCTAAAAGCGTATCAGTTACGCTTTTAAAAATTAAATTTATATTTACAGGTTCAGTACCGGTAGGTTGAATTAGTAGTGGTGTAGTAAAAGTATTCAAGCTTGGCTGACTTTCATCAGGGATTAATTCTTTCCAATACCAGCCTTCGTCATCGCTATTGTTTGAATCATACAAATCTTTTCCATAGGAGCGAGTAGAATCTTTTTCAATATGTACATTTAAATTTGTTGAAACTATTTCCTGATTAAAATTACCAGTACTACTGCTTATAATCTTAAATTGAGGATATTTATAACTGTCATCATAAGTTACAAAAAAAGGCTCCTCAGTGGCATAATTATCCCAATAAGTAGTATCACCATAAGCACGTGAACCAACAAAGATAAGAGTGTCGTTATCATCAAGAACTCCATTGTTATCAATTAAATAAAAATGAATATCTTGATTATTATGGAGCAAATGTAAATAATTGCTATTTTTACCTATCCATTGTGGTATAGAATCTAAAATTTTGGAAAGTGGAATTTCAACCGGGGCATCTCTGTCAGTTGTTATTTTGATATAATCCAAATTGTTTTTCATCCATTTCATTGATACTATCTGGTTAATCAAGTCTGTTGGATAGTTTAAAGTAGATGTTTTTTTTGCATTGCTGGGATAAAAGACTAATAAAATTAATAATGCAAAAATTGCAATTTGATTAATCCTATTTATTTTATTTATCATATAATTTTAATCTTTATATATAAGCCTAATAACGAATTTTCTTCTATTTAGTTTTATCAATATTTTAAAAATGAAAGATTAAATTGATTGATTACAGTTTCTGAATTTTAATTTGATTGACAATAGTAATCAAAGCATTAATTTTTTTTAGATAATAATTTATTGACAAAAATCTATTAAATTTGTAAATAAATTAAAGCAATATTATATACAAAGAGCAAGAATAATATGAAAAAAATAATCTTTATTATAGTTTTAACTTTTTTGGGAATATCCTCAATAAGTTTTTCTCAAAAAAATGAATATGGAATAGGCAATAAAATCCTTGTAAGATTTAAACAAGATATTAGGAATGAACCATCGGAACTTGATTATTTGCAAAAACAAATTAATGGGACAATAAATCCAATTTTACTTTCTGAATATTCATTAAAATATAATCCGAAGAATTATTTTCTTTTGCAAGGGAAGAATTTAGATGTAAGCAAAATCCAAGAAGCTGAGATACCAATATTAAAAACATATATCATAGAACTTCCGAGAACCGTGAATTTGAAACATTATTGCAACTATTTACAGTCAATGTTTCCAGAAATTGATAAAGCGGAACCGTATTATCGATATCAAATACAATCTTTTGTACCTAATGATACATATTATAGCATGCAGACAAGTTTGAGTAATATAAAGGCAGAAGAAGCATGGGGTGTTTGGAAAGGTGATAGTTCGGTTGTTATAGCGGTAAGCGATAATGGAGTTTATCAATCACATGAAGATATTAAAAATTCTTTATATACAAATTGGGGCGAGATCCCTAATAATGGGATTGATGATGATGGTAATGGTTATATTGATGATTATCAAGGATATAATTTTTTGGGAGACCAAGAAAGTCAAGGTTGGGGTAGTACAACAAACAATTCTGTGGAGCATGGAACAATGGTGGCAGGTGTAGCAGGTGCAACATTTAACAATAATTTAGGTATTGCCGGGATAGGTGGTTATTGTAGATTGTTTCCAATTAAAGCGGCAGGTTCAGGAAGTTCAATTATTTTTGGGAATGAGTCCATAGTTTTTGCGGCTGTACATCATTTTTCAGTATTAAATTTAAGTTGGGGTGGACCAAGAGAATTTTCGGAATTAGAACAAAGTATAATTGATTATGCAGTTGCTAATGGTGTGGCTATTGTTGCCGCAGGCGGGAATATTGGTACAAATGGTGGCACAAGGTATGATACATATTATCCTGCCGGCTATTATGGAGTGCTTGGAGTCGGAGAAGTTGATCAATACGATGCCATTACAACTGAAACTTCTTGTATGGGTGTGCAAGTAAATATTTTAGCACCAGGGATGGGTGATTATTCTACAACAAACGACGGTGGTTATTCTTATGCGGAAGGTGGAACATCATTCTCATCACCTGTTGTTGCTGGTGCGGTTGCTCTTGCTCGGTCTAAATATCCTAATTTAACACCTTTACAGTCTCTTGAATTTGTACGACAATGTACTGATGATGTTACAAGCGATAATATTTCTTATGCTGACATTAAATTAGTGCCGGGTCGATTAGATTTATATAAAGTTGTAACGGTAGACCCATTTTCCATTCCTGCTTTGAAGCCCTCTGATTATTTATGGCAAAATTCAAGTGGAATAAAAGTAAATCGCTTTGCTACAAAAGATACTGCATATCTTATGATTAAAATTAAAGATATATTAGGTAAAGCATCAAATGTTAAATTTACTTTAAGTGATGTTTATGACCCAGCTAATTCAATTCAGGTGATCCAACCTAATGCGACAATAAATTATATAAATACAAATGACGAGACAGAAATTGGACCATTTGAAATTTTAATTCTTAAAGATAATCCTAATAGGGTAATTCTACGTATGGATGTATCTGCCGATAATAACTATAGCGATATGTTTAAATTAGATTTTATCCCAACTGCTAATTTTGCCACTTTTGAATCCGATAGCATTATTTTTTCTATGAGTGATAAAGGTGATTTTGGCTTTGTTTCAAATGGTAATAGCCAAGAAGGAAAAGGCTTTACTTTGAAAGGTATTGGTAATCAACTTTACGGAAATTCAGGTTTAATAATTGAAGAAGATGCACAAAAGGTTGTTTCAATTTTTGACCAACCATTTCAAACAGAAAAGAAATTTGCTCTTCCTGATTACTATACTAATATAATTAATGATAGTTATTCTGACCCGCAGGATAAAATTGGGCTTGAAATTACTCAAAAAGTTAGTTTTCCTAATCCTAATGTTGCACAAATAGATATTACGACAAAAAATAATACACAAACTACATTAAAAAATTTAGCGTTAGGTTATTATTACGATTGGGATATCAATGAAGATGCTGATCATAATATTGCTCAATTATTTGATGAAATCAATAATTCATCAATTAAGAGTAAATTTTCATCATTAGGGGCTGAAATAATTTACAAGCCTAATGTGAATATATTTGTAGGATGTGTAGCCTTGTCTAAGGAAGATAATACTACTGCTGAAATTGCTGGATTAGATTACGATTTTACCTCTAATTTTACAAGAAATAAACAAATACAAATGCTAACAAGTGGAACAAGCCTTCAAAGTGATGTTTTATCGGATAGAAGCTTGTTTACAGGTATTATGTTTAATGGGGACTTTGCACCAATGACAACGAAAACCATTACATTGCTTGTTGGCGCTCAAACAAACAGACAGGATTTAGCAAGTAGTTTAATTTCTGCTATTGCTACAAATGATGTGAAACTACCAAACATTGCAAATGATGAATATGAAGTCCAAGGTTTTCCGGACCAAAACATAATCAAGATTTTTGCAAGGAAAGATTTGGGTTTAATAAGTGAGATAAAATTATATGATTTCTTTGGCAATGAAATTAGAACAATCTATGATGCAAAATCTTTTAATCAAACAAATGAAATAATTTTAAATTTACCAGAGATTTTAAGCCAAGTAATATTTGTAAGAATTAAAAGTAGTTTACATAATCTGGCGTATAAGGTAATTTGGGTTAAGAATAATTAACTAATTAATTGAATAGTAATAAATTAATCAAAGAAAAAAAAAATATTGTTATTTGGTGAGTTGTGTTTAATTTTGAATTTACATTAACTTGCAATTTTGAAATTGTTTTTAAAACAAAAAATAAAAATAGTAGTACGTTCATTGACATTTCTTTTTCTTTATGGATGTTATTCATTTGTTGGGGGCAATGTGCCTGATTATATAAAAACAATAGAAATACCGTCGGTTGTGGATCAAAGTTCCTACGGAGTACCCGAATTTAAAGATTTCTTAACAAATGAACTTATTAAAAACTTTCAAAACGATGGAACTTTGAAAGTAGAAGAAACAAGAGGTGATGCGCAATTGACAGTAAAAATAATGTCAATAACTGAAAGTGTATCACAAGTTAATCCGGGAGAATTAGAAAAGGAACGTAAAATACAAGTAAATTGTAAAGTTGAATATTTTGATAACGTGAAAAAGAAGATGTTCTGGGAAAAAGAATTTACAAATTATAGTTTTTATGCGGTTGCGGACGGTATAACAGGCCGTAATGATGCTATACAAACAATATTAAAAAATAGTGCCGAAGACATCTTACTTTCAGTAATTTCTGGTTGGTAAACATTATTATAAAAAAAAGGGGATAAATAATCCGCTTATGGAAACATTTATACTTATCTTTTATTTCCTATCGCTGCTGGTTCTGTTCAGCTTCGGTATTCATGGTTTAATACTTTTGTTATATTACAGAAAATATAACAAAATGAAAATGCCAAAAGAAGAATTACCTGATAACTTGCCTAAAGTAACAATTCAAATCCCGTTATTTAATGAGGCTGTAGTTGCTGAACGATTAGTCCGTACAGTTTGCAAAATTAAATATCCATCTGAAAAACTTGAAATACAAGTTTTAGATGATTCTACGGACGAAACACAAGATATATTGAAATTGATAGTTCAAGAATACCAAAACTTAAGTTTCAATATTAAGTATATCCATAGAGTTAACCGTACAGGATTTAAAGCTGGTGCATTGAAAGAAGGTTTGTCAGTAGCGGAAGGTGAATTTGTTGCTATATTTGATGCAGATTTTCTCCCTAATTCCGACTTCCTTTTGAACACTATTCCACATTTTAATAATCCTAAAGTTGGAATGGTGCAAACAAGATGGGAGCATCTTAACGAAGAATATTCTTTCATTACGAAAGCGCAAGCATTAGCACTTGATGGACATTTTGCTATTGAACAACAAGTACGCTATAAATCAGGGTTCTTTATTAATTTTAACGGTACAGCAGGAATTTGGCGCAAATCTTGTATCTATGATGCAGGGAATTGGCAACCTGATACGTTAACTGAAGACCTGGATTTATCTTATAGAGCGCAACTTAAAGGATGGAAATTCGTTTATTTAAACGACGTTACTTCTCCCGCTGAGTTACCTGCCGATATTAATGCTTTGAAAACTCAACAATTCCGTTGGACAAAAGGGGCTGTTGAAACTGCTAAAAAATTGTTGCCTGCTGTATTAAAAAGTAACTTTCCTTTGAAAGTTAAACTTGAAAGTTTTGTCCATCTTACAAGCAATATTGTTTTTCCATTTATTGTTATTGTTGCAATTTTGAACGTTCCTATTGTTATTTTAAAGAACATTACTACTTCTTACGATAATTTCTATTCGCTTATGTCTATTTTTGTTCTTGCATCGATTTCAACTTTTCTATTCTATACATTTGCTCAGAAGACAATACATTTAGATTGGCAAAAAAGATTGTTACTTTTTCCTTTGTTTTTAGCAGGAAGTATGGGATTTGCTGTTAATAATACCAAAGCCGTTATTGAAGCTTTAATTGGGAAGAAATCTGGATTTGTCCGTACTCCAAAAGCTGGTATTATTGGACGTAACACAACTGCCGCTTTGAAATCGTCAAGAAATAGGAAAATACATAAAACCGCTATTTTTGAGCTTGCACTAGCTTTGTATTTCTTAATTGGAATTGCAATTTCTATCTATTATCTTGAAATTGCCGCCATCCCATTCCAGCTAATGTTTTTAATTGGATTTGGTTCAGTTGGATATTTGTCTTTAAGGCAGGCATATCAAGTTTAAAAATTACAATTAGTGCGATATAACAACAAAATTTAAAAGGCTGTCTTTTAGTAAAATAAAAGGCAGCCTTTTGGTTATTTTATATCTGTATTTTTTTTGTTTTATTGTTTTGCATTAAATTTCTGCTTCAGTAGATGTTTTGCCACCTGCTAAATTAATTATTTCATCATCATAATAATCGGCGATGATTGCAACAGACTTGATTGCGGCATCTAATTCATTATTATCTACGTTTTTCCCTGCGATAGAATAAGTAAAAACAATAGTACCATCGAACAAAAGACCAAAAGCCCCAAAATGTAACTCAGCATTTTTCCTTAAAAGAAAATTCATTAAATCTGGTGTAATATTTGCCCCAATTACAACTGTGGCAACACACTCAATAATAGTATCCTCGTTAGTGTAAGGTCTTACTTTGATCATAACAATTGTTGAACCCTGTTTAATGGTGAAACTATGTTCATCAAAAGTTATGTAATCAGGGAAATTAACTTTTAAAAAGTCTTCGACTTTTATACTTGTAGAATGAATTAATTCATAAGGTGTTTCCATAGATGCTCCTTTATTTGTTCTCTTCATCATTGGCATTAGAAGAAAGCAAACCCATCTTGGCTTTTAAAGCAAGTAAATCTGAATCAACATCAGACGAAGTACCTAATTTTTTAAATTCATCATCAAGGCTTGTACTTTCGCCTGCGAGTTGTTCGTAAGCGGTTGCTTCCGATTCCATCTTTTCAATTTTTTGTTCAAATTTATCAAATTTTGAAAAAGCATCTGCACCAACACCCCCTAACTGTTGTGCGATTTGTTTTTGTGCTTTTGCCGCTTGTGAACGAGCTATCAATGTGCTTTGTCTTGTCCTAGCTTCATCTAATTTTGCTTTTAATTTGTCTAATTGAATTCTTAAATTTGCAGTAGTTTGCTTGGCTTGTTCGTAAATTGGTTCTAAATCAGCAATGTTTTTATTAACTATATTTTTCTTTTCTAAGGCGGCACGTGCTAAATCTTCACGATTTGCAGCTAATGCTTGAACTGCTTTTTGTTCCCAATCTGTGCTATCTTTTTTGGCTTTTTCTAATTTCTTTTGTAAACTAACTTCATTTGCAATAGCTTGTGCAACTGCCATTGTTGTTTTATTAACCGATTCTTCCATTTCTAAAACCATCTGTGTTAGCATTTTTTCTGGATCTTCGGCTTTGTCTAACATATCATTGACGTTTGCTTTGAAAATATCTGAAATTCTTGAAAAGATACTCATTAAATTGCTCCTTAATTTTATTATGTTATTTTATTGTTTTTTTATTATATTCGTTTATATTATTTTGACTTTTCATTTAATTTAATTACTAAATTAATAATTTTTTTATTTAAAACGAGAATGTAATGAAAAATATTTTGAACGACCTTTTTAAAGATATGGATAAGTATCTAAGTGAATTCAAGCAAGTGCAAAATGAATTCTCCCAAAAGATATATAAAGTATCGGGTGCCGGTGGAATGATAAATATTGAAATAAACGGAGAAAGGAAGATTTTGACGATTAATATTAGTGATGATTTAATTGCAATGAACGATAAGAAAATGCTTGAAGATTTATTGGTTGCATCGATAAATCAAGCATACCAAACCGCAGAAGAGGATTTTACTAATATTGCACAAGATAAATTTTCTCAAAAGTTGATGGATAAATTTAACAACTTTACTGGTGAAAATAATTTATAGTAACAATTGATAAATTAAACTGAAAATTTCATAAATATGATTTACACATCTGATTCTATAGAAAAAATGGTTAATATTTTAGCTTCATTGCCAACAATAGGGAAAAAAACTGCTCAAAGATTAACCTATCATTTGCTTAAAAGTGATGATGACTATATTGAAAGCTTTTCACAGGCACTTTTAGATATTAAAAAGAAAGTAAAACTTTGTTCAACTTGTTTTAATTATACAGAAACAGACCCTTGCCCTATTTGCTCTTCTGAAAAAAGAAAACGAAGAATAATTTGTGTTGTTGAAGATCCTTCTGATGTTATTGCAATTGAAAAGACAAATGAATTCTTTGGACTTTATCATGTCCTGCATGGCGTAATAAGCCCATTAGAAGGGATATCGCCTGATGAGTTAAAGATTAAAGAGCTAATTCAAAGAATTGGAAATATAGAAGAAGTAATTTTAGCATTAAATCCAAGCGTAGAAGGGGAAGCAACTTCGCAATATATTGCTAAACTTTTACACCCATTTGGTGTTGCTGTTACTCGTATTGCTATGGGTATGCCAATAGGCTCTTCGTTAGAATTTACTGATGAACTTACAATTTCAAAAGCAATAATGAGCCGATTTTCAATTTAATTTGTGCAACTTTGCTATAAAAAATCCGTCAGTTTCATCTTCTCGGAAATCTGTCGATACCATATAATCTTGGAGCAAATGGACTTTATTTATATTACTCTTTTGAATTGTTGGACGAATATCTTCTGGTATAAAATTTGAATTTCTTTGCAAAAACTTTGTGATTAACTCTGAATTTTCTTGCGGAAGTATTGAACAGGTTGAGTAAAGTAAAATTCCACCATTTTTAAGATATTTGGAATAGAATTCCAATATATTTAATTGATTTTCATTTAATTTACTAATTAATCTTTCATTGATTTGAAATTTTCTTATAGGATTGCGGCGAATAGTTCCCGAACCAGAGCAAGGTGCATCAACAATAACTTTATCAAATAAATTACCTTTATTTAGTTCAATTAATTTATTTTGCTTTGTTTTTAAATTAAAATGGTGTATTTGTATTGATTTTACTCCATTTTTGAAAGCTCGTTTCGGGATCTCTTTTAAGCGATGAAATTCAATATCGTTGGCGATAATTTTTCCTTTATCGTTTTGTAAATCTGCAATATGCAAGGATTTACCGCCAGCACCTGCACAAGCATCTAAAACATTGTCGGTTTCTAATGGGTCTAAAACAAGTGAAATTAATTGACTCCCAATATCTTGTACTTCAATTTTTCCTGATTTATAAACATCTAATTCATTTAGCTGTACTCTTTTATTTAAAATTAAACCCACTGGTGAAATTTGTGAACAAATAGGTTCAATTTCAGATGTTTTTAAAGAGTTTATAACGCTTATAATGTCTGAATTTCTTAAATTAATTCTTATAGAAATTGGTGCTTGTTTAATTGAATTTTCTAATAAATTAATCAAACTATTTATATCAATAAAATTTTTTAAAATTGATTCTAAAAGATATTCAGGGAAACTGTATCTATTTACTAATAAATTGCGGCTTTCTTTGGAAATAAGTATATCTTCCAATTTTAAGTTACTAATATCATCTTGGATTTTTGTAAAATTATCCTTGATAATACTTAAAATATTTTCAAAATCATTTGTGAAAAATAATTGTAAAATAGATTCAGTACTTTGTTCTTGTTCGATTTTCTTTATTAATTCATTTGGATTAAAATCGGGAAACTCATTAGGACAACAATAACAAAGCATTAGAGCGATATAGCAAATAGATTCAAATTCATTTTTAGTACTAATCCAATTATTTCGTTCTCTTAATAAATTATAAAAGAATTTGAATAAAGTTAAATTTCTTAATACAAAATAAATTAAATTAGAAGCAAACTTACGTTCTTTGCTTCCGAAATATTTTTTTTTACGGAAGTAATCAGATAAAAAATTATCTGTTGGTTGAGTGGAATTGGATACTATTCTTAACAATTCACTTGAATGTGCAATTACTGTTTCAATTTTCATAGATATTTATATTTGCTAATAGTTTTAAAGGATAAATTTGGTTATTCAAAAACAAATCCCCTCAATAATATCATAGGATTAAAGAGGGGATTGAAAGTTATTTGTTTAATTTGTACATACACAAACAAAATTATAAAGACAAAAACATACGATTATCTCCAATCAATTAGCATAGAGAATCTCATTGTATTTGCAAGTGGATGGTTTGCTTCAATAGTATTTATAAAACTAAAATCAAGTTTGAAAATGTTGTATTTAATACCGGCACCGAAGTTCCAATATTTTCTATCTCCTAATACAGAAGGTTCTGTGAAATATCCAGCTCGTAAAGCGATTAAATCTTCATACCAATATTCGGCACCAATAGATAAATCTGCACCAGGGTTTTGCCAGCCAGTAACAAGGGATTTAGGTAAAGGATCACTATCAAGGCTATCACGTTTAACGAGTAATTTGCTGAAATCAGCGGCAAATTTTAAACTATGAAATTCATCTTGGTAAGCTTTAAAAGCAATACCTAAATTTAAAGTAGTTGGTAAAGGGTCAGCTTCACGAATATAAGTGATTTTAGGACCAATATTTTTTAAGTTAAAGCCGAGTGATAATTTATCATCTAAATAAGGCAAAGTTTGTGGTTTCCACAATACACCTAAATCGAACCCTGCACTAATACCAGTTCCTGCATTTTGTTGACCAGCAGTAGTAGGAGTTAAATTAGATTGTATATACTTTAATTGAAATCCAACACCTAAATCAGGAGCAACTATTGTCCCGTAAGAAAATCCGACTGAAAATTCATTAGAAATAAACTTCCCAAGGACAGTCCCATCTTCTGCGGTACGAGTAAATTCACCAAGGTTCATAAATATAAAGTTGAATGCGGCAGTACCTTGCAATGCATCAAAATATTGTCCAATAGTACCATAGCTATAATATAAGTCAGCATTAAATTGAGGTAGCCAAGGTGAAAAAGAAAGTGCAACTTGCCTAAAAGGTGTAGGTTGTTCATTATCATCAAATTGATTAAGTTTAGGGAAATTTTGCAAGAATGCAAGTCCTCCAGTATTCCAATAAACTGCATTAATGTCATCAGCAATAGCAGTACCTGTTTCGCCCATACCGCTCATTCTTGCGTCTGGGGATATTAATAAAAATGGTACGGATGAACCACCAGCTTGTGCGTATGTTCTTTCTGTGTTTGCGGTAAAAATACCTATTAATATTGTACTCATTGCAAGTATCAATTTTATTCTCTTCATTGTTTCTCCAAGATTTACTTTTATACAAAGTAAAGATTATACGATAAATATGCCTTTAAAAATTTTAATTTTGAAATGGATTCAATATTACTGAAAAAATTATACCAAATTAACGAATGAATTTAATTTTTGTTTAAAATTTCAACAAATTTTTATTTAATTAAAATTCCATTAATTGCATTTGTTTTAACACTTTTTCCATTATTATTTTGCAAATAAATTTGGAAGAAGTAAGCTCCTACTGGCATTGAATTGCCATTTTCATCTTTTCCATCCCAAGTAATAGTGCTTGAACTATAATTTGTTCCATTTGCATACAAAGTTCTAACAAGGGTGCCTATTGAATTAAAAATTGAAATTTGGGCGGTATATGGTGGTTCAATATTGTGCGAAAATTGAATATTGCATCCACTGCTATGGAATGGATTTGGTATAACTAATGCATTTTTAATTGTTCCACCAGAATTAGCCGGTGAAGTTGAAAACAATACGCTATCAATGGCAAAATTATTAAATACATCCCATGCTCTAACTTTAATTTTATGTGTTCCTGGTTGTAAGCCATATAGGATTTTCTGTAAAGAAGAAAAGTTAGGTTTATCAAAAGAACTTGAAAGGTCATTTGTTAAATTGATTGAATTCGGATTATCGTCAATCCAAGCTTCAACTAGATGACCAATACCTAATCCCGTTGTATTAATACCACTTTTATCATACAAATCAAGTATTAAAAGTGGATTAGAAGATACCATATCGCCACTTTTAAAGTTACGAGAATCTAAATAAATACTAATTTCAGGGGGGGTATCATCAATTACATAGGTTGCTGATATACCATCAACGATAATTTTACGAGTAACGCCTTTGCCATAAATATTTTTATCAGAAATTGTGTAAGCATAAATACGACCAGTACTATCGGAAAAACTGATGTCTTTTGGAATAATAAAATCAGAGGCGAATTTTCCATTTTGGACTTTTACAGCGGTACGGTTTAAAGCACCACCAATTTTTTGAATTACAAAAGTTGCACTATTAGGGACATCATCATAAGCTATTTTGATATAGTCGCCATCATACATTGTAACATATGCTGTTCCATTATAATCTGTTTGAACATTATTGGATAAAGGATTAATGATTGAACCTGCAATATGGACATTTGTAAGTCCTTTTAGATGAACAACTGAACTTGAATCAGAAACCTCATTATTATTAACTGAATCAATCCGAGCAGTATAGTTTGGTAGAAGTAATTTCATAGTAGGGTCTCCAAGCAAAAAGAACTTTTTATCATTTATCCTGCTATAAACTTGCTTAACTTTTTCAATTACTTCACCTAATGTATAGTAATCGCCTGTATTAGGATTTAATTTGAAAAGGTTTTGGTACAAATAATTATTTAACTCTGCATTATAGATCCCGTAAACAACACGAGTTGCAGAAAAAGAGCCAATTGTTCCGCCATTTGGACTTATGAACAAAGCTTCTGCTCCTGATTTAGTTTCGGGGTCATCAAATCTACCAAAATCGCAAGTAGCTGCTGTTAAAAAAGTTAATTTCTGTAAATTTGTCATTTGGGCAACCTGAATATCTCTATCAAAAAGGTGTTCGTGAGCTAATACTTGCGGATTACCATGACCAATCCAATTCCAAAGAAGAGCGCCTGATGTATTTAAAGTGCTTATCATATTTTCTGTGGCAGTTGGTTTCCTTTTGCCGCCTGGTATATTTTCAGTTGGAAATTCAGTTAAATATAATTTATTTACCACCATACTTGATGGAATGTAATAGTGGAATAAATCTTCTGAATAATTTACATGGACTGCACCTTCATAATAATCTCCCGAAACCCCATCATCAGCCATTAAAAATACTTTTGTTCGCCAATCATCTATGCTTGAATTTTGTTCATAAGTTTGAATTTTTGATAATGTGGCAAGACCTTCATTGTCTGTATTAATAGGTATTCTACCAAAAGGTATATCGCATACATCATCATTACCAGCAATACAAGCAAAAAAGTCATCTGTGCAATAATCATCTTCTACTTCTGAAAATGTGTAAACATCTTCATCAGGTGATTCGTATGCTGGTACCATATTCGGAGTTTTATACTGCACGCCTTTATAGTCAAAATGACCATCTCCCCAAATGATTAAAAATTTTACTGAATTATTCCAAACTTGGTAAGCAAAACTAATATAATCACGAATTGCGGTTATGTCAGGCATGCCGGCATTTCGTTCATTGTAAATTTGGTCTGTTGTTACAATTTTTATCTTTAAATTACTATTTGATTCTCTATATGCCACGTATTTTTGTGCTGAATTTAATAAAGATTTGTCCGTTACTAAAATTGCATTTGAATTATCATCTTTTTCTATATTTGCAAGTGAAACTTTACTTAATATAGGGGATTTCAGTTTTCCAGAAATATAGAACCTATTTAACGTTCCATCTTGAAAATTTTTTCTAAAAATATAAATTCCATTAGTTTTGGATAAATTTTCTAATAATTTGGGGTGAGATATATCAGTTAAATCAAATCCCAACAAATTTCCACTAAAACCATTTACTGCAAATTCCGTTATTCCCCTTAATGTAGTATCAGGATAAAATGTTAATTCATTATCAATTGCATAAAAACTTCTTGGATAATGAATTTCATAATAATCTAAATAGGGGGTTGAAGAAGTTGGACTGTTGTTGTTGGAATAATCTATTTTGATTATGCTTCTATTGTCAGATTGAATTAGATTTGGAGAAAAAGTAACAGATTTAAAATCTCTTGCTGAGTGTTCGTAATTATTCAAAGCAACTGCAGGTAAGCCCATTTGCAAGATTTGAGAACCATTTTCAGAAACGGTAAAAACACCATAAGAAGGAGAGCGGTGTGCAAGGCTAAACCTCATCATAATTGGTTGTGAGCGGTCTAAATTTGGCAAATTATCCATATAAGTTGACGATGAAACAATTCTTCCGAACCAAGTTCTCCCACAAGGTGTAATATAAGGGTTGTTTACTTCTTCTTCAAAAAAAGTTCTATGGTAATAAGTTGTTGGGCGATTTACTACGTCGCCTTGTGGCGTAGCCTGTGGAACAGATCTTTTGCCCGGGTCTCCACCCCAAGTTAACAAATAGTAATTTTGGTCTGAATAAGTGTTGTGGTAACGTGTAATAATATTATTTCTTATCTCAAAACCTTTTGTAGATGCTCCATAAAATTCAATAGAATTAAGCGAACCATCAGTGTTAGTATTCACTATTATTTCTTGTTCTTTCATATAATTTGACAAAGATGAACTTACTTGCTCATCAAGCATCTTTCCACCATTTCCGAATATTTTAATCGTGGGAACATCGCTTGGCTGGATATTTATCCCCAAATTAGAAAGTTGAGAGGCATCAATTTGATAGATTCCATCTTCATCAACTTCTATTTTTACTGCTTGCGAGTTGCTTGATTGTAAAACATTTTTTGTTGTTTTGAGTAGCTTTGGTAAATTAGGATTTCTTGGTATAACAAAACTTTGTGTTTCACGGTCATTAATTGATAATGGAATTCCTGATAAATCTTTTATATCTGAAGGATTTAACTTGGTTGTTGCATTTTGTGGAGCAAAGGAAATTTTTATTAAAATTTTTGTAGGAACTTTAATAGAATTTGTTGCATAATCCCACCTTGCGGCATCAATTGTAAGTTTTGCTAAATAACGATTACCACCAATTCCAATATATTTCAAATTAACAATATTGCTCAAATCAATTTTGCTGTAATTATTCGTATTAATTGGATATTTGAGAATATCATTAGTAAATAATTCCGGATTAGGGCAAATTAACTTATTATATTCTTGAATATTTGTAAATTGAACATCTTCTAATTTAAAACCATCAGGCGAAGGTATAGTAATATTTTCAGAATATTGTAGTTTAGAAGGACTTCCAACTGTACCTTCGACAGTATAAGTATTGGGTATAATTGGTAAAAAACAGCTATCTCCATTTTCGCTCTTGAACGCATTAAATCCTACAACAGATGATGTATATTCAAGGATTAAACTTTGTGTGTTGGATTCAATGATTTTAATTTGAGATTGAGCAATTAAATTTAAACTTGCAATAAAAAACGCAGTAAATACTATACTTATATTTTTTACCTTTATTATAGAGGCGATATCAACTCTTCTTAAACTCTTATAAAAAGTGTTTAGCATATTCTTTACCTTTTGATAATTATATATAACACTTATAACACTTAACTATTAAAAATATTACAAAAATACTGTAAAAATTTTGCCAAACAACTTTATATTAAGTTTATAAAAAGTAATAATGATATAGAAAGTATATAATATAATTTTATTGTTATGAAATTTTAAAATATTGTAAAATTTCATAATATTTTTTATAGAAAAACTTATAGAAAAACATAAAAAATTATGATTCGCTCAAAAAAGATTTTAATTTATCTTCAAAATCTGATTTGCCTGTTGTTAATTTTTCTATGTATTTGCCTAATATATCAAATTCTAAATTAACTTCATTGCCAATTTTATACTCACGGAAAATTGTATTATTGAAAGTGTGAGGGATAACGGAAGTTCTAAATGAATTATTAAATAAATCTGAAATTGTTAAGCTAACACCATCAATACAAATTGAACCAACTTTAACAACAAATTTATTAAATTCGACAGGGAAAGAAACTTTAAACAAAATACCTAATGATTCATTTTTAATTTCTAAAATTTTACCAATTGTATCAATATGTCCAAGGACAATATGCCCACCAAGTCGTGAAGAAAGCATCAAGGCTCGTTCTAAATTAACACTTTGATTAATTCTATATCTGGAAAAAGTTGTTTTACGTAAAGTTTCATCAACGGCATCAGCAATAAAAGAGTTTTGCTTTAAATCAGTAACAGTTAAACATACTCCATTGATAGCAACGGAATCATTAATTTTTAAATCATTCAATATCTTTTTAGATTCAATTTCAAATTTAATTGAGTTTCCCAGACGATTTATAGAGCGTATGTAACCAATTTCTTCTATTAAGCCAGTAAACATTTTTAACCTTCGTGAATTAATTCAATTTGTCTTTTTTCAAAATCAACTTTGGCAATTCGTACTTGAATATTTGCACCAAAACCGAATTTTTTTCTCGTTCTTTTTCCGACCAAACAAAAGTTTTTTTCATCAAAGATGTAGTAATCGTCCATCATATCACGTATACGCACTAATCCTTCCGAATGAATTTTATTTAATTTGACATAAATTCCCCAAGTAGTAACACCAGTAACAGTTCCATCAAAGACCTCGCCTATATTCTTGTCAGTTAAAAAAAGTAGTGCTACTTTGTTAGAAGCACGTTCAGCCTCCATTGCTTGAATTTCTCTCATAGTGGAATTTTTTGCTGCATCTTTAACCAATAATTTTAATAATTTAATTCTATCATCTGTTAATTTAGAATTAGAATATTCTTTTAAAAGTCTATGAACAAGCAAATCAGGGTATCTGCGAATAGGGGAAGTAAAATGTGTATAATCTTTGAAGCCAAGTCCATAATGTCCAATATTTTTTTCAGAATATTCTGCTTTTGCCATTGCTCGTATTAGCAAATGGTTCACTGTGTCTTCACCAACCTTACCTTTGATATCGGTAAGAAACTGGTTCAATTGTTTTGAAGAAATATTTCTTAAATGTACATTTGTGCCGGTACTGGATTTAATGAATTGTAAAACTTCTTTTAATTTTTCATTATCAGGTATATCGTGAGTTCTATAAATAAATGGTAATGTAAACTTTTTATTATGTTTTTGGGCTAAGGTTTTAATATGCTGAGCTACAATTTTATTTGCTAACAACATAAATTCTTCTACTAATTGTGTTGCCGCAGTTGCTTCCTTCTCAATCACTTGAACAGGGAATTTTTCGGCATCTAATATGAATTTATATTCAACAGTACTAAAATTAATTCCACCTTCTTCGAAACGCTTCTTACGTAATTGAACAGATAATTTATAAAGAGCAAGAATTAAATCTACTAAGTCGCCTTTTTGAGTGTCTATAATATTTTTGACTTCATTGTAATTAAATCGCCGCTTATTAGTAATTATACTTTCAACAATATCATAATTTATAACTTCGGCATTTTCAGTAATTTCAACAATTACACTAAAAGCATAGCGTGGTTTATCAGGTTGCAACGAGCAAATTTCATTGGATAGTTTTTCAGGTAGCATTGGGATAACTCTATCTACAAGATAAACACTTGTTCCACGGTAGCGAGCTTCAATATCAACATTAGAATTTTCATTAACATAATAACTTACATCAGCAATGTGAATACCCAACAAAAAATTACCATTTTCTAATTTTTTTAAAGATAAGGCATCATCAAAGTCTTTAGCGTCTTCGGGGTCAATAGTAATAACATCTTCATTTCTAAAATCTCTACGTGATTTATATACACGATTTTGAGGTGGACGAATCTTTGTTATTTCTTGCAAAACTTCGTTTGGGAATTCTGTAATTAAATTGAAATCTTTTACAATTGAGTTAAATTCTGCTTCGGGATTACCTGTTCTACCTAAAACATCAATTATTTCCGCAACTGGACTTTTTGACGGCTCGTCCCAATGCAAAATTCTTGCAGAGACTTTGTCACCAATTTTAGCATCTTTTAAATACTTACGAGGGACAAGGAAATCTACGTAATATTTAGAATCATCAGGCACTAAAAAGAAAAAATCGCCATCAAATTCAATTGTACCAAAGAATACGATTTTTGAACGGTTAATAATTTTTATTACTTCGCCACGCAATTTTTTCTTTTCTCTTTGGGCAAGTAATTTTACAACAACCTCATCGCCGTCAAGAGCAGTATTGAAATTTCTCCTACGAATTATAATTTTTTGGGGATGCTTTTCGTTTGTTTTTAAAATTCCAACATCTCCTGAAATTTCTATTAAACCTTGATATTTATTTGTTGGAATTTCTTTTAAAGAATATTTTCTTTTTGCACTTTTGGTAATTAATTTGCTTTGAACTAATTCATCTAATATTTCCCGTAAAAGAAAATAATCATCTTCATTTGATTTTATATGAAGCAGTTTTGATAATTCATTTAATTGAATTGTAGAATTTGCTTGTCTTAAAATTTCAAGAACTTTATCTGTTAAATGTAATTTATCCATAATTAGAAAATACAAATTGAATTAGTTTTTTTTGCAGATTCCTGCAACATCTGAATTGATTTATTTACAATTGCGTCAATATCATCATCGGGTATTGAAAGTGCTATACCGATACTTAATGTAATCATAAATCGATGATTATTAACTGTTATATATTTATTTGCAATTTCATTTCTAATTTTTTCAGCTAATATTTTTACTTCGTTGTGATTTGTATTTATTAAAACAACACCGACTACATTTTCATCAACAAAGCCAATTTTATCGTACTGCCTTATGTGATTTTTGATGGTATCAATTTCTAATAATTGAAGTGATTGATTTAAACCAGCAGTTTGGTTATATGATTGATAATTATCAATTAAAAATGTCAGAAATGCGAATTGGTAATTAAAATCTTTTGCTCGTATTACTTCATCTTCCAATGCTTGGTAAAATGCTGTTGGATTTAAAATTCCATATTTTGGGTCAATTTGAGCATAATTTTTGAATACATTGATATGGAAGAACTTTTCAATTGTGGATGCTATATGCTCGCTTAATGTTTGTAAAATTTCTACATCATAGCTTGTTATGTTTAAATAATTTTCACCATAAATGAAAATTGAACCATAATTTGAATTAATTGATTGTAAGGGTACAGCAATAAAATACCCTTTTGGATTAAAAAGTTCGGTTGGTGAAACAATGTGTAAATTATCTTTAATTGGAGATAAAACTAATGTTTCAGAATTAAATAAAGTTCTTGCAATTAAAGATTTTGATGTATCAATAGATTTATTTCCTATACTCTTTACAAATTGTTCAGAACCTTTTAAAGCCTGTATTTGCCAGCTATTTGTTTGTGAAGAGAAATTGCAAAAACCAACGTTATCAAAATTTAAAATATCGGATATTGCAGAAAAGGCAGATTCTAAAATTACATTAAAATCAATATTATCTTTACTTAAGAGTGTTCTAAAATGCTTTATTGCTTTTAATGTTTTTGCCGATATCATCAACTCATATTTTTCATTTAAGCTTGTTAAAATTGATGAAATCATTTTTGTGAAATTACCGAGATAACTTATTACACTTGAATCAAAAGAATCGTTTTCAAATGAATCCAAAGTAAGAACTCCGACAATATTATGTTTTTGGAAAATAGGTACTCCCACAAAACTTTTAATTTCTATAACCTCTTTATAATAAGGCAAAATATCGGGTACTGCTGAATAATTTATTTCGGTGAGTATTTCAGGTTTTGATGTTTTAATTATCTCACTAATTATATCGTTAGCAACACCAAATGTTGTATCTTTAATTATAAAGTTTTCATTTTCTGTTACGTAAGAATATAGTTTAATGTTTTGGTCAAAAGGTTTTAATAAGAACAAGCCAACTGTATTAGACGTTACCGTTGATTTAATAATCATCAAAATGCGAGAAATAAAATATTCTAATTCTAATTTTGGTTCATTATTAAAAATAGGGTGATTTTCAAAAAAGAAATTAGTAGGGAAATCTAATAAAACTTTCTCAAAATTATTATCAGCATTATTTTCTTCGTTTGTATTGTTTGTATTGTTTGTATTATCTTTATTTGTAGGTTGTTCTAAATTTTCATTTTGAATAACATTATTTTGATTGGCATTATTCGTGTGCGAAATATTGTTAAGAGGAACTTGGTCGTTTTGTAATTGACTATGCGTGCCATTTTCTTCTAAATCATCAATATTGTTGATATTGTCAGCATTGCTAAATAAATCTTCGTTAGTATGCACACTTACAGTTTTCATAGGAGTAGAAGAAATGAACTTTGCTACGTTGCTTTGTTCTGTTGCATCATTATCTGAATATTCGCCTGCAATTTTAGTTTTTTTGATTACTCGGACGTGAGAATATTCTTCATCAATCGAATAACCTGCAAAATGTTGAATAGTAGGTGTTGCTTTTTTCTCTTCATCGTTTTCTTGTTTATCTGTATTTGAAGGATTGGCATCAGTTTTATTAGTTAAATCTGAGTAATCATCTGTTTGGTCAAAGTTTTCAATTGTTTGACGTGTTCCGATATCACTATTTTTTGTAGTTACTTGGTAATCAGAAGTTGATTTAAATGCTGAACGTGGTACATTTTCGTAATATTCAGTGAATTTCTGTGCCACAGAAGATATAAAAGCTACTATAAAAAGAACACTTACAGAGATTAAAATTATTCTCCACGAACCATCATCTACAAAAATTGCTATTATTAATGATAATGTTATTGTTACAATGTAAAAGTAATCAAATCCTGACATTATCTTTTTTAAAATCTGAAAAAATTTTCTCATTCTTTAAATAACGTTTTTAATAAATTGAAAATTAGTAAAAATTTTTTAAATAATAAATAACTAATACAAAAATAATAAGATTATCTAAATATTTTGTTTAAATATTTCGTTATTTTCCCATAATTTTTCTGAATTAATATCAGAAGTTGCTCTTGCAAAGCCAACTTTAATTAAATGTAATAAAGCATCAATTGCTTTATCTTGCATTTTCTCAACGATTGGTAGCTCCTCGTTGAGAAAGTCTGACAAAACATAATCCACTAATTCGCCAGCACCAAAGTTTTTGCCAATACCTAATCTTAATCTTAAAAAATCAGGATTGTTCAAATTTGCAATAATTGAGGCAACTCCATTATGTCCGCCATTGCTACCACCTTTCCTTAAATGAACTTTACCCAAAGGGAAGTTGTATTCATCGACTAAAATGACAATATTTTCAGGTTTGAATTTGTATTTAATTGTTAATCTTACTACTGCTTCACCCGATAAGTTCATATATGTTAATGGAAAAGCCAACATTACTTTTTGGTTTTCATATACAAAAGAAGAAATAGTATAAAATTTAGTTTTATCTAAGTAATTCGCATTAAATTTATTTGCCATTTTTTCTATAACGTTCCAACCAATATTATGCCTGTTTTTAAAATAATTTGGTTTTGGATTACCTAAGCCAACAAAAAGCCAATTGAAATTTTCCATTGCCATCCAATTATAAATATGCTTCTAATTGACTTTCACTATCGAGCAACACTTCACGTGCTTTACTTCCTTTTGCACTGCCAACAATTCCTGTTGCTTCTAATTCGTCCATAATTCTACCAGCGCGAGCATAGCCAATTTTCATTTTTCTTTGTAACATAGAAACCGAAGCTTGTTGCATTGAAATAATCAAACGTGCCGCTTCTTCAAATAGAGGGTCTCTATCTGATGGATCTATATCTTTTAATTCATCATTGTTTTCATCTGAACTTGGCAACATATATGGTTCTGAATAACCTTCTTGATTTCCTATAAAATCACAAATTTGTTCTACCTCATCAGTAGAAATGAAAGCATTTTGGACACGAATTGGTTTGGGTGAACCAGGAGGAAGAATCAACATATCGCCATTGCCGAGCAATTGTTCCGCACCTTGTTGGTCTAAAATTGTTCTTGAATCAATTTTTGATGCTACAAGGTATGCTATTCTTGCAGGAAAGTTTGCTTTTATTATGCCGGTAATAACATCAACTGATGGTCTTTGGGTTGCAAGTACTAAATGAATGCCAACGGCACGTGCCATTTGTGCTAACCTAATTATTGGCTCTTCAATTTCTTTTGATGCTGTTAACATCAAATCAGCTAATTCATCAATTATAACAACTATATAAGGTATTTGATGATGTTCCATTTTTTCACTTTTGCGGATTTGTCCATCTTTTACTTTTTCGTTGTAATCATGAATATTTCTTTGTCCTGCATCAGCAAGTATATCGTAACGACGTTCCATTTCTAAAACTGCTGATTTGAGTATCATCACAGCGTCTTTTGGATTGGTTACAATTAAATCATCTAAATCTGGTGAAGTTGCCAAATAATGTTGACCTAATTGAGAATACTGAGCTAACTCAACTTTTTTCGGGTCAATTATTATAAATTTTAATTTATCGGGATGTATTTTGTAAAGTAAAGAACTAATAATTGTATTAATTCCTACACTTTTTCCTGAACCAGTTGAACCTGCAATTAACAAGTGCGGCATCTTTGTTAAATCTCCAATAAATACTTCACCATTTATTGTTTTACCAAAAGCTAATGGTAATTTTGCTTCTGTTTTTTGAAATCTTTCACTTGCGACAATTTCACTAAATCGTACTATTTGTGGATTTGAGTTTGGAATTTCTACACCTATTGTGCCTTTTCCAGGAATTGGTGCTATAATTCTTATACCTTTTGCTTTTAATGCCATTGCTAAATCATCGGCAAGAGATTCTATCTTGCTGATTTTTATACCCGGTGCCGGTACAAATTCGTATTGTGTTACGACTGGACCAGGTGTAACTGATAAATTATCTATAACTATTTTGAATGTTTCTAATTTTTCTTGTAAGATCCTTCCGTTGAGTGCTAATTCTCCTTTATCAACAATGCTTTGTGTTGTTTGTTTAATTAGAAAATCTAATTTCGGGAAAGTATAATTTATTGTTTCTACAGGATGTTCTTGATAAATCAAAGACTTCAATGTTTTTTCTTGTTTTGGTTCGGCTTCTATTACTAAATTTAATGGATTCGCAACTTTTGTTTCAATTTTGTTAGGTTGTATATCTTCTGTTCTAAGATTAACTATGTTTTCTGCTTTGGGTGCTGACTTTGGTAATTGTATCTCAAAAGAACTCACATTTTCCAGAGGGGATTGCTCTATTTCTTTTATTTCTTTTTTGCTGAAATTACTTCCTGTATTAGATTGATTAAATTCTACGATTTTGTCAGCAACATTACTTTGCAATTCATTTTTTAATTCTTTTTGAATTTGTTCATTGCTAATTGAAATTTTGCTTGGATCAATTTCTCTAATTTTAGGAATAAATTTTTCAGTTATTGGTAAATTTTGAGTTTCTTTTGGTTTAATATCATTAATTGTGATATTTAATGATTTTTTAAATGGATTTTCAGACTGATTAGCAAAAGATGAAGGAGCAATGTCCACAGAATCAGGTTTTGGTGAATTGGGTGCCATTTGATTTTTATTTTCTAATGTTTCATTAACCAATACAGATTTAAAAATATCCGATTCATTTTCTTGTACTTTTATTTCATTTATTGGTATAGTATTATTTTGTGCAAAAATAATATTATTATCAATTTCTGAAATAGATTCTTCATTTTTGTGTGTTAAATCTGTTGGAGGTTGTTGAATATTATCGTCATCAACTTTATTCTCAGTTTTTTTCGTTATAAATATATCTTTTAATCGTGAGAAAAGATATATAGAAATATCGGAAATTTTAAAGTTTAATTTGTAGAAAATAGATAAAGTTATTGCTAAAAGGAACAAGAAAAATGCTCCAAAATCCCCAAGAAATGAAGAAATTACATTAGCAAGGAAATAACCAACTAATCCGCCCCATTCAAAAGGAATTGTTCCGAGCCAAGTGAAACGTTGTAAAGTGGAAAGAAATCCCGAAAGCAATACCATTAAAATAATGATAAAAAAAGTGTTTTTTAACTTCTTTGCTGTAATAGAAGAATATTTAAAAATATCAAAAAAAATGTAAATCAAAGTACCTAACAATAAAATTACAGGATAGCCAAAAGTTCCATTAACTAATTTGTCAGATAAAAAAGCGCCTAGAAGTCCGAGCCAATTATGTGTAGTTGCTTGACGAGCCATAATTTCAGGATTTTTCTGGATTAAACCATACAAATCCTTTAAAGTTATAGAGGATTCATTAATATCTGAACGTGTATATGAAAATATAGTAAGTATCAAGAAAAACAAAATTGCGATTGATAAAACTGCAATTGTTTTAATATGAAAAGTAAATTTTTTAGCAAATTGGTTGAATTTACTATTATCATTTACATTAGAAGGATTACCTTCCAAGTTATTAATATTTAAATCTGAAGAATTATTATTTTCTTCATTCATTTTTCAAAATCCCTTTGCTGCAAAATTCAAATATAATAAAAAAAATTAAATTATTGATTTTTTAATACTTATACCATCAATAATTGGAATAATTGGGAAAGTATCATAAGCAAGACAAATATTTAAATCATTTTGGAAACCAGCGCCTATTAGCTTGCGAGAATGCTCGCTATTGAGAAGGAACTCAAATAAATTCTCTTGGTGATAGTCAAATAAATTCTTTGCCGCATCCGAGGAATCGCTTAATTCAAATTGTAAATCCAATTCTTGGGTAATTTTATAAATAAGTCCGCCGATACACAGAGTATCTTCGTAAGAAAATTGTCCGTTATTTCCTGCACAAAAAAAGTTAATATTTTGTATATCTTCTTTCGTTTTATTTTCTTCAAGTAACGATTTTAATTTTTGAAAGATTACAGAAAAATTAGCAAAAGAAGCAACAAATCTTTGTTTAGAAGTTTTTGCCAAT
Source organism: Bacteroidota bacterium (assembly GCA_021780815.1). Classification (GTDB taxonomy): domain Bacteria; phylum Bacteroidota; class Ignavibacteria; order Kapaibacteriales; family UBA2268; genus GWF2-33-9. The sequence continues at coordinate 212,945 of JAJXYC010000015.1, read as the reverse complement.
GTAAAAAGTTTGCTACCATTTGTGGTAGTTAGTATTACAGTTTTATTCAAGCATTTATCTGTTGTATATTCTAATGGAGAGTTCCCCGCATCAAATCCAGCGTGTTTAACTAAATTTTTTTCTCCACCAATAAAACGAATTGACCTGTCTAAACCATTGAAAATACGCATTGCTTGTTCTGAATTTTCTGTTGGTATTATTTCTTTAGCTCCATTAAAAAGAGCGGCACAAACAGTTGTACTTGCTCTTAATACATCTACCATAACAGTGATAGATTGTTCAAATTGTCTTTCTTCCTCTTTTAACAAAGGTGAAAAATAAGTATTTATTAGCATTTTGGAATTTTTATTTATTTACAAAATTAAGAATAAAGAATGAAAACAAACAAAAAAAATAAATTTAATATAAAATTTGGTATAGTTATAGCAATGTATTTCCAAAAATAAATACTTACCAAATTGGCATTTTATCGTAATTTTTTATAACGAATATTTATTTTAATGAGTTATTATTCTATTATTCTATAAAATTTTCAGTAAAAGCTGTTGGTATTTTAATAATTGTATTATCAATTAATCTTGTTTGGTTCATAAAACAAGCAATAAGAATTACAACTTCTTCGCCTGGCAAGAACTCATCGGCAAGTTCTAAATTTTCAGATTTAACCGTTGCAACATAATCAATTTTGATTTCTGGGACAGAGCGTAAAGTTGAAATCACTACCGAATTAATCATTTTTCGTCTTCTTTCGCCATGTGCAATAGCATTTTTAGCTTCCTCCAGAGATAGGAAAATAATTGAGGCTTTATTTTTTTCTTCGTCGGTTAGATAACGGTTACGAGAACTCATTGCCAATCCATTTGCTTCTCGAACTGTTGGGGTAATAAGTAATTTTATATTTAAATTTAGGTCTTTAACTAATTTTTTGATAACCAATGTTTGCTGATAATCTTTTTGACCAAATAATCCTATATCGGCTAATGTAATATTGAAAAGTTTTAAGACAACTAATGCTACACCGTCAAAGTGGGTAGGTCTGCTTTCACCTTCGAATACTTTGGTAACGCCACCGATAGAAATTGATGTTGCAAAGTCAATTGGATAAATTGAAGAAATATCGGGGGAAAATAAATAATCGCATCCAGATTCGGTTAGTAACTTTTTATCTCTTTCAAAATCTCGAGGATAACGCTCAAAATCTTCATTTGGAGCAAATTGTTTAGGATTGACAAATAGAGTAGTGATAACTATATCCGCTACTTCTTTTGCTTTTTTGACTAATGTTAAATGTCCATTGTGCAGAAATCCCATTGTTGGAACAACAGCGATTTTTTTCCCTTCAAATTTATTTTGTTGAGATATTGCTTGCATTTCTTCAGGAGTTGTAATTACTTTCATTTTTCTTTAATTGTTAAATAAACAAAAATCAAAATTAAGATAAAAAAAAGGATTTTTATCTCAAAATTTCACAATTCTTTTAAAATTTTAGATTGTATTTTCCCATTTGATTTTTCAACCAAAGACTTTTGGAACACTTTTAATTGTGAATTTAATATATCTGCCTGGAAAGAAACATTATTTAAATAAGAAACATCAAAATATACGGCATAATCGCTTAACAATTTTTTTACAAGAGATATAGAACTGTAATCGCAATTTATTTCAAATTTAGTAGTAAGGAAAATTTTATGTGGTTTAGCATTAGAAAGTGTTTGGAAAGCACTATCATAATAAGCACGAGCAAGAGGACCGACACCAAGTTTTGTGCCGCCAAAATAACGAATGACAACAACTAAAATATCTTTGAAGTTAAAATGATTAATAGCTTGTAAAATTTGTTTACCAGCAGTTCCACTTGGTTCACCATCATCTGAAAAGCGGAAAATACCATTATCTTTACCAACTACATAAGCCAAGCAATGATGTGTGGCGTCAAAATATTTTGACCTAATTTCGTTTAACTTATTTTCTGCTTCTTGTTTATTAAGCAAAGGGAAACATTGACCTATAAAATGGGACGATTTTATTTTTAAACTTGTTTCACAAAATTTTTCAATGGTTAAGTAATAATCTTCTTCACTTATGTTATTTGGAATGTTATCAATAGCCATTATCTTACAGGGACATTATTTTTAATAAGTTTTTTGATATTATCAAGTTCTTTATTGAGTTTAAGAGAAAATCTTAAAATCCAAACTTTCCACATAGCTTCGTAAATAATTTTTTTATTCATTTTAGAGCTACCGCTACGTCTATCGTTAAAGATGATATCTAATTCTTTAATTCTTGCACCTAATCGCCACATACGATAGTTCATTTCAATCTGGAAACTATATCCATTGGAGCGAATATGTTTAAGGTCGATGTAACGTAAAAAATCAGCACGAAAACATTTAAAGCCACCTGTTGCATCTTGGATAGGCATTCTTGTAATTAAACGAGTATAAACATTAGCACCTTTACTTAGAAATAAACGAGAGAGAGGCCAATTGACAACATTAATGCCATGAATATAACGAGAACCAATGACCAGGTCATAATTCCGAATTTCCTTTAAAAAGACAGATAAATCTTTTGGGTCGTGAGAAAAATCAGCATCCATTTGCATAACAATATCAAATCCATTATCTAATGCATATTGAAAGCCTGTACAATACGCAGTACCTAAGCCCATCTTTTTCTGACGAACTATTAAATGAATTTTGGGATTTTCTGCTTTTAATTTTTCAATAAATTGTGCTGTTCCATCTGGCGAATTATCATCGACGATGAGAATATCGATTTCTGGCAAATAAGAATGAATCTTTTGAATAAGATTTGGGATATTTTCAATTTCATTATATGTGGGGATAACCACAATTGTTTTCATAAAACACCTTATGTTTGTCCATGACCTTTAAACATTAACCAAATTGTGCGAATAATAATTTCTAAGTCTAATAACAACGAAAAGTTTTCAATATAATAAAAATCATCTTTTAAACGATTACGAATCTCATCGAGTGAAAATTCATATTCAGTATATTTTATCTGCCACCAACCAGTTAAGCCAGGACGAACTTTCAGTCTTCTTTTGTATTCGGGAATTGCATTTGAAAATTCCTCAACCAATCTTGGGATTTCTGGGCGAGGACCAACAACGCTCATATCACCAATAAGCGCATTATAAAATTGGGGAATCTCATCAAGATGTGTTTTTCTAATGAATTTACCAAAAGGGGTTACTCTTGGGTCATTTGTTATTGTCCAAAATGAATTTATGTTAGGTTGCTTTAAATACATTGAGCGGAATTTAAGCATTTTGAAGATTTTGCCATCTTTTCCTACCCGTTTCTGCACATAAAGAATTGGTCCTTTTGAAGTTGTTTTTACTAATAACCCAATTAAAAACCATAATGGTGAGCCTAAAATTAAAACCAAAAGACTAAACACAATATCGAATGCTCGTTTCATAAAAGCTTGCCATGGAGTCAAAATTTGTGTACTTATTTCTACAAGAGGTATTCCCCATAAACTTGTTGCTTTGGTTTGTCCTGTTACTAAATTATATAAATCAGGATTTATTTTCATTCGCATATTTAACATACTTGCTTTATTTGCTATTTCTAACAATTGCTTGTTGTTTGATTCAGATAGTAATATAATCAATTCAGGTTTTAAATCAGATATTACGGCTTCTAACAAATTTAAATCTGTATAAATTTTAACAGGTAAATTATTTTGATTGGGTTCATCTTTTGTAGTAAAAATGAAACTAACAGGCTTTAAACCCCAATTAGGAGATTTTTTTGTTTTTTCATAAAAATCTGAACAGTCTGTATAGTTACCAATTAATATTGCTGTTGATTGTATAATTTTACTTTTTCTTAATTTCTTCTGAATTTGACGATTGAAAAATCTTCCAGTAGATATGAAAAAAGAAAAGATAATAAAATATGCTATGAACATCATTTTTGGAGAATTCTTCGAATCAAAATAAACAAAAAAGGTAATTATTAAAGTGCCAATAAGTACAGATTTGATGACGGAACTTAATTCACTAAAAGGAGACATTTCATACCAATTTTTGTACATTCCGAGCAAGAAGAAAATAGAATACCAAAAGAGCAAAAAAGAAACCAGTGCAATCAAAGTTATTTCAAAATCTGGTAATGTTGGTGTAGGAATAAGACCTGAATGAAAACGAAACCAATATTGAAAAATGAAACTTAACGAAATTGCTATAAAATCAAAGAGCAATTGAAATAATATTTGTAATTTCGTTGTATTCAATTTTTTCCCTTTCATTTATTTTACCAAGTTGAAGTTGTTTTTCGTCGCAAGAACATAACAAAAGCAAGCACAAATCCTAAATTCATTGTTAAAAAATAAATAGATAATTGTGCTGGTGTAAATTTAATCTTATCTTCTTCAAATAAATATCCAATAAAAGCCAAAAGTAAAAATATTACTTGAAATAGTAACAATAAATAGGCTATTAATCCTGTGTGCAAAATCAGAAGAGTTCCTGCAAAGATGAACAGCAAAAATAATGGGGTTAAGTACCTCATAATTTTATGTGAGAAAACAAAAAAAGATAATCTAAAATTATTAGTAAATAATATTTTGCGTGCTTCCCACAAAGCTTCCATTGTTCCCGAAGAAACTCTAATTCTTCTATTTAATTCATTATTTAAAGATTTTCCACGAATTTCATAAACACAGGTATTCATTTCGTAAATTGCACGTTTCTTTGCAAGATTTACATCAAGGATAGGTATTAAATCATCACATACTTTATCATTTTGTAATGGATTGTATAATAATTTTCTAACACAATAAAAAGCACCAAGTGAATTTACCGTACTCCAAATATCGCTTTCATATTTTTTTGTCAAAGATTCAAAAGACTGATAAAGTTTTTCGCCGTAAAAACCTGCATTAAGTTCAGTTACGTTTTCAATATAAACCATAGGAGCAATCACTGCGCCGATGTTTGCATCTGCAAAATTGTTTACTATTTTTTTGATTGAATTCACATCTAACACAACATCTGCGTCCATAAAGCAGATTAAATCCGTTTTAGCCAAAGGTGTTAATTTGTTTAATGTTGTATTTTTCCCAGAACGTGGAAAATCAAAGCATTCTATTACTTTGTTTTCGCCATTTTTATATAATGAATTATATTTTTCTTCAAGAGTTTTACAAATTTCAAAAGTTTTATCATCAGAACCATCAGAGCCAACAATGACTTTTATTAATTCTTTTGGATAATTACTTTCAAAAATTGAATTAATTGCTTTGTCTATTAAATTTTCTTCGTTATGTGCTGAAATTATTATTGTAATTGGTTCTATAAAATTATCTTTCGTATTTATTTTTTTTGGATTAATTTTTGACCACGCCAATAATAAAAGATTATAAAGCAAATAAGTATATAATAAACCAAATATTCCAAGACTGATGAAAATAGAACCTGTTATAGACATAAATTATTAAAACTCATTTAATGAAATAAAAAATCGTAAATAATTATTATAATTTGAGTTAAGAGATAAGTATTGGTAACTCAAAATAAGATTTAAATTATTAAATACTGAATAGCCTGCGGAAAGTTCTAATGACAATGTCTTTTGCAAATCTCCGTCTAAAAAGGTTACAGTATATGAATCGCCTGGTATTCCATTTCCTGGGTCAGGATTTCTAATACTAATAAATGGGTCGCCACCTACATTTTTTATCAATTTACCTGTTGAATCGTAAACATTTGCTCCGTGCAAAGTATAAGAAACTTTTAAAGAAATAGGATACCGTTGTCCCCACCAATAATTAAAAAGTAGCGAAAACTGTTCAGAATTTGGTAATAAATTTGAACCAATTAATAAGCTATCATTTGTGTAAGCATCTTGGTAATTAAAATGCGAAAAAGTATAGGGTTCTACTCTTGCATATTCTATTCCTAAATCAAAGTTACTTTTAAATGAATTGATTGCGGCAATATTAAAAGCAGTTTTGTTGCTCCAATAACCAGTTCCAATTTTTTCAATTATAATATCATCGAGCAAGAATGATGATTTAATTTGGAAATTACCAAAAGGTCTAATTGTCCAATCTAAGCCCATTAAAGAATTGTCTCTGTCGTGTAGTTGATGTTCAAGAGATTTTAAAAAAGTAAGTGGATTTAGGTAAGCAAGTTCTAAACCCCTATCGGAATAAATAATTGCATCCCAAAAAGAGATTTCACCCCAAGATGGCAAAATACTAAATACGTGGTAATTTAAATATTTTGAAGGGATTCGAGCATTAAAGCCTGTTTCGTCTTTATTACCTACGTATCCAATTAATGAGACAAGAGAATAATCGTAGCGGAAGTTCCCAAAAATTGCAGATAATGTAACAGCATCCATTGGAGGGGATACGGTAGACATAAAAACTCTTTGATTTAATCCTGCTCCGAGTTGTTGTTCTTCTCTTCCAATTTTAGCACGGAACCAATCATTCTGGTATGTTACGTGTGATTGTGTTAAGTCAATATCACTATTTAAGCGAGTGAATTTAATACTTTTTTCATACTCTGGATTGTACGACGCTAAGTTTTTGTCTCCAAAGATTCTTCTTCCATTAGTTGCTTGTAAATAAAACCCTAATGAATTAGATATAGTTCCATTCAATCGCAAACCTAATGTTCCAACTCCAACTTTTGAACTACTATCTTTATTGTTTGACTGAATCAAATCCAATGAACCTAATGGTCTGAATTCAACTGAATTTGGACCTTGATTATATCGGTAAATTAATTTATCTGTGTTATTAAAAATATTATTTGGAATTAATTGCAAAGAATCGGTTTCGGAATAAAACAAAACAGATTCTTGTTCAGGTAATATGCCAAATTCTTTTTCATAAATATTTAAAATATTTTGGTCTGATGTTGAAAGTAAATCTTTTTGTTGTTCGGTGTTTTTTAATATTGCAATAATTTCGTTTTTCTGTAAAGGCAAATTTGATAAAGATTTATGAGGCATAAAACCAAGAGATTCAAGCCTTAACAAGTAATTATAAACAGAATTTGATATTGGCACATCTTCCAGTTGAGCAAACAACTGATGATTCAAAATAAAAAATAAAGCCAATAAAAGAAAATTCTGTTTTTTAAACATAACAAATTACTTTCTTGTTTGAGTTAAATAAATTGAATATAATAAGTTAATTATACTACCGATAGTTCCCACAATAGCGGCATAAGTGCCATATTTTTGAATTTCCAACCAAACAGGAATGTCTTGATAGCGTGGAATATAAACTTGGTCGCCTGCATTTACAAATACATTATCATCAGGTTTATCCCAAATTAAATTTCTGCCCCGAATAATACGAGAGCGCTTAATTTCTGCGCCATCTGAATAACCTCCTGCTTTTTGAACATAATATTCTAATGTTTTATTTGGAACATATTCTACATAGCCTGGATTTTTTACTTGACCGTAAACGTACACTTGATTTGGGTGTTTTGGAATAAAAACTATATCTCCATTTTTTAATGTTACGTTGAAATTTTCATTATTTTCATTGTATAATTTATCAAAATCACAGGAGACATAGTTTTTAGGATATTCCATATCAATTAAAAAGCGAGTCGTGTCTTCTAATGTTAAATTACTGTATTGAAAAGATTCGTTAAAATCACGTTTAGTATCCATTGTGAATTGTGCATTTTTATCGAAACGATAAATTTTAGATAGTGGTAAATGTGCATTTTGAGTAAAACCCCCTGCTTCTGATATAACATCTTTAATACGAGTTTTATCTTCTGTAATCACATAGATACCAGGTTTATGAACTTCACCATATACAGCAACAGTTGAAATTTGTGTATTCTGAGGTAATGCTTTTGAACCAACTACAATAACACTACCGGGAGTTAAATCATAATCTTGACCAATTAAGTTGCCGCTATTATCAATGCTGATAGGTATTTCTTTTTGTTGATTATCTTCAATTATATATAATTTGATATTATTCAAATCAGCATTTGTTGTAAATCCGTAACCGAATTTTAATAATAATGAAGTCTTATCGCCAGTATGGTAAGGGAGTGTTATAGGGCGATTGATTTCTCCTGAAATAGAAATTGTTGGAAAGTCGTTAAATTCAAAAGGAACTATTATTTCATCGCCTTCTTTAACGTAAGGGTTAAATTGTGGATTATTTAATACTTTTGATTTTTCAATATCTACATTTGAGGCATTGCCATTATTATTAAGTACTAATACATTCCTTGAATAGTAATTTGCGTTTGGAGCAATTTTACTACTAATAAAAAGTTTTTCTCTTTCACGAACTTGTTCATTATATTTTGTAATTGCAGTAACTTCGTTACCGGGGATTTTATCTGGATTAACTTTGTTTGCATAATTAATTGCAGTTGAAATCTGGTAAGAAGCAGGAATTGAATATATATTAGGGAATATAACATTTCCTTTTATAGTAACTAAGCACATTCTTGGTTTTACCAATGATAGAACGCATTTTAAATCTTTGTTACGAGTTTGTAAAAATTTTTGAATTGAATCTTGTGCTTGTACGATAGTTAATCCATTCAACGAAATATCTCCAAATCGTGGAATTGTAAGAATTGTTGATGGTGATATTGTTGCAACAATTGGATAAGGAAGAATAGGGGTTACTGTCAAAGAGAAAACATCACCAGGACCTATATAATAATAATTTGGGTCAACCACATTTCCTGTTGGAATTAATTCCTGACTTGTGAGTTGGTCTCCCAAACTTTTACTTAAATTGTCTTGCAATTTAGTTTCTGTATCAAATGGATTTTCGCCTTTTGTTACTTGTGGAATCGCATTATTAAATGTAAAAGATAAAACCAGCAGTAACATTATAAAATACTTCATAAAATTCATTCTTTATATTTATAAATTCTGAGAAATTTTAAAAACAATAGTAAACGATTTATTGTACAATTAATTAAATTTTTATGTAAATTTTAATATTTTTTCTTGAATAATATTTACAATTCTTTCTGCTGAATGACCATCCCAAAGTGGAGGAATAGAAATTCTTTTTGTTGGATTTTCTAATACAGAACTTATTGATTTTACTATATTTGTATATTCAGGATTAATCAATAAATTAGTTCCAAGTTCAATAGTAATTGGTCTTTCCGTTGAATTTCTTAATGTTAAACAAGGGACATCTAAAAATGTACTTTCTTCTTGGATTCCACCTGAATCAGTCATCACAAATTTTGAATCTTGCATTAGTCTAATAAAATCTAAATAAGATAAAGGTTCGGTAATAATTAGATTAGAAATTTGTTCAAATTTTTCTATAAGACCAAACTCAATCAAATTTTTTCTGGTTCTGGGGTGAATTGGTAGAACTATTTTTGCAAATTGACTTATATAATTAAAAATATCCAAGAACATTGATAATTTTTCGTAATTATCTACATTGCTTGGTCGGTGTAAAGTAGTAAGGACAAAGTTCTTTTTAGTAAGGTTCAATCTTTCTAATATTTTAGATTGAACAATTTTAGGTAAAGCAAAAATTAATGAATCAATCATAGTATTACCAACAAAGAAAGTATTGTTTTCGTCAGCACCCATTTTCTTTAAATTAATTAACCCACTTTCTTCTGTTACGAAAAAATAATCTGCAATAGAATCAGTTGCAATTCGATTAACTTCTTCGGGCATTGATTTATCAAAACTTCTCAGACCAGCTTCAATATGAGCAAGTTTAATCCCCATTTTAACGCTTGTTAATCCACAAGCGATTGTAGAATTAACGTCCCCAACAACTATAACTAAATTAGGTTGCTCTTTGATTAATATTTTTTCAAATTCCACCATTATTTTTGCAGTTTGTTCAGAATGAGAACCAGACCCAACTCCAAGGAAGTAATCAGGTTTTGGTAATTCTAAGTCTACAAAAAAAGAATCAGATAAATTGTAATCATAATGTTGTCCTGTATGGACAATTAAATGTTCATAGATATGGTTTGTCAATGCTCGGGCAATTGGTGCAACTTTCATAAAATTTGGACGAGCTCCGACGACAGAAATAATTTTACTCATTTGCCTTCCCCAAGTAAAACTATGTTATCCCTTTGTTTTATATTTTTACAAGCGTTTCTGGTATCTACAATTACTTTACTATTATTAGCAATAACTTCATAATCAAAAGCAGAGTGATCAGTAGTTATTACACAAACATCATATTGTTTAAGTAGTTTAGAATTAATTTCAGTCAATGAATGAACTTTTTGTCCATTTAAAAATATAGAAGGGATATAAGGGTCGTAATAATCAATTTGAGAAATATTATTTTTTGTAAGCAATTCAGCAACTTTTAAAGCTGGGGAATGGCGTAAATCGTCTACATCTTTTTTGAAAGCCATACCAAGAATCAAGATTTTTGCATTTTTTAAAGCAACTTCCTGTTTTGCAATTTCTTTTATGACCATAGATTCTACATAGAACGGCATATCTTCATTAATTTCAGCCGAAAGTTGGATAAAATTGGTAACAAAATCAAATTCTCTTGCTTTCCAAGCTAAATAATAAGGGTCTATTAAAATACAATGACCACCTATTCCCGGTCCTGGATAGAACGGCATAAATCCAAAAGGTTTTGTTGAAGCGGCATCTACGACTTCCCAAATATTTATTCCTAATCTATCACAAAGTTGGGCCATTTCGTTTACTAATGCAATATTTACACTACGGAAGATATTTTCAAGCAATTTTTCCATCTCTGCGATTTTTGGAGTGCTAACTTGCTTAATGTGTTTGACTACAATATTATGAAAAGCGGCGGCAAGTTCAGTAGAAATAGAATTTAAGCCACCTACTACAACTGGCGTATTGTCCGTTTTCCATGTTTTATTTCCAGGGTCAATTCGTTCTGGTGAAAATGCTAAATAAAAATCAATACCTGCGGCTAAATTTGATTTTTCCAAGATTGGTTTTACGTATTCTTCTGTTGTGCCAGGGAATGTAGTGCTTTTTAAAATGATAATTTGATTTTTCCGTAAAAATTTAGATATTTCTTCGGAAGCATTTACGATATAAGAAATATCAGGGTCTTTACTTGGAGTAAAAGGCGTTGGAACGCAAATAAAAACACCATCGCATTCTGCTATATTAGAAAAATCAGATGATACAATTAATTTTTCTTCTGCAACAACTTGTTCAACAATATCATCATCAATATCTTGAATATAATTAATACCACTTGAAAGTTTTTCAATTTTATTTGTATCTACATCAAATCCATAAGTAAGTATACCTTGTTTGGCAAATTCAATAGCGAGTGGTAACCCAACATAGCCAAGTCCAACAACACCTACTTTTACTTTTTTTGATTTGATTAATTCAAGCAATTCTTTTTGTTTTTCTTCCATTTCAATTTTCTTTATTTCTAAAATTCAAAATTAAATAGTTTTATATTGAGTTGAGTAAAATTCACTAAAATTACTTCTTTTAATTATATTATTTAGCCAAGAAATATGAGTGCGATACCAAACGAAAGTATTTTTTAAAGCATCTTCAAAAGCAAATTGAGGCTGCCACAAAAGATTTTCTCTTATTTTGTTTGATGAAATTGAATATCTTTTGTCATGTCCCGGTCTATCTTTGACAAATTCTATTAAATTTTCGCTTTTACCAATAAGATTTAATATCATTTTAACGATTTCAAGATTTGTCATTTCATTTTTGGCTGAAATATTATATATTTCCCCGATTTTCCCTTTTTCAAGCACAGATAATAACGCTCTACAATTATCTTCTACGTAAATCCAATCTCGTATATTCAAACCATCCCCATAAACTGGTATTTTTTTGTCTTCAAAAGCATTTACAATAATTAAAGGAATAAATTTTTCAGGATATTGGTATGGACCAAAATTATTTGTAGTGCGTGTAATTAATGCTGGCGTGTTGAAAGTTTGCTGATAAGCACGAACAAGCAAATCTGCTGATGCTTTTGAAGCAGAATATGGGGAATTTGGATTTAAATTGCTTTCTTCTGTAAAAGTTTCATCAAAAGGGGCGCTTCCATAAACTTCGTCAGTGGATATTTGTAAAAACTTTTCTAAATTATATTTATTGGTTAAATTTAATAAGTTTGCAACGCCTAATATATTTGTATGCAAGAATGGTTCTGCATCAATTATCGATCGGTCTACGTGGCTTTCGGCAGCAAAATTTATAATTGTATCAATTTCATATTGCTCTATTACTTCAGAAACTTTTTTCTCATCACAAATATCTCCTAATTCAAAATGATAATTAGGATAATCATAAAGTCCCTTCAAGTTTTCTAAATTCCCTGAATAAGTTAGCATATCGTAATTAACAACTTTGTATTGAGTTGATTTTAAAAGTAATTTAATAAAATTGCTCCCAATAAATCCTGCGCCACCGGTAATTAAAATTGAGTTCATTCTTCAATCCAGTCTAAATTTCTATTTGTTAATTTAACAACAACTGCGGCTAATGACGAATAAGCATCTGAAAATGTTAAAATTTTGCCATTTGATTTGATTTCATCTGAATAATAAGGTGAGCCAAATAAAATTGAAATTGACTTTTTATTTTCAGATAATTCTTCAATAATCCATTTGAATTCAGGGGGCAAACTTACCGAATTTGCATAAGTGCTATTTTTAAGGAAAATAGGGAAAATCACTAAATCAGATTCGGTAGATTCTTCTTTAAACTTATCAAGGTATTCTTGTTGAATTCGAGAATCCAAATATGCGAAATCAAGTTCAAAATCAGTTGCTTCGCTTAACATCTTGACAAATTTGGTAGCTTTGTCAAAATTGTTGCTATTATTTAATAACGCAAATACGCTTATTCTGTTTATATCTTTCAATGGAATTAAATTATCAGGGTCAATAATTTGCAAAGCCTTGCTGGAATACTTTAATGCTTTATAAGGGTGAGTAGTAAATAAATTTTTAGGTGAATCTTGATGTACGTATTGTGGAATAAGTCCTGTCCAACGCTTTTCTCGAATAATTTTTTCAACTGATTGAATCAAATTCATTTTAAATTCTTCGTTTTTGAGAGATAAAGATTGTAATTCATCAATTATTGCGAGTTCATTTTGAGGCATTAAAAGGACATTGACGCCTGCTTCAATGGTTAATTGAGCAATTTGATTAATAGTGAAGTTATTGCAAATTGCATTCATTTCTAATGCATCAGTAACAATTAACCCTTTGAAATTTAATTCATTCTTTAATAAATCAGTTACAATTATTTTAGAGAACGAAGCAGGTAAATTTGAATTAGTAATTAAAGGGAGAGATAAATGACCCAACATAATAGAATGAACGTCAGCAGCAATAGCTCCGATAAAAGGGAGTAATTCTCTGATTCGCAATTGTTCTAACGTAAAATTCAATTCAGGAAGAGATAAATGCGAATTAATTTGCGTATCACCGTGTCCAGGAAAATGTTTTGCACAAGCAAGTATTTTTTCACTTTGGCAACCGTCAATATATGCAGTTGTATGTGCGGATACTAATTCTGTATTTTCACCAAATGAGCGAATATTTATTACAGGATTGTTAGGATTATTGTTTATGTCAGCAACAGGAGCAAAATTCCAATGAACACCAATGGCTTTCGCTTCCATTGCAATCATCTTTGCTGTATTGCGGGTTGTTTCGGTGGATTTTGTTTTGGCAAGTGCCATAGAATGTGGAAATTCTGTGCCTTCAGATAGCCTCATTGATAAACCATTTTCAAAATCACCGGCAAAAAGCAATGGTATGTCTGTAATCATTTGTAATTCATTGATTACTTTGATATTGTCTTCAATATTACCACCAAAAACACAAAATCCGCCAACACCTTTGATAACTAATGCTTCAATACTTTTTTTATATTCATTATTGATTAAATAATCAAAAATATTTAATCTTGGAAATACAACTTGTGCAGATAATTTTTCTATTTCCCAATCGCTGATTTTTTTCATTTTTTAATTTTTAATATTGGTTTCTATATTATCTTTTTCAAATGATGAAAATAAATACTTTATTTCTTCTGGAATAGGCTTGGATTTCTTTGTTAATGCATCAATATAAACATAAACTGTTGAAGATTTTGCTAACAATACATTTGTATTTTTTACTGCAAGATTTTCAAAAATTAATGAAGAATTGCTAATGCTTTTTACTCGTGTATATATTTCAACATCATCACCAAATTCCGCAGAATTAATATAATCTATGTTATGGCTTACTGTCATAACTGGGAACTGGGTGATTAAATCATTTAAAGTTAAAATTAATCCGAGATTTTGCAAATAATCCAATCTTGCATTTTCAAACAAATATAAATACTGGATATTGTAAAGAACACCAATTGCATCTACTTGATAGAAATGAATTTTTACGTTGTTTTTGAAGTTATATTTCTTTATTTCAGTATCAAAATCAATTTTAGGTTTTGCTTTTTGTTCCATAATTCTAATTTTTAATTAATTTATTAGATAACTCTTTAATAGTACTTGCCGAATACAGTGCTTCTTCAAAAGTTATATTTAAATGGAAAACAACACGAATCCTATTTCCACCAACTCCTGAAAGCAAGATATTTTGATTTTTTAATTGGTTAATGAAATTTGTAATATTAATTCTTTTGTCTAAATCGAACATCACAATATTTGTTTGAATTGAATTTAAATCAATGGAAATAAATTCTGAATTAGAAAGAATTTTTCCAAATTCCAAAGCTTTGCGATGGTCTTCGATTAATTTAGGCAAGTTGTTCTTCAGTGCAAATTTTGCAGCAGCGGCTAAAATGCCTGCTTGCCTCATTCCACCGCCAAACGTTTTTCTAATTTTTAATGCTTTTTGAATATTTTCTTGAGTAGAAAGCAACATTGAACCAACTGGTGCACCTAATCCTTTAGAAAAGCATACGCTGATTGTATTGAAGTATTTGCCATATTCATTAAAAGGAATTCCTGTAATTGCATGAGCGTTCCAAATGCGAGCGCCGTCAAGGTGAAGTTTAATATTATATTCTTTTGCTAATTCGTATACTTCTTTAATATAATTGATAGATATAATAGTTCCACCATGGCGGTTATGGGTATTTTCCAGTTCAATCATTGAAGTTTTTGGAAAATAATAAACATCTGGGCGAATTGCTTGTTCAATTTTTTCCAAAGGAATTTCTCCATTTGTAGATTCTATTGGGAAAATTTGTGTGCCAGAAAGTTTGGCTGGGGCGCCATTTTCATAAAAAAATATATGTGAATTACTATCAGCAATAATTTCCTCGCCGGGCATTGTGTTTAAGGCAATACAAATTTGATTGCTCATTGTTCCACTTGGCACAAAAAGACCAGATTCTTTGCCAAACATTGCAGCAACTTCTTCTTGTAAAGAATTAATTGTTGGGTCTTCCCCGTAAACGTCGTCGCCAACTTCTGCTTTTAGCATATATTCAAGCATCTCTTTGCTTGGTTTTGTAACTGTGTCGCTTCTTAAATCAATAATGTTTTCCATTTTTTTGTATTTAATTTTGTTGAAAATTTGGGTAAAGTATTATATAAAATATTTTTACAAGATATGAATATAGGATTGACCAAAGTAGTTTGCGATGAATTCTCCTAACCAAAATACAATTGAAAAGGAAATCGGTGCAAGCAAATTATCATCAATTTTTATTTTCTTGGAAATAGCTTCAAAAAAAGTACTTACTAATGCTGCAAAAATTCCAATTAATAAAAAACTACTCCCTGCATTGTAAACTTGTTGATAAATAAAAACAATAATTGATGCCGAAATAAAGAATGCGGTGCTACCTTCAAGTGTTTTTTTCTTAAATATTTTGATTTTTCCAAACTTCTTCCCAATTAATGCCGACGATATATCTGATATAATCAATATTGTAAAAGCAACAACTGCTACGATTTTCGGGAAAATCAATATTGTTAAAAAAGCTGAAATTGTCAGCCATGAAGCTCCATTTAAGCGGAATTTCTTTTTTTTCTTTTCATGTTTTCTTAGTATATCTCCAAATAAAGTATTCATAAAATTTGTAATAAATGGAATTTTTTTGCTTCCGATATCTAAAAAAACTGTTATTAAAGTAATAATCGATATTAAAATTAAGGCTAAATCTTTATTAATATGTATATAAATTAAAGGAATACTTAAAGAAAACAAATGGATTAATTTTCTTCGAATTTCCGATGCATAAGATATATCCACTTTTTTCTTTTTTTTCGTTTTACCACCTTCATCTGATTGATTATGCATATCATCAAAATTATTGCTATTATAAATAAGGTTAGCAAACTCGTTATCTTGAATATGATGTTTGTCTAATTTATTTGGTTTGTTATTTTGCTTTTCTAATGCTTGCATAAACTTTATATTCATTGTAAAAAGATTTTATAAAATTTGTATTTATAAATGTTGCAAATTATAAAATTATAAGTAAATTTATATTTTTTGAATATTGAAAAAGTTAAAAAGTGAATATTTTAACACTTACAGCAGAATTAAATCCGATTGCTACCGCTGGTGGTTTGGGCGATATGGTGGCTAATCTCTCAAAAAACTGGATAAAACAAGGGCATAACCCAATTATTGTTTTGCCAAAATATGGATTTATTAATCCTGAACAATGGGGATTACGCAATACGTTCAAAACTTTGTTTGTGAAAATGGGGTATTGGAATGAATATGCTTTACTTTGGGAGGGTTTTCTTCCTAATACAAATGTAAAATTATATTTAATTGAAAACAATGAATATTTTGATAGACCAGGTATTTATGGTGCACCTAATGAATATGCAGATAATGACAGGAGGTTCATTTTCTTTAATAAAGCCGCTTTTGAAGTATGCAAAGCAATAGATTTTTCACCTGATATAATACATTCTCATGATTTCCATACTGCTTTTGCACTTGCATTTTTGAAAGAATTTTATAAAGATGTTCCTATGTTTAGAAATACTGCTGGCGTTTATACTATTCATAATCTTGCTTATCAGGGGAAATTTAATCCTCAAACGGCTTTACTTTATGCAGGAATCGATTGGAAGCAATTTTATCCGTTTTCCCCATTCGAATATTATGGAATTGTGAATGCAATGAAAGTTGGAATTTCATATTCCGATAAATTTACTACTGTAAGTCCTAATTATGCTAAAGAAATTCGTTGGACATTTGCCGGTGAAGGATTAGAGGGAGTAATTAATTCTCGAGCCGCTGATTTTATTGGTATTTTAAATGGAGTAGATTATTCAGAATGGCATCCTGAGGAAGATAACTTGATTTATGAAAAATATGGCATTAATTCATTAGAAAAAAAACGAAACGATAAAATTCGCCTTTTAAAAGATTTCGGGTTAAATGATAATGATGATTTAGATGCTCCGCTTATTGCTATGGTAACAAGATTAGCAGAACAAAAAGGGATTGATTTAGTTATTAATAAAATTGAAGAACTTCTACAACGACGGAATTTTAAAATTTTTGTATTGGCTTCTGGTGAATATCATTACGAGGAATTTTTTAGATATTTATCCCATCGTTTTCCAAATAAAGCTTTGAATTATATTGGACATAATACAAAATTATCTCATCAAGTTTATGCTGCTGCGGATTATTTTTTAATGCCATCTCGCTTTGAACCTTGTGGTTTATCGCAAATGTATGCTTTAAAATATGGAACAATTCCAATTGTTAGAGAAACAGGTGGGCTTGCTGACACTGTGCAAGAGTATAACTACCAAAAACAGGAAGGGACAGGCTTTACATTTTGGCAATATGATGCTGATGATATGGCTTTTGCTATTAATCGGGCATTGGATATTTACAATAATCCAACTCACTGGGATGTTATTCGTAAAAATGCTATGATGCAAAACTTTTCGTCTTATCAAACAGCACAAGACTATATTAAAGTTTTTCATTGGGCAAGAGAAAAATATAACATATAAACTCATTTCTTTTTTGCTCTTCTGAACTAATTAGGAAGGAATTTGGAATTTTTTACTACAAAGGAGCGAGGCGAAGGGAATAAGATGCAAGAAAATAAAAAAAAATGATTTAGTATAAATACTGAAATAATAGGCACATAATACAGCAATATCAAAATATCTGCAAATGAATAATATCATGAATAATATCTATATGAAAGCATTTATAGATATAGTGCTAATTTTTTAAGAATTTGCCTGAATATGTATTTGATAATGTTTTAATTCTTATGAAATATACTCCTGCTAGCAAATTGCTTAATTTCAGAGGAATTTGAACTAATTCATTACTTTGAGAAAAGAAGTTAGTTAAGAACACTATATTTCCCGTATAATCATAAATAAAAATTTGATTTTCTCCTTTTTCTAAGGCAAGAAATTGGATTGTACCTTCATTACCTAATGTTGATATCTTAACTATTCCAGGATTACCTCCATTTGCAAATGTAAGTAATCTATCACCACCAGCAGTGCATACTTGCAATTCAAATGGCAAATTAGCAATATTGCCAACATCGAACAAATCACTATGGTTTAAAAATTTAATATTTTGTAAATCAAAAGTGCCTGTTTTTGTATCGCCCAACAAAGGAACACCTTGGATTTCAGCGAACAAATAATTATTTGATGAATCTAAATTTGTATTAATATAATTAGCAATTTGAATAATTCTGTTATTATTATTTATAGTATTAGAAATAATTCTTGCTTGTGTGGTATTTTTAATTGTTAATGGATAAAAAATAGAACGAGGGAAAGACAGTTCGCATATAACTGTATCTTGTACAAACATTTGAGCATCTTCCGATTTCATTGTAATAGGCAAAATCAGTTCACCTAATTTAGGATTAATTTCAATTGAATTTAAATTAGAAAAAGCAAAATCAATTTTCCCTTTTGCGAAAGAATTACCAGATAGATTTACCATTAAACTATCCTGACAACCTCGATAGCTATAATAAACAATTAAGTTGCAATTTGCCGAAATATTGGGTAATTTTGGTTCAAAAACAATATTATAATTGTTTGAATTACTAATTGTTAAAATACCAGATACAAAATTAGGCAAAAGAGAAAAGAATTGAGGGAAGTTCCCAACGAACTTGCAAGAATCAACTGAAATATCAAAATTAGAATTGTTTGTAATTTTCAAAGTTTTTTGGTCATTATTATTAGGAAGCAAAGTTGGAAAAGCAATACTTATTTGGTCTTGCGATAGCTTAGCATCTTGGATATTGGCAATAAAATGAAAGAGCAATTTATTAGATTGCCCAGCAATTGTTGTATATATCGGTACAGATACATCAAAATTACCTGATTGCAAATTGTCTCCATTAATTGAAAAAGTAATAATTTCAGTAGGATTATTTTTATCCATAGAAATTGGCAGAGGTTTTGAGAACTCAACTTGTAAAAGATTACTCAAATTACCAGAAAGACTTCCCACACTATCAATTGTGCCATTTTCGGAACCCGAGAACGACAAAGCAATAGTTGTATCTTTTTTCTCGCATTTAGAAATTAAGCCAAAATCGACGTCTAAGAAATCGGCAGTAATTGAAGAAGCAACACCGTTTGCTTTAATAGGAATTGAAAGGACAGTATCGCAAGGTTCATTAATATGGATATTAATTTGGTCTGAAAAAGCTCCTATATTTGGCAAATTTATATTAAGAGTAATTGTTCTTTTTGAATTTTGTGGAGTAAACAAAGAATCAGTTGGAGTTGTAGAAAAAGTTAAATTCGACTTAGAATTACTTATAGATATATATTTTGCTGAAAGCGAATCTGAAATGACCTCAATATCAATAGATTTTTGATAATTTGTGTTTGTTGCAATATCTCCAAAATTAATTTGTGGTGGATTGATGATATATTGCAAAATTTCGGAAGTTCCCGAAAGAGGAATAGAAATAGTTGGATAATTAGGTAAATCAGTAGGTATTTCTAATGTTGCTTGCTTGAACCCTGAAACTCCAATTGATGGTTCAAATTCGACCACATAAATCACGGCATTTGAACCATCATAAGGAGGTAAATCTAAATCTTTGATTTTAGGATTAACAATTTTAAAATTTTGAACATCGTTTCCTATAATTTTTTCTCCTACAAGCAATTTGAAATTAGATTGGCTTCCCGTGGGATTTTTGACAACTACTGTATCAGTAGGTTTTTTACAACTTGCAACAACTCCAAAATCCAAAGAACTTTTTGATACTTCAGGAATTATATCAGCAAAAACCAAATTAACCAAAAGTATAAAAGAAAGAGAAAAAATTATAAAGAAACGGTTCATACAACAACCTTTAAATTAAATAAATAACTTATCTTTTATTAAAATTCTGATGCTTGTTCTTGTCAAAATTACTTTTTGGATGGCTATCGGTTGGTTTTTCCACATAATTTGGATCCATTGCTTTCAAACTCAACCTATATTTACCGTCACTTGTAATTTCAATCAATTTTAATTCCAGTTTATCTCCTACTTTTAAATATTCCGAAACATCAGAAACTCTATCTTTGGAAATTTGAGAAATATGTAGAAGACCTTGTTGCTTCGGAAGAAACTCAACAATTGCCCCTAAATTCGGTCTAATTTCTTTAACTTCTGCTAAATAAATTTCACCAACTTGTGGTTTACGTACTAATTTTTCAATAATTTCTTTGGCTTGTTGAGCAGAATCAAAATTAGGAGAAGAAATAATAACAGTCCCATCTTGTTCAATAACAATTTCTGTTTGAGTTTGAGTAGTGATAGAACGAATAGTTTCTCCGCCTGTTCCAATAACTAGGCCAATAGTATCAGTAGGTATTTTAATTTTATAAAAACGTGGAGCAAATTCAGAAAGTTCTTCACGAGGTCGTTTAATTGTCTCGTTCATAATGTTCAAAATATGCAAACGTCCGGTTTTAGCTTGCTCTAATGCTTGTCTCATAATCTCAATGGAAATTCCTTGGATTTTAATATCCATTTGGCAAGCAGTAATTCCATCTTGTGTTCCAGTAACTTTAAAGTCCATATCTCCAAGATGGTCTTCGTCGCCCAGTATATCGCTTAAAACAGCAATTTGCTCTTCTTCTTTGATAAGTCCCATAGCAATTCCTGCAACAGGCTTTTTCATCGGAACACCAGCATCAAATAAACCTAAGCTACCAGAACAAACCGTCGCCATAGACGAAGAACCATTTGATTCTAAAATATCAGAAGTAACCCTAATAGCATAAGGAAAATCTTCTTCACTTGGTAGCATTTCCTTCAAAGCACGCCAAGCTAAATGACCATGACCAATTTCACGACGACTTGTAGCAAGGCGACCAACTTCGCCAGTACTAAATGGTGGAAAGTTGTAATGCAAAATAAATCTTTGTTGATAAACAGGGTCTAAACCATCTATAATTTGTGAATCTTTGGTTGTTCCAAGTGTTACAGAGCATAAGCTTTGTGTTTCTCCTCTTGTAAATAAAGCAGAACCGTGTGAGCGAGGTAATAAGCCAATTTCACAAGTGATTGGACGTATGTTTTCTAATCCTCTTCCGTCTAATCTCCTTTTTTCAGTTATAATCATTTTACGCATCTGCTTCTTTTCATAGTCATTAACAATTTCAGATACCCATTTTTCAAGTTTGGCTGCATAATTTTCGTTTTCACCAAAAGTTTCTGTGGCTTTTTCTTGTGCTTTTACGACTAAATTATGTCTTGTTTCGCTCCTTTCAGCTTTTGATGTAACTTTATGAACAAATTCTTCTAATTCATCTTTAATTTCGTTCTTAACTAAATCAATAACTTCTTCTGGAATTTCGCCAGTTGTAATTTCACGTTTTTTTATCTCGCATTGTTCAACTAATTGCATCTGTAAAGCATTTAATTCTTTAATTTTTTGATGTCCAAAATTTAGTGCAGCTAAAAAATCTTCTTCACTAATTTCTTTGCTTTCGCCTTCCACCATAGTAATATCAGTATCAGTTCCAGCAATAGTAATATCAATATCGCATTTTTTAACAAGTTCAGATGAAGGATTTGCAATAAATTCACCTTCCAATCTCCCAACTCTAATTTCACTAATTGGTCCACTAAATGGAATATCAGAAATCATTAATGCAGCAGATGCTCCAACAGCGGCTAATGTATCGGGTGCAACATCGGGTTCAGCAGAAAAAACTTGTGCTACAATTTGCGTTTCGTATCTCCAAGTCTTTGGTATCATTGGCCTTATTGGTCTATCTATTAATCTTGCATTTAAAACTTCGTTGTCTGTTGGTCTGCCTTCTCTTTTCAAAAAGCCGCCGGGAATTTTCCCTACTGCTGAATATTTTTCCCTATATTCAACTGAAAGTGGTAAAAAATCAATATCAGGCTTTTCTGTATTACTTGCTACTGCAGTTACAAGGACCATTGTATCTCCACAACGTACCATAACTGCTCCATTCGAAAATTTAGCAAATCTTCCTGTTTCAATTGAATATTCTTTACCGTAAAAATCAATCTTTACTAATTTTTGTTCCATATTCCTTTATATTTTATATTTCCCTTATTATTTTTATTTACTTATATTTACTTAAAATTTATTAAGTTATCAAGTTATTGTTAAACGATTATTATTACTAAATAGTAAAATTAGTGTTAAAATAAATAATCCGATGTTTTCAAATACTTTTGGAAACCCTACCTTTTGCGATGCAATTTGTGCATAACAGCCACAATTGATATTTAACCCTTTCATCATTGCAATAATTACACCTGTTGTAAAAACTATCAACATAAAAGCAACGAGCAACGAGCTTGATTTTATTTTTATCCCAAATAAAATAAAAATTCCAACAAAAAGTTCAATCCAAGAAATTGAAATTGCCGCAATATTTAATAAAAATTCAGGAAGAATTAAATAATTTCTGATTTCTTCCGCAAATTCGGCAGCATTATTTATTTTACCAATGCCTACCACAATAAACATTAGCCCAACAACAATTCGAGCAAAAATAATGATAAAAGTATTATTTATTGTTCTGTTTATTAAAGAATTATTTGCCATAAATAAATCTCTTTACTTTTATACTAATTCAGTTTTAATCCTTTTGATTGAAGCACCAAGGCAAGAAAATTTATTTTCAATTTGCTCGTAACCTCTATCAAGATGATAAATTCTTAGAACGTCTGTTTTGCCTTCCGAAATTAAACCAGCAAGAACTAATGCCGCACTTCCTCGCAAATCGGAAGACATAAGAGATGCCCCTGTTAATTTTTTTCCGCCCTGAACAACGGCAGAATTATCGATTAGTTGAATATCGGCGCCTAATCTTTGTAATTCAGGGATATGCTTAAATCTATCAGGATAAATTAAATCCGTAATTTTAGAAGTACCTTTTGCGGCAAGCATATAAGCAACCCATTGAGCCTGCAAATCTGTTGGCAATGCGGGATAAACCCCTGTAATATAATCAACTGGCTTTGGGTCATCGTCCATTTTAAGCCAAATTTTATTTCCTGTAACATCAATTTCACAACCACTTTCTTCAAGTTTAGTTAAAACACTTGAAAGATGATAAGGATTAACGTCAAGAATTTCAATTTCACCTTTTGTCATCGCAGCAGCAATTAAAAAAGTCCCTGCTTCAATTCTGTCAGGAACAGATGTTTCATCAACGGGAGTTAGAGAATCAACCCCTTCAACTTCAAGGACAGTCGTTCCAATGCCATCAATTTTTGCCCCCATTTTTACTAAAAAGCGTGCGAGTGCAGTTATTTCTGGTTCAATCGAAGCATTTGTAAGTAAGGTATTCCCTTTCGCAAGAACCGCTGCCATCAACATATTTCCCGTAGCACCCACACTTGAAATATCAAAATTAAATTTTGTCCCTTTTAATTTATCAGCTTTTGCAAAAACAAATCCGTGCTCAATTTGAATATCTGCACCAAGTCTTTCCATTGCTTTTAAATGCAAATCAACAGGGCGTGGTCCCCAAGCACAACCACCCGGCAACGATACTTTTGCTTCACCAAATCTTGCGAGCAATGGTCCAAGGACATAAAACGATGCCCGCATCTTTTTAACTAATTCATAAGGTGCTTCATAATTATTTATACTTCTCGTATCTACAAATAATTCATTTTCATTTAATTCACAAAATGCCCCAAGCGAATTCATTAATTGGGACATCGTCCATATATCTCTTAAATTTGGTGTATTACTTAAATGATAGATTCCCGGTGCCAAAATCATTGCTGGAATTATTGCTAATGCTCCATTTTTTGAACCCGATATCTTGATTGTTCCTGTTAATCTTTTTCCACCTTCTATTACTAATTTATCCATTAATTTATTTGTTTGTTTATTTCTTAAATTCTTTGTTTGTTTATTTCTTAAATTCTTCTTTTATTATAACTGTTAATTGATACAAAATATAAAATTACGAATTATTTTTTAATTAACTTTATAATTGATTCAACATGGTAAGTTTGTGGGAACATATCAACAGGAACACAAGTTACAACTTCGTAGTATTCCTTTAAAGTCTCCAAATCACGTGCTTGTGTTGTTGGATTGCAGCTTACATATACAACCTTTGACGGTAATATATTTGTAATATATCCAAGTAAATTTTTATGCATACCAGCTCTTGGCGGATCAATAAAAAGAATATCGGGAACTCCATATTTATGCAATTCTGTTGCAATATCTTTTGAATGCAAATCAATTGCAAAAAATTCAGCATTTTCAATATTGTTTAATATTGCGTTTTCTTTTGCATCTGATATTGAACTTTCAACTAATTCAAACCCAATAATTTTTTCACATTTTTTTGCTGCTGGTAATGTGAT
This sequence comes from Bacteroidota bacterium, assembly GCA_021780815.1. Taxonomy (GTDB): domain Bacteria; phylum Bacteroidota; class Ignavibacteria; order Kapaibacteriales; family UBA2268; genus GWF2-33-9. The sequence continues at coordinate 188,107 of JAJXYC010000015.1, read as the reverse complement.
TGAGCCTGTTCCACAATACAAATCTATTACAAAATCTTCTTTCTGGATGTCTGCGATGTCAATAATCAATTTAATAAATTGATTTAATTGTGCTGAATTTGTCTGGAAAAATGAAAATGGTGATATACGGTAATTTATTCCTAATATTTGTTCAGAAAGATTTTTTTTACCAACAATTTCCTTTATTTCACCAATAGCAACAGGCGAATAGGAATTATTTATTGCCCATATTAGAGAAGCAATATTTAATGCAGATTTGTCCAATTCATTTTTAATTTTATTGAAAAAATCATTTTCTTTTTCAGAGTTTGGCAAGTCTGTAATTAAAATTATCATAAATTCATCATTTGCAAGGCTATAACGTATAGTAAGATTTTTTAAAAACCCTGTATGTGTTGTAGAATTGTAGGCATTAATCAAATCATCTAATGCTAATTTTCTAACAATATTCAAAATTTCATTGGCTTTATCTTGCTGAATATAGCAATAATTTATATCAATAACTTTAACATAATTTTTAGGTGTATGCAACCCCAAAGCAAAGTTCTTTTGTGAAATTTCATCGTTAGATTGTATTTCTTTCAAATTCAGCCAACGATTAGCAGAAAAAGAGAATTCCATTTTATTGCGATAATGGAACTCATTAGGTGCGGCAAGTGTATTTTCAATTGAGATTACATTAACTTTTCCAATTCTTTTAAGAGATTCATCAACAAAATTTTTCTTCCAATATAACTGATTTTCATAATTAAGGCTTTGTAAAGAGCACCCACCACAATCATCGAAATATTCACATCTTGGGTTAATCCTTTCTGTCGATGGTTGAAGAATTTGCTCTACTTTTGCTTCTATGTATGATTTACGCTTTTTTATAATTTGAGCATTAATTTTATCACCGGGAACAACATTTTTTACAAAATATACAAGTCCATCTTTTCTTGCAATCCCAAAACCTTCATAAGCAAGAGCCGTAATTTCTAATTCAACATTTTGCTTTTTCATTACTTTCATTTAATTTAAATACTAAATTAACTTTTTTATAGTGTTTTTAACCTAAAATTGTTTGAATTAATATAAAATAAAAATTTTTTTCGTAAAAATTTGCTTTTTTGATTTTTTTGTATTAAATTGTAAAGTGTCGGGGGGCAATATACTTTTTTTATTTAGATAAATTCCATAAAGACAAAAGCTGAAAACATAGTTCTATAAAGAATTTTAATTTTTGATAAATTGAGTTTTGGATATTTGAAACTATTTACCAAACATATTGAAAATAATGTCTCAGAACCTGCAACTGGACTAAATAAAGCCCATAAGGTTGTTCTATCAATCTTTTTGGTATTTATTATTGGTTTAATCTATATATCAAATATTTGGACCCAAAAGCGTGAAATCAAAGAAATAATCATCGTTAATAACCAATATATTCCTATTAAAACAATTCAAGACAAAGTTTATACTTATATTTTAAAGCATCGCTTAAACGATGTTAATCAAGAATATGTTAAAACTTTAATTTTAGAAAATCAATTCATAAGTAGGGTTGATTTTATAACAACATACCCTGAAAAATTTATAATTTCACTCAAACCTAAAAAGATTGTAGCACAAAGCAAAGATAACAATAATCAAATTCTTTATTTAACCGAAGATGGAGAGCTAATACCGCAAGGTAATCAACAGATCACTAAATTTTTGCCTTATATAGACTTACAAAAATTTAATGCTAAACCACAAAAAGAAGATTTAGCGGATATAGCAAGTTTTGCAATGCAAATTAGTTCTTTATTTAAAAACAATATAAAAATTGATGAGATATGGAAAGATAAGAATGGAATAAATTTCCAAATTTTAGAAAAAATAACAGTAAGAATAGGCAATTTAGATAATATAGAGAAAAAATTTCTTAAATTTGAATATTTTATAAATGACTATTTGAGCAAAACTAATAATTTGCCTGAATATATTGATTTGAGATGGTCAAATCAAATTGTAACAAATTAATTGAGGGGGAGATCTTGGAAAGTACAAAAAACTTGCCAATTAAATTAGCATTAGATATTGGAACAACTAAAATTTGTGCAATTATAACTGCACCAGATATAAAAAATAAATCAATACAAGTTTTAGGAATTGGAATAGCCGAAAGCGAAGGATTAAATCGTGGTGTAGTAGTTAATATTGATAGAACCGTAAAAGCAATCAAAAAAGCTGTTGAAAAAGCAGAACAGCAAAGTGGTTTAACTACAAAAAAAGTAATTGTTGGAATTGCCGGGGATCATATACAATCTTCACAAAGCCATCATATAATTAGCGTCTCTCATCCTCAAAAAGAAATCACAAAAGAAGAAGTCGATAGATTAATATATGAAGCATCGCATATCCCAATTTCATTGGAAAGAAAGATATTGCATCTTTTTCCCCAAGAATATATAATTGACGGGCAAGATGGAGTAATTGACCCAATTGGAATGAGTGGAGTAAGAATGGAAGCAAAAATACATGTCGTTACAGGTATGGCAACTGCAATTGACAATATATATAAATGTGTTCAAAGAGCAGGATTTGAAGTTGAAGATTTAATTTTAGAGCCACTTGCAAGCTCTTATGCTGTGTTAAATGATGATGAAAAAGAAGTTGGAGTTGCTTTAATTGATATTGGTGGGGGAACCACTGATATAGCTATTTTTATTGATAATATAATTAAACATACTGATGTTATCGCTCTCGGAGGTAATATTTTAACTGACGATGTTAGAAGAGTATTGAATATTGTTAAATCAGAAGGCGAACGAATTAAAAGAGAATACGGTCATTGTTATATAAATAATTTACATAAAGATGATATTTTACAAATTCCGGGTATTGCAGGTCGTAGTCCAAAAGAAATAAGACGCAGTGATTTAACTATGGTGCTTCAAGCACGGATGACTGAAATATTCAGTTTCGTTAATACTGCATTGATTAATTCGGGCTATAAAGATAAACTTGGTGCTGGAGTTGTAATTACAGGAGGGACTACTTTATTGCCTGGTATAGATGATTTAGCGATGGAAATTTTACAATTACCAGTTAAGATGGGAATTCCTAATAAAATTTCTTCACAAGGACTTGCTCCGGAAGTTGAAAATCCAATTTTTGCAACTGGTGTTGGACTTGCTCTTTATGGTTTTAGAAACTATTTTGATGATGATAATACTACTCTTGTCTTTACTAACGAATCTACTAAAAAAGATGGTTTGATAAATGATAAGCAAGATAGCCAAACAAAGGAATCTGATGTACAACAATCTCAAATTGAAGAGGGGACACAAGAACAACCAGAACAAGTAAAAGAAAAAGAAGCAAAACTAAAAAAAGAGCAGAAAGAAAAATCAAATAAGAATATAATTAAAGAAATAAAAAAAATATTTGACCAATTTTAATTTTCAAATATAGAATTCAGAAAAAGAAGAAGATAATTAATAAAAATATAAAACGGGGGAACTTATGTCAGATGGCAACAACATTACAATTGATGTGGATCAATCAGATTACTTGAGAGCCAAAATCAAAGTTGTTGGTGTTGGTGGTGGTGGTTGCAATGCAATCAAAAATATGATTGATGGCAATCTTAAAGGCGTTGAATTAATTGCGGCAAATACTGATGCACAAGCATTATCGGATAATCCCGCAAAAATAAAAATTCAATTGGGGAAAAGAACAACAAAAGGTTTAGGTGCAGGAGCAGACCCGGAAGTTGGTCGTAAAGCTGCCGAAGAAAGTGAACAAGAAATAAAGGAAATTGTTGCTAATAGCGAAATGGTTTTTGTTACTTGTGGAATGGGTGGTGGCACTGGGACAGGTGCTTCTCCAATTGTTGCTCGTATTGCGAAAGAAGAAGGTGCATTAGTGGTAGGTATAGTAACTCGTCCTTTTGATTTCGAAGGTAAAATTAGAATTGAAAATTCAAAAAAAGGAATTGAAGAGTTACGTAAAAACGTTGATGCGATTATTGTTATTCCTAATCAAAAAATTTACGATATTATCGACGATGATATTGAAACTGATGAAGCATTGAAAAAAATCGATGAAATTTTATTTAATTCTACTCGTGGTATTTCCGATATAATCAATAATCCAGGACAGATTAACGTTGATTTTGCTGATGTACGAACAATTATGAAAGACAAAGGTGATGCTTTAATGGGCATTGGTTACGCATCTGGTGATAACCGTGCAAAAGAAGCTGCTATAAAAGCTATAAATTCTCCGTTGTTAGATGGAATTTCTATTGCAGGTGCTAAAGGATTGCTTATTAACATCACTTCTGGCAAATCCGTTAGAATGAGAGAAGTTCAAACTATTATTAAAACTATCCAAGAATATACTGGCGAAGATGTTAATTTAATTCACGGTATTGTTAAAAACAATGAAGAATCAGATATATTAAGTGTAACTGTTGTGGCTGCTGGATTTGATAGTTCAAATACAAAAAAAATTACTAATGAAACTAAAGGACAAGTTCCTATTTTCGAAGAAGTTAATAACCATATATCAAAACAAAAGACACAACAATCTTTCCCTTTTAATTTTAATAAAAATCTAAATAAAGGCTTTCCTGTTGCGAAATCTGCTGAAAAGGCGACATCTGTTTCTTTACAACCATTACAACAAACTGAAATTCCACGTGGAAACGATTTGAAAAAGTTCGACCAACCTGCTATTTTGAGGAATGACGCTTTTGTTAAACCTGCTCAAAATAATATTACAACTTTTCCAGACGAATCTAATCAAGTGGAAGTTAAACCTGAACCTTTACAAGAAAGCGAATCTTATTCACACACTATGCCTTTTGAAAATACACCTCGTGGTGTTGATTTTATAAATTTGCAAAGAAACGATAACAACTATATCCAAAGATTTATGCTCTAACAAAAAAATTAAAATTAATAAAAAAAATAAGGCTGTTTTTATAAAATTAGGAACAGCCTTTTTTATAACTTCTACACTGGAATACACCCGAGAGAAAAATCAATGATTAAAATGAATATAAAAAAATGCAGGAATTGCTAAATAAATCCCTGCATTTTTAATTATACGGATTATTTTATATTATTCTACTTTTGCTCTGCGAGCATCCCAAATGAAATAGATCATTAAAGCAATAAAAGCAAATACAGCGGTAATTTCGCCTCCAATTGGATTTTTATCCCAAATATTTAATGCCAATTCCACTTTAAAGAATTTAAGTAAAGCGCCAACAACTCCAAGCAAAGCGGCACCAGCAATAAATCCCGAAGCAATGAGTGTTGCCCGTTGATGTCTTGCATTTGCTACTGCTTCACCCTTTTTGCTCTTTTGCATAAAATGAGAAATGAGACCACCAACCAAAAGCGGTGAATTAAGATGCAAAGGCAAATACATTCCTAATGCAAAAGCTAAAGGAGAAATACCCAAGAAATTAATAATTAAAGCTAAAATAGAGCCAACAAGATACAAATACCAAGGCACATTTGCACCTATACTCATTAAAGGTTTTATTACCGCAGCCATCGCATTAGCTTGTGGTGCAACAAGAGGTTCTGGAGTAAGAGGTGTTTGCACAAAGCCATACGCTTGATTAAGAATAAAAATAACTATTCCTACGGTAGCGGCTGAGAATAATGTTCCAAGAAATTTCCAAGTTTCTTGTTTATATGGCGATGTCCCAATCCAATAACCTATTTTTAAGTCTGTAATGAAGCCGCCAGCCATTGAAAGTGCCGTACAAACGATACCGCCAATAATTAATGCTGCTGTCATTCCTGTATTCCCAGTTAATCCAGCGGATGTTAAAATTACTGATGATAAAATTAAAGTCATTAGTGTCATTCCTGAAACAGGATTTGTTCCTACTATTGCAATTGCATTTGCGGCAACAGTGGTGAACAAAAATGATATTATAAACACAGTAAGAAGTGCGATAATTGTTTGTGTTAATGTAAGTTGAAAACCAACAAACAAATAGATGAAGACTAAAATTAAAGTTAAAATTGATAGAAAAACAACAAAAGTTAATTTAATATCTTTTTGAGTTCTAATTTCGGCTTCAGTATCACCGGAAGAACCAGTCAAACCTTTAAAAGCAAGTTTAAAAGCTTTACCAATAATTGGAGATGCTTTAAGCACCCCTATAATACCAGCCATAGCGATTGCCCCAATACCGATTGGACGAACATAAGCAGTGAAAATATCTTCTGGTGACATACCAGCAAAGAAATTAGTTCCACCAGTACCAGCAACAATATGACCTATTTCATTAATCATAGGGATAAAGACCCACCAAGAAAGCAAAGACCCGAGTGTTATAATTAACGAGAACTTTAATCCAACAAGATATCCGAACCCAACAATCATAGCACTAACATTAAATTGAAAAAGCATTTTTGCTTTATTAGCTAATTCTTGACCAAATGGGAAAATACGAGTTGTAACAACTTCACCCCATAATTTAAAAGATTGGAAAAGAAAGTCGTAAACTCCACCAACCAAACCGCTAACAATAAGCAATCCAGCTTGTGCGCCTCCTTTTTCTCCTGTAATCAAAATTTCAGTAGTAGCTGTTGCTTCTGGAAATGGAAATTTTCCGTGCATATCTTTTACAAAATATTTACGAAAAGGAATTAAAAATAAAATTCCTAAGAACCCACCAAACAAAGATGAGAAAAAGATTTGGAAAAAATTAACAGGTAAATTCAAAATATAAAGTCCGGGAATAGTAAAAATTGCTCCAGCCACTATTACTCCTGAACTTGCACCAATTGATTGGATAATCACATTTTGGCTTAATGAATTTTTCTTTTTTAAAGCAGTTGATAGACCAACAGCAATAATTGAAATTGGGATTGCCGCTTCAATTACTTGTCCAATTTTTAATCCTGAATACGCGGCTGCCGCCGAAAATATGATTGTCATAATTATACCCCAAAATACTGAATATGGAGTTACTTCTGGCACAACCGTTGATGCAGGGATTACTGGAATATATTCTTCCCCTTTTGCAAGTTCTGTATATGCATTTTTTGGTAATCCACTAATTTGTGGTGTTTCATTTTGCATAACGTCTCCTATTTCCTTTGAATTATTTTAAAAAGATTTAAATTATCGTATATTCGTGTTCTTGGTTTTTCTAAATGCAAGTGACTTACTGAACGTATATCTTCAATTGTGTAAAATGCTTTTGGATTGAATTCATTTATAATTTCAATAACTTCATTGATTTGTTTCCGATGTATTACTAAAAAAATTATATTCACAGGTCCGTATTTTCCTTCACCAGATATTTTTGTTACTAAATAGTTGTTGTCTAACAAATACTGCGAAAGTTCTTCCCCAGGTGACCTTGTTATCACTCTAATAATTACCTGACCTAAAGATAAATAGTGTTCAATAGAAATTCCTATATACGTTCCTAAACCAAAACCAACGCCATAAGCAACAAAATAATAATAATTATCTAATTTTCGCATTATTTGACTTACTACAACTATCCAAATAAATGATTCAAAAAAACCTAAAGTTGCTGATACACTTCTATAACCTTTTGAAATAAGCATGATTTTTGTTGTTCCAATACTTACATCAAGTATTCTCCCGATTATTATAAATACTGGTATTACAACTAAATGATAAAAGTTTAATTCCATTCCGTTATTTTAATTCAAAAAAACTTGTTTTTTATATTTTACAAATTATTAAAAATACAAAGATAAAGTATTTTTTTGTTTTTTAAAGCCTCTAATAAACTTTTTTATTCATTTTTTTGTTGAAATTCCAAGTATCTTGCTAATAATGAATGTTAAATTAACTATAAATTAATTTTATTCACAATATCTGATTATTTTTTGCAAATTTTGATAAGAAAAGACACTATTGTTTAAAATAAAATCGCCTTAAAATAATGATTTGTAAAGTACTTCCAGATTTGATGAATTTATTATTAATTTCTATTAATTTTCATAAAATTATTTTTAATAATTTGCGTTACTTTTTTCAGTTTAAATTGTTATTATAATTAGTAATTTGCATAATTAATAAAGGAAGAAAATGAAAAAGATTTTTTCTACAAATATAAAATTTATAAAATTCGGATTATTATTAACTATATTTTTATTACCAATCATTTCAAAAGCAGGTTTTGATTTAAATCAATTTAATGCAAATACAAAAGAAATTAGGCGGATAGATAATTTTGGGACAGAATTTTATTTAACAGTTCCTCCTACATATTTGAAAGATAATTATGATAATATTTCTATAAAGATTTTTGCTTTTTCATATTTTGATACCAAAGTATCGATTGCAAATGATGCGAAATCGTTTTCAGAAACTGCACAAATAACTTCAAATAGTGAAACAATTTTTGATGTGTTGCCTGCAATAGTATTCCCATTTTCATCATCAACATCTCCTTTTAGTATGGAAGAAATTTATAAAAAATCTGCATTAAAAATACAAAGCGATTTGCCAATTTCTGTATATGTTTTAATTTCAGGAGATAATCAAAGTGAAGGTTATTTGGCACTTCCCGTAAGTTCTCTTGGAACAAAATACGTTATGGAAAGTTATATTGACCCTAGTTCTCAAATAGCATCACCAATAAATTATCCGGCTATGGCAGGGATAGTTAATCCATTTGATGGGAATCAAATTATGATAATATTAAGCAATCAATTGCAAGGCAACATATTTCAAAAAGATACTATAGTTAAAGTTTTAGACAAAGCAGATACTTGGTTTGTGTCTTTAAAAGGCAAATATGGCGATGTAAGCGGAATTCAAGTTATTGCAGATAAGCCAATTTCATTAATTACAGCAAATCAAAAAGCCAATGTACCAATTGACGTGCAACCAACAAATTATTTGGTAGAACAAGAATTCCCTGAAAATACTTGGGGAAATTATTATCATATTCCACGATTGTCTTCACGCTCTTTAAATCCAGTAATAAGAGTTTTCGCCAAAGATTCAGATACGCAAATATATTTAAATAGCCAGCAGATTGCAACATTAAATTCATCAACAAATCCCAACAATTTTATTGAGATTAGACCTGATGTTAGTAATCCAACAGGAGATGAGGTAATTTCTTCAAATAAACCTGTCGCTGTTTCTGTTTTTACAACAGGTTATACTGAAGAAAATAACTTTAAAGATACTTATAAACCTTCCAGATTAAATATTTTACCTTACGAACAATACTCTAATTCTCTACTTTTTAATGTTTCAAATTATTTAATTAATTATCAAAATTATGATATTAACTTAATTTTAGTAGCCCAAATAAATTTTGATGGTAGTATTCCAAATTCATTAGAATTAGGTTTTACTGAACCTGACAAATCAATAACATGGACAAAATTAAATTCATTGCAATTTATTGATTATAAAGAATTTAATTATATATTTAATGGAAAAAGATTTGCTCAAATAACACTAAAATTAACAAAGTCGGGTAACTACCAAATAAAAAGCGATGGTCTTTTTGCGGCATATTTATTTAGTTCAAATACGCAAGGTACTTTTTCATTTCCGGCGGGCACCAAATTACAAACACTAATCACAAACGATAAAATACCTCCCGAACCCAAATGGACTATTTCATGCGATGGCACAGTCAATGGCACTACAACTGATAGACCTGATGACCCAGGAATACGTTCAAACCTTACATATCCAATTTTTTATTCAAATCTAAGTACTAATTACGACCGAAATTTTGATATGATTGTTCCCGGAGTTACAAGTTCTATGAATTGGAATTTAAATGTACGAGATAAAAATTTAGATGCTAATGCAATTATGACTTTTAGAGATTATGCAGGAAACGATACTACAATTGAAATTGAATACAAAGCTCCTAAAATTAATATATCACCAAATTTAGTTGATTTTGGCAATACTACTATTGGTATTGAATCTTCACAAACAATTAAAATTACTAACAATTCTGATACAGTAATCCATATTAAAGAAATAAAATTTAAATATCCTGATTCAGGATTTAAATTAAAAAATCTATTTCAGGAATTTGATTTACTTGCTCATTCAGACACTAATATTGTTGTTGAATTTATTCCTACAAAATCAGGTCAATTTGAAGATTCTCTCGGAATAAATAATAATTGTTTCACTTCATTTAAATCTAAGTTAATTGCAAGAATTGGAGACCCAAAAATCCACGTAACAGATATTAATTTTAATGAAATATCAGTTTCTACTTCTGAAACAAAACAATCAACAATTTCAAATATTGGTGAAAATCCATTAGAAATTTATGGATTTGAATTATCAGATACGACTAATTTTTCGGTTAATTTCGGTCAAGCAGTAAGTAAATCTAACCCACTAATTCTTGCGCCAAACCAAACTTACAATTTTGATGTTGTTTTCCACCCAGTAAGTGAGCAAAAATTTGACGAACAAGTTGTAGTTTATTCCAATGCTTCCGAAATTGATTCTATTTGTTTAATATCGGCAAAAGGCATAAAGCCCGGACTTTCTGTAAAAGCTAATAATTGGGGAAATGTTCGTTATGATAATTCTGCCAGTCCACAAATGTTATCTAACGCTGACGCTATTATTTTGAAAAATACAGGGAACACAAATTTAACAATTACAAACGTTGGACAAGGTCAATCAAGCATAAATCCGAATAATTTTATAATTGATTTTAATCAAATTGTTGGCAAAACTTTAAAGCCTGCTGATGAAGTTCATCTTTCTGCTGCTTTTTTACCTGTTAATTTAGGTTCAAATCAAATTGTATTAACCTTTACAACCAATTTAAATACTGAAACATCAGTTATTTTATCGGCATTTGTTGTAATTCCAAAAGTCAAAGATATTAATAATCCAATTAATTTTGACACAACATTGGTAAATTACCCAAACGATGAAAAAGATAGATTAATTGAAATATCTAATTTGTCAATTTTAAATTGGGAATATGCAGACACATTAACTATTACGGACATTGTCCCATTAGATGCAGGAATAGTAAGCACTAATGATAATAGTAGTAGTAGTTCATTTTATTTGAATTTATCCAATATTAATTTACCTTGCAAAATAATACCCGGAGAAAAATTGTTAATACCAGTGTCTTTTGCGGCAAAAGATACTGGACTAATTCAAGCAAGAATTTTAATTAAGTCTAATGCAATTAACGAAACACAAATTGATTTACAAGGTTATGGTATTAATCGTTCTTTGACTATTGCAAACCAAGAAGTAAAAAGTTGTTTAAATGTGCCTGTATTTTCAAGCTGCTCATTAATAAACAATACCGAAGAGACAATCAAAATAGATAATGTTTCGCTTTCTTGTTCTGATAATAGCTTTGAATTAACACAAGATTATTCTAATGGATTTAATTTAAGTCCCAAAGAATCTAAAATGATTTCGTTTAAATATACTCCATTAAGTTTTTCAACACAAGATGCACAAATTTTAGTTCAAGTTAACGGAGATAACGTTCCAAGTTTAAATGCAAATATTACAGGAAAAACACAATTTCAAACTTTAAATTTTTATGTTTCTCCTATTGCTCAAACAGCACAAATAAATTCTATAACAAAAGTGAAAGTACTTGTTGAAGGCTTTACATCTGAACAATTAATTGAAAACGATAAGTATTCTGTTTCAATTAATTTTGATGGTAATTTTTTGGAATTTCTTCAAGATTCAATTATTTTAGTAAATAATTTAGATGGGAAATTTTCTATTGAAAATTTAAAAGTAAATCAATATAAAGGAACTGCCGAATTTGAACTTAATAGCCTTGTAGGTCCAGTAGAAATTAAATCTGGGGATTTGTTCTCCATTGCTTTTAAAGTTTATTTACCTACAAATGGAGCTAATTCTAGTTCAATTCGAGTCAAAATTTCACCTATAAACAACACTTGCTTTAACTTTGATGGTAACTTAAGCAATATTATTCTCTTGCCGGTTTGTGGAGGCGATTTAAGGCAAATTCAAATACAAAACGTTCCTTATTATTTACAAGGACTACAAGCAAATCCTATCAACGCTAACCAAAATATTAATTTTGGAATTGCCTTCGATGGTTTAACTAATCTTTCAATTTATAATCAATTTGGAACTCTTTGTCTTCAACCTATTAATTCTTTTTTAAGTCAAGGGAACTATTCTACTGAATTGAATATAGAGAACCTTTCTTCGGGTGTTTATTTCTTGATTTTTAAATCAGGAGAATTTCAAGAAACAAAAAAATTCATAATTGAAAAGTAGTTGTTACCAGTTATCTTTTATTACTTTTTTTATAATTAGTTGTGAATATTAATATGACGATAAAAACTTCAATCGACAAAATCATTATAAATGATGAAGAATATGAAATACAAATTGAAAGGAAAAAAGTTCGCAGTTTAAGATTAATGATTTATCCGACACTTAAACTTAAACTTGTTGTTCCTAGACAAGTTACTGATTTATACATTTATCAGCATATTAATTCAAAAAGAAATTGGATTGAAAAACATATTATGAAATTTAAGATTCAACAAAATAATAAAGAAATAGAACAAAATAATATCTTCCGTTTTCTTGGAAATAAGTATTTACAAAAAATAGTTCTCAGTGATAAGAACTCTGCCAATTTTGAAAATAACGAATTTGTTATTTTTACATCAAATAAAAGCGATTTACAAATTCAAGACAAATTAACTCAAGAATTTTTATTAAATCAAGTTCCGTCAATTTTAAATCCAATTATTGATAAATATTTGAATCTATTGCAACCACACAGTTTAACCCTTAATAAAGTAGTGTTTCGTACAATGAAAAGCAGATGGGGAAGCTGTACAAAACTCAAAAAGAAAATAACTTTAAACACAAATTTATTGCACGAACCAGTAGAATTTATTGAATATGTTGTTCTACACGAACTTTGTCACTTAAAACACCCAAACCATAGACCGCAATTTTATCATTTCCTTGAACAATTTATGCCTGATTGGAAAGAGCGTAAAAAACTAATAAAGCAATAAATATTTCAATCGCATATTTTGCTTTAGCAGATTTGATATTCTTTTTTATATACTTACTAATTTAATAAACAAAACATTGTATTTCTACTATAATATTTAATTCAGCCAATTTCCTTATTATAAATTATTAAAACACTAAAATACAATTTTGAAAATTATTAATTGTAAATTAAAAATATGTTAATTGTATTAATATATTTTTAAAATATTTTTAAAATATTTTTCTTTTTTTTTATTAATATTAGTGTTGTATTTCATTTAGTATCAATTAGATACGCACAACAAGTATCAATTATATTAATAATTGAAAATATTTTGTTGTTACAAAATTCATTTTAAATTGTTGATTTATTAGATATAATTGCAATTTTCAAAAAGAAGGAAATATGTTAAATAAATTTATACGAATTCAAAAAACTTGTTTAACATTTTATGAGGCTGAAATATGTATTTAGACACTTTAGAAAAAGCGGTACCTGCCAATAATGATAGTTTAATTACTAACAAACTTGAATATTACAAAGTACAAGTCTTTAATGAATTTAAACTAAAAATAGAATACTTCAACACTTTTGAAATAAGGCAAATAATACAAAACAAAAGTTATTTGAAATTTAAACGAATTTTTGATGTTATCTTTGCATTTTTTTTTCTGATAGTATTATCACCTTTAATGCTTCTGGTTTCATCAATAATTTTATTAATAGACCATCAATTGCCAATATTTAAGCAAAGAAGATATGGTTTAAATGGCAAAATCTTTACAATATATAAGTTCCATTCCGTAAAAAAAGACAAGATGAAAAAAGTTGTTTTTAAAGTAGGCACTAATCAAGAAAATATGAAGGTTTTAATTAGAAATAGAGGCAAAGGTATCACCAAAGTTGGGAAAATTTTAAAGGCAACAAGTATAGATGAATTACCTCAGCTTTTCAATATTCTTAAAGGAGATATGAGTGTTGTGGGACCTCGTCCAACTATTTTAAGATTTTTTCAAGAACACCCACAAATTATTTATTCAAGGACACTTGTAAAACCAGGTCTTACTGGATTATGGCAAGTTAAAGCAAGAGACAAAAATAAAACGGGATACGAAATGATCCAATATGATTTTGACTACTTTAACAATCTGACTTTTATAAATGATTTGAAAATAATTTTTCAAACATTTAAAGTTATAATTAAAAAAGAATCTGCATTTTAATTGGCTATATGCTATATTTAATATAGATTTGTAAATATGTTGTTCAATCATTACAGAAGAAGTTAGAAAATAAATATAAGGAGATATTTTTCATCTAACTTTTGTTGTTTTGTCTTTATTCTTTACCCCAAATTCTTGTATTTAAATTTAGTTCATCAACAATGCTTAATGAAAGTTGGATAATATGATAATATTGAACAACGACATCATAAGTAACTAACCGCCCAAATAAATTGGGTTCAAATAACCTTTCTTTAAAGGGAATGGCCAGATAAATCCAAGAATTGATAAATGCCAGACGAATTTTTTTATCAACTTTACGCTTGTAATCTATTAATCTTCTCATTAAAGAAGTAGATAAAATAAACCTTGCCTCAATTTGGTCATCAGCAAAAACTGCAAATTCTTTTTCGAATTCAATATCTTCTAATTTTATAAGTTCGCCCCAGTGAGTATTTTTCTTTTCCCCTAAACCAAAAAAGTAAGTATAAGTTTTATCGTTTTTATCAGGCAAAACATAAGTTTTACCTTTGAAATTCTTATTAAAATCAACTTTAATAAGCAAACCATCAAAAACCTTATCTATATCTTTTTTATCATTATTTTCTTGTTCATACCAAGCGTGTATTTCACAAAATTTAATATGTGTTTTATCAAGTGTTCCTTCTATCAAATCATCTGAGAAATACCTATTGAATGGTTTATTGAACAAATCAACTGATGAAAATTCTTGTGCGTTGATACCTTCGTTCGGGTTATACTCTAAATTTTTATCAATAAATTTAACAATATTCATAACTATCTTGTTTTTATAATAATTACTGAATTCGTTTTTCAACTTGCGTGTTTTCATAAAAAAAATAGCAATAAGGCTAACGCCCGCAATAAACACTAATACTGCAAGAACCTTGTAAACTATACTCAAATTTTCCCAATTGAAATTTTTAATACTTAAAGCAATTGAAAAAGATATTAAAACTAAAATTGATAAAATTGCATAAAAATAATTAAGAAAAATTTTCCTAACATATTTAGAGCGTTGTTTTATAGCATCGGCGGCATAACTTTGAAATTGTGAATTAAAAAAATCTTTAAATTCATTTTCTGTTTTCATAAAAGTGATGCTTATTGTTTAAATAAATTTTTGACATCAACATTTTGTTTTTCCTGTTCATTGATAGTAAACACGCCGCGTCGTTTAAATCCCATCAATTTTGCCATAATATTTGAAGGGAACATTTCAACTGCATTGTTATATTGAGTAACTATTGCATTGTAAGCACGTCTTCCGGCAGATATTTGTTCTTCAACCTCATTTAATGAGGCTTGTAATTGTAAAAAATTTTGACTGGATTTTAAGTCAGGATAATTTTCAACTGCAACCTGAACTTTGCCGATTGCATGGGTAATTTCGTTGTTTAATTCAACTTTTTCTTCTGTGGTCAAATTTGATGAAATGGCTTTTGTCCGTAATTCTGTAATTTTTGTCAGGGTATCTTTTTCAAATTCCATATAATTTTTTACGGTTGCAATTAAATTTGGGATTAAATCGTATCTCTTTTTAAGCAAAGCATCTAAACTCGCAAAAGTATTCTCTACTTGATTTTTCCTTCTAATTAAAGCATTATAAATCATCAATGGGAATATAATGACAGCTACTATTAATACAATAATTATTATTGAAAACATATCCATAATTTTTCCTAAAAATTTATAGTAAATTAAGAAAAAAAATAAAATAACGAATAATAATTAATGTTTTTAATTAAAAGTTATGTTGTCGGCATCAAAATATGTGTCTTTGAAAGTTGGATTACTATTTTCTACCTCGTTATCATCATCTATGTGCGATTCTATTTGAGTTAAATCAGTTGTAGATAAATCAAAAGTAAAAAAATCATTATCTTTTTGGGAAAGTTCATTTAAAACAGTATCTTCGAATTCTGTTATTTTAGGTAATTCACCTAATGAATTTAAGCCAAAAGCTTTTAGAAAATCAATAGTAACTTCAAACATCAAAGGACGTCCAAGAACATTTTTGCGTCCTGCAATTTGTATAAAGTTCTTATCTAATAACGAATTTACAACTTCATTAGAATTAACTCCACGAATTTGTTCTATTTCTGCTTTTGTAATAGGTTGTTTATAAGCAATAATTGCCAGAACTTCCAAAGCGGCATTTGAAAGTTTTCTGTTAAATTTATTTTTATAATATATATGAACAAATCTACCAAATTCTTTACGAGTTATAAATTGCCAGCCACCTGCAAAACTTACTATTTGATAAGGTCTATTTGTTTTGTATAAATCTTCATTAATTAATTGTATGATTTCTTCAATTTCTTGAATTATTTCCATCTTGATTACCAATTCAGGAAAATCTTCTGTGGTGTTATTTCCATTTTTAACTTTTATATTGTTTTCATTTGAGGATAGCACAATTTTCATTAATGTCTCAGATGAAACTGGTTCATCGCTTGCAAAAATTAAAGATTCAATTATTGCTTTTTTTA
This sequence comes from Bacteroidota bacterium, assembly GCA_021780815.1. GTDB lineage: Bacteria > Bacteroidota > Ignavibacteria > Kapaibacteriales > UBA2268 > GWF2-33-9. The sequence goes on along the minus strand of JAJXYC010000015.1, from coordinate 171,359 downwards.
TTTCTATTTCTAATTCAGTGAATTTTTTATTTTCCATCTTAATTTAAATTTAAATTTACATTAATAATTATATCAGAAAATTCACTTTCTTGAAAAAGTGTAATTTCATTAGCACGAGATAATTCCAAAACTGACAAAAAAGTAATAATAATTTCAATTTTAGAAAAGTTTTCAATTAATCGCATAAAATTAATGCGAGATTTTCTTTTTAGCAAAGTGCGTATTTCTTCTTTTTTTTCTTCAACTGTAAAAGGGAATAAATTAACTTGATGAAAATCAATTTTTTGTATTTCATTTCTTTTAATTATTTTTTGCAAAGCATTCATTAAATTGAACAAAGTAGCATTTTTAAAGTCGATTTGCTTTTCAAATTCAGAAATATCAGCATCATATAATTCACGATAGTAATGGAATTTATTATCATCTAATTTTTGAGATAAAAATGAAGATGCTTCTTTAAACTTTTTATATTCAATTAATTGCTCTACAAGTGATGTCCTGGGGTCATTTTCAGGAGCATCATCTTGTTCATCTTCATTTCCTTGTTTTAACATCATCTCTGCTTTAATTTGCAATAAAGTTGCCGCCATTACTATAAATTCACTGGCAACTTCAATATCCAAAAATTGCATCATCTTTAAATATTCTAAAAATTCCTCTGCAATTTGTGAAATTGGTATATTGTAAATATCTAATTCATCTCTTTTAATAAAATAAAGAAGTAAATCAAATGGACCTTCAAAATCTTTTAATTTTATTTTAAACATTATTTTCTACAAAAATTCTTGGCACTCTTTTTAAAATTGAAGTTGTAATATCATAAGGTATTGTTTTTGTTCGTTCTGCAATTTCATAAACAGTTATTTCATCAGCCCCCTGACTTCCAATTAATACTACTTGTTCACCTTCGTGAATATTTTCATTTTTAATATCAACAAATATTTGGTCCATACATACTGAGCCAACAATATTAAATCTTTTACCTCTAATCAAACATTGTGCTTTATTTGTCAAGTTAAAAGAAAAACCATCGCCATAACCAATTGGAAGAACTGCAATTTTTGTTTTTTCTTTTGCAAAGTAATGAAAGCTATATCCAACAGTATCGTTTGTATTAAGATGTTGGATTTTTTTTATGTGTGTTTTGAGAGACAAGGTTGGTTTTAATTGCATTTGTTTCGCATAATCTTCACGGGGCATTAATCCATGTAAAGCAATCCCCGGACGCACTAAATTGTAATGGGAACTCTTCAAACTTGCTATGGCTCCTGAATTTGCAATATGTTTATATTTAAAGAATACTCCATTTTGTTCAGCAAGTTTAATTGTTTCATCTAAAATACTTATCTGTTTTTCTGAAAAAGATTTATCATCGGAATCTGATGCTACTAAATGTGAGCAAATGCCTTCAAATAATATGTTCTCATAATTATTAATTTTGTTTATAAACAAGCGAAATTCCTCTGGCGTAATTCCATCTCGGTTCATACCCGTGTTAATATAAATATGAGCTTTAATTTTTGCATTTTTCCTTTTTGCAATTTTATTTATTTCTTCTATGTGTTCAAGATGTCCTATGGTAATGTCTATTTTATTTTCAATTATTTCAGCAATTTCATCAACTTCGGGTGGAATAATAATTAAAATTTTGCGTGTTTCGCCTGCATCTCTAAGTTCAACTCCTTCTGATGGATAAGCAATACCAAGCATTTCAATATTTGGGTGAACTAAATTTTTAGCAAGTCCAATCATACCATGCCCATAAGCATTTGCTTTAATAATTGGCATAATTTTAGAGCCATTAATACTTTCGGCAATTTTTTGAAGATTATTCTTCAAAAAATTTAAATTTATTTCAATATAAGTGTTTCGCATTCTAATATTTGTTTAATTTTAGCCGATAATTCATATTGTTTTCTTTCTAAATAATTTTAGACGTTTATCTTGTTATAATTATAAAAATTATTTAAAAGAAAATTTGAAAAATTACAAATAGCAAAATTATTAAGAAAATTGGTGCAAAAAGAGATGAATTTTTCCACATTTACAAAAATTATATTGTTATCATCTATTTTAACTCTTGCATCTTGTTCGTTGCCAAAGCCTTGCGGAAAAGAAGCATCTGCTTATGGGAATTTAGATGGTGTCTTTAACACAAAGTATAATGAATTTTCTCCTCAATTTTTTGATGGGAAACTTTATTTTACAATGATGCCCGTAGGTAGCCAAAAAACTGAAAAAATCTATTACTCAGTTATCAAAGATACAGGTTTTACCAAACCGGTAGAAGCTACCGACTTGCCTCACAAGTGGCTAAAAAATGCTGGTACAATCAGTTTTTATTCCAATAAAAACCTTACTGAATTATATTGTGCGGGAGTCTCTCCTAAAAGCAAACAAAAAAATAGAGATATTTTTATTTCAAAAAAAATTAAAGGAAAATGGACTGAACCTGAACCAATAAGAGAAATTAACTCTCAATATTATGAATCGTATCCCTTTATTTCTTCTGATGGCAATATTTTAATTTTTTCCTCTGATAGACCAAATGGAGTTGGTGGAATTGACTTATATTATTCTTATCGGAATTCTTTGGGAAAATGGAGTACCCCAAAAAATTTAGGGAACGAAATCAATACTCCCGAAAATGAGATTTCTGCTTTTTTGGATAAAAACAATAATTTGTATTTTGCCTCAAAGGGACATAACAGTACTGGTGGATATGATATTTTTAAAGCAACTTACAAAGGAAATTTCACTTGGGGCAACGTTACTAAACTACCATTTCCAATTAATACTGAATTCGATGAAACAGGTCCTGCTATTTACAAGGGATTTATTTATTTAGCTTCAAATCGCAAAGATGGTTGTGGTGCCAGAGATTTATATTCTTTCCAAATTTGCGGTGATATTATTTTAAGTGGTAAAATTTATGATAAATCTAATGAATATTCGCCAGCAGGAACTGCTAATTTGTATAATGAAAACCATCAGATTTTATCTTCAACCAAAGTCAATGAAGATGGACTTTTTGAATTTAATTTAAGTAGCGATAATATCTATTTTCTTGAATACACAAATAACTGTTTGCCACTGTTTATTCCAGAACAAAAAATAGTAACAAGTTGCAACGATACGTCAGTAGAAAAGATAGTTTTGCCTATTGAATTACCTCACGAATATAATTCCTTTAAATTTGAAAATTACAAAATCCCTTTTTTTGTTACAGGTTATTATAAACCTAATGTTCCTGAAAATTTGAACGATCTAAGAAATTTATTCCAAATGAATTTGCTTGGAAATGAGCCAGCAACAAAATATATTCAATATCCAACCGAAGAGTACGATAGTTATTCTATTGATGTTCAAGATGCTATGAACGAAGTTATTGATAAAATCAAAGAATTATTGTCGAATAAATATGACGATTGTGCTTTAAAACAACCACCCAAAATTACTTTAAATATTACAGGTTTTTCTGATGAAAGAGGTTTTTCAAATGTTGCAAAATATATGGGCGAAGATTTAAACGACAAATTACTTCCATATTCAATAAAAAAAGATGATGCAATGAATAATGATTTACTTTCACTACTTAGAGCATTTTATACGGCGAAATATCTTCAAGAAAAGTTAATCCCGTTTTTAAAAGAACATCCTGAATATTCTCAAAGATTATTATGGAAAATTAATTCTGGCGGTGTTTTAAATGAAGATCAAGAAAATATTTTTAAAAGAAGAGTAAAAATTGAAGTTGGATTAAAAGAATAAATCATAATTGTTATTTTCACTGATATTTAAATAACAACACATTTTTCCCTTTTTGTTTTCTTTCATAAATTTCATAAATTAGTGCAACCTAAATTATTTTAATGCACAACAATGAATAATTATTGAGATTTTTTTGTAATTTTATATTTATAGAAATTGCAAAATTGTAATGTTTATTTTTAAAATATAAAAAATAAATTATTTTGTTGATAAATTAAAAAGTAGATTTATGTTCAAATATCTTAACCACGTAGTAATCAGCAAATTTGTTATGGCGATAACAGGAATAATTTTAATATTATTCATAACTGGTCATGCATTAGGAAATTTGCAAATATTTTTGGGCAAAGAAGCTTTGAATAAATATGCAGCATTTTTGCAAGGTTTAGGCGAATTTCTTTGGATAGAAAGAATTGGTTTACTCGTTGCCGCATTATTACACATAATAACTTCAATTTATTTGAAATTATATAACTATAATGCTCGCCCAGACAAATATGTTGTAAAAAGGTACATAAAAGCAAAGCTAAACTCTCGCACAATGATTTGGACAGGATTGATGATTGCAGCTTTCGTAATCTATCACTTGCTTCATTTTACAGTAGGAAGTATTCAACCTGAAAATTATAAGTATAAAGAAATTTATACGCAAAATGCTTATTCAGTTGAATACAACGCAAATGCCACATCATTATCTTCACAAGATAATGATAACGATGCTAACATTGGAGTAAACAAAATTTTATATGAACGCCACGACGTTTATAAAATGGTTGTATTAGGATTTAAAAATCCTTATATTTCAATATTTTACATTGTAGCCGTAATTTTACTTGGGTTTCATATATCCCATGCTGTCCAAAGTTTCTTCCAAACGCTTGGTTGGAACAGTCCGAAATATTTCACTTGGATTGAAAAATTAAGTGTAGCTTATGGCTACTTTATTGCAATTGCCTTTTTAATAGTACCACTATCTATTTTATTAGGAATAATAGGGAGTAACGTATGAAATTAGATGGGAAAGTCCCAAGCGGACCAATAGAAAAAAGATGGTCAAAATATATAGCAGATTTAAAACCTGTTAATCCCGCAAATAAGCGTAAATTTAAAGTAATAGTAATAGGTACTGGTCTTGCTGGTGGTGCTGCTGCCGCAACTTTGGCTGAATTAGGGTATAACGTCCATGCCTTTACTTATCACGATTCACCAAGACGGGCTCACTCAATTGCAGCACAAGGTGGAATCAATGCCGCTAAAAATTATCAAAATGATGCCGACAGTGTTTGGAGATTATTTTATGATACTGTTAAAGGTGGTGATTTTCGCTCTCGTGAATCTAATGTTTATAGATTAGCAGAAGTAAGTGCAAATATTATTGATCAAAGTGTTTCACAAGGTGTGCCTTTTGCACGTGAATATGGTGGTTATCTTGCTAACCGCTCTTTTGGTGGTGCTTTAGTTTCCAGAACTTTTTATGCTCGTGGACAAACAGGACAACAACTTTTGCTTGGTGTTTATTCTGCTTTAAATCGCCAAATTTCTCTTGGCAAAGTAACTATGCACAACCGCAAAGAAATGTTAGATGTTGTTATTGTTGATGGACGTGCTGTTGGTGTGGTTGTACGTGATTTACTTACTGGTAAGATGGAATCTCATTATGGTGATGCTGTTGTACTCGCTACTGGTGGGTATGCTAATACTTATTTCCTTTCTACTAATGCTCAACACTGCAATGTAACAGCAACTTATCGTGCTTATAAAAAAGGTGCTTTTTTTGCAAATCCTTGCTTCACTCAAATTCACCCAACTTGCATACCTGTTTCTGGTGAACACCAAAGTAAATTGACTTTGATGAGCGAATCATTACGAAACGATGGACGTATTTGGGTACCAAAAGCAACTAACGACAAACGAAATCCTAATGATATCCCTGAATCTGAACGTGATTATTATCTTGAAAGGATGTATCCTTCTTATGGCAATCTTGCTCCGAGAGATATTTCTTCTCGTGCGGCAAAAAGAGTTTGCGATGAAGGTAGAGGTGTAAATGCCACTGGTAATGCTGTTTATTTAGACTTTTCTGATGCTATTCAAAGGCTCGGACAACAAGTAATTGCAGACAGATATGGCAATTTATTCGAAATGTATGAAAGAATTACAGGTGTTGACCCATATAATAATCCGATGATGATTTATCCTGCTTTACATTATACGATGGGCGGGCTTTGGGTTGATTATAATTTAATGAGTAATATCGAAGGATTATTTGTACTTGGTGAAGCAAACTTCTCAGACCACGGCGCAAATCGTTTAGGTGCTAGTGCATTGATGCAAGGTCTTTCTGATGGTTATTTTGTTCTTCCTAATACAATTAACTCTTACTTCGGAAAAGGTAAACCCCAAACAATTTCAACTGACCACCCAGAATTTAAAAAATCAGAAGTTGAGGCAAACGAAAGAATTAACAAATTAATCGCAATAAATGGAAAAGAAACACCAACACATTTCCATCGTAGATTAGGAAAGATAATGTGGGATCATGTTGGAATGGCACGAAACGAACAAGGTTTGAAACTTGCAATTGAAAAAATTCGTGAACTTCGTGAAGAATTTTGGCAAAATTTAAAAATTGTTGGAACAGCAAGTAATATAAATCCAGTTATTGAAAAAGCAAATCGAGTTGCTGATTTTATGGAATTTGCGGAGCTGCTTGCTTATGATGCTCTCGAAAGAGATGAATCTTGTGGGGCACATTTCCGTGAAGAACACCAAACCGAAGAAGGGGAAGCTAAACGTAACGATGCTGATTTTTCTTTTGTTTCGGCTTGGGAATATAAAGGTATCGGAGAGAGACCTGATATGCACAAAGAAGAATTGAATTTTGAGTTTATCCATTTAGCAGAAAGGAGTTACAAATAATGAAAGTAAAATTGCATATATGGAGACAAAATGGACCCAATGATAAAGGGAAAATGGTCGATTATAATCTCGATAATGTCAGTTCAGATATGTCATTTCTCGAGATGCTTGATATATTAAATGAAGATTTAATTTTAAAAGGTGAAGAACCAGTTGTGTTCGAACATGATTGCCGAGAAGGTATTTGTGGCTCTTGCGGTTTAGTAATTAATGGTAAACCACATGGTCCAGAATCAGGAACAACAACTTGCCAACTTCATATGCGTAAATTCAAAGATGGAGACGATATTTTTGTTGAACCATTCCGCTCGAAAGCTTTTTCAATTGTCAAAGACTTAATGGTTGACCGCTCAGCTTATGATAGAATTCAACAATCTGGTGGATTTATTTCTGCAAATGTTGGTTCGGCACCTGATGCTAACGCTATACCGATTGCCAAAAACATTGCTGATTTAGCAATGGATGCCGCTGCTTGTATTGGATGTGGAGCTTGTGCTGCTGCTTGTCCTAATGGTTCGGCTATGCTTTTTGTTGCCGCTAAATCAAGTCAATTGAACTTGTTGCCACAAGGACAACCTGAAAAAAATAAAAGAGTGCGGGCTATGATTAACCAAATGGAAAAAGAAGGATTTGGTGGTTGTTCCAATTATTACGAATGCGAAGCCGCTTGTCCTAAAAATATTTCCGTTCGTTTTATTGCTAAAATGAACCGTGATTATTTTGTTGCTGTTGTAAAAGAAGGAACAAAAGTTTAGCATTGTGTCTTTATTTATTTTAAAAAGGCTGTCCCACAAGACAGTCTTTTTTTATTTATTGTTATCCTCAACGCAACGAAGAATCTATATTTTTACAAATTTTATTGGCTTTTCATTTCCAATTTTCAGAAAATAAATTCCCGTGGAAAGTGTGCTTATATTTATCCGATGACTTTGATCTGTCGGATAAATTTCTTCTGCTTTTACACGATACCCGTATACATCAAAGATTTCAATGGAAATTCCTACTTGCCCCATTAGAAAGGGAGAATTGAAGGTGATATAATCCGTTGTGGGATTTGGAATATGTTTTGTATTATATTTGTTCTTAAATCCGATGATTCACCATCATTAACCGATGTTACATTACTTATATTATAAAGTGTTACTTTTGCCCCATTTGTTATTAATAAGTAATTTCCATCGTTTGTAAATACCGCATCCTTTAAGCCAAAATTTGTCTGGGCTATTAATTTATTCGACTTTACTTGATATATTAAAAAATTATGAAATGACTTTCCTATGCATAGATAATTACTTTTCGGTAAAAATAAAAGAATGTCGTAGTAATCATGGTCAATCCCCCACAGTTTTTGTTTTGAATTTATATCAAATATTTCAACTCCTTCAACTCTATTTGTTGCATATTTTGTTTCATCAGGCGATATTGTTGAAAAATAACAGTAATTTTCAGTTTCAATTTCTATTGAATCGGTTTTTAAATTAATCAACTTTGAATAATTCATCCAACAATTATAAGTTAAATAATTCCCACCTTTTGAATATTCAACATATAAGGCTGGATTTGTATCAATTAATCCATTATCTGCAGGATAATTTTTAACCTCTTCGCCAGTTTCTGAATCATAAACAATTATTCCTTTCCAATCCATCGTTACGGCAATATTTTTCGAATCTGGCGATATTGATAAAACGGAAGCATAATCACTACCATTAAAAAATATTTTATCACTTACAATTGTTCTTATTTTTTTATAAAATGTTGCTCAAAAATTTCAACTTTAGTGGATGTTTCTGTATAAGTAATATCAGTAACAAAGAATTTCCCATCATTTGAAAACGTTATGAAATTGATTTGGTCTGATGTGTACCCAATGTATGGAGGTATTTCAATTTCGTGGTCTAAACTTCCGTATGTGATATTATAGAATGAGATTTTATCTTGAATACCTCGACCATAAGGAACAAAATATTTTCCATCTGGGGTTAATGCCACTCCCTCACAGGGAATAGGCTGTTGCCAAACGATAAGTGAATCAAGTGAAATAACTCCGTCCTCTGCTTTTGCTTGTCCGCTATATCCGAACAAAAATACTGTGAATATAAGAAGTATAATTGATTTTTTCATAAATGTTGCTTTTTTAGTTTTTTAATAGCAAAATTAAACAAAAAAAATAGTTTTTTCATTTTTGCCCACTTTATTAATATAATTAATTAAGAATTATTTTATTAATGCTATTTGATAAAGTAAATTTTAAAAGAATAATGTGTAATTTACTAATTTTGTAATATTTTTGTAAAAGTTTTCCTTTAATACATAAAAATAAAATTGAAAATTCGAAGTATATTTTTTTACATTGCATTAGTTTATTTGCTATTCGTTTATGAAAATAAATGTTTTGCAATTGATTTATCGGATAATTGGAACAACGAGAAAAAGACAATAGTAGAGGTGCCATTGTCTTATTTCCCTGATTCTTTGATGGAAATTAGATTATCGGGTATTAGTCATTCTGTTTATTACGGAATAACGAATTCGTCAATACCTTTGTATTCGCTTTTTGATGGTAGTTATAATTATAATTTTATTAAACAAAATATAGATATTAATTTAGCAAAGTTGAATAAGAACACCACAGATTCAATAAATTTAAATAAAGATTCAATTATTTCAAAAATATTGCTTTATTCAGGCAATAAAGATGGATTGCTTGAAGGTGTAAGCAAAGGCAACATCAAAAATTATTTTTGGAGTTTTACTCCAGTTTTTGAAAGTTCAGGGGGGTATTATTATTCCAACAAAAAGACTGCAAACTATACCGATTTAATCTTTTTAGAAAATTCAGCCTATCAAAACATAGCATTTAATGTTGAAGGTGGCATTAGAAATAACAAATCATCAATAAGTCTTAGTGCACTCATTAATATTTCAAATTTATATGTACCAATAAATTTAAACAATCTTTCGCCAATTAAACAGCATTTTAGCGATTATGATGAATTCATAGAAATGTTGAAATTTGAAAATTACTTTAACGAAAATTTAAAATTTGAAGGGAATATATTTGTAAAGAAATTTTTACGGAACTTTGGGAGCAATATAGACACCAATAGTTTTCCGATAACCGGCTACATATCATCGACACAAATAGATGAATATAGTTATGGAGGGAATTTATCAATTTTAACCCCACTATTTATTAAGCAAAAGGATTTCAAATTAACCTTTAATTATTCGCAAGATGTATTTTTATATTCGTATATTGTAAAAAAATGGAAATTAAGAGCAGAGAGTGAAGAACTTTTCATCAAAGCAAGCCAAGCAGTGCCTTTAACTGATTTTTTGTCATTAAATTTATCGGTTGAATTACAACAACGAGCAATTATATATTCAGAGTTTGGTAAAATTCCTGCAAATAATTCTAATTATAATTTAGATATTTCATCGAACTATAAATTATCCGATGCTCAATCTTTTTCCGTAAGGTTAATGAAATTTGCTTTTGTTCCTTTTGTATCCCAATATTATGATTTAAACGGTACTCAACAAGGTAATATAAATTTAGACCCTGAAAATTGGTTGGAAACTGATTTAAGAAGTAATACAAATATTAGCAATATTGGAAATATCCAAGCAGGTATTATTTTTAGCACTGGCAATAATGTGCTTTACCCTAGTCCAAGTGATAGTGGTAAATTTACATATTTGTCGGCAGGGTTAGTTAAGGCTGTAAATCTTTATTGCAATTTTGAAATATACTGGTTTAATTTTAAATTAGCGAATTTATTTTCATTTGCACTTCTTAATACAAACAATTCTGAAATACAATTAGAGCCGACTTATAGAGTTCCTAAATTAGCAGATGCTTTCACGATGGATTACCAATTTGATTTTGGATTGGATTTACAGTTACAAGCAAATTATAATAGTGGCATAAGAATTTTTAATCAACAAGAAAGCGCTATAGAATATACCAAAAAATCAATAATTTTTAATTTTCAAGCACAACAAAAATTTTCGAATCAATATTTTTATATAAATTTGAAAAATTTAACAAATGAATATTACGAATATAATTATGGCATACCGGAAGCAGGGTTAAATTTTCAAATAGGTATAATTTTAAGTTTTTAGGGTCAAATGGCAGACAAGAAAGAATATGAAATTCAATATTTAAAAGGAGTAGGTCCTAAACGTGCTGAAGTTTTTGCACAAGCGGGCATAACAAATTATTCTGATTTAATTCTTTATTTTCCTACTTCTTATATAGACCGAAATTCGGTTAAATCAATACAAGAACTATCAAAAATCATAAAGAATGAGAATCAATTTGATTTTCGTAATACTAAAATTCAAGATATTAAATTTCAAACAGAATATTCATTAATTGGGAAAATTGTTAAAATAAGTGAAAAAGAATTTGGTCATCACCGCAAGTTATTATTATTGTTTATTAGCGATGGAAGTGGAGTAAATGCGAGAATAGTGTTTTTTAATCGGATAGAATATTTTAAGAAGTCTTATCAAATTGATGATTGGGTAATGGTTAATGGATACCCCGAAAGTGATCAATATTTTGATGTATCTTTTACACATCCAGAGATAGAAAAAATTGACATAGAAGAAAGTGGTTTGTATAGGAAAGGTGGAATATTACCTAAATATAGATTACCTGAAATATTTGTAAAAAGCCAAATAACCCATAAAACATTGCGGAAATTAATCAAAGAAGTAATTGAAACTAAGAAAGTTGAACTTCAAGAAACACTTCCAGATTATTTGTTGCAAGATTTAAAGTTGCCAAAAATAGAAAATTGCATAGAAGCATTACATTTTCCAACAAATAAGAATGAATTGGAAAAAGCACGTTTCCGTGTTAAATTTGAGGAATCATTCCTTTTCCAATTAACTTTACTTACAAAGCGCAAACATCAAATCAAGTACGAAAAGGGATTGATTATTGAAAAGAATACGACATTAGTTAAGTCTTTTTATAAACATCTTCCTTTTGAATTAACTCAAAGTCAAATACAAGTATTAAAAGATATTTTCAATGATTTTAAAAGTCAAAGACCAATGAATAGATTGTTACAAGGCGATGTTGGTTCAGGTAAAACAATAGTGGCAATTATTTCTATGTTAGCGGTAATTGATGCAGGGTATCAAGTTGTATTTATGGCACCAACCGAACTATTAGCCGAACAGCATTACAACACTTTAAAAAAGTTTTTAGAGCCTTATTCAATTAAAATTGAGCTATTGGTAGGTGGTCAAAAGAAGAAATATCGTAATGAAATTAATGAAGAGATTAGTTCGGGAAGAGCGCAAATTATTTGTGGAACGCATGCTTTGTTCCAAAGTAATATTAAATTCAATAAATTAGCTTATGTAATAATTGATGAGCAACATCGCTTTGGAGTTTCTCAAAGAGCAGAATTAATTGAATTAGCCAAACAATCATATAATGAATTAGATGTTGTTCCGCATATTTTGGTAATGAGTGCAACACCAATTCCAAGAACTTTAACAATGACTATATACGGTGATTTGAATGTTTCAGTTATAAAAGAACTGCCCAAAAATAGGAAGCCTATTAAGACCAAAGTAGTTTTTAATCAAAATAGGCTTAAAGTATATGAATTTATTAAAGCGGAAATTGCACAAGGTCGTCAATGTTACATTGTATATCCATTAGTAGAAAAATCAGAAAAAATTGATTACAAAGCAGTTATAGAACATTATGAAGAATTAAAAGATTCAATTTTTAAAGATTATCGAGTTGGAATGTTACACGGACAACTTTTTTCTTATGAAAAAGATGATGCAATGCAAGCCTTTTTAAACAAGGAATTAGATATTTTATTTGCAACAACAGTAATTGAAGTAGGTATTGATGTCCCAAATGCAACTATTATGGTAATAGAAGATTCGGAAAGATTTGGATTATCTCAATTGCATCAATTGCGAGGGCGAATAGGTAGGGGAGAAAGTCAATCATACTGCTTTTTGTTTACAAAAGATTATTTTCAATTTCAATTAAAGAAAACAAAAATTGACCCCAAGGAACGAAAAGCCGCAATTATTAGGTTAAAAGCAATGGAAGAAACTTCCGATGGTTTTAAAATTTCTGAAATTGATTTAGAACTTCGAGGACCCGGAGATATTATGGGAACAAAACAATCAGGATTACCCGATTTTCGTTATCTTGATTTAGTTAATGATGGTGAAATAATATCTTTAAGTCGCACAATTGCATCTAATATTATTGCAACTGACCCAAATTTAGTTAGTCTTGAAAATAATATTTTACTTATAACATTAAAAAAATATATCAATAAAGATAAAAGTTTTTTAGGTATTGCTTGATTAAACGCAATAATTCCCATTCTATTTATTTGAAAATTAACGAAATTTTAATTAATCCTTCGTCTGCAATTTTTAAAGTTTTAATTTCCATTCCATTAACTTCTGAAATCATAGAAATAATACTTAAACTTAAACCTTCGCTAAATTCAGGAATATCAGATTCATTACACTTTACTTCAATTTCAAAAAATATGGACTTATTATTGAAAAAAGTTCTAAAAGTGATTTTAGCACAATGTTCTTGTATATAAGTCAAGTAATGCAACATAATCACAAAAACAGATTCTTGAAGAGTTTTAATATCGGCATTAATTACAGGCTCTTCGGGTGATAAATTTAGTTCTAATTTTAAGTCTGAATAAGCAAAAGTATTTTTATATTTAATAAATTCATTTTCGACAAATTCATTTAAATCAACTAATTCAATTCTAGGAGAATAGCCTTGTGCATATTTAATGAACAAGTTCATTGTTTGCAGATATTCGCTTGTTTTGTCGTAGAAAGAATTCCATTGCTTTTGTAACTGAAAATCTGCATTATTAGAGAATGAAATATTTAATTCGCCCATAAAATCTCTGATGGATTTCAAAATTGTTTGAGTATCTTTTCCGATAATAGCAAATTTTTCACGGAAGGCATTTTCTTTAGCTCTTTGCTTATTTTCTTCAACTTCCAAGAACGGGCGTAAATCATTGATAATTGCGACACGTCCCATAATATCGTTCTTACTTATAATATCATAAATTTTAAGATGAACAGGAATATCATCATCATTTAAGTTTTTAATATAAGTTTTATAATACTCAATAGAACCTTCGCTACCAGAAAAATCTTCAAAAAATTGAGGAGGCAACATTTTTCTTGCTTGTGCAATACCTGGTTTTCTTTTAGTAGTCCAGCCTAAAATTTCTTCAGATTTTGGATTAAAAATTTGTAATTTACCTTTTTTATCAATAGCAATAACGCCTTCTGATGAATTTTCAATTAAATTGCCATAAAAATCATGAGTGAAATTGAGCTGTTCTTGCAATTTATTAATTTCAGTAATATCAACACCGATTTCCATAACTTTAGTAACTTGCCCTTTTTCGTCAAAAGAAACAGGTGCCGATGTCATAATATAATAAGATTTTTCCCCATTAGGGGTAATTCCAACTTGACTTGCTGAATGCACAGAACCGTCTTCAAAAGTAAAAGAAGTAGGACAGTTAGTACAAACTTGTTTTTTCTTTTTAAATATTTCGTAACATTTTTTTCCACGTAAGACGCCAAATGTATTTGTCATCCGGCGATTTGCACGGAGTATATTGTAATTTTTATCAATTATTGTAATAAAATTTGGAGAATTTTCAAATAGCACATTAAAGTCATTTTCCCAGTGATAAACATCTTTTTGAGGAATAGCCATTTCTTGGACATATTTTACTTTGCCTTGTGCATCAAAGATTGGCGAAAATACCACCACATCAAAAATCATTTTGCCATTTGTATCTAAACTTGAATCCTGCAAAACTTCGGTTTCGCCTGTCTGAAAAACATTTTGAACACGACATCGTAAACAAGGTATCTTTGAATTCTTGCAAAGTTCATGACAACGTAAATTTACCCAAGTTCCATAACTTTCTTGGAATTTTTTATTTGCCGCTACTATTATTTGGTCTCTATCCATTATTGCAACTTTGAATGGTAAAGAATCAAAATAATTTTTTATGAATTCTATGTCAATAATTTTTTCCATATTATTTAGTTGCTATTTTCGTAAATTGATAAAAATTCAGAAGTTAAAATTACAAAAAAAAAATCAAATCTCTATATTTATTAAAAAAAATTAATTTGAAATTTTGAATTTAAGTGCTAAATAATATTTTAATTTTATATAATTTATGAAATTTTATTTATTTGTATTTTATTAATATCAGATTTCTAACAAATTTGCTTTTTTTTCCGTAATTTTGTAGTTTAAAACTTGTGTTAATAGATGACTTCACTTAATGTACTTGTAATTGCATATTACTTTCCCCCGATGGGTTTGAGTGGAGTGCAAAGAATTAGTAAATTTATTAAGTATTTGCCTGAATTTGGGTGGTATCCTGTTGTTTTAACCTCAAATTCACCGATATATTATGCTTTTGATGATTCTCTTTTAAATGAATTAGAAGAAAAGAACATCAAAATTTACCGTACTGATGAAGATTTATCCAAAATTACAAAAGAAAAGGGTAACAGAAAGATAAATTATCCTTCAAAATTCAGGCAAAAAATTCAATCTCGGTTACTTCAAACAGTCTTACAACCTGATAGTCGTAGGATTTGGGCGAAATATGCAATTCAAAAAGCTGAACAAATATTTTCTGAAAATCAAATTGATGCAATTCTTACAACTGCTCCACCTTTTACTGATTTTTTAATTGCAAATAAACTTTCTAAACAATATGATATTCCGTATATTCTGGATTATAGGGATTTGTGGGTGGATAATCCTTATTATTTTTATGCTACGCCATTCCACAAAAATTATGCAATTACTTTGGAAGAAAAGATTTTGTTGAATGCCTCACGGACAATAGTGATTACTCGGGATATGAAAAATAGGATACTTAATCGTTACCGTTTTTTAAATCATAATGATATTTCTATCATACCTCATGGGTTTGATAAAGAAGATTTTATTTTAGCACAAAATAATGTTAAAAAATCTAAAAAATTTGTTATTACTCATTCTGGTGTTTTCTCTGCGGATTTAACTCCTAAATATTTCTTTAAAGCTGTAAATGCTTTGATAAACGAAAAACCAGAAATTAAGAACGATTTAGAAATAAGATTGATTGGTATTTTACAAAAAAATTATTTAAAACAAATCGAAAAACTTGGATTAAGCGATATTATTAAAACAACTGGTTATATTAAACATATTGAAGCAGTGCAAAATTTGATTGAAGCAGATGTACTATGGTTTATGGTGCCAAATTCAATTGTAACACCCAGCCGCTTTTATGAATATTTAGGAGCAAAAAAGCCAATGATTATTTCTTCGCCTGTAAGCGACCTTACTAAAATTGCGGAATCTACTAACGGCGCTATTATTACGAATTTTAATGATGCTGATGCAATTAAATCTTCAATTTTAAATTTATATAATAAATGGAAAGTTAATCAATTACCAAAAGTGGATGAAAAATCTATTGAAAAATTTGAACGAAAACTTTTGACTCAACAATTAGCTAAAGAATTAGCTTATTCGGTTAAATTCAGATAAAATGGGAAGTAATAGAAATTTTAAACTTGTTGGAAATGAGTATTTTTTTGCTTTTCTTGCTATTATTTTTTGGGGGACTGTTGCCACTGCTTTTAAAATTTCTTTGTCGTTTATTAGTGTTTATCAACTTCTTGCAATTTCAACTTTATCTTCTTTTTTGATTTTGTTGATTATTTTAACTATTCAAAGAAAAATCAACTTGTTTATTAAGCAGTCTCAAAAAGACTGGATACGTTCGGCTTTATTAGGTTTTATTAATCCTTTTTTATATTATATAATTTTATTTAATGCATATTTTCGATTGCCTGCACAAGAAGCAATGATTTTAAATTATTCTTGGCCACTTGTTTTGACTTTTTTATCGGCAATTTTTTTGAAACAAACTATAAAACTGAAAAGTATAATTGCTTTATTTATTTCTTTTTTGGGCATTGTTGTAATTTCAACTAAAGGCAATCTTTTGGAATTGCATTTTGCTAATCCTATGGGAGTTGTTCTAGCGTTAGGAAGTGCTTTTGTTTGGTCTATTTTCTGGATATTAAATTTACAAGATAAAAGAGAAGCAGTTATAAAATTAGCCTCATTTTTTTTATTTGGGACAATTTTTTCTAATATTCTTAATCTTTATATAGGATATTATCATTTGTTTGTCATACAAGGTGTTTTTTCATCTATTTATGTTGGACTATTTGAAATGGGAATTACTTTTGTGCTTTGGTTAAAAGCTCTAATTATTGCACAAAGAGCCGATAAAATTAGCCAACTTATTTATATAACACCATTTCTTTCATTATTAATTATTTCTTTAATTTTGAAAGAGGCGATTCAAATTTCTTCTTTTCTGGGTCTTATATTGATTATATCTGGGATAATAATTAATTTTCATAGTAAAAAGGAATAATAAAAAATAATTTCATTCTATGTTGGTTTATCTGCCAGAAATTGAAATATTTGAAATTTTTATTGATGGCGATTTTATTGAACGATTTTGTTCAGCATCATTTGCAATCATTTCAATACTATTTAATATTGTTCCTAAATTGCCAGAAAACGTAATTTCAGAAACAGGGTAAGTCAATTCTCCATTTTCAATCATTAATCCAAATGTACCTTTTGAAATATCGCCTGTTGTGGTATCAGTACCTTGACCTATTGTAGAAGTTATTAAAAGACCTTTGTCTATTGATTTTATTAGTTCACTTTGTGTAAAAGGACCATTTTGCACAATAAAATTAGTTGGACCAGAGGCATTTCCTGTTGATTTTAAGCTTAATTTTCTTGCAGAATATGTCCCGAGCAGATAATTTTTCAAGATACCGTTTTCTACAATTTTATTAATTTTTGTAGGAACTCCATCACTATCAAATGGAATAGAACCAACAGCACCTTTTAATCTTCCATTATCAATAATATTGAGGTTATTATTAGCAATTTGTTGATTTAATTTATCTGCTAAAAAACTACGTTTCATATAGATATTAGAACCGCTAATACAAGCGGCAAAGAAACCAAAAAGCGAAGAAGCAACCCCTGCTTCAAAAATAACAGGCAAATCCATCGATGGAATTTTTCTTGCACCAGTTAAACGAGTAACACGATAAATTGCTTTTTTTGCAATTTCTTCAATTGACATCATTTTATTGAGATTGACGGCATTAAACCAATAGCCATCTTCTATCATATTATCATCATCTCCAGAATGCAGATGCACTCCTGCTCCAATAGAAGAGGATTTAAAACTACCGAGTAAGTTATTTGAATTTGCTACAAATACTTCCGAAATATTTGTCCCAAAAAATGAACCGTCAGATAATTTAATTCTTTTATCTGACATTGCTATTTTTTCCAATTCAATTGCTTGATTTATTTTATAATCCGAAGTTAAATTTTCAATTTCATTATCGTAAATTTCCAATTCTTCCGGATTAAATTCGTTCGTAACAAAATCAGATAAACGTGAAAATTCATCAGGTTCACTATATACAGCTCTTTTAATGGCATTTTTAATTAAGTATTCAATTGTAGAAATTTGAAAATCAGATGTAGAAGCGGTTGCAACTTTATCATCAACTAATATTTTTAAAGCTAAATTTGCAGAAATAGATTTGTTAAGTTCTTCAATTTTCCCGTTTCGTATTTCTACTGAGAAATCATCTGAATTTAAAATATAAATTTGCGCTTGAGTGGCACCTTCTTTAACAGCAAATTTAACTAAATTTTCAATTTTATCTAAGAAGAAATCCGTATTTGTTTGAGTTAAATTATTCGTCATTACTGCCTCCAATAGTCATTTGTGAAATTTTTAAAGTTGGTGTACCGCTTGTAACAGCAACGCTTTGCCCTTGTTTCCCACAAGTTCCTAAGAAAAAGCCCATATCGTTGCCAACCATTTCAATTTTTTTCAAAATATCCAAATTAGTTCCAATTAATGTTACATTTTTAATTGGTGTAGTTAATTTTCCATTTTCAATAAGGTAGCCTAAATTAAGTGAAAAAGTAAATTTTCCCGTTCCATTTACCATTCCACCTTGAAAAGATTTAGCATAAATTCCATAATCAACCGAGGAGATAATTTCTTCTGGTTCATAATTCCCTTTTGCTAAAACGGTATTATTCATTCTTGGAATAGGTATATTTTGGTATGATTCGCGCCTCCCATGCCCATTTCTTTTATGGTTTAATAATTTTGCTGATAAGTAGTCGTTCATAAAGCCAACAAGTTTACCATTTTCAACGAGCAAAACGTTTTCTGTTTCGTAACCTTCATCATCAATATTTAAGCTACCACGATAATAAGGTATAGTTGCATCATCATAAATAGTAACATTAGGATTAGAAACCATTTCGCCAAATTTATTCCACATAACCGAAGTTTTATTTCTAATACTATCGGCTTCCAAAGGATGTCCGAGGGCTTCGTGAATCATTACTCCTGATTCCTCTGCACCTAATACAACAGGAAATTCACCACTGGGTGCATTCTTTGCGGAAAGCAAAATCGTAGCTTCTTCGGCAGCTCTTTTCCCTATATTCTCAGGTGTATCGTATTTTTCAAAGAAATCTATTCCATATCGTCCACCATTGTTGCTTAAAGATGTGGTATGATTTTTCCCATCAAATGCTGTTGCTGAAACTACTAATCGCATTTGTGGTCTTTCATCTGAAATTAGCAAACCTTCTGAGTTAGCAATAGTAACATAACTTAATTGTGAACTTAATGAAGCTGATGTTTTGACTATATTTTTGTTAAATTTTTTTGCTGAATTATATGCACGTTGAACTAATTCAATTTGTGAGGGTAGTGAAGCCTTTACAATTGGATTTGCAAGTCCATAATAATTTTTACTAATATGTTTTTCGTTTAAGTTGAAAGATAAATTCTTTTTACTAGTTTTGCTTATTATTGAGGCTGTTCTTGCTGTTTCAATTAATTTTTCAATAGATAAATTATTTGTGAAAGCATACCCGCTTTGTTCGCCTGAAATTACTCTTATACCTAAACCTAAGGAAATGCTTTCAGATGTGCTTTTTATTATATCTTCTTCCATCGAAACAGAATTTGAAAAACTATATTGAAAGTAAATATCTGCAAAATCACCACCATTTTTAAGAGCAACCATAAGAATATCTTGAAAAATCTTTTTATCAAGTCCGAAATTTTTATACATTTTCTTTAAAATCCGTATTTAAATAAAGAAAAAAAGAGTTAAAAAAGAAAAAGACGAAAGATATGATAAAAAAATACAAAAGTACGATTTTAACCCAAATATTTATTCACCGACAATTTTAATCAATACTCTTTTTTTACGCTTACCATCAAATTCGCCATAAAAGATTTGTTCCCAAGGACCAAAATCTAATTTGCCATTTGTAATTGCAACGCAAACTTCTCTGCCCATTATTTGGCGTTTCAAATGTGCATCTGCATTATCTTCAAAACCGTTGTGATGATATTGGTTATATGGTTTTTCTGGGGCTAATTTTTCTAACCAAAGCTCAAAATCTTTATGTAAACCTGTTTCATCATCATTAATGAAAACGCTGGATGTTATATGCATCGCATTAATTAATGCAATTCCTTCTTTTATGCCACTTTCTGTTAAGGCTTTTTCAATATCAGGAGTTATATTGATATATTCTCTACGATTGCGGGTTTCAAACCAAAGTTCTTTCCTGAATGATTTCATTTTATCCTCAAAAATCAAAGTTTGAAAATTTTAAATTAAAAAATGTAAAATTAATGAATTTTTTTCATATTTCAAATATTTTTTAATTGAGAATCAATGAGAAAGTTAATTTTAAATAGCAAATATTTTGTTGAATGTTGTGTTTAGTTATTTACGATTTCAATTTCAACTTCTGCAACGCCGTCTTGTATCATATCTATTGCTTGTGCTGCGGCATAAGATAAATCAATCATTCTGCCGTTTACAAAAGGACCACGATCATTCACAATTACGTAAACAAATTTTGAGTTCTTTAAATTTGTTACTTTTAATTTTGTACCAAAAGGGAATTCACGATGTGCCGCTGTGAATTTATTTCTATCGTAAATATCGCCGTCCGAAGTTGGTCGCCCGTTAAACTCGTCTCCATAAAAAGAAGCAACACCATAATATTTAGTACCAATTTGCTCCTCGCCGAAAGGATTATTAATTTTTGATGGTGAATTTATTTGAACTTTTTCATTTCTACTATTAAAACTTTTATTTAATTCGCTGGTAAATCTTATTGTTGAAGAACAACCAACAAATGAAAAAATAAGTAAAAAAACAACTAAAAATTTAATACTTTTAACAAAATTCATAAATTCTAAATTTAACAAAAATTAAAAATCAAAATTAATAAAACTAAAAATTCTTTTAATTAATTTTTCTAATTAAAAAAAAAGTGTTAATTTTGTAATTCTTATGGCGGCAGTAGTTCAATAGGTAGAGCATCAGATTGTGGCTCTGAGGGTTGTGGGTTCGAGTCCCATCTGTCGCCCAACTTCACTTTTATTTGATTCATCAATTTTATATTTCCTGCTTTGAAAAAGTATTGTTTAAATATATTTTTTTTATTTTTCTGAATCGCTTATTTCTTTTGTTATTTCATTAATTCCCGATAAATAGATATCTAATGAAATGACAAGGGGAAAATGGCAGTAGAGCAAAAGGGAATGTATCTTTTATTATTATCAAATAAAAATTATTTAATTTTGATTTTTTAATAATAATAAAAGGACAATATGTTTTTTAGAAAGGACCTGCTTTTAAATATTTTTATAGTCTTATTTGCTAATACATTATTGTGGTCAGCAACTGATACTTTAAATGTTGTAAAAAGCGATGATTTAGTTGTAACTGCGGCAAGAACACCGATGGTGTATTCGGATATATCAAGAATTGTGAATGTAATCAAGATAGATGATATTAGAAATATTTCACATTTTAATATAGATGATTTTCTTTCACTTTCGCCTGGTATAGATTTACGGGACAGAGGTGCTTTTGGTATTCAAACAGATGTAAGCATTAGAGGAGGCTCATTTGACCAAACTTTAGTTTTATTAAATGGTATTAAAATTAATGATCCTCAGACCGGTCATCATAGTATGGATTTAACAATTTCTTCTTCTGATATAGATAGAATAGAAATCCTTGAAGGTCCTGGTGCAAGGATTCTTGGCACTAACTCTTATAGTGGAGCTATTAATATTATTACCAAGAAGCCTTCACATAATTCTTTATCGTTGAATTTGGTTGGTGGTGAATATGGACTTTACAATTTTGCAGCTAATGGTTCTTTTAATATTAATAATTTTGGCAATTATTTTTCAATTGAGAAATCTGGCTCAAAAGGATTTGTAAACAATACTGATTTTCAAAATTTTAATGTTGATTATCTTTCAACATTAAAAACTAAAAATATTGGGAATTTTGAGTTTTTTGCAGGTTTAAACAACAAATCTTTCGGAGCAAATAGTTTTTATTCACCGTTATATCCTGATGAATTTGAACAAACGAGTTCATTTTTTACATACTTGAAAAATTCATTGGTATTTTCCACAGTGAATATAAATACAAGTATTTATTATCGTAATCATAAAGACAAATTTGAATTGTTCAGAAATGAGGCTCCGACGTGGTACACAGGTCATAATTATCATCTAACCGATATTGCAGGGTTTGAAATAAATTCTTCTTTAAAGACTGATTTGGGTATTAGTTCTGTAGGATTTGAGTTTCGTAGTGAAAAAATTAATAGCAATGTTCTTGGTGAACTTACAGGCGATTCGATTAAAGTTTCAGAAGAGAGTAATGCTTTTTATACAAGATTTGCTGAGCGAAATAGTTCCAACTTATATATAGAGCATTTAGTAAGAATTAAAAATTTTATTCTTTCGGGTGGTATTTTTGCAAATTATTCGAATGATTACAAATTTCATTCTTATGGAGGTATTGATATTTCAGTTAAAACTTCAAATTTTGTATATTTGTTTGCATCAGTTAATCAATCTTTGCGGTTACCTACTTTTACAGATTTGTATTATCAAGATCCCGCCCATCAAGGAAATAAAAACTTAAAGCCAGAAAACGCAATATCTTATGAACTTGGGATTAAATACCTTTCAACAAATTTAACTACATATTTCTCCTTATTTGATAGAGTTGGTTCAGAAACAATTGATTGGGTAAGGCAAAATGATACTGCTTTATGGCAAAGTATGAACATAACTAAATTAGATACCAAAGGTATAGAATTGAACTTTGTTTATAATTTTGATGAATCTAAAGTTATCCATATTAAATATATTGCTTTTAATTACAATTATATCTTTATGGATAAATCCAGCGGTCTATATTTATCGGATTATTCACTTGATTATTTAAAGCATAAACTTGTAGTTAATGTTCAGAATACAATAACTGATAATTTAGGCTTAAATTGGGATATTCAATATATAAGTCGTGCAGGTAGTTATTACGATGTTGTGTCAAAGTCTGATAAACCTTATTCTTCTTATGTTTTGTTTAATTGTCGGCTCTTTTATAATTATCAAAAGATAGGCTTTTACATTGACGGCTCTAATTTATTCAACACCAGTTATGTGGAACATAGCGGGGTGCCGACTCCCGGTAGATGGATAAAAATTGGAGTTAATGTAAACTATAATTTAAATAAATAGTAAAAATTGTGGTCAAGTTGTGCTTTTAATTTGTTATTTTTATTAATAAATTTTCAAAAAGAGTGGTATTTATGAAAACAATTATACTAATCATTGTATTTTTATTTCCTTTTTTGTTAGAAGCACAAGATTTACCAATAAAAGTTGTGCCACAACCTAAGGAAATATATTTCAGACCTAATTTTCAAGGTTTTTCTTTTGATTCAGCGGCAATAAAATATCAATCGTATGAGGATTCCGTCCAATTTCATAATAAAATAAATGAGACAATTGTCCGATTAGGCTTTAAGCCATTACAGGGCTTTACTTATGAATACCAATCTTCGTTATATAAAAATTGGATTTTTATTGGTCAAAATAGTGAAGAATTGAATTCTTATTTAAAAAAACTCCCTGATGTATATTTTGTAGTAAACCAAAATTATCCTGGGAGTGAAGGTTATGTAATAGATGTTACAAAAGATATTATATTGAATGCAAGCAATTATTCGGGAATGGTTAATGGAATTTATACTTTGCTTCAACTTTTTGAGGATAATTTGCAAAACGATACACTTCCTTCATTAAGAATAATTGATGCTCCTGATTTTCCAAATCGCTGGGTTTATTATCCTACGAATTTATTAGTTAATCAAAATGTATCTGATTTAAAAACAAATTGGGCAAACTGGCGTAAATTAAAATTGAATGCACCATATCTAACTGATTATAAATTTAGTTTTATAAGTGATATGCCAAAAAGATATTTAGATTCTTGTACTTCAGTTAAAAATTATGGAGGAAGCATTGATTTCAATCCTGTTATTGGCTTTTTCCCTTTTGGTTATTCAAATGGGATGATGTATTTTAATCCTAATTTTGCTGCTGGTCTTCCAGTAAAAGACCAGTTATTTGAAATGAAAAATGGACAGGCGGTATTGCAACCAACAGTAGATGTAACAATGCCCAATGGTGGCTTTGAAAAATATAATGGGAACAACTTTTCAGGTTTTGCCTTTATTGATGACCCTGGTTATAAATCTTTTGTAGATAATCAAATTAAGCATTCGGGAACAGCAAGCATCAGATTTGAACTAAATCAAGGAAATAGCAATTATAGAATTTGTTATAAAACAAAAGTAAGTCCGTTTAAACAGTATCATATTTCAAGTTGGGTGAAAACTGACCAAGCAAGATGGAGTTCGGAGGCTAAAATAACTGTATTAAATAAAAATGGAAAGGCTTTGACTTATATAAATGTAAATATTCCGACAACAACAGATTGGAAGCAATTAGATATAACAGTAAATTCATTAGATACCGATACTTTGCTTGTTTATTGGGGAATTTGGGGCGGTTTATCGGGTAAAATTTGGTGGGACGATTTGAAAGTTGAAGAATGTGCTTTTGTGAATTTGCTTAGGAGAGAAGGAACACCGTTAAATGTAAATGACCAGATATCAGGTGCTAATTTTCAAGAGAATATTGACTTTGATTCACTCGTTGACCCAAAGTTAGGTAAAGTAGAAAGTTATAGTGGAGAATATGATGCTTACCATACTCCACCCATTTTAACGGCTACTCCAACAGGAAAATTAAAAGATGGAACTAAAATTGCAATTTCTTATTACCATACAACGTATTTTTACGATGATCAAATTATGGCAACTACTACTGACCCTAAATTATATCAGCAATTAGAAAGTCAGTTTAAAATTATTGATAGTCTTTTCAAACCAAAACAATATTTTTTTGAACACGATGAAATTAGGCTCTTAAATTGGGATTATGGTGATGAGCAAAAGAAAATGACTCCCGCTCAACTTTTAGCAGATAATGTAAATCAATGTAAAGGGATAGTTAAAAAGTATAATTCTAATGCCGAAATATCAATTTGGTCGGATATGTTCGATGAATTTCATAATGCGCAGAAAAGCAATTATTATCTTGTAAATGGTGATTTAACTGGTGGGGCAGATTTGCTCCCGAAAGATTTAACTATTGTTAATTGGAACACTCAAGCAGATGTTTGGCAACAAAGTTTGGATTTCTTTTCTTCAAAAGGATTTTCGCAAATGTCTGCTCCATTTTATGATACTGATCAAAATAATATTAGAATTAGAAAAGAACAAACAAGAAATACTCCAAACTTCTTGGGAATGATGTACACAACTTGGAGTTCTGATTATAGTTATATTCAACAATTTTCAGAATATGCTTGGAATCATGCTCCATATATTTTATATAACCCAGTACCTACAACTTCAATCCCAAATTCAATTAATACTGAATTTAAAATTTATGGTGATTGGATGGATTCGGAATGGAAATTGGAAAATGCTTATTTTTATTATCGCACAGACCCGAGCTTAAATTTTGATTCAATTCAAGTAAATATTAATAATTTGCCAAATTGTTCCGTTGGAATTGTTTTCCAAGATACTGTATTACCTTATATCGAATACTATATCAAAGCAACGGATAATCGTGGCTGGGTATCAAAAGTGCCTTTTGGAATAAATACTACTTTTAAAATTGACCATAGAAATGTATCAGTCTTTGTTCACGCACAAGATGATGTTAAATTCATACAGAATGAAAATGAAATTCACATTTTTTCAAATGCCATAATAAAATTCACAGAAGTATATGATATTTTTGGAAATTTGATTAGTTTTTCTAATTTAACAACTATCAAAACAGATAATTTGCAAAATGGGATTTATTTTATAAAAGTCAAGATAGGATATGATATATTTATCAAAAAAATTACAATAGTTCGTTAATATTCATATAAAATTTTACAGAAAAAGATGGAAATAACATATTTATATAATGAAATACAAAAATGGTTGGATTCTTTTCCGAAATTCAAAGGTGATGAAACATTAAATGTTAAAGAAGAAGAAATTATAGCAGTTGGAGGAGAGTTCCTTGACAAGATGAAGGATAATTATCCATTTCATCATCCTTTATATGCTGGGCAGATGTTAAAACCACCGCATGAAGTAGCAATAATGGCATATCTTGGGACTATGCTTTTAAATCCAAATAATCATGCGTTGGATGGGGGACCAGCTACTGCAAAAATGGAAAAAGAAGTAGTGTCGGATTTTGCTAAACTTTTTGGGTTTAATGAATATCTTGGGCATCTTACAACAAGTGGTACTATTGCTAATTTTGAAGCTTTGCTAATTGCCAGGGAGCTTGCACCTAATAAAGTGGTTGCTTTTTCTGAACAAGCACATTATACACATTCCAGGGTATGCCATTGGTTGCAAGTTCCATTTGTAGAAATCCCTTCTAATAATTTTGGCAAAATGGATATATCTTCATTAGAAAAGGAATTACAGAAAAATAATATTGGGACTGTGATTGTTACTCTTGCAACTACAAGTTTAGGTGCATTAGATGATTTAAAAGAAATTCTACATTTACAAAAAAACTATAATTTTAGAATACATATAGATGCTGCTTATGGTGGATATTTTAAAATAATTTCTCAATATAGAGAACAACTTCAAGTTTTTGATTTAATTTCAAAAGCGGATAGTATTGCATTTGACCCACATAAACAAGGGTTGCAACCTTATGGATGTGGCTGTATTTTGTTTAATAATCCAGCAGTTGGTAAATTCTATAAGCATAATTCACCTTATACTTATTTTACCTCAGATGAATTGCATTTAGGAGAAATAAGCATTGAATGTTCGAGGGCAGGAGCATCTGCTGCCGCTCTTTGGTTTACTAATAAATTATTTCCACTTAAAAGTGATTTTGGTATAGGACAAATCTTAACTAAAACAATTGATGCGACCGAAGATTTTGCAAGAAAAATTAATAATTCTTATTTTTCTTTATATCTTCAACCAGAAACTAACATTGTTACCTATTTCCCGAAATTTAAATCTGCTTCTGAAATAAGTAAAGCAAGTGAGAATATCTTAAAAGAAGGTATCCTGCAAAATGAACTTTGGGTTGCTACATTAAAAGTAAAAAGCGAACATTTCCAGGTTAATCACCCAGAGTTAATAGTAGATAAAAAGTGGGTAACTATATTAAGGAGCTGTTTGATGAAGCCTGAACACAAAGATTGGGTGAATGACATAATTGATGGATTAAACAACTTAACAGCACCACAAAAGATTTAATTTATATTTTAAAATTATTTTGTATTTCATTGAAATTTAGGTAATAAAAAAAAGACTGGCTTTAATGACCAGTCTTTTTTATGAATATAAATGATTATTCTTGTTCAGTGCTTTCTTGTTCAGTGCTTTCTTCAGCATTGTCTAAAATTTTTGAAGCAATATCAGACAAGCGAACAGGCTCAGTATTTTTAATTTCAATAGGAGATTCTTTTTTAACTTCTTCGAAAGCTTCATCTATACTTGGATAGAAGTTAACTTCTTGTTTCAAATAAGCTTCAGTTTCGCTTTCCATACTAGCAATTTCTTCACGTAAAGATTCAGGTTGAACTTCATAGTTAGAATATTGGTCAGCATTAGGAACAGGGTGTTGAGCATTATATTTTTCAATAATTTCAGCATCTTTTCCACGTAAAGATTCAACAGCAGAAAGAACGATTTTTTTAGCTTCTTTATCAAATTCAACGACTTTCAAAGGTAAAATATCGTCTAGTTTAAAATATTCGCCGATATTGCGAACAGGAGCGAAAGAAAGTTGAGAAACAGGTACAAAACCATCGACAGTATCTGGAAGTTCAACGATAATACCTTTTTCAATGATACGAACAATTTTACCATTAGTTTCTTCACCAACTTTGTATTTATCTTCCAAGTAATCCCAAGGATTAGATTGAACTTGCTTATGTCCCAAAGAAATTCTTCTTTGTTCAAGATCGATACCAATAACTTTAACAAGTAATTGGTCGCCTTTTTTTACAAATTCACCAGGATGGCGAATTTTCTTGGTCCAAGATAAGTCGCTAATATGGACAAGACCATCTACACCAGGTTCAAGTTCAACAAATGCGCCAAAGTTAGTAATATTACGAACAGTTCCTTGATGTTGGGAATCAACTGGATATTTCTTCATTAAATCTTCCCATGGGTCAGGTAGAAGTTGTTTCATTCCGAGAGCAAGTTTTTTGTTCTCTTTGTCAATATTTAAAACAATTGCATCTACATCTTGACCTAATGAAACTACTTGTGAAGGGTGTTTAATGTGTTGTGTCCAAGACATTTCACTAATATGAATAAGTCCTTCAATACCTTTTTCTATTTCTATAAAAGCACCGTAATCAGTTAAGCTAACAACTTTACCAGAAACTTTTGTGTTTGGTTGATATTTTTCACCAATTGAATCCCAAGGATGTGGAGTGAGTTGTTTCATACCTAAAGAGATACGTTTTTTATCTTGGTCAAAATCAAGAATAACAACTTTAACTTGTTGGTCAAGTGTAACAATTTCGGAAGGATGTGTAACACGTCCCCAAGATAAGTCAGTAATATGGACTAAACCATCTACACCGCCTAAATCAACAAATATACCGAAATCTGCAACAGCTTTAACAACACCTTCAAGGACAAGACCTTTTTCTAATCTAGACATAATTTCAAGGCGTTGTTCGCTAAGTTCTTCTTCAAGTAAAATCTTATGGCTTACAACCACATTGTAGTTACTCATGTTGATTTTTACAATTTTCACATCAATATTTTGACCTACCCATGAATCAAAATCACGAACTGGACGGACATCAATTTGTGAGCCTGGTAAGAAAGCTTCAACTCCGAGCAAATCTACAACCATTCCACCTTTAATGCGGCGAAGAATTTTAACACTAATTGTTTCTTGTTTTTCATGAATTTCAAGAATTCTATCCCATATTTTCATAAAGTCAGCACGGCGGCGTGATAATACTACTCTGCCTGATGGATCTTCTAATTTTTCTACATAAACTTCAATTTCTTCGCCTACTTTATACGATTCAGGATTGATTAATTCCCCACGGGGTATAAAGCCAAAGGACTTAAATCCTATATCAACGATTACTTCATCTTTAACAAAATCTACAATTTTTCCTTTTACTAATTGTTCTTCTTTGATGTCTTCAAAAGAATTTTCAAACAATTTACTAAAAGTACTATTGTCCATTTCCAAACCTTCAAAACCTGAATCTAATAGCTGTTCCACAGTTTTAAATTTTGTTGCAAGTTTGTTCCCATTTTCTTGGGTGTTGTATCCCAAAGATTCTTGATTGTTTTCTTCCATTATTGGCTCCTTAAATGTCAAAGTATAAATTGCCAAATTTTTATACTTTGGTTTAGTTAAACATTTGTTAATTAAAAGATTACAAAATTAATAAATACTTTTTATTTGACAATAAATTTTCTTGTTACTTTTGTTTTGTTGCTTGTTAATTTCAATAAATAAGTTCCTGTTGTTAAATCATTTATTGGTATTGATAGAACGTCATTGCTTGTATTGTCAAAGTTAGTTGTTTTTATTAAATTGCCATTTAAATCAAAAATTTCACCAGTAAATTTGCCTTGTATAACACCATTTAAATTGATATTTACAGTTTTATTTGCTGGATTTGGATATACAACAATACTATTGTCTAAATTTGGTTCTTGGACAAGTGAATAAGAGCCAAGATAAAATGAATATTTAATTCCATGACCAAAATCAGGATTAAATACTTTTAAACTATTTCCATTTTCATCTGTAATTCTTAAAGAGCCATTGCCTTGGTCAGGATATGCCCAATAAGATAAGCCTAAATTATTTGCATCTGTAACTTCCAGAGTATAGCAGCCTTGGGGCATATTAAATACTTCATTGTAAGTTTGACTATTAGATAATGAACTATTTGAATATACTATATTGCCTTGAATATCTTTAACCGAATATGAGAAATCTGATGCACGCAAATTAGTTTTTAATTCTAATTTTGAGTTGTAAGGCAATAAATCTGGCATATTGAAATTAGATTTGAAATCATCGTTAGCGATGTAATCATCTGGTTTTCCGTTAGGATTTGAAATATGAACATTAAAAACGTTTGAACCATCGCCAAGCCAAAATTCACTACTTGGAATAGGTAGAACTATTCTTTCGCTTAACATTGACTTAATTGTGCCTGTCCAATGATAAGTTTGCTTAAATCCGCCACTTACATAAAATTCAAAATCTAAACTGGTTAAATCATTTCTTCCATTGTTACGAATAACTATTATTGGATCGCTGCAAATTGGATTAACTCGGGAATAATAATCAAAATCTGATGGCATTATCACATTATATATTTCTGCATCATTTTCGTGTGTTAAATCGGAATATTCTATTAATTGGAAACAAGAAACATAATTCCCATTACCCATACCTAAATTATCTTGTGGTACTTTTGTAATATCGTAGTCTAAATCAAGATTATTATTATGAACATAATTAGTAACTTCAAAATCATTGTCTTT
Source organism: Bacteroidota bacterium (assembly GCA_021780815.1). Taxonomy (GTDB): domain Bacteria; phylum Bacteroidota; class Ignavibacteria; order Kapaibacteriales; family UBA2268; genus GWF2-33-9. The sequence continues at coordinate 140,461 of JAJXYC010000015.1, read as the reverse complement.
AACAACATCACCGGGACACCAACCTTCACGAGCGCCATTCCAAGTTCCTCCTTGTGGATAAACTGGATTTGTTGCACAATCATTTGTTTGCCAAATGCTCCAACTTGCAATTAAAGTGCTGTCAGTAGTGTAGAGATAATGTTGATTATCTTTCCATTCGCAACAATGTGGGAAACTATTGTTATTACTACGTTCGCCATGACCTGTTAGTCTGGTAACTAACTTGAATTGTTTGGATGCTGGCAAAACATTAATTGTAGTTTTACTTAATACTTTATCATCACTCATATCTTTGTATAAGTAAGACTGCATAGGTCCCCAAACTTCATCAATTTTATTTACAGTTCTTGGAGGTATACCTTTGATAAATAAAAACTTTACGTCTATTAACTCTTGAGTGTTGCCAGCAGAGAATTCAACCGTATCGTGCAATAACGGCTCATAATCTGTTACATCATAAACCCAGGTGAAGCCATTTGGACCTAAATCTAAATTAATACCATAAGGAGTTATAAAACGTCCAATTTCTGTTACATCTTTTACTTCAAATGGGGCTGAATAATATTTAAGTGTGTCATTGATATATGAACCTGTTGGTTTATTATAAACGGAATCCACTATATTGCCTGTATCATCATATAAATAAACCCAACCGGCAGGATTGTAATAAGTTACATTGGAAACATAAGGGCTATGGTCTTTAATTGAATTTTCCAAAATAGAAATAGGTTCTAAATCGTAGTTTTGAACATCGACAGTTGAATCTACTTTAATTGTAAAATTGCCATTAGAAACAGTCATACGTGGCAAATAGCCGATATTTTGTACGAAATGATATAATTCGTTTGCTTTTGCACTGGTCCATCTGGGAGTACCAATTAATTGCCCATTGTATTTTTGCTGTTCATCTTTGGCTACATATCCTGTTGTGTCGTCAAATTTATAGTATGAAATTAAACTGCTGTATTTGGGATGCGAGGAAGTAAGACTAACATCTTTCCAATCTTTTATATCGCTTTGTGAAAGAGCATCTTGCCAAATGCTAACTTCGTCAATACTACCAAAAATTGATGATGTACTACTTGAATTTGATGATATTGTTACCGGAGAATCACTGCTGGCAGATGATGTTGGTATTGGACCAGAATATGTTAGGGCTAATTCTTGTCCATTAACATATAACTTCAATTTTGTTTCGTTTGTAGGTTGCGAACCATCATAAACCATTGCTATATGATTCCATTCTCCAAGTTTTATTGCATTTATTGCGTAACCATAGGTGTTATCAGGATTTCTCATAATACACACTAATTCGCCTAATTGGTTGCCTGTTCCCAAAAATATCCTATCGCCTTTGTTTATAATTGAACTCCAATTTGACCATTTTTTTATATTAACCCACGCTTCAAATGTTATTTTTTGAGCGTTTTTAAGTTCTAATATATTGCCACAATTTACAAAGTCGTTTGCTGAATTAAAATTTAAATAATTTTCTGTTTGATTAGAAAAGACTCCATTTGTAGATGGTGCTACATCAAGTATTATTGGGTTGCTTTCATTTTGCTCAAAACTTATATCCATATTTAAATTTTGAAATTGCATCCAATTAAACGGCTGGATAAAATAAATATCTTGCCAACCACTTTTTGATATTGTATAATCACCGAAATAAACAGTGGTGAAATTCGAGTTTGAAAAATGGTCGCTTGTTGTCGTTGAAGAACTTTGCATACGTATTTGTAAGTTGTGCAAAGTAGAACCTACTGAGGGTGAGTATAATTGAATTTTTTGGATACCTCCACTTTTCATCCCTAATGCTCGCAAATCCTTTGATAATAAAGTAAATTGTGCACGTGCTACTTTGCCTTGTATTACGGCTTGTGTACCGCCAGTCGATACTGTGAAATCTGTTTCGTTACTTACTGATGTTAATGATGTCGAATATTTCGTTGTTTTTAATTTTGCTTCTAATTTCTGGTCTGAATAATACAATGTATCAGGTTGATAATAACCATAAGAATATCTTTTTATTGATTGTTTCGTCGAATCATACACGCCTGTTGGTGTATAAACTAAATTATAAGTTAAATAATCCCACTCTCCGCAATTATACTTATCCCACGGAGTCTGTGGGTCACATTTTAATGTATAAAGCATTAAAATTTTTCGGTAAGTTTGGTCTTTGTTTGGAAATAAAAATTTCCCGCTTCTCTTATAAATATCTTGAAATGTAAATGTTTGTACTGTAACTGTATCTTGGGCATTTAACTTTAAACCAAAAAGAAATACTGCAATTACAGTAAATACAGAAATTCTGAAGAATTTACTCATAAATTTGTCCTTTATTTTTTAATATTAATTATATGCTATTTTACAAAAATAATTAGAGAAAAACAATAATTGCATGTTTTTGATATAATTTGAAAGTATATTATGTTTGATTAAAACAATAGTGGCAGTAAAATTGTTCCATAGAACAATAAACACCAAACAATGTTTTCTTACTAATTGTAATTATAATTTTGCATTTTTCATTGAATAAGATGGAATATCTGATTAGCTCGTCTTTTCATTGAATTGGCATAATAGGACTGCATCCTGATTATGCTAATTTTCCACATTGTCTTTTTTTTGGCATAACTTTTTCCATATTTATTTTTTAACTTAAATTTGTATTATTTTTGACGATAATTTTAAATTAGATTAATATGGTAAAATTTCTTGGTTATTTTTAACCATTTGTTTTTTGAATAAAACTAAAGTTTATTGAAAATATTCCGATATACTTATTATAAATTTGCAGGAATTGAATTTTTATAGAAAACAAGGAGGTTTGATTATGGTTGGATTCCCGTGAAAATCAGCACTATGCAATGCTTTAATGGTTTATTTTATTTCTTACATATTCAAGGATGAAAAAATGAAAACAGAAAATAATTATAACAAATCAAAAATATTTAAAACAAAAATTGAGGTTTTTATATGAAACACAAAAACTTTTTTAGAACAATACTTGCGGTAGCAATTCTTGTGCTATTAGCAAGCGGAAACAGTTGGGCAGCAACCATTACCTCGGCACAAACTGGAAACTGGAGCGCAACAACTACTTGGGTTGGAGGTGCTGTTCCTGCAGCAACAGATGATGTTGTAATAGCTGCCGGACATACAGTAACCCTAAATGCAAGTGAGACAGCAGTGAATGTTACTTTAAATGGTAAATTAAGCTGGACAGCTGCAAACACTTTAACAGTTAATGGAAATGTTACTGTTAATCAGGGTGGAACAATTAATAATACTACTGCAGGTGGAATAATATTAGCAGGAACATATAGTAATTTCACTGTTAATACCGGAGGTAGTGCCGCTGTTTATGATTTTACAGTCGCAGCTACAGCATTAGGTGCCACTTTGCAAGGAGATATTACTGTAAGTGATGTTTTAACAGTTGCTGCTGGTGGAAAACTAACTCAAACGAGCGGTACTACTACATTATCTTTCGCTGGTGCCGCTGTAGTTAATACTAATCCAAACAGTTACACAAATCTTACACTTTACAACGTAACAACAAGTGCAGCTGTTACAACGGCAACTCCATGGACAATTGCCGGCAACTTAAATGCAACAGGTGGTTTTACTTCAACTGGGAGCGTGCTTTTATTTAAAAATCAAGGCACACCAAATAATCCAAAATTAATTACTGGTGGGACTGCAACAATTGCAAATTTAAAAGTTGATGATGGTTCGTATTTATCAACAGCACAAAATTTAACTATTACAGGGACAACAAATGCATTTGAAGTTGTTGGTTCTGGTTCTTTCAAAGCAACAGCTGGTTCTATTACATTTAGTGCAGCTGCGGTAATTACTACTTCGCCGATTAGTACTTGTGAATTTAATAATTTAGTATTTAATGCTGCGGCAACAACAACATCAAACTTTACAGTTAAAGGAAATATAAGCAATGATGCGGCAGCTCATGGTTTGACAGTTTCATCTCCTTCAACTATTACATTTGATAATTTACCGACACCATCAACGAGTACTGTTACTTCAAAAGGTAGTGGTGATTTTACATTTAATAATATGGTAATCAAAAATGGTAAAACTGTTAGCTTGTCAGGTGACTTTATTGTAAATATTACAGGTGATTTGACAGTTGAAAATAATGCTACTGCAAATTTAAATGCAGCAACTGGTGCCGCAACAGCTCTCACATTTAGTGGAACTGCCACAAAAAATATATATAACTTTGGGAGTTTAACTTTTTCCTATGTAACTGTTGCAGGAATAGTTCAAACTGAAAGCGATATGACTATAACTGGTACATTAACTACTACTGTACCATTTTTAGCAAGTGGAAATAGTACTGTTACATTCACTGGAACTGCACCACTTGCAAGTGCAACTGCAACAAATGCAGTTTTCCAAAATGTTTCCTTTACAGGTGCCGCTGTTCTTGGTGCAAATGATTTTACAGTAAAAGGTAATTTTTATTCATCAACAAGTACAACACAAACTGCAGCTAATAGTGTTACTTTCAGTGGTAATGCTCAACAAAGGATTTATAGTGACGGTTCATCTACAATAGCATTAGGTAATATTATATTAAATAATCCAGCAGGTTTAAAGTTGGAAGAAAATATCAGTTTAGGTCAAACTGGTGCTGCAACTATTACTTTTACAAATGGTAGTATTGACTTAAATGGTTCTCATACAATAACTTTAACCGGTGCTGTTCCTCAAATAAGTGGAGAAACATACACTAATACATTTATTAATACTGGAATTGGAACAGGAACTGTTGCAATATCAACTGCTTTAACCGATGCCCTTGTTAATGCAAGTGGTATAGGAATTACAGGTTTAGCATTGACTGGAACAACTCCAACGGCAACAGTTACAAGATATATTGAAGCAAAAGAAATTGGAAACACTAAAACTGTTAAAAGATATTATAAAGTTGTGCTAGGTGGTACTACACCTGTAATAACTGATGCAAATTTTGCATATTGGAATAACGAATTAAATGGGAACACAGCCTCAAACTTAAATCTTTTTGCTACTCAGGATGCTACAAAAACAGCAATTGGAAATACAATAGCTTCGCAATGGGTTCCTCAAACATCAACAGTTACTACTGGAACAAATGGAGGAAACGTTTCAGTTGCATCTGCTACATTTTCTACAACCCCTGCATATTTTGGATTTGTAGACAATCAACTTGCTCTTTCTTCTTGGCCTACAACAAATGTAGTTGCAAATTATAATTTAGCTACTATGCCTTTGGTTGCCGGTCAAACTGGTCAAGTATTATTAAGATTTGCAGTGTCTTCAACAGCAGGAGCTACAATTACTGGGTTTACTGTGAATTTAAATCAAAATGTAGCAGGAATGTTAAGCAATTTTGTATTATATAAAGATGAAAATAATGATGTCTCCAATTATGCTGCACCAACAACTGTTGGTACATTTACTGTTAATGGTTCAACTTTAACATTATCAGGATTAACTCAAGCCTTGACAGCAGGTACTACATATTATTATTATATTAAATCTGATGTTTCAAATGCAGTATCAACCGCATCTCCAAACATTACAATGTCTATTGCAACAAATGGGATTACAGCAAATAATGTAGATTTTATAGGCTCTGCAATTTCAAGCCCTGAAATTAGCTTTACAGGCCAAATAGTTACTGCAAACGTGAACAATACACCGCTTTCACATCCAGTAATTCAAGGTGCAAGCGCAGTGCCAGTTTACGGTTTTACTTTACAGGTACCAGCAAACACGCCTAATATTAATTTAACTAATGTAGTTTTAAAAGCAACACTTTCTGATGGTGCTGTATCTACTGACTTTACTAATTTTAAATTATATTATGATGCTAATAAAAATGGATTAGCGGATGATGCAGCATCTTCTAGTGCTGTAAATATGGATTCACAAGGCAATATTACTATAGATGCTACTTCAAGTGGGAACCCAGGTAATAATATTACAACAGACAGACAATTTCTTGTTGTATGTAACGTAGCAAGTGGAGCATCTGTTGGAGGAAAATTATCACTGTCAATTGAATCTTATAATGATTTTACATTAACAAGCCCCGCATTGATTACATCAGGGGGACCTTATGATGGTGGTACGTTTACAGTAGATACAAGTGCAACAGTTCCAACAAGATTGGTTGTAACTGGCTTTGGATTAGCAACAACTCCTACAACTGATACACCTGAAAAATTAGGGGGTGAAGTTGTAAGTGGTAGCAATATTAAAATAGAAGTTCAAGCACAAGATAATAATGGTAACCCGGCAAATGTAACAGCTATCACAGGATTAAGTGTAACAATTACATCTGGAACTGCCACTGTTGGAATAACAACCCCACTTCAAATTGGAAATGGAACTTTTATTGGTTCTTCTCCTGACCTTGTCCTTACAAATGGTTTAGGTTACGGACCAATTTCTATTCAAGTAACTCCAACATCGGGAATGACAAGTTTATCGCCAGCAACATATACTAATATATTACTTTATGCTGATCAACCAACACCTAATCAAGTTACAGCACTTTCAGCTGCAACAACAACTACAACAACTACAACATTAAGTTTAACTGTTGGAAGTGGTAGTGGACATATCATAGTAATGAAAGAAGGAAGTATGCCAACAGCACCTATTGATGGTGTTGTATATGATCAAACACCTGGTAATGATTTTTCTGCTACAAGTGGTTCAGGAAATTACTTTACAGGGACTGGTTCAGTTGTAGTTTATAAAGGAGCAGGAACAAACCCAACAATTATTGGTTTAACACCTGGCAAGACATACTATTTTGCAGCATACACATATAATGGTGGAACAACAGCAAACAGTAAACCAAATTACTTATTAACTGGTCAAAGCAACTTTAACTCTACAACAACACCAAGTGCAGAACCAACGGTTGCGGCTAGTAGTATAACATTTGGAGCAGTTACAACAAACTCAATAAAATTAAGTTGGACAAATGGGAATGGCGAAAAGAGAATTGTTCTTGCTAAAGCAGGAGGAGCTCCAACAGGTACACCAGCAGATGGTTCAGTTTATACCGCAAACTCTGCATTTGGCGACCCGACAACTATTTTAGGAGATGGATTCGTAGTTTATAACGGTAATTTAAATACTGTAACAGTAACTAACTTATTACCAAATACAACATATTATTTTTATGTATTTGAATATAATGGTACAGGAACTTTAACTAATTATTATGCAACAGCCGCATCAGGAAACCGTTCAACATTGGCATCAGAACCAACAATTCAAGCACATGACATAGCCTTTACTCCACAAGCATTAGGCACAAACACACAACTTACATTAAGTTGGGTACGAGGTAATGGTGCTGGTGTTGTAGGATTGGTAAAAGCAGGTGCTCCTGTTAGTTCAGCTGATTTTCCATTAGACCAAGGTGCTGCTTTAACAGATAATTTAGCTTACGGTGCAGGTACTGCATCAGGAGACGCTTATGTGTTCTATAATAATACAGGAACAAATGCAACAATAACAGGATTGCAATATGGACAAACGTACTATTTCAGATTGTTTGAGTATAATGGAACCGCAGCTGCTTATGCAACTTCGACAGTAAATTATAATACAAACACTGCAATAGGTAATCCAAATAGTGCAATAGCTGATAGTTACGAACCAAATGATTTGATGAGTCAAGCTAAATATCTCGGGACAGCAGATGGTACAGTAGTTCCAGGTATTATTTCAAGTGCATCAGATGTAGATTGGTTCTCCGTAGAGCCAGATGTAGCAAATGGCCAAAGTAATTTAAGAATCAAATTAATGAATTTACCGAAGGATTATACACTTGAACTTTACAATGCTTCAGGTCGTAGATTAAGAAGCAGTAAATTTTCTAATACAACAGACGAAGTAATTGTAATTAATAATGTACCAGCAGGTGTATATTACATCAAAATTACAAGTGCAAACGGAGATTTCTCTATAACTCCATATAGAGTAAGCGCATTACAAAGTCAGATAGAATATAAGAGTGAAACTCCATAAACTATTTGATATTTTCACATTTCCCCTTTGAAATATAAGGGGAGAAGAAAAAAGTAAATTCATTATTTAACAAGAAAATATGTATAAAAAATAAAAGGTAAAAAGATGAGACAAAGTTTAATTCACAAAGTTGCAAAGGTAGTCGGTCTTGCGGCAGTAATAATAGTACTCGCAGGGATGGTAAGTGAAACTTTTGCACAACAATATTACGCATTTTCGACAAAGTACCGGAGATTGGGAAATAGGGTCGGAATAGAAGTATGGGTTAAATCACTCACAGCAAATGCGCCAATGCTTGGTTCATTTACGTATCCTGTAAGTTACAATAGCAATTTCTTAACCCCAGCTGCATTGACTTATACAGCAGACCAAACAGATAGTGTAAGTTCAAACGTGGACCAAGCAAATCCAGTGGTAACGATAAGTTCAGGTTATAGCAGTACCAATGGATACAATGCAATAATGATTTCCAATGGTATCGGGTATGCCGAGATGGAAATTACTTATGCAGGTGGTGCTGGATTGCAACCTGCAACAACAGGAAGAGGAACATTTATTGGTAAAATAGAATTTGATATTACTAACTATGCAACTCTAACAAGCACAGATATGGCAAATATCGTTACACAAATAAGCGGAGTTCCTTCCGTTGCGGTATCAGATATTAATGGTAATATCTTAACAGCATCAAATTACACAATTACAGATGCGAACAATATTACAATTAAAGGTATATCAATTTTAAATCCAAATGGTGGAGAAACTGTAAATCGTAACTATACGTATGCGTCATTAGTAGCAAATGGTTATCCTATATATTTTGAACGTTCAGGTTTACTCGATGTATCTACATATAGTTATGGAAGCGAACCATTAGCATATAATGTAGCGTATTCATTAGATGGAGGGACATCATTTACAAATTCGTTTAGGTTTGCTGAAACATCAGCTCAGGCAACGGTAGTAAATTATTCTAACATAGCAGATGGAGAAATTACAACAACAACAGGCACAGTACCGGGTTATTCAGTAACCAAAGGAGATGGTTCATCATTACCGTTAAATTGGAAAGGTATAGTCAGGGTAATTTGGAAAGGCGACCCATTCTTCTCATTAAGGTCAGAAAAAGGTAGATTAAAATTTACACAACTATCGACAGACGGAGTAGGTTCACCAATTTCTGGAAGGATATTAGGCACAATAAGTGGAATGAGTTCATTTGATTTTGTTCTTTCAAGGTTATTCTTTGCCCAATTAAATGGTTCTAATGAATATTTCCGCACAGCACAAAATTACAGTTTGCCAACACAATTGACAGTAGAAGCATGGGTGAACTTAAACGCTTACGGTGATTCAACCAAAGAACCTGGAATTATAGCACACGGTGGTGGCTCAAGTAGTCCGGAAGAAGGAGCTTTCTTGCTTTATTTGGCACAAGGGAAATACCCAGCATTTAGAGTAAGAGAATTCCAAGATAGAGGATTTGATGGCAACTCAATATATTTAGGTAAAATAATATCTAATGAAGCATTGCCAGTAGCAAATTCAGATATCGCACTTTCTAACGATGCGGCAAGTGAATTACATCGTCAAAATTGGGTTCATATAGCAGGAGTTGTGAAAAATGATACAGTGCAACTTTATGTAAATGGTCAACGTGTAGGACAAACCGTAGATAATCGTGCCGTAGATGCAAGAATGGCAACATTTGAACATCCAATTTGGATTGGAGTAAATCCAACCAACGGACCAATTACGGGTAATTTCTTAAAAGCTGGTATTAAAGAAGTGAAAGTATGGAGAACCGCACTTTCTGCTGATGAAATACTAAAACATGCTGCCGGCGTATATGACCCAGCAGGAGATGTGTATCCATTAGGACCACTTGATACATTTGATTCATTACGTATATCTTTGGATATGTATTACAAGATGCAAGCAAATAGAAACGATGCCGCAACAGTTGTAGCATATCAAGATGGGAATAATGTATTAAATTATTATGTTGATAACAACGTAGCAAATGATAATGAATTATATCGTCCTGATAGACCACATATAAGGGTAATATCTCCATTAGGTGGTGATGGTGCAGAAAATGAAAATGGGCAAACATTCGTTATTCGTTGGATTGGTTATGGTTTAGGTAGCACAGCTCCTAATTCACAAGATTTGCAAATTGAGTATAGCCGTGATGGTGGAAATAACTGGGCAGATGCATTAGATAATACCTCATCACCTGCTGGCTTACCACTTGACCAAGTAGAAATTGAAGGTGTTACTGCAACTTGGGAACCATATAATAGCGTTACTTTCTCTGGCGCTTATGATGATTTACAAGGAATTGGTAATACAATAGACCAAAATTACTCCAAACAAGTTTTGGTTAAAGTAAGCGGAAAAACTTCAAATAATCAAAGCGATATTTATTCAATTAGCGGACCAATGACAGTTGCTCCATTTTTTGCCGCAAGAAATGCGGGTTCATCTGAAATTTATGTTCCTGGCTCAACTGATATGAATTTAAGTCGTGGTGTAAGTTTTATTGAAATGTGGATAAGCCCTGACCGTTTCCCAACTACAAGCGAAGGCTATTTCCCATTAGCAGTAAAAACAAATGGAACAAACACTCATTATGCTTTGAAATTGTTGCCAACAGGTCAATTACAATTTGATGTTGTTGATGCCAATGGTACAGTTCATACAGCATTAAGTGATATAAATAATCCAATTCCAATTCCAAACGTTCAAGTTTTAGGAAAAATCTGGACACATATTGGAGTATTAGTTAATTTAGCTAATGGAACTGGTACCAGCAATATTAGATTTTATATTGATGGAACTCCGCAATCGAGCGATGCAATCACAACTCAATTAGGAAACAACGTTTCAACAAATTTGACAAACGAATATCCACTTTATATTTGTAGCCAACCAACTGGTACAAATTATATTGGAGAATTTCGTGAATTTAGATATTGGAATGGATATCCAGCAGACCAACAAATTGACGGAATAGAAAATCAATCAACACCAACATCATTGACAAAATTTATCCAAGGTGCTTTAACAAGCCATGCTCGTGACTTTTCTTCTATATATACAAAGAATTTAGTTGCGGCATTTGCTTTTGATGGTGGTTCATTTGTAAATAATGGTTGGTACAAATCTTTTGCTTCAACAAACTCTGCTATTAATGCATTAGTAATTGGAGACGTTAGTTTAATTGGTAATGGAGTAAATTATCAATCATCAACTCCATACATAAAATTAGTAGAACCAATTGTAAAACAAGTAGTACCAAATTTAACAACAAATTTAAGAGTTCGTTGGGTTGGATTCGATTATGACGGCGGTTTGTCATTCCATACAGGAAGCAATGCCTTAAATCAAGATGCAGATTTATCTTACGGATTGATTGGCGGTGGTGGACAATTTATTGAAAACTATCAGTTTGTTGCAAGTACTAAATATTCAGCAACTTATTTAAATTCAATGACTTTGCCAGTTACAAGTGCTTATCAATTCCCAGGAGTTGCCACAACACCACAATATGCTGCAAACTTAAATGTATCGAATGCAGACCCAGATGTTAATAATGATGAAATATATAATGACCAAGGACCTTTATCAGCCGCATTGACAAATGCAAGGCTTCGTTTACGTGGTCGTGCAACAATTAACGCATCAATTCCTTGGGAATATACAAGTATTTCAACATTAGAAACAGAAGGACCTTTATTTACAATTACACCTCCTTCAAACTTTACAGTTCGTGCATTGCTTGAAGGTTTCCATCAAGGTTCAAACAATACAATTACGAATATTGGAACATCATTTGCTACATTAGGTGTAAAAATAACTTTATTCAATACTGTAGCCGGACAACCAAATCAAAAAGTTGATTCAATGGAAAGCCTTAATGGATATATGACAAGTTATTCATCAGCATTAGATCCAACTACACGTGGAGTTGATGGTTCAATGTTTGCTGATATTCCATTTGTGTTCACTGATTTACCAAATGGACAATATTATGTGTTAGTTGAACATTTGAATCACTTACCAGTATTATCACGTTTCCCAGCAACATTTAATTTTAATGGGGATAATTTAAATACTTGGGCAATTGAATCAGGTTGGGATTTCCAAAGTTGGGGACAAAATGCAACTCCATCAGCAAGTGATTATATGGTTACAGACCAAGATAATGTTTATAGTGGAAATGGTTTGTTCAGTGCTTATGGACAACATCAAATTAATCCAAGTATTAGTGGTTATGATGAAACATCATTGAATTATTCAGCTGGTCAAGTAGTATCATCATCTAACAGAATGGCAGCGCTAGTTGCTGGTGATGTTTATCGTGATGGACAAATTAATGCTGTTGATCGTGTTCAAGTTCGTGCTGATATTGGTTCAGGTGTTTATCGTTCAGATGTAACTGGTGATGGTTATGTAAACGCTATTGACCGTGATTTAGTTGATAGAAACTCAAATAAATTAACTCGTTTAACTGATATTGGTGTTGTTAGTTATGCAGCAATACCTGGTATAATGAGTTATGTGTCTAAAGAAAATCCACTTGAAGCTATTTCTCCATTGGATACAAAGCGTTCAATGGAAATGAATGAAGCTGCAAAAGCTTTCTTAGCTACTGGTGGCAAACATAATGACAAAAAGAATATCAATTACGCTTTACAAGGTGGTGTTAGTTACAAAGTAATGGGTAATGCAGAAAGAAAAGATGATGAAATCCTTGTTACTTTATATATCCAAAACACTGGTGGAGAATGGGCTCCTGGTAACTGTACATTTGGGATCACTTATGAAACAAATAAACTTGAATTTGAAGGCTTAATTGGTATAGACCAAAATCCATTTAGCAATTATTCAAGCAAAGGTTATGCTACTGCATTCTCAGGCCCAACTCAAGATGCAAATAATCCAATTGCTAACTTACGTACAATAGAAATTGACTATGATGGTTATGTAAGACCAGAAGGTGTTGTTGTTCCAAATACTTGGACTAAATTAGGTACTTTGGTATATAAAATCCAAAATATATCCGATAAATACGAATTCAACTGGCATCCAATTACAGTGGTATTAACTACTGACGGTCAGAATATTACAAGTAAAGGTGAATTCTTACCTATTGCTCCTATTGATGTTGTTCGTAGTGTAACTTTAACCTCACCTAATGGTGGTGAATCATGGCGTTCAGGAAAAACTTATCAAATTACTTGGACATTACCATCTGACAATGCTTTAGGAACACTTGAATACTCAATTGATGGTGGTAGCTCTTGGACTAATATTACTACTGACCCTATTAATTTGATGAGTGGTAGTTATACTTGGAAAACACCTCAAATCAACTCAAACAAGTGCTTAGTACGCATTATGGATAATAGAAATGGTAATGAAATTGATAGAAGCGATGCAATGTTCTCTATTACTCAAGACGCTATAAGAATTTCAAGACCAGCATCAACTGACCCAACTTATAAATATGGTTCAAAAGACTATATTCAATGGGTAATGGAAGATTATGCTACTGTTAAATTTGAATTTAGTGCAAATGGAACTGATAATTGGATTCCTGTTACAGGTTCAGTTAATTCTCATTTGTTCCAAGAACAATGGCAAATTCCTTCGGTAAATACTAAACAAGCTGTTGTTCGTATGGTTGATGTTGCTACTGGTGAAGTTGATGCTTATTCAACACCATTCAAAGTATTAAGTGGTGCATTACAATTCGTTAATCCTAAACAAGGTGATGCATTTAATGCAAATAGCACACAACTTGTTCGTTGGACTTATGAATATATCAATCAATTTGATATGCAAATATCTTATGACGGCGGTAACACTTGGGAATATATTAACAAGAACGTTAATGCTTTAAAGAGTGCATACAACTGGACAATTCCAAATAAAAACTCTGACCACGTTATTATTCGTGCAATTTGGAATGGACAAGAAGATATGGAATATGCTAGAACAGGTGAATTCCGTATTGTAGGTGCTACTGAAGTTAGCGATAAACCAATTCTTGGTAACTTCTTATTAAATTCACCAACACCAAACCCATTCAACGAAGAAGCACGCATTAGCTTTACATTAAATACTCCTTCAAAGGTTACTTTGAAAGTATATAATGCTGCTGGTGAAACTGTTGCAATATTAGTTGAAGATACTGATTACAACGTTGGTACTTACAGCGTTAGCTTAAGTGGTCAAAACTTACCAGCAGGTATCTATTTAATTAGATTAACTGCTGGAACAAGTGTAGATACTAAGGAAATCATTCATATCAAATAAGATTTGATTGATTTAAATAAAAGAGGCTGCCTTCTAAAGACAGCCTCTTTTTTTTTACTTTATCTTAAAAAAAAATGTGGAGAATGTCTCCCGACAACTCCACACAAGACTTTATGGCAAATTTGCCAAAAAGTACTCTACCTTAATAGTAAGACGTTTAAAATGTTGAAAAAGTTACAAATTTTATTTAATTTTGTTAGAAATTTTTTCAACAAACAATCAATTAATAAAAAATGAACAAGTATTTTGCCATTTATAAGCCTTTTCAGGTGCTTTCTCAATTTTCGGAAAGTGATGGGAAACAAACACTTAAAAGCATTTTCGATTTTCCAACAGATGTTTATTCAATTGGACGTTTAGATTATGATTCAGAAGGATTACTTTTATTAACAAATGACAATAAATTTAAAACGAAAATTTTATCACCAAAATCAAATATTACAAAGACATATATAGTTCAAATTGAAGGAATTCCGTTGCCTTACCAAATAGAGCAATTAAGAATTGGGGTGTTGATTAAATTAAAGCAAATGCAATGCAGGACTAAACCAGCCAACGTCAAAGTTATTGAAGAGCCAATGCTTCCGGAAAGATTTCCTCCGATTAGATTTAGAAAAAACATGCCAACTTCGTGGCTGAATATTTCAATAACAGAAGGGAAAAATCGCCAAATCCGCAAAATGACTGCAAGTATAGGTTTGCCAACATTAAGATTAATAAGATATTCAATTGGTAAATTAAATTTAGATATTTTGCAGTCACAACAAATAAAAGAACTGAAATTTGCAGATGTTGTAAAAGTTTTTGAATAATATTAATAAAATATTAATTGTTTTTTAGGATAAGGCAAAGTAAAGAAAAAGGAACTACCTTGACCTACTTCACTTGTAACCCAAATATTTCCGCTATGTTTTTCAATAAATTCTTTGCAGAGCAAAAGCCCTAACCCTGTGCTTGGTTCACCTTCTGTTCCCTGTCGTGAAATCTTTTGGTCAATCAAAAATAATTTATCAATCATTTCACTGCTTATACCAATTCCCGAATCTTTGACTTGGATTAAAACGTTTCTTTCATTATTATTCCCATTGATAATTATTTGACCATTTCTGGGAGTAAATTTTATTGCATTAGAGATTAGATTTCGTAAAACTGTATTGAGCATAGATACATCACAATAAACTTCACAGCCCTCTGGAATATTTTTCGCAAAAGTAATAGACTTTTGATTAGCAAATTCTTTAAGTATTTGGAAGTTTTGATTTACAAGCATATTTAAATCGCAGTATTCAGGATTAAATTGAGTTAATCCACGTTGAATCCTTGACCATTCTAACAAGTTTTCCAGAAGCTTATATAAATTGGATGCCGATTCGTAAAGTTGGAGAGAAATTTCTTGGACATCATCACTATCAAATATATTGATATTTTCACTAAGCATTTTGGTTAATCCTAAAAACCCATTAAATGGACTACGTAAATCATGTGCTATAATTGAAAAGAATTTATCCTTTTCAGAATTAGTTTTTTCTAAGATACGTTTAGTTTCTTCAAGTTCTTCTACTAATAAGTTACGGCGATACAAATCTACTTTTATTTCAGTACGTGAAATTTCAATTTGCTCATTTAATTCAATTAATTCTTTTTCGAAATTTTTTCGTTCAGTAATATCAGTTGCAACACAATAAATGCCTTCAATTAGTCCTTCTGAATTATATTTTGGAGACCTTAAAGTTAACCAAACTAATTCATCATGACTATTGTTTAAAATAAGAATTTCTTCGTTTTTAGTTATTTCTAAGGAATTTATTGTATCTAAATCGTTTTCTTTAATTGTTAGATAAGTTTCTTCATTGAAATATAGACTATCATCAGTTCCAACAAGTTTATCAAGAGAAGTGTTAAATAGGTGTAAAGTAGCGAGGTTTGCATAAATATATTTTCCATCTAAATCTTTAATGAAAACATAAGCTTCTATATTGTCTAATGCGATAGCCAACATCTTTATTTGTGTTTCAGAAGCTTTCTTTTGGTCAATATCTTCTTTTACAGCAACATAATGAGTAATTTGGTTATTTTCATCAAAAATTGGAGAAATTATTTCTTTTTCCCAAAAAATTTTACCGTCCTTTTTTTTATTTTTTACTTCTGATGACCATTCTTTGCCTGATTTAATTGTATTCCAAAGGTTATCATAAAAATCTTTACTATGGCAACCCGATTTTAATACACTTGGACTTTTACCTTTAACTTCTTGAAATGAATATCCTGTTGTTTCAGAAAATTTTTTATTTACAAAAATTATTTTACCGCTGTTATCTGTAATAAAAATAGAAACTGGGCTTTGTTCAACCGCAGTATTTAAAAGTTTTATAAGTTCGTAAGACTGCCTTTCTTCAGTAATTTCTCTTGCACTTGTTCTAACGCCGATTGAATTTCCTTCATCGTCAAAAATTTGTTGCCAATTAACTGAAAGCCAAAAGATATTTCCGTTTTTTCCTACACAACGAAACTCAAAATCTTTTCCCGCCGGTTCAACGCCTTGTATTATACTTCTAAATTTTGCAGCAACTCTAATTAAATCATCTTTATATATTAAATCGCTAAATTTCTTAATATTGTTAAGAATTTCTTCTGCTGTATAACCTGTAATTGCTTCTACTTGTGGATTAACCCAAAGGAACCTACCTTTATTGTCAAACCAAGATTCCCAATTAGCCGTATAGGCGGCAATGGCTTTGAATTTTTTTTCACTTTCTCTAAGTTCATTTTCCATCTCTTTTATTTCCGAAATGTCAGTGAAAATAGTTGCAAAGAACATTTTTTCAGGAGAGTATGCTACAATAGAAAAATATTTACCTAATCCCTGTACATATTGCTCTATTTGTATTGGTTTAGCAGTTAATGCAATTTCTCCGTATTTGTCAATAAGAGATGTTTCAATATTAGGTATAACTTCTTTAATTGTTTTGCCTATTATTTCATTTCTTTTTAATCCTGTAATTTTCTCAAAGCTTTCATTAATTTCAAGAAAAACATAATCAATAGGTTTACCCGATTCATTAAGGATAATTTTATGAAAAGCAAAACCTTGTACCATTTTAGATACAAGGTTTTTATATTGATTTTCAATCTCGTTATGAGTATTATTGATTATGTTGTTTTCAGTAAAGGTTTCCATAAAAATTATCTTAAGATAAGATTTTCTTTTCTAAATCAGATAAATTCTTTCCTTCAATAACCTGTTTTTTTAATGGGTTAAAAGCAAAAGGAGAATAAAATCCACCTTGAACAGGAGTTGCAGATATATTTTTCCCGAAATTAGCCAAATCAGGACGAGTTTTTCCAATTTTATCTTGAATTGCCATCAATCCCATTATTAGATTTTCAGGGTTGGGAGGACATCCTGCAACATAAACATCAATAGGTAGAAATTGGTCAACGCCTTGAACAACTGAATAACTACGAAACATTCCACCTGTTGAAGCACATACACCCATAGAAATGACCCATTTTGGGTCAGGCATTTGGTCATATATCTTACGCACAATCCAAGACATCTTGTAAGTAACTGTTCCCGCTACGATAAGTATATCGGATTGTCTTGGTGTCATACGGAAAACTTCCGATCCGAAACGTGAAACGTCAAATCTTGATGATGCAAATGCCATCATTTCAATTCCACAACAGGAAATTCCTAATGGCATAGGCCAGGCAGAATTTTTCCTTGCCCAATTTATTACTGCTTCTATTGAAGTTGTTAAAAAACCTTGACTTTCAAGTGCTTTATTTAATCCCATTCAAAGCCTCCTTTCTTTAATTCATAATAATATCCTGCAAACAAAATTATAATGAAAACTATCATTGCTATAAAGGGGATTATCCCTAATGTACCTGCTTGTATAGCCCATGGATATAAGAAAACAACTTCTATATCAAATACAATAAAACTCACCGCAACCATATAAAACTTCACTGAAAATCTTTCTCTTGCAGTTTTTACAGGTTCTACTCCGCTTTCGTAAGTTGTTGTTTTTAAAGGTGTTGCTCTTCTTGAACCCAGCCACATTGATAATGCTAAAAATACAAGAGCCACAACTACGCCCAAAACTACCATAACTATTATTGGCAAGTAAAGTTCTAACATATTTATTTAACCTTGTTATTTTCAAAAATGTAAATTAATCTTTTTTTCTCATTTTACAAAATTTTAATACTAATTTATTTTATTTAACGCATTTGTTCTATATTTTTACCACCTACCGAATTTTTGACTTGTATTACCATACGCAAATTCTAAAGCATCATCATATCCTTTTTAACGTACAAATTTTGCTTTTTCGTAAGTCATTACTTTTTTTTTCATTTCTTAAAGTTGATATTATCTGCTTAATATTATTTGGTAAATATTTGATAATAAAGCCAACAGTAAGTGATTTTCCACTAGTATAGCTTTCAGTATAATGTTTGTATCTTTGCTTATCTGATGAACTTTTTAACTGTTGCAAAAACAGTGTTTTTCTTAAATGGAAATCACTCTCTACTTCATTTTCCTTAAAGAATAAATCAGTCTTGTTTATTTTATATTTTAAAGGTGGCTTAGTCATTTTACTGTTTAATTATAGATTTATTTTTAATTATAATTCAATGATTGTTACACCAGAACCACCTTCCACTAGATCTCCATCACGGTAAGATTTGATTGATTGATGGTGGTTTAACATACTTTGAATTGCTTCTCTTAAAGCACCTGTTCCTTTTCCGTGGATTATAGTTAAAAGTGTGGCATTTGACAAAATTGCATTTGAAATGAATTCATCAGTTTTTCTTAAAGCTACTTCAACTCGTTCACCACGTATATCAAGTCTTGCTTGAACGTCAAATTTAATGTTATCGGTAAAAGCTTTATTACTTTTAATTTCTTCTTTTTCTTTATAATTATTAACAATTGTTAAAAGTTTATTTTTTATTTTAAATTTGATACCATTTATTTCGACAATTGCAATTTTCTTTTGTTGGTCTAATTCTACAATTTTCCCGATGCTTTGGTTTTCAGAATATTGAACAAATTGCCCAATTTTTAAATCAATATTTTCGGACGTTGTTGGAATATTTTTGATTTGCTCAGTTTTATTAGAACTGATATTAGAATTGCTTTCTTTTTCATTGGCATCACTGGTTTCTATTAGACTTTGTTTTTGTTGAGCAAATTCTTTTTTTATTTCAGCAAATTGCTTTTTTTCTTCCCGAATTTCTTTAATAGTTTTTTCAATTAAAGCATTTGAATTTTCAAAAATTTTAGATGCTTCTTTTCGAGCTTCTATTAAAAGTTCGGATTTTCGTTTTTTGAAGTCGCTATATTTTTGTTCAAATTCATCAGAAATCTTTTTTGCTTTTGCTCTTTCTTTTTGAGCTTCATTTAAAGCTTGCAAAGATTTTTTCTGATAAAATTGCAAAAGTTTAATACCTTTTTCTAATTCTTGCTGTTTATTATCTAGATATTTACGAGCTCTTTTAAGTACTAAATCCGATAGACCAATATTTTTTGACAAAGAGAAAGCATAACTATTTCCGGGAATACCGACATGGAATTTATAAGTTGGTTTCAAATTTCTTTCATCAAATTCTAATGAAGCATTTTGAATTTCATCTCTATTTAAAGCAAAAGTTTTAAGTGAAGATTGATGGGTAGTAGCTAGAAAGAAAAGATTCATTTCAGCAAAAGTTTCTAATATTCCTGCTGCAATTGCTGAACCTTCTACGGGGTCAGTTCCAGAACCAATTTCATCAACTAAAACTAATGTTTCAGAGAATGAGGCTGATATAATTTTTTGTAATCTTAAAATTTGAGCGCTAAAAGTGCTTAAATCGTTTTGAATAGATTGATTATCACCAATATAAGTATAAATTGCTCTAATATTTGTTATACATTCGCCAATAGGGAAGTTACCAGACATTGCTAATGCAAGATTAATTCCAATTGTTTTAAGGGCAATAGTTTTGCCGCCTGCGTTTGGTCCAGATATTAAAATTCCTCTTTTTTCGGAGGTCAATTCTACACTTAAAGGTATAACATTTTTAAGTCCTTTGCTTGCAACTAATAGGGGATGCTTTGAATTTTTTAAATATAAATAGTGTTCATCGACTATTTTTGGCTTAATCCCATCAAATTCAATACTAAATACCGCTTTGGCATAAATTGAATCAAAATAACCTAAGATATCTAATGATTTAATTAAATCTTTCGCATATTGGCGAATTTCAGTAGTTAAGTTCAATAAAATTTTATAAATTTCTCTTTTTTCTTCGTTTTCCAACAGAGATAATTCATTATTAAGTTCCACAATTTCGGAAGGTTCAACAAAAACTGTAGAGCCAGTTTGTGAAGCACCGTGAATAATTCCACTTATAGTTCGCTTATTTTCTACTTTAATAGGAATAACAAATCGTCCATCACGTATTGAAACAAAATCTTCACGAGCAAACTCTTCGTCTGTATATTTCTTTAGAAGCTTATTTAAACGATTTCTTAATTGTGCTGATTTTTCAATAATTTCCCTGCGAATTCTTGCTAATTCTCTTGAAGCATTATCTTTAACCATTCCTGTAATGTCAATTGCTTCATCAATATGTTTTTCTAACAATTTATTTTCAATCAGTAAGTCGCTTCGCAAAAATAGGTTTTGGGCATCTTCTGACCTTGAACGCAAAAATGATTTCATTTCCTTAGAAATTCTTAATAATTCAAGAATTTGATATAATTCAATAGGTGAAAGTGCCGCTTTTTCAATTTGACTTTTATAAATTATTGGATAAATGTCTTTCAAATTCCCAAAAGGAAATGAGTCGCCTTTCATTAATAAATTTCTTACTTCTTGAATTAAATCAAGTTCTTCTGATAATAATTTAGAATCATTAAAAAATTTTGAATTGGCTATGTTTTTTTTGCCTAAATCTGAATTTGCATACTTTGCAATAATGTCCAGAACTTTGTAAAATTCAAGTTCTTGCAAAGATAAATTAGTTAATTCGTTGTCAAATGTAATATTTTCTTGAGATGTAGATTGCTTCATAAAATTTTTAAGTAAATATTTGTTAGACTAATAGTTCCTTTAAAATTGCTTGAATTTTACTACCATCATATTTCCCAGAAACTTGTTTCATTACCAGTCCCATTATTTTGCCAAAATCTTTTGCTGTTGCATTATTTTCGGCAATTACTTTTTGGATAATAGATTGTACTTCCTCGTCAGATAATTGCTTCGGCAAAAATTCTTGAATAACTTTTAGTTCTTGGCTTTCTTTTTCAGCTAATTCAGGTCTGTTGCCTTTTTCATACATTTCTATTGATTCTTTTCTTTTTTTTGCCAAAGAATTTAATAATTTTAATTCTTCCTCACTTGTCATTGCTCTTCCAATTCCGCTTTTGTTGAATTCAAGAATAGCACTGCGGATTGAGCGAATTGCATCAAGGCGGACCTTTTCTTGATTTTTCATTGCTGATTTTAATTCTTCATTGATTTTTTCTTCAAGATTCATTTCTTCACTCATTTTAATTATTATAATTGTATAAACACTTTTATTCAATGAAAATTGTAATGAAGTTATGAAGAATGTATATTTTTATATAAAAATACTGGAAGAAATATACTTATAAATAAATAGATTGCCAAAATCCCCTGAATTAATTAAATAAAATGAATTCAGGGGATTAGAAGAATATTTTTATATGCAAATTGAATTGGTATAAAAAATTCAATTATTTCACTAATGTGAATTCACGGGAGAAAGATTGTCCATTGATTGTAAGGCGATAGAAGTAAACACCTGATTTGTAATTAGTTGTATTTACATCAATTGAATGAGTTCCTGATGTTAAATTGCCATCAAAAGGGGTATCAATTATATTGCCTTGTCTGTCAAAAATCTGTAAAGTTACTTTTGAATCAATAGTTAAATTAAAAGTAAGATTAGTTCCATTTTGTGAAACAACTTGATTTAATTTGTAAGTATTTGCAAAGGAATTTTGGTAACGGCAATTATTCATATTTCTACCATATCCATTACCACGGCCACATCCATTACCTGAACATTGTCCATTACCATTTGCATATTTACCACAGTTATCGCAAATACCATCGCCATTTGCATCTACGAAATTATCGCAAATACCATCACCATTTGCGTCTACAAATTTAGAGCAAGATCCATTACCTTGTCCTCTACCATTTGCATATTTACCACAGTTATCGCAAATACCATCGCCATTTGCATCTACGAAATTATCGCAAATACCATCGCCATTTGCATCCACAAACTTATGAGTTGTTGTGTTTCCACCTTTACCTTTTCCTTGTGAAAAGATATTAGTATTTATTGCGAGTAAACCAACAAATACTAACAAAGCTGAAATAAATAAAGTTTTTTTCATTTAAGTACCTTTTTGTTAATAAAAATGAATTCGCTATTGTTTGAACAAAGTTTGTGCCAAAATTTATAAATCTTTATTTATCAAGTATATATATAATTATTATGAAAATTGTCTGTAACTTTTACGACATTTTTGTCGCATGATTTTATTAATATCGTCAAAATTTACCTTAAATTTTAATTTAAAAAATATAATTTTAATTTAAAAAATATAATAATGTAACATTCGTTAAACTTGAATAATTTAACAATATGTGTTCTTAAATTTTTGAGGTTTCAAGATGAGTATCAAAGAAATATTTGAAAGATATCGCAGGGTTGGAATTTATGGAATGTCTGCAAATGAGGAAAAACCTGCATATCAAGTTCCAAAATTTTTAATGTCAAAAGGATATGAAATTTTCCCAATCAACCCACATAGCGATGAAATTATGGGAAGAAAAGTTGCCCACAATTTATCTGATGTAGAAGGAGATATTGAAATTCTAGATGTTTTTCGCCCATCTGCCGAAGCGGTAAAAGTTGTAAAAGAAGCAATTGAAAGAAATCGTAGCAAAGGTGATATTAAAGTTATTTGGTTGCAAGAGGGAATTATTAGTGATGAAGCCAAAAAATTAGCCGAAGAATATGGATTTGAATTTATTCAAAACAAGTGTATGCACGTTGAATATTTAAAAGCACAATTATAGTTTTGAATAAATTTTATAAATTTATTTGAGATATTAAAATTTATTATTAATTTTGAGGTAGTTTAAACTTTAAACTACCTTTTTTATAAATTTAATAATGTTTTCAAGATGGAAATAATCATTAAAAAATTATCAGAAGAAGAAATAAAAAGCAAAAATATTACTAAATGGCCTATATGGACAAAAGAAGTATCTACTTTTGATTGGTTTTATGATGAAAAAGAAGAATGTCTTTTTTTAGAAGGGAAAGTTATAATACATACTGATAGCGACAAATTAGAAATTCAAAAAGGGGATTATGCGGTTTTTCCAAAAGGCTTAAGTTGTAAATGGGAAGTTATTGAACCAATTAAAAAATATTATAAATTTTCTTAATATTAGAAAAAATGAATATAACAAAAAGTTTATATAAGAAAAGAATAAATTTTATTAAACTAATTTTATTCTTTTTTTTATTGGCAATATTTACAGAAAATACATATTGTCAAAAAAACAAAGAACAGAATAAATCAAATGCATTGGTTCCTTTAAAAATATATATTGCAGGAATTGATATTGGTAAAGAACTTAAAGATTTAAATCCCACAAAAGTTGAAGCATCTTTTGCTTTTACAATGTTGATGGCTAAATATTTTGATATTGTTCCTATTAAAAGTGCGGATTCCGTGTCTAAATTATTAAAAGATGAAGGAAAACCAAGTACAATTCTTGATGTAGCAAAATATTTTAAGGCAAATTTCATCGTTTATATAAACTTGAATAGATTTGTGGATGTAATGCGGTGTGATGTTACTTTGCTATCTGGAAAAGATTATATAAGCAAAAATACAGGTACGGGCTATGCCTATATAAATTTTAGAGATAGTATAGATACCAAATTTCTTTATGACCCATCAATTACGCTAAGTATTCAAAGAGCATTTGCTGTTGCTGTAAAGGATTCCTCTTTATTTGCTGATGCACCGAAGCCTGTATTTCCTGTTAAGACTTGTGTTACTACTGGGATTGAATTTAAAAATAATAATGATTTACCTCGTTGGTCTCTTTTTGAAGAAGAAGTTGTCAATTCTTTTTATTTATGTGAAACTATATTTCAAGAAGCGGCAAAAAGTAATCAGTATATGTTTTTTGATTTAGATACAAGAGATTCTATATATTCTACATTTAAGTTCTATGCCCCTGAAAACTACAAAGCACCAAATCAAATGGAACTATACGCTTTAAGGCAATTTGAAGTCCAAACTTTTATTACAGGAACTTTTAAAAGAGATACTTCTGGTGCAACTTTAACGTTAATACTTGCTCAATTTACTAATGAAGGTTTAACTGAATTGAACAGGGTTTCTGGAAATATATTAACAGATTCAAAAGTTGATTTTAAAAAATTAATAATAGATTTAACTGATAAGTTACTTAAAATCAATAATTAACTATCTTTTACATTTTTTTTAGCAATTTAAATTAAACTTTTTTCTTATAAACACGTCTAATAAATAAATTAATTCAAAAATAACTTACAAAGCAATTATAATTTAAATCATATTTATGAATAAAATATTGTTATTTGCCATCACAATACTCCTCACAATGGTTGGAGTTATAAGCGTTACTTATTCGAAAGATTTTATAATAACAGGTACTGTATTAGACAAAGCAAATGGAAAGCCTTTACAAAGTGCAACTGTAATAGTACATTCTAAAAAAGATAGTAGTATTATTAAAGGAGAATACACTAACAATTTAGGTAAATTTAAAATTGAAAGTATTCCTATGGGTGGAGTTTACGTAGAATTTACATTTGTTGGTTATAAAACAAAGAAAGAAGATGTAAAACCAGTAGGTAAAGATATAGTTGATTTGGGGAAAATATATCTTGATGCAGAAACGATACAGATGAAATCGGTTGAAGTTGTGGGAGATATGGTCCGTGCTGAAATTAAAAATGATACAACCCAATATAATGCAAAAGCTTTCAAAACAGAACCAAATGCTCAAGTGGAAGATTTAGTCAAAAAAATTCCCGGAGTTCAAATTCAAAGCAATGGAAACATTCAAGCACAAGGTGAAGATGTCCAGAAAGTATTAGTAAATGGTAGGCAATATTTTGGTGATGACCCTTCAATTGCAATGAAAAATTTACCTGCTGATGTAATTGATAAAGTTCAAATATTTGACCAGTTGAGTGACCAAGCGCAATTTACAGGCTTTGATGATGGTTCTCGTATTAAAGCAATGAATTTGATAACAAAGAGTAAAGCGGTGTCTTTTGGAAAGATTTATGGCGGATATGGTGACCAGGGTAAATATTCTGTTGGTGGAACTTGGTCTGTTATAAAAGGTGATACTCGTTTGTCCATTCTTGCTATGTCTAATAATATTAATCAAATGAATTTTAATTTTCAAGATATTATGGGAGTTTTTGGTAATGGTCATCAACCAATGTTGCCTAATTCAGTAAGAAATACTTTGATGAATAACAGACAATTTCTTCAAAGACCTTCTGGTGGAGGAGGAGGTCAATTTGGGAATTATTTTGTTGGCAATTTAGATGGTTTATCTACTACTCATGCGGTGGGTTTAAATTATGTTGACCAATACGGTAAATATGTGCAATTAACAGCGAGTTATTTTGTTAATTACACAAATAACAACAACGATCAATTTATTAACAGACAATACTTTGTGCAAAGCGATACAAATTTTTATTATCTACAAAATAGTAATAATATTTCAAAGACTTTAAATCAGCGTTTCAATGTAAAGTTAGAAGTTGATATTGATTCTTCTAATGCAATAATTTGGAGACCGACGGGTTCGTTGCAAAATACTAATTTTAACTATAATATTAATAGTCAAAATCTTAGTAACTTAAACCCAGCTCTTTACCAAAATACTTTGATGAATGATGCTCTTTCACTTACTAATTCTGATTACTCCGGTTACAATTTGTCCAGTACTTTACTATTGGAACATAAATTTGCATTGCGAGGTCGTACAATATCTCTATATATTACCAATTCTGCGAATAAAAGCACAGGAAGTTCCTATTTAGATTCATATTACAATGATTATTTAGTACAAATTATGCAACACGATACTATTAATCAATTTAATAATACGGTAGATAAAGGGCAATCTAATTCTTTCAATTTGATGTATACAGAACCTATTGGAGAATATTCACAGTTAGCTTTTACATATAATCCCGGGATTAACCTCAATAATGAAGATAAAGGTCTTTTCCAACAAAATAATTCAAACCAAGGATACGATATTTTAGACTCTGCTTTATCAAATTATTCCAAGTCTAAAACAACTTTGAATAAATTTGGTTTGGGATATAGGTTAAATTATGGAGTTCTAACTGCTAATTTGAATTTTAATTATCAGTTTACAAATTTTACACATGAAAAAGATATTGTTAATCCTTTTTCATTAGACAGACAATATCAAAATTTCTTACCTTCTTTGATGTTAAATATAAAATTTAATCCAAGGACTAATTTACGTACTTATATTTCTACAAATACAACAATACCAACAATTGCTCAATTAAGTCCTGTTGTTGATAATTCTAACCCTTTACAATTAACAACAGGTAATCCAAATTTAAATCAACAAAGTTCAATTGTTATTTTTTCAAGATTATTAGCAATACATAATAACAACAGAAATACATTCTTTTTAATGGGTTATTATTCACAAACTAGCAATTATATTTCCAATATTACTTTATTGACTCGCCAAGACACAATAATTAATAATTATAATGTATTGAAAGGAACACAAATATTAATTCCTGATAATTTTGGAACGGCTTATACAGCAAGAGCATTTACAACTTATGGTATGCCTATTGATTTAATATCTTGTAATTTAAATTTCAATGCTGGATTAACTTATAATCAAACACCAGGTATGATTAACCAAGTTAATAACACTTCAAAAAATTATTCTTACAATATTGGAGTTGATTTAAGTAGCAATATCTCTGAATTAATTGATTTTTCTATCGGAACTTCGACTATTTTAAGTAGTGTTAGAAATACAGCCCAAGTTTCATTAAACAATGATTATAATAATATTAATTCTTATGCAAAAGTTACTTGGACATTTTGGAAGGGATTTTATATACAGGCTGAGTTAAATCATAATTATGCTACTGGTTATTCTGATGGATACAATCAAAATGTATTGTTGACCAATTTAACACTTGGCAATAGAACTTTATATAATAATAATTTTGATTTAAAAGTTCAAGTTTTTGATTTATTTAATCAAAACAACAATATTCAAAGAAGTGTAACTGATTCGTATTTTGAAGATATACGAAGCTTGACATTAAAACGATATGGGTTATTAACTTTAACTTATTACATCAGACCGTTCTAATTTAAATAGATATTAAGGTGCATTGTAAAAGAAGAGGCTATCATTAAAATGATAGCCTCTTCTTAATTTCCAATATGTTGTTTTAAATAATTACTTAACAACTGGCACATTTTTTAATAATTCAATCAAGAAGTTCCAGATTTTTTGGACTGATGAAATTTGAACTTTTTCACTAGGAGTATGAACATCGAACAAATTTGGACCAAAGGAAATCATATCCATACCGGGATATTTTTCTCCAATTAACCCACATTCAAGTCCAGCATGAATAGTTAGTACTTCTGGTGCTTTTTTGAAAACTTTTTTATAAACATCTTCTGCGATATGTAATATCGGCGAATTTACATTTGGTTCCCAAGAAGGATATCCATCAGAATGGTCAACTGCCGCACCACCGAATTCCATTGCTGTACGAACTATGTGAGATAGATGAACCTTTTCAGATTCAAGTGAACTGCGTTGAGAAGTAACTACTGTAAATTCTTTTTCATCAAGAGTTATTACAGCTAGATTTGTTGAAGTTTGAACCAATCCAGGAATATCAGGACTCATTTTATAAACACCATGAGGAATAACAAGGAGTGAATCTATAAATTTTTTAGCACTTTCTTGTTCCATTACTTGTTTAGGATTTGCAGTTTCAGAATATTCAATTTTTAAACCTGGTTCTTTGGTTTTAAATTCTTTTGACATTCTTTCTATACATTCTTCAATATATGTATTGAAATCATTAATAGCGGCTTTTTTAATCATAACTATTGCGGAAGCTTCACGAGGAATTGCGTTATGTTTGCCAGGTGCTTCAAATGAAGCAATTCTTGCATTCATTTTTTTTACGAGCTTCCAAACGATACGAGTAAGTAAAGCGATTGCATTTGCACGACCTTCGTGAATATTAATACCTGAATGTCCGCCAAGTAATCCTTTAATGCTGATTTTGTAAGTTGAACTTTCGTCTGGAATAGATTCGGGATTATACAAATATTTTCCAATTGTATTAACACCACCGGCACAACCAATTGTAAAAGCATTTTCTTCTTCACTATCAATATTCATTAAAATTTTTGCATCGAGCATATTTGTATCTAATCGATTTGCACCTGTTAGACCAGTTTCTTCATCAATTGTAAGTAATAGCTCAATTGAAGGATGTGCAATATCATTACTTAATAAAAGAGCCATTCCCATTGCAACACCGATACCATTGTCTGCACCAAGGGTAGTGCCTTTAGCTTTTACAAAATCACCGTCAATATACGCTTGAATTGGTTCTTTGTCAAAATCAAAATTGACATCACTGTTTTTTTCGCAAACCATATCAACGTGTCCTTGCAAAGCTACTGTTGCATATTTTTCCATTCCTTTTGTTGCCGGTTTTTTAATAACTAAATTACCAGTTTCATCTTGCTTAAATTGTAATTTGTTTTTTGTTGCCCAATCTTTAAGAAAAGCAAGTACTTTTTCTTCTTTTTTTGATGGACGAGGGACTTTTGTTAATTCTTCAAATGATTGCCAAACAAGTTTGGGTTCTAAACTTGATAATACATTTGTTTTTGTCATATTTTGCCTCAATTTTGAATTTAAATTTTATCTAAATTTAAAACTAATTTAAACGATTTATTAAATAATTTAATTTATTATCTTCTTTAATGCTAAATTTCTTTAAAATCAACAAGACCATATTGAAAAAGATAAACAATAAATTTTGAAACTCTTTCATAGACAGGTTCAACTGATTCGCCGTGCTTTTCTTTAAGCAAATTAGAAATTTCAAAAATATTTTTTTTGCCATCAATCAATAAAAAAGTTGATGAACCAATTTCATCTAAATTTGCTTTAATGAATTTACTTCTAAATTTTGGAATCAGATATTTTTGTGCAAAAGAACTTTTAAATCTGGGAATTAAAAGTACAATGTTTTGGTTTTCACTTAGTTCAAATTCAACTTTCAAAATTGGAGTTAATTCTAACAAATTAGTTTTTCGGGGTATTTTCTTTTTATATAATTGCAAATTTTAATTTTATATTAAATGTAAATTTGCAAATTATCAAAAAAAAATAATTAAACATAAAAATAAAAACAAAATAAAAACAAAAAAATTAAATTTACTTTAAATTTATTTTAATTTTACAACCCAGAAATCAGATGAACCATGTGTAGTTACTCCATCATAACTTGAAAACGATTTACCTGCAATGACAAATCCATTATCGTTAGTTTGTTGAATTGAATAAATCACATCATCTTCATTTCCACCAATAGATTTTTCCCAAATAATACTACCAGAATAAGACAATTTAACAATCCAGCCATCTGAATTTAACCCATTAGGCTTAATATGATGATTTGAAACATCGCCATCGCTTGATTTAGATTCACCAGCAACGACGTAATTTCCATCAGTAGTATTTGTAATAGTATAAGCAAAATCATCTTCCGAGCCGCCCAAAGTTTTTTCCCATTCTAATTGACCAGTTTGATTTAATTTAATAACCCAAAAATCAGCGCCACCATTCAAATACTTAACATCGCCATCAGAGGACCGAGTCCAACCAGCTACAACATAACCACCATCTTTTGTTTGCTTGATTGATTGTGCCTTATCATTTAATGTTCCACCATATACTTTTGACCACTCCATATTTCCATCGCTTTTAATTTTTACAACCCAATAATCCCAATTTCCATGATTTCCTTTTATGTCGCCATCATTTGAATCGGTCTCACCAGCAAATATATAACCTCCATCGCTTGTTTGAAGTATTGATTTTGCAACATCATTGCCTGTTCCGCCGTAACATTTTTGCCATTGAATTTTTCCATCTTGGTCTAATTTTAAAATCCAAGCATCAAGTGAATTATCAGTACCATGATTTCCTACAACATTACCATCATTTGAAGAAGTAGAGCCTGCTACAATATATCCATTATCATTTGTTTGGACAATTGAATATGCACAATCGCTCCCACTTCCACCGTAATTTTTTTGCCACTGGATTAAACCATTTTTATCTAATTTTAAAACCCAAATATGTGATTTGCCTAAATCAGAATTAGCTGATGGATTTTGAGAAAATGCTTCACCTGCAACTATATAACCACCATCTTTTGTCAATGCTACTGTATAAGCATATTCAGGTCCCAAATTATCATAAGATTTTTGCCAGAGCATTTTGCCTTGTGGATTTAAATTTACAAGCCAGTAATCAAAATCTAATGTTCCATCAGGAGTCGGACTGCTTAAATCTCCATTAGTTGAGTTGGAAGAACCAACAACAATAAAATTGCCATTTGGTAACTGCTTTATTGAATGGGCTTCATCTTGACCACTTCCACCAGCTAAAATTGACCACTGAACTATCGGCGCAGAATTATTTTGTGCCTTTGAATTTACTCCTAAAGCAAGAAAAATTATAAGGAGAAATATTGTTTTACCTGTTTTTGATTTGTTACTTTTCATCTTTTTGTCCTTTGTTGTAATTGGTAATAATTTAATTATTAGATGTAATTTTTACGTTTTGGTTGAAATAAAGTGATATTTTTTTTAATTATTAGTTATAAATTACGTATTCTTAAAAAAATAAGTGTAAATCTATTTGTATTTTTTCACTATTTGTTAAATTTGCTTCTTTAACAATTGTTATTTTAATTAATAATTAAAATAACATATAAAAATAAAAATAATAATTTATGAAAAAATTTCTTGTACTTATAATTGGTGTTATTTTTATATACATTGACCTATTTTCACAACCTACGGCACATTTAAATATTCGTTTGGATAGTATAAAATCTGGAGTTATCAGAAAAGAATTATTTGGTACTTTTATAGAATATATTCAAAAACGAGTAGATGGTAAATTTGGAATAACCGCTCAAGAAATAGAAGATAGGGGATTTGATTGTGAAGAAAAGGGGATGGATTGGGAATTGTACCAATATTGGTTTCTTTACAACACTTGCTCACCTGATTCAGTCAAAAATGATAAACCTTGGTATTCTGGATTTAACAAAAGAGGATTACGGCATTATAGAGTATTTAAATATGCTCAAAATGGAGAAGCAGGCTTTTATCAAGATATTATTTTAGATTCAGGGAAAACTTATGATTTTTATGTGCATATTCAAGGTAATGTGCAAGGTTCGCTTTATATGAAGTTAATTTCATTAAAAGATAGTTCTATAATTTATGACCAAGCATTAGGTTCAGTACCACCAAGTTGGGAAACGAGAGAAACGATTATTCCAAGTTTATCCAAACAAACCAAAGCCAAATTAGTATTATATATAAAATCAACGGGAGACATAAATTTTGATGAAGCATCATTTATGGCAACAGACAACAAATATACACTGCGAAAAGAAGTTTATGATATGATAAAGGAGCTAAAGCCTGGAGTTATTAGGTTTCCTGGTGGATGTTATGCAGATTATAGTACTTGGCATTTTGAACAATCAATAGGAGATAGGGACCAAAGAGTATCTCCAAATTATTGGTTTACAAGTTTAACTATGAGAATGGATTTTTCATTAGACGAATATATGGCAATGTGTGAAGAACTTAATATTACTCCATATTTAACCGTGAATTTCCAATCTGGTTCAGTTCAAGAAGCTTTAAATTTGCTCGAATATTGCAATGGTTCTGTTGAAACTAAATACGGCAAAATGCGAGCTGATAATGGACATCCAGTACCGTATAATGTAAAATATTTTGAAATTGGTAATGAGCAATGGGAATGTTTTTCACCGAATTATCCGACACAATATCTGGATTTTTATAAAGCAATGAAGGAATACGACCCATCAATTAAAATATTAGTAAACGGGTTTCATTGGGCAGGATTATCTGAAATAATAAGAGTATTTAGTGTGGTGAAAGATAATGCAGATTTTTATAGTTGGCATCCGGCAGCATCTGCTTATCCAGAAGATTCTATATTGCCAGCAGATGAATATTATGGAATGGTTTGTTATAGTAATTATACGCAAAATGATATTAATGTTATAACGGATGGTTTAAAGCAATATGCTGGCGATAATGTTCATCAATCTCCAACAGAATGGTGGACACAATATGAAAATATTAAGACTTATATTGCTGATACTGCCTTTCGTGCGCATTCGTTAGAAGCAGGTCTGGCAGATATGAATTTTATGCATACTTGGATAAGAAATTATTCTACTACTTTGCTTGCTTGTAGAACTTTTTTCCTCGGGTTTTATTGTGAGGATTCTACTAAAACTGGAGAAAGAATTTATTTTGGCACGCCCGGATTTTATGCTTTAAAGATGATAAATAATCACCATGGGGAAGATTTTGTACCTGTTGATTACGATGGAATTCGTGTTAGTTCTCAGCCAAACACAAAAATGTTCTATTTTGAAAACATGCCTATGCTTGATGTGGTTTCTACAAAATCAAAAGATACTCTGTATATTGCTGTTATTAACCGGGATATTTCCGATTCTGTTCAAACAAAATTTGATTTTGCAAATTATAAATTTGCAAGTGGAGTAAAACTTTACGAGTTGTATTCAGAAAATTTTCTTGATTTTAATTCTGCTGAGGAGCCTAAAAAAATTATTGACAAAGAAAAAGAAATTAAATTTACTAATACATACAAATTTCCACCACATTCGTATACAATTTTAGCACTTCCAATATTAGGATTTTCAAGTCAAATTGTAAACTCTAATATTGAAAAAGATGATGAGGTTAATATTTTCCCAAATCCAAATTCAGGACGATTCTTTGTAGATACTTATGGGGATGAGGTTAAATCAATTTATATTTACAACTTTTTGGGTGTGTTGGTCAACGAAATTAACCAAACAAACACGAAAAGCAATTCTTTGTTTGAAGTTGATATAAGTTCGTATCCAAATGGCGAATATTTGCTGGACATACAAACAATCAATCACGTTTTTAAAAAGAAAATCATTAAAGCAGATTAAAAGGAATTAAGATTTTAATACTTTAATATTCCATTGAGCCAATCTAATTAATTGGAGGAGACGTCAAAAATGTCAATAGCAATAATTTCAGGAACATGGTATTCGTGTAACTGTTGAATCCTATTTTCTAATTCTACTAATTTTTCTTCATTTGTTTTTATTAACAAAATCTGTTCATTTTCTTCGTTTAATTGGTCATCTCACCAGAAAAAAGAAGTTACATTTGGGATAATTGAGCAACAAGCCGCAAGTTGTTCGGGAAGAATATTGCGGGCAATCATTTTGGCATTTTCAAAATGATTTGTAGTTACAAAAACTATTCGGATATTTTGATTTTTTTCCATAATTTTGTATTTTAAAATTTTATTAATTTAACAAAGAATGATAGATTTATTTATTTTTTATACCAACATTTTAGTTGCAATTTACGCATTTACTAAAAATTGGCAAAATTCTTCAATGCGTGATGGTTTTCTTTCCGTAGGATTAATTGCTTTAATCTTTGCCATTGGCTGGGCTTTAACTGGAAGTCTTGCTTATGCAATTTGGCCTAAAAAATGGGATTCAATTTATTTTACTTATAATACTTTATCGTTAGTTTTGCTCTTTATACCAGAGATTTTCTTCTTTTACCATTTCTTTTTTGCTAATCCAAAAAAGAACGCAACAGGAACTGATAAATAAAACTAAAACAGATTGTTAAAATTATACAAAGAAATTATTTTTAATTGCAATAGTAATTTCTTCCATTTTCATTCCCCTTGAACCTTTTACAAGTATAGCAAATGTTTTTTCTTTATCTTGTTTTAAAAGATCATATAAAAAATCAATCAAGTTACTTTTACTTTCAAAATGGAATAAGTTTGGAGCATCAATTTCTTGTTTTGCTTTACTGTATTCATCACCAATAAGGAGCAAAGCATCAACGTTTTTAATAGCAATATTTATCATAGAAATATGTTCGCTTAAACTACTTTCGCCCAATTCACGCATATCGCCAAGAATTGCAATTTTCTTTTCAACGTTAGATAAATGCTTAAGTGTTTCCAATGCTAATGTTGTTGAACTTGGGTTTGCATTGTAAGTATCATTTAGAATAGTTATATTATTTTTGTTTTCAATAGCCATACGAGCATAGTCGTTGGATAAATCAGGTATGAAATTTTCGAGTGCATTTTTTATCAAATCAATTGGTAATTTATAGTGTAAACCTGCGGCTATTGCTGGGATTGCATTATATGCAAAATTTAAGCCTTTTGCTTTTAAATTAATTTGGAATTCTGTTTCTTGATTATTGCAAATTAATGTTGTGTTCAAAGCGTTATCAAAGATAATATTTACATTCAAATTATACATATTATTGGTTGAAAGTCCATAAGTAAATTTATTGTCTAAAACCATAGCATACAAATTTAGCCGTTCGTCATCCATATTAACAAAAGCTTTGGAATCAGTTTTCTTCAAAAAACTAAATAAAGTAGTTTCTTCTGCTTCAACTCCATCTAAATCGATAAATCCTTCAAGGTGTTCTTTGCCAATATTTGTAATGATGCCGGCAGTCGGAGCCACAATTTCAGAAAGAAGAAAAATTTCACTTGGGTAATTTGTACCAATTTCGAGAACTGCCATTTCAATATCTTCATTTAAAGACAGTAGCATCAAAGGAACACCGATTTGATTATTAAAATTTTTGTAAGTTTTTAATACCTTATATTTTTTTGAAAGTACTTCGGCAACCATTTCTTTTGTTGTAGTTTTTCCATTTGAACCTGCAATAGCAAGGACTTCAATATCGTATCTATAACGGTGGAAATTTGCAATTTTACCTAATGCTTCAATTGTATTTTTAACAGTAATAAAATTTAAGTTTGGAAAATTCTCTTTATTTTGTTCATACCAAGATTTTTCGACAATACAAACAGAAGCACCTTTTTGGATTGCTTCGGGAATTTTTGAATGTGCATCAAGGTTTTCACCTTTGATTGCAACGAATATTGAATTTGGTTGTACTTCACGAGAATCTATAAAAACTTTTTCAGTATTAATATCTTGATTAAAAAGAACATTATCTTTATGGAAAATAGCAAGGAGTTCTTGAATTGTAAATTTTGCATTATTTTTTATCATATTACCCTTTAAGCATTTGCTTGATTAATTTACTAACAACTTGTATATTTTTGTTCTGCAAAAAATAGTTAAATTCTAAAATTTTTCTTTTAAATACAGCATCGCCTTTTGTCAGGAAAAGGTTCTGCTGTCTCATAAGGACAAGAGATTTATTAGATATATCTATTTTTTTTGATTCAATATCCTGACTTTTTTTGTCTGGGAGCAAATGAGCATATTTTACTATTTTTTTCATTAAAGTTAGGTTAAATAAGTATAGCCGTAAAGTCCGGACCTAAAAATAATAAGGAATTGTTTCCCTTCTTCTGCCGAAATCTTTTCAGATTTTACAGATTGTGAAACCCATTGTTCCATATCTTTAACGAGTTTTTTGGGATTATACTCAACGTAATCAAGCACATCAGCGATAGTTTCTCCATCAATAATTTGTTGGATTTCGTAACCAGTTTCATTTAAAATGACATGAGCGGCATTAGTATCACCAAATAAATTATGTAAATCGCCTAGAATTTCTTGATAAGCACCAATTAGGAAAACACCGATGTAAAGAGGTTTTTCTTCTGAAAATTCAGGTAAAGGAATAAAATTATGGAAATTACCTTGCCAAATAAAATTATCAATTTTGCCATCGCTATCACAAGTAATATCTTCAATTGTAACGTTACGTTTTGGTTGTTCATTTAATCTATGGATAGGTACAATTGGAAATATTTGGTCAATTGCCCAAGAATCAGGCAGAGATTGGAATAATGAAAAATTACAAAAGTATTTATCCGAGAGCATTTTAGGAAGTTGCTTTAATTCGTCAGGAATATGCTTTAAATTTTTAGATAAGTCATTTACTTCACGAGCAACACTCCAAAATAGACTTTCAATTAAAGCTCTATCTTTTAGTTCAATCAAACCATGACTAAAAAGTTCAATTGTTTCCTCACGAATTTGTTGAGCATCGTGCCAGCTTTCAAGCATATTAGTTGGAGTCATAAGTTCTAATATTGAAGATAGTTCTTTAACGTGTTCATAGTCTTCTTCAGTGATTTTGTAAGAATAATTCCAAGTTGGTAAAGTTGTCTTTTCCAATACATCAAAAACAAGTATAGAATGATGTGCAGTTAAAGAACGTCCTGATTCTGTAATCAAATTAGGATGTTTTAATCCGTGTTTATCAGCAGCTTCCATTAATGCAAAAATCGCATCATTTAAATATTCTTGAACTGAATAATTGATACTACTTGGGTTAGTTGAACGTGAACCATCGTAGTCTACACCAAGTCCTCCACCAATATCAACAAAACTAATGTTGCAACCATTGTTTGCTAATTGAATATAAAATTGTGAAGCTTCTCTTATAGCATTTTTAATTTTACGTATGTTAGTTACCTGACTTCCGATGTGGAAATGGACAAGCACAATGTTTTCTAACATATTATTTTTTTTAGCATATTCAACTGCTTCAATCAATTCAACAGAATTTAGACCAAATTTACTTTGGTCTCCACCGGATTCTTCCCATTTACCGCTTCCCGCAGTTGATAACTTAACTCTAATTCCGATTGATGGTTCAATTTTGTATTTTTTTGCTATATGAGAAATCAGTTTTAATTCATTTAATTTTTCAACAACTACAATAACATTTTTTCCCATCTTTTTGGCAAGTAAAGCCAGTTCAATAAAAGTTTCATCTTTATATCCATTGCAAATAATTAAAGCATCAGGATTTTGAGATAATGCTAATATAGCTTGTAATTCAGGTTTAGAACCAGCTTCCAGACCTATATTAAATTTTGTGCCATAGCGTAAAATTTCTTCAACAACGGGTCTAGATTGATTGACTTTTATTGGGTAAATTGCGTAATATTTTCCTTGAAAATTATATTCAGTTGCAGAATTATTAAAGCTTTTTACTAATGTTTCAATTCTATCATCAAGGATGTCAGGGAATCTTAATAGGACAGGCATTGAAACATCACGTAAAATAAGTTCGTCAACAATTTCTTTCAAATCAATTTTTTGTCCATTTTGTCTTGGGGAAACTGAAATATTGCCCTTTGAATTAATGCTGAAATAAGCACCGCCCCAACCTGTTATATTGTAAATTTCATTTGTATCTTCAATAGACCACTTTCTCATTTATTTATAGTTTTGTTAAAGTAAAAAAAACAAAATTATAAATTAATATAAAAATATAATGATATTTTTTTTAATTTTGTAAAAATAATTAAAAAGGAAAATGAAAATGGCATCAAGAGGTTATAATCATGTTGTTTTAGTTGGGAATTTAGGTAAAGATCCTGAATTAAGAACTACTCCAAAAGGGACTAATGTTTGCAATTTTAATCTTGCTACCGCTGAAAAGTATAAAAATAATGCAGGTGAATTAGTTGAAACAACTGATTGGCATAGAATTGAACTTTGGGGTGCTTTGGCTGATATTTCTTCTAAATGGTTAAAGAAAGGAAGCTTAGTTTTAATTGAAGGTAAAGTAAAAAATGATAATTACGAAAAAGATGGGGTGAAGCATTATGGGTATAAAATATTAGCCTCAAATTTGACTATGCTTGGTTCAAAATCAGAAGGTTCGTTTGATAGTAAAAATGATATAGATAATTCTAACTTTGATGGTACCAGCTCAGACGATGATGATAGCGAAATTCCATTTTAGCGATTTGTTACATTACGCTAATTAAATAATGAAATATTTAGTGCTTTTTGATATTGATGGCACCCTTTTAAAATTGCAAAAAGGGATTGCCGCTCCGGTTTTCTTTAATGCTATTCAAGATGTTATTGGTTTTAAAATAAGTTCAGATATACCTGTTGATTTTGCTGGAAGGACTGATTACAGTATCCTTTCTTATATTTTTAAACAATCTAATTTTCCCAAGGCATATTTAGAAAGTAATTTAAATGAGATTTATAATAGAATCAATGACTATTTTGAAGTAAAAGTTTCTAAAGAGCAAATTACAGTTTTAGATGGAGTTTATGAACTTTTAGAATTATTATCTAAAAATGGAAGTATAAGGTTAGGTTTAGTAACAGGCAATTTTCAAAAAAATGCAATTTTAAAAGTGAGATTAGCCGAAATAGATAAATATTTTTCGTTTGGAGCTTTTGGTGATTATGCTCCGAATAGATTAAATTTACCTAAAATGGCTATACAAGCGGCTTTAAGTAATGACATTGTTTCAATTCCTGAAAAATCATTAATTATTGGTGATACTCACCGTGATATAACATCAGCACAGCATAATAAAATGAAGTCAATTGCAGTAGCTACGGGGGGTACCCAGTTCAATGAATTGTTAAAATTTAATCCAGATGCAATTTATGAAAACTTCAAAGACTATAAGAACGTTTATTGGAAAATATTAGAACTATTGAAAATAATTTAAAATTAATGAATCAAAAAATAATAATAGCAATAGATGGACCAGCAGGTTCTGGTAAATCAACAACAGCTCGTATTGTTGCTAAAAGATTGAATTATATTTATATTGATACAGGTGCAATGTATCGTGCTGTTACTCTTGCATGGTTAAAATCAGGTCTGGAACTTGATGAGCAAAACGTGAACAATATTGTTGATAATATCACAATTAATTTAATCCAAGGAGAACAACAGCAAATTGTATTATTGAACAACGAGGATATAACACAAGAAATACGTAAACCTGAAATCACTAAATTCGTAAGTCCAATAAGTGCAATGGGTTATATTAGAAAAAAAATGGTTGCACAACAACGTGAAATGGGAAAATTTGGTGGGGTTGTAATGGACGGGAGAGATATTGGTACTGTTGTGTTCCCAAAAGCTGAACTTAAAATTTTTCTTATTGCAAATGCGGAAGAGAGAGCCAAACGCCGTTTAAAAGAATTGTCACTTGTCGGTATTAATCAATCTTTTGATGAGATTTTGCAATCTATTGTTCAACGAGACCAATACGATAGTAGTCGTGATATCAGCCCTTTAAGCAAAGCTGATGATGCAATTGAATTAGATACTACAAATATTACTATTGATGAGCAATGCAATTTTATCATTGATAGAGCTTTAAAAATCATTGAGCGGTTTAATAAATTTTGTGGTTAAATTTTATTTATAAAATCAATTAAATTGAAAATGGAAATTAGTGGATGGGGAAATTTTCCAAAAATTGAAGCAGAAATGGTTTCTGACGCATATTTTTCTAATATTCAAGAGATTGTTAGCAAATCTTCTCAAATTATTCCTAATGGTCTTTTAAGGAGTTACGGTGATAGTGCTTTAGGTAAGTTCTGTTTTTCTTCTGCTAAATTAAATCGTTTTCTTCTTTTTGATAAAGAAAGTGGACTTTTGACCGTTGAGTCGGGAGTGAGCTTGTTAGAAATAAATAAAATTTTTATTCCACAAGGTTGGTTTTTGCCTGTTACTCCAGGAACACAATTTGTTACTATTGGGGGAGCAATTGCGTCTGATGTGCATGGGAAAAATCATCATAAAGTTGGTACTTTTGGTAATTTTGTTAAATCTATAAAATTGCTTTTGCCGAACTCTCAAATTGTTGATTGCAATACAAATGAAGATTCTGAAATTTTCAAAGCTACAATTGGAGGAATTGGACTTACAGGAATTATTTTGCAAGCTCAAATTATGTTAATTCCGATTACCTCACCTTTGATTGAGCAAACAACACTCAAATCTGAAAATTTAGATGAAC
Organism: Bacteroidota bacterium; assembly: GCA_021780815.1. Classification (GTDB taxonomy): domain Bacteria; phylum Bacteroidota; class Ignavibacteria; order Kapaibacteriales; family UBA2268; genus GWF2-33-9. Next base: position 99,773 of record JAJXYC010000015.1, on the reverse strand, counting down.
TTTTTGAAAATTTTAGCAAATATAACAACACTACCTACTCAGTTGCTTGGATAGATACTTTTTCTAATAATTCACAACTTGGCAAAGGATTGCTCTTTTTGGGTGAACACTTTAATGCAAAAGATAAAGAAAATAAAAGCATCGAGATAAAGAAAACATCAAAAATTACAATACCTTTCAATTTTCCAAGCAAAACATTAAATCCTTTCTTTTTAAGAATTTTCAATTATCTATATTATTCAAAAGAATTCAAAAAAGAAAAAAAATCTTTAGTATATTTTGATAAATTTTTTTATCCATTAGATGCTATTAATCATTGGAACCGCATTTATGGTAAAAATGGGTTTGCACAATATCAATTTGTAGTGCCAATAGATAATTCCAAAAAAGCTATTGTAAAAATTTATCAAATAATGCGAGATTTTGGACAAGGTTCATTTTTAACAGTTCTCAAACAATTTGGTGATGAGAACGGCTTTTACTTATCATTTCCGAACAACGGGTTTACGTTAGCGATGGATTTTGCAATTAATAGAAAAACTTTGGAAATGTTTGATGCTTTTGATAAAATAATATTAGAATATGGTGGTAGATTGTATCTTACAAAAGATTCAAGAATGTCAAATAAATTCTTCCATAAAACTTATGAAGATAAAATAGATAAATTTAAAGAAATAAAAAGCAAGGTAGATAGCAACAATAAGTTTAATTCTTTACAATCAAAGAGGTTAGCGTTATGAAAGACAAAAAATTAGCAAATAAAAGGAGCTGCTTAATATTAGGTGGTACATCGGAAATTGGATTGGCAATTGCCAATAAATTTGCAGAAAATGGTTTTGATTTGATTTTAGCAGCACGAAATTATGATGAAGTACAAAAAAATGCGAATAATATTAATTTGCGATTTAATGTAAAAACTGATGCTTTAAAGATGGATATATTAGATGTAACCTCTCAAAATAAGTTAATTGATGAGTTGCAATTTTTACCTGATATTGTTGTTTTTTCAATTGGTTTGTTAGATAAAGGAAAAACAGCGGAGGAAAATTTTGAAATTGCTAAAGAAATTATTGATGTGAATTTCACTTATTCCTTAAATATTTTAAATAAATTTGCTGCGTTATTTGAAGCAAGAAAATTTGGTGCAATCATTGGAATTGGTTCAGTAGCAGGTGATAGAGGGCGCAAATCTAATTATATCTATGGTTCAGCCAAAGCTGCTTTTGCTACTTATCTCAGCGGATTAAGAAATCGTCTTTTTCAATCAAATGTAAGAGTAATTACTGTTAAACCAGGTTTTGTCCAAACTAAAATGGTCGCTCATTTAGATTTACCTAAAATAATAACTGCTTCGCCTGAAAAAATTGCAAAAGATGTATATAAGGCTTTTGTCCACAAAAAAGATATTGTCTATTCTTTAAAATTTTATAAATTGCTGATGCTTATTGTTTACCATATTCCAGAAATTCTTTTTAAAAGAATTAATCTTTAAATGTTATAATGTTTTTTGCCCTTATTTCATAATTTCAATCTTTTGTGCTTGAACTTGTCCGTTTATTTCAATGATTAATTGGTAACTGCCATTTGTTAAATATTGTAAATCTTTTGAAAGATTGAAATTATTTGAAGTAATTATTCCATCGTATAAGTTACCAGCAATATCACCTAGAATATTTGTCATTTTTATTGAGCAGTGTTTACCACAATTATTTTTTAGATTAATGTTTAATAAAGATGAAGTTGGGTTTGGATAAATTAAAATAGGATTAGACTGAGATTCAGGGACAGATTGTGGTTCTTTGATTTTAGATTTAACATAATAAAATGCATCTTGGTGGTAATTAAAATCTTTAACTTCATTACCGTTTATTAAATCAACAATATTAGTAACTTCTAACTCTTTTTCTGAATTTGTAGCAGGCGAAAAGAGTTTTAAACTTAAACTTTCATTTTCTTCAGCACCTTCGACAATACTATCAGTAAGCAAATTATCGCCCCAGATTGTAAATGTAGTTAATGGTTGAGAAACTTTTGCAGAACCGATAATTGCTCCATTAGATGTTAATACAACCACTTCATCATTTAAATCAGTAGCAGAATCTATTTCAACAGAAATATTTGCACTATTCCCTGTTTCTATATACTTTGGTTTATATATTAAATCAGAATCGCCTGTTTGTTCAACAATGGAACCATAATAGAAATTAGAATTTGGATAAATAAAAGTAGTGTTGTCTTTTGTTATTAATTTATAACCTTTTCCGGGATAAAGTACTTTTATTTCATCTAATCCTGAATTAGGGATAAAAGATTTTCCACTTTCATCTTTAAGTAATAAGATTTTGTTTGAAATTGTTTGCATAGCATCGCTTACACGCATTTGCAACATTGGCAAGAAAGGAATAATATACCATTTGCGTTGTTCAAAAGTTAAAGGATAATCTTCGGGTTTAACCATTTGTCCAACTATAGATAAGGTGCGAGTTGAAGATGTAGATTGCAGAGCAACTTGATAACCGTGCGAAATATTCCAATTACCAATTTGATTAATGTTATAAGAAGGATAATAATTTTCTCCGTATTGATTAGCAACATATTTGATATAAGTTTGAATTCCTGCAAAGATATTTTCAATTGACATATTATCGGGAATCACATTTGATGAAACCAGATTTATTAAGCTTGGATTTAAAGTTATAGTTAAATTATTTGAAGAAGAAAGTGAAGACACGTAACTAATTTTATTCGCAGCATAAAGATTAGGATTAGAAGATGAGTTTGTCCCATATTTCGCTATGGCATAATAAGCTACTCCGTTTTCACCATCCCAGATTTTATATATATAATTTTCGTTGGTAAAGAAGCCGTCTTTTACTTCTGTGTATTGATTATCACCCCAAACTGTGATAGACATATTATTACCAGATATCCACTTACTTAATCCACCGCATTGTAATGTTCCACCATTATTGTACCAAATGCTAACATAGTCACCTGTTTTAAGATTTCTATCGCCAATTTGCGGATTAATTGTATCTGGGATAATAATAAATGCGTTTTCACCAGTTTGAATAGAACTGAACCAATCTGTTGGTGGTGGATATGTGTTTCCAGGACGTTTGATTCTAAATGTTGATTTGCTTGAATCTTTTATACTATTGTTATATGAATCAACTAATTTAATCAAAGCCTCAGTTGATGAAGTATCAGCAACAAACCACTGAAAACTACCTGATGAAGATGGTATAGAGTCAGCTATTAAAGACCAAGAATGACCTTTGTCATAAGAGATGTTTATATTTAACTTTAATGAATTAACAGAAGTCCAGCGAATTATCGTTGGTGTTCCTGATATGAGTTCTTCGCCACCGATAGGGGAAAGTAGCACAATACCATTGCCTTGAATTTTAAATGGAATTACGTTGCTATCGCTGAATGATGAATTATTGATATCTACAATTGAAATAAATCCATTATCTGTTGCTGTATTAGGAACAGTCCATAAATATGAACTGTCACTTGTTTTTACGTTGGAGGCAATAGTTACCCAGTTGAATCCATTATTCGATGAAAATAAAATATTAATTTTTTCAGTTGTAATGTAATCCCATTTGATATTCACGGATTGTCCAACAAGATAATTTTCACCACCCAACGGATTTATTAATCTAATTCCTTTGATTGTAAATAAACTATCGCTATCGTCAAAGATACTGGATTGTTTAGTGTCCATAATTCTAATTTTGCAAGAATTCGATGGAGTCTTAGGAATTTTCCAAGAATAAATACCAGAAAGAGCAGGGTAGTTATCTACAATTAAGTTCCAACTATTTCCGCCATCAATTGAATAAGAAAGTCTAATATTTTGTGTCCCCATACTTTCCCACGTTATTGGAATTATAGAATCGCCCATATAAATTCCAAAATTTGGATTTGTCAAATGTAATCCAATAATTGAGAACAAGCCTATACTTGTTGATGAAAAATCATTTGGGAATAATTTAGAAACTATTTTTATTTTACAAGTTGAAGATGGCTTAAAAGGAACGTTAATTGATAAAACACCCAAAGTTGCATCAATATTTGAAGCAAGTATAGACCAATTGTCGCCTGAATCGGTAGATAAGAATATATTTATTGTATCTAAACCTTGCGATTCCCATCTAATTGTCTGAGTGCTATTTATTTGCCATTGTTCGCCCGATACAGGTGTTAAAAGTTTTAGGCTAAATTTTGATTTATCAATTATCTGAAAAGTATTTGTAATAGAAAGTTTTGATTTAAAAGTATTGTCAAAAATCCGTATTCTACAAGAATCACTATTAACATTAGGCAAAACGTAGTTGTAGCCTCCATCAGTAGTTTTGACCGAATTAGAGATATTATTCCACGTAATTCCATTGTCGTTAGAAAATTGCAACGTTGCCGAAGTAGAATATTGAGAATTCCATTTAATTGTTAAAATAGATTGAGAGAGAAATTTTTCTCCTCCGATAGGATTAGTAATTTCCATCAGAACTAAGTTTGAATCAACAAGAGAAATAATACCGCTTAAAGCAAAATCTTGGCTTGTTGTGCTTTTAATTTTAAGAACAGAATTCGTATTAAAGAGGCCTGAAGGGACTAACCAATTATATGTTCCAAGTGTTGCATCTATATTGCCGCCAATTGTTGTAAAACTTGTGCCACCATTTGTTGAATATAAAATTGCAACTTTTGTAATACCATAACTTGACCAATTGATTGTAACTAATTTTCCTGAATAAAGAGTATCTCCTTGTTTAGGAGAAAGAAAAGTAATGTAAGAATTAGGTGCATCGCATTGGTCTAATTTGTAAATTTCGCCATTAATAGTGCCCGCAAGAACAGTTCCATTTGTCAGTGCTAAAATTGCGGAAATTTGTAAATTAAAAAGACCGTTATTAAGTGGGACCCAGTTTAGTCCATTATTTGACGATAGATATACTCCAAATCCGTCAGTTGCCGCATAAACGTAATTGTTGTTAGTGTTGATAGATAAATCTGTAAATTTAGCATCAGGTAAAGCATTGCGTTTAAACCAAGTGGAAGCACTTGAAGACGAGTAAAACAAACCTTGGTCACTTCCTGCAAGCAAAAACGTTGTATTATAAGCCATTGTTGTGTTAATATTACCATTTGTTATTCCAGCATTTGCTGACTCCCAAGGTGATGTTTGTATTTTCCTAAATACACCATTACCTTTTGTCCCTGCTATAATATATCCATTAGTTGTACGGGTTAAAGATGTGATATTTCTGTTTACTAATCCAGTGCTTGAATCAGACCATTTATTTGTTGATGAATTATACATATAGAAACCATCGCTTGTGCCAGCAACTAATCCTTCAAATTGTGAGGCTAAAACACAATTAACATTTAGATTACCTAATCCATTGTTTATCTGTATCCATTGCGTTTGTCCTACTTTTCTTTGGTAGACCCCGCCTCCATTTGTTGCCAAGTATAAATAACCATTTGAATTGTAGGCAAAATTTATGGTGTGAAAATTCGTTAATCCTGAATTGTAAGCCAGCCAAGTTTTTCCAGTATCTGCTGAAACAAACACCCCATTGTTTTGTGTTGCAAGGAAAAGATTTCCGTCTGTATATTGAATTATATCATTTATTTTATCGTTCGGCAAGCCATTGCTGATTTTTAACCAATTACAATCTACTTGAATAACATTATTGTCTTTCTTTACCTTCGATGCATATATTGGATTTATTAAAAAAAGTATTAATAGCAATATGCTTAAATTAAATAATTTCATATTATTGGAATAAATAGAATTAGAATATATTTTCATAGTATCCTCAACTTTTCAATTTAATTATAAAATCTAACAAATATTCCTACAAAAAACTTGCCAAATTTATAATAGTTATCGTCCAAGTTATTATTTTTATTAAGATTTGACAAATATTTGGTTGGTTTAAACATAAAAAGCGTATTTGATTTTTTTTATTTAAATTTGAATAATTTTGTTTTACGATAAATCTTAAATCAATCTTGAACGAAAATAGAATTAGATTGCTACAGAAGGGAATTTCTTTAATAGGTCCTATTGTTTATTGGATGAGTCGAGACCAGAGACTTAAAGATAATTGGGCTTTAAATTTCGCAATTGAATTATCTCAAAAACATCAACAGCCAATTGTTATTATTTTTAATCTTACAGATGACTTTCCAGTGGCTACTTTACGTGCTTATTCTTTTATGTTAGAAGGTTTACAAGAACAACAAGAACTTGCAAACAAACTTAACATTCAATTTATTATAAAGATTGGTAAGCCAGAAATAAATATTCCAAGTTTCGTACATCAAATATCAGCCTCAAATTTAATTTCCGACTTTGACCCATTAAAAATTAAAAGATTTTGGAAAAGAGAAATTGCAAAGAAAATCAATATTCCATTTTGGGAAGTAGATGCGCACAACATTATTCCTGCTTTTTATGTATCTCAAAAGCAAGAGTATGGATCTTATACTTTAAGACCTAAAATTAATAAGAATTTGATGATTTTTCTTGATGAATTTCCTGAATTGGAGAAACAAAAAAATTCATTAGATTTAAACGAAGAAGCGATTCAACCTGACAAGATTCTCGAAGGTTTAAATATTGATAGAACTGTTCCAATAGTATCTGAATTTATTGCAGGCGAAATTTATGCTGAGCAGATTTTATTTGATTTTATTGAAAATAAACTAAGTAGATACAATAAGTTCCGTAACAATCCGAATTACAACGTTCAATCAAGTTTGTCTCCATATTTACATTTCGGACAAATTTCTGCACAAAAAATTGTTATGGAACTTTATAAAAGAAATTTGAACGATGAAAATGCAAAAGCATTTTTAGAAGAGATTGTAGTAAGAAGAGAACTATCTGATAATTATTGCTATTATAACCAGAATTATGATAATTTTCAAGGATTTCCGATTTGGTCGCAACATACGCTTAATGAGCATAGAAAAGACCCAAGAGAATATACTTACAATATAGAAGATTTTGAACAAGCCAAGACCCACGATAAGTTATGGAATTCCGCTCAAATAGAAATGTTCAGCACAGGGAAGATGCATAGTTATTTAAGAATGTATTGGGCAAAGAAAATTTTTGAATGGACAGTAGCCCCAGAAATTGCTCAACAAATCGCAATTTACTTAAATGATAAATATTCACTTGATGGCAGAGACCCTAATGGTTATACAGGAATTGCTTGGTCTATAGGTGGCGTGCATGATAGAGCTTGGTTTGAGCGACCAATATTTGGAAAAATAAGATATATGAATTTAAATGGTGCTGCTAAGAAGTTTGACATAGTTCAATATTGCAATAAATACAATAAAATGGATATGTAAGTTGTTACAATATTGAAATAAATTACTTCCTAAAATTATAAATATAATCACAATTATCTTCAGTTTTTTCTCTAAAAGTGTGGAAGTTAAGGAAAAAACTATTTGCCTAAGCTTAACCAATTATTAATTATCTGATTTCCTTTTGTTGTCATATATGATTCAGGATGGAATTGCACTCCAAATATCTGAAATACGTTGTGTTCAAAAGACATAATAAGCCCATTTTCATCAAGTGAAGTAATTGTCAATTCCGAATCAGGAAAGTTGTTCTTTGAAACTGCCCATGAATGATAGTGTCCAACGTATATTTCATTAATATTGTCAAAAAGATTATTTTTATTAAGTATCTTTAATTTATTTTTTATTCCATGGTAAACTGATTGGAGCTGGAAAATTTCTGCACCAAAAAATTCTCCAATAATTTGATGTCCGAGACAGACTCCAAGTATAGGGATATTTTTATAATTTTGTTCCAAAAATTTAAATATTTCCTTGTAATCAGAAGATTTTCCTGGTCCGGGTGAAATGATTGCTCCATCATACTTTTGAATATTTATATGTGAACATTTTATATGATTTATAATTTCTATTTTGCAATTGTTTTGCTTTAATAATTGCAATAAATTATAAGTAAAGGAATCATTATTATCAATTAATAAAATATTTTTTAAAAAAGATTGTTTCATACATCTTATTTCTGTTTGAAATAAAATTAAGATAAATAATAAATAAAAATTTTACAAAAATAACTATTAAATGTGAACAAAATTAAAATATATAATCCAAGCGAATTATCTGAAAATATTAATAAATTGGGAAGAAGAAATATCCCTTTTGTATTTATTATTGATTTTGATTGCCAAAATGCTTTTATAGAAGAAATTGAGAAAATTAATCCTGCGGAATTTTTGTATAGCTTTGATGGAAGGACAAATATTACTGATTTGGGAAATAGTAATAAATATAAGCAAATAAGTAAAGTAACTCCACTTAAAATTTTCCCAATTAAAAAAGAAAAATATTGGCAAGCTTTCTCAAATGTTCTTACACATATAAATTATGGTGATTCTTATTTGCTAAATTTGACTTTCCAAACAGAAATACAAACTGAGCTTACATTAGAAGATATTTTTATGTATTCAAGCTCAAAATGTAAAATTCTGCTTCCTGATTATTTTGTATGTTTCTCTCCTGAACCTTTTGTATTTATACGAGATGGGAAAATAATGAGTTTTCCGATGAAAGGTACAATTTCAAGTGAAATTGAAAATGCTGCAAAAACTCTTTTAGAAGATGAAAAAGAATTGGCGGAGCATTACACAATTGTAGATTTAATTAGAAATGATCTTTCAATTGTATCAGGAAATGTTACTGTTGATTCTTTTAGATATGTTGAAAAAATAAAGACAATAAAAGGAGATTTGTTGCAGACGAGTAGCCAGATTTCAGGGGAATTAAACGAGCATTGGAATGAAATTCTTGGCGATATTTTGCTAAAACTGCTCCCCGCAGGAAGTGTTACAGGAGCACCAAAACAAAAGACTGTCGAAATAATTAAAGAAGTTGAAAATTATAATAGAGGATTTTATACCGGGATAGCAGGAATTTACGACGGATTAAGTTTAAAAAGCTATGTTATGATTAGATTTATTGAAAAGGAAAATGGTAAACTTTATTTCAAAAGTGGTGGTGGGATTACTTCTAAAAGCGATTTTGACAAAGAATATGCCGAATTAATTGAGAAAATTTATGTGCCAATTGCTTGAAACTCTGAAAATTGAAAATTGCCAAATTCATAATGTTGAATTTCATATAGAAAGAGTATTGCAATCCCGAAAGATATTATTTGGGAATAAAGATATTAAAGATTTTGAATTGACTCTATGGAAAATCAATAAAGAGATTGAATCTAATTTTAAATTTAGTTCTATTCATAAATTACGTATTATTTATGATAAATCTATAAATACTGTTGAAATTACTCCATATATCAAACGAGAAATAAAACTCTTTAAATTAGTTGAAATCGGCGATTATGATTATTCCTTAAAATATTCTGATAGGAAATATTTTGAAAAAATTCAGGAAGAAAATTTCAATGAATTTATCAAGAATAATCATACTAAAATTGAAAAAAGTAATTTTGAACTAATATTTACAAAAAATCAAATTATTACTGATACAACATTTTCTAATTTGGTGTTTTCTCTAAATGGAATTTACTTTACACCTAAAAATCCACTATTGGAAGGAACTAAAAGAAAGTTTTATTTAAAAAATAAAATTATCCTTGAACAAGAAATTCAAGTTAATGATTTAAACAAATTTGATAAATTTTGTATTATTAATTCTATGAATGATTTGGATTTTTCAAATGAATATAAAATTTCACAAATTATTGATTAGTTATGACTATTTTTTTTAATTGCCTAAAAATTTTAGAAAATAAGTTCTTTATATTGTTACATTAAAAATAAAGCCAATTAAACTAACTCGTAATATAGAATTTCTTTTTAATCCATAATGCAACATTCACAAGTCCGATTAACACCGGAACTTCAACTAATGGTCCAATTACCGCAGCAAAAGCTTCACCTGAATTAATTCCAAAAACGGCAACTGCAACGGCTATTGCAAGTTCAAAATTATTACTTGCCGCTGTAAATGATAAAGTAGCTGTTTTTGAATAATCTGCACCGGCTTTTTTCCCCATATAGAATGATACCAAAAACATTATGACAAAATAAAGAAGTAAAGGTATGGCTATTCTCACAACATCTAAGGGAATTTTAACAATGTATTCTCCTTTGAGTGAGAACATAACAATAATTGTAAATAATAATGCTATCAATGTTATCGGACTTATTTTCGGAATGAATTTTTTATGGTACCATTCCTTGTTTTTTATCTTAATGAGCGAAAACCGAGTTATGATTCCGGCAATAAATGGTATCCCGAGATAAATGAACACACTCTCCGCTATCTGACCAATTGTTATATTAACTTTAAATGATTGAAGACCCAACCAATTTGGCAAAACAGTCAAAAATACATAAGCATAAATTGAATAGAAAAGAACTTGAAAAATGGAATTGAAAGCAACAAGACCTGCGGCATATTCAGTATCTCCTTTTGCAAGTTCGTTCCATACAATTACCATAGCTATACATCTTGCAAGTCCTATCATAATAAGTCCAGCCATATAATGTGGATGGTCTGGTAAAAGTAGAACCGCAAGTACAAACATTAATACAGGACCAATAATCCAATTTTGAACAAGAGACAACCCGAGTATTTTGAAGTTTTTGAATACATCAACCAACTCTTCATACTTGACTTTTGCAAGTGGTGGATACATCATTAGAATCAATCCAACAGCAATTGGAATGTTCGTTGTACCGGATTGAAATTGATTCCAAAATCCAACAATTGAAGGGAATAGATAACCTGAAATAACACCTATGAACATTGCAAGAAATATCCAAAGAGTCAAATATCTGTCAAGAAAGCTAAGCTTTTGAGTTAATTTTTCCATGAAATTCCTTTTATTAGTAATAATAATTTATGTTATGCTCAAAAAGTTGTGTATATTAAATAGAAACCTCCGAGTATTACAAGAACACCACTGATTTTTTTAATGTAAGTCGAAACTTTCGAGTTTTCTGTCCAGTTTAAGTATTCTTGAACTTTTTTAGAAAGTGTCCCGGCTAAGACAATTACGAAACAATGACCAAGAGCAAAAGCTGCAAGCAATGAAATCGCTAAAAAGAGATTTGACGATGAAACACTGAAGACAACACCGAGAATAGGTGCCATATATGCGAATGTACAGGGTCCTAGTCCTATCCCAAAAATTAAGCCAAGTATTAAAGCGGCGGGATAACCTTTATATTTTGTTCCTTTAATGCCGATCCCGTCCCAAGGTAATTTAATTATATCGAGCAAATAAAGTCCAACTACAAAAAATACCACGGCAACAATGTAATTACCAGTTGAACCGACATCGCCCATCAATCTTCCCATTGCTAATGTAATGACACCAATCAAGGCAATAGTTACTAAAATGCCAAGTGCAAATGTCAACGATAAAAAGAATGTTCTTTTTATTGTAATTTTTCCTTGAGAGTTCAAAAATCCGATGATTAATGGTATGCTTGATAAATGACAGGGGCTGAGTAAAATACTCAAGACCCCCCAAGAAAATGCAGAAAATATTGCTAAATAATAATTACCATATAGCAATTCGCTTAATGTATTGAAAATTGACTCTATCATTTCGTCTTTACTATTTTTTAGGTTTTAGCCCTTTGGATTGTAAGAATGCATCCATTTCGTTTTCTGGGAAAAATCCTTCGTGTCTGTAGATTTCTTTTCCTTTACTATCAAGAAAAATTTGAGTAGGGATTAAACGAATTTTGTACTCTTGTGCTTTACTTTTGTATTCGTCTTTCCAAACGTCGTAAAAAATAACTTTGATTTGATTCCCGTATTTTTCTTCTACTGACTTCATAATAGGTTGCATTTTTTTACAAGGAATACAATTGACGGAACCTAATTCAATAAAAGTAATTTTGGGATTTGTTTCTGCGGCATTAATTGATGTTAATGCAAATAAAATAAATGCTAAATAAATCAGAGATTTTTTCATTATTTTGCCTCCTCTATCCATTTTAAAATTTGTTTGTCTTTTGGAACTGAACCAAAGCTTACTAATTTTTCATTAATTACTAAGCCCGGTGTCATCATAATACCGTATTTCATAATTTCTTCTAATTGTGAAACTTTTTCGATTTCCACATCAATATTATGTTCTTTAACAAGTTCGTTCAATTTTCTTTCAAGCGAGATACATTTTGAACAACCTGTTCCCAATACTTTAATTTTCATTTTATACCTTTAAAATATTAATTAAATTTAAATACTAATTCTTAATAAAATTACGAACTTCTTTTTCAACATAAGATTCAAATTTGCCAAAATCACTATCTAAATCCCAAATTGAATCTAAATTCTTCCAAGCAACCTCTTTTCCATTAATCTTTTTACTTAGAATTAAACTTTGCACATCAAATTTATAATCAGTTTGAAAATGTTCATTTTCAGGTTGCAAAAAATCAAGTGATTTTAATGTAATAGATCTATCTTTTAGTTCTTGTTCAAAAGCATAATGAATAGTTTTATCAATAAAATCCTCAATGCGTAAACAGCCTTCACAACGAACAGTTGCATGAAAATAGATGATATCAATATGTTCTTTATTCTTCGATAAGTTTGTATTTTCATAAGCATTCAGCATATAATTAATACAAATTGTAAATAAAAATAATATGATAACTTTAATTTGACGAGACATCTAATTCTCCGTTAATAATTTCTTTTAATTCATTAACTGTTGGTACTCGACCTTGGAAAACAACTTTCCCATTAATTGCTAATGCAGGAGTTCGCATAATACCATAAGCCATAATAACTTGAAAATCTTCAATTTTACTATATTGTGCGTCAATTTCTAAACTTGCTATCGTTTGTTTAACTCTTTTTTCAAGAGTTAAACAATTAACGCATCCTGGACCAAATACTTGAATTAACATAACATTTCCTTTCAATATCTAATAAATAAAATTAAATAAATAACCTACAATGATTATTCCAACGGCAACTACTCCAACAAAGACTATAATTAGTTGGATTTTAAGCACTTTCTTTAAAATTATAGCCTCTGGCAAAGATAAGCCAATAACACTCATCATAAATGCCAGAACAGTTCCAAGAGAAGCACCTTTTTCGAGTAAAGATTGAACAATAGGAATAATTCCAGCCGCATTTGAATACATCGGCACTCCAAGAATAACAGCAATTGGAACAGACCACCAAGAACTTTTTCCCATAAGTCCTGCCATAAAATTTTCAGGTACGTAACCGTGAATACCTGCACCAACAGCTATACCTAATACAACATATATCCAAACTTTGCCGACAATTTCTTTTATTGCGTCATAACCCATTGACACTCTGTCTGAAAAAGTCAATTTTTCATCTTCTAACCCGTTATCGCCAACTTTAACATTGAATACCCATTCCTCAACATATTTTTCAAGTTTTAATTTTCCAATTATAAATCCTGAAATCATTGCTATTAAAAGTCCTGTGGACATATAAAGTAAAGCTGTCTTCCAACCAAATAATCCAAATAAAAGAACAACAGCAACTTCATTTATCATCGGAGCCGCAATTAAAAAAGAAAATGTTACTCCCAAAGGAACACCACTTTCAACGAAACCAAGAAACAATGGTATTGCCGAACAAGAGCAAAAAGGTGTAACTATACCAAGAAAACTTGCTAAAACATTCCCTACAAAAAGTTTCTTCCCACCTAAAATTTTACGTGTTCTTTCTGGAGAAAAGTAACTTCTTACTATCCCAACAGCAAAGACTATAAGAGTGAGCAACATTAATACTTTTGGCACTTCAAATATGAAAAAACTTACCGCACCGGTTAAATGCATCGTTTTATCCATTCCAATTAAATCAAAAACTATCCAGTCAGTAATATTCTGAAGGTAATGATATAATAGAAACCATACAGGCAATAATAAAATAGGAATTATAATCTTGTTAGAAATAACTCTACTTAACAAACTTTTTTCTTCTATTTTTCTAAACATTTTATAATCTCCAAAAAAATTATTTTTTACTTTTAATAAAATTATTATAAAAATCTGTAAAATCTCGAACAATTTCATCTCTTACTTTTCTGAACACATTAAGAACTTCTTCTGGTGTGCCAGTTGCATCTGTGGGATCTTCAAAACCAATATGTAAACGTGTTTTTACTTTACCTACAAAAGCAGGACAGGCTTCTTTCGCACCATCACAAACAGTAATTACAAAATCAAAGGGTTGGTCTAAATAAATATCTACTGATTTAGGATAATTATTTGAAATATCAATCCCAATTTCATTCATTACCTTAATAGCATTTGGATTAACATATGAGCCTGGGACTGTTCCTGCTGATAGTACTTCAAGGTTTTTATCAAGCGATGCTAAAAACCCCTGTGCCATCTGGCTTCTGCATGTATTTCCTGTGCATAGAATTAATATCTTTTTCATTATTTTTCATTATTTGGTTGAACAAGTTATAACTTCTTTTATATTTTTTACTTTTTCAATATCTTTCTCGATTTCTGCTTCTCCTTTTAACCAACTGGGTAAAATGAAGAGAATTTCCCTTAATGGTGTATTAGTGAAGTTTTTTGCGATATGATAGTAAACCCATTTTCCTTCTTTCCTTTCTTCAATAAAGCCCGCAGACTTTAAAATTGAAAGATGCTTTGATACAGTTGAAATTGTTACTTGAATTATTTCTTGTATTTCACATACGCATAATTCTTTTTCGTAAAGTATCATCAATATTCTTAAGCGATTTTTATCGGAAAGGGTTTTAAAAATATTTAATAGATTGTTCATTTTTGATTTTGTCATTTCGTTCAATAACGAAATTAAGTAAAAAATATTTAATAACAAAAAAAGTTGCAAATTCAAAAACAAAAATTATTCAACTAAACTAAAAAAACATACAAATTCTTGAAATTTATTAAATTTGTAAATAATAAAAATAGTAGCAACAATAAAATAATGAATAAGATATGAATAAGATATGAATAAGAAAAGCGAAGTTTTAACAGAGATATTTTTGAAATGTCAAAAAACTAAAAATTATGTATTTGATAACGAATTGGTAAGAGACGTTTCTAAAAAAGTTGGTTTTGGAAATCCATTTGATGCAACTAAAATTGACAACAAAAGCAAACTGCCTGAAATTCTTTTGGAAAATGATTTTGCGGTTATTCATTTAGGTAGTGGCAAGCATAAATTTATAAAAGGAATAGACAAAATATACCACGATTTTGAACCTATACAAAAAACAGTAAATTGGGAATATAAAAAAAGTATTCTAAACCAATATAATACAAGCGAAAGTAATATTTTATCTGTTGCTAATAATCAACGAATTTTACATAATTTTCTTTTCGGTAACGATTTTGAGTTTGATTTAGTTGATATTACAAAACGCCCAAAAACTTATTTTCCACACAGAACCAAAACAAGTTTTAAATATAATTTTGGAAAAGGAGTTTCAATAAATCTGGATAATATTCAACTTGAAATTGATTTAACTATTGAATTTAAAGGCACAATTGCAGTTTTTGAAGGTAAAAACGGAAAACCTGATAATTTTGCAGTTTATCAAATTTACCACCCTTTCTTGTATTATTATCACGCAAACGAACATTCTGATATAAAAGGAAAAATTAAGGAAATCTTTGGCATATATGTAGTTAAAACCATCGAAAAAAAGTTACAAATCTAAAACTTTGGTCTTACACGTTTGAAAATCCTTTTGATATTACATCTATCAAATTCGTAAAATCAAAATGTTATAAACTAATTGTTTAAAAGAGTTGTAATTATGTTAGAAAATTATAGAAACCAAATATTCAATAGAGATGTATTAGAAGTTTTAAAAGAACTTCCAAGTAATTCATTAGATATGGTTTACGGCGATCCTGATTATAATGTAGGTATAAATTATGCAGGAAATAACTATACGAAAAAGTGGAACGAATATATTGATTGGTATGTCGCTTTAACAAAAGAAAGTATGCGAGTTTTAAAACCAACAGGGAGTTTATTTATGATGAATTATCCCAAACAAAACTCATATTTACGAGTAAAATATTTAGATGAAGCGGCTTATGACGTTCAGGATTATGTTTGGGTTTACAATACAAATGTAGGACATAGCCCAAAAAGATTTACAACAGCACATCGTTCAATTTTACATGCGACCAAATCAAAAGAAAACAATTTTTACAAAAATCAAGTTGCAGTTCCTTATCAAAACCCAACAGATAAAAGAATTAAAGGACGAATTGAAGCAGGTCATTTAGGACGTATGCCATATTCGTGGTTCTATTTTGATTTAGTAAAAAATGTTTCCAAAGATAAAACATTCCATGCTTGCCAAATTCCTTTGGGACTTGTTGAAATGCTCATAAAATCTTGTACAATTGAAAACGATGATATTTTTATACTTTTTGGTGGCAGTGGTTCGGAATTAGTATTATGCAGAAATTTGAAACGAAATTACATAAGTTGTGAATTACACAAAGAATATTATGATATGATAATTGACCGATTAAACAACAACGGTGAAATAAAAGACGAATTTAGATTGGACTTTATACAAAATAAAAATAGGAGCGATAATAATTATAAAATTGAACAAATATTTAATTCGTAATTTAATTAATCCATCAATTCTATCAATAAATGAAAATGACTATTTTTTATTGATTTGTTTAAAAGTAATTTCTTAAATTTGTGTTTATTAATTTTTTAAACCTTTAAATAGAAGTTTAATTGTGAGAAATTACATTCAATATATACCGATTTTGACAACTCTTTTTTCAATATTTTTTTCAATTGAAATTTTTAAACATTACAAGATCAGGAAGACGAAGTATTTACTTTGGTGGACGATTGGTGTAATTACTTTTGGTTTGGGGACATTAGCTGAAAGTATAAATGCTTTGTTTGGCTGGAATGCAATAAATTTAAAATTTTGGTATATAGTGGGGGCTTTACTTGGAGGTTTTCCATTAGCACAAGGTTCGGTTTATCTTTTAATAAATAAAAAATTTGCAAATATTACCTCGTGGCTATTTGGAATTATTATAATTATATCTTCAATTTTGGTAATTATGTCGCCGATAAATATACCTCAAAATTTTGATTATAGGCTTACAGGGGCTGTTCTTGCTTGGAAATGGGTTAGATATTTTTCACCATTGCTAAATACTTATGCTTTCATTTTTCTGGTTGGTGGGGCTATATATTCAGCAGTAAAGTATTACAAGCAAACAAAAAGAGAGGCATTATTTAAAGGAAATATATTTATTGCAATTGGTGGATTGTTACCCGGTATTGGTGGCACATTCACAAGAATGGGTTATGTAGAAGTGCTTTTTATGACTGAAATTTTAGGGTTATTCCTAATTTATATAGGTTATAAAATTGTAAAATCGGGTAAAAGGCAATTATCTAATAAAAGTTGATTTTTTTACTCTAAAATATTCAAATAATATTAAAAATTACAACCTACTTTCTTCACTTCAATACAAAGTTTATTGTTTTAATAAATTTTACGCAATCTTTGTCAGTTTTAACAACTTTTCAATAACTTACCTTTAAATGAATTTAAAATTTGTTTGTTGAAAATAAAAAAATAACGATAAAAATTAAAATAAATTCATAAAAGGCGTTTTTTTTTCTAAAATTAAAAAAAATAATTTTTTGTATTATTTTTTTATTTAATTTTGTATTTAGATATTATGTAAGTGAGTATTTACTTATTTAGGATATAAAAATTATGAAAATTCAAAGAGAAAGAACGGAAATAAGACAAGAGCAAATAAAAAAAGCCTTGTTAGATATTATTGCAGATGAAGGGCTGCAAAATATATCTACAAGAAATTTGGCGCTTAAAATTGGATTAAGTGAAGGAACTATTTTCAAACATTTCTCAACAAAAAGAGATATAATCTATGGTATAATGGAAGATGTTGAAAAAGATCTTCTCGCCAAGCTTAGGAAGATTTCATTAAGCAGTTTAGAATCAAAAACAAAATTATATAATTATTTATGTGCCAACATCACTTATTTGCGAGAAAATAGGGGGGTTACAATTTTATTGTTTTCAGAAGCAACACATTTAGGAGATAAGGAATTAAAAGAAAAATTAAGCCAAATACTTTATCAACAAAAACAGTTTATTATAAAAATAGTAAAAGATGGTATTGCTGACGGAGTCTGGAATCCATTAATAGACCCAGGAGACTTTGCAATGATATATATGGGTATCCCAACATCATTTAATATCGATTATATTTTAAATGAAAATTACACAGCTTCTATGGATTTTTGTCAGAGAATGTATAAGATAATACTTAACGCACTGCGTTAAATTAATTAAATATAAGTAAGTGAACATTTACTAAAATGGAGTAAAAATGTCAACAAAAACAATCAAAATCGCCGCAGTTACAGATGACGGCATCACAATCAGCCAACATTTTGGCAGAGCAAGATATTATGAAGTTCTTTCAGTGGAAAATGATGTCATTACTAACCGAGAAAGAAGAGATAAAGTTGGGCATCATACTTTTGCCGGCAATGAATCGGGGCATAACCACGAACAAAACGATAGGCATGGTTATGATTCAAATGCTCAAAATAAGCATAGGAGTATGGCCGAATCAATTAAAGATTGTCAAGTAATCTTGACAAGAGGTATGGGTGAAGGTGCTTATGTAAATATGCAAGAATACGGTATCAAACCTATTGTAACTGACATTGAAAATATTGACAATGCTGTTCAAGCAGTAATCAGTAATACTATTGTTAATCATATTGAAAACCTTGATTAGGAGGAATTATGTTTCAAATACCAGATTGGGCTTTTGAATTTCATGGACATCGCTGTCCATTTATGCCTATTGGATATAGAATGGGCACACTAGCTTTAAAACTTCTCGGAGTTGAAAAATGTAAAGACCATCAAATGCATGTATTTTCGGAGATGGGAATAGGACACCCACAAGGATGTATGCAAGATGGTATAATGTCTGCAACTGGTGCAACTTTTGGCAAAGGTATGATGGAAAAGTTGTATTTAGGAAAAGTTGCGGCAATTTTTTGGTATCCTGGCAAAAAGGATGCTTTTAGAATTTTATTAAATAATGAATTTCAAGATAAACTTGCACCTCACGAATTTTTTAAATATCGCAAGCAGGGAATTGAACCATCTGAAATACCAGAAGAAGTTCGTGCTGATATTATTAATATGGTTCTTAACGCAACTGAAGAAGAGTTATTTACGATTACCAAGATTGAAAATTTTCATTACGAACCAACAAAAGGTTCTTTTAATAAAGTAAAATGCGAAGTTTGCAGTGAATATACCTTTGAACGTTACATTAGAGTTAAAGATGGCAAGAAAGTTTGTATAACTTGTGCCGGACATAAAACTGATGAGTTTATTGTAGAAACTCCAAAAATTAAATAAAGCAATATCAATGGCTGCCTATGAAATAAATAGGCAGATTATTATTTAAAAAATTAGAATATCTGAGAAATAAACATGTTATATATAATAGTATCAATATTAATCTTCGTAGTTTCATTTGTATTTGCTATGCTGGGCTTAGGCGGAGGAATGGTATATGTGCCAATCCTGAAATGGGCTGGATTTTCAATGAAAGAAGTTGCAATTCCGCTCGGGCTTTTATTGAATGGACTCAATACTTTACTTGCTTTAATACCATTTTCAAGAAAGAAATTAGTTGATTGGAAAGGTGGTCTTGCTATGGCAGTTGCGGCATTAATCTTTTCACCACTTGGAGCATATACTTCTCAGTTTGTACCAGAAAAACCATTAATGTTGTTGTTTGCTTTAGCAGTTTTAGTCGCAGCAGCGAGAACTCTTTGGTCTTCGAACAAACAAGAACCAGAAGAAGTAATGCCTCTAATGAAAAGGTCGCTAATTGGAGTAGGTGTTGGTGCTTTCGCAGGGTTTGCTGGTGGATTACTGGGAATTGGTGGCGGATTTATTATTGCTCCAATTTTAATGTGGATGGGATATAAAACAAAAGAAGCAGCTGCAACAACAGCATTTGTAGTTACTTTTTCATCATTTAGCGGTTATTTAGGTCATGCGGCTGAAGGGCAAATGAATTGGACTTTAACAATTGTAGTTGTTGTTTCAGTTATTATTGCATCACAACTTGGTGCAATGTTTATGTCAGGTAAAGCAAAACCTAGAATGGTCAAACAAGTTTATGGAATAGTGCTTTTATTAATTGCTGTTAAATTAATTTGGGGTGTTTTGTGAAATTAATTATAAGAACATTTATAATTTTATTGATTGCAATAAACATTAATGAACTTCATTGCGAAGCAACAGGTTCAATCAATTTACATGGTTATATTCAAACACGCTTTACAACAGATTTTGACCAAAGCAATGACTTTATGATACGTAGAGGGAAACTATGGGTCGATGGGAATGCACCTGGTTTGGATAATGTTACTTATAAAATGCAATTTGTTTATCGCTCTTTTAAAGATGAAGCCTTTATGTTCCAAGATGCATTTGCAGACGTTCATTTCGATAATTTTGGTTATTTCCGTGCTGGACGTTTTATACCTGATTTTATGTTGCAAAGGATGCAACCTGATTACGAAATACCGGATATTGAAAGGTCTTCTGTAATTAATGGAATGATTCATAGCACTAAATCAATGGCAAGACAAATAGGGATTCAAATGACTTATCAGACAAAGGATGTACCAGTTCATTTCAGTCTTGGTGCTTTTAATGCAAACCTTGAATCACCGGGAAAAAACAAAGATGTTAATTTGCTATATACAACACATCTGCAATACTTTTTATACAAAAATGATTATGCATTGATTGAAGTTGGTGGTTCAGGTTCATATCGTTATGCTAATGGAATAACGATGAGTAATATATTTAATTCCAATCAAATAATAGTAGGAAATGATTACCGTTGGGGATTTGAGACTCAATTGAATTACAAGGATTTTGGTTTTCAGTCCGAATATGTTCAAGCAAATATAAATAAGGAGAAAGCGTGGGGATACTACTTAAATGCGAATTACTTTATTACAGACAAAGTACAAGCAACAATTGGAGACGAAAAATTTGCAGATTTAATACCAACAAATGACGATAGTAATTGGTATAAAGTAGGGTTTAATTATTATTTTACAGAAAAAACAAAATTGATGGCAGATTTCAAGACACAATTTTCCTCAATAAAAAATAATTACTTAGGTGAGTTACAGTTTCAGGTATTTTTCAAATAAAATAAATGTGGGAATTTATGAAAAAAATATTAATGATATTATTGATACCTTTCGTTTTGCAAGCCAATGAAATAAAGAGTATTGGTGAACTGTTCGATTCGCTCAAAACACATCCGGCAGTTGAAACAGACCAATTAAGAATTGAGCAAGCTACCACGGGAAAGCAAATGGTTTATAGTAAATTATATCCCAATATTGATGTATTTGGTAGATATGATTATGCTAATGTGCCGACCGGAATGTTGCCTGTTCCACCAAATCAATTGTTGGATATGGTAAAAAAGCCTGAAGTTGGACAGCCATTTAGCGAACAAATTTATAGACTTGGAGCCACAATTTCAATGCCTGTTTTTGTTAGTTCCATATTTTCAACGGCGGCAAAAGCAAGAGCGATGCAAAGGTCTGCCGAGTCCATGGCTTATATTAATTTGCTTAAAAATGAGGCAATTATTGTAAGTGCTAATTCTAACTTGATTTTTATTAATTCATTAGATGATGCATTGAATAAAAAAAGAGAATCAATTTCAAAAACCAAAGAATTAATAGAAATGAAAACAAACAATGGCAGAGCACCTGGTGAAGCACTTATTTTAATAAATAATGCCTTGCATCAAATTGATATATCAAAAAACGACTTGGATATACAAAAGCAAGAAGTATTAACAATGATACAAAATCTTACGGGAGTCCGATTAACAAACCCAATTCCAATGCAAGCAACTGGTTCTTATAAAGCAGGAGAAATGAAAGCATTAGAGCCTTTGCAACAAAAATTGGAAGGTGATAAAATGGCTCTTCGGGCAGAAATTGAAAAATTGTTTCCTTCTCTCTTTTTAATGGGTAGTTATAGCAACAATTTAGGTTATGCATATAACAACGATAAGTTTGTAAATAATGATTATTACACAATTAGTTTAGTTTTCAAAATCCCAATTTTTGCTATGGACCAATATCAACAAATATCACTTTCCCAAGTTGAGGTTGCTCAAACCGAAAATGATTTAAAAAAGCAAGATTTAGAATTGCAATCTCAAATTGACCAACTTCAAAAGAACTTAGAACTTATTGATAATTCCATTCAACTTTATGAAACAAGTATCAAAGAAAAAGAAGAATTATTAAATATTGCAAAGACAAGTTATGAATTAGACAGAATGACTATTGAAGATTATCTTAAATATGAAGATGATTTATTCTTTGAAAAGTCAAAATTGTTCAAAGCACAAGCTGAAAAATGGCAAACAACAGTAAAATTAGCAGTAATTTTTGGTAATAAAATAGAGGATATTGTAAGATGAAAAAAAATACAATAATTGGAATAATCGTTGTTATTATTCTTATAATTTTAGGGATATTGGTAATAAAACATGCCGAAAATAGGGATAATCTGGCACCTAAGGCAAAGCAATATTCCATTACAGTTAAGACATTTATTCCTTCAAAGGAAAATGTAACTTTGACTCTTCCGTATTTGGCATTAATTCAAAGCGATAATGATGTGATGATTTCATCAAGAATTGCTGCACGAATTGAGTATTTGAAAACAAGTGGAACAACAGTTTCCAAAGGTGAAGTAATAGTTAAATTAGATAAAACAACAATAGAAACTAATTTAGAAAGTGTTAAATCGCAATTAAGCTCTGCTAACGTTGCTTTGAAAAATTTACAAGCATCTCATACAAGAACTTTGGAGTTGCTTAAAATAAAAGGAGCATCAATAGAACAATCTGAAATGGAAGAAAGTAAAATTTCAGAAACACAAGCGAAAGTTGAATCTTTACAACAAATGTTAAATGATTTAAATAATAGTTTAACGTATGCAGTTATTAAAGCAACTGTTTCGGGAGTGATAGCAAAAACTATGCTTAATGTTGGTGATATGGCAATGCCTGGTCAGCCAATTGGAATAATCAGTGCAAAAAGTGGAACTTATCTTAAAATCAGTATGCCAAGCAATTTGAAAATTTATGGTGTTACTTTTCGAGGTAAAAGTTACAAAGCAATTCCATTGGAAAACACTTTTAATAGTTTAGCGGAATATAAAGTTATTCCAGATAATGCTAATTTAATAAGTGGAGAAAGAGTTGAAGTAAATGTTGAAGTCTATAACGACAATGCAATAAAATTACCATTTGATGCTGTTTTGAATAGAGAAGGTAAAAGTTATGTATTTATAAAAGATAATGATAAAGCAACACCTTATGAAGTCAATGTATTGCAAGCAGGTGAAGATGGTATTGTTGTAAATAACTCTGATATTGCTGGAAAAGAAATTGTAGTTGAAAAACAAGATGTTCTACTCAAACTTTTATCAGGAGTTTCAATCAAAGTTAAGGAGAATTAAGCAATGTTTGATTATTTTTACAAAAGACCATATATGCTTTATTCTCTAATATTTGCGTTTTTCGTTATGGGAATAATAGCATTAATAACTCTCCCGAAAAACTTATTTCCTGATTCAACGCCTCCACAGGTGATTGTAATAACAAAAGTTCCGGGTGCAACTGCGCAAGTTGCAGCTAACAATGTGTCAAAGCCAATTGAACAAGAAATTGCAAGATTAGGATTGCTAACCGAAGTAAGTTCAATAAATGTTGCAAATTTTTCAATAGTAAAAGCAGAATTTAAATACGAGAAGGGGCTTGATGCAGCTGCGGTTGATGTAGCAAATGCACTTTCCATTGCTAAATCAAATTTGCCAGCTGATGCCAATCCTGCTGTTTATACTGCTGGCGATTTTACTTTGCCTGTAGATGTGATTTCAGTTTCTCCGAAAAACGATAATGTATCTTTGGCTGATATCCGAAAAATTGTTGATGGACTTATCAAACCATATCTTTTAAGTAATCCCGATATTGGTAATGTTGAAGTTTTCGGTGGATATGAAAGCTCTATAAATATTGAAGTTGACCCATTCAAAGCTAAAACATACAACGTAGATTTTGATAAAATTGCAAAAGCAATACAAATCCTTAATAAAGATATACCAATTGGATTTGTTAAGGGTGAAAACAACTTTTATACAATTACTTTTTATGGCGAAAAAGATGAAATTGAAAGATTAAAGCAAATAACGATTTTGCCTAATGTTAGATTGCAAGATGTAGCGACAGTAGAATGGGGTTATAAAAAAAGAACCAGCGGTTATTTCGGTAATGGTAAACCTGCTATAGCACTTGTAATTCAAAGAACTCCGAGCGGCAGTGTACTCGATGTAAGTAAAGCTGCTCGTAAAGCAATGGAGGATTTGAAAGAAAAATATCCAAATTTCAACTTCGAGATATCCGATACACAAAGAAATCTAATTGAATTAGCCAACGACAATATGCTTATTGCTCTTCGTGATGCAATATTTTATACATTGATTGTAATATTGATATTTATTGGGAATTTTCGGGCAATTGCTGCCGCCGCCATTACAATACCTATGGTGTTTTTCTCCACTATGGCAATTATTTGGCTAACTGGTGGAAGCTTAAATATTGTAATTTATACTGCAATTATTCTTGCTTTGGGGCTTTTAACCGATAATGCTGTTGTTGTGCTGGAAAATATAGAGCGGCATCTAAATGATTTAAAAGAAGATTTGCAAACTGCTATACAGCAAGGCACAAAAGAAGTGATAAACCCAATTTGGTCGGGAACAATTGCAACTATTGCTATCGTTACTCCTTTAATGTTTGTTGGTGGTTTTCCTGAAAAAATATTTAAGCCATTAATTTTTACTTTAATTATAGCTTTATTGGTTTCTTTCTTTCTTTCAATAACTTTTATTCCGAAATTATTAGAATTGTTTTATAAAAATGGACATAATAAAACTAAGGTTGAACTGTTTTTCGATTGGTTATATGAAAAAAGTATTGGGAAATTAGTTGGTCCTTATGTTAGTGTTATTCGGTTTTCAAACACAGGAAGAAAAGTATGGAGACGTGTTCTACTTTCACTCGGAGTATTAGCTCTTTTGATTTTCAGTGTTGGGAAAATTATGCCAATAATTGGCAAAGATGCTATGCCCCCGATGGATACCGGAATTATTAAAGCACAAATTCAATTTAGCTCAAATGAAACCACTAATAGTTCAGAAGTAAAGATTGCTCCTTTTTTGAAATGGTTACATCAACAAGACTGGGTAGAAAAAAGTTCAGTTGCATTTGGTAATGAAATGGGTGTTCTAAGCTTAGGAAGTGGCAATTTACCTTCTGAAGCTACAATTACCATTAATTGTAAAGATAGATTCAGTAGGAAAATGAATATGTGGCAAATCGAAGATATTATCAGAGATAAACTATCTCATTTAGAAGGTATAAAGAAAAATGATGTATTCGATTTTGGCGCTACTGCATTATCTACAATTAAAGCGACGTTGGATGTTAGACTAAAATCTCCTTATGTTGATGGATTAGGGCAAAAAGCAAACCAAGTCAAAGATGCTTTAAAAGATGTAAAAGGTTTGACATCGATCTCGAACAGTTGGGATGAAGATTTTAGTGAAATTGCTTTAAATATTGATGAAAATAAAGCTTTAAGTTATGGTATTACACCTTATGAAATTACAATGCAGATTTTGGAACGTGGTCAGATTGTTGGTTTGAATGCGAATTTGCAATCTATGAATACACAGCCAGTTGCATTATATTTTAAAGGCAAATACAGCGAAAATGAACAAACAATCAGATTATTACCTATTCATACACAAATGGGCGATGTCCCACTTGAGCAACTTGCTACAATTTCCAAAAATTTAACTTATGCAAAAATTGAACGTGATAGACTTTTGTATAGTATTGACGTAAACGGATACCGCTCGAATAGGCCAGTTTCTCATATTACTGATGATGCCGAACAAGCATTAAAATCTGTTCGTACCGATAGCGATGTTGAAATTACACAAGAAGGTGATGTCGCACAAATCAACGATAGCTTTAGCAGGATGATAAAAGCAATAGGCCTTGGTATATTTGTTTTAACAATGGTATTGATTTCAATTTATCGTTCTGTGAAAATGTCTTTAATAATGATCCTGGTTCTTCCACTTTCTATGATTGGTGCGGCTTGGGGAATGTTGTTGTTCAATAAACCAAGTTGTATGCCAAGTTTATTAGGAATTTTACTTCTCTTTGGTATAATTATTAAAAATGCTGTTCTTTTAATTGATTTTTATCAAAAGAATAAAGAAAAAGGGGAATCTCCTTACGAAAGCGCTATTGAAAGTGTGAAAGTTCGTTTCCGCCCTGTAATGATGACTGCATTTGGTACAATTGCAGGAATGATTCCAATTGCTCTGGAACAAGCTGTTGGACTTGAAAGATTAAGTCCACTTGCGGACGTTGCAATTGGTGGCTTATTGATTGGTACTTTATTAACTTTGATTTTTGTTCCTATTTATGCATATATTTCAGACGGGAAGAGCAAAAATAAAGTTGCGATTAATTCAAATTCAAATAACTAATTTTTTTTAAGGAGTATTTATATGAAACATCTAAAATTTTTATTAGCAATCTTTTTGTTAGCATCATCGCTAACAAGTTACGCACAGGTTACCACTGCTTTTGATAAAGAAATTGCCCCTTGGCATAAAAAAGCAACAATGCAATGTGGAATGATTAAAGCAAAACCTATTCAAGCAGAAAAAATTCTTTCTAATTTGAAAGAATTAAAAGAAGGTCTTAAAGCGATTGAAAACAAATATCTCGATAATCCTCCAAGTGAATATGCGAAAGACCCAAATTGGAAAAGTTACTTTACAACTTTTGAAGGTAATATTGAAGTATTAACTTTTTTAATTGGAGAACAAAAATATGCCGAAGCCGCTATCTATTGCCCTGCTTTTTGCAAAACTTTTGGACAGATGCATAAAGTAAACGGAACATTAGATTTGACCGATGTTGTTTTTTCCTGGCGTATGGAAATGAAAAACACAAATGATATGATGCTTGTAGGAAATGTCGAAGGTGCAAACAAAAATTCCAAAGTATTAGAAGGAATTTATAATCACGTTGTTGCTTTCAAAGACAAAAGAAACGATAAGAATTTCAACGAACTTTTCCCAGACTTGCAAAAAGCGTATTTATCTTGGTTAAAGGCATTTGAGCAAAAAGATAAAGATGCAATGAATAAAGAAATGAATAAATTTATGGATGCTTTTCCAAAACCATACATGTCATCATTTTTAAACTAAATAAATAGGAGGAAAATTTATGAAAAAAATTACAAATATTTTTTCAATTGTTATTTTACTTGGAATAATAGCGTTGGTTTCGGAAGGAAACAATCTATATGCACAAGCGAATTTAATTGGGTTGAGAGCGGGGTTAAGTGTTCCTAATTTAAGCGGAGGTAATACTCCGCAAAGCCAAGGATATACTTCACGTTCAGGAATGGGATATGGACTTTTCTTTACTGACAAATTTACTGATAATTTTGCTATTCAAGCAGAATTAACTTATGTGAATGAAGGTGGAGTAAAAGTAGGAATGCAACAAATTACAGACCCCGCCGTCCCTGCGAACTTAACTTTATACGCTAATTTCAAAAATGAAGCTATAATCAACTACGTTGAAATTCCTATACTTGCAAAATACTGCATTTCTTTATCGGATAATTTGCAATTTTATGTAGATGCAGGTCCTTATATGGGAATTTTAGCAGAAGCAAAAACCCAAACTTCTGGAACGAGCAATATTTATTTAGATGAGCAAGGGAAAGTACCACTTACTGTCAATGGAGAACCTTTACCAGCACAAAATTTTAATAATACTCAGGATATTCAACCCAATATCAAAAATACAAACTTTGGAATAATGGGTAGTATTGGTTTTTCAACAAGATTTTTAAGTAATATTCTTTCCCTTGATGCAAGAGGTGCTTATGGGTTAACAAAAATTCAAAAAGACCCAGCAAATGGTGAAAACAATGTAGGTTATTTTCTCATAACATTAGGTTATGCTATTGAAATATAAAAAAATTATTAAAAAAAATTATAAGGAATTCAAAAAATGTCAAACGATGTTAATAATCAAAAAAAAGCAATTTTAATGTGTACCTGCAGTTTTGCTTGTCCAAGTATGAAAGACATTAACTTTGGTGAATTATCAGAAAGAATTCGTCTTGAGCTGCTACATGATTATATGCTTTTGCATCCAAGATTATGCGAAGAAAATGGCGAGAATTTGATGAGTGATTTACTCAAAGATAATGTAATTTATATAACTCCTGCCTGTAAAGAAGAAAAGCAAAAAAAACTATTGCGTGATGGTTTTGTTTGCGAAGTTTGTGGCGAAATGACGGTGATGGAATACGGCAGAGTCAAAGGTGATAAAAAGGTTTGCATTGATTGCGCAAGCAAATAATTAGCAATCACTAAATATCAAATAGGGAAAGCAAGATTATGCTTTCCCTGATATTTAAGGTAATTTTAAAATAATATTAAAAATTTTAATGTAACTTATATTTAAAATAAAATAATAAAATAAGGAAAATTGTATGTCACATTCACATTCACATTCAGAAGGAACTTCAGAGAAAAACTTGATTTTTACGATGCTTTTGAATTTTTTAATTACAATTGCCGAAATCATTGGTGGTTTAGTCTCAGGAAGTTTATCATTAATTTCAGATGCTCTCCATAATTTTAGTGATGGTATAGCAATTATTATTACTTATATTGCTATGAAGTTAAGTAAAAAGCCTAAAACGTTAAAATATACATTTGGACTAAAACGAGCCGAAATATTAGCCGCAATAATTAATTCTTCATCTTTAATAGTCATATCGTTTTTCCTCATTAAAGAAGCAATCGATAGATTAATCAATCCAACTCCAATTACAGGTTATTTAATGTTAATCGTTGCAACAATCGGTTTGATTGCAAATGTTGGTGGAACTTTATTGCTTAAAAAAGGTTCAAAAGACAGTATGAATATGCGAGCTGCTTATTTGCATTTGTTTAGTGATGCAATTTCCAGTCTGGCGGTTATAATTGGAGCGGTATTTATTATTGTCTTTCAAGTTTATTGGATAGACCCAATTTTGACATTACTTATTTCATTATATATTTTAAAAGAAGCATACGATATTACAAAAGAAGCTGTGGAAGTTTTAATGATGGCTGCTCCGGAAGGTATTGATGCAAATGAAATCAAAACTGAGGTAGAAGCATTCGAAGGTGTTGTAAATATTCATCATTTGCATTTATGGAAATTAAATGATAACACTATTCATTTCGAAGCACATATTGAAGTAAAAAACGACACGATTAGCAACTTAATGCCTTTAAAAGAAGAAATAGAAGAATTACTTGAACATAAATATGGAATAGACCATACAACTATCCAATTTGAAATAGGCGATTGTGCAACCGACCTTGTTTAAGAATCTTTAATAGATAGAAATCAATGAAAAGAAAATAATGTAAGAATTGGAAAGTGAAGTAGCATACGAGGGAATAATTATTTGAAACGATTTATTAAAATTGATTTTTGTTTCGCACCTTATGCTTGGCGTCTAACGGTGGCGGTATGAAATCGTTGGGGATTGCGAAGCGATTCACTGTCAAGTTACAACTGGCAGAAAACCTTGAAACCTGCACTGTGCCGGCAATTTTTTATACCGCGTGTTGTGCACAGTAGTTTTTTATATTGTCCTTTTAGGTAAATAATTTTCAAGGCATTTAATCACTATTTCATTTTTGTCTTTAATAAGTTTGCAAACTATATCAAGATACGTTTCTGCTTTAATCCCCAACTTCGTAATCAAAACAGTTGTCAATGGTTTACCTGGTAAAATTTTTAAAATATCTTGATAATCCTTTGTCAACACTTCATTAACTTCCGTATTGCATTGGTGATAAAGCTGTTCAGCATTCTCGGCTAAGGTTGAAAAAATGTTTTTGTAGCTGTTTTTTTGAATTTCATCATCTACATTTGATTTAATTCCCCTTAGTTGAAAGTTAACTTGAAATTCTATTTCTTTTTTGAATCTCTCACTTATTGTATTGTTTATTAATTCCTTCGAATAAACCTGTTTTGCTTTTTCTTTAACTTCCTTTATTATTGAAATTATTTCTTCTGGTGATTTTCCAATATTTTCAAGAACAGCTCTAATGATATCTTCATGAAGTATAAGTGATTCTATTTCATGGAATGGTAAAACGAAAAGTTCGTTTCTGATTGCATCTAAAGCTTTTGTAGATGTATAGTCTTGGTCAATTATTCCAAGTACTGTTATGTTTTGAATAATATCAGTTTTCTTATATGTTAATACTGCTTCAATCACATTTTTACATGAACTTAAAGGAACAATGACTGAATCTTTATCATTAAACCATGTTGTTAATAGTTTATTATCCTTACTTTTTTCTGTATTCCCTTCACAAAAAACAATCCTTTTCGCAAATATTGACAATGAAGCTGCTGCTAACAAATCAATTGATATTTGTTGTGGTATATCTGATGCCTTTTCTATTATTTGTGGCTTTTGATTTGGTTTTACAATTAAAAAAATTGGATTGTCTCTACTTAGAGCAAACTCTAAATTATGAGTTATATAAACAAACTTTTTCGACGGTCTAAGTTTTTCTAATGTATCCCAAAACAGTACAGCTAATTTTGAATGAAAATGCATTTCAGGTTCATCAATAATAATTATATCAGTTGTTGAATCAAGTACTCGTGCAGCTAAATACATTGCAACTCTTTCTCCATCGCTCATAAATCCTGTAGCATATTCATTACCTGCCATGTACTCAGATTTAACTTTAGGTACATATCCATCAAATCCTATCTGTCTATCAGGAAAAAGTTCTTCCCACATGGCTTTCAATTCCATAATTTTTGTTTTCTCAATATCTGGTCTTTGACCTTTATAAGATAAATCACGAAATCTTGTAGCAGAAGCTGAATCGTCAGCCATCAATTTTGAAAACAGAGTTTCAATTTCATTTGAAAGTTCCCAATATCTTTGTTTTTTTCGATTAAGTATGTCTCGAATCTCGGTTTCTGCTTGTTGAAATGGTTTCATTGGCAGATTCTCAGGAAGTGCAATATTTCTGAGTGCACCGATATGGTCACAGTTATTCAATTGAGATAATTTAATACCATATTTTGTTTTACCAGAACCATTAGGTCCAATAATTACAATTGTTTTATCTCTTTCAATTATTTGGTCTTCCCATATTTTCATAATCGTATAATATTTTGTAGGGTCTTCACACTATTGTGCACAACGGTTCAGTGCAGGCGAAAGTTTTTTATACCTTTTTTCCAGTTACATTGAACGTTAGTGAAATGTAACAAATAAACAATCCATATAAAAAATTTTGCTTGCACTTTGTTGTGTGCCGTTATATTAATAATTTATCCACTTGTTAATCGAGCAAAACGACGATTTGAATTTGGAAAATCAACCCCATAGGCAATAATTGCAAATACTCCCATTGCTGTAGCCCAGCAAAGAGACTGGATATTAAAATCGAACATTAAGATAGAAACAGATTGCAAACAAGTAAAAATAGATCCAAAAACAATATTGATGATTGCTATCCATTGGTAAATTCGCATTCCTGCCCAATAGGGCGTTTGAGCTTCTCCTCTATACGATTCTTCTGCAAAACGACCAAGTCCATTAAGTAGTAAATATATGCCAATAATAAAAGTTGCCGACATGCTAAGAGTGTATAACCTAATTAAAATTAGTCCTGATAATAGATTGGTACCAATCGAATATAATTGAGTTGGATGAAGTGAAGTCCCATGCAACCCAGATATTTTATTTACCCTCGAATATGGGTGAGTAAAGCGGATACCTAAGTCATTATTTGAAGGTTTCCCGTGACAACATCCTTGAACCAAACACCGCAGACGTCCCAATAATTGAATCCATGGCGCAGCTATACTAAAAGATGCAAGCAAAACAAAAAAGTCAATTTGAGAAATTATAAAGATTAGCGAACTTCCTATAATTACTCCAACAACACTGCCATAGTACCCATACGGTCGCTGAAGTTTAGGAGATCCTTCTATAAATTGAGCCCAAAGAGCTGCACCAACAATTCCAAATAATCCAATTATAAAACCTGCATAGGCGTATTGGCTTCCTAAAAACGAGCCAATTATTAATGTGCCAACAAAACCTGCTGCGCCAGCATACAATCCATGATTTATTATTCGAACTGAACCAAACCTCCACTCTTTCCAGCTATTTGCAATATGCTCTGTTTGGTAACGGATAAAATCCCAAATCTGCTTTTTAGAGGCAACAATTATAAAAACAATAATTCCACCAGCTACATCAATTATAGAATGATTGCCAGTAGAAATACAACTTACGGAAATTAAAACCGCTAAGCTATACCACAACCATCTGAATTTCTTTAGTGCAATAGAAAAATAAAGTGCAGCTATGAACGCCCATATTACATGAAAAGCTGGAAAAGCTGCACAAATTCCATCATTTGAACGGTCAAATAATAATATGTGACCAAGAATAGAATGAGGTGTAAATTGGGGCTGTCTTACGACAAAAGGTACGGTGAAAAATATTATTGCCGAAATTGCAGTGGCCAACCATACATCAATTTCGAACTGGCGCAATACCTTTTTGGAGGTTATTACGAATGGAACTAGTATTGCATATAAATAAGTTGAAACATAGAAAATCGCTGAAACTTGGATTACTGGAAATTGCGATTCAATTGGAAGGTTAGAATAAATGGCATCTTTAGGAACATCAACAAAAATAAATGCTTCATAGATAAAAAGCCATGGCATGTATGCAAGAATAAATGCTGCCATTTTATCTTTTAACGTTATAGCTTGGTTTGTAGAATTGGGTAATGACAAAAACGGCCTGTAGTGTTGCTGCCCAAAGACTTTTAAATTTCGCTCGTTTTCGAAGCCAACAGTATAAGAAACAATCATTAAAGTGAACAACGGACTTACCATCCAGAATCCAGAAGATGATTGCATTATCGCAGAAAAACTAAAGCTCAAAATAACAGTTCCAAAATAAATGGGATTTTTAGTAATGGAATACACTCCATTTGTTACAAATTTTTTAGGCGGAAATGCATTCATAGGCAATCCCTTACCATAAAACCATAAATTGTGCATACCTGCAAGTACAAAAAATAACCCCAAAACCAAAGCAACGAAATTTAAAATTTCATTTGACGGAACGGGTAAGTTTATTTGCGATACTGTATAGTGCGCCCAGATTACCAGAAGTGAAGGAATTATAACAATGAAAATAAATCCATAAAATATTTTCCCGATTATTGTTTTCATACGCATACCTTTTATTTCATCCAAGTTACAATTTCAAATAGAGACCATCCTTTATTTAAAGTAATTAAATTTTTACTAAAAGATGTTTGGGCTTTGTATTTAATTTCGATGGTATTCAGAATTCTGCTATTGAAAATTACTTTCAACCAGGGCATCTTTGATAAAACATTCGATAGTTTTCCTTTTCGAACTATGGTAGTTTTATGAAAATTTAAAATAGACAATCCATTATCAAATACGACTCTATTTTCCTCAAAAATGGCATCTTCATAGATAGTACCGTTACATATAATTTTATTTACCGGATTGTTGCCTTTCCAATGAATCCAGATTATAGTATAGCGTTCAGATAAAAAACGTCCCCATCTGAGTTCATCAATGGGTAATTGCCAAGGTTTAATTGGAAGCGAAAGTGTTTCGGCATATCCCAAGCCTCGAAATGTTTTGTTATTATAAACAATGTTTGTAAACGTTTTAGGATGATGGCAATTCCAAAACAATTCTCTTCCTTGTTTATCAGTGTACAATAATATTGAAATGGGAGCATCTATTCTTTTCCAGTCCCCCAATATTTTTAGACGAGGATTATTAAATTGTAATAAGTCCGATACTAATGGTTTTGGTATTTTCTTTAAAGAAGATTTTTCTATACACAATCCTTTAGAATTAGAAAATATTAAACCTGAATAAATAAGTTTTATATAGGACAATTTAAGATTAGCCCAATAAATTATGAAACAATTCCCTTCCTCGTCAATACAGTCGAAATATAGTTTTTCAAGGTTAAAGTTAAAGAATTTCATATAGTTTGAAATTTATTTTAATTTTAAAATGGCATATGTATTAATCACGAGTCTTCTGCATTAATGGCACACAACGGTAAATTGTATGAGTAGTGGCAGATTGCGTGGTAGTTTCCTGTCAAACCGCTACGCAGTTTGAGCGTGCTACAAACCTTGATATTTACCACATCGCCTGCCATTACTTATACAAAATGTTATGGGCTTTTTTTAATTTTTCTTCATAAAATCAACAAATTCAAAATCATCTAAACAATATGTCAATATTGATTTTAAATACCATAAAGAGTCTGTCAGTAAGCTATCAAAGTATTCCTCATTTCCTTCTTTTTTACACAAACCTTTCTCATATTTCTCTAGTTCTTTAAAATTTCCATGTGCAACATTGGAACGTTGTGTATATATAACTTTCAGTCTCTTTTTCAACTTCTCCAAATCTTCTTTTGGCTCAATAAGATGAATTAACACACAGGTCTTTAATACAAATTGTTTACTTATGCTGTCCTCAACGTTATATCTGTTAAAATCAGGATTGTGGGTTACTAATAATTCAATAAGACCGACAAAATTTAGAAGCCGAATTTTTTCATCAAAGATTTCATTTGAGATATACAGAACTCTCGCAATGTAAATGAGTTTGTCTCCAAATCCTTTATCAAAAAGGATGTCAAGTTTGGAAGTTGTTTCAATTAATTTTGTTTTAATGCTTGGAAAATATCTCCAATCTCCGTATTTCCATTCTTCTAATAGCTTATTATCCTCAAAATGTTTTTTTGCAATATTATTTGCAAACCCCCACATCATGATATTTTTATTCAACTCGTTGCAAAAACCATTTCTTCCAATAGCTTCAATACTCTTATCTAATAAAAAATGTCCTCCAAAATATTCTTTATCATCAGTATTTATGAATAGAGAAATTAAGGAACTAAAATGTTTAAGATTTTCAGAATTTCGAATTATCGGATGTTTGTCATCAAGTATTGTTAGGGCTAAAGTTCCATCTTTTCGGATTTCCTTTAAATCATGAGCGATTCTTTCATATTCTCCTTCATCCTCATAACGAATGATCACAAACATTCTTGATATATACTCAAATATATTATCCTTCTTATATAATTCTGAAAATGATTTGCAATATTCATCCAACGAACTAAATGTCTCATTAAATATTTCTACTAATTCAGACAAAGTGATTATGTCTTCATCGCTCACAATAGGCAACCTTATTGAATTATTCTCATTTTCATAAGATTTAATCAATAAGTTTGAAAAAAACTCAATTTCATCAGGAGTTCTTGGGTTGTCCAGATAAAGATTTAAATTTTTAGAGTAACTAATCTTTTCCTTTAATGGATATATAAAACGTGTTAATTCAAAGTTCATATTTCCCTATTGTGTATTTCGTTCTCTAAATTGGCCATAATTCGTTGTTATACGAATTACATAATTTTATAATATCAAATTACAAAATTAATTGTTACAAAAATCGTTTATTTCGTATAACCTGCAAAAATACGGAGTATCAAGAATGATTGATGATCAAATTCTATTGTTTCGCAAAATCCTCATTATTCGTAACTATAGCGAAGGTACTATTAGCAACTATAATAATGCACTGATTCAATTTAGAAAATGGAACTATCGTGAGATTGATCTCGATAAAGATTTACTCTTTAAATATGTTGAACAATTGAAAACTTTTGATAAGTCCTATAGTTATATAAAAAATTCTATAATTGCTCTTAAACTTTTTTCAGAGTTGGTACTTGGTAAGAAACTCAACAATGATTACCTTAAGGGTATCAAACGCAAATCAAAGCTGCCGAACGTTTTAAGTATCCAAGAAGTAAAGAATGTAATCGATTCTATTGAAAACATTAAACATAAAGCTATTATTTCGTTGATTTACTCCTGCGGATTACGAATAAGTGAATGTATTAATTTAAAAATTGCAGATATTGATTCGAAAAGAATGTTGATTAAAATAGTGCAAGGCAAAGGGAAAAAGGATAGATATGTACAACTTTCCGCAAAACTTTTGGAATTATTACGGGATTATTACAAACAATACCATCCAAAAGAACATATGTTTCAAGGGCAGTTCAAAGATGAGTATTCATCTAAAAGCATACAAAACGTTTTAAGGAAAGCTTTGCAAAAGTGCGGAATTACTAAGAAAATAACTGTTCACTCTCTTCGCCACAGTTTTGCAACACATTTGGTAGAGCAGGGTACAGATATAAGAATAATTCAAGAAATTTTAGGTCATAAAGATATTCGAACTACTCAAATATATACTCATATTTCGAATGCAAATATTTCGAAAATTAAAAATCCTTTCGATTCATTCTGAAACGATTTTACATCACTGCAACAAATTATTCTGTAAAACCTCAAACTTGAATGTAATCAAAGCCGATGGGTAGATGATAAATATCAACCGTTGCATGCAGTAAAATTTATTATCTGGCTCCGTAGCAACCAATTTATGTATCACTGAATAATGAAATGTATGTCAATGTATTTTGCTTCAATTTATATTTATACTTTTTCGGTGCAAATTTAATAATTCTAATTATTCAATCAATATTTTGTTTCTAAGTATTGGTAATCCTACGTTGCAGATAAGGGTTTGGCGATTGGCGAAGGCGGGGATTGCGAAGCACTCCACTGTCAAGTTACACAAAAATTTATTAGATGTAGAAACGCTGAAACCCGCACTGACTCGGCAATTTTTTATAGTCTTTGTTACCGTTTCGTTGTTCTTTTTCTCGTTATTTTCCATTCATATTTACTTGATTGCCCTTTCATAGTTCACTTTTGGCTCAAACAAAGTAAGTTGTTCGTTTTTAGGCAAAAACTCTAAGTAGTTTGATATAAATAATTCTTTCCCTTTTTGGTCTGAACAATCTGTTACATTTCTCATTCCATAAGTTAAGTCCCAAGGGATTATATTTGCATAAGAAAATAAATCTCTTATGTATTTGCTGTCGTCATAAGTAATTAGCCATTTATGTTTGCAATTTCGCATTGTTTCGGCAAATTTTATATGGTCAAATGATTTGTGCATATTCCCATTTTTCCCGTACAATGCAGATTTTGTGGCTGAATAGTAGGGTGGGTCAAGAAAAATAAATACATTTTCACCTTTTTCTTTTACCAATTCCTCGTAATCAAGATTTGTAATAGTTGCACCGTTTATAATTTTTGCAAATTGACTAAGTCGTTGAATGCTACTTTCAGTAAAGCGGCCTATAAAAGCGTGTTCACTAAAACCACCACTTAAACTTGTGCCCGAAAATGTAATCCGATTGTAAATAAAAAATGCTGCTGCTCTTTCTAAATCATTAAAACATTCCAAATTTGTATTTAAGAATTTATGTAATTCTTTACCGATTGGAAATCGATTTCTCCATTCATATATTTTTTCAATCAAAGCATCAACATTCTTTTGTGCCATTTCCCAAAATTTATATAATTCTAAATAGAGGTCATTAACCCAAAATTTTTTGTTTGGGAATCGTTGTTTAGCATAGATAAAGATTGAACCACCACCTAAAAATGGCTCTCTAAATTCGTCAAATTCGGGTAAAAGCTTTGAAATTAATTCCACAGCTCTACTTTTACCACCCGGATATCTTAATGGACTTTTTATCATTTTGAAAATTGGATTGTAATGATAAATTTATTTTGTTTTGCTTCTGCAAAAATAGTTTCAACCAACAATCTTTGAAGTTTTGAAAATTTATTTACTTCAAAAAAGGTTGATATTTCTTTCTTTGTGCTTGAAGAAGTTATTGAACCTTTAAGCTTTGTTGAAGTCAAAGATAAAACAGATTCACTTTTTATTTTCTTTCCATTTGCACTAACATCTGAAAGGTTACAATATAAAATCATTTTCAACAAACCGTCTTTTATATCTCCTTTGCTTGGGAATAATGCGTTTGTGCTATGCTTTCCTTCAATTAAACTTACCTTATCTTTGGAAAGTAAAATTTCATCGACAGTCAAAAAATATTGTCCGCCTAAATAGTTTGTTATGGTAATTTTTGCTTTTGTGAGTGTAGATAAACTTTCTTTGGGTTGTTGAGTAACGAACTCTCTTGATTGGGCTTTTTTTGCTTTATCCCTTGAAAAAGCCATAAATAATGAAACGTCTTTCCCGATTTTTTCTTTAAAATTGTCTATCCCATTGGGATTGTGAAGTTTTACTCCCGTTAATTTTTCTATTTTTGAGTAAGAAGTTTTTACTTTATCAATAATACTATGTAAATTGGTGTTTAGTTCGTGTAAATTCCAATGCAATGCAGAACTATGATAGTTTTCAATTTCTTTGATTTTAGCAAGAACGTACTTATTATTGAATTGTTGATTTGTAATTTTTTGGTCTGCCTTATCCGCTTTTTCGTAGAATGCGAAAATTACAAATACATCTAACAAACTCATTAACGAAACAGTATCCCACTGGATAAAATCTCTGTCGCCTGCTGTGCCTTCGTCCTTAACGATTGGAATTACTGTAATCTTTTTGGAAAAACTGAGTGTGTTGTAAACTCTTTCGTAAGGATATGAACGTGTTCGCTTTGGCGAAACCCATTTTGAAATGGCGAATGAATATTTGCCGTCATTGATAATACATGCGGACGGGACTTTATTGATGTCAAAGTCAGTCACCTCAATTTTTTGTAAGTTGTCTGTAAAGTGAACTTTATATCTTATACCTGTAATTTTTGCTGTAATATTCATACATTTAAAGTAAAGTTATTCTTATCATTTCGTTGACTGCTGGCTACACCTAAAATCTGAAAAGAGTTTCCGCCAATTATATATATTTTTTAACGAATCATCAAAATATTATTGTAATAATTGTAGGAAACGAAAAACGGTTTGCTGGTATGAGCAGGAGCGGTTTTCAGGGCGATCACCTATCAGTTTACAATAAGTTTGAGGCTGGCGATAACCTTTGCACCCCACAAGCCCCGCTATTGCTTATACCAGCTGTTGTGCATAGTTAGTTTTTACTCAGTCGTTTTTTTCGCTTTTTCCTATGTTGTTTCCTTTTATAATCAGACCACCATTTTTGTATCAAGTCTATCGGGTCGGGAATATAATAAACATTTCCGCCTTTAGTGCTCTTTTTCATTAAGTCTGGAATCTCCCATTTTGCATTTTTGTCAATATAGTCAACATCATGTCCATCTGCACTTGGGTCATAGTGAATCTGTTCTCTTTTATAAAATCCTGTCTCAAAGTTATGAATTATCTTTTTTACAAAACGGAATTCTTCTGCATCATGGTCTGCATCAGTCTCGTCTTGATATCTTGTATAATAGTCTGGTTCGGCTCTCCAAAAAATCATCAGTGCAGTTCCTTTATCACATTTTGGATTGCTTATAATCCAATCAAGAACCTCCTCTCCATCATCCCAATTATAAATATCCGCTAAATAATGCAATGAAGAAGCGGAGTCAAGCAATTTATAATCCTCTGGTTGTGGGTCTCTATCATCAAAGCTGAATTCGAAGAACTTATCTTCAATCTTTTTTGCCTTATTTGGAAATACAAATTTCATACTTGTCAAATTACTAATTTTCAATAATGTAGGGTGTTTTTTCTAATTATGCACAACGGTGGCGGTATGGCCAGTAAGGGAAATCGTGGACACTTTCCTGTCCAGTTACACGGCATTTGAAGCGAGCCACAACATTTGAATAACCTATTAAACCCCAATTTTGTATATTGCGTGTTGGCGGCTGCCAATTCATTCTATGGCATTACTTTTTCTTTTTTTACTTCTCATTAAATCTCAAGTTTCCTGCTACTCATCCATTTTATAATTTCAGGATTGCGATGGTCAAAAAAACAAACTGGTTTTAGTGTCGAGATTTTTAATTGCTTCCATATCATTAGCACTTATGTCAAAATCAAAAACATTGAAGTTCTCAATCATTCTTTCTTTGCGAACCGATTTTGGAATAACTGCTACACCTCGCTGTGTTAGCCAGCGCAGAATTATTTGTGCTACACTCTTTTTATATTTATTTGCTAAAGAAACAAGTAATTCATTTTGAAATATATTGTTCTTGCCTTCAGCAAATGGTCCCCACGATTGGGTTTGAATATCATTTTCCTGTAAGAATTTCTGTACTTCATTTTGTTGATTGAAAGGATGAGTTTCAATTTGATTTACTGCAGGAGTAATTTTCCCTCCAAACTCAATTAGATCCATTACTCTGTCAGGTTGAAAATTTGATACACCAATTGCTCTGATTTTTCCAGCTTCATTCATTTCATTCATTGCTCTCCAAGACCCGAAAATGTCCCCGTATGGTTGATGAATGAGATACAAATCAAGATAGTCAAGTTGCAGTCTATCTAATGATTTTTGAATTGCATTTTTGGTGTTTTCATAGCCTGTGTCCTGAACCCAAAGTTTTGTTGTTACAAACAACTCATCTCTTGCAACTTTACTTTTTTTAATGGCACTACCTACAGCTTTCTCGTTCATGTAAGAAGCTGCTGTATCAATAAGACGATAACCAGTTTCAATTGCATCCAGAACACTTCTTTCACATTCCGACGCATCTGGAATTTGAAAAACTCCAAATCCTAATATTGGCATTTCAATTCCATTATTCAATTTTACTTTTTGCATATAAATTATTTTTTAAAAGATGTTTCAAAATTCTAATGCTGTTTCAAATTATCGCGGGTCTACTTGGTTGCCGCTAACGGTTTGGCGGTATGTTTTTGTTGACGATTTCGAAGCACTGTCCTGTCAAGTTACACGAAAAGTTGAAGCGGGCTACAAACCTTCGCATACCACAAAAGCCCTTTTTGGCTATATTGCGTGTTGGGCGTTCGTTATTTTATTTCTATATTAAGTCCAAGTTCATTTGCTCTTTTTATAAAATCTGCAATATTCTTAGGATTCCATTGTGTACAGGTCGAAATCGTCTCATCATTTAGTTTAATCAATTCTTGAGGTTCTATATAGTGTCTTTTATGTCCCCATCGTTTATATATATCTTCAGCATTAGCAGTCTTGTCAAAAACTCCGAAACTTCCTTGAATTCTATCAGGAAAAGCATTTTTTAAAGCAGAATAAGTAATTTGCGGATTTAATTCTACGTAATGCTTAATAACTTCGTTTACAAGTCGACCTTTATTAAATTCTTTGCCATTAAAGACAAACTTTGAATAGTCCTTACTTGAGTACTTAAATGAAAAAATTGTATCAGAAACAACAAATATCTCGTTTTCATCGCTTCGAAATCTACGAATAATCATTCCTGCTATTGGAATTCCCTTATAATCATATCCGTTTCTAATCTTTTCCTGTAAATCAGTACTAATTGATGTTCCAACCATTAATCCAACCCATTTGGGTTCAATATCTTCTGTCCAAAAAGTACCTAATCTCAAAATTTGCTCCTTTTGATCCAAATAATCTTGTAATTGGTTAAGAGTTGATTCATTAATTTCATTAAGTTTTATTTCAACGATGCCTAAATACTCACCACCGTATTTGGTTAAAATGTCTATTCGACCATCCCCGTTTTTTCTTCCAGCTTTAATTGCAATTTCGGCATCTAATACTGTTACATCATTGAAATTCTGTTTGTCAAGGATCAATATATCCTCATTCTCCAAAAGATAAGCTTCCATCGCAAGCTCTTTCCCAAATGGATATTCTTTCAGATTGATATTGTTAGCAGTTATTTGTCTAAATATTTCCATATACTTGAATGAATAATTATTTAATATTTATTCAGTGTCTATAAGCAGGTTCTCATAATGACGCCCAACGGAAAACAATATGCGTATGTTGCGGGATTTCAAGGCACTATCGTTTCAAAGTTGCACAAATGTATCATTCTTGCACAAAGTTTCAAGTTTGCACAAATGCCCACAAAAAAAAGCAATGAACGCTCTACCATATGTTATGCTTATTTTCATTTTTTTTCATTTATCACTATATATTCAAAAAGCATTGTATTTACTGTCTTTCCTGTAATATTTGTTGGTGAATTTTTAGAAGGCATAGATTTACTGCTTAATGCTCTTTCATAAGTAATTAAATGCCTAAATCCTTGTTCTTCAAATTTTTCAGCAATAAATTGGTCAGTTGGTAGTTGAATATTTTTAACGGTTCTATTACCAACAACATAAATCGCTTTACCATTTGTTTTTACACTTTTAGCAACTTTCTTAATAGATACTTCTAAATCGTTATAAAATGACGTTACTTCTAATGCTCGTTTGTTATCTACTTTATTTACTTCGGAAATATAGTCAGCAATTACACCAGTTTTTAAAATTGATTTAGCTTTAATTCCGCCCATTAACATGCCGTCTATTTTTCTTGCATAATCTATACCTGTCCATTCGTTTGAAAGCGTTGAAAATTGTCCATAAGCAACAGTTGTTCTGCTATCACCATAAGGTGGACTTGTTAATACTACATCAAATGAATTTTCATTAGGTTGGAATTTTGAATATTGAACATCTACTTTTATATCGTCTGTTAATTTGGGGAAATAAATATTTGAGTAAATAAATATTGTATCATTTAGTTTTTTGAAATACACGCCAAATACATCTGGATTAAAATTAACAAGGTCTTCCGATTTCATACGATAGAGTTTAAATTCGCTATTTCTTGTATAAGAACAATCTCTAACGGTTTCGGAAAATGGAACAAGGAAAAAATTTTTTATATTTTCGTCTGGAAT
Organism: Bacteroidota bacterium; assembly: GCA_021780815.1. Taxonomy (GTDB): domain Bacteria; phylum Bacteroidota; class Ignavibacteria; order Kapaibacteriales; family UBA2268; genus GWF2-33-9. The sequence continues at coordinate 56,618 of JAJXYC010000015.1, read as the reverse complement.
TTGATAAATAAAATGTTTTATGATATTTAGGTTTTGTGCAACTTCTTTTGAAAACCAAAAATCAATATTTGTTATGTTTGGTAATTTGATTTTGTTAATATTTTGTTCGTTTTTAACAAATTCAAATATTTCGTTGCGTAATTTTGCTTTTGTTTCAATAATTGTATTTACTGAAATTTTTGTAAATTTTACTTTTGAAATTAAAATTGCCAATGGGTTAATATCAAAACCAAACATTTCTGTAATTCCACATTCTAAACCACTTGCAAATGAAGAACCTGAACCACAATAAGGGTCAAGCAATTTGCCTTTTGAAATGTTTAATTCTTTTAAAACTTCAATTCCAATTTGTGGTAACATTGTTGCTGGATATTTATGCAAGTTTGGATAACTTGTAGCATAAAATTGTCCTAAAAAATCATATTTTTCATTGCGAATTACTTGATATTTCATAAATCTGTAATGTTTTGAAAAAGTGATGGTAATTTATCTTCATAAGCTCGAAATCCAGTTCCATGATTTCTTGCTCGTGTTCCTTTGTCATGAAGTCGCAAGTCAACCAAAATATTTTCTGCTCTGAATTGGTCTGCCAATAATTCTGGTGAAGTTCCTTTCATTAATTGCGCTCTGTAAAAATGGAAATATTCTAATCCGTCTCGTTCTTCTGTAAATGCCGACACAAAAAGCAATGCAGGCATTTTTTGCATAAATCTATCTGCCAAAGTTTTTAATTGCCAAGTTGCTATGATATTGCCTGAAATATGTCTGACAGAAATTTCTAATTTTTGTACATCAAGGAAAAGTCCTGCACTATTTGGTTTTAATGACATTGTATAATAAAGACCTTGTCTGCCGTCTTTATCTAAGCTACCATATTTTTTAACTGCTTCAAGCGGTGGCATTTTTCAAACTTTGTTGTTAAATGTAAAAAGTGTAATTAAACTATTGCCTTTCGTTCTATGTGCTTTTAATTCTGCACCTTCAACATCAGGATGTGCGTCGTTATTTTCACTTATTCCAAGATTTGTTTCCAAAGTATGTCCAATTCCAGTTGGACCACGTCGAGTAGTTGGGATAAATCCTTTGTCTTTTAGTTCTTTAAATTTTGTAGTAAATTCTAATATTGTCATTTTATCGTTTATTATTTTTTGCAAATGTAGTTATTTTACATCAATGCTCAAATCCATTCAGTTTTATTAAGCATAACGGTTTCGGGCTTTGCGTTGGTGGGCTTTTGAAACCGTAAACTGTCTGCCAGCACCAACGTTTATTAATTGCTCAAATGTTTCTATTCGCACTGTCCGCCCACTAACGCAAAACCCGTGTTAGCGGTAGTTACTAATATGCTGTATTAAGAGTGTCCCTATTACTCCTAAAACCGCACCAACTAGGGTTGAAATTATTGACACAATTAAATTATCTTTATTTCTTTTCCAGAACCCATGTTCATGATTTCTAATCAGTCTAATTCCATAAGCATTCTTTCTCAGAAAATAAGAGAAAATCCAAAGAGTTAAACTCAAACCAAGTGGTATTAAAATCCAAGGTCTGACTATTTCACCACTTGTCTTGTCGAAAGCGTATGTTATGGGAGTAAAAGTTGTAAAATAAAATATCCAAGGGTTGAATATTTTATAATGCCAGGGGATTGTTTCTGCAAAATAGTTCCTTAATCTAAATCCCAATGAATACATTTGTTCGCTACCATGGCAACTTATGGATAATTCACTTTTGTCGAAACTTAATCCCACAGATTCATATGTCTCTTTATTTCTAGCTTCAATTTTGATTTTTAGGGGACTATTACCGACATTTTTAATTATTTCTTCTATACTGTCGTAAATATGCTTGTCGTCCTGAAGAGTTATATTAAGACCATTGTCTGTTAAAATATTCAATGCTCCATCAATGTCGTTTCTAAAAGCTAATAGTCCTTTTACCCTTCCTGAATAATATGTTTCTTGTTTTTGTTTCATGTCGATAAAATTACCGCTAACAAATTTCTTGACGAAAATAATAAATAATATTATAGAAGATACGTCAAACCTTCTAAAATTGTATGCTATTGTGAATGTATGCGTGAAACTTAAAATGAGCTATTTAGATGATTTTAAAAAGCTTTTGACTATAAAAAGGTATAGTTATCGCACTATAAAGTCCTACTCTAATGCTCTGAAAATATTCTTAGATGCATTTCCAAAGCAAGAACCTGATTCGATTACAACTTGCGAAATCGAGAAGTTCTTAAATTCTATGGTGACTGAAAAAAAAATTTCTCAAGCATACCAAAAGGTTCTCGTTGGAGCAATTAAATTGTTTTTCAATGAGTTGCTTCGAAAAAGTTACAAACTTAATTATCTTTATCCCGATAGAACTGAAAATAAACTTCCTAATGTTTTAGATAAATCAGAGGTTCAACTTTTAATTAATTCTATCCAAAATTTAAAACACAGAACGATTATAGCATTAATATATAGTGCCGGATTGCGGCTAAATGAAGTAATTGATCTGAAAGTTAATGATATTGATTCAAAAAGAATGTTGATTAAAATAGTGCAGAGTAAAGGCAAGAAAGACCGCTATGTAATGCTTTCAGAGAGAATTTTATCTCTTTTAAGAGAATATTACAAAGATTATAAGCCCAAAGAGTATTTGTTCGAAGGTCAGAAAGGAGATAAGTATTCTGCTCGCTCGATACAATCTATATTCAAGCAAGCACTACGTAAGGCAAAAATTAGTAAAGAGGCATCTGTTCATACTTTAAGGCATAGTTTTGCCACACATCTTTTGGAATCTGGTACTGATATTAGGGTTATTCAACAATTACTTGGGCATAGTTCAATAAAAACAACACAAATTTATACTCAAGTAAGTTCTTCTAAAATTGCAAATGTGATGAGTCCATTTGACTCTTTTTAATTATCATATCAGGAAATAAAGAACGCCATTGAAAATCTTCATAAAGTAGTTAGTTTGCATCATCTTTATTTATGGAAATTAAATGATAATACTATTGATTTTTTTAATAAAATCGGGTTAACCACGGATAATTTATTTATTTAAATTTTTTTCGGATAATTGCCACTGCTATTCTTAGTTCAGGGTAAGAGCAAGTAATATTTATTCTTGATCTTATTTGATTTAAACGTAAAAGAGGAGATACCTTTAATATTTTTTCAACCTCTAAAAGTAAACTTTTGTCTATAAAATTAATTTTAGTAAGTATCCAACCTTCTTCAATTGCTGTTTGAATTATATTTGCTAATTCTGGTTCTGAAATTTGTAATATATTTGATAGTTCAAACAAGGATTTGACTTCGGATAAATTCTTATTAATTTCATTAAAATTTTGAATATCGTAAAGATTTTTTTTTGAAATATTCTTTTTAAAATTTTGAATTTTTAATTCATTTAGTTTGTCTATATTTTTATTTTTGTTTAAACAACTTGAACAAATACCACATTGATAATTACTTTGTGTTTTTTCGCCAAAATAATCCAAAATAAATTTTTGTTTACATTGTTTAGTTCGTAAATAATCTAAAACATTGTTTGCTTTTTTTATTAAAATAGATTTTCTGATATTCAATTCATTGGATAATCTCTCAACATAATCAAATCCAATTGTATTGACTCTCATTTTTATGCCGCTGAAAATTGAGTTTGAACTAATTTCAATTAAACTTAAAGCCTGTAAAGAGGTTAATTCGCTTTCAATCGATTCTATTGAAATATTTAAATCTTTTGAAATTTGCTCTAAATTTATTTCAAATTCTTGTGTGATTGAGTTTTTATAAGCATTAATAATTTCGTTGAAAACATATTTTCTTCTTCCACTAAAATGAGCAGAAATTTCTTGAAATTGAGGATGGTGATGGATTAATTTTAAAGAAGTAATCTGGGTGTTTTCATAAAATTTTAAAATATTTTTTTTCTGGAGTAATTTGATAATTGCTCTTAATTTGTTATTCTGAATATTGAACAGATTTGCTAATTCATTTATAGAGCCTTGAAACGCTAAATTTTTAGAATTTTTTGCAAGATGATTAATTCCTGTGATAAATTTTTGAATTTCGGTTAAATCAGGGAAAGAACTAAAAATAAGTAGTGAAGGTAATTTCTCGTCATTCTGTGAATAAAGCAAATAGCATTGTGAAGGTAGTCCATCTCGCCCTGCTCGTCCTGCTTCTTGATAGTATGCTTCTAATGAAAGCGGTAAATCTATATGAATAATTAATCTTACATCAGGTTTGTCAATTCCCAGTCCGAAAGCATTAGTAGCAACAATAATTTTTGTATTATTTGAGATAAAATCTTCTTGAACAGATTTACGTTCATTAGGATTTAATCCACCATGATAAGCAAGAGATTGAAAATTATTTAAGTTGAGGAAAGCAGATATTTCTTCGGTAGTAGAACGTTTTCCAGCATATATAATTGTTGAACCAGTACGATGGCTATTTAAAAGTGATAAAATTCTTTGATTTTTGTTTTCAACAAATTCAGTAAAAAGTGATAAGTTCTTTCTTTCAAATCCTTTAATGAAAATATTGGGTTTTTTCATATTCAAAGAATTAATAATATCTTCTTGTACGTCGGTAGTTGCAGTAGCAGTAAAAGCGGCAATTGGAACTCTTTTTATCCATTTATAAATTTCGGGAATTTTTAGATACATCGGACGAAAATCATGTCCCCATTCACTAATGCAATGTGCTTCATCAACAACTAAAAGACTTATATCAGATTTACTTAAAGCATTCGTAAATCTTTGGCTGTTCAATCGTTCAGGTGCTACGTAAAATATTTTATATTGACCACGTATAAAATTATCTAAAATTTTGTTCTGGGTTTCATCGTTCAATGTGCTATTGATAAATGCTGTTGGAATGTTTTTGTTGATTAAATTGTCAACTTGGTCTTTCATCAAAGAAATTAATGGGGAAACAACAATGGTAGTGCCACTCAAAGTTACAGCGGGTAATTGATAACATAAAGATTTCCCTCCGCCTGTTGGTAAAATTGCTAATGTATCTTGTCCAGAAAGAATAGAATTGATAATTTCAATTTGGCCTTGACGAAATTCATTTAAATTGAATATCGTGTGTAAAATTGTTCTTAAAGAATTTTCATCTGGGACTTTCGACATAAAAAATTAATATCTGCTTGATAAATTTTGAATTATATTTTCATATTCGTTTGCTTTTTCAGGCTTTACCAATATTAATTTTTTGTAAATGCTAATAGCTTCTTTGATTTTGTTTTGTTTTTCTAATATCTTCGCATAAGTTTCCGTAGGGAAAAAATCAGTATATTCTTCTTGCTTTGTATTGCTTTCTTGGTCGTTTCCGGCAAACTTGCTTAAAGGATTATTTGTATCAGACAATGAATTAACCATTTCTTCAAAAAAAGTATCCGATTGCGATTTAATATCTTGTGATATAGAAATATTGGATAAAACTTTTTCTTTGAAAGTGTTTAAGTTAATTTTGTTGTCAATTTCTAATTGAGATTGTTTTAAAAATGGATCTGCAATTTGTGAATAATATTTTTGTGAGAAAGAAGGAAATTGAAAAGGTAAAAAATTAACACCTGGAATCAAATTATAATCAACAGCAAATAAATTATCTAGATTAGTTATATTATGAATAACGGGGATATATTCTTGGTATTTATTTTTTTCAATTTCATATAATTCTTCTTCAATTTCACTTTCAATAATTTCATCTATTTCAGAATTCACAATTTCTTCAATTTCTTCTTCAATTAAATTTTGTTCTTCAATTTTATTGACAATTTCATCAGTTAGTTGAACTTCTGAAACATCGTCAAAAAAGGAAGATGATACATCTTCAAAATTATTATTTCCATTTGTTTTTGGGTTATCGAAATCAGATAAATTCTGTTCAAGAACAGTAGATTCTAATTCATTGTCGGTAGTAAATGTTTTGGAATTCTCTAAAATAATTTGCGATTCGTTTACTTCATTTACTTCCGAAGTTGTAATATCAGAAATTATACGACCATCTTTCAGAATTCTTTTATAAACAGATTTCACGATAAAATTAGTAGGGAAAAGCGATAGCGCTTTGTTAATAGTTGCATCTCTTTGTTCAAAATTACCTAAGCGTTCATAAACTTCTGCTAAAAGGATATAACCCAAATGATAATCAGGGAAGTATTGTAAACCACGATTGCATAGTTCAGAAGCACGTTCCAAATTACCTTCGGTAATTTCCTTTTGAGTTTGTATTACAAAGAGAGGTGAAGAGTCATCCATTTTATTTTCTTCCACCTCCAAATAAGCGTAAAAGCATTAAGAATAAATTTATAAAGTCTAAATACAAGACTAAAGCTCCAAGAATTGAAGATTTAGAAGCTATTTCTTTACCTTCTATTTGGACGAGGTGCATTTCTTTTAATTTTTGAGTATCGTATGCTGTTAATCCTGCAAATACAATTACACCAATCACACTTATCACAAAATTGAGAGCATTGCTGGATAAAAAGAAATTAATAAACATAGCAATTAAAATTCCAACAAGTCCCATAAAGAAGAAGCTACCCCAAGCAGTTAAATTTTTTTTGGTGGTAAATCCAAAAATACTTAAAGCACCAAAAGTTATTGATGCCGTGAAAAAAGTATTAACAATTGTTCCGATATTGTAAATTAAAAATATGGAAGATAAAGTAACTCCTGTTAAAGCAGAATAAAATATGAAAAGTGTAGTTGCAACAGCAGCATTCATTTTGTTTATCCAACCAGAAAGTGCGACCACTAATCCAATCTGCAAAATAAAGAGGACCAATACACCAATAGTATTTAATACAAGTATGTATGCTCCACTTGTAAAAAAGTATAAAGAGGAAATTGTTGTAATTAAAAGACCCAAAGTCATCCAGCCATAAACTTTTCTCAAAAATGCTTTTTGAGATTCTAAAATTTTTGCTGAAAGTTCTTGAACCATAAAATTATCTTGGTAACTCATAATAAACCTCACAAATTGAATTAATTTATTTTTCTCTATTAATTACAAATAACGAAAAATCAATCAAAGAATTTTTAATTGGTGAATCTGGGAAAATATTTAACTTTTCAATTGCCTTTTGGGAGAATTCGTGCGCTTTCTGTTCGGCAAGTTCCAAGCCTTTATGTTCTTTAACAAAATCTATGATAGCATTTATTTCACTTTTTTGCAATTTCCCGGATTTAATTTTTTTAATAATAGAATCAATTTCATTTTGTTGAGAATTTTTAAAAGACATAAGCAAAGGCAAAGTAATTTTTTTCTCTTTAATATCATTCCCAACAGGTTTTCCTAGAATAAAATTAGATTTGGAATAATCAAAAATATCATCTTTAATTTGGAAAGCCATGCCAATATATTCCCCATAATCACCAAGTGCGGCAATATGTTCTGACGGCTGGTTTTGGGCAATAGCACCGATTTCACAACAAGAACGAAGTAAAACAGCAGTTTTATTTTTGGTTATTTCATAGTAAAGTTCTTCGTTATATTTCATCTTCCTAGATGACTCAATAGAAAGCAATTCACCTTCGCTCATTTTTTGTACAGCAGTAGAAGTAACTTTTAAAAAATCAAAAACGTTATTTTCAACTGCAATCAACAAACCACGAGCTAGAAGATAATCGCCAGCCAAAATGGCGATTTTATTTTTCCAAATAGCATTTATAGACAAAAATCCACGTCTTTCATTTGCGTTATCAACAACATCATCGTGTAAAAGAGTTGCTGTATGTAACAATTCAATCATTGTAGCACCAACAAAACTTAATTGTGAAATTTCACCGAATAAGTTTGAAGTAAGAAAAACTAACGAGGGGCGAATTTTTTTTCCATTTCTATGACTTATATATTTAAGCACCATATTTAGCAATGGTACAGGAGATTGTAACTGATTATTGAAGTATTTATCAAATTCAGTTAATTTATCTTTAATTGGTTCAAAAATTTTATCAATATTCATCAAATATTAATTTAAAATAAATACAATTTTACAAAAAAAAATTCTACTAAAAACAAAAATGTTAATAATTTCCTAAAAATCTTCTAATAATTTTTACGTTTTTTTACGGGAACGTAAAGAATTCGCCGAAGCTGTAAAAGTAAAATCGAAAAAATTTGATGTACCTTTTTCTTGGATTTTTTTTGTTGCTAAAAATCCAATCATAGCGGCATTATCCATTGATAATTTTAAAGAGGGGAAAACTGCCTTCATTCCTAAATTATGAGCGACTTTTTGCATTTCACTTTTTAATTGGGAATTTGCCGAAACCCCACCTGCTACAATAATATTTTTAATCTTAAATTGTTTGGCTGCTTGTATAGATTTGAAGGTTAAAACATCAACGATGGCAGATTGTACTGATGCTGCTAAATCTTGAATTTCTTCTTGATTAAATCCATTAGGGAAGTTCTTAGAAATAAATGTTTTAAAGGAAGTTTTTAGTCCACTAAAACTAAAATCAAAATCACCGCTATTAATCATAGAGCGAGGGAATGTATATTTATTAGGATTTCCAATTTTCGCTAGCTTATCAATAATTGGACCGCCTGGGTAACCCAAATTTAATGACTTAGCAATTTTATCAAATGCTTCGCCTGCGGCATCGTCCCGTGTTAGACCTATAATTTCATAGTTTGTAAATGAATTAACCTTAAATAATGCAGTATGTCCACCACTTACAACCAAACTAATTAATGGAAATTGCAATGAATCATCTTCTATAAAACCAGAATACAAATGTCCTTCAATATGATTTATTGGAATAATAGGTAAGTTGTATTTCAAAGCTATTCCTTTAGCGAAATTTGTCCCAACAATTAATGAACCTAAAAGTCCCGGTTGATTTGTAACAGCAATTGCATCAATTTTTTCTATTGTAATTTGTGCTTCTTCCAAAGATTGGAAGAAAATTGGGGCAATACTTTTTAAATGAGCACGTGAAGCTAGTTCAGGGATTACTCCACCATATTGGGTGTGAAAATATTGAGACGAAATCACGTTACTTAATACTTTTGTATCATCTAATATTGCAATGGACGTTTCATCGCATGAAGATTCAATTGCTAAAATTTTCATTTTTTAATTTTTTTAACGAATAAGCCTGAAAATTATTGATTTAAAAAGTATTTCCATTTGGCATATTTATTGATATTATTTTTGGTAAAATGAGGTATATATGCAAACTGAATTATTAACGAAGCGAACAAAAATAATTTCTAACCAATCAATGTTTTTAATAAGAGTGAATGGTAATTCAATGATAAATGCAGGAATTCATTCTGGCGATTTTATACTTGTTGATAAAAAAGGTTACTGGGGAACGAATTCCATCGTTATTGCTGAAGTTAATGGAAAATGGACTGTAAAAAAAATCATCATAGAAGATAGTGAAATTTATTTACAACCCGAAAACCCTATGTTCCCGCCAATTCATATTAAAAACGATGATGACTTTAAAGTAATTGGTACAGTTGTAAAAGTCATTAAAAGTTTTAATTAATATAAAAAAATATTGGAACTAATCATAATCAAAGACTTTTCCAAATAGCTGTGGCAAAGAAAACATATGATTGACAAAAGAAGGGAAAAGTACCTTTGCAGTGAAAACAACACCCAGTTTATTAGTATCAGGATTATAAGGAAAATCTACTCGGAAAATTGGAGCGGCGTCTTGCGATTTAATAAAATGAAAGCGAACGCCGAGTCCAGTTGTTTTTCTGAAAGGAGTTACATTTAACTGCATATTTTGATTCCACACAGCTCCGATATCAAAAAATGCAATCAAAGAAAATTTAAAAAATAAAATTTCAGGATTTTCTAAGAAGTATCTAATTTCTGAATTAAAAACAAGTCTATTATCGCCTGAATAACTATTTAATTCAATTCCCCTGACACCGCTATCATTATCTAAAATTAACTGTCTCCAAGCAGGCCAATTCCATACTGTTTGTTGTGAAAATCTACCTGTAATTAAAAATCCATTTGTAAAATTATGGAAATAAGTAATTAATGATTCTTGATAGGTATATTTAGGAGAAACTCTGCTATCAAATCCGCTGGCTCCTGCAACTCGCAAAAATAAATATGAACGTTGATTGTAAAAAGATTTTTCAGCTATTCCAGATATATAATTTAAATTATCTCCATCAGAATTTAAAGGGAAAATTTTTCCAATTGATGCACTTCCATACCCACCATAAATTAAATCTTCATCAACGAATCCATTAATTTTATTTACTACGTCATAAGATTGAGAAATAGAAGCAAAATTTAAAAGGAAATAGCCTGAATTGTCAAATGCTTGACGAAATGATGGATTTTCTCTTTGTGCTTGATTGTAGCCTAATAAACCAGTAATATAAAGTCGGTCGTTCTTCCACCAAGCATGCGAATACCACAATGTTGTTAATTGATTTTTCAAATTAATTAATTCGTAATTGTTTGTGCTATGGTAATAAAAATCTTTGCCAAAAGTATTTGCATAACTTATTCCAGCAGAAAAATCTGTTGAAGTAGTTCTAAATGGGAATTGTAAAATAAATGTTTGTGTTGTTCTGATTTTATTAGATAAAAAAGAAATTGAATCTTGTAAATCTGTAAAAGGAATTCTTGGGTTAAATAATACAAAAGAACCTTGCCAACCGATTTGACTTTCATTTCGGTATTCACCAGTAAGTTTTAATCTTGTTCCTGTTCCTAAAAAATTGAATTCATCTAAATCTGCTCCATAATTCCCGAAGCCACCTCCATAATTCAATACAGGTAAAAACATTGATGACCAAGCGTCAGTTGTGTTTACAACTGCCTTATACTCGTCAAATCCTAATGAATCTAATGTGATATGAACCTTATTAAATATTCCCAATGCTCGTAGATTCCTTTCAGTTTCAGAAACTATATCTAAATTAACTTGTGAATTTTCAGTAAAAAGTAATTCTTGTTTAATTACATATTCTTTAGTTTTAATATGCAGAGAATTTATTATTTTTCCTAACCAAGAAATATTTGGTTTTTCATTATCTGCTACGTTAAAACGATTTATTTCTATATCTTTGATAAATAGTTCATCATCACTAAAAGATTTTGAAATAGAAAAAAGGAATATTAATACAATTAACTTTAAAAATTTTTTAGTCATTATCCAAATTCCAATAAATAGAAGATTCGCCATTTTCAAAATGTTCAGTTAAAATTTTTTCCAAATAAATTTTATCAATTTCATCAAAAGCAGATAATTCGGTGCTATCAATATCAAAAACAGCAATTAATTTTTTATGATTGTTGAAAACGGGCAAAACAATTTCGGAATTACTATTTGAATCACAAGCAATATGTTCGGTATCGTTATGAACATTTTGAACGACTTGTGTTTGTTGTTCTCTTGCGGCACGACCGCAAACACCTGAATTAAAATCAATATGCAAGCAACCAAAAGTGCCTTGGTATGGACCAACGTTCAATATGTTCTTATTATTTAACTTATTCACAATATAAAATCCGACCCAATAATAATAGTCAAATTTATTTTTTAATACAGAATTTATTGTAGACATTTTCAAAATTAAATCTGTTTCTCCTTCAAGAATTGACTTTAATTCATCAACAGCCTCTTGATAATATGTTTCTTTTTTATCTTTTTGCATTTTTTTTAATTTTTTTTTTAATTTTTTCAAATTTAATAAAAGTATTTTGAAGAAATTGTTTTTCAATCTAATATTAACAAAAAACAAGTAAACTTTCAAAACGTCTATAAATTTAGATTTGTCTAACTTAATTTTTATTTCAACATAAAATAATGAAAACAATTATAATTAGCAGTATAATTTTATTTTCAATTACAGTTTTAATAGTTACAACTTCTTGTTCGCAAACTGAAAAAAAACAAAATGAGGAATCTATATCTATGAAATATAAAGGATTAGTTAAAGCTCCTGAATTCCCAGAAGGGCTTCAATGGCTCAATACATATAAACCGATTACTTTAAAAGAATTAAAAGGGAAATTTGTTCTACTTGATTTTTGGACATATTGCTGTATAAATTGTATTCATATAATACCGGATTTAAAAAAACTTGAAGAAGAATTTCCTAATGAATTAGTTATTATTGGTGTTCATTCAGCAAAATTTAAGAATGAGAAAGAACAAGATAATATTCGGAAAGCGATTTTGCGTTATGAAATTAAGCATCCAGTAGTTAATGATTTGAACTTTGAAATTTGGAATGATTATGCCGTAAGTGCCTGGCCTACATTGGTTTTAATAAATCCTCTTGGTCAAATAATTATGCAATCATCAGGGGAAGGAGTTTATGGTAAATTTGATACATTTATTAAAGAGGCAGCCGAAGAATTTAATGCAGCAGGGTTATTAGATAAAAATCCAATTAAATTGGAACTTGAATTTGGACATAATCCAAACTCAAATTTGCGTTTTCCTGCGAAAGTTTTTGTTTCAAAAACAAATAAAATTTACATAACCGATTCAAACAATAATAAAATTTTAATTGTTGATGCAAATGGGAAAATACTTGAAACCATAGGGAATGGAAAATCTGGGAAAAAAGACGGGAGTTACCAAGAATCTGAATTTAATCACCCACAAGGAATTGCTGTTGATGAAGCAGAAGAAAATATTTATATTGCGGACACCGATAATCACTTAATTAGACGAATTAATTTAAAAGAGAAAAAAGTAGAAACAATTGCAGGGAAAGGGTATCTATCAATTAATTATTATTCAAATGGTGGTTTTGGGACAAATTCAGAATTGAATAGTCCTTGGGATTTAGTTGTTGTTGGGAATACTTTGTATATTGCAATGGCAGGACCACATCAAATTTGGGAAATGAATTTAGAAACCAAAAAGATTGAACCTTTTGCAGGAACAGGCTATGAAAATATTGTTGATGGCAACTTAAAAATGGCTTCTTTTGCTCAACCAAGTGGAATTTCTTATTGCAATGGTAAATTGTATATTGCTGATAGTGAAGTAAGTGCAATTCGTGAAATTAATTTATTGACTGGAAAAGTTTCCACATTAGTTGGTACTGGATTATTTGATTTTGGTGATGTTGATGGATATTATCCTGAATCAAGATTACAACATTGTATGGGTGTTAATTGTTATAATAATTTGATTTATATTGCAGATACTTATAATCATAAAATTAAATTACTAAATCCACAAACAAAGGAAGTTAGAACTTTAATTGGTACGGGAAAACCAGGTATAAAAGATGGAAATGCAGATGAAGCTCAGCTCGATGAACCGAATGGTTTGTTTGTTCATAATAATTTGATGTATATTACAGATACTAATAATGATCTAATTAGGATTTATGATTTTAATACAAAAGATATTAAGACCTTAAAAATAACACAATAGTTCTTATTTTTTCTGTAATTTGCAATTATTATTTTGGCAAGCTATAAAATTAATGATTAAAATTTTAAATTTATCAAAATCCTTTGGGGCAAAACAAATTCTGCACGAGATAAGTATGACTATTGAACAGGGGAAAACAACTTGTATAATAGGGAAATCAGGGAGTGGGAAAAGTGTTTTAATCAAAAATATTGTTGGATTATTGCAACCAGATGAAGGAAGTATAATTGTTGATGGAAAAGAAATTCCCAATTTAACTCGGAAAGAACTTTTTGAAGTTAGGAATAAAATGGGATTTGTTTTTCAAGGTGCCGCTTTATTTGATTCTTTGAATGTATTTGAAAATGTAGTGTTAAGGTTATTTGAGCAAGGTGAAAGAGATTTTGAATATCTTGAAAAAGAAGCTAAACGAGTTTTAAATGCAGTACAACTTCTACCAGATATTGATGAAGTTTCTGAAAATGTTTATTTGAAGGAATGGAATATATTAAAAAACAAAATGCCTTCTGAACTTTCTGGTGGGATGCGAAAACGTGTCGGTCTTGCTCGTGCTTTAGTCGGTAGTCCTGAATATTTGTTCTATGATGAACCCACGACAGGATTAGATCCTGTTACAAGCGAACAAATTGATGATTTGATTTTGTCTGTGCAAAAAAGAACCAAAGTTACTTCTATTGTGATCACTCATGATTTATTTTCTGTCTATAAAATTGCTGATAAAGTTGCGATGTTGCATGAAGGAAACAAAGTCTTTGATGGAAATGTTGATGAGTTTAAATCTTCCGAAATTCCTGCTATTAAAGAATTTCAAGAGAGATATAGTTAACTTAATTGGGATGAAGTGCTTGTTAAATTACAATTATTATTAATTTTATTTATTATCAATTATGGAATTTAAAGAATTTTTATGTAAGCCAATGCAAAATAAGGCATACTTAGCAAGTTCTTATAAAAGATGTGTTCTTTTTGATGCGCCAATTGATTCTTATAATCAAGTTGCGCCTTATCTTCTGGAAAATAACTTTCAACTTGAATATATTATTTTAACACACTCTCATTTTGACCATATTGCTGATTTAAGCAAGTATAAAGACAAATTTAACCCAAGTGTTTGTATTCATAAAAATGATGAATTTAGATTATTAAACCCTAATGAACATATTCCATTTGGCTTTCCTATGAAATTGGAAAGTGTCAAAGCAGACAAATATCTTGAAGACAATGAAATAATTAAAGTTGAAGATATGGCATTTAAAATTTTACATACTCCCGGACATACAGATGGAGGAATTTGTATTGAAATTATAGATGAGAGAAAAATAATTACTGGTGATACTTTATTTAAATTAAGTGTTGGTAGGACCGATTTTACAAGTGGGGATTTTCAATTGCTAATAAAATCAATAAAAGAGAAATTATTGATTTATCCTGATGATTATGAAGTTTATCCCGGACATGGTGACAAAACGACAATTGGATACGAAATCTTGTATAATAAATATTTACAATAAATATTTATTATAAATATTTTGGTCAGTTAAAAATTTGTTTTCAACATTTTTGTTTTTTTGATATTTTTTAATTTAATTTTGTTTTAAATCATTTTTTAATTTAGATGGAAAATTCAAACAATATAAATAGCACAGATAATGTAAACAATAGTTCAATATCTGTTGAAAGTATTTTACAGAGATTAAATCCGCCTCAACTTGAAGCGACAACAATAATTAATGGTGCAGTACAAGTTATTGCAGGTGCAGGCTCAGGGAAAACACGAGTTCTTACAACAAGAATTGCATATTTAATTACTCAAGGCATAAAACCATATCAAATTCTTGCACTAACATTTACCAATAAAGCAGCTCGTGAGATGAAAGAGAGAATTGCTAATTTTGTAGGTTCCTCTCTGGCTGAGAGAATTTGGGCTGGAACTTTCCACTCTATTTTTGCACGAATTTTGCGATATGAATCTGAATTATTGGGTTATAGTAAAAATTTTTCAATTTATGACCAAGATGATTCAAATTCATTGGTCAAAGAGATTTTACGAGAATTAAAACTTCAATCAAAAGAATATCAACCGAATCAGATACATTCATATATATCTAAACTTAAAAACAATTTAGTTTCGCCAGAAGAATATCAGCAAGAGGTTAAATCTCAATATCATAAAAATGTTGCAGAAGTTTATTTTAAATATCAAGAATTACTTAAAACTAACAATGCAATGGATTTTGATGATTTACTATTAAATACTTTGGATTTACTAGCAGGAAACAAAGAAGTCCTTGAAAAATACCAAAAGCAATTTAAATATATTTTAGTTGATGAGTTTCAAGATACAAATAGACCTCAATACTTGATTATTAATAATTTGGCAAAGGCTCATTCGAATATCTTTATTGTTGGAGATGATGCACAAAGTATTTATCGTTGGAGAGGAGCAGAAATTCGGAATATATTAGATTTTAAAAATGATTATCCAATGTGTAAAATGATACGATTGGAACAAAATTATCGCTCTACATCAAATATTTTAGATGTTGCTCATTCTATTATTGAACACAATAAAAATCAAATAAAAAAGAAACTTTGGACTGAAAATGAAAAAGGCGATTTAATTGATGTTATTGAAGCGGAAGATGAAAATAATGAAGGTGAAAAAATTGCAAACCAAATTATAAAATTAGTAGAAAATGGTTTTAATTATGAGGGTATTGCAGTTTTATATAGAACAAATGCCCAATCATTAGTACTTGAAAGGTCATTAAGATTGAGAAATATTCCATATCAAGTATTTGGTGGTCTTTCTTTTTATCAACGCAAAGAAATTAAAGATGTTGTTGCATATTTACGGTTGTTGATTAATCCACACGACTCAGTTTCGCTTTTACGCATTTTAAATGAACCTCCAAGAGGAATTGGACGTGCATCATTAGACCATATTATCGAATATGCAAATACACGGGATATTAGTTTGTTCGAAGCATTTTTATATCATAATGAAATTACAAATTTGCAAAGTCGGGCGCATTTAGGTGTTAAAAATTTTATAGATTTAATTAAAAAATATCAAGAAGCATTGGATTATTACGCATTGGATTCTGCTATTCCTGATTTTATTCAAGAAACTGGTCTTTTAGATATGTATAAAGAGATTGATTCTGATGAAACAAATGACAGATGGAACAATGTAATGCAATTAATTAATGATATTATACGTTTTGCTCGGGAAAATCCTAATTTAAGTTTAAATGATTATTTACAACAAGTTTCTTTACTTACTGATTTTGACGTTAAAGATTTTGTTGATGGAAGAGTAGCATTAATGACTTTGCATACTGCAAAAGGATTAGAATTTCCTGCGGTATTTATTACAGGTTTAGAAAAAGGGCTTTTCCCAATTATCCGCAATAGATTATCGACAGAGGAAGAAGAAGAAGAACGTAGGCTCTTTTATGTTGGTATTACAAGGGCAAAAAAGAAATTATGCCTTTCTTATGCTCGTCGCCGTTCACGCTTTGGTGAATATCAAAATCAGTTGCCTTCTAATTTTATTAGTGAAATTCATCAAGATTATCTTAATTTTATTGGTAAATTAAAAAATACAAATTCTTATAGTCAAAATCAATATAAAAGTAATTCTTTTTTGTCCGGTTCTGATTTAAAATCTGGTAACCATAAATACTTCCCAGATGAAGAAAGAGATACAAGTTATTCTCAATTATTGGAAGATGAAACTTTCCATACGGGCGAATTAGTTCAACATTCTCATTTTGGAGAAGGTAGAATTGTTGGAGTTATGGGTAGTGGTCAAAATATGAAAATAACAGTTGATTTCAAATCTGTTGGACGAAAACAATTAATGGCAGCATTTGCTAAATTGACAAAAGTAAAATACTGATTGTTTGATTTATTTTCGTTTTCTTTCTAATCCAAAGTGTTTTTCTGAATATTTTGCAATTTGGATAAAAGGTAATCCAAGAATCAAATAAATTGCGGCAACGATAATCCCTGTTCCAAGAAAGTCGAAATAAGTAGAAGCAACTTGGTTATAAACTTTTGTTAGTTCAACCATAGTAATCATAGAGACCAACGATGAATCTTTAAGAAGCGAGATAAAATCGTTAGTAATAGGTGGAATAACAATTCTGAAAGCTTGCGGAATAATTATGAATATTAAAGCATCACGTCGACGCATACCAAGTGCGATAGCAGCTTCCATTTGCCCTTTGGCAATAGCAAACAAACCTGCTCTGTAATTTTCGGCTTCATAAGCAGCATAATTTACTCCAAGCCCAATTATTGCCGCTACAAATGGTGTAAATTTTATTCCTATTGAAGGCATTGCATAAAAAATAATATAAAGCTGGATTAATAAAGGTGTACCTCTGATAATTTCTATAAATAAAGTAATAATTAATGAAATTAACTTTGGTCCAAAAATTCGTATTATTGCTAAAAAAAGTCCTAAAAAGATAGCAATTACCATTGAAACTATTGAAATACCTAAAGTTACTAAAGCACCTTGTGCAAAAAGAGGTAAGAATGTTACATCTCTTTCAAGTGTTGTAATAAAATTATGTTCTGTATGTTGTGATTTTAAATAGGCTTCAAATTCACTATGAAGATTTGTGGAAGGTTTCTCATCGTTTAACCGAACGGCAATTACTTCATTCCACAAGTTCCATTTTTCCAGAATGGAACGTAGTTCACCACTTTGTATAATTGAAGTTAAAGCGTTATTGACCTTTGCGAGCAAAGATGAGTCTTGCAATCTTATAGCTGCTCCATAAATTACTTCACCAATAGGTGGACCAACTTGTTTGAGTTCTGTATTGCAAGCAGTATAATAAAGTGCAATAGGGAAATCTACCAAGGCGGCATCTATACGTTTGTTTTTTACATCTTCAAACGCATTTACTTCTCCTTCGTAAGATAACACGTCAAAACCACCTTGCGTATTTAGTATTCTTTCGGCTAATGAATTTTTTAATACTCCTATTTTTTTCCCATATAAATCGGATAATCCATTAATTTTTTGCTCATTACTTCTAACTACTAATTTTTCTGATGTATAATAATAAGGAATGCTAAACAGGACTTCTTTTTTTCTATCGGCTGTTATTTCAATTCCGTTAATGGCAATATCATAATCTCCACGATAAAGACCTGGAATTAATCCATCCCATTGATTTTGTACAAAAATAGGCTTCATTGATATTTTTTTTGCAATTGCATTTGCTAAATCTACTTCAAATCCTTTGAGTAATTTTGGATTGTTTGGGTCTTGAAAAATATAAGGTACATTACCTTCTGCATCTGCCGCCCAACGAAATTCTTCTTGTGAAAACAGTAAATTATATGCTATGAAAAATATAAAAATAAAAATTATTTTACTTCTCATTTTGCTCACCTAAAAATATCAAAATAATGTTTGGTACGTTCATCAACTGGATTTGTTAATAATTTTTCTAATAAACCCATTTCCACAATTTCTCCTTCATCAATAAAGACTACTTGTTTTGCAATTAATTTAATAAAATTAATATCGTGGGATACAATTACTTGGGTTATTTTATCTTGTTCGAGCATATTAATCATATCAGCAATTTCACGAACAAGCTCTGGGTCTAAGGCGGAAGTTGGCTCATCATAAAGCATAATTTTTGGGGACATTGCTAATGCTCTTGCTATGGCTACTCGTTGTTTTTGTCCACCTGAAAGTTGGTGTGGATATTTATCCCTGTGATTAATTAAATTGACTTTCAATAATATTTTTTCGGCATTCAAAATTGCTTCTTCTTTTTTCATCTTTTTAATTATCACAAGTGGTTTGTAAACATTTTCAATTACATTATAATGAGGAAATAATTGCAAATCTTGAAATAAAAATCCAATATTGCCTCTAATTTGATATATCTTATTTTTAAATTTTTTTACAATTTCATTTTGGTATGAAAAAGATTTAAACGGGTTGTTTGTTTCTTGTACTTTATTTTTTTCTATATTTTGATAATTTTTAGGGAAGTCATCCGTTGAAATTGATATACCATTGACATTTATTGTTCCATGGTCTGGGATTTCTAAAAAGTTAATACAACGAAGAAGTGTGGTTTTGCCACAGCCCGATTTCCCTACAATTGATAAAATTTCCCCTTTTTTTACTTCAAGATTTATTCCTTTTAAAACTTCATTGTTTTTGAATGACTTATGAAGGTTCGCAATTGAAATTATGTTCTGCATTATTTTTTAAATAATTATATAATAAAAACAAGCAAATTAAGAATTATTATGAAAAGAAAAATAATTCATTTTAAAGAATATTTCTTTTGTAAAATTAAAATAGAACAAATTTTTGAGACATTTTTTTTAGTTAAGAAGAAATTAGACTTAAAAACAAAGTTGAATTTTTGAAATCTTGCTCTAATTCAAAAGTAAAAGCTTCTAAATCCATTGCATCTAATTCTGGAATATGGTTAAGTAAAATTTTCCAAGCATCAGTTTCAGACAATTCAGCCATAGAGAGACCTTCATAAAAACCAGCGTCCCAAAGTTCTGTTAATAAATCAGCCAACCTAACAGTTGCAACCAAATCCGTGAATTTTTCAGATTGCAAAGGAGTATGATGAAAGCCAATTACATCAGACATTTCCTTAGGTAATTTCCATAATTTTGCAATAGCTTCACCAACTTCACAATGTGAAATGTCGAATATTTTCTTCTCGGCGGTTATGTCGTCGTAATGTTCGTTTTCAACTAGTTTAATAACCTCCATATATTTTGGTCCATCAAATTGAATCATAGCAAGTTTACCAATTTCATGAAGCAAACCACCGATAAATTCATATTCTTTGAAGAATCTATTTAATTTTATAGATAACGATTTTGCTACCATTCCTGTACAGGAAGAATGAAACCAGAAACGTTCAATTACTTTTGGGGAAACTTGTTGAGATGCTAAAAGGAATTTAGAAAAGATTGAAACACCCAGAACAATATTGGTTAATCTGTTTAAACCCAGATTAATAATAGCTTGATGGACAGTATTTACTTCACTTCTAATTGCATAAAGTGGAGAATTAGCCACTCTCAATAGTTTCAAAGTCAGTGAGGCATCGGTTTCAATAACCCTTGAAATATCACGTATATCAACGTTGTCATATTCCAACAAGTGTAATACTTTTGCTGCAACTGGTGGTAATGTTGCAAACTCTTGTGTTTCCAATAACTTTTCTAAAATAGACATAACTTTTTCTTTTTATTTGAAATTTCACAAATGTAATTTAAGAAAAAAAGATGAATTAATTACAGACTTATAAATTATTTTATATTTTTTTTTGTTATTGTATCGTTTTGTTTAATTTTAAAATTCAATAAAAATGAAAATTCGAATGAAAGAAATGAAAGCAATTCAAGATTATTACCCAGAGGAACTGAGTTATTGTTATGGTTGTGGCAGATTAAATAAGTTTGGACACCATATAAAAAGTTATTGGAACGGAGAACAAACAATAGCACATTTTACACCTGAACCGTATCATATTGCTGTTCCAGGTTATGTTTACGGAGGTTTAATTGCCTCATTAATTGATTGTCATGGAACAGGTACTGCGGCATTAGCAAGTTATAGAAATGAAAATAGAGAGCCTGATACTTTGCCGCCATTCCGCTTTGTTACTGCTTCTTTGTGTGTTGATTACTTTAAACCTACACCTCTTGGTGTTGAATTAGAGCTTGTAGGGAATGTTATTGAAATAAAAGGTAAAAAAGTTATTTCCGAAATTACAGTTTCTGCAAATGGTGTAGTTACAGCAAAAGGGAAAGTTATTGCTATTCAAATACCCGAAAATTTCGGTTTATAATATTTATAATAGAAGATTAGTTTGATAAATCTAAAAATTATAAAGCAGATAAAATAATGCTAATTACAATTAAAATAGAAAATGTTGTAATTAATTTATTGTATATTTTTTTGTTACCAAGTGCAAGCGAGTAAATCAATTTCAATAAGTTATTACTTGCAGATGCTATGATGGTTGCTTTTACAATTGTTTCTATTTGTAAATTTTTTACTGAATTTTGGAATAAATTTAAAATATATGGGTCAATATCAGTTACACCAACAACAAAAGAAAGCATATTTACGCCTATATTTCCATAATTTGTTACAACATATCCTGTTAAAACAGAGAAAAATCCAAAAAGTAATCCAAAAACTAATGCTGTTTTGAATTCCAATGGATTTCGGGATATACTTTCTTGGGGTATTGAACTTGTTGAGGTTATTGATGTTTTATTGAAATACCTAAGCACAGCAATAAACAAAAAACTAAGCAGAAATAGGGGAATAAAATAAAAAGATAATTTAGATGCAATTTCTTTATTAAAAATAAATGCAAGGAATAAAATTCTTAAATACATCATTCCTGTAGCGGCAATTATTCCTGTTATAATATTTATTGTATTGTCGTCTTCTTTGCTTTTTTTTGCTAAAACAATTGTCGTTGCGGTACTACTATATAAACCACCTAAAATCGCAGAAAGTAAAATACCTGAATTTTGGAAAATAAATTTTCGCAAGATGTAACTAATGTATGAAATGCTTGATACCGCTACAATCGATAACCAAATTTGATAAGGAGATATGTTAATATCTTTGGAAAACGGAGTAACAGGTAAAAGAGGCAATATAATTCCTGCTATAATTATAAATTTTGCTAATGTTATAAATTCATTTTTATCAATATTCTGAGAAAAAGTGAACAAGTTTTCTTTAATTTCAACAATTATTAAAACTGTAACTACAATAAGCATTACAATCCAATGAGGCTCTAAATAAATAAGTGGCGCTAAGGTATAAGTAATTAATGCTGTAATTATGGAAGTAAATCCCCATTGATTTTGAATTTTAATTTTATTATAGTAATATATCATCAAATATATAGTAATTGCTACACCACCTGCAATATATAGTCCAAAATTTTGGGGCATTAATATGTAAAGAATAAAGCCAAGAATACCAATTAAAGTTAACGTTCTATCTGTACCAAAAAGTGTTTCAACAGACTTGTCAATATGTAGTCGCCGTTGTTCAACTCCAATTAGCAGGGAAAATACTACGACTAGCAGAAAATTAACTAAATCTTTGGGAATTTGAGAATATATTTCCATAAAATTTTTAATTAGTATTATTCTAAAAAAATAAATTAAAAATAAATTTTTAAATATTGATTTTTTGTAATATTTTTTTATATGATAAAATTATGAATTGTTTTTAACTAATTTGCTTAAAGTATAGATAAATAAATTATACAATTATCAAAAATTATTTTGTAATTTAAAAGAAAAATAAAAGAGAGAAAAAAATATTATGAAAAATTTATTTAAACTAATTATAATTTTTCTTTTTTTATTTAATAATTTATCAAAAGCTCAACCTGTAATATCGTACACAATTCCAGATATAGGGAGTCCTAACTTAAATACATATTATGAAATAATTACAGGAACGAATTTAGTAGATAATTTTGGTACAGATGGATTTTATTTAAATAATTCAAATGATAGTGTTAAAGTAGAAGTATTAAATCCAATAGACACCCAAAAGATTATTTTTGGTCCAATTGTCGTAAGTTGGGAAGGGCGAATGATTTCGGGGCAAGCATTTATTAATCCAGATGTAAAACCCAATAGTTCTGATTGGTCATTGCTTTCACCTGAATTTAGAATACCTTTTCGAGTGTTTGTTCAAGGGAAAGGATATTCTAATATAGACACATTTTATATAGTATTGCCTCAGCATTTGGGAGATATTTCGGGAATAAATGAAAGCGTAATAGGTGAAGGACAACTTGGGCGACGTTCTAGACGAGGAGCAATGATAATAGATTCTCTAATTTTAGGAGTTAAAACTTACACTATTTCAACTCAAGATTGCGACCCTTTAATCAACGGAAGTAGAGGCAACCAAGGCTATTTACCTATAACAATTTTGTCAAAAGGAATTATTAAAGGGACAAGCAATTCAAAAATCGCATTAGATGGTGGAATGGCGAAGATACAAGATGCTGCACCAGGTGGTAGCGGCGGGGGTGGCAGATTTTATGATGCAACTCTTTTGGGTAATGATAATGGTGATGATGGAGGTAATGGTTTTGTTTCTGGTGGACCTGGTGGGAGAAATAATTCAGGCATACCTACACAAACCAATGCTTTTAAAAATTATGGGACAGGTTCGGATTCCTCTGGATATTCTTTAAATGGAGTTGCTCCTCCAATAAAAGGACAATATGAATCTTCTGGTGGAGCAACAGGGCATCCTTTTGGAAGAAGTGGCGACCCTTGTTTCGATGGTAATACGTGCGAACAAACTGGTGGTTATGGTGGTGGTTCAGGAAATAAGCAAACTTATGCAGGTGGTTCAGGTGGTTATGCGATAAATGGAGGCGGTTATAAAAGCTCAGGAGGACAAGTTTGTGGCAATGCTATGATTGTGCCATTAGCGGGTGGTTCAGGAGGTGCTTCGGGTAATCCGCAAGGTGCAGGGACATTTTCTGGAAGTGGTGGCGGTGGTGGTGGTGCGTTAAGTATTTCTGCCCCAATTATTTCTCAAGTTAATTTTTCTGCCAATGGTGCTAATGGTGGGGTAGGTAATGGAAATGGTGGTAATGGTTCAGGAGGTGCACTTTTGTTTTATACAAAAATTGATTTTGACAATTCTCAAATTACAGTTAATGGTGGCAATACTTCGCCAAATGCTGCAAGTTACGGTAGAATACGCTCTGATTCTAAAATTTGGGTTAATATTCAACCTTTAACACCTAATGCAAATCCTTATGTTGGATTTACAACTGATACCAATAATTTAGTACCTCGAAAATTTGTTTTAAATGGTAAAAAACCTGCTAACAAAAATTTAAAGTTATATATTAAACCGGAAAGTGGTGTTTGGCAACATTATGGAGATATTACTTCATCTGCCAGTAGTTGGTCGAAAATGATTTCTTTGTCGCAACCTGATTCTATATTTTATTTTGTTGCTTTGATGGATATTGATAATCCTGCTCTTGCACCGTATGAACAAGAGCCATTAGCAATCTTTTCACAAGCTGGGGCAAATATTTTCTTAATAGATAAATTACCGCACCTTGTTTGCGATTCTATGATTAATGCAAGATATTTTAAATGTGAAAATTTCCCGAAAACGTTTTCTACAACTTTGATTAATACCGGTGATACTAATTTAACTGTTGAGTTCCAAAACCAATATTTTATCAAAAATAATCAAGGATTTTCTGTTATTTCTCCTACTGGATACAAAGTCATCAAGCCTATGGATTCAGTTAAAATTCAGTTAAGTTTTTTACCCCCTAATAATAATTTCAGCAATTTCTTTTCCGATACATTAGTTTTTAAACATAACGATAATTTTACAACAAATCCTTGGAAAATTGCTTTAAATGTAGCATTAGATACAGTTTTATTAACTATACAAAATCCTGATGATTTAAAACCGATTACTCTGACTTATGATGGATTAGACACATTAGATTTAGGAGCAGTATGCAGTAATCAAGATTTACAATATGATTTTACTTTGCAAAATTATTCTACAAATTTCATCAATATAAATTCTATAGTATTTAGAAACAATTATTTTGCAGCACAAATCAATTCCAATTTAATGGATTTCCAAGAACCTAATAACCAGCAAAATTTAAAAATTACTTTGTTGAATAAAATAAATACGGGACTTATATTAGATTCAATGATTTTAAAGATTGACGAATGCAGTAATTATGCAAAAAAGGTATATCTTAAAGCCTTTATAGAACATACATTATTAAATATTATTGGTGATGGGAATTTTGGAAATGTTGATATATCGTCTCAAAAAACAAGAATATACAAAATAGTTAATAATGGAAATAAAGGTGCGTTAATCAATGATTTAACAGATTTATTTTTAATTAAAAATAGTGAATTTAAGATATTAAATATATCGCCAGTATTGCCTGTAACTTTAAATCCAAATACAGATACTTTGCTTGTTACAATACAATTTAAGCCGTCGGCAGAAGCAATATTTTCCGATTCATTACTTGTTAAATCAATTGCAGGACCTAATTCTTGTCAAAATGATAGTGTAATGGAATTGATAGCGAAAGGAGTAACTTCTAAAATAGAAGTGTCCGACGATTTGTTGGATTTTGGATTAAGTAGTAAATGTGCAGATATAGAAAAGAGCGTATTTGTTAAGAATTTACCAAATGCAACAAATAATTTAATTATTACGAAAAGAGCGAAGATAACTGGTGTAGATGTAAATAATTTTAGTATTTCTCAAGAACCCAGTCCAATACCATATACAATAAAACCGGGTGATAGTGTTGAATATTTTGTAAGATATTCAGGGAGTGCGGGAGGCGAAGGTATGAAAAACACACAATTAGAAATTTATACGGATTCTCCTACTGACTCAGTGATTATAGTAAAATTACAAGCAGAGCGTGAGGATTTGCATATTGCGGTTAATCCTCCAAATCTTATTGATTTAGGTGCTGTATATACTGGCTTTGATAAAGATACGGTTGTTTCATTAACAAATTTAGGTAGATTAAATCAATATGTTATAAGAATTTTATCGGACAACCCCGATTTAAGTGTTTTCCCTTTTGGTGGGTGGTTAAATCAAAATTCATCTAATTCTATTGATTTTAAATTTACTTTAAATTCAAAATCAAGTGGGAATACATTAATTAATACAAGTTTTATATTTTCTGACCCTTGCAACGATACAGTCAATATTCAGTTTAAAGCAAATGCTATTTTGTCAAACTATACTATTCCTGATAGTTTAAATTTTGGGATATTATCAAGTTGTGAGACAAAAACAGACACTTTGGTAGTTGAAAACAATAGTCAAGCACCATTTATAATTAAGAGTATAAATCAGATTACAGGTGCAGATACAGGTTTATTTAAAATGCAAAATTCAAACATACAGTTTCCTGATACTGTGTTTCCAAATGAAAAACAAAATATAATTGTTGTGTTTGACCCTAGTAATTCGCAAGATGGTAAGAAAACAGCATCGGTAACAATCAATTTATATGTGAATGGTTCTGATACACAAAAAGTGGTTTATTTAACTGGTGAAAGGCAAAGTGGGGTTTTGGTTTCACCATTGGTATTAGATTTTGGAGATGTTATTATTAATACAAGTTCTCAATTAAGTTTACAAGTAAAAGCAAGTGGAATTTGGAATTTAGATATTTACTCGATTCCTCCAATTGTTAATTTTCCCAATAATTTTTCTTTTATAAATCCTGGTCAAGTTATTATAAGTGCAGGTGGCACAATTGCGTATCAATTTACATTTACACCAACTAATATTATGGATTACCAAGATAGTGTGGTAGTTACTTGCCAAGTTGATGGTTGTCCGCCCGAAGCAGTTACAATTATTTTGCGTGGTCGGGGAATACAACCTAAAAATTTATTGGTATGGATACCTAAAATTGTAACAACACCGGACCAAGATAATTTTGAAATTCCAATTTATGCTAAATTAGATAAACAAGGCGACTCTATATCGAACTTTACAATTGATACAATGTTTATATCTTTCAATAGAACTTTGTTTTTCCCGAAAAACTTGAATAATTCTGATGGGGTTATTTTAAAAAATGAAATACAAAATAATGATAGAGTGCTAACTTTAATGTTTAGAAATATAAGTATAAATGACCAAGATTCTCTTTTAGGAAAAATAGTTGGGACAACTATGCTCGGAGACGAAGACAGTACAATAATTTCCATAGATACTATTAAATATTTGGATATTGCACGAGTTAATAAAATTTCAAAGCAAGATGGTCAATTATCAATTTTAACATGTAACAAAGGAAGCAAAAGATTATTAGAAGTTAATCCGAATGCTTTGCAAGGTGTAATTCAGCCAAACCCAAATGCAGGTAATTTTGATTTTAAAATTAATCTTGTTGAAAGTGGAACATATAAGCTATTTCTTTGTGATATGACTGGTAAAGACATCAAAATAGATGAGTTTCATTTTAATATAGGTGATATTAAAAATTACCACCAAACTTTTGATTTAGCAGGACTTTCAACAGGATTATATAGAATAATTTTAATTACTCCAAGTGAAAATTATTCATTCCCTATGATAATAATAAAATAATATTCAATAATTTTGAAATTATTATGATTTTAAGTTTAACAAATAATAAAAAAATATAATTTTTAATTAGTAAACAACAATAAAGAATATGAAAAAATATACAATTTTTGTTCTTCTTGTAATATTTGCTTTAATTTCAGTGAAGGGTCAAGAAATTGACACAACTAATCCATATTTATATCTTGGAATATATGGAGGCATAAATGATAATATTCATAAAGCGGATTTCAGTGAATTACCTGGTGTACCAAATTGCTGTCCAAGTTTTGAAACAGGGACAGGTATAGGATATAATATCGGTGGGTTAATGAGAGTACCAGTGGATTTAAACCAATCCGTATCTATAAGGATTGGTTATATGACTTTAAATGGTCTATTGAAAAAAGACGAGATGATAGGGAATACTGAAATTAGAAACACGCAACCTCCTTACGAAACATCTGATATTGTAAAAGCATATTCGGAACATAGTGTCAATGGTTACTTTGGTTTATTGACTTTTGAACCAACATATAATTGGCAATTTTGGGACAACTTTCGCATAAGTGCCGGTTTGCTTTTTGGATATTTGGGTAGTGCGACTTTTTCGCAAAAGGAGCAACTGATTTCTCCAAATGATGTTGTATTTAAAGATACAGAAACGAGGGTAAGAAATCAATTTGACAATGTTACTTTGCAAGATAAAAACTCGTTCCAATTTTATGGGAAAGTATCGTTTGCTTATGCTTTTAAGTTTGGGAAAAATATGAATTTAGTCCCTGAAATTGGTTATATGTTGCCGTTTACAAATGTTTATTCAAGCAAATGGAAAGTTACTCCGATTAACTTGACATTAGCATTGGAATATCCTTTAACCCATTCAATGACAAAAGACACAATTCAAAGAACTGAGTTTGTTAGAGATACAACCACATTGCAACGGTTTGGGATAGATAAAGAGCAAATCAATCTTCTAAGTAAAACTTCCAAAGTAGAACTTACCGAAGACCAAAATGAATATATTGATAGAACAATTATTACCGAAAATTATCAAAGAATTATTCCTAAAAGAGCAAATTTGCAAGGTGATTTAAAAATTGTAGGAATTGATAATAATGGGAATTTACAAGAGAATCCTACTTTAGTAATTGAAGAAATAGAAGTATCAGAAAGTTTTCCTTTATTACCTTATGTATTTTTTAAAGAGAACAGTTCGGATTTATCACAAACAGCAATGATTTTGAAATCTAATGCAGATAACAA
Organism: Bacteroidota bacterium; assembly: GCA_021780815.1. Taxonomy (GTDB): domain Bacteria; phylum Bacteroidota; class Ignavibacteria; order Kapaibacteriales; family UBA2268; genus GWF2-33-9. The sequence continues at coordinate 27,759 of JAJXYC010000015.1, read as the reverse complement.
AGAATTTATTTATAAAGATCTACCATGGGAAACATTGGATATTTATGCGAATTTGTTGAATATAATTACATATAGACTTGAAAAAGATAAAAACGCTACTATTAAAATTACAGGTACAAACAATAATTTAAATTTAGAAGCAAATAATTTAGAATTATCTAAGGCAAGAGCTGAAAGTTTAAAAAATTATTTAATTGAAAGTTTGAAAATTCCAGCCAATAGAATTGACGTAGATTATAGAAATTTACCAGTTCAACCTTCAAATCCAACGATTGCTGATGGAATACAAGAAAATCAAAGAGATGAGATTTCATCAAATTCATTTTCAGTATTAGCCCCAGTAGAATTAAGTCAAATTGAGAAAGTAGCAAATCCACCAGTAATTGAAATTACCCCTAATGTCAAATCTGATGTGCCATTTAAAAATGGAGAAATCTCTATTTCTCAAAACGGGAAAATTATCAGGAAGTTTGCAGTGCAAAATTCAAATGAAACTGCTAAATGGGTTGTTGCCGAAGAGCCAATTCCACAGTTGGAAACTCCAATTGAAATTAAGTTTCAAGGAAAAGATACTCTTGGTAATGAAATTAATTTATCTAAAAATATTAATATTACCCAAAAAACAATCAAGAAAAAAAGAGAAGAAATTAAGAATGATACAATTTTCCAACGTTATTCGTTAATAGTCTTTGATTTTGATAAATCAGAATTGACAGCTAATCATAAAATTATACTTGGTGATATAAAATCAAAAATAAAACCTAATTCTATTGTTTCTATTTATGGATATGCCGATAGAACTGGGACTCCACAATATAATAAAGATCTTGCATCAAGACGTATTGATGAAGTTGTGAAATATTTAAAAATTAAACCAGAGAATATTCGTAAATACCCGATAGGGAGTGATGAACTTTTGTATAATAATGATACACCGCAAGGACGTTCATACTCCCGAACAGTAAAGATTATTGTTGCTACACCAGTAAAATAATGGAGATATGAAAGTTTTAATAAAAAAAAATAAACAGATTTGCTTAACAAATAAGATTCTAAAAAAAATAAAAATTGTAAGTTTCGTATTCATTTTTTTCTCTTTGTTTCATAATTATGTGTTTGCTCAATCACTAATCCATGTAGTTAATTTGGACTTTGAACAATCCGAAGAAGGTGGTATGCCCTTTGGTTGGAAATATTCAAGGTCAAGCGAGAAAATGGGTTATAAAGTTCAAGCAACTGCTTCTGAACCGCAAGAAGGGCATTTCTGTATTCAAGTTGAAAATATTTTTAGGTCAATTGAAGATATTAGAAGCAAACTTAAAGAGGGAAATTCAAATATTCGAGTAGGAATTTATCAAGAAGTTGATGCCAGTTATTTTAAAGGAAATGATATTATTTTTGGTGGTAAGTATATTACATTTCATTCCGATAACGCAAATTATGCACAATTCTTTATTCAACAAGAAAATTCTGAAAAAAAATTTGTTAATATTATTGAATCGGATACCTTAAGAAATGGAAATTGGAGTGACGCTTCTGTTAAAGTAAAAATTGATTCTTCGGCGAAAGTAATTAAATTTGGATTTTTGGTCTATGGTACTTTAAAAGCAAAATTTGATAATTGCTTTTTTCAAAATGTCATAGATTTATCATTAAATCATCATAATCAAGAACTTAATGAATTACAAAAAAATACTTTGTTAGATTTAGCAAAAATATTTGGGACTGTTAAATATTTTTATCCAGCCAAAGATTTAATTGATTATCCTTGGGACGAATTAATTTATAGGCAAATAGGAGATATTGTCAATTGCAAGGATTGTAAAGAAGTTCAAGATAAGATTATTCAAGATTATCAGTCTTTATTTAAAGATTTTCCATTTGATACTAATTCGCTTTCAAATATAGAGAATTGGGTTTATACTGGTTTACCTACAAGGGAAAATAATTATGTAGCAAGCCAAAAAATTGTTGATGTTTTGCAAAGTAATAAAGAAAATCCTGCAACAGCTATTAATTTTACTAATATAGAAAACGAACAAATTAAAGAAATAGAAGTTTCGGTAGAAATTAAGTTTCAAAAATATTTATATAATGGTAAAGCTTTGCTTTTACTCCGTGTTGATGACAAGAACGGTCACAGTGTTCTACAAACGGAATCAGAAGTGGTAAACAAATCAACTCAAAATTGGCAATTAGTAAAAATAAAGGCTAAAATTCCTGAAAATGCGGCAAATATGAGAATTGGATTTTTGGTTGATGGAGATTGCAAGGTTTTATTTGATGATGTTAAAGCCTATGTTAAAACTTTAAAGGGGAAGATGAAATATTTGGCATTAAAGAATTCAAGTTTTGAAGAACCATTAGTAAATACCAATATTGCAAGCTGGATATTTCCAAATTATTCACTTCAATCAGGTTATAAATTCAGATTAAGTAATGAAGCTTTTGATGGGAAATATTCACTTGAAATATCATCGGATATTGCCGATTTAATTCATTTCCCTGCTCTTGGTGCTAAATTTTACGATACTCTTGCTAACAACAAAGTTTTTGCAACACCTATTAATATTCCGAATTATAAAAAATATCCATTGCCATCACTGCAAATAACCCATAATTCTTCTTTTGCAATTAATTATTTGGATTTTTATTCTAAAATATATATTATCATTAGTGCGTGGAATCATATCAGACATTTTTCTTTAAAACCAATTCCTGAAAATATTCTTGACAAAGCTTTTATTACAGCAATTTCGCAAGCATCTAAAACAGAAAAATTAAGTGATTTTCAACAAGTTTTGAATAATTTATTTTCTCTTTCCGAAGACCCAAATTACAAAATCTGGTACGGTTTCGAAGATTATTCTTATTTACCAAGTTTTGGCTTTTTTATTGACAAAGATTCTGTTTATGTTTTTGGGACGAAAATACAAGAGATACCTAATGGTTCACAAATTTTAGAAATTGATAAAAAGCCAGTTGAGCAAATTTTAAAATCTATAAAAGTAAGTCCAAGTTTAAATGCGAAATTTTTTGAATATAAAGCACTTGCTAAAAGTTTATCAAAAAGTAAAGAGCAATTATTAGAATTGAAATTTAAAACTCCGCAAGGAGAAACCAAAGAAACAAAAGTGCAATGTATAGAAACAAATCAAATTCAAATTACTAGACCTAATTTCGCAACTGAATTAAAACCAGGTATTGTATATTTGAATGCTACTATGATACAAGACGAAGAATTCAAGAAATTGCTGAACCCATTAGCGGATACATTAACAAAATCCATTATTATTGATTTGCGTGGTTATAGCTTACTTTCTGAACATATATTAGGTTTATTTACAGATAAAGAACTAACAAAATTTTCAGATGTAGAACCTATCTATACTGCTCCTTGTCATTCATTAATTACAGAAAGTTCAATAAAAAGTACATTAAGTCCGAGTTCAAATCCAATATTGAAAGACAAAAAACTTGTTTTTTTAATAAATGAATTTTCTAATTCATATTCGGAAGTTATTGCAACTCTTGCTAAAGTTAATAAAATAGGAACTTTAATTGGTACAAAAACGCAAGGTAATTATAGTGAAGTTGGGCAAATTATTCTACCTGGTTATTTCTTCGGTTCTCAATCCTTTATGAAAGTGAAACTTCTTAATGAAAATAATTATTTATCATTACCTGTTGAGCCTGATATTGTTGTTCAACAATCATTAAAAGGAACACTTAATAATGTTGATGATCAGGTTGAAGCAGCAATAAAGTTTTTAGAAGAAAGTAAATAAGTACTAAATTTATTGAACTTTCCGTAATTTTGTTTTTTGTAATAAAAACATTTTTTCACAAAAATTATTTAAATATTGAAATTTAATTTTAATCAAAATATAGAAAAGGAACAGCTAAAAAGTCCATTAATAAACGATTTTTTATCGGCTTGTGAAGACTTTTTAATTAAAGAATTGGCAATAGATAAAACGTATAAAGTTGTTCTTGCGGTAAGTGGCGGAGTAGATTCTACTGTAATGCTTGATTTATTATATCAAGTTCAACGGAAATATAAATTTGAAATATATGTTGCTCATTTTAATCATAAATTGCGTGGCTCATCATCTGATGCAGACCAAGAATTTGTTGAGCAACTTGCAAAGTATTATGGAATAGAATTTTATTATTCTTCTGGCAAAGTTAAAGAGTATGCTAAAAAAAATGCTATAAGCATAGAAGTTGCTGCTCGTTCATTACGCTATAATTTTTTTGAAAAAACTACAAGAACTTTAAAAGCTGATTTTTTAATAACAGCGCATACTGCTGACGATAATATTGAAACTTTCTTCATCAATTTATTAAGAGGAAGTGGTTTAACAGGACTTTCTGGTATCCCAAAAGTTAGAAAATTGATAAAAAATGTAAGAGTGATTAGACCGCTTATTTCTTTTTCAAAAGAGAATATTATTGAATATGCTAAATTAAGGAAATTGCAATGGCGAGAAGACGAATCTAACGATTGGCTCGAATTTACAAGAAATAAGGTTAGACATAGATTAATTCCTTTTTTGGAAAATGAATTTAATCAATCTATTGCAAACAATATTAAAAGAGTAACTACTTTTTTGCAAGGGGCTGATGAATTTATCTCTAATTTTATTGAAGATTATTATCAAAATTTAATTGAAATTCCACAAGAAGACAAAGTTTTACTGCATATCCCTAAATTAAATACTTATAATCATTATCTTCAAGGAGAAATAATTTCTTATCTTTTAAAAAAGAACTTTGAAATTGGTCAAGTTAATTTTTCTCAAATTGATAGAATTATTGAAATAAAAAATGCAGAAACAGGTGCAATCTTTGAAATAAATAAATTTATCACTTGCTATAAAGATAGGAATCATTTAATTTTTACAAAAAATAGAATTCCACTTTCTGTCAATTCAGTTATTGAAAAAAATAGTATTTTTAATTTAGGTGATTATACATTAAAATTAGAAGAAATTCCTTTAAATAAATTTCACATAGACAATGACCAAAATATTGAATTTTTTGATTTTGATAAATTGCCTGTAACTTTAAGATTAAGGAATTGGGAAGAAGGTGATACTTTTCAACCGTTAGGAATGAGTGGAACAAAAAAAATAAGTGATTTTTTGATTGATAAGAAAGTTGATAACTTCCAAAAAAGTTTTATTTATGTTCTTTCTACACGTGAAGAAATTGTATGGGTAATTGGGCAACAAATCAGCGATAAATTTAAAGTATCTAAAGAAACAAAAAGGGTGTTAAAAGCACAATTTATTGAAAATAAGAGGAATTAATTTTTATGCAAGCAAATGAAGAAACAATAGTAAAAAATATAAAGTTTAAAAAATATATCAACGAAGACAAAATAAGACAAAGAGTTCTGGAACTTGCTGAACAAATTTCAAAAGATTATGCTGGGAAAAAGCCAGTTCTGCTATTAACTTTAAAAGGTGCAATCATTTTTGCCGCTGATTTAATGCGAGAAATCTCTATTCCAGTTAGAGTCGAGACAATTATTGCTAAAAGTTATGGTTTAAAAATGGATTCATCTGGTGAGGTAAAATTAATTGAAAATCCTGCTGATTTAAAAGATAGAGATGTTGTTATTATTGAAGATATTGTAGATACTGGTTTTACAATGCAATCTTTAATTAAAAGATTAGAGGTTTTTGAACCAAAATCAATTGAAATTTGCACTTTACTTTTTAAGCCTAAAAATTTGCAAATTCCAATTAATGTAAAATATATTGGATTTTCTATTGAACCGCTTTTTGTTGTTGGATATGGTTTGGATTATGCTGAATGTGGACGCAATTTAAAATCAATTTATATTAAAAGTGAATAACCAGAAATTGTCAGTGAGTTTTATTAACAGCCAAATTACTGATAATAATGAATTAAAATTAGATGTCAGTACATTAAAGGAATTGCCAAGGAAATTTTTTATTCGTCAAACTGAAATTGTTGCAAAAGAATTAATAGGGAAATTATTTGTTCGCTTTATTGACAAGGATACTTTATTAGCAGCAGAAATAATTGAAACAGAAGCCTACTTGCCTGAAAATGACCCTGCTTGCCACGCCTCATTAAAAAAGACAAAACGTAATGCACCGATGTTTGAATTAGGTGGTATTTTGTATGTCTATTTTATTTATGGAAATCATTTTTGCGTTAATATTGTAACTGAAATTGAAAATAAAGGTGCTGCTGTATTATTACGTTCGGCAAAACCCATATTAGGTATTAATTTTATGCAAAAAAATAGAGGGAAAAAGGAAGTTGAATTGCTTTGCAAAGGACCAGGAAATTTTGCGAAAGCTTTTGCTATCGATAAACTATCAAATTTTGATGTGTTGAATAAATCGCAATTTTACGTTTTGGAATACAATAATTATCAAGATAATGAAATTTTTCAAACCCAACGTGTTGGTATTAGTGATGCAAAAGAACTACCTTTAAGATTTTACCTTAAAGGTTCAAAATATATTTCAAAAAAATAGAGAATTGAAATATATTTCAATTTATTTATTTTGAAAGTAATTTTTTGTATATAAACCTACTGATTGGTATTGCAATAATGACAACTAATCCTATCATTATTAAAGTCCAAACTAAAGAAAATACAATGTTTATCAACCAAAACACTACTTTAATAACTGCATATCCCGCAACAATAGCAATAATCCAAGAAAGAACTTTTTTAAACATAACTTTATTTATATTAATTTGAAACAATTCTTATAGCTTTAACGCATTTCAACGATTGTAATTGTTTTAATTTAGCAATTGTAAAAACAATAGGTTGATCAAAAGCGATAAATTCTTTTTTTGCACCTTCATAATTCACAATAAAGATTAAATTAGATGGTTTTCCTATATCATTATTAATAATGATTTTGCTGATTTCTTTAATATCAGCAGGTTTTGCGATATTTCCATCTAAATATATTTTTAAGCCATTATTAAAATTTTGCAATGTTTCTTCAAAACTAAAAGCTTGTTTAACTACAATTTTTAATTGTGTAGAATCATTAAAATCTAATTTCCCAATTACTGTAATTGGTTGATTTTCAATTAGTAAATCTTCAAATTTGCTAAAAGATTCGCTCCAAAAGATACATTCAACTTTTCCGATAAAATCTTCAACTTGTGCAAATCCGATTAATCTATTAGATTTATCACGTTTTGTTCTAATATGTGTAATAAGTCCGCAAAATCTTATTTCTTCGTTTGTTGCAGGTAATTCATTTTCTTCTTCAAGATATTTAAAAATATTAACATTTGAAAATGATTTCACAATATATTCGAATTCATTTAAAGGGTGTCCTGACACATAAAAGTTTAGAACATCTTTTTCGTGTTGTAAACGTTCTTTATCGCTCCATTCTTGAACATTTGGTAAGGCTGGTTCAATTAACGAAGTTGCCGAAGAACTATTAAAAGCAAATAAATCGTTCATACCTTCATTTTTACTTGTGCTTTTAGCATAATTTAATGCATCATCAACAGCATTATACAAGGCACGTCTCTTATTACCAGCAATTCCATCAAAAGCACCTGAAAATATTAATGATTCAAGAACTCTTCTGTTAATAAATTTCGGGTCTGTCCTTTTTACAAAATCAAAGAAAGAAGCAAATGGTTTATCTTTTCGCACTTCAACAATATGTTCGACGGAATTAACTCCAATTCCTTTAACAGCGGCAAGACCGAAATAAATATTGTTTCCTTTAACAGTAAAATTAGCATAAGAAGTATTTATATCAGGAGGCAATAAAATAATGCCAAACGATTTTGCTTCATCGATTAAATCTACTATTTTTGTTTGATTATTTAATTCTGCTGTCATATTTGCTGCTAAAAATTCAGCGGGGAAATGTGCTTTTAAATAAGCAGTTTGATATGCAAGCCAAGAATAAACATAAGAATGGGATTTGTTAAAGCCATAATCAGCGAATTTATCAATTAATTCAAAAATTTCTGATGCTAATTTTGCTTCAATATTATTAGAGGCAGCTCCTTCTAAAAATTTAGGTTTGAGTTTATCTACTTTATCTCTTAATTTTTTTCCCATCGCACGTCGTAAAATATCTGCTTCACCTAATGAAAAATTACCTACTACTTGTACAAGTTGCATAACTTGTTCTTGATAAACGATTATTCCATTTGTGTTCTTTAAAGTTGACTCCATAATTGGATGCAAATATGTAGTTTGTTGTCTTCCATATTTCCTATCTATATAATCAGGAATACTTGCCATTGGTCCAGGTCTGTATAAAGCATTCATTGCTGTTAATTCTTCTAACGATTCAGGCTTTAATTTTCTTAAATAATCTTGCATTCCGCCCGATTCAAATTGGAATACTGCAGTTGTTTTACCATCAGAAATTAATGAATATGTTTGTTTATCAGTTAAAGGGATTTTATCAATGTCTAATTCTATGTTTTGATTTTGTTTAATTAGCTCTAAAGTTCTATCAATAATTGAAAGTGTTCGTAATCCCAGGAAGTCCATTTTAATTACGCCAGCAGGTTCAATAAAATTCATTGTATATTGTGTAGCAATAGAGATATTCCCGACGTTAGTTTTATTGCTTTGGAAAATAGGAATAAAATCGGATACTTCGCCTGGAGTGATAACAACGCCAGCTGCGTGTGTTCCAATACTTCTATTTTTATCTTCCAAAATCAATGAATATTCAAGTAATTGCTTAATTTTGGGGTCATTTGTTTCTGTAAGATATTGAAGGTCAGAAAGTTTTAAAGCCTCTGCTAATTTCATCACTTTGCCAAATTTAACAGGAATTTTAGATGTAATTCTATTAATTTCACTGAGAGGAACTCCTAAAACTCGCCCGACATCTTTTAATACCATTCGGCTGGATAGTTTGCCGAATGTAAGAATTTGAGCGACGGAATTTTCTCCGTATTTTTCTTGACAATATCTAATTACTTCTTCTCTTCTTTCATCATTGAAATCTATGTCAATATCAGGCATAGAAACACGCTCAGGGTTCAAGAATCTTTCAAAGAGCAGATTACCTTCTAAAGGGTCAAGTGCTGTAATATTTAAAGCATAAGCCACGATACTTCCAGCGGCTGAACCTCTTCCTGGACCAACTCTGATACCTCGCTGCCTTGCTGCTGATATAAAATCTGCAACAATTAAAAAGTAATCAGAGAATCCCATCTTTTTTATTGTATTTAATTCATATTCTACACGTGATTTTATATTTTCTGTTATCGTAGGATATTTTTCTTGAATGCCTTGCCAAACAAGCTCTTCCAAATAATCATCTAAATTTGCAGATTTTGTTTTTTCGGGGAGTGTAAATTCTGGCATATTAATTTTGAACTTCAAATGTAAATCGCATTTATCAGCAATTTCTAAAGTGTTCGTAATTGCCTCTGGAAAATCTTTGAAGGTATTTATCATTTCTTCCTGAGTCTTGAAATAAAACTCATCGGTTTTGTATCTAAGATTTTTAATATCAATTTTGTCAGCATCAGCAGCAGAAGTATCTTTAATTAATAAATAAACGTTATGCGCAATTGCATGCTCCTTTTTTAAATAATGTATATCGTTACTTGCAATTAATTTAATCCCTAACTCTTTTGCAATTTTAGGAACATCACGTAAAATAATTTTGTCTTCTTCAAATTTATGATTTTGGAGTTCTAAATAAAAATCATCGCCAAATAAATCTTGATAGTATTTTGCTTCTTGAAATGCACGTTCATAACTTCCATCAATTAAATGTGCTGAAATTACACCTCCTAAACAAGCACTTGTAACAATTAAACCATCTTTATATTTTTCTAATAATTCTTTGTCTATTCTTGGTCTGTAATAAAAGCCTTCTGTATGAGCGTAGCTTGTTAGTTTTGATAAATTGCGGTAACCAGTTAAATCTTTTGCCAACAATATTAAATGATAATAATTTCTTTTTTTACTTAATTTGTCAGTTTTAACTTGATCAAATCTTGAGCCATCGGCAATATAGGCTTCCATACCTATGATTGGTTTAATTCCGTTGTTGATTGCAATATCTTGAAATTCCATTGCTCCAAACAAAACCCCGTGGTCTGTTAAAGCTATTGCTGATTGTCCATCTTCTTTTGCAGCTTTAATCAATTCTAATGGTGTGGTTAATGCATCTAATATTGAATAATGGGAATGGTTATGTAAATGTATAAACTTTGGCATTGTTCTTTGTATTTTCTTTAAATTGTAACTTTTAAAAATGTAAAATTAAAAAATTGTAGATTTTAAGATTAATTTTATTTTCCACATTTTAAAAAATATTGAAATATTAAATTATTAAATTATTGAATTATTTGAATAAATGCCTAAAATACTAATTATTGCTGGTGATAATTCAGGAGATTTGCACTCCTCTAATTTAATGAAAGAATTAAAACTAATTATTCCGAATATTGAATTTGTTGGAATTGGGGGAGATTTAATGACTCAACAAGGATTATCTTCGATTGTTTCGCTAAAAGATATTTCGGTAGTGGGTTTTTGGGAAGTAGCCAAGAAAATAACTTTTTTTAAAACACTTTTCACGAAAATAAAAAAAATAATTGAAGATGAAAAAATAGATATATTTATTCCGGTTGATTTTCCGGGATTTAATCAAAGAGTAGCAAAAATCGCAAAACATAACGGAGTGTCTGTTTTATGGTATATTGCACCTCAACTTTGGGCATGGGGTGAAAGGCGTTCTGTCCATTTTGCTGAACTTATTGATACTTTATTGGTTGTATTTCCTTTTGAAAAAACGTACTTTGAAAAGTTTGGTATAAAAACAGAGTTTGTTGGTCATCCACTTTTAGATATACCTATTTTCCAAAAAGAACCTATTGCATTTAACAAGCGTGAAAATAAAATCCTTTTTATGCCAGGAAGTCGCTTGCAGGAGCTTAAAAAGCATTTTAATTTGCTTTATGAGACTTCTAAATTGGTTGAAAAGAACTATCCTGACTATCAATCGGTATTTTCTGTCCCAAGTTCTTTAAATTTAGAACTATCTAAATTAATGGGTAATAAGAAAGTTTTAATTACAAATAATTCACATTATGAAATGCAAACTTCCAAAATAGGAGTTATAAAAACGGGTACATCAAATTTAGAGGCTGCTTTGTCTTACTTACCATTTGTAATGTATTATAAAACTTCTTTAATAACATATAGTTTAGGGAAAAAACTAATAAATTTGAATTTCTTATCTTTAATAAATATATTAAGTAATAAATTGATAATTAAAGAATTAATACAATCGGATGCAAATCCGATGAATTTATTTAAAGAAATATCGCAATTGATTGAAAATAAAGAATATTGTATAAATATAATAGATTCTTTTCAACAAATAAAAGAAAAAATAGGGAAAACTGGTGCTTCAAAAAATGCTGCAGAAATTATCGCAAATAAAATTTTTAAATAATTGATTAATATGAAATTACTGCTATTACATAAAGTTGCAATTAGTTTAATTCATTTAATCAGTAAGACTTGGAAAATCAATATTCAAGGTGAAATTCCAAGTCAAAATGGAATTATTATATTTTGGCACCATTTGATGTTGCCAAGTTGGAAATTATTTCAAAATATCAAGGCTTATGCTGTTGTAAGTTCAAGTAAAGATGGTGAGTTACTCGTAGCACTTCTTAAAAAATGGGGATTTGATTTTATTAGGGGTTCATCAAATCAAGGTAGTAAAGATGTTATGCAAAATATAGTATCAAAATCACGTAATCATATAATTTTAATGACTCCTGATGGTCCCAAAGGACCAAGAATGAAAATGAAGCACGGTGCAATTATTGCCGCTTATCGTAGTAATTCACCTTTGTTTTATTTAAACGTTAATATTAAAAAGAAAATTATTTTCAAAAAAAGTTGGGATAAATTTGAACTGCCATTACCTTTTTCAAAAATTGATATTAAAATTTCAAAATACAATGAATTTCATATTAATATGAAAAATAATGAATTAGATGAATTGATTAATATTATTGAAAGGAAGATGAATTGAATAATAATTGTTTAAATAAAATTTATATAAAGTATTTAAATAAAAGATTTAATCGTTTTATTAAATCTCCGACTTATTCTTTGATTCATATACCAAAGAAATTTCCTAAATATTTTACAATACAAGCAAATGCAAAGGTAATAAGTGTTGGAAATCTTTCTTTTGGAGGTTCAGGTAAAACTCCATTTATTGAAACATTGATTAACCAATATCTTCCAGTGAGTATAAAAAAAGTGATTGTTAGTAGGGGTTATAAAAGGAAATTTAATAATAATATTTTTTGTACTTTTGAAGATTTTGATTTGAATTTAGTAGATGAAATCGGTGATGAAGCAGCGATGTTACTTCGTAAGACAAAAGTTCCCGTTGCAGTATCAGGGAAAAAATATGAAGCATTGCTTCTTGCTGAAAGAATCTATAATCCTGATGTCGCAATAATAGATGATGGTTTTCAACACCGCTGGGTTAAAAAGGACTTAGATATTTTAATTATAGATGAAAAAACATTAGAAAATCCTAATTTGTTCCCAACAGGCCGCTTACGAGAGCCACTTGATTATTTAAAATATGCTGACATAATTTTAATATCTGAAAAAGCAGACTTGTCTTTATTGTCTCCTTATAGACTCAATTCGCTCATTCTTCCTTATAAAATTGAAATAGGCGAGCCGTATTTGCTTTTTCAAAATTCTATTTTGCCCAATGAGATGAGTTTAGGAAATGAAAAATTTGTTGCTATTTCAGGGATTGCAAATTCAGGAAGATTTAATAACTCATTAAAAGAAAAACTCTTGCCAATTGTTAAGTATTTTAATTTTAGCGACCATTATAATTATTCTGCAACCAAAGTCAAAAACATTTTAAATCAAACATTGCCTTTTGCGAAAAATATCATTACAACTGAGAAAGATGCAATAAAATTAATGAGATACGAAGAACTGTTTAAAGAAAAAAAAGTTGCACTTTATGTTTTGCCAATAAGATTTCAAGTTATTGATGAATCAAACTTAATGCAACAAAGAATAAATAGGTTATTTTAAAATTAAAAAATAGGAGTTCAAATGCAAAAAATATTAATACTGTTATTAATTTTCAATTTATCCATATTTGCCCAACCAGAAGCAAAAATTAAAATTGCAATATCCAAAGGTTCAGGTTCACCAAGTTATTTAAATTATTCAAAATGGTTAGAATCGCTAGATAAAAATATTGAAGTATTAAACTTATATGGTAAAGATGATAAAGAAGCATTAAAAGTATTATCACAATGTAGTGGGTTGATTTTATCAGGTGGACCTGATGTTAATCCTGTATATTTTGGAAAAAGTAATGAAAGCAATTTATGTGAAATTGATGGGCAACGAGATACACTTGAATTTAAATTAATCCAATTAGCGTTAAAGAAAAAAATGCCAATATTAGCAATTTGCAGAGGAATGCAAATATTTAATGTATCACAGGGTGGTTCATTAATAACTGATTTGCCAACATTTCACCCTTCTGATGTTCATCATCAATGTGGCGATAAAGATACTTGCTTTCATCAAGTAAAGATATTAAAATCTATTACTTTGCCATATATTAGCCATATAACAAATTATACTGTAAATACAAATCATCATCAAGCAATTGATAAATTAGCAGATGATTTGAATGCTTATGCTTATAGCAACGATGGTATCATAGAAGCTTATGAATGGAAAAATCCCCAAAATAAATCGTTTTTAATTGCAGTACAATGGCATCCCGAAAGATTAGATAAAGTGAACCCAGAACTTTCAGATGATTTAGGTAAAATTTTTATAGAAAAAGTAAAAAAATATAAAATTAAAAGAAAATAAAAGATTAAACGTTACTTTATACATATTAAAATTAAGTAAAAAAATATGAAAAAGTCTGTAATAGTATTCATAACAATCCTTTCGTTAAGTCTAATTTTTACTTCTTGTTCGGTATTAAATACAATTACAAATTTGCAAAAGTTAAAATTTAAAATTAATGGCATATCAGATTTTAAAGTGTCGGGAGTTTCACTTTCAGGAAAATCTAGTATATCTGATTTTGGATTTGCCGATGCTTTGAAATTAAAAAATTTACTTTCAGGGAGTAGTTTTCCTGTTCAGTTTATTTTAGATTTAGAAGCTTATAATCCAAATGATGGCAAAACAACACCTGTTAAAACAGATGCGACAATTTCAAGTATGCAATGGTGGCTTTATATTGACAATGTCCAAACAATTTCAGGCAATATCGCTTCACCTATTACTGTCCCTGCAACTGGTCAATCAATCGTAATTCCTCTAACGATGAAATTAGATTTATACACATTTTTTAAAGATAAAGGACTGACCAGATTATTAGAATTAGCATTTTCTCTTGGTGGTATGAAATCAGATTTGACACACGTTAAATTAGAAGTTCAACCTACTGTTCAAACAATTTTTGGTGCAATATCTTATCCAGGCAGATTAACAGTAATTGATAAGGAATATTCAAAACAATAATATAAAAATTTTGTAAAACAAAAAGGATAAAAATAATTAAATAATGAATTTACCCCTGTTTATAATTATGATTTTAGGGGCGTTATTATTTGCCTTTCTATTTGGAATTGTAGATTCTTTAACAAAGGAAGAATTACAAACACTTGCTGAAATTAATCCCCAGAAAACTTTAAATTTAAAAAAAACTCATAATAATTTCAATAAAAATTATAGTGGATTTGAGTTAATTGAGTTAATTCTTTTATTTATTTCAATAATCTCGCTTTCTAATTACTTAATTTCTTACCAAATAAATTTTATCATCTCAATAGTAGTAATAGTTATTATTGGATTTTTCTATTATATGTTTAGAGCATTAGTAATTTCTTTTGGAGAAAGAAATTCCAATAGATTCGCTTTGAAGTTTTTTTTAATCTTATATATCGTGCATTTATTGACAAGACCATTAGTCGAATTAATTGAAAAAATGACAAGGCAAATTAAAGGTAAAACAGAGACAGAAGAATCAATTAATGAGATACATGAACTTTTTGAAACAGCAAGAGAAGAGGGAAGTTTAGATGCTGATGAATATAGGTTATTGAAAAATATTATGAATTTTTCAGCAGTATTGGTAATGGATGTAATGACACCACGAACAGTGATTTTTAGTTTTAATGCTAATAAAAAAGTATCGGAAGTTGTTAATAATCCTGAGCTACAAACATTTTCACGATTTCCGATATGGGATGGAGCATCGTTAGATGATAAAATTGTTGGTTATGTTTTAAGCAAAGATATATTTAGTGCCGCTTTGAATAATGAATTAAACAAACCATTAAAGAACTTTGCCCGAGATGTTTATATTATTCCTGAAACAGCTGATTTAAGTATTGCATTGGAAAAATTTCTCAAAAGGCGGCAACATTTATTTCTTGTTGTTGATGAATATGGCAATGTTAGCGGTTTAATTACTATGGAGGATGTTTTAGAAACTATTCTTGGGGTAGAAATTCTTGATGAAGCTGATAAAGTAACTGATTTGCGAAAACTTGCTGTTGAAAAAAGAAATAACAGGATTAAATCTATTACTACTGGAAGCACTATCAAATAAAAAAACATTCAAAAACGATTAAAAAATAAAAAAAATATTAAAAAGTTTTGTTATTACTGGACTTTTTCGTAATTTTGAATTCGTTCTTTTTGACAAAGACAAAAAAATGTTTCGGAGCGTAGCGCAGCCCGGTAGCGCATCTGGTTTGGGACCAGAGGGCCGGAGGTTCGAATCCTCTCGCTCCGACTTCCTCTCTAAAATATCCTGTTTGTTATGTTGAATGTATTATATATTTGACTATTCCAATAAAACTATTCCAATAAAATTAAATTCATCGTAAGTCTTTATTTCGTAAGGGGTATAATCTTCATTTTCTGAATTGAGTATAATTTTAGAATCATTAAAAGTAATTCTTTTTACTAAATTTTCTCCATTAACATTGATTACGACGATTTCATTTTGTTTTGGGATTGATTTAGTATCTAAAATTAAAGAATCTCCTTCATAAATATTAGCATTAATCATTGAATTGCCTGTAACTTTACAAATAATAATGTTTTCAGGTGAAATTCCTAAAAATTCATTAAATGAAGAAATTTCCGTTTCTTCTTCGCTGATGTTAGGATTTTTCTTTGCCGCCCCTATTGAAGCTAACAAAACTTTTAATTGCTCTTTATTCATAAAATCAATTCTATTGATTTTTATTATTTTTGCTTCACCCATATCTTCCTTTATATTATTAATAATTAAAAGCGCATCATTTAATGCATAACTTAATATATTGGACTTTCTTTTCTCAATTTCACTTTCAATTACTTGAAATTTTTTATGATTTACATAATAACCTAAATTTTCTCTAATAAAAAATGTTCTTGTGAAATTGTAGAGTTCATCATTGCTAAATAATCTTACTTTGTTAATGAAATCCATTATTTTATTTTATTTTGACCAGACAATCTTTACTGTTTCAAATTTGCCATTAGAGAGAATGATTTTTCCTAAATATATTCCTTGTGGAATATTTGGAATATTTAAATTCCAAGTTTGCAAACCTTCTTCTAAATTTTTTATTTCATAAGAAAAAATTTCTTTGCCAATTAAATTATAAATTACAAATTTAGCATTCAAATTTGTAAATGTATAAAATTTGATGCTTAATTCATTTTTTACAGGGTTAGGAAATACTTCCAATTTAATTGATTCAAATTGCAAATTTGAATTTGTACTTGTTTTTTGAGAATTTTTACAACTTGATTGTCTGAATTCATAATAAAATCCAGATTTGCCATTATTATCCGAAATTTCTACTTCGCTTGTACTAACTAAATATCTCTTATCTTGTGTATACCCATATTTTTTTAATTCATCACGGAAAATTTCAATTTTAAATTTTCCATTTGGGATATTGTGCAAAGTATGGATTAAATCAAAATTACATTCACAAAAACTTTTCGTAGAGCTTGTATCAATTTGAATAATACGTATTGTATTGTTTTGAATTTGGACTTCATCAATAATTTTTGTATTACAATTCAGATGAGCGTTTTTGTCATATATGACAATATTATTATCATCGTGAATTACTTCAATTTTGTCGTCTGACAATGAAACGAAATAACTTACGAAATTAATAATAAAAGAAAATATAGCAATAGTTACCCAGCGATTCATTTTTTCTAGTTATAATGCTATTTTAAAAACGAAATAACAGAATAAAAGTTACATTTGGGAACAAATTTTATTGATTTTCTGATTGAGAAAATTTATTTTTAAAAATAAATACAGATAAAAATATCATTGATTGCAGTAAAACAATGACTGCTCCACTTGGTAAATCAACAAAAATTGAAATAAAAAGTCCAATTAACCCAGTTAATATTCCAATAATAATTGAAGCAATTGTCATTTGGTAAAAAGTTTTTGAAATTAATCTTGCGATTGAAGCAGGTAAGACAATATAAGCAGAAATTAAAATTATACCGATAATTTTGATTGAAATCACAATTGTAAGTGCTACTGCAACCGATAGAATGTAATTATCAAATTTTACTGGTAATTTATCTACTACGGCTAACTCAACGTCAAAAGTTGAATATGCCCAACGAGACCAAAAAGCAAAGTAAATAATAGTTGTAAATATGAATAAAATGATTGAAGCAATAATGTCGGTAGAATTAACTGACAATATTGAACCAAATAAATACGTAAAAGCATCTGTCGTATAATTTGATTTTAAAGATAAAAAGATTATTCCTAATGCAACTGCTGTTGAAAAGAAAATGCCTATGAGTGTATCATTACTTAAAGATGTTCTTTCTTTAAAATAAGCAATTAACAATGCAATTAAAATAGTAAAAGGAACAGCAACTAAAAGTGGTTGTGTGCCGAGTAAAATACCAAGTGCTACTCCACCAAAAGCTGAATGAGCCAGACCACTGCCTAAAAAACTCATTTGTCTTTGAACAATAAAAACTCCATAGTAACTTGCAACAAAACCAATTAATATTGTTACAAGAAATGCATTTATGAAAAAGGTTTGAGTAATTATTTCAAACATTTTGATGCAAATTAAATGTAACATTATGTTTGTCGCCATAGTGCGAAAATGTATGCTTTAAATTTTCGTCAGAGAAAGCCTCATTTTTGTCTCCATAAAAAACAAGGTCTTTATTTAGTAAAATAATGTCTTCTGTATGATGGTAAGCAGATGTCCAATCATGAGTTACCATTAAAACTGTTGTTGAATGTAATGTAGAATAACTATTGATTATTAAATTTAAATTGGTTTCACAAACAAAATCAACACCAGTTGCAGGTTCGTCTAAAAGGATAATTTGTGGTTTATGAACTAAAGCACGAGCAAGATAAAGTCTTTGCAATTGACCCCCTGAAAGCTGGGTCAATGGTTTATTGACAAATGATGTTGCTCCTAATTGTTCAATAATTTCCATTACTTTGTTTTTATCTTCTAATTTCGGTTTTTTGCTCCATTTATGAACAATACCACTTAATACTAATTCAAGACCAATTGCAGGGAAAAACTTATCTAACGTTTTCATTTGAGGAACATAACCAATCATTTCTGGTTTTATATTTGAGTTTTTGGTGCCAAATATTGTTATATTTCCATCAGTTGGCGTAATAACTCCCAATATTGTCCTTAATAGAGTTGATTTCCCTGAACCATTTGGTCCTAATATTGCAATAAATTTCCCTTTCGGAATGGATAAATTAATATTTTCAAGTGCAACAAAATGATTGAATTTTACTGTTAAATTTGTTATTTCAATTGCTAAATTTTCCATTTTTTACACCTTTATGCTAACGCAATTGTTGCGGCATCTACTTTCTTTACTCCATTATTCAATAACGTTAATGATAGGTAATTAATTGTAGAACCTGTAGTAAAAACATCATCAACAATTAGCACAGTTTTATTATCAAGATTGAATTTTGTTGGATTAGCTCGGTAAATGTCTTTAACGTTTTCTTTTCTTTGAGATGCTGTTAATAGTGTTTGAGATTGTGTATATTTGCCACGAATAACTAATTTTTCATTAATTTCAGTTTTTAAGATGGAATTTATTCCACGAGCAATATGAAGCGATTGATTATAGCCTCTTTCTCGTTTTTTAGCAGAATGAATAGGCACAGGTAAGATGTAATCGTAATTGGTAGAATTCTTTTCTTTGATTTTTTGTCCAAGTAGAAGACCAAATTCGAAACCAATACTGTACAAACCTTCGTATTTTAAGCTATGAACAATCTTTAAAAAATCTGTATCTTTCAACGAAAACAACGAAAATATATCAGAAACTCCAATATCGTCAGCAGAAAATGATTGTAATAGTCTTGAAATAATTACGTTTGAATCGCTTGCCGAAGGTAAATTATAAAAACAATCTGGGCAAATATAAGAAAGATGGAAATGATTATCAATTGGTTTATTACACAAAAAGCAATATTTAGGAGCGGCTAAATCGCAAATTGAATGAAATATCTTTTTTGCAACTAAAGTTATTTCCATCTTTCTTGTTTTTTTATTCTATATTTTGAATTTGCTCACGGATTCTTTCTAGTTCTTCTTTGCAAATAACAACTAATTGAGAAATTTCCGAATCGTAAGATTTTGAACCGATAGTATTAATTTCTCTACCCATTTCTTGTAGCAAAAAGTTAATTTTTCGTCCTACTGAATCGTTTTCTTTTAAAGCTGCATTGAAGAATTTAAAATGAGAATCTAGTCTAACACATTCTTCCGAAATATCAAGTTTATCAGCAAGAAGGACCATTTCAGTATAGATACGTTGTTCGTCAATTTCATCGCCTTCAAAAAGTTGTGCAATTTTTTGACGATATTTGTCTCTTTCCTTTGGAATTTTTTCTAATCCAAGAACTCTAATTTTATCAACTGTATTTTGAACTTTTTTCATCCTTACAAAAATATCTTTTTCAATATTTTTGCCTTCATTAACTCTCATTTTTTCAAGATTGATCAAAGCTTGGTTCATTACTTGACGAAGAACGTGAATTTGTAATTTTTCATCAAGTTCTTCCGTTGGTTCAGTAAAGTAATCGGAATACTTTAAGATTTGGTCAATTTTCACTGTTTCTTTGATTTTCAGATCTGATTTTAATGTGTTGAGAGAATCTAAAACTGCCTTTGCTTTTGCAGAATTTAAAGACAAAGTTTTAGTTAAATCAGTGTTTTCAATACTTAAATTTACAGAGACCGAACCACGAGAGATTTTGCTTTTTAATAGTTCTCTTATTATGGTTTCAAGGTGCTGCATATTTTTAGGAACTCTGCAATTTACATCGAGCAACTTCCCATTAACGCAACGTATTTCAACAGTTGCTTTTAAATAATCTTTTTGATACTCAGAGCGGGCAAATCCCGTCATACTTTTTAACATATTTCCTCAAATTTTAAATGTCATTTTTAATTTTAAAATGTTAGTTGTGCTCTATAAAATGATAAATATTTTACATAATTAGTAGCACTTTCTTCAATATTTTGAATTTCTTCTAAAGTCAAATTCCTTACAATTTTACCAGGTACTCCTGCAATTAAAACACCTTCTGGAACTTCAAATCCTTCTTTAACCAATGCACCAGCGGCAATAAATGAATTAGAATTGATTTTAGCACCATCAAGGACGATTGCCCCAATGCCAATAAGGACATTATTATTAATTGTTGCACCATGTAAAGAAACGTTGTGTCCTATGGTTACCGAATTTCCTATGGATAGGGGAAATCGCTCATTTGTTACGTGAAGTACCGATAAATCCTGTATATTAGTTCGTTTCCCAATTTTTATCCAATTAACATCACCTCTTATTACAGCATTATACCATACAGAAGAGTATTCGCCGATTTCAACATCTCCGATAATTTTTACTCCTTCTGTAAGAAATGCCGATTGATGAATAATAGGTGTTTTACCTTTATATGTTATTATTGTTGCATTTTGTCCTGATTCAAATTTCGCCATATCTTTTTTGATTTTATTTGTTTCTAACTATTCTAATTCCAGTTCTGGGAATTGCATCATAAGTATAATAACGATTAGATGCACGAGCAAATGAATTACCATCAGCATAAGAGCCACCTCGTGCTATATGCCGTGAACCAGATTCGGGTCCTTTTGGGTCTTGATAAGGAGATTGAGAGTAATAATCCGAAGAATAAAAATCCCAACACCATTCCCATAAATTTCCGTGCATATCGTATAACCCAAAAGCATTTGGTAATTTTAGACCTGATGAATGTGAATGTAAACCTGAATTCATATTATACCAGCCGTCATCGGCTAAATTTGTTGAGGAAGAATAATCATAATTACTGCCTGCTCTACATAAATATTCCCATTCTGCTTCTGTTGGTAATCGCCAGCCATTTGCAGTTGTATCCCAATTGACTTTATCGCCAAATATTGTGTAAACTGGCTCCAATCCTTGTATTGTAGACAATTTATTGCAAAACTGGATTGCATCAACCCAACTTATACTATCTACTGGCAAACTATTGTCTTTAATTAAACTTGGATTATATCCAACAACTTGTTTATAGAAAAATTGATTAATTTCAAATTTAGAACAAATCAATGGTTTTGATATATATATATTATGAGGTGGTTGCTCATCTTTATAACCAAAAAGAGAGCCGATAGTAATTTTACCCGATGATACTTCTACTGTATCTAATGGGGGTAATTGATTTATAGTTAAAGTAAAAGAATTTGAAGTATCATTTTTAGCAACGACAAAAATATTTTGTGTGCTTGTGTTAGGCACAATTAACGTAATTTGTGAAATTGTCCATTTTAAACATAATGATGAATGGATTATAGTAGAATCATTAAATACAACAAAACTTGATAAATTCCTGTCTCCAAAGTTTTCACCATAAATAGTTATTGTATCTCCAATAAAAGTTGTATCTTTGACAATTTTAATAATTGACGGTTTTCCACTTTCGGTGATGATTAAGTCATTATTATTGCAACTGAAAAAGGCAGTGCTTATTAATGGAAGAATAAAGAATAATACTAATAGTTTGAAATTTAATTTATTGTTAGCGTGAATTTTCATAGCTGAATTATTACAAATAGTTGTAAAATTAAAAAAATAAAATACAAATTTAAGTTTTTTTTGTAAAATATAGTAAAATTAATAAGTTTATTAAAAAAATGAATTAATTTAATACAGATTAATACGAAAAATTGTTAAATTTGCTTTTTTGTCAAATAAAAAAGAAATAATATTATGAATGCACTTATACTAATGCTTTTTGTGCTAGTTTGGTTTATTTTCACGTACTTTTGGTATGGTGGAAAAATTGGGAAGATACTAAAAGTAAACAAGAACAATCCAACTCCGTCTCAGACAAATTACGATGGAATGGATTATGTACCTGCAAAGCCAATAATACTTTTTGGGCATCATTTTTCAGCAATTGCTGGTGCAGGACCTATCGTTGGACCAATATTAGCTTATGCTTTATTTGGTTGGTTGCCTGCAATGATTTGGATATTAGTTGGGTCAGTATTTATGGGAGCTGTTCATGATTTTTCATCATTAGTAGTTTCATTGAGAAATCAAGGTCGTTCTATCGTAGAAATTGCTGATGGAGCAATTTCAAGGACGACGAGTACTTTATTTGGTGTATTTGTTTGGCTAACATTAACTTTGGTTCAAGCTGTTTTTGCTGATTTAACAGCTAAAACTATTATTGAACAACCTGAAATTGCTTTTCCAACAATTGCTTTAATTTTCATAGCAATTGTTTTTGGGTTAATGGTTTATAGGTGGAAAATTAATGTATATTTTTCGACTTTTTTGGCTCTTATTGCTTTAATTTTAAGTGTTTGGGTAGGGAATTATTTACCTATTTATCTTAGTTATTACACTTGGCTTATAATTATAATTATTTATTCTTTTGTAGCATCTATTATTCCTGTTTGGTTGTTATTGCAACCGAGAGATTATATTTCAACTTATATTTTATTTATTGGTATGGTCCTTGGAATATTCGGTATAATGATACTTAACCCGGTAGTTACAGGACCAAAATACATTGCTTTTTCAAACCATAATGTACCTTTGTTCCCAATGCTTTTCATAACAATTGCCTGTGGAGCAATATCTGGTTTTCACTCGCTCGTCGCCTCTGGCACAACGGCAAAACAACTTGATAAAGAAGAAAATGCACAAAAAATTGCTTATGGCGGAATGCTTACAGAAGGTCTTCTTGCCGCTTTGGTTGTAACAATGATTTCAAGTGTGCTTATTTGGGATCCGAACTCGACTGGATTAGCAAATTCATTCCAAAGTTTTTTAGGGAAAAGCGCTGAAATTGTATTTGGTAATGCACTTGGAAGAGCTATTCAAGTATTTGGAATTCCACTGGCTTTTGGTGTGCAATTTGGGATTTTAATGCTTAATGCTTTTATTTTAACTTCATTAGATGCTTCGGCAAGATTAAATAGATATGTCGTTCAAGAAACGCTTGGGTTGAGATATGGAGGTATCTTTAAAAATCGTTATTTTGCCTCTGGTTCAAGTTTACTTCTAGCATTTTTATTATGTATAGGGAATGGTTATCAAGCAGTTTGGCCTATTTTTGGTGCTTCAAACCAATTAATTGCTACATTAGCTTTATTTACTGTATCTGCATATTTATTTGGGATTAAATCTCCAAAATATTATACTTTAATTCCTGCATTTATTATGTTAATAATTACTGAAACTTCACTTGTTCTAAATAGTATTGCTTACTTTAAACAAGATAATATATTGCTTTTTATAATATCTATAATACTATTAGTTCTTGGTTTATTTGTGGCATTTGAAGCAACAAAGAAAATTTATTTTAAACAAGTTAAACTTAATTAATGGACTATATGAAAAAATGCTCTTTTATTTTAATGCTATTAATATTTATTTTAATTGGTAAGTTATATTCAAAAGTAATTCAGTCACCATATTTATCTTCTCCTAATTCATTAAATAATTCGGTGATTGTTCTAGTAGAAACAAGCAATGATAAACCCGTTATTATTGGATTAGAATTACAAAATAAAGTTTCTTTTGATACAAGCAATTTTTACATTAAAACACTTGCAAGCCCTAAAACTTTTGTTCATAGAGTTGTTTTAAAAAATTTAAAGCCTGACGAAAAATATACTTATTGGCTTCAAAACGACAAAGGAGAAAAAGAAGAACCTTCATTTTTTTATTCACCATCAGCGGAATCAACATCTTTTAAATTTGGAATAATGGGGGATTGTCGTACAGGAATAAAAATTCATAATCAAATTGCAGAAAGTTTATTTAAATTTAAGCCACATTTTTTAGTTTATACAGGCGATGTGTGTTTCGATGGAACTTATAAGGGTTGGAAAGACGAGTTTTTTGTTCCAAATGAATTGCGACTGCTTGCCATAACTCCTTTTATTAATGCTGTAGGGAATCATGAAGGTTGGAGACAAAACACTATGGCATTTCAACAAAGCACAGATACAGATAAAAATTCACCTTACTTTGATTTTGATTATGGAGATATTCACTTTGTCGTAATAAATACAGAGGATAATTTTAGTAAAGGTTCTGAACAATATGACTTTATCAAAAAATCATTAGAAGGGACAAAGAAAAAATTTAAAATTGTTGTTTCTCATATACCTGGATATGCTGGAAGTGGTGGAGGACACGGAGCAAATAAGAAGTTAATAGAATTAAGTAAAGAGTTGTTTGTTCCAAATAAGGTGGATATTATGTTATCTGGTCATATTCATACTTATCAACATAATTTAGTTGATGGGATACATTATTTAATTATTGGGGGAGGTGGCGCTCCGCTTTATACAACAAGTCCAGGTGAAAATACAATCAAAACCGATAAAGTGTACAATTTTGCAATAGGTGATTATGAAAACGGCAAATTGACAATAAAAGTATATGATAATAAAGAAAATGAAATAGACAAGATAGAAATAAAAAAGAAATAGGGTAAAGGCTCATTTAATGTATAATTGAGAAAAAATTTGTAATTTTGTAAAAGTAAGATGAGTATAACGGCGTGTGGCGCAGCCCGGGTAGCGCACTACTTTGGGGTAGTAGGGGTCGCTGGTTCAAATCCAGTCACGCCGACAAATATTCTTTCGCAAAATAAATTATGGTTTATTTGGTTGTAACAAAATAAATAAAAATTCCCAGTGAAATTTTAAAGGTAAAGTTACAAAAATATTGATTATAATTTGCACCTGCATAATTTATTGAAATTAGTTCCGAAGTGTATTATTGGTAGCAATGGACAATAATCCGATTTAATATAATAGTTTCAATAAAGTACAATAATGCTATTATTGCTTAAATGACATTGAAAAAATTATTGTTGTCTGTTTCAAAACTTATTATCAAAATTATTAAAAATTTTACTTCTTTTTCTTAATTTTGTAGTTTATATAAAATATAAGAACAAAATGGTAAAATTAGAAACAATTATTTCATTAGCAAAAAGGCGTGGCTTTGTATTTCAATCATCAGAAATATATGGTGGATTAAATGGATTTTGGGATTATGGTCCATTAGGCGTTGAATTATTAAACAACATCAAGCAATCTTGGTGGAAAGCAATGACATATCGTGATGACATAGTAGGTGTTGATGCGTCAATAATAATGCATCCGAAGACTTGGGTTGCCAGTGGTCATATCGCTCAATTTTCTGACCCAATGATTGATAATAAAACGTCTAAGGCTCGTTACCGTGCTGATAATTTGATTGAAGAATTTATTCGGAAATTAAATAACAAACATAAATTTGACTTAGCAAAAGAAATAGAAGAAAAATTGAACAAATGTCAAGAAAACAACGATTATTTTAAAATAATTATAGATTATCAAATTCCTGACCCTGTTTCTGGTTCAACAGATTGGACTGAAGTCCGTAATTTCAATTTAATGTTTAAAACTTTTGTTGGTCCGGTAGAAGATGAAAGTGGAACTGTGTTTTTGCGACCCGAATCGGCACAAGGTATTTTTGTTAATTTCAAAAATGTTATGGATGCATCAAGAATGAAGCCTCCTTTTGGTATTGCCCAAATTGGAAAGGCTTTTCGTAACGAAATTAATACTAAAAATTTCCTTTTCCGTACTCGTGAATTTGAGCAAATGGAAATGCAATATTTTGTTAAACCAGGTTCGGAAAAAGACTGGTTCGAATATTGGAAAGAACAGCGATGGAATTGGTATATTGAAATGGGGATGCAACCTGAAAAATTAAGATGGAAACCACACGAAAAACTTGCTCATTATGCTAATAACGCCATAGATATTGAATTTGAATTTCCTTTCGGGTTTGGTGAAATTGAAGGTATTCATTCACGAACTAATTTTGATTTAACTAATCATCAATCCCATTCTGGTAAGAAGATGGAATACGTTGACACTGTAAATCAAGAGCGTTATGTGCCTTATGTTATAGAGACTTCTGGTGGTGTTTCTCGTGCTTTTATGGCTTTTCTTTGTAATGCTTATGATGAAGAAAAAATTATTGATGAAGGGAAAGAAGATACTCGGGTGGTATTACGATTTGATGCAAAATTAGCTCCGATTACTTTGGCTGTATTTCCATTAGTAAATAAAGATGGAATGCCTGAATATGCACATCAAATTTACAAAGATATGCAAAAATATTTCCGTGTTCAATACGATACTGCAGGAGCTATTGGCAGACGGTACCGTCGCCAAGATGAAATTGGTACTCCATTCTGTCTGACAGTAGATGGACAAACTTTGATCGATCATACAGTTACAATTAGAGAACGGGATTCAATGTTGCAAGATAGAATTAACGTTTCAAAAATTCGGGATTATATTGATAGAAGAATATAGTCCTATTTTTTAAAAGATAGTATTTTATTATTTTTGGGGAGTTATTTTTGTGAATATTTTTTATTCATCAGAAATAATTCCTTTTTGTTTTTTTTGTAATATTCTGTTTTCCAACTCTCTATTTTGCTCTATCGGGGTTTGTAGATTGTTTTTTTGGGGTATTCCTAAAAATTTCACAAAAAATATCATTTTTGTAACAATTAGTCTTTTTTTTTATTTATATATTAATAAAGTGGGCAAAAATAAAAAAACTATTTTTTTTGTTTAATTTTGTTATTCAAAAACTAAAAAAAGCAACAGTTATGAAAAAATCAATTATACTTCTTATATTCACAATATTTTTGTTCGTCAGCGGACAGCAAGCAAAAGCGGAGGGTCAAGATGAAACTATATGGATGACTCTTAAGGATGATTTAAGTAATGTTGATCCAGGTTATATAATTAAAGCACTTTATACACCAGATGAACAATCGATATTAGTAACAACAACTACAAAAAGGTTGTTTGAACTTGATCCTGCAACGGGTAAAGTAAGGAGAGAAATACCAGGAATAGCAGGCGTAATACAATTTTCAGAGGATGGGCAATAT
Organism: Bacteroidota bacterium; assembly: GCA_021780815.1. Lineage (GTDB taxonomy): Bacteria > Bacteroidota > Ignavibacteria > Kapaibacteriales > UBA2268 > GWF2-33-9. The sequence continues at coordinate 169 of JAJXYC010000015.1, read as the reverse complement.
GTTTATACATATAATTTTGAAAAAGTTAAATGGCCGAGTGGCGAATTAGTTGGGAAATATCCTGTTTATGGTTTTACGGAATTTGTGATTAATGAGAATGTTGGACTGATGGTTGGAGTTTCATATCAAAGTGACCATAGTCCTTGGTTGTGGAAAAAAGGAATTTGGG
>JAJXYC010000010.1:44736-63388 GCA_021780815.1 Bacteroidota bacterium | reverse complement strand
GTATTGTTCTGATTGATAATTACCTTGATGAAAGTACTCTAACGCATCTTTCCAAGAAAATGAAAGGTGTCGAAGTACTGTTGCTTTCGAAGACAACTAACAAACAGTTCAACTTAGATGTCCAAAAGGCAAACGAACAATATGGTAATTTCAAACTTAAGAACTTTGCTAAAAGCCATGACCGCTTTTTGATAATTGACAATAAAGACGTATATCACTTGGGAGCTTCGTTGAAAGACTTAGGAAAGAAATGGTTCGCTTTTTCGAAAATGGATAAAAGCTCAGTGGAAAGTATAATAAAAGAAATTGAGGAATTGTTATGAAAGGCTGGATGTATATTTTAGAATGTGGAGATGGTAGTTATTATACTGGAAGCACTAATAATTTAGAATTTCGGTTAGCTCAACATCAAAATGGTGAAGGTGCAAACCATACAAAAAAACACCAACCTGTAAAATTAGTTTATTTTGAAGAATATCAAAGAATTGATGAAGCATTTTATAGAGAAAAGCAAGTGCAGGGATGGAGCAGAAATAAGAAAGAAGCATTAATTAAAGGTGAGTTCGACAAGCTCACTCACCTGTCTAAGAATTATACACAATATCCAAGAGAAAAAGTGGCATCGACAGGCACAAATACTGTGGCTTCGACAGGCTCAGCCACCACAACTATCAAGACAAGCTCAGCCACCACAACTATCAAGACAGGCTCAGATACCATAGCTATTACAGCTACCGAAGTTGACATCGAATCAACAAAAAATGAAAAAAACTGTTGCCTGAGCTTGTCGAAGGCAACTCTATTAAGGAAATGATATGAAAATTCGACAAGCTCAGTTACCAAAGGGTTGGGAAATAAAAACAATTGGTGATGTGTGTGTTAGTGCATCATCAAACGTATCGCAAAATAAATTAGCCGATGATGAAGGCGATTATCAAATTTTTGGAGCAAGCGGTTTGATTAAAAAAGTAAGTTTTTATCATCGAGACAAACCATATTTATCAATTGTAAAAGATGGTTCAGGTGTTGGTAGGGTTACAAAAATGGATGCTTACACTTCTGTAATTGGAACTTTGCAATACATTCTGCCAAAAGAAAATATTGATTTAGATTACCTGAATTACTCTTTGATGTCGGTTGATTTCAAAAAATATGTTGCTGGTGCTGCCATTCCGCATATCTATTTCAAGGATTACAAGAATGAACCTTTCTTGTGGATGCCTCTCTCCGAACAACAACGCATCGTTTCCATTTTAGACGAGTGCTTTGCCGCCATTGACAAGGCAAAAGAAAACGCCAAAGTGTGCCTGAGCCTGTCGAAGGCACTTTTTGAAAGCTATTTGCAGGGGGTGTTTAATAAAAAAGGTGAAGGTTGGGTAGAGAAAAGATTTGATGAAGTTTGTGTTTTACAAAGGGGATTTGACTTGCCAACACATTCACGATTTGAAGGAGATTATCCATTAGTCAGTTCAAATGGAATTACCGATAGAATAAATGAATGGAAAATAAAAGCTCCAGGAGTTGTTACGGGACGAAGTGGAACAATTGGAAATGTTCATTTTATTGAAGAAGATTTTTGGCCGTTAAATACAGCTCTTTACATAAAAGATTTTCATGGAAATTATGAAAGGTGTATCTACTATTTTTTATTGCAGTTTGATTTAGGCAAATATAGTTCAGGTGCAGGCGTTCCAACATTGAACAGAAACAATGTTCATAATGTAAAAATTTGGTTTCCAAAATCAATTGAAGAACAACAAACCATCGTCCTACAATTAGATGCCCTGCGAGCCGAAACGCAAAAATTGGAAGCTATTTATCAGACAAAAATAGATAATTTAGAAGAATTGAAAAAAAGTATTTTGCAAAAGGCGTTTAATGGAGAATTGAAATAATTATGGCAAAGAATATTAATAAAACGGTATTTTATGAAGCAACCAAATTGAAATTAAACCTTTTTGGCGAATGCTTTGAAGAATGGTTTCCTGTATTCCTGCATAGTACATGGTTTAAAAAGCTCTACATTTTCGATTTTTTCGCAGGCAGTGGCAAAGATTTGAACAATAATTCTGGAAGTCCTTTGGTTTTGTTGGAGAAAGCAAAAGGAACCAACCGGAAATATTGCATCAATGCCAAAAAAGAAATAAAGTTTCTATTTAATGAAGGAGAAGAAAATAAATGTAAAGAACTAAAACAAAATATTTTACAATACATTAAAAAGTGTAATGAGGAAAATGATTGTGGCGAATGTATTTATCAATACAGAGTTGAGAATTATAATTTTCAGGAAATATTTTCAAATACATCAATAACCAATATCTTTAATAATACAGAATATGGTAAATTCATATTGCTCGACCAGTATGGTTTTTCTCAAATTGATGAGCAAATTTTTAAACAACTTATTTCGTATCCAAAAACAGACTTTATCTTTTTTATTTCATCTTCATTTATCAGCCGTTTTAGAGAACATCCAAATACTACAAAATACATTGATACATCAAAAATTAAATTTGATGAAATAAGACCCAACGAAATTCATAGAGCAGTAGCTAATTATTTTAGAGACTTGATTCCAGCAGAAAAAGAATATTATTTACACCATTATTCAATTCGCAAAGAGGAAAAGAAAGGTAACTACTACGGGTTAATATTTGGGACTAGTCATACTCTTGGAATGGAAAAATTTCTGAAAGTTTGTTGGAAACATGATCCTTTATCTGGGGAAGCAAATTATAATATTGATAATAATTATGAAGAAGGGTCATTGTTTGAAATTCTTGGAGAAAATGTTAAAAAAGATACTGTTTCAAATGAAATAAAAAACAAAATATTTTCTGGAGAAATAACTGATAATATTACAGGAATGAAATTTGCAATGTATCATGGCTGTGAGCCAAATCTATTTACAGAGGTTGTAAAAAAATTAGAATCAACTAATAAAATTGTAAGAATTGGTGATAAGAATTATTCATCAACAAATATACATAATGTTAAAACGTATATAATCAAAGTGTTATAAATTAATTTTTGGGGGAGAAATAATTATGACACATAAAATTGAATGGACTGAACAAACATGGAACCCATCGGCAGGTTGCACCAAAATTAGTTCAGGTTGTAAAAACTGCTATGCCGAAACAATGGCAATTCGCTTGCAGGCTATGGGTGTGGAAGGCTACGAAAACGGTTTTAAATTCAATCCCGTTCCAAGCAGGCTTAACGACCCTTTTAAAAGAAAAAAGCCAACTGTATTTTTTGTAAACTCTATGAGCGATATTTTTCATAAGGATATGCCGGAAGATTATTTAAACAAAATATTCAACGTAATTAAGGAAACCCCACAGCATACCTATCAAATATTGACAAAAAGAGCAGACAGGATGTTCGAGTATTTGTCGCAACGAGAAATACCTAAAAATATATGGTTAGGTGTTACGGTTGATAACAGAAAAGAAGGTTTACCTAGAATTGATTTCTTAAGAAATATTGATGCAACCGTTTTATTTCTCTCCGTTGAACCTCTTTTAGAGGATTTAGGCGAAATGAATCTCACGAATATTGATTGGGTAATTGTTGGAGGTGAAAGTGGCAACAAAGCCAGGCCAATGGAAAAAGAATGGGTTATAAATATCAAGCAACAATGCGAACAAAATGATGTTGCTTTTTTCTTTAAACAGTGGGGTACATGGGGTGCTGACAAGGTAAAACGGAATAAAAAACTGAATGGGAAGGAGCTTGATGGAAAAATTTGGCATCAATATCCCGAAGTTATCGAACAGCAATATGCAGTAGTTTAAATAAGAGTTTGTTTATGAATGAAGCAGAAACAAGAGCGGAAATATGGAAGAAAATAAAAATATAGAAAATAAATCATTTCGCCATTCAGCAGCCTTTGGCAAACGAATTGAGTACTACGTTATAGGATTAATGCTCAAAGAAGGTTTAGATGTTTATTTGCCAATGGTTGATGATGATGCTATTGAAAAAAAGGTGATTAAAGAAGATGACCCTGAAAATAAATCAAGAAAATATGCCAGCTATATTCCATTTTGGGCTTAATAGTTTATGTGATGGTAATGTGATAACCCAATATTGTTTAACCATTAAGTCCTTTAAAATCAATCATATTTTATGTGATTGTCAAGTGATAATTTAGTAATAAACAATAAAATTTATGAATGAAGCAGAAACAAGAGCAGAATTAATTGAAAAAGCATTAGCAGATGCAGGGTGGGGTATTATTGAAGGAAGTAGAATTCGTCGTGAATTTCCCATAAGTAAAGGACGATTAGTTGGTAATGGAAAGAGAGCAAAGCCATTATCAGCAGATTTTGTACTTCAATATAAAAACAGAAATTTAGCAGTAATCGAAGCAAAAAGTGAAGAATTACCAGTTGGCGAAGGCATAATGCAAGCCAAAAAATATGCTGAAAAACTTCAAATTGAAACAACCTACTCAACCAACGGAAAAGAAATTTACCAAATTTGCATGAAAACAGGGACAGAAGGATTAGTCGAGGGCTTTCTCACACCTGAACAACTTTGGAATAAAACCTTTGCCGAACAAGATGACTGGAGAGAAAAATTTGCAAATATTCCATTTGAAGATAAAAGTGGAACATGGCAGTTAAGATATTATCAGGAAATTGCAATCCAAAGAACGATGGAAGCATTAGCAAAAGGTAATAAACGCATTTTGCTTACACTTGCCACAGGAACAGGTAAAACAGCAATTGCCTTTCAAATAGCCTGGAAATTGTTTCACACACGTTGGAATTTGTCTTCGAGAACCTCAGACACCAACGGCAACAAGCTGGTTCGTGAGCCTGTCGAACGCAGACCACGAATCCTTTTCCTTGCAGACCGAAATATATTAGCAGACCAGGCATATAATTCATTTTCAGCATTTCCCGAAGATGCATTAGTAAGAATCAAACCAAACGAAATAAAGAAAAAAGGACGTGTTCCCACAAATGGCAGTATCTTCTTTACCATTTTCCAAACATTTATGTCTGGTACTGATGAGCAAGGGGAACCAACACCATATTTTGGAGAATACCCAGCCGATTATTTTGATTTCATCATAATAGACGAGTGCCACCGTGGCGGAGCCAATGATGAAAGCAATTGGCGAGATATAATGGATTATTTCAGTCCAGCCGTCCAATTAGGACTAACTGCCACTCCAAAACGAAAAGATAATGTTGATACTTATAAATACTTTGGTGAACCTGTTTATATTTATTCCTTAAAAGAAGGAATAAACGATGGATTTTTAACACCTTTCAAAGTCAAGAGAATAAACACCACATTGGACGATTATCGCTACACATCAGACGATACAGTAATTGAAGGAGAAATAGAAGAAGGAAAACTATATGAAGAAAAAGACTTTAACAGTACTATTGAAATTGTTGAACGTGAAGCCAAACGTGTAAATATCTACCTGGAAGAATGCAATCAAAAAGAAAAGGCACTTATATTCTGTGCAAATCAGGAACATGCTGCTTTGATAAGGGATTTAGTAAACCAAAACTCAATCAGTAAAAATCCTTTTTATTGTGCCAGAGTAACTGCCAATGATGGTGAAGAAGGAGAAAGATTATTAAGAGAATTTCAGGATAATGAAAAAACAATTCCCACAATACTAACAACTTCTCAAAAGCTAAGTACAGGAGTAGATGCACCGGAAGTAAGAAATATTGTTCTTCTAAGACCGATTAATTCAATGATTGAATTCAAGCAAATAATAGGAAGAGGAACAAGATTATATGAAGGAAAAGACTACTTTACTATTTGGGACTATGTGAGAGCTCATCATCATTTTAATGACCCTGAATGGGATGGGGAACCGATTTACGAAGGAATAGAAGAAGGAGTTAAAGAACCACAGGAAGAATATAAACCTAATGAAGTACCAGACAATCCCGAAGAAAAAGAGGAAAGAAAAAGAAAACAAAAAATTAAAGTAAAACTTGCAAAAGGTAAGGAAAGAGAAATTCAACACATGATTTCTACTTCTTTTTGGAGTGCTGATGGGAAACCAATATCATCAGAGGAATTTTTAAATAACCTTTTCGGTGAACTACCAAAACTATTTAGCAATGAAGAAGAATTGCGTAAAATATGGAGCAATCCACTTACACGCAGAATTTTGTTAGAAAAATTAGATGATGCAGGTTTTCCAAAATCAGATTTACTGACTTTACAGAAACTTGTTGAAATGGAAAAAAGCGACCTCTATGATGTTTTGGAATATGTTTTCAATGGTGATTATATTGCAATAACACGAGAAGCAAGAGCCAAAGCAGCTGAAGCAACAATTTTTGCATTAATAAATGATAAACAAAAAGAATTTATTTCCTTTGTACTTAACAAATATATTGAAATTGGAGTTGAAGAACTTGACCAGGATAAATTGCCAATATTGCTTACTAATAAATACCAGTCATTAGAAGATGCAAAAGAAATCTTAGGTGATGTTGCAAATATTAGTAAATTATTTATAGAATTCCAGAAATACTTATATGGAGAAAGAGTGGCATAATAATATTTATAAACGTTTTTTAGAGCCGTCATTGCAAAATTATTATATGTTAATTAATCAGGTAAGATACTTAATTAATTATAATTGTTTAAACAAATTATTTTTCTTCCCAAACACGATGAACATTCGAAAGTGCCTGATTTTTTGAAATTTTAACATACTTTTGGAATGAACTTCTATCTTTATGACCTGTTACTTGCATTACTTCTTCAGGAAGTATTCCTCTCATTAAAGATAGTGTAGCAAAAGTTGAACGTGCATAATGGCTTGAAATTACTTCCCATTTTGGAATAAAGTTAACAATACGTTCTTTTAGTTTATATTTAACTATTTGAATATCATAAGTTATTCCTGCTTCTCTACATAATTCCTTTATTCCATCATTATATTTTTGATTAGATATTAACTTTGAGTTGGGTTTTACAAATGAGAAGTTATCATATTTCTGGAGAATTTCAAAAAGTTTCGAAGATAAATTGACTTCAACATAATCTTGAGTTTTTGTCTGATTAATTTTGATTAACTTTCTATTAAAATCAATTACTTCCCTTCTAATTTGGTTTAAATCTGAATACCTTAGACCTGTATAAATTTGAGATAAAAACAAGTCTTTGATAAATATTAGTCTTTGTGTTGAAGGTGAATAATCTTCAATTAATTTTAAATCATTTTCTGTAAGAGTTTCTTTTAATGTTTGTTTATTAATATTATAATCCTTTACGGTTTGTGAAATAATATTATTTATTTTATTTGATTTTATCAAACCTAAATTAAAAGCGTCATTAATAATTACTTTAATACTTCTTAAATATTTTTCAATACTTGGATTTACCAATTCTTTGGAAAGGAATAATGCAAATTTGTCAAAATGATTTTTATCAGAATTTTCTAACAATAATTTAATTTTTGATTTTTTTTCAAAATTTATTATGTGATTTCTTAACGTTCGATATTTTTGAATTGACCTATAAGAGATTTTTTTAGAACCAGAATTTTCTTTAATAAAATTTTCTAAATGTTCCAGAATATATAAAGGAGATTTTTTTTCAGAATCTTCAATATTTGTACTATTTACTTCCTTTTTTAAAAATTCAAGAATATTATCTTTTGTGAATTCAATTCCAACCGCAGATAATGAAAAATACTTAGAACTAATATTTTGAGCAGCGGACCTTAAATACTGATTAATTTCTGACGCATGAGAATAAGAATTTTTTACTTTTCCTTTTAATATATCGAAAGATGCTGTTTCTACAGAAATACCTGTAGATAATTGCACTCTTTTTCCTTCCCAAGTAACTGACAATAAAATGGGAGAAATTTTTTTATTCTTGTATTGGATATTGAAATTAACAGTAATTTTTTTCATAATTTTTATTTAACTAATAAAAAAACAAATTAACAAATTTTTGGGAATAATCAATAATTTTATTATTTTTGTAATAAATTTTTAGTGAATACCTTTATAGAATTATATATTCAGATAAAAATATAAACAGTTTTCTAAACAGTTTTTGGGTAATATCAAAAATATCTAAAAACAAGTAGATATACGAATAAATTATATTTATCTTTTATTTCAATTAATTATAAAGTATCTTGAGGTAAACAATAATTTGTAGTTACACTATTCTGTAGCCCCCTATGCGCTACAATATTCAATAATTCAATCCTTGAAATTTCCCTATATAAAAATCTACATTCACATTTACAACTGTGTTATAGTGGGTCAATGGTGTTCCCTATTTTTCTACTACCACAAATATTATACTCTTATTTAAGAGCAATAATTTTCTTACTTGACAACACAGATACCTCCGTTTCCAACCCATTTTTTTACAACACAATACCGGATTTTCCCAAATCCCGTAATTAGCTTTATCACCTTCAATTTTCTATTTCTGATGGGGCAATCCCATTGAAATCTTTGATGTGTTCGGAAATAAAGTATTATCCGTAGGGAATAAATATCTTTATCCCCTGCAAAAGATTGATGTTTCCACCCTCCCACCCGGAATTTATTTTCTGAAAATTGGAAATGAAAAGCCAATGAAGTTTATAAAGGTGTAGATTTCGCTACGATTAGAATGACAATAAATAAAAAAAAGCTGTCTTTTGGACAGCCTTTGCTATTTTTTTCATTTTTTTTAAGAAGATATTTATTTCAAAATTTTAACGAGGCAGCGTTAAAATTTTGAGACTATTTTACCTTTTCGCTTTTTTATCAGGATATGCATCTTTATCAGCAATAACATAACCAGACCAATTAACTACACCATTATTAGCCAAAAGTATGCCAGAAACATGAGGAGCCGACATAGATGTTCCAGACATTGTAGCATACAATCCACCTTTATAAGTAGAATAAACACTTACACCAGGTGCAGAATAATCAATTGATGGGTTTCCATAATTTGAAAACGATGCAAATTTGCCATTAATATCATCTGCGGAAATTACAAAAACTCTTGTAGCTTCTACTCTTGAAGGCGAATAATTTAATACATTACTTGCTGAGTTTCCTGCGGCAATAACAACATAAGCACCAAGCCCTGCTAAATTTTTAACAGAGTTATCAAGAGCAGTAGAAACTGAACCACCAAGACTTAAATTAACCACGTTAATTTTGCCAGAAACAAGGTGTGAACCGACATAATCTAACCCTGCAACAATAGTTGAAATTGCACCACAACCACGATAATTTAAAACTTTCACAGCAATAACTTTTGCACCAGCACAAACACCAACAACTCCAACTGAATTGTTAATTGCCGCAATAGTTCCAGCCACATGTGTTCCGTGTCCATTTAAATCATCAGCTGATGCGGCATCAGTACCAGAAGTATACATAGTTTTGCTTAATGACATATCAACATTTAAATCAGGATGATTTAAGTCAACTCCTGTATCAACAATCCAAGCTACTCCTGTTGTTTGACCTGCATTAACAGATCCGCCAATTGCAGTAATTCCCCAAGGAATTGATTGACCTTGCACCTTGCTACCTTTTGCATCATCAATGCTTTCTACTTTGTCAATTAATTGATATTCCTGGTCTTTTTCAATTGCTATTATTTTTTTATCATTTTTAAGTGAGGCAACTTCCCCGTCTGATAATTGTGCCGCAAAACCCTTTAGTACCGTTGAATAAGTATAAACTAATGAGGATATATCTATATTATGTTCTGCGAATATTTGTTTAATATCACTTTCAATATTGTTACTTTGTATTGAATTACCATCGCTTTGTATGGTTACAATGTAAGTTGGATTGTTAGTACTGTTTGTACTAACAGGAGTTACTGGTGAATTGGATTCACAAGAAAAAAATACAAAAGAAAATCCTATAAGGATTACAAATAATTTGAAGGAATTTTTCATTACAACCTCTTTTATATAGTTAATTATTGTTTTCAATTTCGCTACCTATATTTTCAAATTAGGTAATTATTGTCAAAACAAAATTAAGTAATAAAAAATTAATATGCAAGAAAAATTTTTATTTTTTTTATTTTTTTTTGACTTTTATGAACATTAATTAATAAATCGTATGTGTTTTTTAATTAATTTTGTAATTAATAACTACCTATGCTTATGGAAAAGAACTATAATTTATTAATCATTGATGATTTTCAGATTTCTGCACTTGGAACAAAAGCACTATTGCAAAGTTACACCGAATTCGGAAATATTTTCATTGCTTTTTCTTTATATGAAGCTCTTAATATTTTATCAGAGAATACTATTGATATTGTACTTTGCGATATTTTTATGCCTGAACAAGATGGGTTTTATGCTATTAAATATATCAAGGAACATTATCCAGAGACAAAATTGATGTTCCTTTCAATTAGTGAGGATAAAGAAATTCTTTTGAAATCCTTTGCTTATCGGGCTGATGGGTATCAATTTAAAGATGTGGCAAAAGAAGAGTTATATCACTCTATTTGTGTTTTATTGAAAGGGAAAAAATATTTTAATTCTAAAATTCTCGATATTCTCTTTGATGAAATTTCTCATTTTGCTGATTTGTTTTTCAATAATAAAACTCTTCAAACAATTGAGAGATTGGAAAAATCGCCTAATGCTAATTCTTTTAAGTTCAATCAATTTAATGACAATGTTAATCCAAAATTTAGTAATGCAGAATTGAAAGCTATATTAACTAATCGGGAAATTGATATTTTAACATTAGTTGGAAAGGGGCTTTCTACAAAAGAAATTGCCAATAAATTAAATGTCAGCACTTTTACAGTTAGCACTCACAGGAAAAATATCAATACTAAATTAAATATTCAGAGTTTAAGAGAAATGAAAATAATCGCACAAGAATTATCTAAAAAATAGAAATTATTAACTACCTAATTTTTAAATAACTACTCAATTACTTTTACTACTACACATCTATTTTTTTTGCGGCTTTCTTCACTTGTATTATCTACTATTGGTTGAATTGAACCTTTTGGGTGAATTATTAATTGATTTGCGGTTATACCTTGTTTCATCAGATAGGTAACTATCTCGCTGGCTCTTTTTTCTGATATTTCATAATTTTCTTTCAAAGTGCCTGCATTATCGTTATGTGCTTCTAATAATATTTTAGAACTGGGATGGGATAAAATTGCTCTTGCTAATTTAGCCAACTCATTTTTAGCTTTGGAATTTAAATGTGTATCTTTTGCTTTGTTGTAATATACTGTATATTTAGTGGTTGCAGGTCTTTGAATATTGTTTAATTCTTGATTTTGCAAATCAATTTTATTCAATATTTCCTTTTCTTCTGGCGATACTACAAGAGACGTACCGTCTGTTGCCGCCGGTGTAATTTGTTTATTTTGATTAATTAATGGTGCCGAATGGTCGGAATGGGAAGAAGCTTTGGTTGCGGCTAAACTTTCTTCTGATTCAATAGACAACTTATCTGGACTTGTCGGCTCACTTGTTAATGGCGATACTTCAAATTCTATCTGTCCAATATAATCTCCATCGGCTGTCGGATGTATTTCTATTGTCCTTTCTTTGGGAATTATCTTGCTTTTTAACAATTTTAATTGAACTGAATCTACTGATAATTTATATTGCCCTACAGGAACTCCCATTGTATAGAACGTTCCATCAGAAAACACTTCTATGGATATTTCTGGTTGGGTGCTATCAATATTTACTAAATGTAATTTTACTCCACCTTGACCTGTTATCTCTTTTTTGTCTTTTTTAATTATTCTACCTTCCAATATTCCAGTTGAAAAGCAAGGTATGTCTATTTTAGTTATAACATTTGGCTCCGGATAGAAAGAGAATTCACTTACTTTGGGACGAATATATGGATTGCTAAATGATTCTTTGGCTACTTTTACACTGTATTTATCGCCGGGAACTAAATCGTTTATCATTACTATTCCGTTGCTTTGCGTTACACGGGTAAATTTACCCGGTGTATTTAACTTTACGCCTTTCATTATTGGTTCGTCACTATCGTATATACCATTATTATTTAAATCTTGATAAAATCTAATATTTGCTCCTCCTTTTCCACGTCCACCTCCTCCCAGAGAGTTCGATAAATACACGGTGGGGGTAGATAAATCTATATTTATAGACCCGTTTAAACTTGAACCAAAACTTGCCGCTTGATTATCCGAAAAACTGCTGTTACCTCTATATTGTAATATATCATTGTATAACGTTACTGATATGCCGCCGCTCATTCTTCCGCTTGTCATTTCTCTTGTTATATTGCCTGATAATTGTAATCCTTTGCCTAAATCATCATTTATCATTAATGTTATACTCCCTAATTGCTTATTGGGTATATCGTAATTTGTTCTTAAATCCATTCTTATTCTGTTGTCAAAGCCTAAGAATTCCCCTAATCCTGTATAATAACTTAAATCTAATTCCAATCCATCTCGCCTGCTTAAATTTCCATAATTTGATAATGAATAATAAAGCAAATATTTGCTCATTATGCTTATGTTTTTATAATACGAATATACCGTTGGTGTAAATGATAAATTTTTATATGAACTGCTTTGTAAATAACTGCCCATTAAATTCAACGAAAATGGCAAATCAAAAAAGCGATTAAAAGAGCCTTGCAAATCCACTCTGTCTGACGCATCGCTTGTGTTAAAAGTGGAACGCTTTAAAAATTTCATGTATCCTATATTGAAGTTTTCACCTCCTCGGGTGCTAAAATTCAAACTTGAACCGAACATATTGTCCGGCGAATATGACATCCCCATTATCATATTGCCCCATAATTCTGTCAAATTACCAAAAAACATTTCTGCTCTTTGATTTTCTCTTTGAAATATTGAGACATTAAATGTTTCCCAACTCGTTAAACCTAACTGAAAATTCCCGTTGATTACTTTGGTGTTGTCCGTTTCATCTATTCCGCCAGTTATATCATATTGAACTTGGAACATTTTTAGCATTTGAGTAGGTACATATATTTCATCGCTAAATTGGTTAAATTCGCCGTTCGGTCCGTAACATTTTGCATTATAGCGGGTTACTCCATAACGTATCGGCAATAAAAAACTTAATGTGCCGTTGTCGTCTGTTTGTAACATTAATGTTTGGCTCTCATCTATCTTTATTTCCGATTTCCAATACTTCCCTAATTGTTTGGTTATCAATCGCTTTTCATATTGTCTGGGCATCAATAATGGTCTATTGTTGATTTCAAAACCATACAATATTGCACTTGAACCTCTTATCCACGTCGTCGGCTGATTCAAATCTATTGTTGTGTATTGTTCCCCTAAATTTATTGTGGATATATATTTATTCTCCTCAAAATTATATTTCCACGCAAATTTTGTATAAGTCTGTATCGTTCGGTTAATATTATTGTAATTCCCATTCGTTGCTACTTGAAAAGCGCCACCTAATAACTCTAAGCCCGTGTTTAAAAATACAGATGATGAATAATTTTCACCTGATTTGGTCGCTGATAAATTATAATCTATTATCCCGCCATTTATCCATTTGAACGTATTAGTTTCTATTTTGGGATAATCGGGAACTTCTTCGTCGCTTGTTATTGAATTACCTTCTCTTAATTGCCTTAATGCTTGGTAATTCCTTATCACAGGAAACGTTATTTCACTCTTGAAATATGCTGACAAATCCGATACATTTAAACGTGTTTCTATGTGGAAAACACTATCTAACATATTTAATTGACAATATATCTGCCCATCTTTATTGAACCACCAATCATCTTTTATTGTCGCTCTTTTGGTATAATAAGATGTAAAATATTTTCCCTTGAAATCTATCACAAATGAACTATCCGGATTATTGACATAACCCGTATATTTTTCTCCATCTTCTGTTTTGTAATAGATTAATAAAAATGATAGGTAATCGGTAAATGGTATATACAGCGCCTGCTTATCAAACGAAAAATATACTATCTTTTCTACTGAAAATGAATTATACCGTATTGAAAAAACTGCCTCATCATAACCTGCTGGTACTTCTGAATGCAGCTTCCCACTTAATATCAATATTAATATTAATAAATATATTATACTCTTATAATTCATTCTCTTATCTTAATATATCTATTGCTTCTAAGATTTACTTAACTTCTATCTGCTGGACGTTCTTCGTTTCACTTGTCTTAGGTAAATATTCCTTAGGAAATATCTTGTTCTCATTTGTTAATTCTATTTCTACTTTGTATTTGCCTGCGGGAAAATCTTTCTTCTCAAATTCAAATGCTTTTAATGAACTTTTATATAAAGAAAAACTTTCTTCTTTGGTAGTTACTTCTTTGCCACTCTCGGTTGTTATTTTAAATTTTGCTGTCCCGAAAAATGGAAAATCACCTTGCTTGGATAAATCATATACTAAATATATTTTTGATGTGTCTTCTCTTGTGCTTAATTGTCCTACTGCTATTTTAGTTGTATTGTATTCATCGCCTTTTTTGTAAAATACTCCCGTTACCATTGCCATCCGCATATTGACTAATACTTTTACTCCTTCTACATTTTGCGAGTCTAATTGTTCTTGTGTTTTCCCTGATTCTGTTCTAATCCTGCTCCAATAAATACCATTAGGTAATTTCGATGTATTCTTTAATACAAATCTTACTGTTTGTTGCGTCTTCGGCTTCATAACAAATTTCCTCGGAAATGCCGTTATATACGGATATAAACTATATTTTTCTGCCATCACTGAATCTTTGTATTCTATATAACTTTTCCCCGTTGAATCGTTGGCGGAATAGCCAAACATTAAACTTATTTCTACTTCTACATCGTGGTCGGTTGGATTATTTACAAACATTGAACAACTTCGTGAATCTGAATCTACAAATAATGCTGTCGGGGCTACCGATACTTGGGCTTTTATTGTAATTGTTGTTAATAGTATTAAGACTACTATTGCTAATATTTTTTGTAAATTTGATAAATTGGGTGAATTTGGGATTTGCATCTTTTCTTCCTTTTTTTTTGCAAATTACGAATTTTTATTCATCTATTTCTACTGATACAGTTATATTCAATTTATGTTCCCCTGATTGTCCGTTTAAAGGAACGTATATGCTGTTTATTTTCATCGTTACATAATATGTCTTGCTGTTGCTATTATTTAACGATACTTTATTATGAGATAATATATTTTCAAATCCTGTGAGTGGTCCCATCTTCCATTCTTTATTCCACTGAGTACCATCATTTGGACTGACTGTTACGTATTTTGATATTCTAATGTCTAATTTGTCCGTGCTTGTGATCTTAAATTTTATTACATTGTCATCATTGTAATATGTCTCTGCTCCTTTTAACACATTACCCATATCTAAATCCCCTGAATTCACTATTGCTACTTTTTGTCCACATTGCAATTCATTATCATCAAATAATTTTTTACTTTGAGAATGTGCCTCAAAGGTAAATAGCAATAACCCAAAGATAGCTATTAACGCTACTTTGATACTTGCTCGGTTTAATATGTTAAATTTTAAAATCATTTTCTCATCTTTATATTATTTCTTATTCTTTTCTTGTCATTCTGAACATAGTGAAAAATCTCTTTTGTTATTCAGCCGTTTAAAACGGCGGGAAAGGAATGCTTCCCCGCTCTTCGTGTGTTTATTGTGAATTTCCTTTTCTCTAAAAATTATATTCCGCTTGTAACGTAAATATTAATTGGTTCTCGCCTCGTGTTGCATTTGTTCCCGCTGTTATGTCGGAAACGAATGCCGCTACCCAAATTCCTCCCAAACACGAATGTGGTGGGTCATCATCAGTAGGGCTATAACCTCTTAATTTTGATGTTGTGCTTCCACTTCCTCCTATACCTGAACCCGGCAATTCCTTTTTGGATATGAATGCGCTAAAATTCCACGTTCCTTCTGTCCAACCTCCATGGCAACTCATGCCATCTGGTTTTGAAAAGTGCGTATTATATGTTAAAACTACCGGTGCATCTTTTTCTCCATTTACTCCAAATATGGCAAATGGATGGCATGTTGGTGCTTCGAATACCCAGTAAAAAGCATAAATCTTATACCAACCTCCTACCCAAGTTTGCTGTCCTGTTGGATATATAATATGCGGGCAAAGCTCGCCTGTGCGGTCTTGCGGTATTACTGGGTCCATAAACAATGGACAATGTGCATTTACCGTTGCGGTTGCTGTGCCTACATTTGTTGGATTTGATTTCGTTGTAACTGTTATTATCAACAATAAAATTAGAGAAATAATAATTGTTTGTATTGCGAACTTTAACTTAGTTAAATTTTTCATCATTCTTGCTCCATCTCTCTTGCAAATGAAAAAAGCGGAGAAACTTCTTTTTTGTTTTGTATAAATCTCCCCGCTTTTTTGCGACTTCTCTCTAAAAGCTATAAGCAGCTGTAACTGTAAATATCAGCTGATTAACTCCCACTTCCGCATCTGCAGTTGCTGTTATAGATGTTATATAAGCATACATAGATACACCTCCGCCAGAATCATATGCACTATTTGATGTTGGACAATCTCCTGATAATGACACATCAAATAATGTCCCTCCTAAATTGGAGTATGTTGTTGCTGTGGAAGTAGAACCATTTTCTACTCTTAAAGCCCATTGTCCAACACAACTCATGCCAGTAGTGTGTAAAAAATGTGTGCTGTATGTAATATCAATTGGCGCATCTTTGTCTCCATTAATCCCAAATACTGCAAATGGTACTGGCATTAATACACTGCCACCACTTACACCTGTTGGTTCACCCGTACGTAATATTATTTGTGGAAAAATATTACCCGTATGATTTGTGGGAATTATTGGGTCTATGTAAAGTGGTATATGCGCATACACAGTTGCTGTAGCTGAACCAACATTACTTGGTGCTGGTGTAGCTTTCATCGTCATCGTTGTTGCGACCATAACAATTAGAGAAAAGATAATCCATCTTGAAATTTGATTTTTCATTTTTTTCCTCTTCTGTTTGGTCTTAAACATATTTAATTATTTTGTTAGTTAATTAAAGTGGGTACACTTTAAAGTTCGTCATTCTGAACGTAGTTCTCACTTTTCAAAGAACAAACTTTAAAGCCACCACTTTATTTTATTTTTCTTTGTTTTTGCTTTGCCTATTGATATTCAACAGTTACAGTATTTGTGTACGTAAATGTCCCGTGAGCAGTGGCGTCGGCTGTAATATTACTAATTGTAATATCACAATAAGCTTCACCACTTCCGTCGAATGCATTTGCGGTTGCCACACTCACTGTTATTGAAACATTTCCAGTCGCTCCTGAACCGAGAGTCATAGAATATGTCCCGCCTGAACCAGCTGTCATTGTTATTGATGCATTCGCTGTTCCAGAAAAACCAACTGACATAACATCTCCAGGTGTTAGGCTTGTGCCTCGCAAAATATTATATTCAAGGTCACCTTGCCCACCTGTCAGTGACTGGATTACATCATACACTTTGAAGTTCCAATATACACTGGCTTCCTGAACATTGTTATTGGCGCTCTGTGCAAAAACAAAGTTGCTTGCAATTAAACATATTAAGACCACCAGAACTGAAATTTTTGCTTTCATAATGGTCATCTCTGTTTAATATTAGAATCCATAAGTAACTGTATAAGTTGCAGTAATTGATGAAGTGCCTTTTGCAGTTCCAGTCAATGATGCATTTACTACCAAATCGTTTGCTGGGTCTACTTCCCAAGTAAATGTTCCACCTGTAGTTGATGGAGTAGTTACAGTCCAACTAGCATTAAAACCAGTAGCATCAGTGTCCCATGTACCGCTTGCTGTAAATGTACAAGTTGTTGTTCCACCAATTAATATGTCTGTAGCTGGTGCTGGATCTAAAGTTACTGTAACTTGTATCGGGGTCCAAACTTTAACAGTTGCAGTTGCTGAATTAGCAGCGAAAGAAAAACTAGTCATAGCGACTAAAATAGCGAATAAAGCGATTAACTTTTTCATTGTAAGTCTCCTAAAAAAAATTAAAAAAAATAAAAAAAATTATAGAACATTTTAATATAGGAAAAATGTAAAAAAACTCCTTTCTACCAAAATAACGTGTGAAGAAAAGCGAGGCACGTTTTCTTACTTGCCATCAATGCAAAATGATTGATATACGGGGAAGCAAGAGGAAGCCGTGTAAGTGGGAAAAAGCGTAGTTCACTTAAAATGTCGTAGGCGCCATAAAGTACAAACATCAAGGCTAACTACCGGAGTAACCACTTTAAATATTAAATCAACGTAGGCTCCTCGGAGCCTTCGGAAAAACAAGTTACCCTGCCCGATAACTTATTTGAATTATGTCAAAGAACGAAAAGAAAGTAAAGTCTCTATTTTTTTTGCCGCTTGTAAATTGCCAGTACAAGCGGTATAAAGTTTTCTACTTGTAAAGTAATCTGTACCGTTTTGTTTTCGTCATTCTGAACGAAGTGAAGAATCTCCATCTGTCATTCTGAACGAAGTGAAGAATCTCCATCCGTCATTCTGAACGAAGTGAAGAATCTCCATCTGTCATTCTGAACGAAGTGAAGAATCTCCATCTGTCATTCTGAACGAAGTGAAGAATCTCCATCTGTCATTCTGAACGAAGTGAAGAATCTCCATC
>JAJXYC010000010.1:0-44636 GCA_021780815.1 Bacteroidota bacterium | reverse complement strand
GTCATTCTGAACGAAGTGAAGAATCTCCATCTGTCATTCTGAACGAAGTGAAGAATCTCCATCTGTCATTCTGAACGAAGTGAAGAATCTCCATCTGTCATTCTGAACGAAGTGAAGAATCTCCATCCGTCATTCTGAACGAAGTGAAGAATCTCCATCCGTCATTCTGGACGAAGTGAAGAATCTCCATCCGTCATTCTGGACGAAGTGAAGAATCTCCATCTGTCATTCTGAACGAAGTGAAGAATCTCCATCCGTCATTCTGAACGAAGTGAAGAATCTCCATCTGTCATTCTGAATTATAAAATTTGTTAATTAATTTTCGCAACTTTTCGCATTAGTGATTTTCCAATTTTCAAAGAACACATCTATTTTTAAAGAAAAATAGTCAAAAACAGAACAAGTAAATTTAAGTAAGGTATTCAGAAAATTTACTCATATCAACAGCTTTCAAATTGTATTGGCTAAGTTTTTTCAAAGAATCGATATCAATATAAGCGCCGCCTCTATAAACAACCTTGATAGCATCTTTGATGCAGGCATCTTCGGAGTTACGGGAAACAAACCCTGCAGCTCCCATATTGATAGCTTTACGAATTAACCATTCGTCATCATAATCGGTAAAGAAAATAAATTTAGATTTATTATTTAAATTTGAAATTAGTTGCATAGTAAACAAGCCGTCCATAATCGGCAAGCTCATATCAGTAACAATAATATCGATTTGACGATTAAGCATCCAAGAAACCAATTCACGGCCGTCAGCGACAACACCAATTAAGTAAATGTCAGGGTCATCTTTGAAAATTTCACGAAGTTTATCGGAGTATTCCAAAGTTTCTTGAGCGATTAGCACTTGAATTCTTGGTATGTATCTTTTCATTTGTAAATTTTCTGTCATCACGTTTTCTTTTTTTAATTGTGCATAATTTACAAAAGCAAAAATACGACGGTAAATTTACCTCCACAATCCGTAAATTTACCTAATTTGTAAAAATACGTAAATTTACGGATAAAATTGCGGGATTTACTTAGATTCCGCAAAAATTACAGCTTATCGCATTTGTCTGATAACAAAGTGCCAAAGTGAAAAGGCAAGGATAATGAACAAAGTTCATTAAAAAAAAAGTCATAAAAGGCATCTAAAAAATGCCTCCAAAAAGGTGAAAAGAATCAAAAATTATGCCAGAAAAAGAGCAAAGATTTCGGAAAAAATTGGATGTTTAGAAAGTTAAATTTGAACTTTTTAATGAACAAGGATAAAAATAACATCGAATTTATATAAGGACAGCCTATTTTCAAATGATAAATATTCCAAAAATTTTGTATTTGTAGAAATAAGAAGAAAAGCAAGGGCATAAAGGAGTTTATAGTATTGGTGATATTAGTATTAATTTAGCATTAATAATTAGGTTAATTATTTTTCTTATTATTCAGACTGGCAAAATGGTTATCTTACAGATATTTAATAAAGAATAATTAAAAAAAATATAATAATCAAAAATATTTTTGGATATAGAATGTTTTTTCCTTATTTTGCATTTATTCATTTGCTAAAATTCAAAAAAGGAGAAATTTAGCGAACAAACGTGGAGATAATGGGAATCAGATGAAGGAATGATACAAATGAAAATAAAGAAAGATTACTTGATGGACACAATTATTTTATTGAGAAGCAGGATTTGAAAGAAGTTGGTTGAGTTTTCGAAGATTAGTGAAAAGAAGAGGAATTCAGTTTTATTTGGAGAAATAAAAATGGCAACAGATTTTTTAACTGATAAAGAAATTGAGAATTTAATTCAAGAGTTGAAGAAATTTCCTCATGAATTTAAAGATTTTTTAGCAAAAGCAAAAGAAAAGAAAGGGCATAAAGAAAATGAATTTAATATTGACCGGCCAGATGGGAGTAAATTTAGAATTATGGTTCGTCAAAGTATCCATCATCATTTGGATTTCTCAATTATTTTAGGTTATATTAAGCCGAATTCTAATATGTTAATAAGATTAAAAAGATATAATGGTAAAAGTCACCAACACCAGAATAGACTTGAAAAGACCGAAAGGTTTTATGATTTTCATATTCATTTAGCAACAGAACGTTATCAAACAAATTCACAATTTAAACCAGAGCATTTTGCAGAGCCGACCGATAGATATTCAGATATTCATTCTGCATGGCTATGTTTTACAGAAGATTGCAATGTTTCTTTTCCAAATTCAAATATGCAACCATTATTTAGTTAGGAATGATTATGAATACTGAATTAATAAAATCCGAATTTCAAAAAAAGGTTTCCTCCGATATTTCTTTATACCAAGAAGGAACAAATAGATTTAAAGTGTTCACTCCATTTCAATTTGAAGATGGTGATTTTTTCTCTATTGTTTTGAAATATGAAAATGGGAAATGGATTCTGACTGATGAAGGACATACTTTTATGCATCTTAGTTATGAACTCGATATTGATACAATTGAAAAAGGGACAAGATCACAAATTATTTCAAATGTTCTTTCTCAATTTGAATTAGAGGTTAAGTATGGTGCAATTTTAACAGAACTAAATGATTCTTGGGGCGATTCTTTATTTTCATATATTCAGGGATTAGTTAGAATTTCTGATATTAATTATTTAAGTAAAGAAAGAGTTAAATCAACATTTCTACAAGATTTCAGAGAATTCATTTCTGAAAAAATTGATAATTCGAGAATAAAATTTGATTATAACCATCCTGATAATGACCCAAGAGCAAAATATCCTGTTGATTGTAGAGTTAATGGTATGGCTAAACCTCTTTATATCTTTGCTATTAATACTGATGATAAATGCAGAGATGTTACTATTTCATTACTGCAATACGAAAGGTGGAATTTAAGATTTCATTCAATAGCAATTTTTGAAGACCAAGAATCTATTAACAGAAAGGTTTTAGCTCGGTTTTCAGATGTCTGCGAAAAGCAGTTTTCATCTCTTTCAGGTGATAATTTACCAAGAATTGAAAAATATTTTAATGACAATATAAAATCGTATTAAACCTAATTGTTTCGGCATTTAGTGAAAAGAAGAGGAATTCAGTTGTATTTGGAGAAATAATCGGAAATATTGAAAAAACTTTTTCAATTTAACCAAAGAATATTCTTAATTTTGTAGAATTTGTAAAAAATATATTTTGATTATTGAAAATAAAAAAAATATATTTAAGTAATTTGAAAATTATAAAATAAAAATAAAACAATGTCCAAAACTGCAAAATTAATTTTGGAGGATGGAACTGAAATTGTCGGGAAGACTTTCGGGTATGAAAGATCTAATGCAGGTGAAGTGGTTTTTAACACTGCAATGGTAGGTTATCCTGAAAGTTTAACAGATCCATCGTACAAAGGTCAAATACTTGTTCTCACATATCCTTTAATTGGCAACTATGGATTACCTGTTTATTCAGAAACAGGTGGTATTCCAAACTTTTTTGAATCAGACAAGATACATATTTCAGGATTAATTATATCAGATTATTCTTTTAATTACAGCCACTGGAATGCTATAAAGAGCCTTGCTGATTGGTTAAAAGAAAATAAAATTCCAGCACTTTATGATGTTGATTGTAGAGCTTTAACCAAAAGAATTAGAGAAAAAGGAGCAATGCTCGGTAAGATAGAATTTGCGGACCACCCGATAGATTTTTGGGATCCCAATAAAGATAATCTTGTAAATATGGTCAGTATAAAAGAAAAAGTTGTATATGGAACTGGGGAGCATAAGATTTTATTAGTAGATTGTGGTGTAAAAGCAAATATTATTAGGTCTTTACTAAAATTGAATACAACAATTATAAGAGTTCCATGGGATTATGATTTTACCAAAGAAGAATATGACGGTTTATTTATTTCTAATGGACCTGGTGATCCGGTACAATGTGAATCACCGATAAATAACTTGAAAGTTGTTTTAACCGAAGACCGTCCTATTTTTGGGATATGTTTAGGCAATCAATTGCTTGCTCTTGCAAGTGGAGCAAAAACATATAAATTAAAGTACGGTCATAGAGGATATAATCAACCAGTTTTAGAAGTTGGTACAAATCGGGCTTATATTACTACACAAAATCACGGATTTGCAGTTGATGAAAGTAGTCTTTCAGAAGAATGGGAGCCATATTTTATTAACTTAAATGATAATTCTAACGAAGGATTGAAGCATAAAAATAAACCAATATGTTCAGTACAGTTTCACCCGGAGGCTTCTGGTGGTCCAACAGACACAGAATTTTTATTTGATAACTTTATTGATGAGGTGAAAAAATGGAAGCAAAAATAAAAAAAGTGCTATTGCTTGGCTCAGGAGCTTTAAAAATTGGAGAAGCTGGTGAATTTGATTACTCAGGCTCACAAGCATTAAAAGCATTAAAAGAAGAAAATATAGAAACAATACTTATTAATCCAAATATTGCGACAGTGCAAACTTCCGAAAATTCAGCGGACAAAATTTATTTTCTACCAGTTACACCTTATTTTGTTGAAAAAGTTATTCAAAAAGAAAGACCAGACGGTATATTACTTTCTTTTGGTGGTCAAACCGCATTAAATTGTGGCATAAGTCTTTTTAAGGACAATATCTTTGAAAAATACAATGTAAAAGTTTTAGGTACCCCAATTCAAGCAGTATTAGATACAGAAGATAGAGAATTATTTGTAAAGAAATTAAATGAAATTGATGTTAAAACCCCTAAAAGTATTGCTTGCAACAATATAGAAGAAGCAAAGAGTGCCGCCAAAGTTTTAAATTTCCCGATTATTATTAGAGCAGGATTTGCTCTCGGTGGTCTTGGAAGCGGATTTTGTTCAAATGAACAAGAATTAGAAACACTAGCTCAGAAATCTTTTGCCTATTCTCCACAAATATTGGTTGAAGAGTCTTTGAAAGGTTGGAAGGAAATAGAGTACGAAGTAGTAAGAGACAAATACAATAACTGCATTACAGTTTGTAATATGGAAAACTTTGACCCGTTAGGCATTCATACTGGTGAAAGTATTGTTGTAGCCCCTTCTCAAACTTTGACAAATAGTGAATATCAATTGTTAAGGAAATTAGCAATTAAAATTATTAGGCATATTGGAATAGTTGGTGAATGCAATGTGCAATATGCATTAGACCCAAATTCAGAGGATTACCGTGTAATAGAAGTAAATGCTCGACTTTCACGTTCATCAGCATTGGCTTCAAAAGCAACAGGGTATCCATTAGCATTTGTTGCAGCAAAGTTAGGGTTAGGATACGGCTTGCATAATCTAAAAAATTCTATCACCAAAACAACACCTGCTTTTTTTGAACCATCACTTGATTATGTAGTATGCAAAATACCACGTTGGGACTTGAATAAGTTCAAAGGAGTTTCAAAACAAATTGGTAGTAGTATGAAAAGTGTTGGCGAAGTTATGTCAATTGGTAAAAACTTTGAAGAAGCAATCCAAAAAGGGTTGAGAATGATTGGACAAGGGATGCATGGCTTTGTTGGCAATAAAGATATTATCGTTAATGATATTGAAAAAGAACTTGCAGAACCAACTGATACACGAATTTTTATAATAGCAATAGCATTAAGTCAAGGAATTGGAATTGATAAAATTTATGAATTAACAAAAATTGATAGATGGTTTCTAAATAAATTAAATAATATTTTCCATTTTAAAGATGAACTTTCACAATACAATTCATTAGAAGCAATTCCAGATGAATTGTTCCTTGACGTTAAAAAGAAAGGATTTTCGGATTTTCAAATTGCTAGATTTGTCTTAAAGGATAATAATATTTCAATGGATGATGCTGTTCAAATTGTTCGTCAAGAAAGAAAAAAGAGGCATATTTTACCTGTTGTTAAGCAAATTGATACACTTGCAGGAGAATATCCTGCAAAGACAAACTATTTATATATGACTTATTGCGGTTCAGAAAATGATATTATTCCAGAAAATGATGGGAAATCGGTTGTTGTACTTGGTTCTGGGGCATATAGAATTGGTTCTAGTGTAGAATTTGATTGGTGTTCGGTCAATGCGGCAAATACTATTAGAAACAGTAAATTACGCTCAATTATGATAAATTATAACCCTGAAACCGTAAGCACAGATTACGATATTTGCGATAAACTTTATTTTGACGAACTTACGACTGAAAGAGTAATGGATATTTTAGATTTTGAAGCACCATCAGGAACAATCGTTTCAATGGGCGGACAAATCCCAAATAATTTAGCAATGAAATTATATAAAAATGGCTATTCTGTTCTTGGTACTTCCCCGCTTTCTATTGATATGGCGGAAGATAGACATAAATTTTCTGAATTATTAGATAAATTAAAAATTGACCAGCCTGAATGGAGAGAATTAACAAGTATAGAAGATATTTTAGAATTTGCCGATGAAGTGGGATATCCTCTTTTGGTCCGTCCTTCTTATGTATTATCTGGTTCATCAATGAATATTGTTTCTAATGAAACTGAATTAGAAAAGTTCTTGAAATTAGCCGCTTCTGTCTCTAAACAATATCCAGTCGTAGTTTCAAAATTTATAGAAGAAGCAAAAGAAATTGAAATGGATGCAGTGGCAGATAACGGAGAAATTCTTGCTTATGCAATTTCTGAACACGTAGAATTTGCTGGTGTGCATTCAGGAGATGCAACGATGCTTTTCCCGCCTCAAAAAGTATATGTCGAAACAACAAGAAGAATCAAGAAAATAACAAGCCAAATTGCACAATCTCTTAATATTACGGGTCCCTTTAATCTTCAATTTTTAGCAAAAGACAACGACGTTAAAGTAATAGAATGCAATGTGCGAGCTTCAAGGAGTTTTCCTTTTGTATCCAAAGTTTTAAAATCAAATTTAATTGAATTAGCAACTAAAGCGATTTTAGGACAAAAGCCACCTAAACCAAATAAATCATTGTTTGATTTAGATTATATTGGAGTAAAGGCACCCCAATTTTCTTTTGCAAGATTGCATTCTGCTGACCCAGTTTTGGGAGTTGAGATGGCTTCAACTGGTGAAGTAGGATGCCTCGGTGAAAATTATTACGAAGCAATTTTAAGTGCAATGTTATCGGTTGGCTATATAATTCCAAAGAAAGACATCTTGTTCTCAGGTGGACCTGTTCGTTCTAAAACTGAATTAGTAAATAGTGCTAAAATGCTTATTGACAATGGTTATAATGTGTTTTCTACGGGAGGAACTTATGACTTTCTGAAAAATGCAGGACTTGAAACTAATAGAGTTTATAGACCGAATGAGGAAGGCACTCCACAAGTTTTAGAGATGATTAAACAAAAGCATTTTGATTTAATTATTAATATTCCTAAAGATTTAACTGAAAAAGAATTAGAAAAAGATTATTTAATACGTAGAATCGCTATCGATGGAAATACACCATTAATAACCAATGCAAGGCTTGCCAGTGCTTTTATTTATGCTTTCTGTAAAATTGGAATTAACGAAATCTCAATAAAAAGTTGGCAAGAAATGTAAAACATTGCCTCCTCAATAAAGAGATAAAGAAGAGATAAAGGACATTTTAACTTATATTTTTAAGTCAAGAACAGGAGGCTTAAAAACTTAGTTCAATTACAATAGGACAATGGTCTGAACCTACAATATCGGGTTCTATTTTTGCAGCCTTTAAATTATTAAGTAAATCATTTGTTATGAAGTGGTAATCTATCCGCCAACCAATATTACGAATTCTTGCACGAGTTTTCAAGTCCCACCAAGTATATTGATTAGGTTCTTTATTGAAAAATCGGAAGGTATCTAACCAACCATTATTGACCAGCCAATCAATTTTCTCTCTTTCAATAGGCAAAAAACCAGAAGAGTTTTCGTTTTCTTTTGGACGGGCTAAATCAATTTCTTTATGAGCAGTATTGTAATCACCACACATAATAATTTTTTTCCCTTGTTCTCGTAAATTATTGGTATATTCAAAAATTGCATCATAAAATTCCAATTTATAATCAATACGGGTTTGTCCTGATGAGCCGTTAGGAAAATAAATATTCAACAAAGCAAATTCAGCAAAATCTGTGTGCAAAATTCTACCTTCTACATCAAATTTTTCAATTTGAATATCAGTAACAATTGTGGCAGGCTGAATTTTTGTAAAAGTAGCAACTCCACTATATCCTTTTTTTATTTTAGACCAATTATAAAACACTTGATAACCTTCGGGAGCATATAAATCGGAGCGAATCTGGTCAGGACTACATTTTGTTTCTTGCAAACATATTATATCAGGATTTTCAGAATAAATATAATCAAATAATAAATTATTGGTTTGGTTATCTTTTCCTTTACTTGTATTTTGTCCAGTAATAGCACGGTAGCCGTTGATATTCCAAGAAACAATTTTCATATTAAACTCCTCGTGTATTTGGTTCCCAAATAAATTTATGTATTTGTAATTGCATTTTTAAAGGCAATCTTGTTTCTAAAATCCATTCTGCTAATTGTTTATATTCCAATTTCCCATAAACAGGAGAAATTAATATACTGCTTACTTTGTGGACTAATTCGTATTTTCTTATGATTGCTAACGCCCAATCAAAATCAGATTTATCTAAAACTACAAATTTAATTTCATCGCTTTTGTTTAAAAAATTAATATTATTATAGTTGTTAAACTTATCCATTTTAGAAGCAGGACATTTGATGTCCATTATTTTGATAACTTTGTTATCTAAATGATTTAAGGGAAAATGACCATTAGTTTCTACTGCAACGGTGTAATTATTTTGAGCAAACGTATTTATGAGTTCTACCGAATTAAATTGCGCCAATGGTTCACCACCTGTAAATTCAATAAAATTACAATTGTATGATTGAACTAAGTTAATTATTTCATCGGAAGTCATTTCCATCTCTTTTTGATTTAATTCTAGCGCATACGAGGTATCACACCAGCTACATCTCAAATTACAACCTTGCAATCTAATAAAAACACATGGCAGACCGGCTCTTGTACCTTCGCCTTGAATCGAATAAAAAATTTCAGATATATTAAATTTTAAAGTATTAGATTTCATTATTTAAGAAACGAAATTATTATAATTTTAATATTTTATCAAAACAAAATCCGATAAAAAGGCTGTCCAAAAGACAGACTTTTTTTTATTTATTGTCATTCTGAGCGTAAGCGTTGCAATCTATATCTTTACAAATTTCCTCACTTTTTCATTATCTATTTTTATGAAATATATTCCTGCGGTAAGGGTGGAAACATCGATTTCATTTGCAATATTACCACTATTCACTTTTATTCCCAGTTGATCGTAAATCTCATAACTCATTGCATTTGCAGGCAAATTATATAAATTGAGCTTATCAAATACTGGATTTGGGGAAATGGAGAATAAAGTTAGTTTATCTTCTTTTACTGAAACAATGTTAAACTCAAAAAGATTTAATCTAAAATTATTATATTGGGTTGATTTACTGATAATATATTTCGAATCTACTTTTGAAAAGCAACTTGAGGTCGAAAATAAATTAGTATCGAGTAGCAAATGAAAATCCTTCATTCGATAAATAGTCGAAAAACAATTCGATTTAGTTGTATCACCTTGGTAATTATGGTAGACAATCATAACATAATAATTATCGTTCGAAAATATTGCATTAAAAGGCTCAAAACCTTGAATCGATTTAACTTCAATATAATTATTTGTGTCCTTAACAGATTGAATGATAAATTCTCCATTAAGATTGTTATGAACTACATAATTAAAATCCTGTGAAATGTTCATATAAATGTTCATATTAGAGTATGGTAAACCATTTTTTTTCATTGGAAATTCTTGAACATCAAATGTATGAAGATTGAATAACTTGAAAAATGTATAATAATAATTCAAATTATAAAATTGTAATAGCATGAGTGAATCATTTACATTTTTTGTCTCAACACAAGAGTAAACTACACTTGGATAAAAATATTTCTTTTTTACAAAAATTTTCTTATCGATATTGTATTCTGCAATCCCAGTACTGACGTACCCATTTTTATCTTTGTCTATATTGTCGGAAGTGATATAAATTTCACCATCATCAGGACTAAATGCAAAGGTGTGCATATAAAGGAAAGGTCGGGTCAAGGAACTCAAAATAGTAGATTTTGAATTAATATAATCGATTTCCTCAATATTATATACAAAAAAGTCCAATAAACTATTTATAACTGCAAATTTCTTTGTATCATTAGATATTGAGATTGATTTTATAGTAATACTCGAATCAATTTCTTCTGTGGCATTAATATTCGGAAGTTGGTATAATTTGACAAAACTTCCATCATTAGCTGAAAGTAATATCAAATAATAATATGTTGCTACAAGAATATTTTGGTTATGATTGCAAAAATCATAAAAAATTACGTCTTTTGTATTAACAACTCCCTTATTAGTAATAATTGAATCAATTCCCCATTTTAATTTCAAATCAATATTTTGTCCAAAGGAATTTATAACTGATGCAATTATTATAAAAAATAAAGTATAAATAAATTTCTTCATTTTTTCACCTATTCAATTATTTTTAAAATTTTATTTTGAATTAAATTATCGTCTGATATAGCTATAATTCTGATAAATTTTATCTTGTAATTCTTAACGAAATCCTTTATATTATAAATTTTGTTACCAGCAAATTGCTGTTCAAAATGATTGTTATTTATAATGCTTTTACCATTATTATCAAAGATTGTAATATTAATTTTAGCATTGATATTTAAATGATAATAAACTAAATTATTTGAATAATACAAATCATCAATAATATCATTATTATCAATGAATTCATCAATTCCTTGTTTGCAATTATAATTATATGCAAAAGGCAAATAAGAATCCCCCCCTTCGTTGTATGTTGCAACTTTATATTTAGATTGTGTGTAAAGTGGCAAATAATTTATTGATGTAATTGCCGGATAATTTAGTACAATATTGGGCTCATTCCATCTTTGATTCTCAAAATCGTAATTATACCATCTAACACCATCTTCTGTGTTTTTATAATTTGAAATTTTAAAAGTAGAAACCTTGTAAACATTATTATTAGGACAATTATTCGTAATTGTTAAATAAGGTCCTAAATGAAAAGGTTCAGTTGAAATATTAAAATTATAAGATTGTGATGGTCCCCAATTTACATTTAAATATAAATCATCAGTAGAATATGAAAAATTAATATTTGGAGATTTCATTTTTGTAGGTAATTCTGAAAGAGATTTATAATCTCCAAAATCCATAAAACTAAAAATATTGTCAATTGATTCACTTAATTCAGGTACGTTAAATTGTTGCTTAATGTATTCCTTTATTTGTGTTACATCACTTCTGTTTATATTTATTAATGAAAAAAATAATTGATGAAAGAAGCCATCCACATCATCATTTTCTTTTCCATCATATTTTGAATATCCAAATTCACCCATATTTTTTCCATCATACAAATTCCATAGAAAACATGCAAAAGCGCATTCATCTCTATTTTCAAAAATTTTTGATATATTCCCAAACCTGTTTTTGTATTGAGTACAAGAATTAATCGGATTGTTTGGATAATCATCCGATGATAAATAATATTCATTAGTTACTTCAGTATAAGGACCTATTTCGCAATTATCTATCAGAACATCAATTCGATCCCCATAATTAGTATTAAGCCAAGTCCTATATACCCAACTAAAGAATACAGCAAAACCCTCCACTGGGTAACCACCTAAATGAAAATTTTTGTAATCTAAATAGTGCCCGTATTCGTGAGGGATATCTCTTGATTCCGCATGGTCAGGAAAAATAATTTGAATGTAAGTGTAATTAAAAGCAGAGTAGTATAGCCCATCCGGATGGTACTTTGCATTGTATTTTGGCTTTGAAAGTATACGTATTTGTGATAATTCTAATATTGAAGATAAGTTTTCAGTCTGATAAATTCTTTTTAAAAACTTTCGTGATAAAGTAAAATGTCGAAAAATACTACCATCACCAAAATCTAAATTAAAATTCCAAGTACCTGTATAATTACCATTAATATTAACAATATTACCCTCTCCCAATTCTTTAAAAAAGCGAATATGTGCAGGCATTGGTCGTCTATAATTATTATATATTCCATAAACTTTTATATGATTTGTAGGACTTTCTAACCAGATTGCTTCATTTTCTTTTGCGACTAAAAGTAATATTTCATAACTTTGATTACAATCTAATTTTGCTTTTGTATATTTGAAATTAAAATGAAAAACGCCATTATCATCACATTTCGCATAATGTATTCCTTCAATTGGTCCATCTATTGGCGAATAATCTCTTGGGTGTATTAATTGTTTATTATTATTTATGGGTTTAAAAAACAACCATACTTCAGTATAAGGACTTTTAATTTGGACGGGATGAATTGAATCTATGCCCGGAGCATTCCAATCTTCAAATGAAACTGAACCTGAAATATCAACAGCATTCGAATCAATGAAAGTCGCTTCACATTGTTGCGTTAAAAAAGTGTAATTATCACATTCATCATCATTATCATCCATCCATAAACTTTGCACACAATCACTTGCAACCCTTACCGGTATACCAAAACCTTGTCCATTGCCAACCGGTAAAAGTTCCTGGGTAAAGTAAGATAAATCCGTTACTTCTGGTATTGAATGAAATATTTTAATAAAAAATTGAATTTTAGTAGGAATTATTCCCGTTGCTACAATCTTGTAATTTTTTGTTATTGATTGATTTGTATCCAATTTAATATATTCAAATAAGCCTTTTTTTGTACTATCTTCATCAATTATTTTTAATCCGCTATACCTTGTAAGTGCTATAGTGGCGGAATCTGAAACAAATGAGGTAAATTTTATTTCTAAATTTATCGTATCCCCAACTGCTACGACTGAATCGCAAATAAAATTAACTGAATCAATTCGAACAAATTCTTCATAAGCAGGTATGTTTGAATATGGTAGTGTAGTTCCCATAAAATATATCCCTAACACTATCGTCAATATTGAAGTATTGAAGTATTGAAGTATTTAAGCCCTTTTTGTCTTCATGTTCAATTTTCTGTAAAAATTCTTTCATATGAACACCTTAAAAAAGTTTATAAAAATATTTTTTGCAATATAATAATTTTTATTTAAATAACAAAATAATTTATATTTTTTTCCTATTATAATAAACAAAGACAATTAAACAAACAAAAAGTTACAACTTAATACAAAAAATAATTTTTTCGTCATTCTGAGCGTAGCGAAGAATCCATGAGATTCCCTCTTGCGAGGGAATGACACCGCTTACCCTGTCATTTCCGTGAAAATGGGAATCTACCCTGTCATTCTTCGCAAATGGATTCCCTCTTGCGAGGGAATGACACGTACCACTCCGTCATTCTGAGCGTAAGCGTTGCAATCTATATCTTTACAAATTTCCTCACTTTTTCATTATCTATTTTTATGAAATATATTCCTGCGGTAAGGGTGGAAACATCGATTTCATTTGCAATTATTCCACCTCTGACTTTTATTCCCAGTTGGTCGTAAATCTCGTAACTCCTTGCATTTGCTGGCAAATTATATAAATTGAGTTTATCAAATACTGGATTTGGGGAAAGAAACCTTGAAGTTATATCATTTTCCTGAACGGAAACTATATTGTAATTTCCTATAATTGTTCCATCACTTAGCTTTATTCCTAATAAAATAATATTTCCATTGCCATATTTATATTCAGCAAATCCCGTAGTTCCGTTGAATTCGCAACTATAATCCACATCAGTTGGTGAAGTTGGCATACAATTACTATTAACAAATGTACCATAATATTTGATTGACAAAGAATCTTTTAAGACATTATTTTCCGTTTTGTAGTAGCAATCTAAATAATGAACGGGGCGCCCCCATTCTTCTTCGTCTTGAGTTATAAAAATATATGGAATATTTAAATTGAAAGAATTTATTGGTTTTGTGAATTGAGCATACAACTCAGTTGAATCAATTATATACTGTCCATTTGAATAAACCTTATAATTATTAAAATATTTCGTACGATTAAAGAAAAATATTTTTTTATTTCCCTCATAAATTACATTTGTTATAGAATCAAGATAATAACCTGAATTTTCAATGTTATAATCATCAATATACCAAGAAAGCATATCACCTGTATGATAAGAACCTAAAGCTTTAATTATATTATTTGCCATTCTCGAAATATCTTCATTTGTTGCTACAAAACCTATTTGATTTTCAGTTGATTTTACACCTTCTAATTCAAGTTCACTGATGTAATATGTATTAAAAGTAGAGTATTGCAAAAAACCTAACATTTTACTAATTTTTAATGTCGTTACTTTTTTACTATAAGAATTATTGCTCCCAACTTCATAAACGCCAATTGTTATGACTGAATCTGATGATAAACTATATTCTTTATTTTCAATTTTAAAGAGATAATTTAAATAATCTGATTTTTGGGTTATTACGGAATCCCCAATATTGCCATTATATGGGAAATATAAATAATTTTTTGAAGAATTCGGTAGTTGAAAATAAATATATTTATCATCAAAACAGATTGAATCAGGAACCAATCTACTCTGATATAAATTTTTGGCACGTATGGAATGTTCCAAAGAATCAATACAACTAAATTTTCTATCTTCAATAAATTTCGAAGAATAAAGGATTGTATATTTACCTTTTTGAGCAACAGAGTCGAACAGAATGTTTACAACTCTTTCCTTATTATCCTTTAAAGAATATGTGTAATTACTGTTTATATGAAAAGGCTCCCAATCTGCAAAACCTTTATGAATAAAAAAAATAATAATTATTAGGATAAATGATAATTTTTTCATGAAATGTCCTCCTATTAATAATAAATTTTAAAATTTTTTACAATAATATTACCATTTCTTCATAAGCAGGTATGTTTGAATATGATAGTGTAGTTCCCATAAAATATATCCCTAACACTATCGTCAATATTCTAGTATTGAAGTATTGAAGTATTGAAGTATTGAAGTATTTAAGCCCTTTTTGTCTTCATGTTCAATTTTCTGTAAAAATTCTTTCATATGAACACCTTAAAAAAGTTTATAAAAATATTTTTTGCAATATAATAATTTTTATTTAAATAACAAAATAATTTATATTTTTTTCCTATTATAATAAACAAAGACAATTAAACAAACAAAAAGTTACAACTTAATACAAAAAATAATTTTTTCGTCATTCTGAGCGTAGCGAAGAATCCATGAGATTCCCTCTTGCGAGGGAATGACAAAAACAGTAAACCGTCATTCTGAGCGTCAGCGTAGAATATCGGAAAAATAATATTATTTTAATTTTCTTTACTCCACCTTCACAAACTTCAGCGGTTTTTCATTCCCAATTTTCAGTCAAGTTGCGTTATTGTTTAATTATTTTTTTGTAAACTGACCACCCACCTTCAAAAGTTAACTTTACAAAATAAAAACCTTCTTTAATACCTCTTATCTCAAAGTTATCTTGTGTGAAAAATGGCTTGGTTACTTCTCTACCAAGCATATCATATATTGTTATTTGGTCAATTGTGTAATAATTGTTTAGAATATTTACTTCATCTATTGCGGGATTGGGATATAATTCTATTGGCAATAGTGTTGTTTTTTCTGTTTTTTCTTGAACAGATACTGGATTAATTTTTGTTCGGAATAATCCTTCATAGGTGCTAATGTACAAATATTCGTCAACCGGAAAAATATCTGTTATAACATTCCCGTTTAGTTCTGGTGTTATATCAGTCCAGTCATTTTTTTCCTTATCAAATTCAAATAATCCATAATATTTTTGAGAACTACCTTGAAGAAATACAATTAAATGGTTTTGTAAATAAACAAATTTGTATTTGTTGTCCAGATTTACAGGGATTACCCAGGAAATCGTAGGTAAATTGAATTTATTAATCGTATTGCCGAAATCCTCAGTATAATATAATGGCGATAACAGAGTCTTTTGTGTAAAACTTGGATAATTTGGATTATCTTTATATCCAAAAACTAATATTGGTTTATCGGAAGTAACATCATAATAGAATACCTTATATAATGAATCTTTAACGGGTAAAATGATTTTTGTAAATATATCCCAATTTTTCCCTTCATTTGTTGAGTTATATATCGTATTTTCGTTATCGATAGCAAAATATTGACCGTTTTTTACAAATAAATGCTCACTTTTTTCTGGTAATTTTTGAAGGTATAGAGAATCATAAATTACAAATGTTTTTCCTGTATCCAAAGAATAATATATGAATTTATCATTTGGAAAGTATGGGTCATCATAAAAATATAGCAAGGTATCATTTCTTTCGTACATATTTTTATCTTCATCTTTGTAAAAAGCTGCCACATTTGAATAAATTTCCCAAGTTTCTCCCTTATCATAAGATTTATAAGTTTTATTACTACCTCTGTCCACAGCAAACAAACCATATTTATTAGATGAAAAAGTGAAATTATAAAGCTCACCAGTCCAATCATATTCAGTATAACCAATTGAATCAATAACATATTTATGTTCCCAAGTCTTACCACCATCATAAGATTTCATCATAACATTATTCAT
The DNA here is from genome assembly GCA_021780815.1 of Bacteroidota bacterium. Taxonomy (GTDB): domain Bacteria; phylum Bacteroidota; class Ignavibacteria; order Kapaibacteriales; family UBA2268; genus GWF2-33-9. The sequence continues at coordinate 27,990 of JAJXYC010000010.1, read as the reverse complement.
ACCGTTCCTTGGTGCAGTAATACATTCATTTTCACCTACTTGAATTATTTTTTTCCATGGACCTTCATCATTATAATTTGGTGATTGAAATAAACCTTGTTCTCTTTCTTCCCAACTTTCTCCATCATCAGTTGAAGCCATTATGCCCTTAGAACTTTTAATTATTAATTCTCCATTAATCGAAAATAATTGTTTAATTTTAAAATATTGGTTTCCAACTTTTTCCCAAGTTAAACCATTACTGATTGAACGAACTAATATGGATTTATGATTACTGCTGTCTATAGCTTGAGCATAAATCATTCCTTTATGTTCAGAAAGAAAATCCGTATTGAAACTATCAAATTGTTCATCTTCAACCTTTTCGTATGTTCCATCATCTTTGGGGCGCCACAATGCAAATGGTGAAATTATCCATAATTTACCATTAATTTTGACAAGTGTTTTTATACCACCTTCAATATTCGATATTTCTTTTTTTCTCCAACTTTCTCCATTATCTGTTGAAAAGTAATAATAACTAAAATAACGACCTTGTAAAGTATAGTAGATTGAGTAAACAATTCCATCTATATTTAAATAAGTAAAATATTTTTCTTGTTCAGTCGTAATATAATCATTTTCTTCCGATAAAGTATCAAATTTATAGGTTTCAGAAATATCATTCCCAATTCCTTTAGCAATACAGGTTCGTTTATGCTCCAAATATTTTGTTGAATCAATTTTTTCGTACCAAACAACTCTTAAAATTATTGTAGAATCAGTAGTTATTAAATTAATATTATCCGTCATCACATTATTGCTTGGCAAATCAGGTAATTCAAATTTTAACTTTTGCCAATTCTGCTTATCATTTGAAATATAGTGACCAAAATCATTTGTTAAAATGTAAATATTTTTATATTTATTTATAAAAGATATGCTAAGATAAGTTAAACATTTAAAATTTGAATCATACCTTTTAAATGGCTTCCAATTTATTCCAAGATTTGTGGAATAAAATGTATTTAACTGTGAACGCAAATACAAGACATTTTCGTATGAATATATAAGTACATTCCGAGATACACCTTCTAAACCTTTTGTACAATCTTCCCATTTATATAATGATTGAGCAAAAAGTGTTTGGGCAAGAATGAGTATCATAAAATTACAAAATAATTTATACATATTTTTCTCCTCATTTTTTAAAGGGGTAGTATTTAATATTGTTTAACATTACTACCCCTAAATTAGATAATTTATTCACATAATGGCATACACTCATTACATACTTCAGCACCCTTCGTAGTATGAGAAGTTAAATTTCCATTTTCGTAAACATAAACACAACAACTTATATTAAAGCTACAAGTGACTAAAACAGCTGTGTGAATTCCATTTGGTCCTAAGTGCCCTTCCCATTTCCAACATTTTGAAGGAGTATAAATAGTAAGGGTTCCTCCTACTACCAGTGCAATTTGGTTTGCGGCTTCGTCAAGAATATATCCAGATACCATCGGGTCATTGATTGCAGTCCCCTGACAACAAACTGGATTAGATGCGCTTGATTCAATTGATTCAATCAGAATACTCGAACTTGTTGAACATTGTTTGTAAGTTACTGTATATTCGCATTGTCCACACCCTACTTGTGGAACTGAATAAGTTATAGTATTAGTAGTTTCTTGTCCTGTGCATTCGTAACATTGGCTAAATAAAGATGTTGACGATAAGACAATAATTAACAAAATTGATAACAAAAATGTTTTCATATAAATTTCCTTATTTTATTAAATAATATTAAAATTATTTTAAGCAAAAAGTTTTTCTGCTTAAGTTCGTTAAGTAATTGGCTGAAGCAGCTGCAATGATAAAGTTTACTTAAACACCGGACTTTTCTCATTGCAGCTAACCTATTACGAATTTCCACTCGCAAAACTTCAAAAACTTTTTGAAGCAAATTTTAAAGAATATTGAATTATTTAATTCAGGATTATTTTTGTTAGGAATAAAATAAAAATATGTTTGTGCAGTCTCTTTAAAGCTATAAAGCCATAAAGCCCATCTTATGCCCTTTTTCGTCTTTCCTTTCTTCTCTATGTATCCCTTTATTTTTATCATACTTTTTACATTCTTGTAAAAACTTTCTTTTCTAATTTAACAAATTCTTTATATATAGAGAGTGTTTTTTTTGAAAAAAATTACAGTCAGATGCAAAAAAATTTTTCGTCATTCTGAGCGTCAGCGAAGAATCCATTAGATTCCCTCTTGCGAGGGAATGACACGTAGTGCATTATCATTCTGATCGAAGCGAAGAATGAGAAAAGAAAAAGCGTTCAAAATGACAGAAGAAACAATGAAATTTATAAAAGTATAATTTTTTGATTTGTTCAGGTAAATAATAAAAGAAGTGTCATTTTAGATTTAATACTTTTAATGACACTTCTTTTTATTTTCGTAAGATATAATAAATTAAAAATTTATTATATTTAATTTTTTATCAAAGCCATTCCTTCTTCAAAAGCTTTTTTGTTTAAAGGAATTAAATTATGGTATCGTTCAGGTAGAACTTTTTTCAAAGCTTCTAAAATTGTTTCAGGTTTAACTGTATGTCTTGTAGCAATAAAAGCACCAAGCACGACCATATTTAACACTCTAATATTTTTCAAATTAACAGCAGTTTCACTACCTGGTATTCCAAAAACTTTAATATCAGTTCTTGTAGGCGGAGTTAAAATATTGGTAGCATCATAAATAATAGTACCACCTGTTTTAATTTTGCCTTCAAATTTATCAACAGAAGGTTGGTTTAAAGCAACAACGGTATCATATTTAGAAATAATAGGAGAAGAAATTAAAGTATCAGAAATAATAGTAGTAGCATTAGCAGTGCCACCTCGCATTTCAGGACCATAAGAAGGCATCCAGCAAACTTCTTTATTTTCAATCATACCAGCGTAAGCAAGTATCATCCCCATTGAAAGGACTCCTTGTCCTCCAAACCCGGCAAAAATAGCTTCTTCAGTCATATTATTTACCTCCTGGAACTTTTAAATCACCTAATGGATAAAAAGGAATCATCTTTTCTTCAACGAACTTCAAACTTTCGAGTGGAGTCATTTTCCAATTTGAAGGACAGTTAGACACAACTTCGACCATACAAAAGCCAAGTCCTTGTTTTTGATATTCTAATGCTTGCTTTAAAGCTTTTTTAGTTTTACGAACATTAGTTGGTGTATGCACAGATTGGCGAGTAACATAAGCAACTCCTGGTAACAAAGATAGCAATTCACCAATCTTTAAAGGATAGCCTTGTGTTTTAACATCACGACCAAAAGGCGAAGTAGTTGAAACCATACCAGCTAACGTAGTAGGTGCCATTTGTCCCGAAGTCATACCATAAACACCATTATTAATAAAGATACAAAGGATATTTTCTCCTCTGTTAGCTGCATGAATTGTTTCAGCAGTTCCAATAGCAGCTAAATCACCATCACCTTGATAAGTAAAGACATATTTATCAGGCAACATACGTCGTACTCCAGTAGCAACAGCTAATGCACGACCATGTGCGGCTTCTTGCATATCAATATCCATATAATCATAAGCAAAAACAGAACAACCAACTGGTGCAACGCCAATAATATCAGATTGTATGCCAATTTCTTCTACTAATTCCATTAATAATTTATGGACAGTACTATGACCGCAACCTGGACAATAATGGAAAGGTTTATCGGTTAAAGTGCTTGGTTTCTTGTAAATCAAATATTCATCTTGAATAATTTCGGGATTTACAGGAACTTCATTTATACTTATAGGATTAGTCATTATTTATCTCCTAAAAAAACTTTTTCAAAATAATTAAATACTTCGTCAGGTTCAGCAATAATTCCACCCATACGACCGTAAAATTCAACACGAGTTTTATCTCCAACAGCCAAACGAACATCTTCTACCATTTGTCCGGCATTCATTTCTATATCTAATATACCCTTAACTTTTGGAGCAATGTCTTTATATACTTGATAAGGAAATGGATATACAGTTTGAGGTCTAATTAAACCAACTTTAATGCCTTTTTCACGAGCAAGTTCCATAACCTTCATAGCAATTCTGGAACCAAGTCCAAAACCAGTTAAAATATATTCAGCATCGTCAGTATTCATAGTTTGGTATCGTACTTCATTTTCTTGCATTGCTTTATATTTTGCTTGCAAGTTCAAATTAACTTGTTCCATTCTTTCCGGCTCAATAAACAAAGATGTAATAATTCTTCTTTCTTTATCTTTTGGTTTACCATTTGTAGCCCAATCAGCAAAAGAAGTTTTACGAGTTTGTTGTTCAAATAATTCTACTTTTTCCATCATTTGTCCCATAGCACCATCAGCAAGAATCATAACAGGATTGCGATATTTTTCACCAAGTTCAAATCCAAGTTTAACAAAATCGACCATTTCTTGCACATTATAAGGAGCCAAGACAAGAAGATGATAATCGCCGTGTCCACCACCTTTGGTAGCTTGAAAATAATCTGCTTGTGAAGGCTGAATAGTTCCCAAACCCGGACCACCACGAACAACGTTTACAACTAAACATGGAAGTTCAGCACCTGCAATATATGAAATTCCTTCTTGCATCAAACTTATTCCAGGACTTGAAGAAGTAGTTGCAACACGTCTTCCGGTAGCAGCTGCTCCATAAATCATATTAATTGAAGCAACTTCACTTTCAGCTTGCAATACGACCATTCCTGTTCTTGCAGTTGCTTCACGGGATAAATATTCTATTACTTCTGATTGAGGTGTAATTGGGTAACCAAAGTATCCATCACAACCAGAACGGATTAAAGCCTCAGCAAGTGCTTCATTCCCTTTCATTAATTTTAATTCACCCATATTTTCCTCTTATTTAACAATTTTACGATAAACATTGATAATTCCCTCAGGACACACTAATGCACAGTTTAAGCATCCTGTACAATTATCCTGAACTTTGATAGCATAATGATAGCCCTTTTGATTGATCTTCGGTGCTAATGCTAAAGTATTTTGCGGACATGAATCAATACAAAGCTCACAACCTTTGCATTTATCTATGTCTATGATTATCTCACCGAAAGCTTTTGCCATAATTACCTCGTTTGATTCATTTTTTTAAATTTGTTATTTTAATATTTGCAAATTACTAAAATTAAAAGGATTAATTAATATTTAAATCACATTTAAATATTAATTAATATTAATCTTATATTTATAAGTTATTATTAGTTAAGATAAAATTTCTGTCTGTTTGTTAAATTTGTCGTAACTTTATTTATTTATTATTTATTACTATTATTATTTTTTTAAAGCCATTTTGACTTTCCTTCCACATTTAATCTTTCCACAATTCTTTTTACTTCTTGAACTCTGTTCTTAGGACAAAGCATAATAGCATCATCTGTTGCAACTAAAACAATATCAGAAAAACCTAAAGCGGTTAATAATAAATCTTTTTCAGGTGATGTGTTATTAATAATAATTGAATTATTTATTTCAATTAAAGAATTATTGCCTCTCACATAATTTTGATTTTCATCAACGGGAAAAATTCTTGGCAAAGTATCATAAGTTCCTAAATCTTCCCATGAAAAAGTTGCTTTTGCAACAACTACTTTCTTTGCTTTTTCCATTAATGCATAATCAATTGAAATATCAGGGAAAGCACTATATATACTTAAAATTTCAGAATTCTTTGTTAAATCATTTTCAGTTGGATTCTTTGCCAATATTTCTTTCAATATGGGAATCTTGTCGCCAATAATCGGATAATAATTCTGCATTTTAGAATTGAAAACATCAAGTCGCCAAAAGAACATCCCTGAATTCCATAAAAATTTATTGCTAACAAAAAATTCATTCGCCTTATCAACATTTGGTTTTTCATGGAAAGATTTCAAAGGTTTAATTTGAACATTGGTTGATGTATAGTCAAATTCTTCTGCTACTTCAATATATCCATAGCCTGTTTCTGCTCTTTCTGGTTGAATACCAATTGTAGCAAGAACAGGATTAAATTCTATAAATCTTAGAATAGGTTCCACAGTTTTGATGAATGATTTAATAGGAAATATTCTCTGGTCAGCAGTAAGAACAGAAACTAATATTTCTTCGGCTTTTACATTCTTTTTTTCAAAACGTGCCGAAATAATTGCCGAAGAAAGTGCTAAACACGGAGCAGTATTTCGTTTTAAAGGTTCTGCAATTATATTTTCCTCTGGTATATTTTTTAAAAGTTCCTTTATTGAATTTTGTAGATATTGATTGGTGATAATAAATATATTTTCTAACGGCATTAATTCCGCCGCTCTTAAAATCGCCTCTTCTAATAAAGTTAAACCATTTTCATCAAAGTTCAATAATTGTTTTGGTTTTTGCACTCTACTTAACGGCCAAAATCTATTACCTGAGCCACCTGCCATTATAATTGCTACTTTTTCCATATTGATTTTTTGTTTTATTTATACTATTGCTATAATAAAAAAATATAATTATTTATTGTCTTGCATTATTTGCTTTAATTGACTAATCAAAGGGATTGGCGTAGGGTCCTGATTATTTAAAATTGATAAATAATAACTTACCCAATCTGCAAAATAAATCAAATCAAATAACCGTAAAAGTGGTATATCTTCATTACTTTCAAGTATTTCACAATAACTTACCTTTGTTGCAAGAATATGTTTTGTTGCAAGAATTCTGCTTTGAATTCTCGGATCATCTTTTTTATCTTTTAAAAACAAAATTACTGATTTAGATACAATTTCATTAGGATGTAACCAAGAATTGATTTCATTATGGTTCATTTCAGGGAAAAAATTACCAAAGGCTAAATTTTTTGCATTTTCTTGAATTTGTCCTCTCCAACGTAGATTTACTACATCTAACAAATTTGAACTTGAATATATTACAACTTGTTTATTATATAACTGCATCGCAAGTTTTATTGCTTCATTATTTTCGTTAACTTCATTATATTGTTTGCCTTTATTTTCTAAAAAATCTGCTATTATTTCTTCTTCAATTGCAGTTTTTGAAACTGTACAAATAACACAAAAATTTAAAAGAATAAAATTTAATAAATTAAAGAACATATAACCAAGAGCAGCTCTCGGCTGAAAACCACCAGGAACTTTAATTATAGGATAATTATTCTGCTTACAAACTTCTTCTAATGAGCCACCAGAAGTTATTCCAATAATGTGTTTAGTAATTAAAGAAGCAGTTTGTAATCCTGATAATGTTTCTTCCGTATTCCCCGAATAAGATATCGCTATGATTAATGTTTTACTATCAATCCAACGAGGTGGTATATAATTCCGTGTAACAAATATTGGCACTTCTATTTCTGCATGATTTGCATCTATATAGTTCCTTACTAAATCACCACTTATTGCTGAACCACCCATACCTAAAATTAAAATTTTATCTATATCTCTCGTATTACTTATTTTGGGAAGTTCAGGAATTCGAGAATTGGATTTGCGAACTTGTTGGTAAAAGTCAAGAATAATTTGCCTCATCCCTGATTTATCAAGTTCTTTAATAGCATCTTCAATCGATTGTAAATTCATAATATTTGAGTTTTTAAAAATTGGAAATTACGAAAAAAAACCCTATAATACAATATTTTAATATATAATTAATTAAAATTTAACAAATTGATTTTTGCATCTTAATAGTAATAGTATTAGTAAATATTTATTGAAATTTTTCGTTAAATAAAAATTATATTTTGTAATTTTGATTTTATAATTTTTTAATTTTATTATTGGAGTAAAAATGTCTGATAAGAAAGCAAAAACTAATACTTCAAAGTACGTATATTACTTTGGAGGAAAAAAAGCAGACGGAACTGCCGAAATGAAAGAATTATTAGGTGGAAAAGGTGCAAATTTAGCAGAAATGGTAAACTTGAAATTGCCTGTACCACCTGGTTTTACAATTTCAACAGAAGTATGTACTTATTATTATTCAAACAAACAAACTTATCCTAAAGATTTAAAGAAACACGTCGAAACATCGTTAGCTCAAATGGAAAAAGAAGTTGGAGCAAAATTTGGAGATTCTGAAAATCCATTATTGGTATCAGTTCGTTCTGGTGCTCGTGCATCAATGCCCGGTATGATGGATACAGTTTTAAATTTAGGTTTAAACGATATTACTATCAAAGGTTTAATTAAAAAATCTGGGAATGAAAGATTTGCTTATGATTCCTACCGTAGGTTTGTTGCTATGTATGGCGACGTTGTGCTTGGGTTAAAACCACAAACAAAAGATGACATTGACCCATTTGAAGAAATTCTTGAAGCAAAAAAACATGCTCGGGGAATTAAACACGATATTGAACTTAACGTTGATGATTTAAAAGAATTAGTTGTAGAATTCAAAAAAGCAATTAAAGATAAGTTAGGGATGGATTTCCCAAATGACCCAATGGACCAATTATGGGGAGCAATCGGTGCTGTTTTTGGCTCTTGGATGAACGACCGTGCCAAAGTTTATAGAAAATTGAATGGTATTCCTGAATCTTGGGGAACTGCTGTAAACGTGCAGGCTATGGTGTTTGGTAACTTAGGAGAAACAAGTGGTACTGGAGTTGCTTTTACAAGAAATGCCGCAACAGGAGACAATGAGTTCTATGGCGAATATTTAATGAATGCACAAGGTGAAGATGTAGTTGCTGGCATTAGAACTCCTCAACCAATAAGCACTTTAAAAGAACAAGACCCGAAATCTTACGAACAGCTTCTTGAAATCCGCAAAATCCTTGAAGACCATTACCGTGATATGCTCGATATTGAATTTACAATACAAGAAGGTCGCTTATATATGCTACAATGCCGTGTCGGAAAACGTACCGCATTTGCCGCTGTTAAAATAGCTTACGATATGGTTAAAGAAGGCCGAATCAAACCAAAAGAAGCTTTAATGAGAATTGAACCTGACCAATTAAATCAATTACTCCGACCTGTATTCGATTCAAATGCAAAATCAGAAATGTTAAAAACAGGGAAATTAATTGCAAAAGGTTTGAACGCAGGTCCTGGTGCCGCTTCTGGTAAAGTTGTGTTTAATGCCGAAGATGCTGTTGATTGGGCAAGCAAAGGTGAAAAAGTTATTCTAGTTCGACTTGAAACTTCTCCAGAAGATATTGCCGGTATGAATGCCGCCGAAGGAATTTTAACTGTTAGAGGTGGTATGACTTCACATGCCGCTTTGGTTGCTCGCCAAATGGGAAAAACTTGTATCGTTGGATGCGGTGCTTTAAACGTTGATTATAAAGCAAGAGTTTTCAAAGTTGAAGGAAAAAATATTGAAGTTAAAGAAGGCGATTTCATCTCTATTGATGGTTCTACTGGTGAAGTTCTTTTAGGAAATATTCCTAATAAACCAAGTGAAGTTGTATCTGTCCTTATTAATAAAATATTGGACCCAAAAGACGCTCCTATTTTCCAAATGTATAATGAAATTATGACTTGGGCTGATAAATACAGAAAACTCAAAATCCGCACTAATGCTGACCAACCGGACCAAAGTGCAAACGCTATTGCTTTTGGTGCTGAAGGTATTGGTCTTACTCGTACCGAACATATGTTCTTCGGTGAAGGGAAAATTGGTCCAATGCGTGAAATGATTCTTTCTGACGACACCGAATCTCGTAAAAAAGCACTAGCTAAAATTTTACCTCTACAAAGAACTGACTTCGAAGGTATCTTTAAGGTTATGGATGGACGTCCTGTTACAATCAGAACAATTGACCCACCTTTACACGAATTTTTACCTCACGATGAAACTGGACAAAAAGAAATGGCTAAGGCTATGGGCGTTTCCCTCCAAAAAATTAAAGAACGCGTGGAATCTCTTGCTGAATTTAATCCTATGCTCGGTTTTCGTGGATGCAGATTAGGACTTATTTATCCTGAAATTACTGAAATGCAATCTCGTGCTATTTTCGAAGCCGCCGTCAACGTTAAAAAAGCCGGACAAGAAGTTTTTCCTGAAGTTATGATTCCTCTTGTCGGAAATGTTAAAGAATTGAAAAATCAAGAAGAAATTGTTCGCAAAGTTGCAGATGATGTAATGAATGAAACAGGAATTAAATTTGATTATATGGTTGGTACTATGATTGAAGTACCTCGTGGCGCTATCACTGCCGGCGATATTGCTCAAGTTGCTGAATTTTTCTCCTTTGGAACTAACGACTTAACCCAAACTACTCTGGGATTAAGCCGTGATGATTCAGGTCGCTTTTTGCCTACTTATGTCGCTAAAGAAATTTATGATATAGACCCATTTGTTTCTATTGATCAAACTGGCGTTGGATTTTTAATGAAACACGCTGTTAAAGCAGGAAGAGAAACTAAACAAAACTTAAAAATTGGTATTTGTGGTGAACACGGCGGCGAACCTGCTTCAGTAGAATTTTGCCATTCAATCGGATTAAATTACGTCTCTTGCTCTCCTTTTAGAGTACCTATTGCTCGCCTTGCTGCTGCTCGTGCCGCTATCAAAGATGCTATTGCTGAAAAGACTAAAGACAAAAAGGATAAAAAAGGTAAGTCTGACAAAAAAGACAAAAAAGACAAAAAAAGTAAAAAATAATCTAAATTGTTAATTAAGAAAGATTCTATCACACTTTGTAACCTTCCGATAAATTAAAAATATTCGGAAGGTTTTTTATTTATTATAGAAATAACCTGCATAAGAAGTGTAAACAATCTTTATTTTATACATCCCGCAAATAAAAAATTATGCTAACACGATAATCAAAAATACTAAATAGATTTGCTTTACAAAAAATACAAGACCAATAAAAGTACAAAAGAACAATTATATGGAAATTTCAATAAATACAAATATCGTGATGCGGCATTGCTTCTTTATGTCCAGATTCATTTTATTTATTTAACAATTTAAATTACAAAAATACGTCGCTTATTATCATTAGAGACATTAATCACTCAATCAATTGTTCTACTAAGTTTTTTGCTTCTATTGGCAGTTAATTTATATTTACAATCTATCTCAAATTCAAGTTCCATAGATATTTTTAAATAAATAATCAAGATATTAAATTGAAATTTTAATTTTAAATTTTTGCAAATTTATGATTTATATTGAAATAAAATATAGTAGAATATTGTGAATTAATTTTTATAAATTTAAAAAAATATCTGTTGTGAATTGGCAAAAATTTCGTAATTTTGATAAAGATACTTACAACGAATTAACTCAACAGAAACAAATTGCAATATTAAGTCAGCAATAATACTACAAATCCAGTTGAGTTCTCACTATACAAACGAATTTGATAAATTAAATAGCAAAAGAATAACATTATTGATATTATTTTTTTCAATAAACAAATTATAAATCAAAATAATGGAGGATATCATGTCTATGAATAATTTTACAAATTTGTATTCAATTCAAAAGACATTACGTTTTGAATTAATCCCACAGGGAAGAACATTGGAATTAGTAAGAACAAACGAATTATTAAAAGAAGACAAACATAGAGCCGAAAGTTACATATTAGTAAAAAAAATCATTGATGAATACCACAAAGTATTTATTACAAAGGCGCTGGAAGAATTTAACTTAACCGGATTAAAAGAATATGAGGAATTATATAAAAAATCGAAAAGAAGCGAAGAAGAAAAGAAAAAGTTTGAAGAGCTACAAGCGAAATTACGAAAACAAATTGCCGATAGATTTACTAAACATAAGCATTATAAAAATCTTTTTGAAAAAGAATTAATTAAAAACGATTTAAAAGCATTCGTTCAAACTGAAGAAGAAAAAAAACTAATAGCAGAATTTGATAACTTTACTACTTACTTTACAGGTTTTCACGAAAACCGGAAAAATATGTATTCCGCCGAAGATAAATCCACCGCCATTGCGTACCGTCTTATTCATCAAAACCTGCCCAAGTTTTTGGATAATATGCGGACTTTCGAAAAAATAAAAAGCTCGCCGATTAAAGAAAAATTTCAGATAATACTTTCTGATAATGAATTAGGACTTATTATTCAAGTACCTTCGGTTGAAGAAATGTTTTCGCTGGAATATTTTAATAAAACGCTTTCACAAACAGGCATTGATATTTATAATCATTTAATTGGCGGATTTACTCCCGAAGATGGTAAAGAAAAAATAAAAGGATTAAACGAATACATCAACTTATTTAATCAAACGGCTAAAAAAGAAGAACGGATTCCAAAGCTGAAACCGCTTTTCAAACAAATATTGAGCGACCGCTCAACTGCTTCGTTTATTCCCGAAGAATTTAAAGATGGAAACGAAGTATTAGAAAGTATTGAAAAACTGTATCAGGAAATCAACATACATGCTTTATCTCCATTAAAAGAACTCCTTCAAAACCTGCATGATTTTGATTTGCATAAAATATACCTGCGCAAAGATTTAAACTTAACCGATATTTCACAAAAAATGTTTGGCAATTGGGAAGTGTTCCAGAAAGCCATGAATGCTTGGTTTGACATGAATTACAAAGGGAAGAAAAAGCCAGGGACAGAAAAGTATGAAGAAGAACAAAAGAAATATTTCAGAAATCAGGATAGTTTTTCTATTGGTTTTATAAATGAATGTTTGCTTTTGCTTGACAATACCGATTATCACAAAAGAATAGAAGATTATTTCAAACAATTGGGCAAACGGAACACCGAAGAAGAAAAAACAGAAAACTTGTTTCTTCAAATTCAAAATAATTACCATCAAATTACAGATTTGCTTAATAATCCATTTCCGAAAGAGAAAGACTTGGCACACGACCAAATTAGTGTGGATAAAATCAAACTTTTTCTCGACAGCATAAAAAACCTGCAATGGTTTATAAAGCCTTTGCTGGGTAAAGGCAATGAAGCGGAAAAAGATGAACGGTTTTACGGTGAATTCACTTCGCTTTGGATGACACTCGACCAAATTACGCCGCTTTACAACAAAGTGCGAAATTACATGACCCGTAAACCATATTCGACCGAAAAAATAAAATTGAATTTCGAAAATTCAACATTGTTAGGCGGTTGGGATGTAAACAAAGAATCCGATAATACCAGCCTCATTTTTAGAAAAGACGGGCTGTATTACTTAGGTATTATGAACAAAAAATACAACAAAATCTTTAAAAAAGATTTTGAAAACACCAACGAAACTTGTTATGAAAAAATGGAATATAAACTTTTGCCTGGTGCCAATAAAATGCTCCCAAAAGTTTTCTTTTCTAACTCCAGAATTAACGAATTTAAGCCAAGTACCGAACTGCTGGAACATTATCAGAACGAAACTCATAAAAAAGGAGATAAATTTAATCTTCAACATTGCCACGAATTAATTGATTTCTTTAAATCATCTATAAACAAACACGAAGATTGGAAGCACTTTGAATTTCAATTTTCGGACACGAAAAGTTATAATGATTTAAGCGAATTTTACAGGGAAGTGGAACATCAAGGATATAAAATAAATTTCAAAAAAATTCCCGAAAGTTATATTAATCAATTGGTGGAAGAAGGCAATCTTTATCTTTTCCAACTTTACAACAAAGACTTTTCGCCTAACAGCAAAGGAACTCCCAACCTGCACACGCTTTACTGGAAAATGCTTTTCGATGCCGATAATCTGAAAGATGTAGTATATAAACTGAATGGACAAGCCGAGGTGTTCTTCCGTAAATCGAGCATAAAGCCCGAAAATATAATTGTACACAAAGCTCACAAAGCCATAAACAATAAGAATGAACAGAATGCCAAAAGGCAAAGCCGGTTTGAATACGATATAATCAAAGACAAACGCTACACGGTGGACAAATTTCAGTTTCATGTGCCTATAACCATGAACTTTAAAGCTCCGTTGAAAGTTCCTGCATTAAAATTTATACAATCTTTCAACGAGAAAATTAATCACAAAGCCTTAGAAAGCCTAAAAGAAAATTCAGAGAGATATATTATTGGTATCGACCGGGGTGAAAGGCATTTGCTGTATCTTACGCTTATTGATAGTGAGGGAGCTATCAAAAAACAATTCTCGCTCAACGAGATTGTAAACGAATATGAGGATAAAACCTACAAAACCGATTATCACAAATTGCTTGATAACCGCGAAGGCAACCGTGACGAAGCCCGCAAGAACTGGAAAACCATTGAAACCATCAAAGAGCTGAAAGAGGGTTATCTGAGTCAGGTAATTCATAAAATAAGTGAGTTGATGGTGGAATACAACGCCATTGTAGTGCTCGAAGACCTGAACATGGGTTTTATGCGTGGTCGGCAAAAAGTGGAAAAACAAGTATATCAGAAATTTGAAAAAATGCTGATTGACAAACTGAATTACTTAGTAGATAAGAAGAAAAGTTCGGACGAAAGAGGAGGAATATTGCATGCATTACAATTAACTGGAATTTATAATATAGATTCACTTAGGAACCAAAAACAGAGCGGATTCCTGTTTTATATTCCCGCTTGGAATACTAGCAAAATGGACCCCGTAACAGGTTTTGTAAACCTGTTTGATACCCGCTACGAAAATATGGAAAAAGCAAAATCTTTCTTCGATAAATTCAACTCAATACGTTATAATCAAACAAAGAACTATTTTGAGTTTGAATTTGACTACAATAATTTTACGACTAAAGCCGAAGGCACTAAAACCCAATGGACACTTTGCACCTACAAAGATAGGATTGAAACTTTCCGCAATCCGAAAAAAAACAATCAATGGGATAATCGTGAAATTTTACTGACTGAAGAGTTTATAAATTTATTTGAGCAATACGGCATAAGGTATAAAAGCAACGAAGAACTTAAAGTTGCCATTAACCGGCAAACCGAAAAAGCCTTTTTTGAATGGTTGCTCCATTTATTAAAACTCACTTTGCAAATGCGCAATAGCATAACAGGTACGGATATAGACTATTTGATTTCGCCTGTTGCTGACAAAAATGGCGTTTTCTTCGATAGCCGTCTGGCTAGCGATAATTTGCCAAAAAATGCCGATGCCAACGGAGCATATAACATTGCTCGAAAAGGACTTTGGGTAATTGAACAAATAAAACAAACCGAAGATTTGAAAAAACTTAAATTAGCAATTAGCAATAAAGAATGGTTACAGTTTGTGCAAAATTTTAAAAAATAATGTAATATGAAAAAATATAAAATCACAAAAAGCATTCGATTCAAATTAGTGCCTGATAAAATTCAGGGCATAAGTAATCAAATTGAAAATCTACAAAATTTTTCTACAGAAGAATCAAAAAAGAATTATCTTTTGAAATTGATTCAAATGGGGCAAGAATTACCGAAGATGTTGGATGAATTTATCAGATTTGATGACAATCATAAGCTAAAATCAAATATCACTATTCATTTTCGTTGGTTGCGTTTATTTACCAAAGATTTGTTTTACAATTGGAAAAAAGACGATACAGAAAAGAAAATCAAAATCAACGATGTTAATTATTTATCATATGTATTTGATGAATTTATTAATGAATGGAAAACCACTATTGAAAGATTAAATACCGATAGCAATAGACCAGAAGAATCTAAAACAAGAGATGCAGAAATTGCTCTTTCAATCAAGAAACTTGGAACAAGACAAATGTTCCCGTTTATAAAAAGCTTTGTTGAAAATAGCAATGACAAAAACACCGAAAAAACGAAAAGCAAACTAACGGCTTTACTTAATAAATTTGAAGAGGTATTAAGTATAGCAGAACAGAATTATTTACCTTCCCAATCTTCGGGCATTGTAATAGCCAAAGCAAGTTTTAATTATTATACAGTCAATAAAAAACGAAAGGATTTTGATAAAGAAATTGATCAACTTAAAAAACAATTGGATTCAAGATATTGCAAACCTGATTATGACAAGATACTTAAAGAATTAAAGATAATCGCTTCCAAAGAATTGCCTTTGGTAGAATTCTATTCAAAAATCAAAGAATGCAAATCTTATCAAAAATCAAAATTTTTAGAAGCTGTTTCCACTGGTTTAGGTTATAATGATTTAAAAAGTAAGTTCCCTTTATTTCAAATCGAATCGGATAAATATGCAGAGTTTATAAAACTCACAAACAAGATAACAGAAAAAAGTAAAGCCAAAAGTTTACTTTCAAAAAGCAGTTCCGAAGCTCAACATCTTCAGAAGGAGATAACTAAATTAAAAAGAGAGAGAAGTAGTTATTTCAAAAAAAAATTTAAAACTTACATTAAAATTCGTCAGTTATATAAAGAAATTGCAGCCAAAAAAGGCAGACTAGAAGCCCAAATAAAAGAAATAGAAAAGGAACGAATTGATTCGCAAAGGTTACAATATTGGGCTTTAGTTTTAGAAGAAAAACAAAAACATTCATTGATTTTAATCCCTAAAGAAAATGCGTTTGAAGTTTATAAAGAGGTTCGTGCGTCAAAAGAGGAACACAAATGTTCAAATCCTTCATTATATTATTTTGAATCTATGACTTATCGTGCATTACGCAAATTATGCTTTGGGATAAACGGCAATACTTTTTTACCTGAAATCCAAAAAGAATTGCCTAAATATAACCAAAAAGAGTTTGGAGAATTCTGTTTTTATAAAAGCAAAGACGATAAAGAAATAGATGAACCTAAATTAATATCTTTCTATCAGGAAGTTTTAAAAACTGATTTTGTAAAAAATAATTTGGCTTTGCCTAAAAGTGTTTTTGATGAAGTGGCGGTTCAATCATTTACCTCTTTACAAGATTTTCAAATAGCCTTGGAAAAGTGTTGTTATGCAAAGGAGCAAATCGTTTCCGAAACATTGAAAAAAGAAATACTTGAGAAGTATAATGCTCAAATATTTAAGATTACAAGCCTTGATTTGCAAAAAGATGAACAAAAGAATCTGAAAGCACACACACAAATTTGGAAGCGCTTCTGGACAAAACAAAATGAAGAACAGAACTACAATCTGCGTCTGAATCCTGAAATATCAATTAGTTGGAGAATAGCAAAGAAAACAAGAGTAGAAAAATACGGAAAAGACTCTAAATTGTATGACCCGACAAAACGAAACAGATATTTGCATGAGCAATATACTCTTAACACAACATTTACAGATAATGCATTGAGCAACGAGATTACTTTTGCTTTTAAGGATACAAAGACCAAAGGAACTGAAATCGGTAAGTTTAACGATAAAATTAATCGGACGCTAAAAGAAAACCTCAACAACAATAAGTTATGGTTTTATGGTATTGATGCAGGAGAGGTGGAATTAGCAACTTTAGCATTAATGAATAAAGACAAAAAACCACAATTGTTTACTGTTTATGAACTTAAAAAATTGGATTTTTCCAAACAAGGATACATTTATAACAAAGAGCATGAATTGATGATACGCAATAATCCTTACAAAGCAATTCAAAACTTATCCTATTTTTTGAATAAAGATCTTTATGACAAAACATTCAGAGATGGTAAATTTCAGGATACATTCAATGAATTGTTTGGAGAAAAACAGGTGTCTTCTATTGATTTAACCACTGCTAAAGTGATAAATGGAAAGATTGTAACAAATGGTGACATAACCACTCTCTTAAATTTAAAAATATTGCACGCTCATCGAAAAATATATCAGAAATTAATTATAAATCCACAAGCTGAATTAAAAGAAAAAGATTTCAACCTCTATTTGGAAATAGAAGGAAAAGAAGATAAAATTTATATAAGCAGAGTGGATTTTGAACATATTAAACCTCATCAGAAAATTAGAGATGACCTGTTTGCCTATTTTGCCAATCAAAAAAAAAATGAAGCAAAAGCAGAAAAACAAATTAACCAGACACGAAGAGCTTTAGTGGGTAATATGATAGGTGTAATTTATTTCTTGTATCAGCAATATCCGGGCATTATTTCAATTGAAGATTTAAAGCAAACCAAAGTTGAATCGGACAGAAAAAATTTTGAAGGCAACATTGAAAGACCTTTCGAATGGGCATTGTATCGAAAGTTTCAGCAAGAAGGATTGGTGCCTCCCATTAGCGAACTTATTAAATTAAGAGAGATTGAAAAATTTCCAGTAAAAGAAAATAAGCAACCTAAAAATGAAACTATAAAACAATTTGGCTTAATCAAATTTGTAAGCGAAGAAGATACAAGTTTAACTTGTCCAAACTGTAACGAAAAAGCTTATGCAAGTAGTAAAAATCCTAATTATCTTGAAGATAAAAAGATTAAAGTATTTTATTGTAGTAAATGTGGTTTCCATAACAAGAATAATCCATTGGGACTTGAAAGCTTAGATGACAATGATAAAATCGCTGCATTCAATATTGCAAAAAGAGGGTTGCAAAATTTATAGCCATGTTTGAGTATATACCCATATCATCCCTTAACGATTTCATCTTTTGCCCATATTCTATTTATTTACATAATGTGTATATGGGCGGAGATGAAAATCTGGTTACTGCCCCACCACAAGCACAAGGAAAAGAAATACATCTATCAATTGATAACAAAACATATTCTACTCACAAAAATGAAATAACTTCTTTATCTGTTTATAGTAATGAACTTGGTGTAATTGGAAAAATTGATATATATAAAACAAAAGAAAAATTACTTGTAGAGAGAAAATACAAACTTTCTACTATCTATCAAGGACAATATTATCAAATTTGGGCACAATACTTCTGTATGACCGAGATGGGTTATTCAATAAACAAATTAGCTTTTTATTCATTATCTGACAACAAATTATTCCCTATTAATATCCCAACAACTGAAAATAAAAACGAATTAATTAACTTTATTAATCAATTTAAAAATTATAATCCCGCTGATGTTATCCAAACTAATAAAAATAAATGTTCACACTGTATTTATAGCAATTTATGCGATAAAACTGAGGTAAATAATGTTTACGAATAAAGATATTGAATTTCGTTCTATATTCGTTATCAACTGCTTAGATAACAAAACTTTAAGAGTTGTTAATGGAGAACTTTTTCTCGAAGATACAAAAGAAAATAAAACTTTAACCAAAATACCATTCCAAAAAATTTTAGCACTTTTCATTATTGGGCATATATCTATCACAACAGCATTAATAGATAAATGCACGAAATACGGAATTCCAATTGTTGTTACGAAAACTAATTTTCGCCCTGTTTTTTTCTTTTCTATTACTGCCGAAGCCAATTATTTATTAAGACAAAAACAATACGAATACGACAAAAACGATTTGCAAATCCCGAAAATTTTAGTTGAAAATAAAATACAAAATCAACTTAAAATATTAACTAATACTAGATTGAAAATAGATACAATTCAAAAAGCAAAAGACCAATGTAAAAAATCATTATTATCTATTCCTGATATTAGCGATTATGATTCGTTATTAAGCTTAGAAGGACGTGTTGCAAAAACTTATTTCTCCGCTTATTTTAAAGATTTAGGTTGGAAATCACGGTACCCAAGAGCAAAAATAGATCCCTTAAATTCTACTCTCGATATCGGATACACCATCTTATTCAATTTTATAGAATCATTCGTTAGATTATTTGGCTTTGACCCATATATAGGTGTGTACCATAAATTATGGTTTAGACGTAAATCGTTAATTTGCGATTTAGTTGAACCTTTTAGGTGTATCATTGACAGAAAAGTACGTAATGCTTTTAATACAAAACAATGTAAAAATGAAGACTTTAACCTATTTAAAAATGAATATGTTCTAAAATATGAAAAAAATAGTATTTATACAAAAATGTTTTATGATGAATTAATCCAATATAAATCCAATGTTTTTGTATATGTTAGGGATTATTATAGAGCTTTTATGCAAAGGAAAAGCGTCCCTAATTTTCCACGCTTTTTAATTAAATAAATATCTTATGTTAATAGTAAGTTATGATATATCAGATGATAAGCTAAGAAGGCAGTTCTCTAAAATGTTAGAACAAAATGGTGGTATTCGTTTGCAGTATTCCGTTTTTGAAGTCAATAATACAAAAAGAATACAAGAGGTTTTAAAAATTAAAATAGAAAGTAAATTTGCAAAACAATTTGATGGCGGAGATAGTATTTTGATTTTTGAAACAGATAACAATAAAACTACAAAATATGGGAACGCAATTCATAGAGACCAAGATTTGCTATATTTCCCTTAAAATTGCAAAGATGGGTCTTTCTATAAAAAACAAAGGATGCGAATTCTGTGTAAATTATTGGTAGATAAGTTCTTTGATAATTGAATAAAAAAGTAAGGGGGTGAAAAATAATTTATAATAAATTTGGTAAATATATTATAAATTAGTAATTTTGTAAAAGTTCTTTTTAAAGAACGGGCTATAAAGCCAAAATAATTTCTACTATTGTAGATTGTGTAATTTGTTCGCATATACGCTGTAAGGCTATAAAGCCAAAATAATTTCTACTATTGTAGATTTTCTTCAATTGTAACACCAGGATTTAAGGCTATAAAGCCAAAATAATTTCTACTATTGTAGATGTCGATAACAATATGCCATACGGTACAATCGGCTATAAAGCCAAAATAATTTCTACTATTGTAGATATAAGGCATACTAATTATTGGAGCTTTCCGGCTATAAAGCCAAAATAATTTCTACTATTGTAGATTACTCATTTTTTCCCTCTACTTCTTTAAGGCTATAAAGCCAAAATAATTTCTACTATTGTAGATTTAAAATAAAATATCTATGAAACATTTCACGGCTATAAAGCCAAAATAATTTCTACTATTGTAGATGCTACCGTAAAACTGTAATCCTGCTGGTGGCTATAAAGCCAAAATAATTTCTACTATTGTAGATAAACATATAGCTTGCACTTATGATACTTCCGGCTATAAAGCCAAAATAATTTCTACTATTGTAGATTTGTTTGTTATTATTTTTTTCTTGTAAAGGCTATAAAGCCAAAATAATTTCTACTATTGTAGATATTGAATTCAGTTTTTCTGGGGCTTCTGGGCTATAAAGCCAAAATAATTTCTACTATTGTAGATATTTTGTTCATCGAGTTTTTAAAAATAGGCTATAAAGCCAAAATAATTTCTACTATTGTAGATTTGAAATATCTCCTTAGTCGGAGTATTGGGCTATAAAGCCAAAATAATTTCTACTATTGTAGATTTGGATATTTATCGACAGAAATTACAAGGCTATAAAGCCAAAATAATTTCTACTATTGTAGATTAACTTGGGAGCGTTTCCGCTTGCAAAGGCTATAAAGCCAAAATAATTTCTACTATTGTAGATTTGAGCCAACCCCCTAACTGAACAATTAGGCTATAAAGCCAAAATAATTTCTACTATTGTAGATGTAAACGTCTTAAAATCTCCAATTTTCTGGCTATAAAGCCAAAATAATTTCTACTATTGTAGATTTAATGTTTCCCTATTCCTTGAATAGGAGGCTATAAAGCCAAAATAATTTCTACTATTGTAGATCACCAATTGTGGAATTGGAGCCAATTGTGGGGCTATAAAGCCAAAATAATTTCTACTATTGTAGATTCTAATCGCGGCAACCTCGAACAACAGGCTATAAAGCCAAAATAATTTCTACTATTGTAGATCCAAGTAGAACCGCTACCGCCATTAATAAGGCTATAAAGCCAAAATAATTTCTACTATTGTAGATTTGGAATGACAGATGCCGCGATGTATACCGGCTATAAAGCCAAAATAATTTCTACTATTGTAGATATACAAAAAAAATTCAAGGAGCATGAAATGGCTATAAAGCCAAAATAATTTCTACTATTGTAGATTCATAATCGTGCTTTCATTGCGATTGTGGCTATAAAGCCAAAATAATTTCTACTATTGTAGATTATTTATATTTTTTTGAAAAAAAACATGGCTATAAAGCCAAAATAATTTCTACTATTGTAGATTTAGCATTAGAGATAGCATCTGTATAGGCTATAAAGCCAAAATAATTTCTACTATTGTAGATGGAATGTGGATATTTTCGCCGCCCCATGGCTATAAAGCCAAAATAATTTCTACTATTGTAGATCGGTTTCTTCTTCGGTAACTTCGATAGGCTATAAAGCCAAAATAATTTCTACTATTGTAGATGACATAGTCACCAATTCTGACATTTGCAGGCTATAAAGCCAAAATAATTTCTACTATTGTAGATAACAAGGATTGACACCTTACGAAGTTTGGCTATAAAGCCAAAATAATTTCTACTATTGTAGATACTGTTGTTTCTACTTGTTCGACAGGGGGCTATAAAGCCAAAATAATTTCTACTATTGTAGATGGTGTTGACGTCATCAACAACGTCAAAGGCTATAAAGCCAAAATAATTTCTACTATTGTAGATGGAGCATGTCGATAAATCTCTGAATATGGGGCTATAAAGCCAAAATAATTTCTACTATTGTAGATGCAAATGATTTTGCTAATTCGTTGAAAGGGCTATAAAGCCAAAATAATTTCTACTATTGTAGATTTGCCATTTGATTATAAGTAATAATTACGGCTATAAAGCCAAAATAATTTCTACTATTGTAGATTTAATTGATCCGCATATTAACGCTGTATGGCTATAAAGCCAAAATAATTTCTACTATTGTAGATATATTGAATTGAAACCCGTCGAGGTAAGGCTATAAAGCCAAAATAATTTCTACTATTGTAGATTTGCTGATTCTCTCAAGATTTTATCATGGGCTATAAAGCCAAAATAATTTCTACTATTGTAGATAATAAATATTGATTAATTCGTATGGTGGGCTATAAAGCCAAAATAATTTCTACTATTGTAGATCAAAAACCATGATATTGCCAACCAAGGGGCTATAAAGCCAAAATAATTTCTACTATTGTAGATATGATGCACGGGTTGAATCAACAAGAGGCTATAAAGCCAAAATAATTTCTACTATTGTAGATTTCCTTTTTTTTACCTTAAAACACTTTTTGGCTATAAAGCCAAAATAATTTCTACTATTGTAGATAATTTATGTCCGTATTATTACCGAACGCGGCTATAAAGCCAAAATAATTTCTACTATTGTAGATAAATATTACGAAAACACAAACATAAATGCGGCTATAAAGCCAAAATAATTTCTACTATTGTAGATTTGCTGATTGCTGATTATAATAACGGCGGGCTATAAAGCCAAAATAATTTCTACTATTGTAGATATTATATTTACTATTGGTGTAATTATTGGGCTATAAAGCCAAAATAATTTCTACTATTGTAGATAAAATTCAATGAACAGAATTAAACAAAGGCTATAAAGCCAAAATAATTTCTACTATTGTAGATTTTAGCTTCTTGCGATGCCTCTTTACCAGAGGCTATAAAGCCAAAATAATTTCTACTATTGTAGATTTAAAAAGAGAATCGTAATTCGATACTTGGCTATAAAGCCAAAATAATTTCTACTATTGTAGATTTATATGCCGTAACAGTAGCCTAATGAAGGCTATAAAGCCAAAATAATTTCTACTATTGTAGATTAAGAGAATTTACAAAAGGGTTGAATTGGCTATAAAGCCAAAATAATTTCTACTATTGTAGATGTTGGTTCGACTATCGAAGTAACAGCCTGGCTATAAAGCCAAAATAATTTCTACTATTGTAGATGCGAAAGGAAGGAACGTCTCGATGAAAGGCTATAAAGCCAAAATAATTTCTACTATTGTAGATATTCCGGGATTGTCGTTTTTCCCACATTGGCTATAAAGCCAAAATAATTTCTACTATTGTAGATGAGTCTTCGCCTCTGACGATAATATTGAGGCTATAAAGCCAAAATAATTTCTACTATTGTAGATTTTAGCTTCTTGCGATGCCTCTTTACCAGAGGCTATAAAGCCAAAATAATTTCTACTATTGTAGATAATCCCAATGTAATGTCGTATTCGAGCTGCGGGCTATAAAGCCAAAATAATTTCTACTATTGTAGATGGGATACATTATAACACCTCAGTTAATTGGGGCTATAAAGCCAAAATAATTTCTACTATTGTAGATTAAAGGCAAGTTCGGAGGAGCTTTCGAGGCTATAAAGCCAAAATAATTTCTACTATTGTAGATGTAAACTTCGGCTTTAGTGAGCGGGAGGCTATAAAGCCAAAATAATTTCTACTATTGTAGATTTTACCAGTTGGTCTCGGTTTTTATCATGGCTATAAAGCCAAAATAATTTCTACTATTGTAGATGTTGTACCCGTACCGCTTGGATTAGTTCGGGCTATAAAGCCAAAATAATTTCTACTATTGTAGATTCATCAGTAAGTCCAGAATACGAGCAAGGCTATAAAGCCAAAATAATTTCTACTATTGTAGATCTGCCAATAACACGCTTGCAGCTCTACAAAGGCTATAAAGCCAAAATAATTTCTACTATTGTAGATCAGGAAGGCAAGCAGTCTAACCGTGAAAAGGCTATAAAGCCAAAATAATTTCTACTATTGTAGATAAGGATGGGTCGGAAAATCCGGCGAAAAAGGCTATAAAGCCAAAATAATTTCTACTATTGTAGATCTGCATTCTTACCCGATAGAAGCATAACGGCTATAAAGCCAAAATAATTTCTACTATTGTAGATTTTTTTGTTGTTTCTTCAAATTCATTTAGGCTATAAAGCCAAAATAATTTCTACTATTGTAGATGCACAATATTTGCTTGTATGCTAAAAATGGCTATAAAGCCAAAATAATTTCTACTATTGTAGATGTCGTACTGATGCCGTCGAAGCATAGCGGCTATAAAGCCAAAATAATTTCTACTATTGTAGATTCTAAATTGAACCTCTCCTGAGATAACGAGGGGCTATAAAGCCAAAATAATTTCTACTATTGTAGATCGTTTTCGGGAGTAAGTCCGAAAAACCTGGCTATAAAGCCAAAATAATTTCTACTATTGTAGATCCAAAATAGCCGAGCATTATCGCCATAGTGGCTATAAAGCCAAAATAATTTCTACTATTGTAGATATGTAGCTTTTGCTAACAGTCCTGTTGACGGCTATAAAGCCAAAATAATTTCTACTATTGTAGATTAATACTTACCCATCAGCAACGTTAGGGCTATAAAGCCAAAATAATTTCTACTATTGTAGATTTGTTGTTTGTATTCTTGTTTGTCTCGGGCTATAAAGCCAAAATAATTTCTACTATTGTAGATTTATCGGTTGTTCCATCATGGCAGGCGGGCTATAAAGCCAAAATAATTTCTACTATTGTAGATTAAAAAAATAGATGCTTTAAATTCTTTAGGGCTATAAAGCCAAAATAATTTCTACTATTGTAGATCATTACCTTCGAGAAAATCAGTAAGATGGGCTATAAAGCCAAAATAATTTCTACTATTGTAGATGAAACGGGCTATTTTTGCATGATTTAAGGGCTATAAAGCCAAAATAATTTCTACTATTGTAGATTGTAAATTGGTCATTGTACATTTTTTTTAGGCTATAAAGCCAAAATAATTTCTACTATTGTAGATACGGTCATAGCCTTCAGCATCGTAGAAGTGGCTATAAAGCCAAAATAATTTCTACTATTGTAGATCAGCTTTGCAATCACTTACAAAAGTTGGGCTATAAAGCCAAAATAATTTCTACTATTGTAGATCTGTGTTGTTTGCATTTTAATCGTGTCGGGCTATAAAGCCAAAATAATTTCTACTATTGTAGATTTCTTGCGAAGTCTTTCACTTCACAAGGCTATAAAGCCAAAATAATTTCTACTATTGTAGATGGAAACCCCCTGAATGGTTCGTATTTGACGGCTATAAAGCCAAAATAATTTCTACTATTGTAGATTTGTTATTGTTATCGTTTACGGTTTCTGGCTATAAAGCCAAAATAATTTCTACTATTGTAGATTTGTATAATTCTTCTGCATTTCTTAGCAAGGCTATAAAGCCAAAATAATTTCTACTATTGTAGATTCAATTTGTTTGTCCATTTTTTTACCTTGGCTATAAAGCCAAAATAATTTCTACTATTGTAGATAATTATTCGAGAGAATGCTATTATTCGGGGCTATAAAGCCAAAATAATTTCTACTATTGTAGATTTAATGTTTCCCTATTCTTTGAATAGGAGGCTATAAAGCCAAAATAATTTCTACTATTGTAGATTTCTTCGTTCCATCCAGCCGATTCGAAGGCTATAAAGCCAAAATAATTTCTACTATTGTAGATTAAATTATAACCTGTCTGATTGAATCAGGGCTATAAAGCCAAAATAATTTCTACTATTGTAGATTTGCAGAAGCCAACTGCAAGAATAATAGGCTATAAAGCCAAAATAATTTCTACTATTGTAGATATTTCGGCTGTGGTTTGTGTGCTTTTTCGGGGCTATAAAGCCAAAATAATTTCTACTATTGTAGATTCGAATGCTGCAAATTCATCGAATCCATCGGCTATAAAGCCAAAATAATTTCTACTATTGTAGATTTAATACCTTGAAATACACAACTACCAATGGCTATAAAGCCAAAATAATTTCTACTATTGTAGATATTTGTTTTTTGAAAATCAAATGTTATTGGGCTATAAAGCCAAAATAATTTCTACTATTGTAGATACGAAAATCAAAATGCATTGAATTTTTCGAGGCTATAAAGCCAAAATAATTTCTACTATTGTAGATCTGACGATATGGCAATTATAGAAACATTGAAGGCTATAAAGCCAAAATAATTTCTACTATTGTAGATGCATCAATTAACCCCCCCTGAAAAGCTAAAGGCTATAAAGCCAAAATAATTTCTACTATTGTAGATATTTATTTGTTGTTCCTTGATTGCATCGGCTATAAAGCCAAAATAATTTCTACTATTGTAGATCTTCCCATATTTTTTTTTGGCATCAATTAAGGCTATAAAGCCAAAATAATTTCTACTATTGTAGATGTT
Source organism: Bacteroidota bacterium (assembly GCA_021780815.1). Lineage (GTDB taxonomy): Bacteria > Bacteroidota > Ignavibacteria > Kapaibacteriales > UBA2268 > GWF2-33-9. Next base: position 1,048 of record JAJXYC010000010.1, on the reverse strand, counting down.
GCAAAAAGCAAAACCCGAAAAAGGGCTATAAAGCCAAAATAATTTCTACTATTGTAGATTAAACATCTCACCTTCGCCAGTTAACAAGGCTATAAAGCCAAAATAATTTCTACTATTGTAGATTCTATATTCATCGACTACCTCGACGGGGCTATAAAGCCAAAATAATTTCTACTATTGTAGATTATTATGCATAAAAACACCTTGTCTGTTATGGCTATAAAGCCAAAATAATTTCTACTATTGTAGATAGCCAATCTGCGGGTTAATTCACCTGAGGCTATAAAGCCAAAATAATTTCTACTATTGTAGATAACACGATAATTTCATGAGTGCTATATGGGCTATAAAGCCAAAATAATTTCTACTATTGTAGATTTGGTTTCAGATGGGGGGACTGGCTTAGGCTATAAAGCCAAAATAATTTCTACTATTGTAGATTAATACTACCCCAACTGGTTGGCAATGGGGCTATAAAGCCAAAATAATTTCTACTATTGTAGATTTGTGCAGTAATGCGACCAAACACTACGGGCTATAAAGCCAAAATAATTTCTACTATTGTAGATTCAAATCATCAATTTCTTGTAAATTGTCGGCTATAAAGCCAAAATAATTTCTACTATTGTAGATCTGACGATATGGCAATTATAGAAAATTTAGGCTATAAAGCCAAAATAATTTCTACTATTGTAGATATTTTTTTCCCTGCAAAAATACTTTTCAGGCTATAAAGCCAAAATAATTTCTACTATTGTAGATTCCGCCTCTGTAACTACTATAATTTATTAGGCTATAAAGCCAAAATAATTTCTACTATTGTAGATATTCAGCGATTAATTTTAAAGAGATGTTGGCTATAAAGCCAAAATAATTTCTACTATTGTAGATATCGTAATCGTGTTTTCGTTACGATTATTGGGCTATAAAGCCAAAATAATTTCTACTATTGTAGATATTTTTTTCCCTGCAAAAATACTTTTCAGGCTATAAAGCCAAAATAATTTCTACTATTGTAGATTCCGCCTCTGTAACTACTATAATTTAT
>JAJXYC010000001.1 GCA_021780815.1 Bacteroidota bacterium | reverse complement strand
AATACTATACAATGGAATATATAACGGAAATGAAATAAATTTAAATATATCAGAATATCCCGCAGGAACATATCTTTTACAAGTAAACCAAAAAGTTCAAATTGCAACTTATAAAGTAATAAAGGAGTAATAATAATGAAATCATTTATTTTTTTATTATTTATTATTTTGATTGCAAACTTGAATATAATTTATACTCAAACCAGACAAGCAGCACAGCTAAAAATGAATTATTTAGGTAATACAATTTATCTTGATACTCATCAAGATTTTAAGCAAAATAATTTTGTTCTTGGTTGGCACTGGGATGGAGGTTATAAAATGAGTCAATCACTTGGGATAAATCAGATACATGTATGGACAGAAGTTGCATCATATTTAGGTGGACCATTGAAGTATTTAAATCCAGATGAAATAGACACATTAAATCCACGCATAGGAGAAAACGCAAAGATGATAATGAACACACCATATGTAGGCAATCATTGGGAAGGATTTAATATAGCGGCAAATATGGGAATAATGTATGAACCAACCTATGAAGTAAATTTAGCAAATCCAGTGAATAGTTTTATTCCAAGAAAGTATGATACAACAAGATATGCGTTTGGTTTTGGAGTTGTTCGGGGTTATGTAAGCAATGACTCGCTCGACCCAAACTATGACAGATTGCAATTGAGAACATCATTTTTAATAGATTCGCTTAGTCATTGGGAACAAGATTCAATTGTATTAAAAGAACCTTGGAAATGTGATTTATTAAGTGCAAGGTCATTAAGTATGTATTTGGATACTGATAAAATAACGTATAAAATTCAAAATAACAAAATTGGCAATATTTATAACAAGTCAATTTTAGATACGCCATTTGTCCAAACAGATACTTTGTATGATGCGGATTGGAAAGGAGTAAATTTTTATCTTTCAATAAATTTACGAAGACTAAATGATAATGATGTATTAATTAATTCAGATACACTATTAGCGATAAAGATGCCGTATATAACTGGCTTTGAGGATAATTTCCCAAGACAATATGGAACAATAAAGTTTGATTCAATTCCCAGTCCTAATTATGATTCAACTTTTTCATTACCGAACGGTCGAGGAATAATAAGGAAACTTATACCACATAAAGGAGATACAGTTATATACATAACACGTGCAATGCTGCCAAGAGGTATTGAAAGTGAGCGAGATATTACGATTTCAGCATTTTTTGCTTGTGATAATTTAACTAATCCATATAGAGAAAATCATAACATACCACTAAAAGGCTTTCCAGACCCAAATTTACATCAAAACAAGAAAATTGACTCCTTAAAAATTGAAGTAAAATATATGGGAAAAGGAGACATAGGTATAGACTGGTTATCAATAACAACCAGACCGACAAGGGAATTAAGCATGGGATATTTTGATAACACATTAAAGAACAAAATTCAAGAATGTCTTGATAGTGTTACTATACCAGCATTTACTGATAAAAATATAAAACCATTCCGATGGTATTTAATTGATGAACCGGGGAATGAATATTGGTTTACCAGAAATTATTACACAAAATTACTTGGTAAAGTATTTACATTTGAAGGAGGAGAGGGAACACCACAATTTATATATTATTGTGATATTCCTGAAGATTGGTTAGGTCAAGGTGGCACAAAAGGCTGGCGGACAAACCCGTATATGCCATACCATACTTGGCCACCCGCATTACCTGATAGTTTATTGCCTTTTGACCAAGCAAAATACGATGACCTGAATGATGCCACATACAGAAATTTAGTAGATTTAATATATAATCAAAAAAATTTAGGATGGCCACAACAAGCCTGTTATGATTTCACCTATGATTCAAATTTAGGAAGGAGCGAAAGAGACAATCTGATATCTCAGTCTAATTATGAAACATTGCACTATAATGATTTTAATTACTTACAGAGGAATGGAATAAATCCAACAACTTATGGTGGTTATGGACATGGACTTCAATTAGAGATAGAACAATCAATGTATAATAGTGCTTTTAATGGAGCAAGTAATAGATATTTATTTGATACGATTCCTTGGTGGGGGCAAATTTGGCTTGATGGGAGATACTCGCTTGCTGGTCTTGATACAATTAATAAAAATACAGAAATGAAGTTAAGTTCTACATTTTTACCTTATAATTTTCCGAGTAGAAGTTTAACGGGTGAAGAGTTCAGGTATTTTTTAGATAAAATACTAATTTTAGGTGGAAAGGGTATTATCGTAGATGGGGAATCAGAGTTTCCTGTAAATTCAAAAAATATTGGCTCTGTTTTATATCCCGCAAGTTTTAAACTACATCACGGACAATTCTTAGTAGACAATCTCTTAATGAACAATATGCAGGATTGGGATTTTCTTAAAGATAACAGAATAGGTTCAGACTATTTAGATTTAAACGATACAAATGAGACACTTGCCGCAAGAATAAACATAGACACAGTTGCATCAAATTTACATATTGATAAAAATAAATATTATGTTGGAAGAAAATCAGAAAGAATAGAATTAAAAAAAGTAAGCAGTTTTATAAAGCATAACGAAGGAACTCTTTTAAATTTAAAATTTAAAGCTATATTAGACAAAGGTTTTCAAACATTTTATACACAAGATCCAAATTTGACAACAAATAATATATTAAGCAAATATATAAATTTTGACGAAATTAACAATCATTTTAACATATGCACACGTCCAATAGAACGAGATACAATAGGCTGTTATAATTGTCATATTAAACCATACTATGAACAGCATTACTGGACAAATTTAACATTAGACAGTGGATTTTACGATATAACATTGTTAGCACATAATTCAGATGAGAATATGCAAAGCACGATATATCTGGGAGTTCAGAATCGGCGAACAGACCCATTGGTATATATAACAGACCAAGATTCATTAAATTATAATTTACCAAGTTATTATCATACAGGCTATAATTTTATACCGACGGCAGAGTTTGATAGTTTGGTAAATTTTGGGATTGCATATACAAATCAACAGCAAGAAGATTTAAGACAATTTTACAATACGTTATGGTGGAAGCGATTAGGTTCGAGGGAAATAACGATACCATTTAATAAACAACCGTTAGAAGTAGTATATTACATCGATCCATATTATGGAAGAAGGGTATGTGGTTTTATGATGAACTATGCCGTAAAAGTTAAAGAACTTGGATATGATATGGCAGAATGGTATATGCAGAGACCGTATAATGACAAAATATGGGATGCTTCAAAATCAGACAAAATGAAAGTTTTATATTTCAACCCCGATACAGTTAATTTAGTAATGAAGTTGCTTCCAGGACAAGGTAAGATATTAAAGGTGGATTATGAATACGCATTTCCATCACCATCACGGGATATTGGACTATTTCCAACATATTGCAATCAAATTGAATACCTTAAACCGGCAGTTCAATATAAAGGAACGATTTGTGATTCATTAATAAATACCCGACCATTACTTTCAAAAGGTATCGTAATTTCATTAGATGTTCCTATTGATATGAAATACACTCATCTTCCTGATAACACACAGCAAGCAAGTGGAATTTCTTTACCTCCCTGCACATCGGATGATGCCACAATGATGACAAGTAACCCACCAAAAATCGTTGCCAGATGGGAAAACATAAATGGAACATCAACGATGCGTTATTATATGGTGTGGAATGGCATTTGTTATTGTGATTATTCAAATTCTGGTGGTATATATATTGGTAGTGGAACATTAGTAAGAAATGTTCCTTGTGATAGTATTCACAATAGTATAAGTTCATCAGAAATAGTAATGGATAGTGTAAATCGAATTGTAAAAACATACTCAACATTAGGTTTTCCAACAAGAGACCCAAATTATATTGGCGTTACAACAATCAATGCATCAGCACTTAGGAATTATGTATCTTGGGACGATGCTGAACTTGGCATTGGTATTGGGTGGATGTATCCAGGTGATTCGTTAATTAGAGGCACAACATATATACCAAACGTGCAAATGCCGGGAGGAGAATTATTTACAACACTTGTAAATCCAGAGATGAACAGATATTCAAGAGTAGATTTAGGGGAAGACGAATGTGCATTAGTTTTTGAGGGTAGAAAATCGGCGACATTAGATGATTCAACAAATCAATTATTCTATACAAGAATAAAAGTAGATTCTCTAGGTAATATAGTGCCGTTTTTACCAGTGATGTCTTGTGATATGGCTTATCTAATGCAAAAAGATATAACAGGTAGGGTTTCAATGATAAGTTATGGAACAACAGGCACAAGACATCGCAATGCAAGAATAATAAGGAATGTAGCCAAATATCAAATGCCGAATTTGATTGATTCATTGCCAGGCAGTCTTGCCATAAAAATGGATAGAGTAATATGGGAAGCAACCGATGAATTAGGGAATAGCATTGTAGAATATTCAGGTTATGATTACAGAGATACAATAAGCATAGGACAAAGCGGAATAGAATGGAAACCTTATTGTTATTCTGCAAAAATACCAACAGTAATAAAAGCAATAAATGGGAATGTAAAATCACCAAGTTTAGCCCAAGGAGTAATGAAAGATCAAGTGGTAATAAATGGATTAGACACAGAAATAGTAAAGACCTATTATAACGATTCGGCAATGGTAATGGCATTTGGAGTAAATGATAGTTTAATATATCAAATACCACAAAATTTCTGGACATTAACAACGGGCGGTGAATTTTCACTTGATGTCATACCAAACATTAACGAATTAAGTGGCAGAGGTAAAGATCCAGTATTGCCAGAATTAATGAGTGTTAAAGATGATAGTTTGTATCAATATATGAGAATATTTTATACATCAGATTCATCGGAGAGCAAGCAATCAAGCCAATATTTTTATAAAGGGATAAACTTTAATGATAAGTATAACTATTTCATAGGATTTAGTAATAAAGAGGGAGAAGGCAAGTGGTTTTCACCGATAGCATTATTAGATACAAACGGGATACAATCGCCTAAAATAAATATGTATAACCAAAACAAGGGACAATATATACCAAAAGATACAATATCTACGGAATGGTTCACAATAGGACAAATAAAAGGGTTAAACTATCTTGAACAAGGTAATATGATAAGTGGATATGCAATGGAAATAGAAAGACAACGAGATGGAAAGATATGGGAAATAACAGAAAATAAAATTAACAGCAAGAGCTATAAATTTCATCAAAAAGTATTCATAAATGGTCAAAATGAAAAATATAGAATACTTTGGGTAAAACAAGTAGGCATAAAACGGATTGAACAGTTGCTTATAGGAAATCTTCCTGAACGAATGTTGTTAAATATGGATGGTGATGAAATGTTGCAAAAGACGGGCAATGTCAACGAGCAAATAGTTGATTTAAACGGAGAAAGTTATGCAACAAGCGAGAACAAATTGCAAATATTGGCATATCCAAATCCAGCAAAGGAAGAAATATATGTAGTTGCATACTTACCACAAAACGAAGTAATCCAAGGCAACAATTCAGAGAAAATGAATATAAAACTTTATAATTCAATGGGTCAAGAAGTATATACCAAAGAAATAACAGCAGGTCAATTAGTTAGAATACAAACATCAAATCTCGAAAATGGAGCATATTTCGTAAAAGCTACACTCAATAACAATAATACAACAATACCTACTGCTACAAAAAGTATTATAATACAGAAATAACAAAGGTAATTCCTCTTATATTTTCCCCTTTCAGAACAATTTGAAAGGGGGATTTTTTTATTTTTCTAAGATATAAATAATTTGCTTAAGAATCCTGATTTGTTCGGAAGCGGATTTTGCATTTAACTTGTTATTGAACAATTTGAGAGCATCATAATAAAGACGACTTCCAAACTTAATTTTCATAAAAAGGTCATTAGCCCTAGATTTAAGTTTGTTAATCTCTAATGTGTTGTAAGACATATAGATTCATAGCTCATATTTAGCCCCAGATTGACATATACGAGCGATTAAGATAAAAGAAATAGTATTTATCAACTTTTAGTTTTCAGTTCATTACAGACCATTTAAAAGCCTTATTTAGCAAAATAGCGTTCAATGCGATAATTCTTTACAGCTTCATCATAATGTTCAAGACAATACGGAGAAAATATACCACTTAATTGAGAATAAAGCAATCTTTTAGCAATTTTTCCGCAAATAATACATTGTTTTTCTTTTTCATTATCTGCTTTCTTCATATTTTTGAGTAAAAGCACATCTTGGGAATTCATTACAAGCAAGGAATTTCCCATATTTACTCCTTTTCAAGACTATTGTGCCGATTTTACAGTGAGGACAAATATCACCCTCCTTAACATTAGTTAATTGTCTTAACAATTCTTTTTCTTCTTTTGTTAAATGATTATCCATAAATTGATAATGTAGTTGAATTAAATGCAAGAATAATTTGTTATAACTTGCAAAATTTCCATCAATTTTTATTTTATCTAATTGATGAATTGTAGTTTTATTGAGCCTAAAACTTTTTGGTTTGTAATGTATTTTTAACATACTACCATATTATAGTATTACACGCCCTCCCCACCAGACAATCTAAACTCACAGCCTTTCGCAGATTAGTTTAAACATCATATAGATCTAGATAGTATTCTTAATGGGTAAACGAGCCAGAAAGATACACTTGTCCAAAATGATAATTTAACAAAACTTGCTTATTAAAATTGTCTAACAATGGTTTTAAAAGTGCAGAAAACCTGCGATAGGTGTTGAGATGAGTTGCTGTTGCGGTCTAATTGTTTTAAATCGCTCACCGCTCTATGGGCACGATTATACTAACAAAGTTATTATAGCAAATTGGCAAACCCAATGTAAAGGCTGAAATAATTGATATTTTCATATTGTAATTACTAGAATTATCAGACTTATCCACAGGTTGTTCACTTTCATTTATTTGCTATAATGGTAATATAAATTACCTCAAACTTATGTATTACATTCAAAAGAAGTGGACAAACGCAAAAAAACAAGAATACAATGGTTATCTCTACGACTCAAAATTTGAAGCGTCATACGCCCAAGAACTTGACTTAAGATTAAAAGCCAAGGATATTAAAGGATATGACAGACAAGTGAATCTTGATCTAATAGTTAACGGATATCTTGTTTGCCAGTATAGAATTGACTTTATTGTTTATCATAATGACGGAACTGTTGAATATGTCGAATTAAAAGGACTGTATTCGCAAATGTTCATATTCAAATTTAAATTATTTGAGGCACTATACTCGGATAAACCAGATGTAAAGATTACAATAATCGAGCAAGGAAAATTTAACAGACCGAAGTCTAAAAAACAAAAGTATGCCTAATGAAAAAAAATATGGCAATGTAAAACGAGGAGTTTATAATATCAATGGAAAAGAGATATTTTTCAGGAGTAAATGGGAGGCAAACTACGCTTTATACCTTGATTTCTTAATTAAAAATAAACAAATAAAATCATGGGAATACGAAGCACAAGTATTTATCTTTGAAGCGATAAAGTTAGGAACAAGAAGTTATAGACCAGATTTTAAAGTTTATAATAATGACGGAACGATAGAATGGCACGAAGTAAAGGGATATATGGATGAAAAAAGCAAAGTAAAATTAAAAAGATTTAGCAAGTATTATCCTAATGAAAAACTTATTCTAATAGACAGTAAACAATACAAAGAGTTAAGTAAATGGAGTAATCTCTTAAATTGGTATTGATAAATATTTAGAAAATCTTCCACTGAATAGACAGAATAGAAATTTATGAACTATCTGGAAAAATAGAATAGCACTTCATTTTGATCCATCTTATAAATTGCAAATGAAATTATTTTCAATTTAAACAAAAGGTAAAAAATATGGATTTAATAGAAGGCTTTTTAGAAGACTGTGGTAGTTTAGTAAAATTACTCTTTGGAAAAGATGAGAAAAAAGACAGCAGTAAAATAGTAGAAGACTATTTTAATTCTCAGCACAACAAATGTGATAAATTGAATAAAGAAACAAACCGCTTAGTAAAAGACATACTTATTGAATTGAATTTAAAACATAAGAAGTAAGTAAAACCCCCAAATATAAAAACTTGGGGGCACTTAACCATCGATTAAGATTTGTTAGAGGATAAATGGTTTATCCACTTGTCAAAAGTCTCCTTATTGATGCGAACCATACCTGATTTAAACTTAATATAACCAGGTATCTTTTTACTCTGACCTAAACTATAAACAGTTTTAACAGAACAGAGTAAGATAGAAGCCACATCTTTAGGAGTGTAGAAGATTTGGTCTTTCATAAGAACCTCAACTACTCACTCCTCACTATCCCGAATTGTTGACAATAGACAAATAAACCGCCTCCACTTATTAACCCAACTAACGAGCCTAATCTCGTTAATCTTTCTTAAAAACAAAATTAACAAAAGGTATCAAAATGACAATGGAAAACATAAGAATAGTAGAAAATCCAGAAACCAATCTGTTTAGAATAGAAATTAGGATCAAAAGGAAAGTTTACAGGACTGAACATATTTTCCTATCAGAAAGTATGTCAAGAATAATTGCAAAACAATTTGAAAAAGCAATTATTTATTCTACGGGTAAGACTGATATTCTTAGAGATGCAGAAGTGATATAATTAAGTTATAGTTCATTTAAAAAACAAAAGGTGATAAAATGGCAGTATATTCAAGAAAAGTAAAAGATGGAATACGTTGGTATTATAAATTTGATTATTCAGGAATTACATATTTTTCAGGATGTATTTATAAGACAAAGGGCGAGGCAAAAAGAGCAGAAAATGAAGAGAGATATAATTTAAGAATGAAGCAGGTTGAAACAGTTAATTTATCAGAAATCATACAAGAAAGAATTAATTTTCTGGGAGTTCGCAAATCTAAAAAATATGTTAGTGAATCAAATAGATATTTAACAATATTTTTTGAACATATTGGAGATATTGCAATCAACCATATAAAGAAAAAAGATGTTCAAGATACATTAACAATTTATCAACAAACATTAAAATCAAGGGGACATGATAATTATGCGGTTAATGCTATGTTAAGAGCGATAAAAGCATTATTTAATTTTGCAATCAATGAATTAGAAATTAAAATTGAAAATCCAGCCGCAAAAATTAAAAATTTCCCAATTGATATACATTTCAAGTATATACCAACAGATGAAGAAATTGATAATTTACTAGCAAAATGCGATGAAGGTCAAAAAGAATTAGTGCTTTTTGTCAGACATACAGGAGCTCGAATTGGTGAAGCTTTGAAATTAAGCACGGAAGATATTTTCGAGGATAAAATTGTATTATATACAAGAAAAAGTTATAATTCTAATTTAACACCGAGAAAAGTCCCAAAACCAGATTTTATGTATGGTAAAGAATATCCCTTGGAAGTATTTGGTCGATGGAAAAGCACTCCAGATTTTTTAGATGAAAAACTTAAAAAGATGAGAGTAAAAGTTTGGACTTGGCATAATCTCAGGCACAAATATGCTAGTGAATTAAGCAAGAATGGTGTTCCAATTTTTGAAATTATGAATTTGTTGGGTCATTCTAATTTATCTACAACACAAAATTACTTGCAACTATTAGCAGATTAGTAAAAAATAACAAAAAAAACAGTGCAATTATTAGAGTTATAAGAAAATTATTCAAAATGAATGATAAGAAAAATCATATAAAATCGTAGCCAAATCGTAGCCAGAAAATGAATGGCGGTTATTGAAATCTCAGTAACCGCCATATTTTATTACAAGCTGCCTCGTTAGGGCTCGAACCTAAACTCTTCTGATCCAGAGTCAGACGTGTTGCCAATTACACTACGAGGCACTTTTTTGAACTTTTTCAAATAACAAAATTTTAATAATTCAAAATTACTAAAAATCAACGAAAGACAATCATTATTTTAATTAAATTTTAATAATTTTATTAAAATTATTTTTGTATCTGTTGCTGGTGTTGGAGTTTTATTTGAAATATTTGTATCCATTACGTAATTAAAAAGTTTTAAGGGTAAGCCTAAACTTTTGAGATATAATTGAATACTATCAGATCTGCTTTGTAAAAATGCTTTCGCTAAATCGGCAGCAGGAATTTTTACTTTCTTAGTTCTTGTTCTTCCTTTTACTTGAATTTTTTGTGTAACTATTTTAGGCTTAAATTTTATTCCAACAGCAGACAAATGTATATCAAATTGTGTGTTCTTGTTGAGAGAGTAAAATTCTTTAAAGGTTTTGAGAAAGAATTTCCCATCATCGCTCAAAGTAGAATCTTCATCTGCAAAAAGATTAATATTTGCAATTTCCAAATTTTCTTTCAATTGACGAACAACATAATTTTTGCTTAATTCTTGATAACCATCGTATTTTTCAACGTTCAAAGGCACAATTCCCCCGATTTCTATATAACCTCTAAATACAGGTATATATATTTTACCTTGCTTGAGAACTAATTGATAAGAACCATCGCTATTTGAACGCACAATAGTAGGAGACTGCCCTTCTGTTAAAAATCTCATTTCAGTCCCCACAGCTTCACCTAAATCATTTTTTACTGTTCCTGTGTACAGAACCACATCTTTAGGTTGTGAAAACAAAGTTATTTGTGAAAAAAGAAGGGAAAAAAATACTGCAAAGAAGATGTTATTTCGATTGTAATTTTTCATTTTCACCATTATCATTTTTAAAATATTTGTTGATAAATTGATTTAGTTTATTTTGAAATTCACTAATATTTGAATTATTTAAGACGATTGAGTTAGGATTTTTAATAAAACCTTTTTGGATTATTTGCTCAATTAATAATTGCTCTTTATCAATAAGATGGAACTTAAAGGCATCATTTGTTTTGTCTGATTTTGTATTAATTTTGCTACTTTCTTGCTCTGATTTTTTCTTCAAATTAATAACTTGATGATAAATAGAAGTTTGCGAAGTTGCCGCTTGCCGAGCTAATTTATCGCATATCTCATTCATTTCTATTCCCGAATGCCCTTTTATCCAAACAAAATCAACATCGTATTTATTGAGCAAGAAATAAACTTTTTCCCATAAATCTTGATTTTTAACAGGTTTTTTGTCTTGTTTTATCCAATTATTTCTAGCCCAAAATTGCAACCAGCCGGCAGTAACGGCTTGTACAATTAAATTTGAATCAGTATTAATTACTAATTTGTATTTTTTGTCGCTTTTTTTATTTTCATCAAAATAAGATAACACACTAACAACAGCGGACAATTCCATCCTATTATTAGTTGTTTTAGGCTCGGATTCAGAATGTTCTACCCTTTTATTATCAAATAAAAGAATCCAAGCAAAGCCACCTGCCCCTGGGTTACCCAGACAAGCGCCATCGGTAAATATTTCAATTTTGTCATTCATAGTTTTCAAAAATAACAAATTTGCCTTTAATAACATTTCTTGCAAGATTAATTTGTTTTATGCGTCTTTCTTATTTATAATTAAAATTTTATTGTTTACTTTATTTTCTTAAAAATAAATTGGTGTATTTATGAATATTAGCAAATCAACAAACCCAGATGATTACGAGATTTTAATCCGTAAAAGAGGTGAAAATAAATATGCTTCTTATTGTCCCCAAATTAATTTTATATTACATGGTACTGTTCACGAAGAAGTATATGATGCAATGACAACAAAAGTTAATGAACATATATCAAAATTAAAATTACTAAATAACGAAAATTAAATTTTCAGCAATTTAATCAATATCTTTTACTTTTTATCCTTAATTTTGCTTAAATGATTTTTGGTATTTACCTTGAATAGACATATAAATTTAATAACAAATCATTGGTTTGGCAGAATTATATCTTATTTAGTAATCCTGATTATTTTTATTTTCTTTTGGACTGATTTATCTTACCTTACTTTTAAAATTGCAAATCCGACTAATTTTTTGTTCTTCTTAATTACAGATTTATCTAATTTTTTACTTTTAACATTACCAATATTTATTATTGAATTAGTTAGAAGAACGAATGTTATAAAATCCTTAAATTTGACTATAAATAAGTTTTTTACAGGTTACTTGATTAGGAGTTTATTGTATGCAATTTCTCCTTTTTTGATAACTTTGATATTAGCAAATTTCATCAGTCAAGTCTCTTTTAACAAAGAGTTCCAATTAAATACATTCGTTTTTCAATTCCTTTTAACTATGTTCTTTGGTGCGGCACAAGAAGAGATTATTTTTAGAGGATTTATTTTGCAATCTTTGAACATGAGGTTTTCTAATATAACCTCTATAGCTTTTTCAAGTATTTTGTTTGCATTAGTTCATTCTTTAAATCCATATTTCTCATTTTATGCGGCATTCAATACTTTTTTAGCGGGTGCTTTATTAGGATTTATGTATATTAAAACAAGAAGCTTATGGTTACCTTTATTTTATCATTTTTTCTGGAATTTATTTCAAGCATTAATTATTGGTTCAAATGTAAGCGGTCAAGCAACTTCGTACTCGTTGTTTAATCTTAAAATTGACGGAACAATTTTACAGTGGCTTTTCGGGAATGATTATGGTTTTGAAAATTCAATTTTATGTACTTTTACATTAATTGCAACTTCTTATTTTATCGTTAAATTTGAAACACTTAACCCTTATAATTCGTCATATACATATAAATTGAATTATCAATCAGATAAAAGTTTATTATAAAATGGAAACGCAAAATCAAATAATAAAAAATAAATCTCCACATAGTTTTAATAAAACAATATTCCGAATATTTTTTGTAGTATTGCTTTTTATGGTTCCTTTTTTAAAAGCTAATTCGCAATGGGCAATTTTATACAGAGATGCGGATAGTTTAATTTTAACAGGAGCAAACTATATATATAACTCAGAATTTGACAAAGCCAGCGATTGTTTCAAGCAAGTTGAAGAGAAATATCCTAATCACCCAGCAGGCTATTTTTTAGATGCAATGATTGAATGGTGGAAAATTGTTCTGGATAACGATAATACTTCAAACGACGAACTATTCTTAAATAAAATTAATAAAGTAATAGATGTATGCGACAGAACTCTTGATACAAATTCATACGATATAAACGCATTATTCTTTAAAGGCGGAGCAATTGGTTATCGTGCCAGATTAAGAACAATGCGAGATGACTGGATCTCTGCTATACACGATGCAAAAGAAGCTTTGGACATATTACAGAAATGTCAGGAAGTTGCTCCATTTAACCACGATATTATGCTTGGTACAGGTATTTACAATTATTTTTCTCAAAAATTTCCAGAAGAATATCCATTATTAAAGCCATTAATGATATTTCTCCCTAATGGAGATAAAAGATTAGGATTATTTCAGTTACGAGCAGCATCAAAATATGCTCGTTATGCATCGGTAGAAGCGAAAGTGGTGCTTTTACAAATATATTATTCTTTTGAAAATAATAATTACGAAGCCTTACAATTAGCACAAGAACTTCATAATAAATACCCACAAAATGCTTATTTTCATCGTTATTTGGGACGCTGTTTAGTAAGAATGGGTATGTCAACAGAATATGAAAAAGAATGGCGAGAAGTTTTCAATCGTGCAATTGAGAAAAAGACAGGTTACAACAGTATTACCGCTCGGGAAGCTACGTATTATATCGGTGTTGCTTTAATGAATCGCAATGATTTAGATGATGCCCTTAAATATTTTCAAAAAAGTTTAGAAGGTTCACTTGCTATTGATAAAAAGCCTTCTGGATTTTATGTCTTTACTCTTTTAAAAATTGGCAATATTTATGATTTAAAATCTAATCGTAATCAAGCAAAATCATATTATAATAAAGTTCTGTCTCTTCCCGAATGGAACGATTCCCATACTATTGCAAAAAAATATATTTCAAGTCCTTTTAAAAATTAATTTATAGATGCTATAAATAAAAAAATAATGCTAATTATCTTTAATTGTTCGTTTTTTAATTACACCGCCTTTCGTTTCTTTAATACTATTCATAACTATAAAAGCAGTTGGGTCAATTTTATCAACTTCATTTCTTAATTTTGCTATCTCTAATCTTGTAATTACAGAAAAAATCACATCGGTTTTCTTTAAATTCTCTCCTTCCATTGCATAACCTCGCTTCCCATAATAAAGTGTAACACCTCTTCCAAGTTTATTGATAATCATTAAGCGGATTTCATCACTATGTTCACTGATGATTGTTACTCCAATATATTCTTCAATCCCGTCAATAATAAAATCAGCTGTTTTAGAAGCCGATAAATAAATTAAAATTGAATAAAGTGATATTTCAATCGAAAGAAAATATGCGGCAATAGTAAATATTAGAATATTGATAAGCCAAATAATATCTCCAATTGTTGCTCCTATTTTTTTACTTAAATATATGGCTAATATTTCTGTGCCATCTATAACTGTCCCGCCACGTATAGCTAAACCTATACCACCACCAAGAAAAAATCCACCAAATACTGCTGTCAATAACTTATCGTTTGTAATTATTGGAACTTTAATAAATATCAAACTTAATGATAACCCTGTAATTGAAATAATACTTCTGATAACCAAAGCTTTATTGATTTGCTTTAAAGCTAAAAAAAGAAATGGAATGTTTATTATTAAAATTAGTGCAGACAGATGCAATTTAGTTGTAATGGAAATTAAAAGCGATATTCCTGTAACACCTCCATCTATGTATGAGTTCGGCAAAAGAAAACCTTTTAAACCAAAAGTAGCAGATAAAATTCCCAATACAATAAGAAAAGTATCTTTAATTATCGATTCCCAAATTATTAGTTCAGGGCTTTTCCCTTTGTTATTAGATGACGAAAGTGCAATCTTTGAATCATTATTAATAAGCCATTTTGCAATTTTTTCAATTGTTTTATGTGTAAAAGATTTCATAAACAAAATTATAAAGATTCAATAAAAAATAAATTCAAATTATGAAATAAAACCAAATGATTAACATAAATTTTTAAAATAAAAAAGTTGCCCCTAAATTATTAATTGTTTGTAATTAATGAACTTTCCATTTTTTTATTCGTCTTATATTAAGAAATTAATTGAAGAATCATTTTAAAATGAACGAAATTGAGGATAAAACAGACATAGTTTTAAAAGAAAACTCAAAAGTAAAATTAAAAAACACCTTTCGCTCTTTAAAATATAGGAATTTCAGATTATATTTTTCAGGACAAACGATTTCTTTAATTGGTACTTGGATACAACGAATTGCAACTCCATGGCTCGTATATGATATGACACATTCTGTGTTTTTATTGGGACTGGTAGGGTTTTTAGGACAGTTCCCTACTTTTGTTATTGCTCCATTTTCGGGAGTATTTGTTGATAGATGGAATAAGTACACACTTTTGATAGGGACGCAGATTGCGGCAATGCTCCAAGCACTTGTTCTTTCAATTTTTTTCCTAATAGGAATACTACAAATATGGCATATTATTGTTTTAAACATAATACTTGGTATAATAAACGCATTTGATACTCCCGCAAGGCAATCATTTATAATTCAAATGGTTGATAAAAAAGAAGATTTAGGCAATGCAATTGCTTTAAACTCATCAATGGTTAATTTAGCAAGAATTATCGGTCCATCTATTGCGGGGGTATTAATCGCTACTACGGGTGAAGGAATGTGTTTTCTGCTTAATGCTATAAGTTATATTTTTGTGCTTGTTTCTTTATTTCTAATGAAATTTGACAAAAAAGAAAAAATCAATAAACAAAAAGATATGTTCCAAGAATTAAAAGCCGGTTGGAAATATGCTTTTAATTTTTTACCTATTAAATCTATATTACTTTTGCTTACAACTATAAGTTTAATGGGTATGCCTTATTCAGTTCTAATGCCTGCATATGCGCAAGTATTCTTAAAAGGTGGTGCCAATACTTTTGGTTTTTTGATGGGGGCATCTGGTATAGGTGCTATAAGTGGTGCTTTATTTCTAGCTTCTAAGAAAAATATTCAAGGATTAGAAAAAATTATGACTATGGCAGCCTTTGTTTTTGGCATTGGAATTGTTCTGCTTTCATTAGTACCTAATTTTTATGTGGCTCTTACTTTTATGGTAATTACAGGACTGGGTATGATGTTGCAAATTGCTACAAGTAATACAATATTGCAAACCATTGTGGAAGATGAAAAGCGTGGACGTGTTATGAGCTTGTATACTATGGCTTTTATGGGAACTGCTCCATTTGGCAGTTTACTCGCTGGTTCTTTAGCCCATAAAATCGGCACTCCTAACACTTTGTTAATTAGTGGTTTAACTTGTATTGTTGCAGGAGCTTTATTTGCAAGGAAATTGCCAAAAATCAAGACCGAAATTGATATGGTTTTAATTAAATACAATTAATATCCTATACAATTGTGATTTATTTATTAAATGGCTATACATATCTTGTCTATCCGCTTTTGCTTGCTGTCCACCGGTGAACAAAAATATTGTGAGAATACAAGAAGTATAATTGATTTTTTTATAGCTGTTGCTTTTTTTTTAGTTTTTTTAATAGCAACATTAAGCAAAAAAATAGTTCTTTCATCTTTGCCCGCTTTATTAATCTTTATTTAATATATAAACAAAAAAAACTCATTGTTACAAAAACGATATTTTTTGTGAAAATTTTTCTTCCGGATGTATTACGTCTTTTAAATTCATTTAGATTTTTCGCTGCGTTTAGAATATCTTTTTATTTTTTGCCATTTTGAGCAAAGCGAAAAAGCAATAAAAAAGATGGACGACGCCTTACAAGGTGAAGTCCATCTGAAAAGAAAAAAACTTCGGAAGATTAAAGGTTTTGTTATTAAATTTGATTTATGCTTTTTTAGCAAAATAAGTTTTTTGGAGCAAATCCCAAAGAATTACAATTCCACCTAATATCATAAGTCCATCAGGTAGAAGTCGGAACCACATCCAACCTTTCATAGTATCAACAGTTTCACGTAAACGAGCAACATAGTAACCAACATTACTTGCAACAGCAGATTGATGGAGCCCAATAATCAAAACAGGAATAGCAAAAAGTAAAACCCCTATTGTAAGTAACCAAAAGCCGACTTTACTTAATTTGTCATTCCAAACTAAATTGTTAGCTAATGCATTTGCTCTTGAAGTTAAATAAAGAAAAGCAATAGAAATATAACCAAAAGCACCAAGTAAAGCAACATGCGAGTGAGCCATAATTAAATAAGTCCCATGTGCATAATAATCAATTGTGGGCGTATTAATAACCATACCAAAGAACCCTGCACCAATCCAATTAAGTATGGCTGAGCCAGCAATCCACATAAAAGGAGTTCTATAAGAGAAACCTTGTCCAGAATAATTTTTTTCTCGTAAATTTTTCATTGCCTCAACAATCATAAGAGCAAGCGGTAAAGGTTCAAGCGACGAGAATATACCACCGATAGCAATCCAATATTCATCAAGACCTTGCCACCAATAATGATGTCCCACTCCAAGCGTACCACTTAACATAATTAAAAAGATTTCGAAGAACATTACTCTAACAGCAGTTTTGTGAGAGATTAATCCAATAGTAACAGTAAAGAAAGCAATAACTCCCGCAGCAAACAATTCAAAAGTCAATTCTACCCATAAATGAATTACCCACCACCGATAATAATCGTCGACTGTGTAATTTGGCATAATTTTATTTATTGGCATCATTCCTGCAATGTAAAGTGTTGCAATAGCAAATGAAGACCAAATTATAGTGCCAACTAATGGGTTATTCGTTGCTGATTTTTTGATAAGAGAAATAATTAGCAAGAACCAAAAAACAAGTCCAACAACTAATCCAATATCCCAGAAACGACCTAAATTAAGCAATTCTCGCCCTTCATTTCCGAACCAGAACCACATATTTCTCATTTGTCCGGTTGCGCCCATATATAGACCAATAATTGACCCCACCCCAACTACAACAAGAGCAAGCCAAAGCACATCAATAAGCCAGGGATATTTATGATCTTTATTTGCTATCCAAGGAGCAATAAGCAATCCACCAACTAACCAACCTATCGCTACCCACAAAATCGCAATTTGTGTATGCAAGGAACGTATTACATTAAATGGTAATACGTTTTGAGAAAATATAAAATTTCCTGTTGGTTCTGTATATAAATGGGCGATATACCCACCAATTATTAATTGAATAACAATAAATACTGCGACAATTGGAATATATTTTAATAATTTTTTCTGCGATTTAAATAACCTTGTAATTTTTAAAGGTTCTTGTAGTTCTTCTTTTGGGTCTTTTTTAAACAAATATTCATAAGCCAAATAAATAACAAGAATAGTCAAAGTCCATAGAACAAGGAATTCCCATAAAGATACATTATGCGAATACCACCCTGTATCTTGGTCAATCAAAGGTTCGTGCGGAAAATTATTTGACCAAGTTCTAGCAGATCCAGGTCTAAGTGTTGAAGCAACAAGTTGCGACCAATCAAAAAATGCGGCAATCTTAACTGCTTCTGCAGGTTTAATATAACCACCTGGATAAGCTCTTTGCTTATCGCCTTCTACTAACATTTCAACTATATACTTTACATTATTTTTGTATGCTTCTGCCGAAGGCGATGTATATGTTACAGTGTTGTCTGTAAGGTGTGTCTGTTGTTTTATATCTTGCTTAACTCTTTCTTTGACTGCCCCAAGTTCTATTTTGCTTAATTCGTTTTGGGGTTTATTGTAAAGTTCCTTTGCATAGAAATTATATAAAGATTCTACACGATTATGTAAAAAATCTGTTGAAAAATCAGGTCCTATATAAGCACCCATCCCCAAAAGTGTTCCCCAATCCATTAAATCAAATTCTTGGAAATAACCTTTTCCCGCAATAACATCATCATAAGTGTAAAGCACTTCCCCTGTTTCAGATACAACTTTCTGGGGAATTGGAGGAACTTCTTTATGCAAATTTGCAGTATAGTATATCAAAGCAGATACCATTATTATGGCAATAAACCAAAAAGACACATAAAGTCCTTTTCTGCTCATAAACTTATCCAGTAAGGTTTCCTTCATAAAAATTTTCCTTAAATTATTAATAATTTTGTTTTTTAAAATAAGAATATTTTATCTTATTTAAGATAACGTGTTATTTTTAAATTTATTTTTAAATTCTCAAATTTTCTTAACTCTTTATTTTCTTAATAATTATAGAAGAAGTTGATTGAGGTATAGAGATAGTCCGCAAAATTGGAATATTATAAGATTTGGAATATACTGATATAAAGTTCTTGTCTAATTGCAATAAGTAAAGAATTGGCTTTTCAAATAATGGGGATTTTTTTTCTGAAAAAATAAAATAATTATCAATTTCATCAATTAAATCAATTTTAAAATCATCTTTATCAACAATCTTTCTGACAATCTGATGAAAAGTTTCATTTTTTTCATTAAAAACACTAATGATTTTTTTCCCTGTAAAAATAATTTCAGGTCTTTTGATGAAAAAAGATTTCAAAAAACTTTTTAATAAATAAAATAAATATATAACAATTAAGAGGAAAAATAAAAATTTATACATAAGCAGAAAATATAATATATGAAGTTCAAAATTAAGAAGAATTAACTTTTAAGCAAAAAAAATCAAAAAAGTTTTTTTATTTTTTTTAATGTGTTAATTTTAAATTTTAAAAAAAATAGAAAAAGCAAATGATTAATAATTCTCTTGTAAATCCACAAAGTATTGCATTAATTGGTGCATCAAATGATATAACAAAGCCTGGTGGAAAGGCGCTGCTAAATTTACTCTCAACTAATTTTAGCGGCAAGATTTTTCCAGTTAATCCAAAAGAAGAAAATGTTCAAGGGCTAAGTTGTTTTAAAGGTATAAGTGAACTTCCAAATGTCGATTTAGGGATAATTGCAGTCGCCGCTAAATACGTAAATCAAACGGTTGAATATATGGCAACACATTGTTCCACAAGTGCATTTATAATTTTTTCAGCGGGATTTTCCGAAGTTGGCGAAGAAGGTAAAATATTAGAAAATCAATTATTAGAAATAATTACAAAATACAATTTAAGTTTAATAGGACCAAATTGTATTGGAGTATTAAACACAAATTATGCGGGAGTATTTGCTGGACCTATACCAAAACTTTCTATGCAAGGCTGTGATTTTGTATCTGGTTCAGGGGCAACAGCAGTTTTTATTTTAGAAACTGCTATACAAAGAGGTTTGCCATTTTCTAGCATATATTCAGTAGGGAATAGCGTTTCAGTTGGCGTTGAGGAAGTTCTTGAATATTGGGACGAAACTTTTAATCCTAAGGAGAGTTCAAAAGTAAAATTAATATACATTGAACAAGTTCATAATCCACAAAAATTTTTACAACACACATCATCGCTAATTCAAAAAGGTTGTCGTATAGCGGCAATAAAGTCGGGTACAACAGAGGCAGGTTCTCGTGCTGTTTCTTCACATACAGGTTCACTTGCTGGTTCTGATACGGCTGTTGATGCTTTATTTAAAAAAGCGGGCATTATTCGTTGTGTCAGTCGTGATGATCTTATTACAGTTGGAAGTATTTTATCTTACAAAGAACTTCAAGGGAAAAATCTTGCTGTTATTACCCATGCAGGTGGTCCTGGTGTGCTTTGTACTGACGCTTTGCAAAAAAACGGCTTGAATGTTCCTAAAATTTCGGGTGCTTATGCTGATGAATTATTAGATAAACTTTTCTATGGCTCTTCTGTTTCTAATCCTATTGATTTCCTTGCTACTGGAACATCTGAACAACTTGGTACTATTTTGAATTACGTAGATAATTATTTCAATGAAATTGATGGAAGTATTGTTATTTTTGGTACTCCTGGACTTTTTAATGTAACGGAAGTTTATAATGTTTTAAATGAAAAAATTCTAACTTGCAAAAAGCCAATCTTTCCCGTTTTACCTTCTCCCATTCAGGCAGAAGAAGAAATTAAATACTTTGCAAACCTCGGAAGAACTTTTTTCCCTGATGAGACACCTCTTGCAAATGCTCTTGCAAAAGTTTATTTTACAAATAAACCTATTAATTTTAAAGGACTTCATTCAACAGAATACAATTTGGAAAATATCAGCAACTTAATTGCCTCTTGTCCAAATAATGAGTTTATAGGACCAAAAGCAATATCGCATTTATTTGATTATATCGGAATTCCTCAACTGCCTGAATTTTCTTCAGATAGATATGAAGAAATTCTACAATTTTCCAAAAAGACAGATTCCCCCTTTGCAATGAAAGTTGTTGGTCCTGTTCATAAATCTGATGTTGGTGGTGTAATTTTAAATATAAATTCAGAAAAAGAACTTAAAAACGCTTTTGATAAAATTATGATGATTGAAGGAGCAACTTCCGTATTAATTCAACCTATGGTAAAAGGGACAGAACTTTTTATTGGTGTAAAGAAGGAAAAAGATTTTGGGCATTTAATATTTTTTGGCTTGGGAGGAATTTTTGTCGAAGTTTTAAAAGATGTAAGTTTTGCATTAGCTCCACTTTCTGAATTTGAAATTACTAATTTAATTCATGGGATTAAATCTTATCCAATTATAAAAGGAATTAGGGGTTCAAAAGGAATCAATGAAGGTTTACTTGTGCAAATTATTAAAAAAATATCGGATTTAGTTCAATTAGTCCCCGAAATATACGAAATGGATATAAATCCTTTAATCGCAACTGAAAAAGAAATTTA
Source organism: Bacteroidota bacterium (assembly GCA_021780815.1). Lineage (GTDB taxonomy): Bacteria > Bacteroidota > Ignavibacteria > Kapaibacteriales > UBA2268 > GWF2-33-9. The sequence goes on along the minus strand of JAJXYC010000001.1, from coordinate 45,274 downwards.
TGCAATAGATACAAGAATAAAGATAAAGAAATAATTTATATAAATTAAATTATAAAGAGAATTTTAAAAATGATTGAGGCAACCAATAGAATAATAAGTAACGATAGTCGGACAATGAGTGAAATTGAAGACGAAAGCGTTCATTTAATTATTACTTCTCCGCCATATTAGCAGGTGAAAGACTATGGAGCAGATAATCAAATTGGCTTTAATGATAGTTACGAGAATTATATAAATGCTCTGAATCTTGTTTGGAGTGTGAATGCAATAGAGTTCTACATAAAGGTTGCCGACTTTCTTTGTATAAATATAAATATAGGAGACCAATTTGCAATATCTGTTATTATGGTCGTTATAAAAGTAACTCCTTACAGAAAGACAAGGGAATTAACCGTTGGCAAAAGAAGATAAAAAAACTAAATTGATTTTTTGGAAAAAGGAAAATTGATGAATTATGTTATTCAAACGTTTTTTTTCATTTAAATTAAAAAGGAACTAAAAATATTTACATCTTAAAATTGTTTATAATAAAAAAAATCAAAATATAATTGGAAGACAAAAAAATTATTAGTCATTAAATTATAAAGCAAAGTTAATGGGAAATTATCAAGATAGAATCTTTTTACTACTATTAGATAACAACAAAGATACTAAACTTATTAAAAAAATTTTAAAAAGTCCATTAGGATTATCACAAGATATCATTACAAAAATTTTTAATAATGATTTGAGTAGTTTAAAGGAAGATTTAGACAAAATAAAAATGTTTGTAGCAGGCATCAGTAGAACAGAGAAATTAGCAACTTATAAGCTTCCTCAATATTATCCACATATGTTTGCCTTTCATCAGTTTTTTCAAAGTTCTTTCCGAGCAAGACAAGGGAAAGTATTAGAAGAAATGATAAAAAATATTTTAGAAAATTATGCAAATTGTGACGAAGTACCAGATAAAGTTGTAAGAATGCAAGAAATACTCTCTCAAAGTTTTAATTCAACGATTCAGAACTTAGATATTGATGTTATGGGATTAAATTCGTTTAGCAATAACATGATTTTATTACAATTACGTTCAAGAGATGATACTGGGGGAACTACTGCCAAAGGTTCTTTAGTAGATTTATTAAGAATGCTACTAAGATTAAACAAACTCCCTGATAAAAATTTACTTTACCTTGTGTGCATTTGGGATGAGCGGAATTCGCAACAAAAAAATTCTACGATTGCAAAAATATATTCTTCTTTAAAAGACTTTATCAAAGACGAACAAGAGTTTAAAGAAAAAATAGTAGATGGTTATGCAGTTAATAAAAAAATTATTTTAAAACTTGCGTATGGAACAGAAGAAATAAGTAATGCTCTTGTTAAATGGACACAAACTAATGACAGCAAAATTATGGATGGTATAAAAAATATAATTAAATCAATAGAAAATTGGGATGACTTGTGGCTTGCATATTCAATTGCAAATATTGAATTAGAAATAATGAATTTAAGGGGTATTTCTAATATAGATATCTTAAACCAAAAGCTAAAAGAAGTTGGATTAGAAGTTGATTTTACCGATTATAAAACAATTTGCAATTCGGTTGAAAATACTGTAAATAAAATTTTACCGATTTGGAACGAAAATACAATTCCATTTGATAGTATATCCGATAAAGCCCACTATATAAGAGATTTATTATTTTTAAAAGTTATTTATTTAAAATTAGGCAATTAATAATGTATTCAAATTTGTTTAGTAGTACAATTGTACAACCAAAATTACAAAATAGATATGAAGGAAAGAACCTTACTCCTCATTTAGTTTCTTTTAGAGAATTAGTCCCTGAAATTACAAGCACTTCATACTTAACTCATCCAATATATTACTACCCTGCAAAGTTTATCCCGCATGTAGTTAAATATTGTATTGATAATTACACAAGAGAAAATGATTGGATAATTGACCCGTTTGCAGGTAGTGGTACTGTTGGGTTAGAATCTAATTTAGCAAAAAGAAATGCTGTTTTATTAGATTTAAATTATTTGTTAAATCATATAATTCCAATTAAAATACCCAAAGACAAAACAACATTAGATATATTTGTCCTAAATAAAAAGTTAAAACAAATATTTAACAATGATTCACAATTTACTCCTAATTGGTCAAATATTGACTATTGGTATCCACCAGAAATGTTAGAACTTTTAAAGAAATATTGGGCAGGACAAAAAAAACTTGATAATGATTTGTATTCTATGATTATTCAATCAACATTAGTAAAAGTCAGCAAACAGTTTTCTTATGCTGAACATAAAACTCCAAAACTTTTTAAATCAAAACATAAAAAAGAATTTATTGATAATTTATTAAAAAAGGATTGGAAGAGTGAACTAATAAATGCAATGACCACAATTTCAAATAATACAATCAAAAGTATCAATCAATATACAAATATAACTAAAAATAATAACAACGAAATTCTTTATTTTGGTGGTGTTGATAGTGCAAGTTATAAAATTGAAAAAAACTTACAAATTGATTGTTTAATAACATCCCCCCCATATTTACAAGCACAAGAGTATATAAGAACTTTCAAACTCGATTTATATTGGCTTGGCTATACAGAAATACAAATAAAAGAAATATCAAAATTGGAAATACCTTACAGAAAAACAAAGGAATTAATTGAAACTGAAACCTTAAACAAAATACGAGAAAAGTTGCAAATTAAAAATCTTATAGAATTGTTGAATTCATATTTTTATTTTACGATTGTATCATTAGAAAATGCTATGACTAATTTAAAACGCGGAGGATTAGCCTGTATTTTTATTGGCAATCCAAAAGTTGACGGTCTTGAAGTAGAAACTTGGCGAATATTCAATGAATATTTCGCAGAAAAAGGTTTCCTTTTCAGGGCTATTTACGAAGACCAAATAAAAACAAGACAATTATTTAAAACAAGAAACAACAAAAATCCAGATGGTATGAAATCCGAATTTTTATTAATTATAGAAAAATTATAATTAAAAAATAATTCAAAAAAAAACCTAATTTTGTAAATTGTTAATTTAAAGTGATAATGAGATTAGTAATTGGAAGTATTCCAGCAATAAATTTTATTAACAAGTAAACAAAATGATTTATAATAAATTAAAAATTTTTATTAATTTTATATTTTAAAATTTTCTCAAAGTAAAAATTAGGGTAATATATGAGTTTTAGAATTGAAAAAGACACTATGGGCGAAATCCAAGTGCCAAATGAAAAATATTACGGAGCCCAATCTGCTCGTTCTTTAATCCATTTTGATATTGGAATTGAAAAAATGCCAAGAGAAATTATCAGGGCATTAGGAATTCTGAAGAAATCTGCGGCTATGGCAAACAATGAATTAGGGCTTCTTCCCAGCGAAAAACTTAATCTCATAGTGAAAGCATGTGATGAGGTAATTATGGGAAAACTTGATGCACATTTCCCATTGTCAATATGGCAAACGGGTTCTGGGACACAAACAAATATGAACTCAAACGAAGTTATTTCTAACCGTGCCATAGAAATTGCTGGCGGTGAAATGGGAAGTAAAAAACCAATTCATCCGAACGATGATGTTAATAAATCCCAAAGTTCAAACGATACTTTCCCCACCGCTATGCATATTGCGGCAGCTGAACAAATTGTAAATTATTTAATTCCTGCTTTGAAAACAATGAAATCTACTTTTGAACAAAAATCTGAAGAGTTCAAAGATATAATCAAAGTAGGACGTACACATTTGCAAGATGCTGTTCCTCTTACCTTAGGTCAAGAATTTTCAGGTTATGTTCAACAATTAGATATGGCAATTCAAAGGTTAAATATGGTTTTACCAGGTATTTATGAATTAGCACTTGGTGGCACTGCAGTAGGAACGGGATTAAATACACATCCACAATTTGCAGAACTTGCTGCAAAAAAAATAGCAGAAATTACAGGACTGCCTTTTGTTTCCGCACCGAATAAATTTGAAGCATTAGCTGCTCACGATGCTCTTGTTTTTGCTCACGGTGCTTTGAAAACAATCGCCGCTTCTTTTATGAAAATCGCTAATGATATTCGTTGGTTAGCATCAGGTCCTCGCTGCGGCATTGGTGAATTAGTTATTCCTGAAAACGAACCTGGTTCATCAATTATGCCTGGCAAAGTTAATCCTACACAAAGCGAGGCTATGACTATGGTTGCTGTACAAGTTATTGCTAATGATGTTGCTGTTAATATGGCAGGTGCTTCGGGTAACTTTGAACTTAATGTATTCAAACCTGTTTTAATTTATAATTTCTTACAAAGCGTGCGATTACTGGCTGATACTGCTCGTATGTTTAATGAACATTGCGCTATTGGGATAGAACCTAACAAAGAAAAAATTAACTATTATGTGCAAAATACTTTAATGCTTGTTACTGCTTTAAATCCTCATATCGGTTACGATAATTCGGCAAAAATTGCTAAATATGCACATAAAAACAACTTAACATTAAAGCAGGCGGCGATAGAGTTGAAATTATTAACTGGTGAAGAATTTGATAAATTAATTCATCCCGAAGAAATGGTATATCCTAATATTTAAACCTTTTCGGTAGAGTAATTCGAATATTTTTTATATACGGGCAAACCTTTACATAAGGCAAGCCCGTTTTCTTTATTACCTCTCTTCCACTCCCATCTAACAAACTCACTGGATTATTTGCACTATACTGATACAGTGTAAATTTCAAATATTTCTCCGACAGTGGGTCTATACTTTTGCTCCTACCTCTAAGGTAATCATATTTTCTTACACCTTAATTAGCAAGATAGCTTCCCAAGTCCCGCTCGTATAGTTACCATATTTTTGGCTTAAATGTGTCTCTATTTACAATTCTCGCACTTTTATTAGTTGCCTTGATTACAAATAATCCGTTCCTTGATACATATCTATCTGCCTCCGGTTCTACTGAAATATATGCTACTGCTCCTATAACTTCATTTGTTGAGTATTCTGGAAATACTTCTTTGAAAACTTTTAATTTAAAAAGAAATTTCTTTACATCTTCTACGCTTAAAGTCGTTTTCACTTCTACTGCAACTACCTGATGACCATTTTTTGCTATTATATCAATTTCGTATTGTTTATTCTTTAAACTTCCTTTTGCTCTCAAAAAAGTATGCTGAACATCAATCCCTTTTCTATTCAATAACTTTATTAATGTCCCTTCAACTAATGACTCAACAAATTTGCCCCAGCGAGTTTCTACCTCACTCATTTTTTTTATTAATTTCTTGATTTGCCCATCAGTCTCTTGAAACTTCTTGTCTGTCTCTAACGAAGACTGAACTAATAATTCTTTCGTCTCTTGAAACTTCTTATCTGTTTCTTGAAACATTAACCAGACTTTTTCAAAGTCAAGTTTTTCGGTTTTTCTTGCTGTTGATTTTCCCATTTCAACTAATTTTTTATTTTATCTATTATAAAACACTAAATTACTGATTTTATTTTATTTACCAAAATATATTCGTTCTTCTATCCCAATAAATTGGGATTCCCGCTTTGCTCCTACCTCTGAGGTAGTCATAACTCATAAACTCCCCCATAAGATCAGTATTGGTAACGATACACTATCTTTGGACTTTCTTCTATATTTTCAATCACTCATTTCGTTGTCATTAGTCATTGTTTTCTATCAAACTTCTTTTACTTCTAATAATGCTTTCTCAAATTTAATAAATTAATATGATATATGACGGTATCAAATAAAAAAAGTTACAACATGCTAATAGGAATGTGGAATGAACAATTAAAGGTTAAAGAGGTTGCTTAAATTTTTAAATTCTTCATTAGTCAGATTACCATTTTTCTTCATTATTTCAAGAGTGGCCAAAGAAAAATAGGAATAAATTTTATATAAATCTTTCTCATCCGATAAAGCATTTAAATGCTTTTGGATTGTCAATGCATCTTTTCGTGCAAGTGGTCCAGTTAAAGGAAATTCGTTTGTACCAAATTTAGAAAATGAATCTTTGACACTTTGTACAACAATTTGCTCAATTATTTTAGTATTGTTTAAATTTGATAATTTAGATAAATACTTTGCAAATTCAATTGCTCCTTTAAAAAAATTAGAAGTAGCGACAGCAGTAAGGTGATAAAGTATTTTTTGCTTTTTGTCTTTAAAATCCAAAAATAAAGGAATACCATTAACATGATTGAGAATATCGGAGATTTCATTTTCAGAGGTATTTCCCTTTTCAACTCCCCAAATTAAATTATTAAAGATAGAAGCATCAGCGTTATAGAAAGTTTGGAAAGGATGTGCCGCAAAATATTTTACATTATAATGTATTAAAGGCTTAAATTCGTCGGTTGAAGTTATCCCAGAAGTATGAAAAAAATATTTTCCTTTTAGTTGGCGTTGAAATTGTCCAGCAATTTGGTGAATAACTTCAATTATAGAATTATCCGAAACAGCAACAACAAAAACATCGGGCAAAGATTTAATTTCATTTAAACTTGCAATGACCTTGCTTTCTGATATATTAAATTTTTCTAATTCATCTTTGCAAGCTTTATTCCTGCATAGTATAAAATTTAAATGAAATTCATTTGCCAATTTTGAAGATAAAACTTTGCCTAAATTACCACAACCAATAACACCAAAATCCATAATAAAAAAGTTTATTTTTATAAAGGTTTAATATCGAAACCATCTTTTTTATCTACAATTACAAATCCTAGACTTTTAATTTTTTCACGAAGAACATCGGCAGCAGCAAAGTCTTTATTTTGTTTAGCAATCATTCTTTGCTTAGCTAATATAGTTATTTCGTCTGGTATTTGTAAATCTATTTCTTTTTTAGGGTTTATTTCCCATACGTTAAAAATATCGTTAATAAGCGTAAAAATAGTAATTAATTCGTTTTTCAAGCTATCAGCAAGTTTTTCAGCAGGGAAAGAAGCGATAAAGTCAAAAAGTTTAGCAATAGCTTTTGGAGTATGTAAATCATTTGCTAATTCACTGAAAACAAGTTCTCTTAAATTACTTTCGTTTGGAATGGATAAAATTTCGGGCGAAGCAGTAGATTCGAAAAGTTTGTAAATATAATCTTGAACTTTTAATCGTGCTTTTTTAGCGGCAATAACACCGTCGAAAGTGAAATTATATTTAGAACGGTAATGTGCAGATAAAATTGAGAAACGTATATCTAATGGGTCAAATCCTTTAGTGATTAAATCACGTAAGGTAAAAAAGTTTCCAAAAGATTTACTCATTTTTTTACCTTCTACTTCCAAAAATTCATTATGGCACCAAAAAGGATTAGGTTCAATTCCATATCCTGCTTTGCTTTGTGCTATTTCATCTTCATGATGGGGAAATTGCAAATCGATACCGCCGGTATGTATATCAAATGGAAGACCTAAAATTGAATATTCCATAGTAGAGCATTCTATATGCCAACCTGGTCTGCCTGGTAGAGAAATATTATCAAGAATAAAATCCCAATATGGTTCATTTTCCTTTTTTTGTTTCCACAGCACGAAGTCGCTAACATCTTCACGTTCATAAGTGTCAGAATCAATTCTATGACCTTTTTTGAAATTATCCCAATCTATATTTTTTAATTTGCCATATTTATCCACTTCCGACCATTTTGCAACATTAAAATAAACCGAACCATTGCTTATATATGCAAACCCTTTATTATAAATCTGTTCTATTAGGTTTTGCATTTGTTTTATATAATCGGTAGCATGAGGTAATTCGTAAAAATGCTTTGTATTAATTCCTAATTTTGAAATATCGAGCAAAAATTCATTTTCATAGAATTTTGTAAGTGCTTTTAAATTTTTTAAAGGGTCATGAGTTTGTTCACCCATTTCTTTTAACCAAACTGAGGAACCTAATTGACTGTCTCGTATTGTTTTATCGTCAATATCAGTAATATTCATAACCCATTTAAGATTAAAATTACCAATAGTTCTTAAAGAGCGTTGCAACAAATCAGCAAAAAGAAAAGCACGTAAATTCCCGATATGAGCATAGTTATAAACAGTCGGACCGCAAGAATACATCCTAACTGTATTGTTTTCAATCGGTGTAAATTCTTCAATCGAACGAGAAAGTGAATTATAAAGATAAATTTGCATAATTTAATAAAATTGATTTAAACAGTAAAATAAAGATAAATTTTATTCATTATTTTCATTATTTTCATCAAAATCTTTGTCTAAAATATTACCGGATTCCAATTCGAGCCAGCCCGTTTCGTCTTCTACCAGAAATTCGTATTGCTTGGAAAGTTCTATTAATTTTTCAGCAACTAATTTAAGCACTTTAGCATCAAAAAAAGAGGTTGAAATTTGGAATACATCGTTTTTATAGTTGTCTACAATTCCCATATTAATCTGTCTTGAACTTCCGACACGAAAAAAACGGACCAAATAAATATCTTGGTAATTGATGTTCATTTTTGTTTTTTTGTTAATAAATTTTATGGTAGAATCTGAAAAAATAAATGATCGCTTTTGATTTCCGATATAAAAAACATAGGCGCCAAAAAGTAATAAAAATGTTGAAATAATATTGTAGTGTGAAATATTTTCCACACTTTGAAATTGAAAATTGAACAAAAAAAATACAATTAAACCAAGAGCAAAGAGTTCAAATCCAAGGAAAAGCAGATGGTCTTTTTTAGATGACAAAAACAGTTCATTCATAATATCTTGTAATATATAGATTTACAATAGATTTATAAAAAAAATAAAAATAAAAATAACAAAATAATGAGATTTGTATAATTATTGCTATGTAAAATTAACTAAATAAATAAGATTATAATAAAAAGTGAGAAATTATTAAAAAAATAATCACAAATGAATAAGTTTTTTTTAAATTTGTAGTTTGGAATAAAGAAGTATTTGAAAATTAAATTTAATTTTTAATAAATAAGGAGTTATATCGTGAAGTCAGCTAAACGAATTATTGGGCTACTATTGCTCAGTTTTCTGATTTTAGGGTCTTTCAAAGCACAATCGCAAACTTTATTAGGTTCAACGATGAGCGAGGGATTTGAATTATTCGACCCTATAACAAATGGGACATATCTCGGTAATGGCGATGATCCCGTTTTCAACATCACAATGCCATTTACGTTTAAATACGATAACCAAAATGTAACAACTTTGTATGTTTACGGCAATGGTTTTATCTCATTTAATACGTATAGAGAACCTTCTGCTCTTGCTATACCAAAGTTATATGTTTATCCAAACATCGTTTCTTGGTATGCTGGCGATTTAGTTACTGAAGATGGTTTCTATTATCAAGTAACAGGAATTGCACCATTCAGAGTTTTGACTATCGAACAAAGAAAAGCACGCACTTTCGGAAATGGTGGTGGCTCAACTTTTGATGTTCAAATTAAATTTTATGAATCATCAAACCAGATTAAAATTATTTACGGCAACACTGCAGGATTAGGTGCGTCAAGTATTTATGGTTGGATCTATTTCACTGGTTCAGTTGCAAGTAATTATATCAATGTACAGCCAAATGACCCAAATTATCCTTCTACTTTCCATTACAGCAACGTTAACCCAGACCAGAACAGATATATCCTCGCTGATGCCCCATTCAAAATTCCTAAGGGTAAAACTTACACTTTGAAAGTTTTACCATCAATTACAAAAGTAAATCCTGATGGAAAATATGTATTAACAAAAGATTATATCTATGACGATGATATAAACAGACCTTACGTATTGATTTCACGTGAAGCCAGCCAACAAAATGTTGCTTTGCGCTACAAAATTTATGGACCGATCGGCGACCCAAATGCACAAACAATTTATACAGCAATTAATGACCCAAGTGATACTACAAATGAATTAGTTCAATTATCTCCTCAACCAGTTGGCAATGCTTATCGTTATAATATTGCTAACGCAAAAGGAATTGCCGCTGGTACAAATGGCGCTTTAGATTTAAAAACTAATCAAAATTTGATTAAAGGTGGTTTGTATCAAGTTACTGCTGTTTTAGATATGGGAAACCCATCATTAAATCAAACAGTAACTTCTACTTTTTATATTGCACTTGATTATGATTTGGAAGCAACACAAATTAATTTGCCTGTTACAAAAGACGCTTCTTCTTACAAATATGGCGACCATAAAGTGCCATTATCATTAAGAGTAACTAACGTAGGTAAATACGACATTAATTACTTTACAATTGAAGCTGATATTTATAGTGCAGCAAATAACTCATTAGTTGCAACAAAAACTCAAGTTTGGCAAAATTTAAATACTCCTCTTTCAAGAAATAATTACGTAGATGTTTTTCTCCCTGACTTTAACCCTACGGCAATTGGCGATTATTATGTAATTTATACTGTTTCAACTGACCAATACCACACTGACACTGGTTTAGATAATAATCAAATCCCAAGAGCAGGAAGTCCAAACTATGTTTTCTCTGTTAATTTTGAAACGGAAGTTGCTTTAACTCAAGTTCTTGCACCAAGTTCTTCTACTTTCCAATATATTCCATTTAGACCTGGCGTAAGAATAGTTAATAATGGTGCTATTGATGCAACAAATATTCCTATGACTGTTACGATTACAAAGAACAATATTGTGCAATATACTAAAACTGTCATTATTCCAAGTATTCCATCAGGAATAGCCAGCACGCTTGATTATTATTACGATATTCCATTTACTCCAACTTCAACTGGAAATTATGCAGTTTCGTTTAGCGCACCTATTTCAGATGATGAAATTCCATCAAACAATAATATTGCATATGCTTTTACAGTTATAGGCGGTTTATCAGGAGATTATACAATTAGTGCTAATGGCTCAGGAGCAAGAAACTTTCCTACTATCCAAGATGCTGTTGATGCTTTATATAAACAAGGCGTTTGTGGACCAACTACATTCAAATTCCTTGACCAAAATTATACAATTGGTTATGCCGGAGTTACAGATAAACCTGCTATTGATATGACTTCTAAAATACCAGGTATGAGTTCTACAAACACAGTTACTTTTAAAGCAAGTGAAGAAATCAGCCAACGTGGTTTTGTGAAAATACATGTTCAATCTGGAAGTGGTATTGGCTTTTTATTTGGTCAATCTGTTACTCCAAATAACTTGTATGCTCCAATTAACAACACATCAGGCGCAACCAAGAAACTTTATGCTGATAATGCTGGATATATTACTTTTGATGGTGGTCTTTTATATACTATACAAGTTGTTATGGAATCCACTAATCCATCTGTAAGAATTCCTTTCTATTTAGGTAATGGTGCTTCAAATATTACTTTAAATAATTTGCTTATTACAGATAATAATCCATTATTTGTAGGTACTATTCCATTAATTAGCTTCTCTGCGGGAGCACTTAGAGAATTTAACTATCAAGCAGATAATAATATTACTGCCGCAGTTTATTTAAGAAGTATCGCTCCTTATGATGTTAAAACTGGTGGTAATACTTATGATGTTGATACGCTTGTTAATAAAAACAACGTAATCTCTGGTAACGTAATTTCCGGATTTGGTTATGGTATTGTTGATTTAGGTATTGGTGTGTTGAAACAACCGCTTTCTGATAATATCATTACTTTCTACAATAAAAATAACACAATCAAGAAAAATACAATGACTAATATTGGATTTGCTGGTGTTTATATGGGATTTGAATCCAATACGACTATTGCAAACAACAGAATCGACAATATTCAAAATTCTTTAAGAACTGCCGCTGGTATTTATCTCGGTGGAAAAGCAAATAAGACTAATTTAGGTTATCATAATGTTGATATTAAAATTGATGGTAATGAAATTAGTAATATTAAAGCACCTATAAATACATGCGGAATTTTAGTTAATCAATATGGCTTTAATTTTGGTTCTGGACAAAACACCCAATTCTTCCCCGCAACAGATGACAATATTTCAATATTAAATAATATTATTAGAGATATCAATGTTGTTAATACTACAACAAATCAATATGGGATTATTTTGATGCCTTCTCGTGATTATACTTTAGGCGATGACCATTTATCATATCGTCCAAAATTAGATTTCTATTATGTAAAAGGTAACAAAATAGCTAACAATACAATTATTTTAGATGACCAAAACGAAGAATTTATCCAAAATAGCGGTGAAATCGCTGGTATTGGATTAGCACAAGTTCTTAATACAGATGTAGTAAACAATGCTGTTGCAATTAAAGATGCTTTAATTCAAAGCAATAATTATTTAGCAGCTGCATTGTTTTATTATAACCCAATGCCAAAAGAAGCCAATGTTACTTTCAATAATAATGTTTACTGGATTAATCAATCAACAGCAGACTTTGCAAGATTTATTGAAACAACAATGGATATGAATGTTTACGAATGGGGTGCTCCTCGTGAATTTAGTAGGTTAGACCAATGGCAAGCTTGGACAGGCGAAGATATGAAATCAGTTTCAATATATAATTTCTTAAATGATTTAACAATTTCGGCAACTTCTCCAAGCAAATTAAGAGCAAGAACAAATCCTGTTCCAGTTGGTTCTGTCCTTGAAGGTCGTGGATTAACTTTGGATTACAATACAATTGATATTGACGGTAGTATTCGTGGATATGCCGGACATCGTTATAATATTGGTGCTGAACAATTTACTGGTAAACCTTATATGGTTGATGTTGAAATGTTGAATTTCTCTCAACCTCTTGTTTATCAAGCAACAACTGGTTTCCCATTTGATGATGCTCAATATATTATGACAAAAGCTCCTGTTGATGTTAAAACTCAAATTCGTAATAATGGAACACAAATGCAATCTGGAATTACTGCTACATTAAATATTTATCGTGAATCTAATAATAATAGATTTGAAGATGGTAAATTAGTAATGACAACAAGTATTACTGTTAATAATTTGAATCCTGGCGAAATCCGTGAAGTTAGCTTTAATACTGCTGACGGCGTTAGCCCTGATTTTATTCCACAGGCTTATGCAAGCTTTAATGGAACTGCTGATGCTTATACTAACATTCCAACTCAATTTGTTAATATGAATGGAAATGTTACTCCACGCTATAAATTTGTTGTTAGCATTAATTACGATGAAAATAACTCAAATAATTCAATTTCAGAAACAACTCGTTACTTCTTGCAACGTTCAAAATTGCAGATGCTTCTATCAACTGAACATTGGCAAACTCTTGATACTGCGAACTTACCTTCTGACCCAAATATTATTGCGGCTAATTTGAATTTAGATTCGCTTACTGCCGGTTTATTTAGATTAGGTTGGTATCGTAATCTTGACTTAGAAGACCCAAGAATTGATTATGATGTATTTGATAGAAAAGCATGGGAAAGACGTTCAATAGATTATAATTTATACAAAACTATGTTCTGGGTTGATGGACACGACACGTATTTAAATGCAGGTGTTCCTACAACAAATACCTTGTCAATTTATGAATACAACCAATTAGTTAAATTTATGAATTCAGGTATTCCAAATGTAGAAAAGAAGAATTTATTTATTAGTTCCCAAGATTTTGTAAGAAATAATGAATCCTTATTCCCAACATTTGATTCATACTTCCACGCTGGTACGGCATCTCCTGTTTCACCATTAGATGTTCCTAATAATAATTTTGCAGGTCGTACTTTGAATGGTATCTATATTGGACGTTTACAAATATTCCCTGTTCAAGAAACTTATTTGGAAAATACTAATAGCGAATTATATCCAAATAATTATCCAATTCCGGGACTTTTCACTATGCAAGCAGAAGGTATGGGTGTTCCACGTGTTGGTATGTTATATGATACTGTTAGCTTTAACACACGTGTTTGGGGTAGCTTCAGCAAAGTTCCTGATAGTTTGAAAATTGCTGCTATTACTACAAATGCTGTTCCTTACAATGTTTGCATCCTAGGTGTTGATTGGAGACATTGGGGTGATATTGAAAAAACTTTACGCTCAATTGTTGATTATGCTAATGCTAATGACGGTAATGTCGTTCCTATAGATTTACTTTCATTCGAAGCTGTTCCATCTAATAACCGTGTTGATTTAAATTGGACTACTGCAAGTGAAATTAATTCTACTCGCTTTGATATTGAACGCTCCTTGGTTATCAATGGATTAGAACAAGGATTTGTTAAAATTGGTGAAGAACAATCTCGTGGAAATGCTTCTTCTATAACTCATTACGGTCCTTTTGTTGATAATCAAGTTCAATATGGCAATACTTATTCTTATCGTTTAAAAATGATTGATAAAAACGGCGAATTTAAATATAGCGATGAAAAAACTGTTACATTACTTGGAAACGATGGTGTAATTTCGGTTAGCGAAGTTCAACCTAACCCAGTTAATTCATCTTCTGTTGTTGATATTTATCTTTCAAATGCAAATGATGTTAATATTGCTTTATATGATATGGCAGGCTCATTAGTTAAAGTATTTGCAACTGGTCAAATGAGTAGTGGTGATAATCAAATAACTATTAATGCTGCTGACTTCAATTCTGGTGCTTATAATTTAATTATTAATATCGGTAATCAAACTTTCACTAAAAAAGTGAATATTGTTAAATAACACAAATCTCCTCTCCATTTGCAATGAGGAATCAAGGCTGTCCCAAAAAGACAGCCTTTTTTTATTCCCAATTTTCACAAAATAAATATTTGTCAGGAGGGAAGATTTCTTAAAAATATTTTGAATTAAACAAAACAATTAAACAAATATTTTGAATACATAACAATATGTTTTTGGGGAAAGAATTCAAAGTAAAAGAGCGGAAATGCAAAGTGAGATGAGATAAATGAACGATACTATTAAAAAGGTTGCAACCTTTGACCAAGAGACGAAATTTCAAACATTAACAAACCACTCTTCACACTAACTATCAATTCTAATAGCGGAGTAGATTTCTTATTTTAATATATTTTTTCTATATTGAGGCTATCCCAAAAAGACAGCCTCGCACTAAATTTTTATTTTGTATCTAATATACAATTTGCAAACCGATATTCCAACGGAATGGAAGTCCAACCCAAACTCTTGTAGCATTAGCATCATGCGTTGGTGGGTCATAAGCATCTGATATGTATTTAGTATTCAACAAATTATAAGCATGTGCAGATAATACTAAATCAAACGGCAAATCAAATGGCAGTGTCATATTAAAATGAGCATCTAACAAACCATAAGCAGGTAATTTCCAAGGTTGGGAGCGGTCAGTAGAATTAGTCCTGTTTTCAGGGCTAAAATTCGCATAATAATCAGCAAAATACGTGTAAGATAAAGTTAATGTTGTTCTACTCATAGGGTAATAATTAACAGAAATTGAGCCAGTTGTTTGAGCGGCATCTCCTACTTTTAAATCCTTTGCGTAAACTTTTGTTGTAAAAATAACAGGATTACCTTGTGCATCAGTTAAATTTTCAGGAGCAAATGTTGCCGTAACATCATTAGTCCATCGCCAATCACCAACTGACAACATACCGTTTATTTTGACTTGCTTAATTAAACGATAGCTGAAATCGGCTTCTACGCCTTTATGGTTTGCACCTAATCCGGGTAAATTATAGTAATATGTAGTAACAACATTAGTAACAGGGTCAGTGTAATTAGTACTTGTATACCAAGAACGGTTTTGCCAGATTGTCCAATAAAGATTTACATTTACTCTAAATTTCCTATGGAAATAGCTGTAGCCTAGTTCCATAGAAGTAACTTTTTCGTTATTTATATTATTATACAGAGAGTTATTATCATTAAAAACGTTTCTATAAAGTGGCGCCCGATTGTAATAACCAATATTAGCAAAAACGTTCATTGCTTGATTGATATTGTAATTAGAACCAAGTTTTATAGTATAACCTAAAAAATTCTGCCAAGGAGTTTCTCGCCCGTTAGGCATAGTATCTGTTCTAAAGTAATCTAATCTTTTATAACCAGTATTAGACAAAGATGTATTTAAATAAGTTGTAAAGTTATCTTTTTTATATTCCGCTTGAAAGAAACCACCTACCCAATTTACATCAGCATCATAATGATAATTGACTATATCGCCTAATTTTTTTAACGCAAGTGAAGGATTAGCAGTATAATCAACTGTTTTATCAGCAACATTATAAACATAATCTGCACCGAGTAAGTTGCGTACTTCTTGCCAATGCTCACCAGTATAAGAACGTAGGTCTATCCCTGTTTGTATTGTCAATTCTTTAGATGATTTAATATCCAATGTTCCTAAATAACCATACCAATTATGTTGGTTAATTGAATTTAATAGATATCCTTTGGCTTTATGCAAAGTTGTACTATTTCTCGGATCTATAGATATCGGGTCTATATTAAAATTGTATGCTCCTTGAATATCACTACGTCCCAAAGAATCCCAAGCAATACCACTTGGAGTAGAACCACCACCTCTACCAATTGAATAATAAAATACACTTGTTAAACTCGTAATATCAGACATTTTCCAGAACCAATTTAAATTCATTTGAGGTTTATGGAAATAATTTTCTCGTGTATTAATGAATGAATTGCTATAAAGGTCGTGTTCGCTTCCGTAATAATATTCTTTTACAGGATGTGCTTGGTCAATTTTGATGGCACCCCAATCTTTATTAGCAGTATATCCTAATTCAATTGTAGAATCTATTAATCCTTGTCTCACACCGTAATCTTTTGCTAATTGCTTATCAAAAGTAGCAATACCTGGTTGATAATATCTTTGACCGTGCATTTGTGGTGCCCCAATAAGGAAAAAGTCTAATTTATGATTCTGATTAATATCATAACTTAACCCCAGGTAATAAGCCCAAGCATCATCCCAAGCTTTTTCAATAACACCATCAGCAGTTTTTCTGACAGCCGCAATTGTTGCCGCAAAATTTCCAATTTTACCCGTGTTGCCAATTAAAGTGGTTTTAAGGAAATCGCCCGATGCAACTTCTTGTTTTAATTTAATACCAGGTCTTAAATATGCAGCATCGGTAATAATATTCATTGTTCCACCAACAGAGGGATTGACAATTCTACTCGCCCCTAATCCACGCTGTACTTGAATTGACGAAGTTACATCGCCAAGTCCATCCCAATTTGACCAGTAAACCCAACCATTTTCCATATCATTTACAGGGACACCATTAATCATCACAGAAATATTCCTCTGGTCAAATCCACGTATATTAATACGACTATCACCATATCCACCTCCTAAATCAGTAGCATAAACACCAGGTGTTGTATTTAAAATCATAGGAATATCTCGTGAACCTAATTGGTCTTCAATTTCCATCTTACTAATATTAGAAAATGCAACAGGTGTTTCTCTTGTTTGAGCACGACTTGCAACAACCGAAATCGCCTCGC
The DNA here is from genome assembly GCA_021780815.1 of Bacteroidota bacterium. GTDB lineage: Bacteria > Bacteroidota > Ignavibacteria > Kapaibacteriales > UBA2268 > GWF2-33-9. The sequence goes on along the minus strand of JAJXYC010000001.1, from coordinate 27,857 downwards.
TTTGAATCGGGGCAGCACCTAATAAAAAATTCACCGTAATAGTTTCATCTGCTTTTACAGATATTGTCTTTTCCATAGGAGTGTAACCAATATACGTTACTCGTAACGTATATCTGCCTACATTTGAAATCTTAATTTCATATTTGCCTTCGGCATTTGTCTTTGCCCCTTGTTTTGTCCCGATGAGAGCAACACTTGCACCAGGTAAAGTTTCATTGTTCTCGTCAGATTTAACAGTACCTTTAATTATACTTTCTGCAAACAATGCCCCAGTTATGAAAAAAGTTAAAATAAATAAAGTAAGTAGTCTTTTGAACATATAACCCCAAATAATTTTAAATAATATCACAACAAAATTAATACAATCACATAAATAAAACAAAAATATTTTACAAAGATTAAGTTAATTATAAAAATAATTTAAATTGTTAAAATATTAAATCATTCATTATCAAAGGATTTATTGAATTACAAAAAAATTAGTTAATTTTGTTATTTATTCTTTTACAGAAAAAGGAAGTATATGTTTATTCAAAAAGCTATAAGTTTCATCGGAATATTCGTTATAATGTTTGCTGTGTGGCTATTTTCAGAGAACAGGAAAAAATTTCCTTTTAGAGTTGTCATCTGGGGATTAATTTTACAATTTTCTATTGGAGCATTAATTCTTAATTTCTCAGCAGGTATTTGGTTCTTTCAATGGCTGGGTAACCAAGTATCGGCTTTCTTGAACTTTTCATTGAAAGGAGCAAGTTTCTTATTCGGAAATTTATCAGACTCCGCACATCAAAATGTCTTTGGTTATCAATTTGCAATAATAATAACAGCAACAGTTGTATTTTTTTCAGCATTTGTTTCAGTATTGTATCATTATAAGATAATGCAGAAATTAGTATATGCAATGGCTTGGGTTATGGAAAAAACGATGGGAACATCAGGGACAGAGTCATTATCAGCTACTTCTAATATATTTTTGGGACAAACAGAGGCTCCATTGATGATAAGATATTATTTGCCGACAGCAACTCGCTCAGAAATTCATACAATAATGGTAGGTGGTTTTGCAACAATTGCAGGTGGTGTAATGGCGGCATATATTCAAATGGGCATACCTGCTGAACAATTAATTACAGCAAGTTTAATTTCTGTCCCTGGTGGATTAATGCTTTCCAAAATTTTAATTCCCCCCGAAGGGAAAACATTAAAACTTTCAGAAATTCAAAATGTAGAAACAAATAAAGCAGATAATGCGTTAATTGCGCTAACAGATGGAGCTGGCGACGGATTAAAATTGGCTTTAAATATTATGGCTATGCTTATTGCATTTGTATCGGTCATTGCCATCGTTGACCAATTATTTTTGTTAATTCATCAAGGATTTTTGAACATCGGTTGGAGCGGCTTCCCTGAAACTTTAAAAGGCTTCTTTGGGTTGGTTTTTTCACCTTTTGCATATATTGTAGGAATTCCACAAAATGAAGTAAATACTTTCGCTTCATTATTAGGAACAAAAATAAGTTTAAATGAATTTATAGCTTATGCAGATTTATCGCAATTAATTCACAATGGGGCAATAAGTCAAAGAACAGCACGTTTAGCTTCCTTTGCATTATGTGGCTTTGCTAATTTCTCTTCAATTGCTATACAAATTGGTGGTCTCGGTTCTTTGGCACCTACCAAAAAAAGTGAAATTGCAAAATTGGGGTTTAAAGGTATGTTTATTGGTGCTTTAGTGAATATTTTAACAGCAACAGTTGCTGGAATTTTAATTTAGATGGGAAAATATAAAGAAAATGAATAATTTATTTTTTATTGCAGGACCGTGTTTAGCAGAATCTAAGGAAATGCTTTTTGAAGTTGCCGAAGAATTAAAAGCAGTTTCGTTTTCTGTCGGTTGTGAAATTATTTTTAAAGCTTCTTATCGCAAAGCAAATCGCACAAGTATAAATTCGTTTTCAGGAGTTGGAAATGAAATAGCATTGAATTGGTTGGCGGAAGTTAAAGAGAAATTTGATTTAAAAGTATTAACCGATGTACATTCGCCTGACGAAGCAACATTGGCGGCAAAATATGTAGATTTAATACAAATTCCAGCATTTTTATGCAGACAAACAGATTTATTAATTGCCGCTGGTGAAACTGGCAAAACAGTAAATATAAAAAAAGGACAGTTTGCCTCACCTGAAACTATGATTAGAGCCGCAAATAAAGTTGCCTCGACAGGCAATAGTTCGATTATGCTTACTGAACGAGGTACTTTTTTTGGTTATAATGATTTAGTAGTCGATTTTCGTTCTCTTCCAGTAATGCAAAAAAACGGTTATCCTGTAATTTATGATGCAACTCATTCATTGCAAAGACCTGCGATTGGGGAACAATCTGGTGGCTTTCCAGAACTAATACCTCATTTAGCTCGTGGTGCTGTGGCTGTTGGTGTCAATGGAATATTTTTTGAAACTCACCCAAATCCCAAAACTGCAATGAGTGATAAAGATACTCAGCTACCATTAGCCTTTGCTAATAAATTTATTAATGAATTGTTTATTTTAAATAAACTTGTAAATAACTTGATTGTTTAATTTTATATTTAATTTGGATAAGATTATAAATTGAAAGCGATAAGATACATATTACTTTTTGGGTTTGGTTTAATATTTTTAACAGGTTGCTTCCATGATGATACTGAATATCAAAAAGCAGTTCAAGAAGAAACAAAAATAATTCCTGACCAAATTGCGAATAATATACAAGTAATATTTTTCGATTCGGCAAGCACAAAAGCAGTTTTAACAGCGGCACGAGCCGAAGTTTTTAATAATACATCAATCACACAGCTAAAAGGTGGTGTAAAAGTTGAATATTTTTCTAAGACAACAGGCAAAAGATTATCTTTATTAACTTCCGATAGTGCTACTATTGATGACAAAAGTAAAGATATGTTTGCTTATGGGAATGTGTATGTTCTTTCTGATAGTACAGGCGTTACTTTAAGAACTCATACACTTGCTTGGAATAATACAAAACAGATAATTTATTCAAACGATTTTATTACTTTAAAAACTGCTACTGAAACAATTAATGGTAGTGGCTTTGAATCAAATTTAAATTTAAGTAATTATAAAATTTATAAAGTAACAGGAATAAAACAATGAGCAAATATTTAATTGCAGGCAATTGGAAAATGAATTTATTGCAAAATGAAGCAATAAAATTAATCGAGGATATTAACTTTGGAATATCCAGTCTAAATTTGTCTTCGGTAGAAGTCCTTGTCTGTCCTCCATATACAGATTTGCATATCGCCAATGAAAAACTAATAAATTCTCCAATCCAACTTGGAGCACAGAATATGCACTTTATGACCAAAGGAGCATACACTGGCGAAATATCACCTGCAATGGTAATTGATGCCGGCTGTAAATATGTAATTTTAGGGCATAGCGAGCGAAGACAATATTTTAAAGAAGATAATGAGATTTTAATTAAAAAATTAAAATCTGCTTTTGACGCTAATATTAATCCAATTTTGTGTATTGGCGAGACATTGAAAGAAAGAGAACTAAAAGAAACAACTAATGTTTTATTTAATCAAATTTCTATTCTAAATTTATTTGAAAAAGAAAATCTTGAAAAATTAACTATTGCTTATGAACCTATATGGGCAATAGGAACAGGGATAAATGCTACAAAGGAACAAATTGAAGAAGTACATCTTTGGATAAACAATTTTGTTTATTCTCATTTTGGATTAAACATCAAAATACTTTACGGTGGCAGTATGAATGCAACAAATGCCGAAGAAATTTTATCTACCGAAAATGTTAGTGGAGGTTTAATCGGAGGTGCTTCACTTAAATCAGAACAGTTTCTATCTATAATTCAAACAGCAATAAGTTTAAGTCAATAAAATTTATTAATTTAGAATTATTATAAAAAACAAGTATAAAATTTATTGAAAATCAATTTACCAAATATATTAACGATTATTAGATTGGTCCTTGCACCAGTTTTTTACTATTTGCTCCTTTCAGAAGATATTTATCTTCAACAAATTTCCATTGTATTATTTTTAATAGCTTCTGGAACAGATTACTATGATGGCTATTTTGCAAGGAAATATGGGATAGTAACATCGGCAGGTAAATTTTTAGACCCATTAGCTGACAAGTTCTTAACTATTGCAGCTTTTATTGCTTTTGCAGTTATGAATTTAGTGCCGCTCTGGATGGTAATCATTATTATTTTAAGAGATTTAGTTGCAACTTTCTTACGGATTTACAAAGAGGAAGAGTTCCAAACATCTTACTTTGCTAAAATAAAAACTTCTTTACAGATGATTTTTATTGCTTTTATTTTATTAGCAATATTTATCAAAAATATTGTTACTAATATACAAACAAAACAAACACTTAACAACATTTTAACCTCACATTTTATATATTATTTGATGTTTATTTTGACTTTTATTACCCTTTTAACATTAATTGAATATATTAGAAGTATTTTTATAAAAAAAAATGTATTGGGAAAAGAAGAAAATGAAAAGGTATAAACAAAATATAATATCTACAATTGGTGTAGTTTTATTAATAATATTCAGCAATAATATATTGCATTCGCAATATACAGAAATTCATTGCAAACATTTTATTTATGGTTATCCAAAGGGAAGTCCCCAAACTAATGACTTAATTATTAGAGATATTTATGCTTTAAGCAGCAACGACAGCACTAAATTTGCAGACTGGGTAGCATATAGATTAGATACGAAAACAATAACAGGGGCATCTCAAAAAGAAAGAGATTGGGCAACAGATCCTTGGTTAGATACTTGGGAAACATTGCAGCCGAATGACTATAAAGATGCTTCGAAACAGTTGCATATTGATAGAGGACATCAAGCACCACTATCAGATTTTAAAGGAACAGAAGATGCTTTTGAAACAAATTATTTGTCTAATATAACACCGCAAAATTCTGATTTAAACAGAGGATTATGGGAAAAATTAGAAGAAGATGAAAGGAAATTGACAGAGAAGTATGGTTTAGTTTACGTAATGACAGGAACATTATATGAAAAGCAGATGCCTAAATTGCCCAAAGCCACCAAATTTCATATTATTCCCAGTGGTTATTGGAAAATTATAGTGATACCATATAATCAAGATATAAAGGATTTATCTAAAATAGAAATATTCGGCTTTATTTTCAGCCAAAATACTCCCAAAACAGATAATATAAAGAATCATTTAGTTAGTATAGACGAAATTCAGCGACGTAGCCACCTTGACTTTTTCTGGGAATTAGATTCTAAAATTCAAAAAACTTTAGAATCTAAACCAAACAACGATTTTAATACTATTTTTAGTCCTTAACCTTTAATCAGCTGCAAAAATGCACTTGGATTTTGATTCGCTTGTGTCAGTGAAGTTAAAGACGATTGTTGTAAAAATTGCGATTTAATTAAAGACAATTGCTCTTTGGCAACATCAGCATCTTGAATACGTGAAATAGCCGATTGATAATTTGTTATTTGGTTTTGTAGAACACTTTCTTGCGAATCTAATCTATTTGCAATTCCACCAAGAAAAGAAGCTACTTTGTTTGCATTATTTAAAGCATCAGCCAAACTGGTTAAAGTTGTTCCTATTTGGGTCATAGAAAATATACCCAAATCGCTTTGTGAAACATTATTCAAACTTCGTAGATCTAGCCCTGTAATACCTGCAAAAGAAGCAGTATTCATTGAACTAATTTCGAAAGAATTTGACGGCACATTATAATCAGCGTTAACAGATTGTAAGTCAATATTTAATGTTAGAAGTGTATTTTTAGCATCTAACCCAACAACAAAATTGCCACTAAAAGTACCATCAAGCAATTGAGCACCACCAAAAACAGTAGAATCTACAACAGTTTGAATCTGTTGAGCCATTCTATAAGCAGCTTTGGCAAGAGCAACTTTTTCATCAGTGCCTAAAGCCCCAGAAGCTGCTTGTGCAGTTGCATCTTTTATTTTGGTAATCAAATCATTAATATTATCAAGACCATCCATTGCAATATTAGCAACATTTTTTGCATCACCTACTGTATTCATAGCAGATTGTAATGAGCCGTTACGAGCTATCAAAGCTTTTGAAGTAATATAACCTGCAACATCATCTGATGCACTATTAATACGGAGCCCCGTAGATAGTCGCAATTGCCTTAAAGCAATATCTTTACTTGATGCCTCTAAAGAATTATACGCATTTTCTGCTGCTATATTTGTTCGAATCCTTGAATTACCCCCAACTGCAAATGGCATATAGCCTCCTATTTTATTTTAGTTTTTTACTACCCCTGTATTAACTTCAAAAATGCCTGTGGATTTGCATTTGCTTGTGCAAGCGATGATAATGATGCTTGCTGTAAAAATTGCGATTTAACTAATTGTAATTGTTCTTTTGCAACATCAGCATCTTCTATTCTTGATATAGCGGCATTATAATTTACAATTTGATTATTTAAAATACTTTCTTGCGAATCTAATCTATTAGAAATACCACCAACAAATGCGGCAACTTTATTTACGTTATTGATAGCATTTGCCAAACTTGTCAAAGTTGTTTGAATATTAGAAAAATCAAACACTCCTAAATTTGACGAAGACACATTATTTAAATCTCGCAAATCGAGTCCTGTAATGCCTCCAAAGAAATTAGTTTGCATAGCATTTGCATCAAAGAAATTGCTATCTACATTAAATTCGGAGTTTGTTTTGGTCAAATCAACATTTAAAGTTAATAATGTATTTGATGCATTGCTCCCGATAACAAAAGCTGCGGAGAAAGTACCATCGAGCAATTGTCTGCCACCAAAGACAGTAGAATCTACAACGGTTTGAACTTGTTGAGCAAATCGGTAAGCAGCTTTTGCAAGTGCTACTTTTTCGTCTGTTCCCGACGCTCCCGATGCTGCTTGTGCAGCTGCATCTTTGACTTTAACAAGCAAGTTATTTATGCTTTCTAATGAATCCATTGTAATATTGGAAACATTTTGAGCATCACCAACTGCTAAAAGTGCCGCTTGCAAAGCTCCATTCCTTGCTGTTAAAGCACGGGACGTAATATATCCAGCTACATCATCGCCTGCATTATTTATACGCTTTCCTGTTGAAAGCCTTAATTGACGAAGTGCAATATCTTTATTAGACGCATCTAATGCGTTATAAGCATTTTCGGCAGGAGTATTAGTCCTTATTCTTGCGTTTCCTCCTATTGCAAAAGGCATTGTTCACCTCCATGTGTTTTATTTTTAATTTAATTTTCAGGGGGCTGAAAATATTTATTCTTTTCTTGTGGAAAACTTACTAAAAAAAACAAGCCAATTATTTTTTCTGTTTGGTCCTTTGATTTCAAAATACCTGAATACCATTGATAGATTTGTTCTATCAGATTTTTAATTTTTTTTTGCCAACTTGAATTAGCACTGTTTTTTTGTTTATTTATTTACAAAAATAAGTCTATTGGTGAATATTATGCAAGGTGATTTTTAGGTTCTTAATAATATAAACGTGAATGATTAACTATAGGGAATGGTTATCTAAAAGATGTTAGCGAGGGACAAATAGTTTTAGAAATATATATAAGACCCATGTAATATATCCTGATGATTTATCAGGATATATTACATAATAAACAGCAACATTAGAAAAATATTATTTTGTATTACCTGTGTTAGTGCTATCTAAATGGGAATTTTCAAGCACTTTGTTTGCTAAAAGAAGAATAGTATTGACGTACTTTGTGCTGTGATTATAAGCAAAAATGGCTTTTCGTTGAAATTCTAAATCATTATTATTAAAACCATGTTGCGATAAATAATTTGCCGTGCTAAATATGGCATCTTTTACACTAAAAAGATTAAATTTACCATCTCCATCAGCATCAATTGCCCATTTAGAAAAAGATGAAGGCAAAAATTGTGATAAACCAAAAGCACCTGCATAAGAACCATAAATTTCAGTAATTTTATAAGGCAATTTATCTTTTAATTTAATTAAAGAAATAAATTCATTAGCTGCCCACTTTGCTTTAGCTTTTGAACGTTCAACTAACAATTGTTTTAATTGCACATATTCTTTTTTTGATGGATGATATTTATCTCTCAGCCTTTTCAAATTATATTCAATAAATTCTGGTTGGTCAACTAACGAAAGAGAAGCAAACACAGAAAGAATATGATGGTAACCTAAATAATCTCCTAATCGTGTCTCGACCCAAAGTAATGAGGCAAGAACATCTTTATTTACATTAAATCGTTGTTCTGCTTGTGTTAAAATAGATAAATTGCTTTGAATAAAATAAGTAATCTTACTAACTGCTTCTTCAGTTACAAGTTTATCATAAATTTGAGAACTTGTCGATGGTTCGGTTTTTTCTGTTGTATCTTTATATAAGCTAACATTAATTTGAACATATTTCTCATTAAATTGAGTGCTTGAATCCAAAATAACTTGCCTTAAAAACTCATAATCAATGCCTTTATCAATAGATTTTTTTATTAAAGGTTGGAATAGTTCTAATTTTTCTTGTTCATCTGGCAAAGTTTTAGTTGAAAAAATAGGCTCATTTGTTGATATCACTCCTGATACAACAAACAGCAATAAAAATATTGCGAAGAATTGATATTTTAATATTTTTAGCACAAAATTTTTCAATATAAATAACTTTAATTATATTACACTTTTAAAGCGAAAGAAGTTACAAGATATTGTAAAGTTATGGTTTAACCGATAATTTTACATCAGTTGTTTTAGTTTCATTCCCACGGAGGAATTTTACAGCAAGCACATCGCCTGCTTTATGCTCTTGCAAAGCATACATAAAATCGTGTATGTTCTTAATTTCTTTATCGTCAATTTTAATAATAATATCATTTTCTTTTAAACCAGCTTTTTCAGCAGGGCTCCCGGGACTTGTCCCTGAAATTTTAAAGCCTTTTGGTTCATTTTCAAAATTAGGAATAATCCCAAACCAAACTTTTGAACCATAGCCACCACCGCTTGACATTTTAGCGTCTTTATCTGCACCTGCAACTTTTATAAATGGTAATTTTTCAGGAAAGTTTGCAATTTTATTAACGAATTTTACTAAAAAATCATCAATTTTTTCACAACCAGGATAATTAATTTTATCCCAATCATCAGTTGGACGATGGTAATCACTATGTACACCAGTGAAGAAGAAAATTGAAGGAATACTCTTTAAATAAAATGAAGTATTATCACTTGCCGCAATTGGATTATCAGACTTTGAAATATTCAAGGCTTCGCCTGTTGAATCAGATTCATCGATAATAGTGCCAAAAACATTAGAGGAGCCAACACCAATAGCAATTAGTTCATTATTCCTTAAACGTCCAACCATATCCAAATTTACCATAGCAGAAACTTGTTTTAAGTCTATTGGTGGATGATTTACAAAATAATTAGACCCAAGTAGTCCAAGTTCTTCTGCCGTAAAAGCAACGAACAAAACTGACCTTTTAGGTGGATTTTGTGAAAGCAATCTGGATAATTCCATCATCACAGCAACACCTGATGCATTATCATCTGCACCATTATGAATCATTGGTTTCTTGCCACGATATAAAGAAGTTGGACCACCCCAACCTAAATGATCATAATGTGCACCAACTATTACATACTCATTTTTCAAAGTTGGGTCACTCCCTTCCAAAACACCATAAATATTTTCGGTAGTTACTTTTTTATCTTCTAAATCAACTTTGATATGTATTTGTGCATTTGGTAAGTTAAAACTATGTGGTTTCTTTGTTTTATTTATTTCTAATTCTGTTGGATAAAGTGAATTTTTAGGGAAATATTCTGCAATTTTATTGCGGTTTACTTGTATAGCAATAATTCCTGTATTTCTTTCGCCTCTATCTTTATCCAATGGTTCAAATACATTTGCTGAATCGCCTTGAACTTTTACAAATATAATCCCAATAGCACCGTGGTCTCTTGCGTTTGTTGCTTTATACCGATACGATGAATAAGGGATAAAGTCGCTTTTTTCTTTTCCTTCATCTGGATGATTTGTTAGAACTACAACTATTTTCTTTTTTACATCAATTCCTTCGTAATCATCATAATGTAAATCTTTGGAAGTAATACCGTATCCGGCAAATACCATAGGTGCTTCTATTTCTCCATTTTCTGAAAGACTAGCAGGAAGCCAATCTTTACTTATTTCCCAAGATTTTCTTACAGGTCTCACTTTATCAATTGGCACACCTGGTTTTGGTATAATTAAATTGAAATATACATCATTATTTTTCCCAAGTTCATATCCGACGGTTACATCTAATTTTTGTGTATATACACCATTGATTGGCTTTAGACCATATTTTTTAAAAATATTTAAAATATAGTTCTTGGCTTCTTCAATTCCTTTTGTACCAGGGAAACGCCCTTCTAATTCATCACTTGCTAAATATTTTATATGGTCCTGGACATTTTGTGCTGTCGGCGTAAGCTCTTCTTTCGAATAAGACTTAACTATAAAGACAAAGAACAGCAATCCTAATAATTTAATTGACAATTTGAAATGTTTATTTTGCATTTTGTTTACCTTAAATCAACAAACAATTATATGCAAAATTAGATAAAAATATTCTGAAATGACTAAAATAATAATTATTGTCAGCAGATATTTACAGTAAAATTACAGTAAAATTGAATAATTAATGGAAAAACAGAATAGGCTCTGTATAATATCTGCCAGATTCTGATTGAACTGAAAGTATATATACTGATGGTGAAAGACCTGCAAGGTCCAATCCAATCTGATTCAAATGATTATTTGAAGTTAGTGAACGAATTAACCTACCATTTAAATCGATTAACTGCAAAGTTTTTATATAATCATCACTCGGAAGTTTTATATTAACTAAATTATCATTATAATTTAATTGCATATTCGTATTTTTTAAATTATTATTATCAGAAGACACAAAATTAACACTTGTAAGTGGATTAATATTAAAGATAAGACCATTTTCAGAAATTGCCGATACCTCTTCAATATCGAAATCAGAAGAATTAATAGGAACATCACTCGGAAATACAAGATACGCCAAAATACCTTCTTGTTTTTTATTTATTTCTTTACTTGTATTTCCTACAAAGAATTGTAATTCATCGTTATTTTCCACATAGTATGTAAAAGCATTTGGTGAATCAAAAAATTCACCTGTTTTAATGCCAATAATTTTATCAGCAAGATTTGGATTTTTAAATTTAATACTACAGGTTGCAGACAAAAAATGTTGCAAAGCAGAAACATTTATAGGAATGTAAATAGCATCTTTTGGGTAAGATTTAGCCGCAAATATTTCAGGGAAATTATCTTTTGGTTTAATAATTCCACTTGGTGTTGTCCACATATCACCGATATTATAACTAACAATCAACATATCTTTCACTGTAATTTCACCATTACCATCACAATCGGCATAAGTTGCATTTTCTACATCCCAAGCAAGAGATTGTTGAGCCACCCAATAAGAACTTGGATAAGTTCTCTTAAAGGTACGTAGATTTTTCGTCATCGGTCCCATTCCCATATACAAAGTTACATTTACAAAATCAAGATGGTCAACAATGCCATTATCATCAGCATCACCTGGATAAACATTTACATAACTATGAGTTTTAAAAACAACAGGAGTAGATTTCAAAATAACGATTTTCTTAGTATTATTTACTTCGTAAGAAATAGCAGGATTAACAAAGGAAAATGTTATATCTTTCGCATGAGCGGCACTTTGGAGTGTTACAAAATCAAGATGAATTATCGTAGTATCAGTGGTAACGTTAGTATCTAAATTAAACCCTGTCCCAATACCTGCAACAATTTCGCCAATATTACCATCTTGGCTAATTTTATCCACAACAAAAGCTTGGCTTTTTATACCAATTGGACCAACTTTCCATTGTGAAAATTTTACATCATTAGGAGCATCCCAATCTAATTCGAAACTAACACCATTGAAATTACCACCATCTACAACTTTTATATCAATACCGAAGACATAACCCGCAGTAATGAATGATGCTCTCACTGTATCAACATCAGTTCTTACGATAGTTATGCTTTGAGCAAATAGATACCCTTTGCCTACAAATAGCATTAGTACAATAATTGTAAATTTCAATATGTATCGCTTTAAAATCATTGACATAACAATAGCAACTATTATGCCAAAAAAGAAACGACTATCTTCCGCCAGAAATTGCAATTCTGATATCTAAACCAAATTCTGTTGTGCTATAACCTGGATTAGCTGCACCAGCAGTAAAAGTACCTTCATATCTTACAAAAAGCGATGCTGTAACTATATTACTTACAGAATACCTCGCACGTGGCTCTATTATAAGTTGTGTATTACCATTTAAAGTCCAGCCGTTATTGGAATTCCCCCCTTGATAGCTTGCTTGATTTAAAATATCATAAGTAGAACTATTATTTGTCTTATATGTTGCAAGAAAACTTAATTCAAAATCATTTTTAAGTTTAATGCCTAAAAAAGGAAAATCAAAACCACGCATAACATAACTTACTTGCGTTGTAATATCATTACTTGATTGTGCCGAAATTACTGAGCGAGAAGCAGTATTTACCATAAACGACTTTTGTGTGGACCATCGCAAAGTAGCTGTTAATGAACCTTTAAGTTTCTTTTCATCAAATGTAGCAGTTAGACCAATCAATGGCTGGAAGCCGTATTGAACCATTTGATTTTGGATAAACGAGCCTAAATCCGTAATTTGTGTTGTTTCTTGGTAATTTGATTGATATGTATGTTCAAGAGAAAGCCGTTTAAGATAATCATCCCAAATTCCCCATTTTTCAAGTCCTTCCCATCTGAAAGACCAATTAACACTCGGTAAAAATCTTCCTGCTTCTCCTGAAATATAATGGAATGCACTTAACTTGTTAAAGAAAGCATTAGACAATGCTTCTTGCATTAGTTCATTCTTTTTAATTGTATCAACAGGCATTGCATCAATTTGGGCTTTACTTGAATTATAAGCATTTACCACATCTTCAATTGTGTTCCCAAATAAATTTAATCCGAAGATTGATGGGAATGTCAAAAATGAGCGATTTAAATTCTTCATTGCAACTACATTTGTAAACGTGGGAATACCCGTAGAATCTGTAATTACGTTTTGATTACGATTATATCCTAAATCCGTTTTCCAAACCAAATCTAATGTTGCACCCTCCCATAAACGACGAGAAGTTTTAATTTCAAATGTAGATTGCTGTCTAAAATTATCTTGCAAAACTGCATTCGGCGGTCGTAATCCTGGATAGGATTGAAATCCAAAAAATGGGAATGTGTTGGAACCAGTCATACGGAAATAACCATGTGGATCGGTCAAAAGTCCTAATTGATATGGAAAAGAAGGACCAAACATACTAAAATCACTACGACCTAAAACACCTCTTGCCCAGAAATTATCAAATCCATTGCCACCAAATACACCCGGATTAATACTTGAATTTGTTTGATTAAAATTAAAATCTACTTTATCCCAATCAAAGAAAATTGTTTTAATAACCTTTGCAACTGACGTGAGGAAACCTCCGTCAGTTTGGTTTACTGTTGCTCTTGTGCCTTTAAGAGGTTCAGAAAAAGCGAACCATTTATCTCCCAATGCTTTCAATTTTAAAGAATTATTGATACGCAAATTACTATTTACACTTGCATTCTTTGCTATATCTCTAATCGTTGTATCAGGTTGTAAAGGATTTTGCCAACTATAAGTTGCTGAATAAGTTGATGTTATATCAAGGAAACGAGACATTCCGAAGAAATCAGGAATTTGTGGCTTGGTATTCAAAGTAAATACTTGATTATGCAATGTATTGGCTCCTAGATCTACAAACCTCCCATTATTAAAAAATATCATTTTAGAAAGTTCACTTCCTGTTCTTTGCTGACCAAATTCGTCAAGTTCATAAGGCACCAAAGTAGAAATTGTGCTAAATGAATAATCAATCAAAGGATTTAAAAATCCACCTTCGGTAATCTTCCAAGACATCTGGGCTTGACGTTGTGCATTAAATTCTCTAATTACAGGACTTGGAAAATCTAAGTAACGAGATTGCTCAGTTTGACGGCGCCTCATCATATCAAAAGAAGTGTTAATTGTTGTTGGTAATAAATTAACCTTAAAGTTGCTGTAAATACCAAGAACAGGCACATTAGCTAGCCATTTTGCAGGCGAAAACGAAAGAAAATCTGATAATTTCAATCCATACTGCATATTTAATTTCCAAATCCAGTTGAATTGTTGCACATAAATAGGAGAACGAAGAAAATCTTGCGAATACGAATAACCAAGTGTTAAAGCATTTAAAGTTTTATCTATAAGCCAATGTTTAATTGGAATACCAAGTTTTACTTGTGTCAAAGCCCAGTTATCAGAAATATGCAGATTCTGAGAACCCGCTAATATAGAATTTTGCGCAGTTTGTGCTAATGTATTAGCATCTTGAACACTTAATCCACGAGAAATAGCATCACTATAAGCTTGATTTCTTGCTTGCAATGCCGCCTCATTCAAATTTATATCGCTATTAGCAACGTATTCAGGGTTGTCGGCTTGCTCGCTATGTGTATATGTTATTGGTATTCTCATTTGAGTAAAACTCTTCGGCGCAAATTTTTCTAAATTACCCGTTGCATTAATTGACCAAGAAGTTGAAGTAACTCTATTACCAAACCTATCTTCAATTTTATGGAAATTAGGTAATGAATTTTGGAAATTGACATTAATTTGTGCCAAATCAGCAAGTTTCACATCTAAATTAGCTACTCCTGCCCAATCTGCACTTCTTTCTGGGTCTATTAATCTGAATTCATCAACCCACATAGTTGTAGTTAATTGATTAGGGAATTGTTCAGGTGGATTTGATACACCAAAACCAAAAAATTGCACTCTGGTTAATATTGGATTTCCTTTAATAACAAAATATGCTAATGGATCATTTTTTGCTGGAAATGTCTGAATAGATGATGTTTTTGACGTATCTCTTATTTGTTTTATTGCTGTAAGCTCAGATAAATTAATTTGAATATCTTGCCACCCACGTATAAGAGGTCTTCTATATTCATAATAATTCATAGAATCAATCCCAAACCGTAAAAAGGCATAAGCTTTTGGAATTGCTCCTTGCACAATATTATCAGGCATTAAATTATCGCCGTGGATGAAGAACTTTAATGTTTTATAATTGAAAATATCTAATGATTGGAATATTCTGGTTGCCATTCGTTCTTCTCCGAAATTCAAATCTTTCACAGATATTTTCAAAGATTGTTCATTCATTCTTACATCAGAATAAGGGTCAGGGTTATTTAACAATCTCGGGGCAGTAACTCCCGGCGGCATTGTATAAAAATCAGGTTCTTTGGCATTATCCCATAAATTAACAAATGATACTTGCATCACACTATCACTTGGTGGTATATTCTGAAAATCATTTATCCTTTGCCATTCTGAACCAACTAATTCCCAACTTTCAACAAGTAATTTGACTCTTCCCCCTTTAAACCGCATTCTAATATATTGCACATTAGAAAATGTAGGATTACCAACAGTACTTGTAGGTTTCCTTATTGGAATTCTAAATAAGTACCAACCTTTTGCAGGATTACCACCAACAATTTGAGGATTATTGTTTGGGTCAGGAGTTAAGTTTACTTCATAAGAAAAATAATCATTATTAAGTTGTAATGTTTGTCCGTTATTGTCATTCAAGATTTCCTTATCAGGGAATTGTCCGACTTCAGAATACTTTGAATTACCTTCAAAATTATTATATCTAACGAAATCGGCGGGAGTCCTGTTTGCATCTTGTTTTCCAAAATCAAAATAATAATCATCTCTTGCAGGATCAGCCTCTTCATTTAAAGGGAATGGGTAGGTAGCTTTTTCTTGACTATCATCAATTTGGTCAATTCCAACATCTTCACCTGGGTCAATTATTCCGTTTGGGAATGGACTTCCTTTCGTAAATCCGTCTTCTGTATTTAATATTCCATTTGGGATAATATCTTCGCTAATTTGACCTACGTCTATATACATTTTCCCATTACCATTTTCATTATCTAATATATTCATCATTATCTGGATATATTCGATATTTTCAGTGTCAAAGTTAGTATTAAACGAAGATAACAGTCGGGTAAAACCACCCCATATTCTTTTTCTATTATCAGGCTGTTGAGAAAATGCGTTATTTGGGTCAAAGTGTCCTTTATCAGTTGTATCCAAGAAATTAGGGTTCATATTATAAATACCACGAGTATCAGGATCAAAATATATTTCCAATGGATTAATATATTGTTTTCCTTGTATATTATTTTGATTATTTGGATAAACATCTACAATAGGAATATAAGGAATAAACCTTTGATACCAGAACAAATTACCCCGATAAAGGGCAATAAGTTGAGCAGTTGAATCAATTAAACTATCAACAGGAGGAGCACTATACTTCCATTGCGATGGACTAAGTCCTAATGAAATTGTTCGTTGAGAGGCTTCAAAGTCATCTATATAAACTACCGAAGAACCATTATCAGAAGCAATTTCAGATGTTCTTGTATTTGGATTAGGTAAAATTTTTGCCCATTCTCCTTGCAAAGTAAAAGAAGATGGAGCCTTAGTGTCATAAAAAGGCAATAAATCCATTATTTTTGTTAACCAAGGAGCATCTAAATTAAATTTAGCATCAAACCCAAACATTGAATTTGAAACAGGTTCGTCACCTAACCTCACTCTATCAATCACCGCAGATTGATTATAGTACATAAAAGTCCCACCTAACGTTCCCGTACTATATCTTGTCTTGAAAAGCTGATAATCCGCTCGTAAGCCTGTCAATGTTTTAGTAGAAATATTTAAAATATCTTGTTGTTCATATTCAACTTTTAAATTAGCATTAGGCAAAGTCGCTCTTGGATTATTAATAGTTAAAATTCCAGCATAATAATCCACTATATAGTCTTGATATTCTTGCAAAGGTACGCCATCGAGAGTAACTTTCACGCTGCCTGGTGCTAAATTAAATGCTCCCAGAGCAATTCTATTAGTGGCTTTACCTGAAACTTCCCCAGAGATAATAAATCTATCTCGGGCAGTGTTTCTCGCTGCAATATCATAAGTTGTATCATAAACTTGATCAAAAGTATATTGTTCAGCAATTTCTGGATTACCAATTTTTGTAAAATAATCCCTCAAACCTTTTGCAAAAGGTTGAGAACTCGGGAAAGTAATTTCGCCTGAAATAGCATCAAAGAAAGGTGGTCGTAAGTCAAAAAGACCGTCAGGCGGTGTTGTTCCCGTAGCATTATTTACTCTATCAACTCCAAAAATTGTTACCAATTTATCAGCGGCTCCGGGCAATACATCTGACGAATCATTGTTCTGCCTTATATACCAAAGATTTATTTTTGTGTCTTGAACATTAACATTTGTAGCATTAATTTGATATATATTTTTCATTTGCCTGTCCCAAAGCAATTTATATGCAGGCAAAAGATTTGGTCTATAAATTAATTTTAAAATCAATGTATCCGTTGGAGACGCTTGATTTGTAAATGTTCCATAATAAATATTATCGTTCTCGGATAAAGTTGGACCTTCAATAGCATAAGCAACTGCATAATATCTATCTTGACGTAAATTTTTAATTGTTAAAGTTCCAAGATTCATATCTACCGTATATTGCATTGAATCCAATAATACAAAGTTACCCCGTTCAACAACACCCGCTTGAATTGGTCTTTCTTTGTCAACTTGCGAATAAGATTCGCCCATACCAAACCTTTTACCTGGTAAATCTGCAATTGCCACAGAATTCCCTGCTTTAATTACTCCTTCTCTAATATCATTGGTTGATTCAAATACTTGTATTCGCTTTACTCTATTGTATTGTGCAACTTGTGTATTTGGAATTACAGGTGTAGAGTTTTTAAAATAATCATCGTAAATTTGTTTGTAAACAGAATCTAAAAAAAAGTGATTTTTTGCATAATCATAAGCTCGTAAAGAAAATGGTTGTTTATTAATTCCACCAGTTACATTTACAAATTTTCTTTGACCTCTTCTTTGCGAAAAAACTGTCTTTAAAAATAAAGGTCCAAATTGCAAATCAGTTCTTATACCAAAAAGTGCTTGTCCACCTCCAATTAAAGTTGATGGAATTGGAAAATCAATATTACCTAATTCTACTTTCTTAATAATATCATCATCGTAGCCATCATAGCCGATTTTAAACTTATTGTTAAAATCATAATTATTCCGTGTATTCCAATCTGTCCCAAACGAGAGTTTATCTCCAATTTTAGCATTAACATTTACTCTAATATCTTGATTAAAAATTGGGGTGGATTGGGTTTGACCAAAAGCCGAAACAGTCCCTAATTTCTGAGAATCAAATCGCCAGCCAATACGTAAATTTACTTCCCCATTCACTCCAATGCTAATTTGTGGTTTCCCAAAAATACTCATCAAAGGATTTGCAGGGACAGGAATATTAATTCCAGTGGCTTGACTTATTGTGGCAGCTAAATCTCCTTGCGAAAGTCCTTGTTTTAAGTCGTATCGGGTAATTACGGAATCCCATATTTGCCCTTCTATTTCTTGTTTGCGAACTTGCAAGTATTCATCAAGATTTAACGGATAAGTAAATGAAACTTGATTTGAATCAAATTCTTCAACTGTTTTTATCTTATTTACTATGGAATCAATTTTAATCTTCTGTTCATATCCCTTTGGCTTCAACCATTGACTACCAAATTGGTAATTATCCCGATAAAAACTTTCAGGCTTATATAATGTAAATTTTGTTTGTGTTGTGTCTTGTGAATTTAAATCAGGACTTAAATTTAAATCAAGTGGATTTTGCAGTAGCCAAAGAGAAAAAAACTCATAAATTAGAAAAGGATTGTAGTAATAGTCTGATTTTGTTTCTGTATGCTTTTGTTTTAGAAATTGAGAATTTGCTGTGTAAGAAATTACAATACTTAAAATTAACACTGTTAAATTTACAGAGCATAATTTGGCTCCCCGCTTCGTTATATTACAAAACTTCAATCTCACATTATTATCTATTTAATAGTGTAAATAGAACCAATACTGCCCCACTTTTATTAAATTCATTTAACTTAAAAAGCAAAATTAAGAAAAATTTTAAATTAAAATCGTATTTGTTGAAATTCTATTGTATAATTCTTTGGCAAAATATATGCCAAACATTTTTTTTATACAATTATATATAACATTTTATCATTATTTAACTTAAATGAATTAATTTTGACTTTTTATGATTTACAAATTTATTAATAAAAATTCTTATAATCTTAATTAGATAAAAATATGAAATTTGTTAAAAGAACTGAAAAATGTGGTTTATTAAATAGTTCAAAAATAGGCGACGAAGTTATTTTAAATGGTTGGGTTGCTTCGAATAGGAATTTGGGCGGTCTGCTTTTCATTGATTTAAGGGACAGATGGGGCATTGCACAACTTGTAATAGAACCAGAGAACTTCCCACAATTAGCTGAACTTGGTCGTACTTTACGTTCAGAATTTGTAATTTGGGCAAAAGGAGTAGTTCGGAAAAGAGAAAGTGTAAACACTAAAATCCCCACAGGCGAAGTAGAAATTTTGCTTACTGACTTCGGTATTATTAATCAATCTCTGCTTCCTCCTTTTGAAATTTCGGATTTAACTGATGCAAACGAAGAGTTACGTTTAAAATATCGTTATCTAGATTTAAGAAGAAATGAGTTGCAGAACAATCTCGTTGTTAGAAACAAGGTATATCAAATTGTTCATAAATATTTTTATGAAAATGATTTTATGGAAATTGAAACTCCGTTGTTAATGAAATCTACTCCCGAAGGCGCTCGTGATTTTTTAGTGCCAAGTAGAATTTACAAAGGAAGATTTTACGCTTTACCTCAATCTCCACAAATTTACAAACAAATTTTGATGGTCTCCGGTTTTGACCGTTACATACAAATTGCTAAATGCTTTCGTGATGAAGATTTACGTAGCGATAGACAACCTGAATTTACTCAAATTGATTGCGAAATGTCCTTTGTTGAACAAGATGACATTATATCTATATTCGAAAACTTTATAAAAGTTACTTGGAAGAAAGTTCTAAATGTTGATTTACAATTACCTTTTGCAAGATTATCTTATAAAGAAGCAATGGAAAATTATGGCTCTGACAAACCTGACACTCGTTTTGATATTAAAATTAAAACTTTAAATACTTTATTTCAAAATACAGATTTCCAAGTTTTCAAACAAACTTTGGAAAATAATGGAATAATTGCAGGAATAAATGCGAAAGGTTGCGGTAATTATTCTCGTAAACAAATTGATACACTTACTGAATTTGCAAAGAAATACGGTGCTCGTGGTCTTGCCTATATTAAATTTAGCGAAGGTACTGTAACAGGTTCAATTGCTAAATTTCTTTCAGAACAAGAGATTCAAGATTTGAAAACAACTTTCCAAGTTGAAGACAATGATTTAATTTTATTTATCTCTGATAAATGGACAAGAACTTATACAGTATTAGGTGCATTACGACTTGAAATAGCAAGGCAAACAGGGATTATTGAGCAAGTAAAGAATAAATTTAATTTTTTGTGGGTAGTTGATTTTCCATTATTTGAATATGATGAAACCGAAGAACGCTATGTTGCAATGCACCATCCATTCACATCGCCAAAAATTGAAGACATTCCTTTGCTTGACACAAATCCTGGCGAAGTTCGTGCAATTGCTCACGATATTGTTTTAAATGGTGTAGAAATTGGAGGTGGCAGCATTAGAATCCATGATGCAGATTTGCAAAAGAAAATGTTTAACTTAATGAATATTTCTGAAAAAGAAGCCGAAGATAAATTTGGCTTTTTACTTACATCTTTAAAATACGGCGCTCCACCTCACGGCGGAATTGCTTTAGGATTAGATAGACTCACAATGCTTTTAATAGGGACCGATAATATTCGGGACGTTATAGCTTTCCCAAAAACAACATCTGGTCTTTCACTTATGGATAATGCGCCTTCATTTGTTGATGAAAAGCAATTAAACGAATTAGGAATTGCAATTAGTCCTAATTCAAAAACAATGTAAAAAATACTAATATAGGAATTAGAATGTTTTTTACGGAAGAATTCAAACAAATATTAAAACAAGCAAAAAATGTATTTGTTTTAACAGGAGCAGGTATATCAAAAGAAAGTGGATTAGATACTTTCCGTGACGTTGATGGTTATTGGGCTAAATACAACCCAATGGAACTTGCAAGTCTTGAAGGTTTTTTTGATAATCCACATTTAGTTTGGCTATGGTATTTAGAACGGCGTGCAAAAGCAAATGCCGCTTCCCCAAACGCTGGACATTTGGCTCTTGCTGAATTAGAAAATTTATTTCCTTTATTCGATTTATTCACTCAAAATGTAGATAGATTGCATCATCGAGCAGGAAATAAAAATATATATGAATTGCACGGAAATATCTTTGAAAATCATTGTTTAACTTGCGGTTTACCTTATTTTGAAGATATTGATATAGAAATTGCAATTCCTCATTGCAATTCTTGCGGTGGATTAATACGTCCTTCGGTAGTTTGGTTTGGAGAAGAATTGCCTGCTGACATTTTATCGCTATCATTTACAAAAGCACAAAATTGTGATTTGTTCCTTGCAATTGGAACTTCTGCCGAAGTTTATCCAGCAGCCCAATTGCCATATAATGCTCGTAATCATGGCGCTTATGTTGTCGAAATTAATCCTAATGAAACTTCATTTACAAAATTTGCAAATATTTCTTTTCGTGAAAGTTCTAATATAATTTTACCTGAAATTGTCAAACTAATTAAAGATCTAAAAAAATATGATTAAAGGTATCGGTGTTGATATTATTGAAGTTAGTAGGATACAAGAAGCAATTGAAAAATATACTGACAAATTTTTAAATCGAATATATACACAAAAAGAGCAAGATTACTGCAACGAGTTTAAAGATAAAAAATATGTGCATTATGCCGCTCGTTTTGCTGTCAAAGAAGCTTTCAGTAAAGCAATTGGAACTGGCATTACACAAGGATTCAAATTTCATAATATTGCAACACATAATAAAGAAAATGGCGAGCCTATCATCTTATTATCTGATTATTTTTTGGAAAAATATAGCAATTTCAAATTCCACGTTACAATCTCACATACTGACCAGAATGCAATTGCTGTTGTAATAATGGAAGAATTAAACTAATATGTCTGTTTGAAATTTAAGTAAATCAATTTAATATCTAAATTTAATATCTAATAAATATTAAGTTGGTTTGTTTTTATTTGTGGTAATTTTGAGTAAATTATTTTGTTTTAATCGTTCAAATAAAATTCGGATAAATCATCTAATTTAATATTTGTAACAACCCAACCCAAAACTGGAGATTTATAATAAGTAAAAATCCATCGCATAGGGTACTTTTCATAAAGTCCTAAATAACGTAAACGAAGGTAAGAATCTGATGCTTGATTACCATTAACATATTTTGCGCCGTAGTATTTCCCATATATTTTAATTGCTCGGGTAGTTTGTTCTTTCAAATTCTGTATATCTTCTTTCCTATCTTTCAATGGACTGTTTTTTAAAAAATCTTCAAAAGCCATTTCAACGTTATCTTGCTTTAAGCCATCAAAAAAATTATTCAACATTGCTTTAACTTCGGCAGGAATATTAATCTCATCTATTGCATCTGCTGTTGATTTCGAAAGTTTTGTATTATCTTGCGAAAAAGAGACAGACAACACAACCATCATTAAAATAGGAACCAAAACAAATAATTTGTAAATTCCTTTCATTTTGTACTCATTTTTTTAATACAAAATTAAAAAAATTAATCTAATATTCTAAATTAACTAATTTTTTAAGATGAATAATTTCTGCTCTATTTAAATGGCGGTATTCACCACGTTCCATTCTTTGGACAGATAAATCTGCAAACACTTTTCTATCCAATTGTTTGACGTTGTAGCCTAAATACATAAATATGCGCTTTACTTCGTGATTTCTACCTTCTTTTAAAGTTAATATGATTTTTTTTCTGCTTCTTGGGTCAAAGAAAACATTGCAAGGCGAAGTCATTCCATCTTCTAATTCCACACCTTTGGAGATTTGTTCCGCATCTTTTGGTAATAATTCTTTATCTAATAAAACAGAATAAGTCCTTTCTATTTGGTAACTTGGGTGTAATAATCTATGAGCTATTTCACCATCATTTGTAAGTAACAAAGCACCCGTTGTATTTCTATCTAATCGACCAACAGGAAATATTCTAACACTGCTTTTTACTACGTCCATTACAGTTGTTCTATCTTTTTCGTCTTTTGTGGAAATAATCAAATCTTTTGGTTTATTAAATAATATATATACTTTACGTAAAACTTCTGGAATTGGATTACCATTAACGGTAATTTTATCGCCTGGATTTACTTTATAACCTAATTGATTTACTATAGTCCCATTTACTTTCACAGAGCCTGCTGTAATTAATTCATCGGCTTTTCGCCGCGAAGTTACCCCTGATTCGGCAATAACTTTATTTAACCTAACAGGTCCATTGTCTAAAATATTTGTTTCTTTTCTGTCTGGCGGTTTCCCTTCTCTAATAAATTTAGGCTTAGGCTTAGGCTTAAACGAATTATTATGTGTGAAATTTGGATTAGGTCTGCTTTGCATTCCACGCTCTGAATATGAATTTGGTTCTTGTTTTTTATCAAATTCTTTTTTTATTCTCGGTTTTGCTCCAAACTCTTTCTTTGGGTTTTGGGAATCTGATTTTGATTTTCCCCAGCTAGTATCTCTACTATTATTTGGTTTTTTGAACATATTAATACTTTACAAAATAAAAAAATGTTTTAAGAATATAACATAACATAGTATCTTTGAATTTTTTGCTCTAATTCAAACAAACTAAAATGTCGACTTTCCCGAATATATTCTTTCCCATCAATTAAAACGATAATTGTGGGAATAGAAAATACAGTATATTTTCCTGATACTTCGGTAAATTTTTCTAAGTCAATATAACGCGAAGCTGCATTAGGATAATTAGCAAGCATTGATTGTACTTTGGGCTTCAATGTTTTACATACATTGCACTTTTGCGTTGAAAAATACAAAAGAACAATTGGATTACTTGAAATAACTTCGTTTAATTCATCAATATTTGAAACTTGGAGCATAATTGAAATTAGAATTTATAATGACAACATATATTTAGAAAAATTAAGCAATTTATTTTCTTCATAATGATTTGATTGAATTTGCATACCAACAGAAAACCCTTGTGAAGAAGCACCTAATGGTATACTAATTGCAGGAACACTTCCCAAATTAGCTGATGACGTAAATAAATCAGACAAATACATAGAAACTGGGTCATTTAACTTTTCACCAATTTTAAAAGGCGGAGTCGGGGTTGTTGGTAAAAACAAGAAATCAAATTGATTGAAAATCTTTTTATAATTATCATAAATCAGTCTTCTCGCTTTTAATGCTTTGCCATAATAAGCATCGTAATAACCAGATGAAAGCACATAAGTGCCAAGCATAATTCTACGTTTAACTTCAGCACCAAATCCTTCTGAACGAGTTTTAACAATTACATCATCTCCATTTTGTAATTCTGCCCGATAGCCATATCTTATTCCATCAAAACGTGCTAAATTCGATGAAGCTTCGGCTGTTGCTACAATATAATATGTTGGTATAAACGCATCAAAATTATCAAAAGAAACTTCCTCTATTGAAATTCCTTGCTGCTCTATTTTTCGCAATATTGAATAATAAACAGAAAGAACTTCATCGCTACAATTTTTTAATTCAACATCGGAAAGGATAGCAACTTTTAATTCTTTTGGATTTAGATTATCAATATTAAGCATTGTATCTTCTACGGGGATATTAGCCGAAGTAGAATCTTTTGCATCAACACCAGCAATAACTTCATACAAGGCAGCAGTATCTTCAATAGAATTAGCAAAAGTTCCAATTTGGTCTAAAGAAGAAGCAAAAGCAACAAGACCATAACGAGAAATTCGTCCATAAGTTGGCTTAAAACCGATATTCCCACAGAATGCCGCCGGCTGTCTAATTGAGCCACCTGTATCTGAACCAAGTGCTGTAAATGCCATATCTGCCGCTACTGATACTGCACTACCGCCTGACGAACCACCAGGTACATAATCGCTATTTAATGGATGATGGACTGCCCCAAAATAAGACGTTTCATTTGATGAACCCATTGCGAATTCGTCCATATTAGTTTTACCAATTATTATAGCGCCTGCTTTATTTAATCTTTCTACTACTGTTGCATCATAAATCGGCACATAATTTTCTAATATCTTCGAACCACACGTTGTCCGTAAACCTTTTGTTGATATATTATCTTTTATTGCAATAATCATTCCTTCAAGTTTACGTGGCTCACCCTCCAAAAAACGTTTGTCGCTTTCTGAGGCTTTCTCTAATGCTTTTTCAAAATTAGTCGTTATAAAGGAATTTAAATGTGTTTTGTCTTCAATCGATTTGATGAACTCTTTTGTTTGTTCAACAACTGAATTTTCTTTGTCTAATACTTGTTTTCTAAAAGTAGTATAATCCATTTTGTTTCTCTCGAAATAAAAAATAAATGCTTAAGCCAAATGAATTAACAAAAAAAGATAAAGATACAATAATAAATTAAGAAATATATTTATTTAATATCAATATTCTTTTTAATTTCAGTGGTAAAAGAGTTTAGTTCTTTTTGAATTTCTTTTTTAGCTTCATCTAATTTAGAAGCACCTGACCTAATTGTTTTTAAAATATCAGGAAGTTTTTCGGGACCAAATAAAATCAAAATTCCCAACAAAATTACCATTAATTCGCCGCCACCAATGTCGAACATTTCTGTTCTCCTTGTTTAATTTTGTTTATCTGCTAATTCTTTGTTTTCTTTATTAGCAATTTGTTCTACTTTGTTTTCTTTTGGTTCGTCAGGATTTACTGCTTTTTTGAATTCTTTCATCCCTGAACCTAAATTTTTCATAAATTGCGGAATTTTATTTGCTCCAAAAAGCAATAAAATAAGGAACGCAATTACTAATATTTCTGGCATTCCTAAATTTGGCATTTCTACTCCAATAATTAAATTTGAACATTTTAAACGAAATTAAATTATTAATATTTATTCAAAATATAAATATTACTTATTCAAATACAAAATTAAATAAAATTATAAGATAAGTATTCTTTTTTATTTTTTTATTTTTTTATTAACTATAAAAAAAAATATTGTTTATTGAATTATAAGCAAGTTTTTTGATTATAAAACGTTTTATCAAAAAAAATGTCCAAAATGAGCATAATTGAAATATCTGCAAAACTTGATAAACATTTAAGAAAGTCAATTGCGACATTGCCTGCAAGCATCCCAATCCATTTGTATTCATCGTCAAGACGGTGGTTCTTAAAGAATTACTTTAGCGATTTACCTAAAATAAGTTATTCTTTGCCTGAAAGTTTGCAACAAAAATTCTTTGGATTAACTTTTCAATCTCCATTATTTAATGCTGCCGGAATATTTAAAGAAAGCTTCGGATATGAAGTTGTTCGGAGACAAGGTGCTGGTGCTTTTTTAATTGGGACAGCAACTCCACAGCCACGAAAAGGGAATTTAAAAGATGATTTTTATTTGCCTTTTTTGCCGTTGCCTCGTTCCAAATCTGCTTTGAATTGGTTAGGATTGCCTAATGCTGGCTTCAATGAAATTGCTAAACGAATTCAATATATTGAAAAAAAACCAAATTGTCCTATTGGAATTAGTATTGCCGCTAACCCCGACGATACTGGCGATACCGCTCTTTCTAACTTACTGGCTGGATTTAATATTTTTGCTAAAACTCAAGTGGATTTTATTGAATTAAATGAAAGTTGCCCTAATGTTGTTCACGAACATAACAAATCAGCAAATTCTAATTTAGATCCTCTTTTAATCAAAAGACTGCATTATGTTTCTGAACAATTTTTAATTAAAAGACAAAAATGTTTGCCCGTTTTGGTAAAATTTTCTGTTGATATACTGCCCGAACAAATTTATGAACTTATTCCGCTATTAGTTAATTTGCATTTCAATGGAATTAATATTGGAAATACTTCTACAAATTATCAATATTACAAGGGCTTTTTAAATCCTAAAGAAATTCCAAATTTTGAATTTTTTATTAATAAATTTGGTGGTGGATTTAGCGGTAAACCTCTCAAAGAAACATCTTTGGAGAAAGTTGCGATTGCTAATCAAACTTTAAAAAATCTTAATCCAAAAGATGAATTTATTATAATTAGAACCGGCGGAATCGAATCGCAAGAAGATATTCTAAAATCTAAATCTGCCGGTGCCGCTCTAAATCAATGGTTTACTGGCTATTTCGAGAACTTCGCATCCTCCGGACATCGAGTTTATAAAGATTTTTTTTAACAATTTTAATCATCTTAATAATCTTTTATTTTTTACCTCTTTTGTAATATTTCTATGTTTTTTATCTTAATATTTTGAAAAAAAAGAGATTTTAATCCAAATATTTTATTATTTTTGTTAAATAATGTTTATTTTTCCAAAAAAAATTCTTAAATTTACTTTGATAAAATTGCAAAAGTTGTGAATATTTTTAAAAAATATTAGAGGTAATATTATGAAAAAACTTACACTTAT
>JAJXYC010000008.1 GCA_021780815.1 Bacteroidota bacterium | reverse complement strand
TTATTTACGCAACTTTTGTTGAGTCTTATAAAGTTATTAAATACGATTTACAAGGAAATGTCATTGATACAATTGACACAATCGGAGGAATACGTCAATTTAGCGAAGATGGACAATACTTTTGGAATTACAATGGTGATAAGTATGATGCAAACACATTTAAGAAGTTGTTTTCATTTGGAGGAGGAAAAAATAATATTCAGTGGGAAAATTGGAACTGGGAAATTAATGATAAATATGACATAGGTTTAGCAACATCGGGAGATTATCATTACATAGAAGAACAAAGTCGCAGATATTATGATAGCTGCATAATAATATTTAAACCATCGGATATGAGTATTTTAAAATGGGAAGCATACCCGGGTAAAGCATTTACAATGATAACATCAACAATAAATCCAAATGGTCAAGAGGTCGCATTCTTATTAAAAAGCACAGCCATAAATTCAAAAGGAGATTTTTATACAGATACTTCAAAATTAGAGATATGGGATATACAAACATTGCAAAAAGTCAGAGAAATACCTATAACAATACCAAATAATTTTGATAATATCAAGCTCAAATACTCCCCAGACGGCAGTGTATTAGGTTATCAGCATGATGGCAAACTTACTCTTTACTCTACTACTGATTATTCTGTGGTCTGGGAAAGTGATTTTGTAGGAATAGATAATTTTGGGTGGTCAAATGATTCAAAGTATTTTTATATTGGAACATCACTTGGTCATAATTATGGATTAAAAAAATATTTATTTCCAGAAATAACTTTTAAATATTTATATCTTGGAGTCGGAGAAACAAAATTTATTAATTTTAATAAGAATAATTCAGACATTCTTTGTTCAGTATCAACAGCTTATCTTTGGCTTCTTGATAACGCTATAACTTCTGTTTCTGACCCATTCTTTACAGAAAAATACAAAATTTTCCCAAATCCAGCAACGGATTATATCATTTTCAATTCTCCTTTTCTAATGGGACAAGTAGGAGTTTCCGTTGAAATCTTTGATGTGTACGGGTATCGTGTAAAAGCAGAAGAAATTTATCCGACAGATCAAAGTCACCGGATAAATATAAGCACACTTTCCACGGGAATTTATTTTCTGAAAATTGGAAATGAAAAGCCAATAAAATTTGTAAAGATGTAGGGAAATAAAAGAAACATTCCGAAGATTTTGTTATTAAATTTGATTATGCCTTTTTAGTAGAATAAATTTAATTAGTTATTACCTAATTATTGGTAAAGTTTTATTAAATTAAATACACAAAAAAGAGGTCTTTATGAAAAAATTTATTTACTTTTACTTCTTCTTTTTATTTATATCAAAACAGGTTTATTCTGATGATTATGTAATAAGGTATTGGAATGATAATGACCAAATAGCTAAATTTGATAACAGCAGTTTCAAATATACTTGGCAATTTCAACGATTTGACATACCTTCACCGTGCAAAATAAAAGGCTATACTTTATATTTATCAGGCAAACCTGCTAATGTCAAGGTGGTACTTTTAGGTCATCAAGGAGGTTCACCAATACCCAATCTTTTTATGTCATCTGGCAAAAATATATCATCAACAGAACAATTTCAATTTCAAGGTTCGCAACAACCAATACCTATAACAATAACATTACAAACACCAATTGATTTTTACAATGACCAGTGTTTTGTAGGATTTTATACAGATGATCCTGATAGCACTTATTTTAATACTACAATAACAAATGTTAATCCAAGTTGCCAATCGCCCGAAGGCGGAACATTTAATTATCAAACATTGACTGATTTTAAATCGGTAGATTCAACTTATAATTGGCGAGTAGGGAGTTATGCTTATTTTTGCGATTTAGTTGTTGAGTTCATTTTTGGTAGTACAAAGGGTTATTTACCCAATAGAACTGTAAGTTCTGGACTATCATCATCTTTGCCAGATTCTACAATCGCTTGGGGCGATATAAACAATGATGGCTATTTAGATGCTTTAATTAGTGGGCGGTTATATTTAAATACACAAGACGGAGGCTTCAAAGAAATAACGACGAAAGCAGGACTAAGTGGCAAACCAGCCGCTAATGCTTTTATAGATGTTGATAATGATGGCGATTTAGATATTATCTTTTTAAATTCAAACCCGCAAGGTACCACGTTAAGTAAGTTGTATATTAATGATGGTAATGGAAATTTTGTAGGGAAAGATATAAATTTACCTGCTTTTCGTGGAGTTTCTGCATTTAGTATTGCCGATATAAATAACGACGGTTATCCTGATATTTTTGTTGCACAAAGTTGGTCAACTGACCCGCCTAACTTGCTTCCAAATTATATGCTTATTAATAATAAGGATAACACTTTTACTTTAAAAGGAGGTCTATGCCAAACTCCTGTTGCTCGTCGAACTTTAGGAACTGAATTTGTTGATTATGACGATGATGGTGATTTAGATTTATTTGTTACTAATTATTACCAAGAGCAAGATGAATTATGGGAAAATAAAGGGGATATGGTCTTTACTGATGTTGCAAAAGATAAAGCAATTGATATGCTTACTTATCAAGGGAAAACCTATAGTAATTACGGTATGGGTGTTGATTGGTACGATTTTGATAATGATGGCGATTTAGATTTAATGTTGCCTCAATATTGCCCAACTAATTTTATTGCTTTAGGTTTCCAAGGGACAACAATATACAGAAATTCAAATGGGAATTTTACTAATACTTTTGATTTTCAAAAAGGAGCCTCGTCTTTGGGAATTGAATATGAAGAAGCTCAATCTGGTGGGGCATGGGGTGATATTGATAATGACGGTCTTGTTGATTTGATATTAACTACATATTACGGTTGCAGATACGTGGATTTATATAAACAAAATATAGACCATACTTTTAGCAATGTTACTTTTGAATGGGGATTAAATCGAA
This sequence comes from Bacteroidota bacterium, assembly GCA_021780815.1. Lineage (GTDB taxonomy): Bacteria > Bacteroidota > Ignavibacteria > Kapaibacteriales > UBA2268 > GWF2-33-9. The sequence goes on along the minus strand of JAJXYC010000008.1, from coordinate 83,319 downwards.
TAGTTTCTGGTGATGATGCGGCATGGGTTGATTTTGACAATGATGGCAGGTTAGATTTAGCGATGTCTATTGATAGAAATTTTGCACTTTATAAAAATCTATACAGTCCGGCAGTTCCAAATAATTGGTTGGAACTTGATTTGCGATCGGAAGTAGGTAATTCGCAAGCTATTGGGGCAAAAGTAAAGGTATATACTCCTGAACGTGTATATACACAAGAAGTTACTGCTGGACGTGGTCGCAACATACAAAAGCCATCTCGTTTGCATTTCGGACTTGGTAATTCTAATGTTATTACGCAAGTTGATGTTCGCTGGCCAGGATCAAAAACTTATTTGACTTATTATAATATCAAAATTAACGAGATAAATAAAATTGTTGAAAAATCTGTTTCAGTTGAAGAAAATGAAAATTTGATAAATCACAATTCGCTTAATATCGTAGGGGCAAATCCTATTAATGATAGATTACAAATAGAATTTCAAACTACAAAAAATAATTATGTCAAATTAGCACTTTATGATTTACAAGGAAATCAGGTAAGCAATATTATGACTCAATACTTAATTCCCGGAAGATATCATATTATCAATAATGTTCAAAATTTACCTGTTGGTATATACTTTGTAAGATTAATAGCCGATGGAGAAAATTTATGTAAGACAATTATTATTAATCGTTAGCAAATATTTTGAAAATATTTGCTAAAAAATTCAGGAAAATTTGTTATTTCAAAAATAATTATTAATTTTGTAGTCTATATTGTAAGCATTATGGAGGATTCGCATAATGGTATTGCAGCGGTCTTGAAAACCGCCGGGGGCAACCCTGTGGGAGTTCGAATCTCTCATCCTCCGCAAAAAAGAAAATTCCCAAACCTTCCGAAGGGTCCAAATCTTTCGGAAGGTTTTCCTTTTCTGTCATTTTGGACGTAGCGAAGAATCAATCATAAAGATAGACCCTATCTTTGAGGTGAAGTTTATATTTTCGGATTATTTTTTTGTAAATTGATGATGCAAATACAGAAAATGTTACTTTCAAATGAACAAATTATTTAAAGATTATTAAAATATTTTCTTTTCTCCTACTTTTTTACTATATTTGAAAATTAAATAATGTAAATTATAAAAATATGTTTGAAGATTTAATTGAAATAAAAAGAAATGAATTAATTTCTAAGTTATCACTAAAAGATGATTTTATATTTGAAGATATTCTTCTAATGCAAGATTTGCCAGAATATATCAAACTATATTTTGATAGCTATATAACAGCATCTATAATTCAAGTCAAATATCAATTAAGTTCGAATGAATTTATAAATTTCAATGACCCAGAAATGAACGATGTAATTGTTAATTTGGAAGATGTTTTATACCGAAAATTTCATTTTAGTTTAGAAAATTTAAAAAAAATAATAACAAAAGCAATAGAACTTTATTTGAATTTTTTAATTAGACCACAATTTACATTATTAAACTTTCTATTTCGTGATGAACTTGCAGTTCAACTTTCAACGATTCAAGAAAGAATGAAGTATTTTGCTCCGAATATTAATTACATTACAAGTTTAAATTTAGAGCTTCAGAAAATAATATTTGAATCTGGGAATATAAATTTTGAACGTTATAAATTTAGGAAATTGTTATTTTCATTAGAATACGAAAATCGCAAAAATTTAAATGCCGAAGATATAGTAAATTGGTTTTCACCTTTGTTTGAGTTTATGGAATATGAAAATGGGAAAATTCCTATTTCTTCTGTATTGTTGTATTTAGATGACACAGGATTGACAGGTTTAAAACATTTTATCCAAAATTATATAAATGATAAAGAAGAATTTTTTGTTTTGAAAGAAGAACTGCTAAATTTATTTATGCTATATCAAAAGCAAATAATTGATGCTAATTATATTGTTGCTGATGACCAAGAATTACAAAAAGAAATAGATTTTACTAATTTTTCTGAATCACAAGAAGCAATTGAAGAAATAAAAAGCGAAATAAAAGAAGAAGCCCAAAACGAAACCCCAAAACAAATAAATGATGAAAGCGATTTTGAAGAAATTGCAGTAGGAGCAAAAGAAGACGAAGAAATTAATTACGAATCAGCAAATGTAACTATTGAAGATACAAGTGTTACAGCGGCAGAAAGTAATAAAGGAAAAATTAGTATTTCTAATGTTGGCAATATTGATGTGCCAGAAGAAGAACAATTAGATGTAGGCAGGATAAATACAATTGTTGGAGATATTGCCCAAAAGATAAATATTGATATTGACAATTTACATAGTTCCATTGTTTTGGAAAATGAAGCAGAATACGATATGCAAATTAACGATGATGAGTATAACGAGATAAAAATGGAACTTCAATATATAATTAACGAATTAAAATAAAACAAGCGGATATGAAATTTATTGATATAGCAGAGATTTATGTGAAAGCAGGGAATGGAGGCGTCGGTCATTCAAGTTTTAGACGAGAAAAATACGTTCCTAAGGGAGGTCCCGATGGAGGTGATGGCGGCAAAGGTGGCGATGTAATAATTCAAGCAAACAGGAATTTGAACACATTATTAGATTATAAATTTAAAAGGAAATTTATAGCCGAAAATGGTGGAAATGGAGGTAAAAAGAAGCAAACAGGTAAAAATGGTAGTAGCATCAAAATCAAAGTACCAGTTGGTACAATTGTGTATAATGAAGAAAATGGAGAAATACTTGCAGATTTAACCGAAGATAAGCAAAAAGTAATAATTGCAAAAGGTGGTCTTGGTGGTCTCGGCAATGCAAATTTTGCTACACCTACAAATCGTTCTCCAAGATATGCACAGCCTGGAATACCAGGAGAAGAATTTTTTTTGCGATTGGAACTAAAATTATTAGCTGATGTTGGACTTGTTGGATTTCCTAATGTTGGTAAATCTACTTTGATTTCTGTTATATCGGCAGCAAAACCAAAGATTGCCGATTATCCATTTACAACGTTAGTTCCAAATTTAGGTATTGTGAAAATTGATGAGTTCAAATCATATAGCGTTGCGGATGTGCCAGGTTTAATTGAAGGTGCTTCTTTTGGGAAAGGTCTTGGCTACCAATTCCTAAGACATATTGAAAGAACTAAAATACTTGTCTTTTTGTTAGATGCTACATCTAATAATATCCAAAAAGATTATGATATTTTGATGAATGAATTGCAGACATTTAATTCTGAACTAACTTATAAAAAAAATATAATTTGTATCTCAAAAATTGATGCTGTGGACGAGGAACAAATTAAATTTTTAGAACAAATCACTTTTGGAGATATGAAAGTAAAACCTTTGTTAATTTCTGCTGTAACTAACTTGAATACTGAAAGCTTAAAATTTAAAATTTGGGAATTGTTACAAAAACAAGAGTAATCTTTTAATAAAATTTCTCCTTAATATTAGTTTTCAAACTTATAATTTAATAAGTAAAATTTTTATATTTTTTAAATTGCATTCTTAAAAACTATAAGGTTAAAAATGTTTAAAAAAGTATTGATTGTTTTATTAATATTAGGAGTTCAAACAAGTATGTATTCGCAAGAAAAATTGCCGACAAGGGACCAAGTTGACCCTACATACAAATGGAACTTAGAAGAAATATTTTCGTCGCAAGAAAGTTGGGGCAAAGAATACCAAAGCTTACAAAAAGAATTCTCGAAATTTGCAACATTCAAAAATAAATTTACTAAATCAGGTAAAGCATTATATGAATGTCTTGACTTTTTAACTCAATTACAAGAAAGGTTTTCTAAACTTTATATTTATGCTTCACTTGGTCATGATGCTGATTTAAATAATTTAAATTTTCAAGTAGATTACAGTAAAATTGACCAATTGAACAGTGCATTTAATTCAGCAGCTTCATTTATAACTCCTGAAATTATAACAATAAATCCAAAAACTTTAGAAAAATTTTACAAAGAAGAACCAAAACTGCTTTCTTATAAACAAGAATTAAATTCTATAATTAGGCTTAAAGAGCATACTTTAAATGCTTCGGAAGAAAATATACTTGCTAAACTTTCTTCTGTTTTTAATATTGCAGACAATGCTTATGGTGTATTAAACGATGCAGAATTGCCATTTCCTGTAATTAAAGATTCGACAGGCAAAGAAATTCAAGTTTCACATGGGCGTTATCGGTCAGGATTATTTTCACAAAACAGAGAATATCGTAAAGATATTTATAAGGCAACTTATGTTCCTTATAACCAATTAAAACAAACAATGGCGACACTTTTTAATGGACGTGTTAATACCAGAGTTACATTGGCACAAATAAGACATTATAAATCAGCATTGGAATCTTCTCTTTATCAAGATGATATTCCTGTTTCGGTTTATGATAATTTAATTAAAGTAACAAATGATAATTTAAAAACCTTGCACCGCTGGGGCGGAATAAAGAAAAAAGTATTGAACCTTAAAGATTTCCATCCTTATGATACTTACGTTTCACTTTTCCCATCAGTAGAAAGAACTTACTCTTTTCCCGAAGCAAAAGAAATTGTATTAAAAGCTTTACAACCACTTGGAACTGAATATGTAAATCAAGTAAAATATGCTTTCGCACATAACTGGATTGATGTTTTTGAAACACGAGCTAAGCGTTCAGGGGCTTATTCCAATAGTTCAGGTGCAGGTCCACATCCTTTTATTCTTTTGAATTGGAACAATACTCTTGATGATGTTTTCACTTTAATTCATGAATTAGGTCATACGATGCACTCTTATTTTACAGAAAAAACACAGCCATTCCAATACAGGAACTATTCAACTTTTGTTGCTGAAATTGCTTCTACCGCTAATGAAAACTTATTATTCCATTATTTAATTACAAATGCCAAAAGCAAAGAAGAAAAGATGGCATTAATTGAAAAATTTCTAATGAATGTACAAGTAACTTTTTTTAGACAAGCAAGATTTGCTGAATTTGAAGAAATTGCACACCAGAAAGCAGAGCAAGGAACTTATCTTACTGAACCTCAACTTACAGAAGAATTCGCAAAATTATATCAAAAATATTGGGGACCAGATATGATCACCGATTATGAAGAAGGTTTGTCTTGGGCAAGAATACATCACTTCTTTGATTATAATTTCTATGTTTATCAATATGCAACAGGTATTGCCGCTTCATCGCTTTTAGTAGATAATATTATTAAAGAAGGACAACCTGCAATAGATAGATATTTGCAATTTTTATCTGCTGGAAATAGTGATACGCCAATCAATATATTAAAAAAAGCAAAAGTTGATATGACTACCGAAGAACCAATTTTATCTTTAATCCAAAAAACAAATAGTTATTTAGATGAATTAGAAAGTTTAATGCAGAATAAGTAATGCAAAAGTAAAACCTTGGATTAATCAGATTCGATATAGTATATTTTTCTATTGTCATTTTCTCGTTTTTAGATTACCAAATTCGGGGGAATGACAATTCCATTTTTGTCTATTTTCTTCTTGTTTATTTCCCTTTGCCTATTTGGGACATACTGAAAAACTATACTTCCTCTCTTTTATACGAATAAAAAAATATTCCTCTAGAGAAGCATAAAAAGATAAATTGGTAATAAATTGCATTAAAACAAATCACTATACAGTAATACATTTACTATTTGAAAATAATTAATACTTTACTATAAGGAAACCCTTATTGTTTATTTTGTTTTTTCTCTTGTTTTTCTTTTCTTTTTTCAATTAAAGTTTTTGTAGGTTTCTTTTTAGTTTCTTTTTTTTGACTCTGTTCTTTAGACATAAATCACCTCTAAAAAAATAAAACAAAGGATAATATAAATTAGTTACGCATAAATGTTGTTTAAATTGTAAATTAGCAAAAATAATAATATCATCATAAAAGACTAAATTAGTTCAATTTCGTTTATATATAGATTAATAAAATTGAACTCAAATATTACAGGAAATGTTTTATGGTTTTGAGAATTCCAACTTTAAAAATTGGGAATTTAGAGGTAAAAGTGCCTATTATACAAGGGGGAATGGGAGTTGGAATTTCTCTTTCTGGATTAGCCTCAGCAGTAGCGAATGAAGGTGGCATTGGTGTAATAGCCACAGCGGGAATTGGTATGTTCGAGCCAGATTTTGGAACAAATCCAAAAGAAGCCAATATAAGAGCTCTTAGAAAGGAAATAAGGCAAGCTCGTGAAGCAACCAAAGGGGCAATTGGTGTAAATATAATGTTAGCGCTTACGGATTATAATGAACTTTGTTTAACTGCCGTAGAAGAAGGGGCAGATATTATATTTCTTGGGGCAGGGTTACCGTTAAAGGATCCAACTATCCTCCCTATTGACAAACTAAAAAGAAGTACTACAAAGGTGGCTCCTATAGTTTCTTCAGCCCGTGCTATTAAAATTATTTTTCAAAATTGGGTACGTCTTTATAATTATATTCCTGATGCTGTTGTTGTAGAAGGTCCTTTAGCTGGTGGACATCTTGGGTATAAAAAAAGTGAAATAGATGATGATAGCTTTAAACTTGAAAAAATATTGCCTGAAGTTGTAAGGATTGTTTATAGTTTTGAACAACAATTTAAGAAGAAAATACCTGTGATAGCCGCAGGTGGAATATATACGGGTCAAGATATATTGAAATTTATGCAGTTGGGTGCTAGCGGAGTTCAAATGGGTACTCGTTTTGTAGCAACCGAAGAATGCGATGCATCAAATGAATTCAAGCAAACTTACATCAATGCGAGAAAAGATGATATTGTAATAATAAATAGCCCAGTAGGGATGCCCGGTAGAGCTATCAAAAACAAATTTATTGACGAATTTAATAATGGCAAAAAAGAACCTGTAAGTTGTCCTTATCACTGCCTTAAACCTTGCGATTATCAAAATGCCCCTTATTGCATAGCATTAGCTTTAACAAATGCTAAAAAAGGTAGATTCAATTTTGGCTTTGCTTTTGCCGGTGCTAATGCTTATTTGATTGATAAAATTATCACAGTAAAAGAATTAATTCAATCTCTATTATTAGAATATGAATTAGCTCTGGGTTAACTTATGTGCTTTTGTAACAAGCAATAATCGCAACATATAAGCATTTACACTTCTCAATTAAAATCAAATATTCAGAAATTGTAGAAAAAACATTTTTTTTCTTTAATTTGCTATCTTACTTGAACAAATTAATTTGATTCTTATCATCTCTTTCACGACGAAATTAAAATTAGAACTGATAATATTCAATATTAATTAGCAGGTATTTTCCAATATGTAATAAATATTCGAAATATCGTCTTACCAAAAAAGAGAAATTGAAGATAATACAATAATTATAAATATACAATATATAACGATGAAAAATAAAAGTTCTATATTAAGATTATTTTTGTATTTAACTGCATTACATTCTTTTGTTGTAGGAATAGGATTAATAGTAGTAACTAATCAATTGAGACTTCTTTTAGGATTTTCGCCATCGCAGGAACAGTTTTTTCAAACTCAAGGTGGTGTATTCCATATAATAATGGCAACTGCTTACTTTTTATCAGGTTATAATATTGAAAAATATAGACAACTATTCATATTTTCAATTTTTGTTAAATTTTGTGCTTCAATTTTTTTATTTACATACTTAATTGTTGTTTCTTTTTCCTATATTTTGTTTTTTTCAGGTTTTGTAGATTTAATTATTTTTTTAATTATGTATTATTTTTATAAAGTACAAAGTAAAGAGATTCAACAAGAATAATAGAAGAGGAAAATCAAATGGAAAATCAGTCTGCAATAATCATAACAGGAGCAAGTGGTTTTATTGGAAAATATTTAATTAGTGCATTAATTGAAAATTATAAAATATTTGCAATAGCAAGAAGGTCAAGAAATCAGGCTGGTGTTTTATTTCACGACAATTTACATTGGTTACAATGCGACATCACCAATAAAAGCATTCTGCAAACGGCAAGAAGATACATTCAAAAGCAAGGTGGTGCAGATTTTGTGATTCACCTTGCGGCATATTATGATTATACTTACCAAGATAATCCAGCTTATGAAAAAATTAATGTAGAAGGAACTAAAAATATTTTAGAATTTACAAAAGATATAGGAGTGAAGCGATTTATTTTTGCAAGTTCACTTGTTGCTTGCAACTTTCCTGAGGGGAATGAACAAATAACTGAACAAACGCCATCTGATGCTTCCTTTCATTATGCCCGAAGTAAAAAACAAGGGGAATTATTATGTAAAGAATTTTCTCAATATTTCCCTTGCACAATTTTAAGATTTGCCGCTGTTTTTAGTGATTGGTGCGAGTACGCACCATTAAATATGCTTATCCTAAGTTGGTTATCAAATAAATTAGAATCAAAGTTTATAGCTGGAAAAGGAATGTCAGCTATAACTTACATCCATATCAAAGATATTATTTCTGCCATTGCAAAAGTTTTTGATAAAACTGAAGTAATACCTTCGTTCAATACTTTTTTGATAAGTCCAGATAACCCCGTTTCACAAAAAGAGATTTTCGAAATTGCTACACGTTATTTTTATGGTTATAAAATTAAACCTAAATTATTACCTAAATTGTTAGTTTTGCCTGGTTTATTTCTTAAAAAAGCTTTGAATATTTTTGCATCTAACTCCGAGCAAGCCATTGAAAGAATATGGATGATTAAATATTTAGATAAAAAATTACAAGTTGATGCGCATTTAACAAGGGAAATGCTTGATTGGGAACCTACTCCAAGATTGTATTTGCAAAGACGATTATTATTTTTAATAGAAAATTACAAGATACATCCAAATGAGTGGAAAATTAGAAATACTGAAACTCTTAAAAGATTTTCAAAACGTATAAATTTAGTCATTTATGAAAAAATGCTACAAATCAAAGAGCAAATATTAACTAATATTTTAAATGCCATTTTTTCAAAAGATGCAAATCAAATGTTTGATAAATATAAAGAATATTCATATAATGAAAATTATTGTAATATTAGCGCTATATATCTTCTTTTATCTGAAACTATTAGAAGTACAGATAGAAAATTATTTATTGATTTTATTGAAAAAATTTCAATTCGAAGATTTGCAGAAGGTTATGAGCCAGAACATTTAATTGCTTTAATTAATTTATTAAGCGATGAATTATTCAAAATTTTTAATAAATTTGATGAACTTAATCATTATAAACAAGAATTACACGATAACATATCGTTTCCGTTGCAAATTGCTAAAGATGAAATTGAAGATTTATACGATAATATTGTTTTAAAGATTCCTGAAGAACTTCAAATTAGAAATGCTAAATTACCTGATTGTCAAGAATTACAAAAGAAAATCAAACAGCTTAGCGCATTTTATCAAGTTTTACCAGAAGAATTTATAAATAAATCAAAAGTACAATAATTTAGTTCTACTTAATTTACCCATATAGTTAAATATTTATAGATTGAAATGTTTTAAATGTTTTTTTATTTTTAATTTTGTTTTTTATTAAAATTTAAATTCTATGATAACAATAGAGAAAATAATTATACTTGATTTTGGGTCGCAATATACTCAGATTATTGCAAGGAAAGTGCGTGAAATAGGTGTTTATGCCGAAATTTATCCATTTAATATTACAAAGGAAAAACTGCTTGAACTTGCCCCAAAAGGGATTATCCTTTCTGGTGGTCCTAATAGTGTTTATGCCGAAGAATCTCCTTATCCTTTTAAAGATATTTTTAATTTAGGAATTCCTGTTTTGGGGATTTGCTACGGCTTGCAATTAATAGCATATCTTAACGATGGAATTGTAGATAAATCGGCTCGTAGAGAATACGGTAGGGCAAATTTGATTATTTCAAAGGAGAATGAACTTTTGAAAGGACTTAGCTCAATGCAAGTTTGGATGAGCCATGGAGATTCTTTAAAGCAATTTCCAACTGGATTTGAAGTGATTGCTTATACAGATAATTCTCCTATTGCGGCAATCCAAAACGCTGAAAAGAAAATTTATGGTGTTCAATTCCACCCTGAAGTTCACCATACAACTGATGGGAAAAAAATTCTTGAAAATTTCGTGAGAAATATTTGTGATTGTAAAGGGTCTTGGAATGCTCATTCATTTGTTGAAACTGCAATAAAGCAAATTCAGCAAACTGTCGGCAACGATGAAGTTATTTGTGCATTGTCTGGTGGGGTTGATTCAACTGTTTTGGCTGTTTTGCTGCATAAATCTATTGGTGATAAATTGCATTGTATTCACATTGATACTGGATTAATGCGATTAAACGAAAGCCACAAATTAATGGAACTTTTCGATAAACATTTCAATATGTCTGTTGAACTAATTGATGGTTCCGCAACTTTTCTCGGAAGACTTGACCGAGTGAAAGATCCAGAGCAAAAGAGAAAAATTATCGGGAAATCATTTATTGATTTATTCGAAATAAGTGCGAAAAATTTCAATAATGCAAAATGGCTTGCACAAGGGACACTTTATCCTGACGTGATTGAATCAGTTTCTGTAAAAGGTCCTTCTGTTGTTATTAAATCCCATCATAATGTAGGTGGTTTGCCCGAAAAAATGGGAATTAAATTGATTGAGCCATTCCGTGAACTTTTCAAAGATGAAGTGCGTGAAGTTGGACGAGAACTTGGAGTGCCTGATTGGTTTGTGAAGCGTCATCCATTTCCGGGACCTGGACTTGCAATTCGTATTTTAGGCGAAATCACCAAAGAAAGAATTGAGATTTTGCAGAAAGCCGATGCGATTTATATTGAAGAAATTCGTAATGCAGGGCTTTATGATGATATTTGGCAAGCGTTTGCAGTATTGCTCCCAATTCAAAGCGTTGGAGTTATGGGAGATGAACGAACTTACGAAAGCACTTGTGTTTTACGTGCTGTTACAAGTGTTGACGGAATGACAGCCGATTGGTTCCCAATGCCTTACGATGTCCTTTCAAAAATGAGCAGCAGAATTATTAACGAGGTAAAAGGAATTAACCGTGTAGTTTACGACATCACCAGCAAACCACCTGGAACAATCGAGTGGGAATAAATCAAATTTAAAATTAGGAGAAAATAAAAATTTATATTTTAATATTACTTGTAAGATTATGTTTTATAAACTTTGAAGATAAAGTAGAAAACTTTATAAAAATATAGATTTTTCGCACGGGGAAGACGTGATTTCCTTTCTATCCCAAAATTATTAGAGTTTTTTTGAGTGGCAAGGGGTGTTTCTATATTCCTAAAATAAATTTATATGGCAAGAATTATTCTGATAATATCTTGCCAATGAATAATTTGGAATAGCCGATAGCCGAGTAAAGTACCAAAGCTAATAAAAGTTATTCCAACGAATTGTTGTAATCGTTTTTGGAAAGATTCAGTAATTCTATGTTTATTTAAAGCAATTATCAAAGTCATTAAATATAACCAAAGGAAGTTTCCAAATCCAAAGCCCAAAGAAAATAAAATTTTATTTAAGAAATCCAAAGTAAAGAAATTTATAGATTCGACTTGCAAAGAAATATAACCTAATGAAGGCAGAAAAGTTGGGTTTGCTAAATTAGATAAAGCAATGGCAAGTCCAAAAAAGAATGGACCTTTGTGTGAAATTTTATCTAGGAAGTGCAATGTAGGAGCAGTGCCAAAATCTTGGATATTGTATTTTTTACTTCTTATTAAACTAATAATTCCAAAAAGAATAAATGAGGCAACTACCAAAATTTGGATAATATTAGTAAACAAGATATGCACTTGTATAAAAGAACTAATTGCCTTTGAAATAGCTGTTGCTGCAAATATTGCCGATAAAGCAGATAAAAAATCGACAGTGCTTGAGGCATAGATGAACAAAAGAGCGTTTTTTTTAGTGGAAAATGCTGATAATTTTGCAGCTGAGACACTGACAGGTCCCGGTGGAATTGCAAGGACGAATCCAATTATAATTCCAACTAATACTGCGAAAATCATTATATTATCTCCTTTTTTCTTATATTAAACCCACTGAAAACATAATATTACAGTGTGTAAATTTTTAGACATACAAATATACAATTTATTGTAAAAATAATGGTAATTTTGTTTAAAAAAAAATATAAATTATGAATTTTTTTAATTTTCAAAAAAATATTTTTTTGGGAATTGGTATAATGACAGGAACATCTTGTGATGCAATAGATATTTCCTTAATAGAAATTCATGATATTGCAGAACCAGTAATTAATTTAATTTCCTTTCAATCCTATAAATTTTCTGCTTTGTATTCAGAAAAAATTAACGAGATAATCGCAAAGGAGAGCAAGGTTAAAGAAATTTCTCAATTAAATTATTACTTATCTCAAGTATTTGCTGAATATATAGAGCAATTTATAAAGGATACAGGTATTGCAAAGAGTAAGATTGATTTTATTTCGGTTCATGGACAAACTTTGTGGCATAACCCAAAAGCCGAGATGTTTTTAGATAAATATGTTTCATCATCATTCCAATCTTTGAATTTATCAGCATTGGCAAAATTAACAGGTCTTCCTGTGGTAGGAGATTTTCGTAGTGGAGATATTGCTTTAAAAGGTCAAGGTGCTCCTCTTGTGCCAATATTTGATTATTACCTTTTTAGAAATCCAGATGCCCCAATAATTGCTTTAAATCTTGGAGGTATCGCTAATTTAACTTATTTGCCAAAAAATGCTGATTTATCCGATGTAATTGCTTTTGATTGTGGACCTGCAAATACTTTGATTGATTTTTATGCGAATAAATTTTTTGGACAAAATTTTGATACAAATGGATTAAATGCTCGTAATGGAAAATTGGATAATAAATTACTGCAAATTTTACTATCTGATGAATACTTTGAATTAGAGCCACCAAAATCGACAGGACGTGAAAAATTCAATTATCAATTTATAGACAATGCTTTACAGAAGTTAAACTATAAAGTTAATGAATTAGATTTAATGAGAACATTGACAGAATTGACAGCAAAATCAATTGAAATAAGCATAAGAAAATTTGCTGAACCGCAATCACGGGTTATAGTTTCTGGTGGTGGTTCTAAAAATTTATTTTTAATGGAGAGATTAAAGCATAATTTGTTCGATTCGGAATTTGTTGGAATTGAAAAATATGGAATTACTTCACAGTCAAAAGAATCCGTTGCTTTTGCATTTTTAGGCTGGCTGTTTTTAAATGAAAAAAATGGAAATATTCCAAATGCAACAGGTGCTTCCCACTCAACAATTTTAGGAGTTTTAGCTATTTAATTCTTAGCAGAACGTAGATATATTATTGGCATATTGTTTAATGTTTCGTCGATTAATTCTTGAATTTCCAAGATTTGAAATCCGCTTTTAGCTAAGTGGTCAATTATTGAATCTTTATCGAAGCCATTATAATAATGATCATAATTGTCTTGTTGCTTTCCAAATAGAAACAAATTTGTTGTTTCCCAAGAAATTTGGTTGTCTTGATATAACTTCAAGATGTGTTTCATATTCGGAATAGTTAAAATCAATAATCCGCCTTTTTTTAAAACTCGGGCCCATTCATCTAATACTTTTTGGATTTTTCGATGATTAAAAACTTGCAGCAAATTTACTGCATAAATTAAATCTGCTGCTTCGTTATTATATGGTAAATTGCTGACATCGGCTTTAATTTCATTGATTGACTTTGGTTGAGCATCTAAATTATGGAAGCCTTCCAAAATTAATTGCTGGCTACCTAAATGGAGTAATAATGGGGTTGGGATTTTACTTTTACTTTGATTTAAATCCGTTTTTGTTTCTATTCCTTCTTGATTTGTGTCCATATTAACTAATTCAGCCAATTCATCTAATGTGAAAGTTGTATTTTGAACTTCATCAGTTATAAGCACATCGCAGGGTTCTTCTTTTTTTTCGTTTTCTTCTGAACTATTATAAAAATTCTTCATAACAAAGTTGAAATTATTTATTTTGTCTTTTCTTCTTTCAAGTGCAGAATTATAAATTAAAATTAATTGATTTAAATAATCATTATAATTAACTGGTAAAAATGTATTTTTATAAATAGAATTAAGTTTTTCTGGACTATGTAAAATTTCGAGAAATAGTTTATAAAATTCAATAGGGTCGGGTGAATTAATTAAAAAGCCATTAAAATCATTTATTATATAATCTGGAATCCCGCCGATATAAGAAGCAACAACTGGTAATCCCAAAGCAATCGATTCAACAGCAACAAGTGGTCCGCCTTCATTCGAAATTATTGGAAGAAAAGTTAAATGAACTGTTTTTGCAATTTGAGCCAATTCATCAGGTCTGTATTTCCCACGATATATTACTTTTGCCTCTGGAAAAGCATTTGAAATTTGTGTAAAATAATTTGAAGCATCGTTACCAAATAGATGGAATTCAATAGGCTGGGTTTTCAAAAGTTCGGCAGTTTGAAAAAGAATATTAATACCTTTTAAAATACTTAAAGAGCCTAAATATCCAATTTTTAATGGTTCATTTATCTCATAATTATGTTCATTTTGGTTAATGTTTTGGCAAATTTCAGATATTTGATTTAAAATTATAATATTATTTGTTTTATTTTCAGAAAAATCATTAAAAATTTTTGCTTGGTTTGTAGAAATACATAATAAATAATCAAGTTTATCCGTAATTAATTCTTTTGCTTTTGCTTGTCTAATCTTATAATCTATAATTTTGTCTGGATAAAGTTTAATTAAAGGCGAATTAGATAATAAATCCACATTGTTCCATTTAATTGGCACATTATCTTGAAGATAAATTAGATAAAGTTTTGGATCAATCAAATGGTAATTATGCGGAGTAAATAAAGTTGGAATATTAAAAGATTTGGCAACATCAGCAATGCCAAATGATAATCCGAGGAAATTATGAAAATGAATTAAATCGGGCTGAAATTTGGAAACGGCAAATTTAAAAAGTTGAATCACTCTTTCATCATAAACTTCACGTTTAGGATTAGCTTCGTCGAGAAAAGTGGTTGGTCGGTTATATACTCCAAATAAATTGATACCCTTATCAATTTTATCTTCGAGGTAATACGGCATATCAAGCAAATTATGTTTCCCGGCGGCAAAAAACACACCTACTTCGTAACCTTTTTTAAGAAGAGATTTGGCTAAAGTTTTTGGGAAAGTAGTTCCACCTCCAAATTCATTCCAGCCAAACATTGTAAAAAGGATTTTCATCTACTTTCCCAAAGATTTTTTTTAATCAATAAAGGAATTAATTCAAATTAATATCACGTCCGTGACAATTTTTGTATTTCTTACCCGAGCCACAAGGACAAGGGTCGTTTCTACCAATTTTAGTTTCAGTTCTTTTGTAAGTTTCAACTGCAACAGCACGAGCACCTTCTTGTTCTTTTGGCCTTGGAGCAGAAGCTTTTGTTATCATTTCAACAGTTTCTTCATCTCTACCATATTTAATACCACGTTGATTAAGACTTTTAGAACGAACTTTAGGCACATCTGTTTTTTGCTTATGTTGAACTTGCTCTTGTTGAGATATTTGTGGAAAATATTTAAATGCAATAGACACCGAACCGAGAGCGATTTCTTTTAATAAATTTCCAAATTGTTCAACAGCCTCAGATTTATACTCAAGCAAAGGGTCTTTTTGACCATAAGCACGTAAGTTGATACCTTCTTTAATTTCGTCCATAATGCGAAGATGATCTTTCCATTTATCGTCAATAGTTTGCAAAACAGCGTATTTTTCAAGTTGTATCATAAAATCACGACCAAGTAAATCTTCTTTTCTATGGTAAAACTCTTCTGCGGCACGAACAATCTCTTGAGTTACTTTTTCAACAGTCATTTCATCAAATTCTTTTTCACTAATATTTATTTCGCATAATAAAAGTGAACGAACTTGATTTTTTAGTCCTTTTAAGTCTTTGTCTTCATGAAAATCTTCATACCAAATTGATGCTAAATCTGTTATATAATCAAAGAGTTCACCACGCAAGCTATCACCACGTAAAGCATTGCGACGTTTCATATAAATTAGCTCTCTTTGCATATTCATTACATCGTCGTAATCGAGTAAATGCTTACGAATAGAAAAGTTGTTTTCTTCAACTTTCTTTTGAGCATTTTCTACAGTTTTAGTAATCATAGGATGTGTAATCGGCTCACCATCTGGCATTTTAAAAGTATTCATTAATTTAGCGATACGCTCTGCCGCAAAAAGTCTCATTAACTTATCTTCTAACGATATGAAGAAAATTGAAGTTCCAGGATCGCCTTGTCTGCCTGCACGTCCTCTTAATTGTCTATCTATACGGCGTGCTTCATGTCTTTCTGACCCGATGATTGCTAAACCGCCATTTTTCTTTACTTCTGGGTCAAGTTTAATATCTGTACCACGACCTGCCATATTTGTTGCAATGGTAACTGTCCCTTTATGACCTGCGAGGGCTATAATTTCTGCTTCTCTTTCGTGATATTTTGCATTTAGTACATTATGTTTAATTTTTTTACGAGTGAGCATCTTGCTTAAAACTTCCGAAACATCAACTGATGCTGTCCCAACAAGAACGGCTCTGCCTTCGGATAAGATTTTTTCTATTTCATCTACGATTGCATTATATTTTTCTCGAGTAGTTCTATAAATTAAATCATCTCGGTCATCTCTTACAATTGGACGATTTGTTGGAATAACGACTACGTCTAAATTATATATTTTTTCAAATTCAGCGGCTTCAGTTTCTGCTGTTCCTGTCATACCAGCAAGTTTTTTGTATAATCTAAAGTAGTTTTGCAAAGTAATAGTTGCAAGCGTTTGTGTATCTCTTTGAACTTTAACATTTTCTTTTGCTTCAATAGCTTGATGTAAACCTTCTGAGTAACGACGACCTTCCAAGATACGACCTGTAAATTCATCAACTATTTGCACTTTGCCATCTTGGACTACATATTCTACATCTTTTTCATAAAGCGAATATGCCCTTAAAAGAGAAGTAACAGTATGTATTATATCGGAACGTTGTGCGAAAATTTGGTGTATTTGGTCTTTTAACCTTTCCTTCTCTGAATTAGAGAGATTATTATCGCCTTCAATTTTACTTAATTCAGCGGCGATATCAGGAATGACAAACATATCGATGTCTTCGTTAGCATTTGCTAACAAATTACGTCCTTTGTCTGTAATATCAATTTGATGAAGTTTTTCATCTATAACATAAAAAAGTTCATCATCAACTTCATGCATCCTTTTTCCTTGATCTCTTAAAAAGAACAATTCAGTTTCCTGCATAAGTTTTAAATTACCACCGTCTTGCAATAATTTACGTAATTTTTTATGTTTCGGGAAGCCTTTATTAGCTCGTAAAAGCGCAATACCGGCATTGTCTCTATCATCTTTTTTATCTGATTGTAGCAATCGTTCTGCTTCGGAAGTTAATTTATTCACTAATTGGAATTGAGCATCAACTAATCTTTTTACTCTTGGGTTCATTAAATCGTATTTTTGGTCTGTTTCTCCAACAGGTCCAGATATAATCAAAGGAGTTCTTGCTTCGTCAATCAATACAGAATCCACTTCATCAACAATAGCAAACCAATGAGGGCGTTGTACGATTTGGTCAGATTCAACAACCATATTATCACGCAAGTAATCAAAACCAAATTCAGAATTAGTCCCATAAACTATATCCAAATTATAAATCCGTTTACGTTCTTCACTTTCCATATTAGATTGTAAAGCGCCAACAGTAACTCCTAAGAAGTTATAAACAGGGGACATCCATTCGCTATCACGTTTTGCAAGATAATCATTGACGGTAACAACATGGACACCTTTCCCTGACAATGCGTTTAGATATATTGGCATAACGGCAACTAATGTTTTACCTTCACCTGTTGCCATTTCGGCAATTTTACCTTGATGAAGAACTACGCCTCCAATTAATTGGACATCATACGGAATCATTTCCCATATTTGTGAAGTTCCTGCATATTCATAATGATAACGCCTTTCGGTTAACCTCTTGCAAGATTGTTTTACTAAAGCAAAGGCTTTGGGCAATATCTCATTTAAAGCTGATTCAATTTCTTCAAATATTGCTTTTTCGTATTTTTTTAAGTTCTCATTTAATGAAAGTATTTCACTTGCAGGCAATTCTTCGTTTTTTAGTTTGTCCAAGATTTCATTCTTTTCCTTTTCTAAATCTTCAATACGAGATTGAATCATTGCTTTAAATTCATTACTTTTATACTTAATTTCTTCATCTGTTAATGAATCAAATTTCTCGTAAAAAGAATTAATTTCTTCTACTATTGGTTGTATTTTTTGTACATCTTTCTTATGCTTGTCAGGCAATATCTTCTTTAAAAAATCAAACATTTTTTTTTCTATATTTTATTTAAGATTAAATTATATTGACGAAAATTATTAAATTCAATTGAGTTTGAAGTAAATTAAAGAAAATATTTATTTTAAAAAGGATTTTATTCTTTTTTATTTAAAATTTTTGCATAATTAGCAAAAGATTTCACAGCGGTATCAAAGACAGTATCTTTTCCTAACAAAGCTAATTTATAAGCATTTTCTCCCCATATTGTATAACCTATAATTGCTTTTAAATAAGTTGCAATATAATCTTTATCTTTTTGAAAATAAGATTCATTCCAGATATTGCGAGAAATGGAATAGTTCTTGAAATTCTTGATGATTTCTTCGGTTATTTGAAATGTATTATTAAAAATCTTGAAATTATTATTATAATTTTGTATAATTTTATCTCTTTCTGTTGCGAGGAATTGATAAATAAATTCGAGGAAAATACCTTTTTGTATTAAAACTCTTGTGAGTAGAGTTAAAGTATCACTTGTTACGGGAATATCGGGGAAAACACCACCACCACCAAGAATAACACGATTATCGGCTGAATAATAAACAGGTATTTGAGATTTACCTCCAAATTGCCTTAAAGTGTTCAAGATTTCTTCACGAGTTTTTATATTTAAATTTAATTGCATTGAAGGGTCTAGATCAGCCATAGAAACAGAATCATGATTTTTTTGTATTTTGCGACCAGATGGAGTTATATATTCGGCTACTGTTAATCGGAAAGCAGTACCGTCATTCATTTGCCAAATTCTTTGTACTGTACCTTTGCCAAAAGTTCTTTCTCCAACAATAATTGCATCATCATAATCTTGCAATACACCTGCTAAAATTTCAGAAGCAGAAGCAGAATTTTTATCAACTAAAATAGCAACTTTTAAATTATTAAAAACTTTTTCGCTTGTGCTGTAAAAGGTTGTATCAAAATCTCTGGAATGGGATTTGATTTGAAGTAATTTTGTCCCTTTGGGTAAAAAGAATTCTAACGATTTTAGTGTTGCTTCCAGTATTCCACCATAATTCCCTCTTAAATCAATTATTAGTTTGCTCATTCCATTTTTTGTGAGGGAATTTAAAGCTTGCTTTAATTCCTGGTCAGTTTTATTAGAAAATCTTGTAATTTGAATATATCCAATATTTGTTTTTTCTAGAAGGAAATAGGCGGTAATACTTGGTAAATTAAATTCATTTCTTGTAATAACATATTCATTTAAAGCAGAAGAATTAAACTGCCTTTTAATTATTAATTGAACTTTCGTGCCTGGTGCCCCTTTAATTAAATTATCTGCATCTACTTTATTAGTAGACAAAACGGATTTCCCATTAATAAATAAAACTTTGTCGCCAGGCAATAACCCTGCTGAATCGGCAGGCGAATCTTTAAATACGGAAATAATAGTCAAAGTATCTTGCAATGGAACGATGTCAATTCCAATTCCTTCGGATTCTCCTTTATTTGCCTCAGATAATTTTTCATATTCAGTTTTAGAAAAATAAAGACTTTGTGGGTCTAATGCTTTTAAAAGTGAATGAAATGCGGCATCAGAAACTTTTTCGTAACTTAAACTATCATAATAATACCGTGTAGCCATTTCAAGTAAATATTTAAACTTGCTTGCTTGAAAATTAATTTCTTTTTCTGTTGTTGTGTCAATTTGAGCATTTAACTTTAAACAAGACAAAAAGAAAAGAAAAATAACAATATTTTTCGAAATTATTTTAACAAAATTTGTTTGTTTCATTTAAATTTAATAATTTACGTTTAATAAAATTAATTTCTCATTAATGAAAAGTAACAATAATAAAATAAGTGAAAAAGAACTACAGAAAGCTGTTCAATTTTATTTATCTGACCCTTCTAAAATAATAGAGTTAGACGATGGAATAAAAATTCAAGTGCTATCGCCTGGTAGAATTAATCCGAATGAAGGACCTGATTTCTTAGAAATGGCTCTTCTGGTTAATAGTAAGATTATTATTGGTGATGCAGAATTCCATTTTGCTTCCAGCAATTGGATTGAGCATAGCCATAATGATGATGAAAGATACAATTCTGTAATTTTGCACATAGTATTTAAAAATGATGCAAAGTTAGATAGAAAGTTTCTTACTCTTGTTTTAAAAGAAGAGAAAATTATTGATATCTATAAAGAAAAATTTGCAAATCCCAAAAAAAATGTTGATATATTTTCATTAGAAGAACTTCAGAATTATTCATTAGTAAGGCTTTTACGGCATACAACAGAAGCACAAAAAGTTATCAATGAAAAAGGTTTGGAACAAGCCATTATTCATCTAACCAAAGATTTTCTAGATAGATATTATTCCAAAAAAAGAAGACCATTCTACAAGGAAGAACAATCGGAAGCAATTATGCGTAACATCTCTGGTTCTTTGATGTCTCAATACTTAAAATTACTTTCTTTAAATGAAATTGAATCAATTGCTGATAATTTAGTTCAGTTGCTTAAGACAAAGATTGCACAGGAAGGTTTGGCATTAAGAAGAGAAATTATTTTGAACGTGTTTTTACCACTTGCTTTAACTCAATCAAACGAAGAAACAAGAGTACAACTTTTTATATGGTACTGGTCTACTCCTTCGTTGAATAAATATGGGGTATTAAGCAGAGAGTTCCCGAATTTACCTCAAAACTTTTTGTGGCAACAGCAAGGTATGTTAGAATATATCAAGGAATTACAAACCAATACTAGTGTAATTAGTGATGCTTTAAATCAATATGGTGTTACTGATGTTTTAGAGTTTCTTCATCGTGGCAATATAGATTGAAATTTATTTTTATAATTTCGTAAATTAATATGAGGCAATATGAAAAAGTTTAATTTTTACTTAATCTTTTTAACGTTAATTTTTTCTTTAATGTTTTTATCAAATGCTTGCAAGCACAAAGATGATAAACAAATAGATGATGATGATTTAGAAAGTATATTAGTAAAAGGAGAAAAAATTAATAAAAATATTGATAATGCTGAACAACAATTGGAAAAAAGGAAAAAAAGTGGTGATACTATTGCACTTGATTGGCAACAATTAGGCAATTTTATACCGGATATTCCGGGATATGTCCGAGGTGAAGCAAATGGGATGAATTTGAAATTAGATAATTTAACTTATTCCAATTTATCCATTCAATTTACTAAAGGGGATAACACTATTGATATTGATATGTTTGACTACAATATGGCAATTTCTTTATTGACTGGCGTTACAGGGTGGAGAGCTTTGGAGCATTCAATAGATAATAAATCTTTATTTATGCAAGTTTCTAAACTTCCTGATATTCCTAATAGCTGGCTTTATGAAGAATTAAATAAAGACAGCCAAATTGCGACTTGTGCTTTAAGTTTAAACGACCGTTATTTTGTAAGTGTAAATGCTACTTCCCAAGTAAATACTGATTTTGTCAAATCTATTGCTAAATTAATCGTAGCGAAAGGTTTAAATACATTTAAAAAGTAATTATAATTTTTCAGCGAATTTATTCGGTTCTAATAAAATACCAAGATAATAAGTTCTATAATCTTTATTGAAGAAGTAATCATTGGCTGATAGCATTATGCAATAAGGAATTTTTGGATTTATATCTTGTAACTGGTGCAATAATACCATTAGTTCTGAAAAGTCTGATGAACTTTTTAATATATTTAAATTATCAAACGATGTATATTGAATATTTTCAATTAAAGGAAAAGCAATATATTTACTTCGGAAAATAGTTGAATCAGTATTTTCTTTAAATTGTAATGTTTCTATTTTTACATCTGGAATACCCAAAGCATCTATTTGGCTTGCTACTGCTTGCGAAAGGTCAATAATTCTTTTTCGGATAAATGGACCTCTATCGTTAATTATAGCAAGTGAACTTAACCCGTTATTTTTATTTGTAATTTTTAAGATACTTCCAAAAGGCAAGGTTTTGTGTGCACAAGTAAATTTATTTAAATCGAATTTTACTCCGCTGGAAGTTTTTCTCCCATGGAACCTTTTCCCATAAAAAGAAGAGATACCTTCCTCTTTATAGAAAGTCATATCTTTTAATGTTTGATTTAATCTATTTTGAGAGTTAAATTCATCAGCAATAACGCTTTCGTAATCGTATTTTAATGGCTGTGAATTTTTATCTTCTGCTTTGGTAATTAATATAATAGAAAAGACAATTAAGATTGTGAAAGGAGCAATTTTGAAATTTTTTAATATTATTTTTAAAGTATTATTTTTCTTTTTTAAAACCATACAAAGTAAATTTAATTAAACAAAAAATTATGTATTTTTCCCCCTATATTTTTCCTCCTTTTTGCTGTTTATGATTGTAATTTATAATATTTAACATTTATGAATACACAAATTATTAAAAAAAAATCAATTAAAGTAATTTTGACGAACAAAAATTTTTATTATTATTTAATTCAATAAAATTATTCGTAAGTAATTGGATCATAAAATATTCTTAATTTAAAGTTCCCGAATTAACAAAATAATGGTAAATGAATGGTGGGTCTGTTTTGAGTAATATAATATTATCAGGTAGATCAATTTCAGGTAGCAAAATACCAGTTGTATCATTGAGTACTTTTTCAATATTAATGAAAGCGGTTAGTTGTGCAGGATCAATCTTCGCAATTTCGTCGACTCCGCCAGAAATATAAACAGAAATATATTGGTTTTGAATTAAATTTGTATTTGGTAATATTCCGCCTCTGATTTTAACAGGGACGTTTTTAATCAACATATCACAACGTTGTTCGACATTGGCATAATACTTAACTTTTTTTGGATTAATTTTAATAATTGGATAATTATTATTAACTAAATTAATTAGGCCAGAAATATCGCTATGAACATCAGAAATAGAGGTATGTTCTGTATGGATACTATCGAGTGAATCTAAAAAATTTTTATAACCTTTTGCTTCAATAAAGTTAGGTTCTAATGATATTTTGCCCACTACAATAAATCCTTCGCGAGGTTCAATATTGATGTTTGTAGCAACAGGTTTTTGTGCTTTTGATATTGGTACCATAGATAGGATTATGCTTTCAGGACTGATAGACTTGATTTCGTATTGCTCCAAAGAAACTAAACTTTGTAATAATTTAGAATAATTAATAACTATTGATTTTGTATTTTCAGGATAAGAAGACAAATCTAACAAGCATTTTTGCGATTTACTAAAATATTTTAAATTAAAGAGATCCCAACCTTTTCCTTTGACTTCAACAGTAAGGTATTTCGGCATATTTGATTCAATGGTTTGGTCTTCGTTTAATTTAATTTCTACAGGGACATCTATTGCAATAGAAAAGGAATTTTGCAAAGTAATATATAACCAAATTGACAAAGCAAAAATAAAAGATAGCAAAACACCTCGTGATTGGAGTGTTTTAAAGAATAATCTTAAATTAGCAAAAGATTTATTTCCAGGTGTAGGCGATTCGTCCAAAAACACCTCTTTTTGTATGATAACCTATTCCTACATTAATATTATCAGCGATGGTATATTCACCACCAATGCTATAACAAAGTCCAGAAGAAGTATAATATTTATAATAATAACGTAAATCTTGTTTGTAATCGTGAGCAAGTATTGTGTCTTGTTGAGAATAATAGCCAATAGAAGCAAATGCAATAATTTTAGGTGCTATTTCGTAGTTAAAGCCAAAATCACCTGTTACAATTAAAGCAGAATAACTTTCTTGTGAATATCCAACAGGCAATGGCTGAGAGGCATTGATACCAGTGCCGTAGTTGTTTATTTGATATGCTGGAACTTTGTTTGCGAATCCGGACAAACCTAACGTGAAACTAAAATAAGAATATCGGAAACCTAACCCTCCGGAAAGTCCAGCGGGACCTCCAAATCCTAAATCAAAGAAAATAGATTTGGAAATTCCATCTATTACTTCTTCGCTTCCTCCGTTATTTTCATCGTAATCTTGTGCTTGTAATAACGGACTAAATATGTTTAAAACTATTAGTAAGACTGATGCATAAAACAAATACTTTTTCATAGCAAATTAAATTTTAATAAAATAAAAATTGACAATAATCTAAATTACAAAATTAAAATTAATTACAAAGACTTTTAATTTGAATTTCTAGTTTCAAGCTTTTTGAATTCTTTATCTAATGCTTCTTCAATTGACTTACTTGCCATACTGCCCATAATGTTTAATTCAAAATCAACTTCTATTAGATTATCTTGTAAAATTATGTTCCCTTTTCCAAACTTTGTATCAATAAATAAAGTGTTATCGTACCAAGTAGAAGAGTTTACGATTTGACTGAATAATGGAAGTGGTAAAATATTCATTGATACCCAACTTTTCATTTCAATTGCTGTATAAGAGGTCTTGAATTTTTTTTGAATTTTACTCATAACAAACCTTTTAAAATTTAAATTAATTATAAAATATTATAAACGAAAAAGTTAAATAATTAAGGGAAAAAATAGATTAATTATAAAAATACAAAGTAATATCTAAAAATAAGAAATTGCTAAAAGTTAAAAGAAAGTAATATAAATTTGGGACTGTATTTATTTTTTAGTCATTTTTCTTTTTCTTTCTTTTAAAGAAGCTTTGATAAAGTCAATAAATAATGGATGACCAGTGATAGCCCGAGATTTTAATTCAGGGTGGAATTGTACTCCAACAAACCAAGGATGGTTAGGATATTCGATTATTTCCACTAATGAATTATCAGGTGAAGTAGCACTCATAACTAAGCCATTCTGTTCAAGCAATTTACGAAAGTCATTATTAACTTCAAAACGATGACGGTGGCGTTCAGAAATATTAGTACTTTTGTAAGCTTTAAATGCTAATGTATTTTCTTTTACAATAGCGGGGTAGGCTCCTAATCGCATAGTACCACCTTTGTCTTTTATTGCTTTTTGAGATTCCATTAAATCAATGACATTTTGGTCTGTTTTTTCAAATTCAGCAGAATTTGCTCTGGGCAATCCGCAAACATTTCTTGAAAATTCAATCACAGCACATTGCAAGCCTAAGCAAATACCAAAGAATGGGATATTATTGGTTCTTGCATAATTAATAGCAAGAATTTTTCCTTCAATTCCTCTTTTTCCAAAACCTGGACCAATTAATATACCATCAAGTTTTTCAAGCGTTGCTACTACATTTTCTTCATTGATATCTTCACTATTGACCATCTCAATATTTACTTTGGCATTATTAATTGAACCTGCATGGATAAAAGATTCAATAATACTTTTGTATGAATCACGATATTGAGTATATTTACCGACTAATCCAACAGTAACTTCATATTGAGGCTTCCGAATTCTATCAACGAATTTTTTGAAATCATCTAAATTAGGCTCTCCATCTACAATTTGCAGATTATCAAAGATAATTTTATGTAAACCTTGTGCTTTAAAAGCTAAAGGAACTTCATAAATTGTATGTACTGCATCAGGAACATCAATTACGGATTGTTCTTCAACACTACAAAAAAGACCGATTTTCTGTTTAATTTCTTTATTTAATTTATTCTCGCTACGACAAAGTAAAATATCAGGGCGAATACCATATTCCATCAAAGCTTTTACAGAATGTTGGGTTGGTTTTGTTTTAATTTCTCCTGATGAGGCAATATAAGGAACATAAGTTAGGTGAATATTCAAAACTCTTTTATGTCCAAATTGTAAACCGATTTGTCTTTGTGATTCTAAGAAAGGCAAAGATTCAATATCGCCTACTGTTCCACCAATTTCAATAATTACAAAATCTTTTTCTCCATCAAAAGATAATATTCTACGTTTTATTTCATCTGTTATATGTGGAATTACTTGGACAGTTTTTCCTAAATACTCTCCACGTCTTTCTTTGTTAATCACCGTATAATAAACTTGTCCTGTTGTGTGATTATTCTTTTTACTTAAAGATTCGCCTAAAAATCTTTCGTAATGACCTAAATCTAAATCTGTTTCTGCCCCATCATCTGTAACATATACTTCTCCGTGTTGGAAAGGGTTCATTGTGCCTGGGTCTACATTTATATATGGGTCTAATTTCATAATTGTGACATTAAACCCACATTGCTTCAAAATTAATCCGATAGAAGCAGATGCTATTCCTTTGCCCAGAGAAGATAATACTCCGCCAGTGATGAAAATATATTTTGTCTGAAAACTTTTTGAAAGTGAACTACTCATTTTTATACTTTATAAAAATTGTAAATGTGTAAAAAATAAAACTGCAAATTAACAATAAAATAAATTCTTTTCTAATTCATCAAATAATATTTTTAAATTAGATTGAAAGTAATACTATGAAAATTGATTTAAGTGGAAAGAATGCTATTGTCTGTGGTGCTTCGCAAGGTATTGGCTGGGCAATAGCAAAACAGTTCGCATCTTGTGGTGCAAACCTTCTGTTAATTGCTCGTTCTGAAAGTAAACTTCTAAACAACATAAATGAATTACATAAAAATGAAAATCAGCGATTTGATTATTTAACTGCTGATTTATCTGAACCTAATAAATTAAACGAGTTACTTTTGCCGAAATTGAAAGAATTTGGAACTTTTCATATTCTTGTTAATAATTCTGGTGGTCCAAAATCTGGTAAAATATCTGAAGCAAGTGTTGAAGATATTCAATTAGCAATTAATTCGCATTTAATTGCATATCAATTACTTACGCAAATTGTTCTGCCTGGTATGAAAAAAGAAAATTATGGACGAATTATTAATATTACTTCAATTGGAGCAAAACAACCAATTGATAATTTAGGTGTTTCTAATACAATTCGTGGTGCAATTTCCAGTTGGGCAAAAATTTTATCTCGTGAAGTTGCACCTTTTGGGATCACCGTAAATAATCTTTTGCCCGGTTACATTTTAACAGAAAGGTTGAAATCATTATTTCAAAGTGAAGCTGAACGTAATGGAACTACTTTTGAAATTGAAATAAATAAATTAACTGAAAACATTCCAGAAAAACGAATTGGTTCTGCTGATGAAATTGGATTTGCCGTTGCATTTCTTGCTTCTAATTTTGCAAATTATATCACTGGAATTAACTTACCAGTTGATGGTGGCTTTCTTAGAACATTATAAATCCCATAATAAAAATATTTTATTATGGGATTTTTCTGTAAACTGTATATTTTAAAGTAATTGCAATTAAAAATAAAATTAAAGATGGAACAGCAAAAATCAAGTAATGTTCAGTCTTTTTCGTATAAAATGAAACATTAATTTTAGTTTTTTCCATCTTATCAATTTCTTTATAAATTTCTTCTAATGATTTAGAATTAGTAGCACGGAAATATTTCCCATTTGTAATTTGGGCAATCTCTTTTAAGATACCTTCATCAATTTGGACTTGAACATTTTGATATTGTACACCAAAAGGTGTTTTGAAAGGATAAGGAGCAAATCCAAGTGTACCAATTCCAATTGTATAAACTTTAATGCCAAATGTTTTAGCAATTTCAGCGGCAGTTTGCGGAGAAATAAAGCCCATATTATTAACCCCGTCGGTTAATAATATTATTACTTTACTTTTTGCTTTGCTATCTTTTAATCTTGCAACGGCAGTAGCAAGACCCATACCTATTGCTGTACCATCTTCAATCATTCCTGATTTGATTTTCTCTACTAAATTTATTAAAATGGAATGGTCAATTGTTACAGGGCATTGTGTAAAACTTTCTCCTGAAAATACCACCAAGCCTATCCTATCATT
Organism: Bacteroidota bacterium; assembly: GCA_021780815.1. Taxonomy (GTDB): domain Bacteria; phylum Bacteroidota; class Ignavibacteria; order Kapaibacteriales; family UBA2268; genus GWF2-33-9. The sequence continues at coordinate 55,213 of JAJXYC010000008.1, read as the reverse complement.
AGGTCTATTTTGAATAAATTTAATCGCATTATTTTTGGCTGATTCGATTCTATTTGGTTTTAAATCTTCGGCTAACATAGAAGTTGATACATCAATCGCAATAACTATATCAATACCTTCGGTTTGTATCTCTTTTCTTGATGAACTTGACTGAGGTCTGGCAAGAGCAATAATGGATAAAATTACTCCTAAAATTATTAAAATAAATGGCAAATACCTAAACTTTACTCTTAAAGATGAGCCAAACTTTTGAATAAAGATTGTTGTTGAAATTAATAGTGTCGGGCTTGTTTTTTTTATTTTCCAAAAATAGATATACACTAATATTGGAATAAGCAACAATAAATAGAAATAATCAGGATTTGCAAAATTGATTTTCATTGGTCTTCTTTGTTTATTTCTAAATCAGTTTCAATTGGTATAGTTGCTTCAATAATATTTCTTGTTAATTTTAAAATTTCATCGTTAATATTTGGAGCAGGAATTTCTTTGGCAAATTTTACTAAATCTGCTGTTTCAAGAACATATTTCAAGTTTTTTAATATTTGTTCTCCTGAAATGAACTGTTCTATTTGATGTAGAATCTCATTTGTTGTTGATTCTAATGCAGGAAAAGCAAAACGGCGTTCAATATATAAACGGAAAATATCTGTAAGAGCAGAATAATATTCTTTTATTTTCCCATTTTGCCATAAACGTTCTTGCTCTAATTTTTCTAAATCAAGTAATGCTTGAATATGAGCCGGAACTTTCGGGTCATATTTTGGTTTTTCTTGTATTTTATTTTTATGCAATTTATAATATTTAAGACCAAAATAAGCTCCGATTACAATTAAAATAAGAACAACAAAATACCAGATATAATCGAAAATATCAAAAGGAACATCTAAAGGAGGTTTGATATCTTTGATAGGTTTAGTGGTATCAATAGGGACAGAATGAAAAGCAAGAGAAAGAGCATCTGTGGCTGATGGTGTCGTTGAACTGTCTCCTTTGCGTTGTAAAATAAAATAAAGTTGAGGTATTTGAAAATAACCACTATCAAATGCCGTAATTGTAATATTTTGATTTAATGTTATGAAATTGTTGTTTTTAATTGTATCAATTTTGCTTTTCGCAATAATTTGTAATTTACCAATGCTATCCGATAAGGCAGGGAATGTAACTGAGTAATCCTTATTAATTTCTGCACTTAATTTTAGATGGATATGGTCCCCGATTAATCCTGAATTTGTATCAAGGAAGGCTTTAAAAGAATTATTATATTGTGCATTTGAAAATACAAAATTTACAAATAAAAACACAAATGCGAAAGTAACGGTCAAAAGCAATTGTTTCAAATTACTTGATTTTTCAAACATTAAGATTGCCTCCTCCATTCCCTCAATTTAAAGAATTTTTGCAATGGGACAACATAAGATTCGCCCGTGTTAAACTTTACTAAATCAACACTGTTTTTACGTGTTGTCAAAGTGATATAAGTTTGTAAAGTATTCCACCAATTTTGATATTTGCGTCGGAAATCCTTTGAAGAAGTATCGAGTAAAAATTGTTGATTTGTTTCGGGGTCAACAGATTCAATTAATCCTAAATCAGGGAAATTAGTTTCTAATTTATCAATAATTTGGAAAACAACAAAATCGTGTTTTTTGCTAATAATACTTAAAGGTTTTTCGTAATTATCATTAGTTAAGCAATCACTTAAAAGGAACATTGTAGTTCGTTTTTTTATAGCATTTGTAGCAAATTGCAAAACATTTGAAATGTTTGTTCCTTTGCTCTTAGGTTGAAATTCTATCAATTCTCTTATAATTCGCAAGATATGTGTTTTTCCTTTTTTAGGAGGAATAAATTTTTCTATACTATCACTAAAAAAAATAACACCGATTTTATCATTGTTTGAAATTGCGCTAAAAGAAAGTAAAGCGGCAATTTCAACAATTAAATCTCTTTTAAATTGCAAATTAGTTCCAAATAAAGAAGAACCGCTAACATCAATCAGGAGAATAACTGTTAATTCACGTTCTTCTGTGAAGATCTTAATATACGGGTGATTTAAGCGAGCTGTAACATTCCAATCAATCAACCGAATATCATCACCCGGTTGATATTCCCGAACTTCTGCAAAAGCCATACCAGAACCTTTAAAAGCACTTTGGTATTCTCCGGCAAAAATATTGCGAGAAAGCCCCCTTGTTTTGATTTCTATTTTACGTATCTTCTTAAATAATTCTTGTTGAACCATTGGATTAATTGATTATGGTACTTCAACAGTATTGATTATTTCGTTAATTACATCGTCTGCTGTTATGTTCTCTGCTTCTGCTTCGTAAGTAAGACCAATTCTATGTCTTAAAACATCATTGCAAATAGCACGGATATCTTCTGGGATAACAAATCCTCTTCTTTTTACGAATGCTAATGCTTTTGAAGCTTGCGCTAAAAAGATTGAACCACGGGGTGAAGCTCCGTAATTAATAAAAGGCTTTAATTTTCCTAATTTATAATCTTCTGGGTTACGAGTAGCAAAAATTATATCAAGAATATATTGCTCAATTTTTTCATCTAAATATACTTCTGTTACGACTTCCCTTGCTCTGATTATTTTTTCTGGGCTTATTACTTTTTGAACTTTTGATGTTGTAGACTTTGTGTTTTGTTTCATTATCAGTTTTTCTTCATCACGAGTAGGGTAGTTAATTAATACTTTCATCATAAATCTATCTACTTGTGCTTCTGGTAGTGGATAAGTACCTTCTTGTTCAAGTGGGTTTTCAGTTGCAAGAACTAAAAAAGGTTCTTGTAATTTTAAAGTTTGCTCTCCAATTGTAATTTGTCTTTCTTGCATGGCCTCAAGTAATGCACTTTGTACTTTGGCAGGTGCTCGGTTTATTTCATCGGCAAGAATTAAATTGGCAAATACTGGACCTATTCGTAAAGTAAATTCTTCTTTCTTTTGATTATAAATCATTGTTCCAAGTAAATCGGCAGGTAACAAATCGGGAGTAAATTGAATTCGTGAAAATTTGGCATCTATTGCTGATGCTAATGTCTTGATTGCTAATGTTTTTGCAAGTCCGGGAACCCCTTCGAGTAAAATATGTCCGTTGGCTAATAATGCTATGAACAGTCTTTCTACCATTTGCTTTTGCCCTACTATCTGCTTTGATATTTCTAAATTTAAAATATCAATAAACGAACTTTCTTCTTGAATTTTTTCGTTGATTTCTTTTATGTCCAACATAATGCAACTTTTTAATTTTTGTATTTAAAACGATTTTATTTTTTAGAAATTTTTTTCTTTTTAAAATAAATTAAAAATTATCACTAATTTTCATAATTTTGAATATTAAATTAAGTGTTTTTTATGATTACTTTTACTTATATAAAAAATAGAATTACTCATTTATCTTACCTGTTTGTTTTGTTGTTGTTGTTGTTACTTTTTTCTTGTTCAAAACACAATAATTTTGATAAATTAATTCAATCCTCAAATAAAATTGGGAAGACACAGATTTTGCTTTATCCTTATGATTTATCTGTTTTTCCATTAGATATAATATCTCCAACAATTCGTTGGGAACCAAATATAGATAGTTTAAAATGGATAGTACAAATTACAATCCCTAATAAGGATATTAATATTACTTATTCAACATCTGCAAATGAATATAGAATTTCTAAAGAAGATTGGGATCTATTAAAAAAGTATCCCGATGAAAAGATCCAGATTAATTTGATTGGATTTAAGAATGGGAATGATGATGAAGCGGTTGTAAAAGACAAAAGAGAAATTACAATTTCAAAAGATAGGGTAGATGCACCAATATTTTATCGTACGGTAACATTACCTTTTGGTTATGCGGTGGACCATCTTGAAACAATAAGTTGGCGATTAGGTTATATTTCAGACGAAGAACAACCAAAGAAAGTATTGTCAAATGTGCCTGTTTGTGGGAATTGCCACTCATTTTCATCTGATGGAAATACATTGGGTATGGACGTTGATTATGGTAATGACAAAGGTGCTTATGCTATTGCTGATATTACTCCTCAAATTAATTTTACAAAAAATAGCATAATTACTTGGACTGACTACAAAAAGGAAGATGGTGAACAAACTTTTGGATTGCTTTCGGCGCTTTCGCCTGATGGACGATATGCAATAAGCACAGTTAAAGACCGATCAGTATTTGTAAAACAAGATAATCTAGAATATTCTCAGCTTTTCTTCCCTATTAAAGGTATTTTAGTTTATTATGATAAATTAACTAAAACATTTAATGCCTTGAAAGGAGCAGACGATAAAAATTTTGTCAATAGTAATCCAATTTGGTTCCCTGATGGCAAAAAAATTATTTTTGCAAAAACTAATTACTATAAATTACCCGAAATAGAAAAGTCAAAATCAGCTGTTTTACCAGTTGAACTTGCTCAAGATTTTGTAAAAAGGGAAAAATTATATAAATATGATTTATATACAGTTGATTTTAATAATGGTAAAGGTGGAGTTGCACAACCGCTTTTGGGAGCATCAAACAACAATATGAGCAATTATTTCCCAAAAGTTTCCCCTAATGGCAAATGGATTGTTTTTACTCAAGCAGAAAGTTTTATGTTACTTATGCCTGATAGCAAATTGTACATTATTCCTTCTAATGGGGGTAAACCAAGATTAATGAATTGCAATTTGCAAAATATGAACTCGTGGCATTCTTGGTCTCCAAATGGGAAATGGCTTGTTTTTTCATCAAAAGCTAATGGACCTTTTACTCAGTTATACTTAACTCATATTGATGAAAATGGGAATGATTCACCTCCTGTCTTACTTGAAAATTTCCGTTTTGATAATCTTGCGGCTAATATTCCGGAATTCATAAATTTAAAAGATAAAAAGAATAAAAAATTTTTTACAATTAATACTAATTTTATTACAACCGATTATTATGGTTTGCAAATGGGCAAAAACAAAATTGTTCAAGGGGATTTTGTTGGTGCTATTAAAGATTTAACTGAAACTTTAAAAGACAGACCTAATGATTATGATTGTTATAATATGAGAGCTATTGCTTATTCTGAATTGAAAAAATATGATTCATCCTTGTCAGATTTCTCGAAATGTATTGAAATTAAACCGTCGCATGAAGCTTTTTATAATCGTGGGGCTACTTATTTCCTGAAAAATGATTTTAATACAGCTATTGCTGATTTTAACAAAAGCATTAATTTAAATGCAAATGATGAAAAAAGTATTTATAAAAGAGCTTTGTCTTACTATAATGTCAGTAATTATAAAGAGGCTTTGAATGATTTCAATAAATATCTGCAAATAAGAAAGAACGAATATAAAGTATATTACGAAAGGGCATTAACTGAAATTCAATTAGGATTACTCGATAAAGCGTGCGAAGATTTACATTTTGCAAAAGCAAATGGAATTGATGGTGCTGATGAACTAATTCAAAAAGTGTGTAAATAATTCTTTTAGTTTTTACTTCCCTGTTTGGGTGAGTACTACTCCTAAAAGAATCATTAAACCACCAGAAACAAATGTCAAAGTTAAACTTTGATTTAAAAAGATTATTGCTAATATTGTTGTAAATATCGGTTGCAAATTATTAAATACCGAGACCTTGCTTGCTTGAATTTTTTTTAAGGCATAATACCAAAGTATATAACTTACGCCGGATGAGAATATACCTAAATATAAAATATCGAACCAGTTAAATGTTGTAAAACTTAGCGGGTTGGATTTTTCTGGTAAAAACAAATATATTACTAAATACAGGACGAATCCTAATTGCATAGTAATTGCGGCAGAATAAATTGCTCCATATTTATTTATCACATTTTTCCCAAGGACTGTATATAAAGCCCAAGCTAAAGATGCCGATAGGGCAAGAATATCCCCCAAAAAAGCAGTGCTACGAAAACTAAACCCTTTTTCTGATATTAAAAAAAATGCACCTATAATTGCTATTGCAATGCCTGTAATTTTTAAGTAACTGGATTTTTCTTTTAAATAAAAGTGTGCAATTATATAAACAAAAATTGGACTTAAAGCATAGGCTAATGCTACGTTTGGTGCAGTTGTATATTTAATAGAAATTAAAAACAGGAATTGGTTTATTGGTATATTTAAAATTGACAAAATTATAAAAGTAAGATAATCTTTCTTTTCAACTTTAATTTTATTATTTCTAATTTTTACTATTAAAAAGAAAAAAATTGCGGCAATTAAAGAACGATAAAATAGAATAGAAGAAGGAATTATATTGGTAGTTACATCTTTTGCCACTATATGAGTGATTGAAGATAATATCTGCTGTAAAATAAGTATTAAATACATTCATCGTAAATTTATAAACTACAAAATTACGAATTAGATTTCAACTTATATAAAATTAAATATTAAGTTAAAAATTATTCACCTTCAATTGTACCGCTTTCATCTTGATTTTCGTCGGGAGCAATTATATAGTTGTCGTTAATAATTAATGTGTTTGGTAGACCTTGAATTAAAGTTTTGATATAAGAAAATGGAATTTGATTTTTTGATACATTTAATATTTTCAAATTTTTTAAAGATAAAATATTTATTGGTAATGTCTTCAAGGAATTATTAGATAAATCAAGATATTCTAAATTTGGTAAGTCTTTGAAATCACCTTCTAAACTTTTAATTTTATTATTAGATAAATCAAGATAAACCAATTTATTTGATTTAGAGATGTAAAATTGTTTAATTTTATTATTTCGTGCTACAATTCTTTTTATATTATTTTCTGACAATAAAAAAGATGGGAGTTCTTTCAAATTGCAATTCATACAAGAAAAAGATTCTGTATTTTTAGGTAAAATAAAATTTCCGCTGATTTTTTTTGTATTATCTAAATTTACAATTTTAGATGATGAATTTGAAAGATTATTAATAACAATACCATTTTCATCAATTTTATCGATAATCATTTTTATTGCTTCGGGAGAGTTATCTTGAAATTTTAAAATTGTTTGGTATTTCTTTAATGCAGTTTCAAAAGATAATTTAGATAAATCTATATTGCCTAATTTTAAATAAATATAACCTAACGTTTCATCTGCAACAGCTGACCAATATTTTACTTTCCAATCATTGGGGTGTTTTGATATTTCAATAGATAAAATTTCCTTTGCTTTTTGATAGTTCGTGTTAGCTTTATCAGTTTCTCCAGCAAAGATGAATGAACTCGCTAATTTCAGAAATCTTTGAGCTTGTTCAAGCTCTTGTGCGTTTAAATTTATTATTGAAAGAATCAAAATCAATATGTAAGCAAATTTTTTCATTTTAAACCTTATTGATATTTTTAATATATATTAATTAAATTAAAACGGATTCCGGCATAAACACTTGGCGCCCAAATTTTCCCTAAACCAACTACTGAAGAACCAACAGGGAAAAATAAATCATCTGAATATTTGTTAAAATCTACTCCAAAGACAAGTCCAATAGGGAATACTTGTGAAAATTTATAAAATGAAGTCTCCATCTTTATTTTATATCCTGAAAATTCATTATCAGGTAAATTAGTATTTACTACTTTTGTATATTGTTTAAAGTATCCAATTCCTAAATCAAATATCCAGTTAAGTTTGTCGGTATTAATAATTTGGGAAAGCGAGAATTCAAAGTTCATTCCCAAAGACAATAAATTAGAGCTGAATTTCCAATTATTCAAATTAGTTTTGTTGCTCTGTGATGTTGTAACTAAATTGGAAATATAATTATATTTACCCCAAAGGCTTATAAAATTTGCTTGTGGAGATAACTTAATTAAAGTAATATTGCAATCAATTCCTGGAGATAAATAAGTTTGAATATTATCTGAACTATAAAAAATTTGTTCTAATTCATTACTTACTTTAATTGAAAAAATTTGGAAATTACTGTCGCCATCGATGTTGTTAATTTTATAATTATATAGTTCTGAGTTAAGTTTGTCTATTTTTTTTAGTAATAATTTTTCAAATTCTTTATGCTGGATAATAGTAGAATCAAGATTTTTAATTAACATCTCGTACAACTCTTTGTTTTGGGTTGAAGCGATTGTATCGAGAGATAATTTAACAACTTGTTTTTGTAGTTCACTTTTTTCTTTTTCACATTTATAAAGATTTTGGTCAACAATATTTAATTCAGTGTTTTTCACTTGATTAAATAAATCCGTTGCAATTTTATAGTATTGCTTAATATATTTTGGGTCTAAATTGCTAACCATTTCGTAGGTGAATTTAGGTATTACTTTAATTTGAGGAGTTTGCCCTAATAACTTTAATTGGTTGTCTAAAAGTAATGTCGGAATATAATAATCCATAACTTTTGCGAAAAATATTTCTTCGTTATCGGTGTATGCGTCTAAATTTCCTGGTAAAGGTGGCACAAAAGCTGTCGGCTCTACTGCTTTCGCATAGATTTGTATCGCTAAAAATATTGTAATTAAAAGAAAATATTTCATAAACATCCATTATTTTATCAATATATAAGTTAATCAAATTTTATGCCAAAGATTATTTCAAATTAAATCAAAGACTTATTTAAGTTTTGTATTGTTTTATGCTGCTTTTTATGATAATAAACTAAATTTGTTGAAAAACGTTAGTAAATTATAATCAATTTTTAATATTTTGTATTTTTGTAACTTCATTGATTAATATAGGTCTTGAAATGAAAAAGTATTTACTATTCATTAGTTTTTTAAGTATAATTCTGTCTCCAAATTTATTTTCAGAAAACAAAAAAGAATTAGAGTATGAAATGCAACAAGCAAAAAATACTTTTAATAGGCTGATGGAAAATGCACATCCAACTCCCGATGCCAAATATTTTCAAAGTCAAATGGTTGTTCCTTTACAAGACAACACTTCTTTTTTGCCGTTCTTTTTAAATGTAAATATAATCGGAGACGAAACTAATCAAAGTTATAAGATGCAAAATGAATCTTCAATAGCAATAAATCCCAAAAATCCACAGAATTTAATTGCATCTGCGGTAGATTATAGAGATAATTCATCAACTTGGGTTTATGTTTCGTCTGATGGGGGAAATACTTGGACTAATATAGATTTAGGGAAACCTTTTAGTGGTTGGCAATCGACTAATGACCCGTCAGTTTTTTTTGATAATGATGGGACGGGTTATCTTGTTTATGGTGGTTTCGGGAAAATAGACCCTAACCAAACACAGATGGTTGGTGAAAACGGTGTTTTTTTAGCAAAAACTATCGATGAGGGAAAGACTTGGACTGCACATATTCCTGTTATTTTGCATCAAGGGAATCAAACACTTGATTCAAATTTTGAAGACAAATATTATATTCAAGTTGATAATTCTGTAACTTCACCTTATCAACATAATCTTTATGTACCTTGGAAAAGAGTAACCCCACGTGATTCTGCCACGCAAATTGTCATTGCAAAATCGTTGGATAGAGGTCAAACTTGGTCAAAGCCAATTCCTATAAGTCCTCGTAAAACTGGTTCTTCGGAAGACACGACTTATGGGCAAAGCTTTCCATTAGCTACAACCGGACCAAATGGCGAAATTTATGTTGTGTGGAATGATGGTATTGTCCACGGAGTTGGTTTTGCAAAATCTACTGATGGGGGAAAAACTTATTCAGCACCTAAAATAATTCAAAGGTATAATATTTTTGGAATAACTAAATATATTGAAAGTCAAGGTGGTTATCGACATACAGTAAAAGGGAAAGTAAGAGCCGAGGCATACCCTGTAATTCAATGCGATATTACTGGTGGTCCAAGAAATGGTTATTTGTATTTAACTTGGGCTGCGGATAGTATCCCAAACATTTATTTTTCTCGTTCTACTGATTTTGGAGAAACTTGGTCTAATCCTGTAATTGTACATTCTGTAACGACAAATGATCAATTTTGGCAATGGATGGCTATTGACCCAAAAAATGGTGATATTGCTGTTATGTATTTTGATAGTCGTGATGATACCAACAATATTTTAGTGAATTGTTATGTAAGTTATTCTAATGATGGTGGTTTAACTTGGATTGATAAAAGAGTTGGTGACGGTGTTAATGATTTGAGACTTAATCCGTTTATGGACAATGCTTTTGCTGGCGATTATAGTGGTGTTGCATTTTTTAATGGTAAAATTTTCCCTTCCTGGGTTGATATGCGTAATGCAATTTCTGATATTCGGGACGATGATGTTTATACTGCGATTATTGATACACGCTCTCCATTGCCTGTTGAGAATTTGCAAACTAAAATTTTCCCTGATTTAACTGATAGGGTTGCTTTGTCTTGGATTAACCCTTTAACATTTTCATTCGGACAAAAATTACAAAATCAAGATTATCAAATAAAAATTGTAAGAGATAATAAATTAATTGCTACTTTAAATGGGGGAACGACAAATTATCTCGATTCTGGATTAGAAGAATATAAAAATTATCAATATGATGTTTATACTATTACTGGATTGGATTCAAGTATTATCCGTAGTATAAATGCTAATCCGGGGGGGTCACTTAATCCTGCTCAACCAATATTAATTTCTGCCGAAGGATTTGAAGAACAAACAGATTACGGATATGATATTATGGCACAAATGCCTGCTTTACGGGGCGATAGTATTACCCCTTTGGTAGATTTGGATTCAATTGCTTTCTATCTTGATGGTTCTTTGGTATCAAAAATACAAGTTTTACCATCTGATACGGGTAAAACCATTGCTTTTCATTTGTCTTTATCAAAATACAATTTAGAAAAAGGATTTTATCAAATTCAAACCGTAGCACAAACTTCAAAGAAAAAATTAAGTATTTTAAGCAACTCTATGTTGGCTTATTCTGGGTTACCTATTGAAATAAGTGAGTCGCACTCCTTTGAAGAAAATTTTGATGGTATTAAATTAAATAAATATTTCTTTGGGCATAAATGGGGAAAAACACAAGAATTAGCCCTTTCTTTACCTTACTCTCTGACTGATTCGCCTAATGCGAATTATGAAAATAATACAAAAGATACTTTTTTACTCTTTCCTGTTAATCTAACTGAAAAATCCCAAATTAACTTTTACCAAGCTGTAATTGTTGAGCCTAACGATTTAGCAACAGTTGAATTCTCTTCTGATAATGGTTTAACTTGGTCTAATCAATTTGAAAATAAAACTGCAATTTATTCAAAAAATGATTATTCTTTTTGGAATGATGGAATCTTAGATGAACGTGATTGGGTTGAAGAGCATCTTGTTTTCCCTGTTATTGCCAATAATGTTTTGCTACGTTTTCGGATTAGCACTAATGTGTTTAAAAATGATGTTGGTTGGTTTATTGATAATATTTCTATTACTCCAAAAACTACAAGTGTACAAAATCATTTACTCTTTTCAAAGTTTACACTATATCCTAATCCTGTTAAGGAGTATTTAAAAATAGACAATAGCAGTAATATGCTGAACTTGACTTATTCTATTTATTCTGTGGAAGGTATGAATGTTCTTTCGGGTAAAATAAACGAAGATGCGGTAATTAATTTGAAGCAATTATCCAGTGGATTTTATTCAATAATTATTTATAGCGATTATAATATAGTTTATCGTGATAAAATTATAAAATTATAAAATTATAAAATTATAAAACAAGCAATACTTATGAACAAATTAATTTTAGGTGATTGTCTCGAAGTTATGAGAAAAATGGACTCAGAATCCATTGATTTAATTTATTTAGACCCTCCTTTTTTCTCTAATCGTAATTACGAAGTAATTTGGGGAGACAAAGGCGAAGTGCGTTCCTTTGAAGATAGATGGTCGGGTGGTATAGACCATTATATTGCATGGCTAAAAGAAAGAGTTTCTGAGATGCACAGACTTTTAAAACCTACCGGAAGTATTTATTTACATTGCGATTGGCACGCGGATGCATATATTAGAGTGCAAATTCTTGATAAAATCTTCGGAGGTGGAGGAAGTAATTTTAGAAGCCATATTATATGGAAGAGAACTGTTCCAAAAGGTAATTCTAAAACTTTATCTAACAATACTGATTCTATTTATTGGTATTCCAAAACAAAAGATTTTATTTACAATCCTGTTTATTTTCCCGTTGATGATCCTACACATTATAGGAGGGCAAATGAAGAAGGAAGAATTTATCAAGACACAAGTTTAATTGCTCCAGGTAAAGGATATGAATATGATTGGAAAGGAATTACTAAAAGATGGAGATGTCCTATTGAAAAAATGGAAGAATATGAGAAGAATGGAGAAATTATTTATACAAAAAATGGTGTTGCAAGATATAAAAGATTTTTAGATGAACAAAAAGGCAGAGCATTAGATAATTTATGGGCTGATTTACCTCCAGTAAATTCTCAAGCTTCTGAACGTATCGGCTACCCCACCCAAAAACCAGAGAAATTATTAGATAGAATTATTCAAGCATCTTCAAATGAAGGTGATATTATTTTAGACCCATTTGTTGGCGGAGGAACTTCTGTTGTTGTTGCCGATAAATTATTAAGAAATTGGATAGGAATAGACCAATCAGTTCAGGCGATAAAAGTTTCCGAATTCAGATTGAACAAACAGCAGGGAATTTTCTCTCAACCCTTTGTAGTTCAATTGCATAAATATGATTATGACACACTAAGATATAAAGATGCCTTCCAATTTGAAGCGTGGATAGTTGAAAGATTTGGCGGAAAATCAAATCTAAAGCAAAGAGGAGATTTCGGAATTGATGGAATAAATAGAAACGGTTCGCCAATACAAGTAAAACGTTCAGATAACATTGGAAGAAATGTAATAGATAATTTTCATTCGGCACTAATGCGTTACGACAAAGCACTTTACGAGAAAAACAAATCAGTGGCGGAGCCAGTAGGGTATATAATAGCATTTTCCTTTGGCAAAGGAGCAGTTCAGGAAGTTGCAAGATTGAAAAACGAGGAAAATGTAATAATTAAATTAGTAACAGTAGAAGAAATTGTCCCAATAGCAAAGAAACCAAAACTAAATGTAGCAATTAATGATATGGGAGCAGATGGGAAAGGAATTAGAGAAATAGAATTAATTGCAGAAGGCGAGAGCGAAGCAGGAATAGAATTTTATTCTTATGATTTTGATTATAATTCCGAAGAAAATAAATTCAATCCAAGCGTAGTATTAGACCGAACAGGAAAGCAAACATATAAATTCAAACCCGGTTATCATACAATTGCCGTAAAAGCAGTTGATTCTGAAGGATTAGAAGCAATAGAAGTAATAAAAATAAAAGTAAATGGGGAAATAGTAAGGGAAAACGATTAATTTTAAACAAATAAAGATAAAATAATGAAATATTTATTATTAATGAATGATGCGATAGAATAATCAATTTGCTCCAAAGATAATTTTAGTAGTTAGGCAAATATTAAAATAAAAATTTTAGAAAAAAAATGATTGAAAAAGAAGAATTATTAGAAAAGACCAAAGGTTATTTTAAAGAAGAGAACTACAAATTTGCGGTAGCATTATATGAAGGAACAAAAGAGTTGCGTTTAAGTGATGATTATGCGGTGGTTGTTTATCTTTCTTTGATGGAAGAAATAGATGTACAAGAAAGCAAGAAACTGATTTCTTTAGTTTCGCCAGAAATATACGAAAAAAGTTTATTATTAAAAAGATTAAGCACAATTACACTTTCTGAAACCAAAAAAAATATAGCCAATATTCGTAAAGCTTTTATAGAATTGAGCGATGATTTATCAATAATTATTTTAAAGCTTTCTGAAAGATTGCAATTGTTGGAGTTTGCAGAGAAAACACAAAGCCCGATTTTAAAAAGTTTATCAGAAGAATGTTTGTATTTTTATTCACCAGTAGCACAAATGCTTGGTATAAGGAAGATATACCAAAGAATGGAAGATATTTCATTTAAAACATTATTTCCAAAAGATTTCGAGCATTTGCAAAAAAATATAAGTAATAATTTACCATATTACAATGAGAAGTTAATGCAAATGAAACAAGAATTAGAAGTGTTATTACAAAGAGAGAATATCACAGCACGAATACAATATCGGGTCAAAAGACCTTACAGTATATATCGAAAATTGGTAAATCAAAAAGTAGATATAGATAGGATTTATGATTTGCTTGCACTGCGAGTAATTACCAAAGAAAAATATGATTGTTACTTGACATTAGGTGTAGTGCATAGTAAATGGATGCCAATTGAAGATAGATTTAGAGATTGGATAACTTTTCCAAAGTCGAATGGCTATCGTTCAATACAAACAACAGTAATGACAAAACAAGGGGACAAATTTGAAATACAAATACGAACCGAAGAAATGCACGAAGAAGCAGAATATGGTACATCGGCACATTGGGCATATAAGCAAGGGACAGTAGGTAGTTCAGGAAGTTGGCTGAAAACTTTGCATGAGTTTTTGGAAAATGATGTTTATTTTGATAACCCTTTTGAATTTTTTGATTCTCTTAAAAATGAGATGAAAAGAGATTATATCAATGTATTAACCCCAAAAGGAGAAATAATATCGTTGCCGGAAGGTTCTACGCCTATTGATTTTGCTTTTGCTATTCATACAAATTTGGGATTTAAGATAACAGGAGCAAAAGTAAATAAAAAATTTGTAAAGTTAAAAGAAAAATTAAAAAGTGGTGATGTAATTGAAATTATTACTTCCAATAATGCAACGCCTTCAAGAGATTGGCTTTCTTTTGTAAAAACAAACCGTGCCAAAAATAGAATAGCTCGTTGGTTTAAGAAAAATGAGCGTGAATCTTTTGTTGCACAAGGTAAAAATGCTTGGGAAAAATTAAAAGACCAATATAAGAAAAAGTTAGTTGGATATACTGATGAACAAAAATTTAAAAAACGTATTAATGAAATTGGATTTGATTCTGCTGATGACTTTTATTTTGCTATTTCAAGTAAAACTATAAAATGTAGCTATTGGCAATTGAAGAAGTTATATCCAGAAGCTTTCCAAAAAATTAGTGATAAGCAAAAAGATAAAACTATCAAAAAAGAACTTATTACAAGTCCTAAAATTGAAGTTGAAGGATTAAAAAATATTCAAGTTGTTCTTGCAAAATGTTGCAACCCTGTTAAAGGTGAACCAATTGTGGCTTATGTTACTACTAAATCTGAAATTAAAATACATACGGGAAGCTGTACGTATTTGAAAAAATTAAATCCTGAAAATTTCAAAGATGCAAAATGGGCAGAAGGGGAATCATCGCAAATAGTTAAATATAAAATTTTTGGTGAAGATTCAATTAAAATTATACATCTGATTAGTGATATTGCTGATGCAATGAACATAAATATTGTTTCTATTAAAAAAGTTCCTGCAAAAGAAGCAAATGCTATCGAAGTTGAGGTTGTAGTCAAAGAAATTAACCATTTGCAAGCATTTTTGAATAAATTGCAGTCAAGTAAAGAAATTTATGGCTTAAAGTAGATTTATTATTTATTTTATTATTTATTTTAGATATTATTCTCTTTAAGTTTATTTTTGTATTTTAAATTAATTTAAGAAGGTAATTTTGGCTTATATATTTTTTTATATTATTCTTGTATTTCTTTTTTTTATTACACATATAATTTTAAAATTTTTTAAGACCTCTATTGCTCAACCAAGTAATAAATTGAAAGTTGTCAAAGTTATTTTTGTAATACCTTTTTTTTTCCTTTATTTTAATCTTTTATTTAATTTAAATTTCCCTGCGATTGAAAAAATTATAAATAAACCAAAACAATGGCAAAAGATAAAAATAATAAACGATACAAAGCAAACTCAAAATTACTTATTCTTAAAAAAAATTTATTTGGACAATCACTGGTCTGAATTGCATAATTTAGAAGGTATTAATTTAAATATTGTATATAAAATCGAACCACAGCAAGAAAAAGATTTTTTATTTAAAGTGGATACAAATGAATCTAATCGTATTGCAATAATTAATTTAAATACAAACGAAAACACTCTTAAACATTCTATTACAATACAAGTACCAGATTTACCAATTATTTTATTTTCAAATGAATTTCAAAAGAACATTAATAGTTCATTTATTTTAAAGAATAACATTGAAGATTATTTGCATTCTTCCATTTATTTTGTGGCTTTTATTGCAAGTTTTTATATAATATTAATTGTTAACTTTTTATTCGGAGGTAAAATTATTTATAAAATAGTTCTATATTTATTTTTGGTAACGAATTTATTGTTTTCGGGATTTTTATTTTATAACTCTCTATTATTAATTATAAAATTTATGTAAAATGGATTCAACATCAATCATTGGATTTGTGGCAGCAACCTTTACAACATTGGCTTTTTTACCGCAAATGCTCAAAACAATAAAATACAAAGAAACAAAAGATATTTCTTTAATTATGTATATTGTGTTTGTTATTGGTATTAGCTTTTGGTTGGTATATGGGGTTTTAATCAATTCTTACCCGATAATTTTAGCTAATATAGTTTCTTTCATTTTGGCTTTTATAATTTTATTGTTAAAATTAAAATACAAATGAAAATAAATAATGATTAAGGATTATTATAAAATATTAAGGATTGAGCGTACGGCTTCAACAGAAGAAATTAAGCGTGCTTATCGCAAATTAGTTAAGCAATTTCATCCTGATTTTAATAAAGATCCTGAGGCTTTAAGGTTGTTCCATTTGATTACAGAGGCTTATAGAGTTTTAGGTAATTTAAACAACCGATTAGATTATTCCTTAATTCTTTATGAGCAAGATATGATTAAAGAGGAGGCTCGTAGAATTTATCAAGTGCGTAAAAGAAAGCGTGAAGAAATTGAAAAAAACAAGCAAGAAATAATTTCGTCCAAATTCACTGTTTAAATGTATAATGCAGAATTTATTAATGGTAAAATTAATTTTTAAAAATAATAAAATCTTTTTCTTTTATTTAGGTATTTTTTTATTGTTTGGTGGAATGCTTTATTTTTCAACGAACAGTGATGTTCTGCTCCTTTATTTTAATTCCCATAGAAATCTTTTTTTTAATAAGATATTTATTTTTTCTACAAATTTAGCGGAAACTTTTGGAATTGTTTCGGTGCTATTAATTTTATTATTATACCGATATTCAATGTTTGTTTTTACTGTTATTAATTTAATAATTACCACATCGTTGGTAGGAATAATAAAAACAGCAACTAACTTACCTCGTCCGGCAAGTTTCTTCGAGCATAGTTCTTCTGTTCATCTGAATTTTGTGGAAGGAGTAAAGATGAATTACTTTTTATCTTTTCCATCAGGTCATACAACTGTTGCTTTTGCTATGTTTTTAATTCTATCAATTTCATTTGAAAATAAAATAATTAAACACATCTCTTTTTATTTAGCTCTGATGGTTGGGCTTTCCCGAGTTTATTTATTGCAACACTTTTTCCGAGATGTTTATTTTGGTTCAATTTTAGGTGTTCTTTGTGCTTTAATTTTATCTTCTTTATTTTTTAACGTTAAATGGTTTAAAAAACTTGATAGCAAACAAGGATTGTTAAATACTTTAAAAAAATAAAAATTATTAATTAAAATTTTTTAGTTACAAAATTTATTAATTGTTCGGTTGTAAATTCAAATTATATTTTTGGCGGGTAACAATGCTTTCAATTTTAGATTGTAAAAGTTTTGGCGTAAATGGCTTAATAACATAATCATTAATTCTGAACTTCAAAGCTTCAATTAAATTATCTTTTTCATTCATAGAAGTTAGCATCATAACAGGCAAATCATAAGTATCGTGATTCGCTCGGACATATTTTACCAAAGTTAACCCATCCATAACAGGCATAAGCCAATCAGTAATGAGAAATTCAATCTTAGAATCAGGATTTAATATGAGTTCAAGGGCTTCTTCGCCATTACTTGCTTGGAGGACATCCTCATATCCTAATGAATGCAGCGTGTTTACAATTAACCGACGCATAACTAAAAGATCTTCTACAACAAGTATTCTCATTTCCCGAAAGTTTCCTTAATTTGAAGAAATTTTTATTGCAAAATAAGAAAAAATAATATGAATTCCAAACAATATTTAAAATATTTTTTTTACAAATATTAATCAAATTAGAGAAAAATGAATGTATTAACAGATAAAAATATTCCATTAATTTTTGAAGCATTGAATTCAAAGAGCAGTGTAGTTGTGCTTCCAGCAACAGAGATAAGCCAAGAACAACTTAAAAATAACTCAATAAATCATCTTTTTATTAGGTCAACAGTCAAGGCAAATGAAAAATTACTTGAAGGGACTAATGTAGTATTTATAGCGACAGCAACCTCAGGAATTGACCATTTAGACCTTGAATATTTAAAGCAAAAAGGTATTGCTTATTTTTCTGCGACGGGTAGCAATGCTAATTCTGTTGCGGAATATGTGATTTATTCTATTTTGAAATGGTCGCTTTTAGATGATATAGGCAGATTGAAAAGTAAAACAATAGGGATAATTGGATTTGGAAATATTGGCAAAATCGTTGCACAGTATTGCAATTTGTTAGGTTTGAAAGTATTAGTAAATGACCCACCATTATTGGATATGGATTTTCAATTCCCTGATTACGTAACTTATTGTGAACTCAATGAAATTTTCAAAAACAGTGATATTATAACAAATCATGTCCCTTTGACTTTTTCGGGAGTTTACAAGACAAAATATTTAATAAATTACCAGCAGCTCAATTTAATGCAGTCAAACAGTTTGTTTATTCATACTTCTCGTGGTGGTGTTGTAGATGAAGAAGCATTAAGTAAAGTTTTAACAAAAAAACAATTATTTTTAGCAATAGATGTTTGGGAAAATGAACCTAATTTTAACGCTAATTTAGCAAGTGTTGCTTTAATTGCCACTCCGCATTTGGCAGGTTATGCTTATGATGCTAAAATTAAAGGTTCTATTCAAGTATTAAAACATTTTGAAAATTTTACTCATATAACCCCTGATTATAAGTTGCTTCTGAATGAATTGCAAATAAACAATATAGAAATTATTAAAAATTTTGATGATGTGTTGAAAGTTTTTCAAATTTTAAAAACAAAAAGATGCTTTGAAAACGATTATGAAATGTTTAAAGCAACTTTCAGTCAGTCTGTTGATAAAAGAAAGCAATTCTTTATTGATTTTAGAAAAAATTATCCAATCAGAAGAGAAAGTATTTTTTTTGAATAATATTTAATTACTATTTTTGTATTAAGCAAGTAAACAAAATTTGATAAAAATGATTTTAAAGCAATTAAAACGTAAAATATGGAAATTAAAGTTTTGGAAACTTATATTTGGTGTTGGTGTAATTGATACATTATTTTTTGCAATTGTAGGGTTGGCAAATATTGTATTTACTGTACCCTACAACTTAGGGGAAAGTATCAGCATTTGGATTGGTCTTACTACCTTTTTTGGTTTACTCCCTATGGGATTAGGATATTTTTTGAAAAATAAAGCTGAAATTGAATTTAAATCCCATCAAAAAAAATATATTGATTTAGAATTGCTAAACTTGGCAAAAGCAAAGCAGGGAATATTAAAACTTTTCGATATTGTTCTTGTACTTGGCACAAGTTATGATGAAGCAAAACAAATTATGCAAGATGTAACATCAAGAGGTATGTTTAAAATGGAAGTAGATAAGGAAGGCAATATTTATTATGTATTTCCTGATTTTGTAACAAATTCAAAATTAGAGGCATAAATTAAGGCATTGATTCTGGTTTGGGAACCGAAAATGTAAATTGTGTCCATTTTCCGAATTCACTTTCAACAAATATTTCACCATTGTTCCTTTCTATAAATGTTTTGCAAATATGCAACCCTAAACCTTTTGAACGGTGATGTTCAGCTCCATAGATATAAGAATCTTCTTCGTCAAAAATGCTTTGGATTTTTGATTGTTCTATACCAACTCCGAAATCTTTTATTCTGATTTTCCAAAGATTTTCGTGTTCTTCAATGTTAATAGATATTTGAGTATTAGGTAAAGCATATTTAATTGCATTTGCAATTAGATTCCGAAAAACTGATGAAATCATAAATCTATCAACAAAACAATATGTTTTAGGTTGAATTGAAGAAGCAAAACTAATCCCCTTGCTTTTAGCAAGATTTAAATAAACTAACATTGCTCCTTCTGCAAGATTGAACAAATCAGATATTTCTGGTAAAAAGTCAAGTTTGCCCGCTTGTGATTTAGACCAATCTAACAAATTATCAACTAAATTTTTTAATGTATAAATTTCTTGACTTACTTGGTATATATATTTTTTTAACTGTTCCGGTGATAATTTATCATAATAATTTGTAAAAATATCGGCTGTTGTTATTAAAGAAGTAATTGGATCCCGTAAATCATAACTTATAACACTAAAAAGTATATCTTTTTCATAACTTGATTTTAATAATTCTAACTCAATTTTTTTCCTTTCAGAAATATCACGAGCTATGTAAACAACACATCGTTTGTTTGTTCTATGTAAAAGCTGAACTGGTGTGATACTTGCTTCAAAACTTCTTTCGCCGCTAAGTGTAGGTAAATCATAGTTAATAATAATATTTTTTTGTTCAACTATCGATTTTGCAATATTTTCCATAAAAAAGTTGGCAATTTCATTAGGAAATACTTCTTTTATGTTTTTCCCAATTAAATCTTCTTTTTTCTTATATAAAATACTTTCATCGACAGTGTATATTTCGAGATAATTCCCATCTTCATCAAGTATTAAAAGTAAATCAGGTAAAGCATTAATAATTGCTTTTAAAGTTTCACGTAAAAATTCTTCTTCCGAAATATCTTCCGCTACACCTTGATAATACAAAGTTTTACCGTTTTTATCTTTAATTAATTTTGCAGTATCTCGCACAACAAGAGCAGTTCCATTCTTTTTATACCATAAATTAACAGCACCATTTACAAAGCCATATTTTTCTATCTCTTCTTTGAACTTTTCTCGGGATTCTTGTAAAGGATAATCTTTGCTTTCTAAATCAAGATTTTGCAAATCTTCCCAAGAATTATAGCCAAGCATCTTAATTAATTTATTGTTGGCAAGCAAAAATTTTCCATCAGGAGTTGTTCTATATATTCCTATTGGTGTTTGCTCATATATACTACGAAAGCGTTCTTCATTTTCTTCTAATTGTTTTTGTATCTGTAATGTTCCACTTACATCTACTAATGAAATTAATGTATATTGTTGAGTTTCAATTAAATTTTCTAAAAATCTAAAATCAAATCGGAAATATTTATCTGTTTCATTAGATATTTGGGTTTTTAACTTTATATTTTTATTTTGTAATTCAGACATGCTGAGATTTTTTAAAGCATTATACTCTTGAATAAATGTTTTGCCTAAGATATTAGCAATATCTGAATTAATTAAATCTTGACTTTTTCTTTCGAGTAATTGACAGGCTGAAAGATTTGCTTCAATTATTGTGTTTTTTGAATTGATTAGTAAAAATCCGACTGGTGAAAAATTAAAAAGAGCATTAAATTTATTTATTAATTTGCTATTTTCAAAATTTATTTTTAATAATTCTTCATTTTGAAGTTCTAACTCATAACGAATACTTGTTAATTCATCATTTTGTGCTTCAAGTTCCACAGATTGACGAGTAACTTGTTCACGTAAATGAATTAATTGTTGATTTTCTTCTTTTAACTTTTTATTTTCATTAATTAAGCTATTAAGTTGTTCATTTAAAGAGTTAAAATCACTCATTATTAAAACCCTGCAATTAATTTTTTGTTTTTTCAAAATGCTGATAATCTTTCAAAGATTTCCAATTTCCACCCCAGATCCAACCCAATTTTTTAAATTCTTTTGTTAAGAAACAATCTTCTGTAATTGTTCCTTTTACGAGTGGACTGTATTTTGCACCTTTTGGAGAAATTGTACTATCTGAATACACAGCTGGATTTTGTACTGGATTTATATCAATTGCTGTGCCAAAAGAATGATTAGACAATTTATTTTTA
The DNA here is from genome assembly GCA_021780815.1 of Bacteroidota bacterium. GTDB lineage: Bacteria > Bacteroidota > Ignavibacteria > Kapaibacteriales > UBA2268 > GWF2-33-9. The sequence goes on along the minus strand of JAJXYC010000008.1, from coordinate 33,183 downwards.
TTAGCAACTTTTCTATAGTTAAACGAGGAGGTATTGTTATCTGCCATAGACGAATCGTCTGACCAATTATATTGTACAATTGGGACGACTTTTTTGATAGGGAATTTACTTTCTTTAATTAATTGGAATATGTGTTGAACATCATTTTCCAAATTTTTGCGAATAAGAATTTGCCCACGGTGTAATTTTTTATCAAAAGAAAAATACTCAACATCAATTAGAACTAAGCTATCAATTACTTCTTTAGGTGCTTGGGTCCCTTTAATAGCTTCTTGAAAAGTTAAATGTGCATCTATAATGATGTTGCTGTTTTCTTTTGCCAGAACGGAACAAATTACAGAAAAAAATAGAAATAAAAAGTATGATAAAAATTTACTAAACATAACAAAAAAGGCAATAATTAATAACGAGTATTTTTAATAAGTACAGGCGAATAATACGATAAATTTTCGAGAACTTTTCCTGTACCACGAGCAACAGCTTGTAAAGGGTCTTCTGCAATATAAACCGCCATACCAGTTTCTTTTGATATACGTTTATCCAATTCTTTTAATAAAGCACCACCTCCGGATAAAAATATACCACGTTCAAGAATATCGGCAGCAAGTTCAGGAGGAGTTTGCTCGAGCAGTCGTAAAATTCCATTGACGATTTCAGAAATTGGTTCTGATAAAGCGTTACGAATATCTACTGAAGAAACAACAATCATTTTAGGTACTCCCGTAACAAGGTCTCGTCCACGAACTTCTATTTCAAGTTCTTCATCCATAGGAGCGGCGGAACCTGCTTGGTGCTTAATAATTTCTGCACTTCTTTCTCCTATCAAAAGATTGTGAGTTCTACGGAAAAATTGAATAATATTATTATTCATAACATTTCCTGCAATGCGTAAAGATAAATCGACAACAATACCGGCAAGCGATATTACAGCAATTTCAGAAGTACCACCGCCAATATCGACTATCATATTTCCGATAGATTGGTGAACATCCATACCAATTCCTATTGCTGCCGCCATTGGTTCAGCAATAAGATGCACTTCACGAGCACCAGCATGTTCAGCACTATCTCTAACAGCACGCTTTTCTACTTCCGAAATTCCAGAAGGTACACCAATTACAACACGCCTTGGAGGCTGCCAATTTTTCGTTACCTTATGGATAAAGGATCTTAACATACCTTCGGCAATTTCAAAATCAGCAATTACACCATCTCGCAATGGTCTTATTACCTTGATATCTTTGTGAGTTTTCCCTATCATTGTTTGGGCTTCTTTCCCAATTGCTATTATATGCTTTGTTGAACGGTCAAATGCTACTACTGAGGGTTCATCTAAAATTATACCTTTACCAGGCATCCAAATCAAAGTATTAGCAGTACCTAAATCAATTGCAAGGTCGTTTGAAAATAATCGAAAAAATGGCATTGTTTATTTTTTTGTAATTTTAAAAAAAATTATTTATATTAATACAAAATTAATAATAATTTTGAGTTTTTTATATAATTAATTTTGAAATATTTGTAATTTATAATTTATAATTTATAATAAAACTAAAAACGAATATAAAAAGATTTGATTAGAAAAAAAACGTTTATTTTTTTAAGATAAGGAAAATCTGAAAACACTTGATAATTCTTTTTTACAATATTGTAACTTTTATTACTACAAAGAAATACGATTTATTAACAAATCCAAAGAAAGTTTAATTTTTCTTACTTAAAATTGAAAAGAAATTATTAGTTTTATAAATTGAAAAAAGTGAAAATTCAAATTTTTGTTAAGAAGATAAAAAGAAATGAAAATATTGGAGGCATAAATGTCTAAAGGTGGTGGAGCAGGGAAAGTCTACTTTGTGCTTTATCTTGCTGTAGTGTTAGAGTTATTAATTATTATTGTGGAGCGAGATGAGGCAGAAGAGCATCTTGCAAGCAAGCAAAGAGAGACAATGAAAATTGTAGAAAGTATATTGTCTCAGTTGCAATCAGGAGCTGGAACAGAAGGTATAAATACACGTCCGCAAGACGAAATTACTATTCCACCCTCGGGAGTAGATATTAAACAAGTTCTTGGAACTGATTTAAAGCCTTTCAGAAAATATATTGTTTCAGTTGGTGTTTCTGATGTCAGTGCTGATTTAAAAAGGAAAGAAGGGGAGTCGGACAAAGATTATACTCTTCGTTTGCAAAAATTAGTAAAACTTGCCAATGTTGAAGAAATTCAATATCAAGTTTTTTATAATTCTTCTGCCGACCCGGCGGGACCACCAATGTTCCCTACGGAAGATGAAATCAAGAGACGAAAGTTTGATTTTATGAACTTACAACCGGGACAACTTGTTCAATCTGATAATTCAACAGGTTCTGCGTGGGAATTTATTGGTTCTACTGAACTTAATCTTGATGAAGATGCAACTTTTAATTCGTTGGATTTGAAAAATGTTAGACCTGAAACTATTCAACCTATTTATCCTGCTTCTTTGATTAAAAGAGATGGACAAATTTTGATTCCAAAGAATTTACCGTTGGATAGTGCGTTCTTCTATTCTAAAGATGAAACTTTAAAAGAAGGGTTTGATAAAAAAGGTGGATTAGTTAAACGTGATTTTGTTGTAAACTTCCAACCACCCGATAAAGCAGGTTGGTATAAGCTTCGTTTTGTTTCACGTACTAACCGTATCCTTGGTATTAAAGGTGGTTTAACTGCCGATGAAATTTCTGATGATGCCACTGTAAATATTGGTACAGTACAATTAAGCGTTAAAGATTTAAGAAGTGTATTAAAAGAATTAACTAATAAATTGGATAAATACAATCCGCCACCAGCAGACATTTTGTTTAAAGATGGTAATATTGATAAGTTTATGGATTTATTAAATCAATCTATTATTAATGCTAAAAAAGATGACAATGCAAGTGAAATCATCAATAGTTTGAATTTATATGGATATATTGTTAGATTACTTTCACCAGGTCAATCTGCTAACTTTGACCAAAACAAAGGAAGCATTGAATTTGATATTAGAGTAATTACACCAAAACCACAAATTGCTCAGCCTACAGTTACAGCACCTGATTATGTTGCTAGTTTTGATAAAGTTCCGGCGGCATTCCAATTTACTATGAGTCCATATCAAGAAAACCAGAACCAATTGGAAGGCAAAGTGTTTGATAGTAAAGGTGCAATTGTTGATAGATTGATTTTGAAACCAATGGATGAAATTCCAGGTTCAGGAGCAACTAAACCAATTCAAGGTGGAAGTCGTGATTATTTAGCAACTACAAGCACGAATTTATCGCCTGGAAAATATAAAGTTGAAATTGACCATAAATTGATGGGTAAACAAGGAACAGGAACTTTACAACTTGAAATCTTCCCATCGTCACTTACACCTGAAAGTGCAAAAGAAATTGACGAAAGATTTTTAGCATATGCTTATTATGGATTGTCAGCTTCTCTTAATGCTGTTCCTTCATCAGGTGGAAAGATTAAACCTGACCAATTTAGAATTTATATTACAACTGACCAAGAGAGTCAAAGACCTCCATTTAGTGGATTAACTATTTCTCCTGAAAATGGATTGCCTTTGAAACCTCCTGCTAAGAAATTAAGCATTAAAATTACTTGGGTTCAACCATTTACAGGTAAAGAAATTGATATTTTACCACTTAAAACTTATGATATTAAACAAGAAGAACCTAATGTAATTTTAAGAAATATTTTAACTGATGTTTCTGGTTCCGCAACTAAAATAAAGATTGTTGTTTCTAATATTCAAGTAAATAAACCGGGTACAGGAAGCGACAAAGATGCTAAAATTGAAATGTCAGTTGCAGGTGAACCTCAAATTATTGATGGACTTTCAGGGTATAATTTCTCAATTGAACCTTCGATTGATGGGGATCCTGACAATGGTTATACTTTACAATTAGAATTAAATGGGAAGCTCGAACGTGGTCAAACAAAAGTTAGAGGAACTATCTCTGTTAATTTACAAGCAGTTTCAATTAACCCAATAAATAACGCTCGTTCTGACCCGAAGAAGATCCCATTACAAATACCTATTAACTTTGAACCTGATAAAAACAGACAAAGAAGACGCTAATTTTAGGTATCATTTTTGATAATGAAATTTAAAATATAATTATTGATTAACTATATTCAATGCCTGAGTTCAAACTCAGGCATTGGGAAAAAAGAAGAGAAAAAAAAGGTAAAACATATGAATAAAAAAACTTTGATAGTTGTAACGAGCTTAATTGTTGTATTCTTTGTTAGCTCATTACATATATTTGCTCAAGGAGGAGACGAAGGTTTCAGAGTTCGTTTGGAAAGCATACTTTCCAAATTTAAGAATTATCGTTTTTCTGAAATATCTATTTATAAAATTAAAGATATAAAAGATATCAGGAATGCTATAAAAGCAAAAGAATCGCAAGATAACACAAATAGCGATGACCAAGGTGGTGCAGTAGTTGATGATTGTGTAAAAAAAGGCGATAAAACTATACTTAATTTTGTAGATAACGCTACAAAAGAAGGTATGTCAATTGCTCAATTAAGACGTGAAATGTTAAGCCGTGGTATGGTTATTCCACCTGACATTGAATGTATTTACAATTACTATTCTAAAAAAACTTCTGGACCAGTAAAACAATTGAGAACAGCTTATGCTATTACAACCAGAATGTCATCAGACCAAATTGAACCTAATACAATTATTGCTTTAATTGTATCGACCGAAGATAATGACCAATTGCAAAAGAATATTGATAATCCAACTCCAACTAATGTCTACACATATCCTGAATTGAAAAGCTTTGAAATAAATGCTTCTGATTTTCGTGCAAACAATATGTACGATTTAGTGTTGAATGCTTTCAGACAAGGCAATGTAGAAAATAAAACATTAGAATCACAAGGAATTGGGACATTTTTGCGTTTTGCTCCTAAACGATATGGAGTTTCAAATTCATTAGTAAAAAACAAATATGAAGTAACTTCACAAGATGTTGAAAAATTTTTACAAGTTACAGAGGGTCAACCTAATAAAATGGATTATGTTACTAATGAAGTAATAATAAGTCCAGATTTAATCCGCTGGTCAAAATATGCGATGCAAATTAATAATTATGAAGATGGCACATCTGATACAGTAAGTACTATAACTAATTCATCTTTGCCTAAATATGGATTTGAATTAAAATATGGAATAGAAGATATTTCTTATCCATCACTTTGGAGCGAAAGAATGACTTTAAGTGCATTATGGCAAGGAACAAAATTAGGATTAATTCTTCCTACATCAGGGTGGGCTTCGCTCTCACAAGATGCCTTTTCAGTGCAACGAAAACTAACTTATGGAGGAGTTGGCATTTCAACATCACTTGATTTTCCTATATTGCTTATGCCAGCCAGTGGTATCTTCCATGTTAGTGGTGGTTATGTCTTTGGTGATGCGCATCCAGCAGATTATAAAAATAGAAACACAGACCCAGATCAATATGTCTATACAGCCGGTGATAATGATTATTTAGTGAGAGGAAATGCAACTTTAATTTACACTTTTGGAATATCAATAGATGAAGATTATATAATGCGATTTGGTTTAGGTGGTGCAGTATTTTCTGTTGAGCAGTGGCACTATAGTGTTGTTGAAGATCCAACCACAAGAATGCCTGAACTTTTATACAAGAAATATACAACAACAACATCAGGTGGAATAATGGGTAAAATTGATTTTATGGCAAAATCATTATCAACTCCATTTGGTGGCACTTTGCAATACTTCGATGAAGCACTTTATGCTGATTTATGGCTTCAAATTCCACTTGTAACGAATAAAGCTTATTTAAGATTAGATGCAAAAAGCTACTTTAAAGCTTTTGCTGATTCTCCAAAAGCTTGGGAAAATGAAAGTGTTTTTATCCCAATGGCAAGATTTATTCTAACTTTTTAATTAATTAAGCTGATAGGTATAAGATGAAAATTTTAAAACGAATAACGATTATTGTAATAACTTTGTTAGTTATAGTGCTTGGAGATTTGAAAGCTCAAACACCAACGACAAATCCTACTCCAACGCCTGCTCTGGATAAGCAAGCAGTCCTTGATTCTTTGACTACTATAGACCCAAATATTAGGAAATACTTTCCGAGATGGAAACTTTGCGAACCAGATTTGCAAGTTCAAATCTATCAATCTTTTTTATATTATAATTATGACCCAAAAATTTTAGACCAACAAAATATTGAAATTATGGCTGCCCCAAAAGAATTTGATGAAGACCCTTTCCAAATTCTTGTTATTAACTGTGGTGAAGCAAGTATGAATGCTGTGCAAATTGAGTCTAATATGGGTTCAATTTTACTTGGCTTTCTATCAGGTGATATGGTCTATTCGGGTTCTAAACGTGGAGAACAACAAACTCCTGCAAAAAGAGATTACTGTTTTCAAGAAATTCCTACCGAAGTACCATTAACACAAAGTCAAGCTGAAACTATTGTTAATTTCTTACAACCAACAAATGTTTCACAAGCTTTTACGCTTTCTTTATTTGAACAATCATTAAAAATTGGTGAAACAGGTTTCTGGATACGCTCAATTATGGGTAATGATGAAATTGGTTATCCATTCTGGTATCCTGGTGCTGCAAAAATTGTTATTCAAAGACCTCTTTATGTGAATAACGATTCAAGAACAAGTCGTGCAATCCCTTATTTAATTAATGCTTATTTAGGCGGTAGCTATCGTGTTCAAACTGGTATCAATCCAAGCAGTTTATTAAGTTGGATACCAAAAAGAATTCTTAATAATGCTAATGATGGTAAAATGGTAGTAGGTATTGATGTTAATATGCCGTTTAAACCAGAAGCAGGTGTGTCTTTGCGGGCAGAATTACCTATGAAATCAATTACTAGCTATGATATAGACCAAAATACTTATGGTTTTATTCCAGCCGGTGATAGAATAATTGATAATGGTAGAGTAGATTCAATTGCTCCAGTTCTACGTGCAAGCGGCGTTCTGTCATTTTTCTATAATTGGTGGTTAAACCCCAAAAATCCTGAAAACTATTTAAGATTTGACCTTGGTTTAAATTATAGCGAAGTTACTGAAATGGGATTAACAAAAAGGCCTGGTGAAGGTGGCGTAACTATTTATTCACTTGACCCAGGTGTAGATGGATTAACAACTTATAAACCATCTGAATTTGGTGACTGGATTTATGCTAAAGTTGAATATAGAAATCAAGCTGTTTATCCATTTGGTGCTAGCTTGCAATATTCTAATCAAACTATTATGGGGGACGTTTGGTTACCTTTGCTTGGTAACTGGTTATATTTAGAAGCTAAATATTCTACACCATTAAGAGTTGCGAGACCATACGAAATTCAGAATTTCTTTATGATATCGCCACTTTTAAGATTAACTATATAAATTATTTTTATGAAATTCGCCTCCATCTGACAATTAAAAACAAGATGGAGGTTTCCTATTTTAAAGAGTTGTAAATATGTACAAAATAATAAAATTGAATATTTATAAAATTATTAATTATTCAATTCTTGCGATGATAGCTTTTGTTCTTACGGGGGGAACAATTAGTTTAGTAGCCCAGAATTCAAATCAAAATCCTAATCAAAATCCAAACCAAAACCAAAATCCAAATCTTGAGTTTGATATTTTGAATAAAGCGAAACTTGAAGCGGCAAAAAAAGAAGTTGATTTAACAATTCAAAGTGTTGATATTAGCAAATTTCCTACTATTAAAATTTTAGTTGAAGCGATGAATAAGCTTGGCGAACCAATTGATTCTTTAAGTCCTGATAATGTTTATATCTTTGAAAACGGTGAAAGGAAGAAAATCATTTCTGTTGAAAAAATTCCAGCGGCTGAAAAAGTTGCTGTTGATTTTGTCTTTGTTGTTGATAAAACAGGTTCAATGCAACCTAATATTGATGCAGTAAAAAATAATGTAATTAGTTTTACACAAAGACTTGTAAAGCGTGGTATAGATTATCGTATTGGCTTAATCTTGTTTTCGGATGAAGTTGAAAAAGTTTATCAACCAACCAACAACGTTTATGATTTTTTAGATTGGATTTCTACCGTTAAAGCTTATGGTGGAGGAGATGAAAAGGAAAATGCTCTTGAAGCATTAGTTTCAGCTTCCAAGTTAAATTACCGTAAAGAAGCAAGCAAAGTAATTATTTTAATTACAGATGCTCCTTTTCATCAAAAAGGCGAACAAGGGGATGGGACAACAAACCAAGATATAAATAGCATTATTCAATTAATGCAAAAGCATCAGATGCGGCTTTTTGCTATTGTCCCTGAGAAATTAACACAGTATGAGACAATTGCAAAATCTACTCGTGGTAATTGGTTCGATTTAGACTATCCATTTTCTACTGTCCTTGATAATTTTTCCAATCAACTTACGAATTTATACTATGTTACTTATTTATCTAATAAATCTGAAATCCCTGATTCAATAGAAATTGGTTACTATGATGTTAAACAAAAGAAATTGTTTAAAAAGACTATTCCTATTGTTGAACTTGGAAGAAAATTAATTCTTGAACATCTCCTTTTTGACGTTGCGAGTTTTTCTTTACCCGATAACGTTGAAGAATTAAATATACTTGCAGAATTTATGCAATCTAAGCCTAATATTAAAATTGTTATTGAAGGTCATACTGATGCAGTGGGCGATATTAAAGCTAATCAAATGCTTTCTGAAAAACGAGCTATTGCGGTTAAAGAATATTTAGTCAAAAAAGGAATTGATGAGAATAGAATACAAACGGTAGGTTTTGGGAAAAGTAAACCTATTGCAAGTAATGCTACATTATTCGGACGGCAATTAAATAGAAGAACTGAAATTGTTATTGTTCAAAAATAATTTTAAAAATATTTTGTTATTTGTTTAAAATATCGTAATTTTGTATTCTATTTCTTTGGTGAAGATATGAATTATGAAAAATTTATAGAAGAAAAAACTATTGAGCAGGTTGAAAAGTTAAGGAAAGAAAAAGACGAAAGTTATGTGAAAATTCCTGATTTTGCACCTGGCGATACTTTGAACGTTGCTGTTAGAGTAGTTGAAGGCGAAAAAGAGAGAATTCAATACTTTAAAGGTATTGTTATTGCTATGCACGGTGGGGGAGTTAATAAAACTTTTACTATTAGAAAAATATCGAATGGTGTCGGCGTTGAGCGTATTTTTCCTGTTTTCTCTCCAATTATTCAAAATATCGAACTTGTTTCTAAATCTAATGTTCGCCGTGCAAAATTATATTATTTGCGTGGTATGAGTGAAAAGAAAATTAGACAAAAGCTCAGATAATATTTTTTATTCAAAAAAATTAATTTTAAAAGAGGTTATCTATCAAAGATAACCTCTTTTGTTTTTATAATTCTACTAAATATTTTATTATCTGAAAGGAATATTTTACTATAAACTATAAAAAGTTACAAATATAGTGTTTAAATAACTTTCAAGAAACGATTTTGCCTAATTTGAACTTTTATATATATATTTATATCAAATTGTAAACACAAGGTATTAAGCTCACGAGCGGAATTTATTAAAGATTTTGTCAGATTTTTCAATTTATTGGTATTAATAGATTTTGAATTTTCAAATAGTCTATCCCGCATTTTAAAAGATTCTACAATATTGTTCCAATCAGAAAATTGTTTTGCTAAAACTCGTAATCCTAACTTTCCTTTAATTTCTTTAGACCACAAAGTTCGATAATTATTAATTGTCAGCGATTCTTCAAGTTTCTTTTTTACAACTATGCTTGGTGTTTTAGATAAACTCAATATAGTTCTTTTTAACGACCACTCAAAGTGAGTAAAAGCAATTGAAAACGCAAGAAATGGCTCTGAATTTAATAAGTCATATATCATTTGTTCTCTTTCTTCAATTGTATCATTTTTTATAAACATTTTTAATTCCAACATTTTTGATAATGTGAACTTAAAGAAATTCAAAGTATTAATTTTAGTAGATTTATCTAATGGTATAGTTTACTTATTGTAAGCATAACATTATTTATTGAATGGATTGTGAATAATCTTTCATAATCTAATAATTTTAAAATTTCAGAAACAAAGTAAAATTTTTTAATGTTTCAAGAACAATTTCTTTTCTTTCTTTTGCTACGCCAATCATCATATCATCGTCCATTTCAACAAAAAGCGATTTGCCACCTTTGGGTAATGATTTTATATGGTGCAAATTTACTATATGACTTTTATGAATACGTAAGAACTGTTCGGGAGGTAAGATATTTTCAATTGCAGAAAGCGTGCGACTGATTAATAATTTTGAGCCATTTGTAAAAATAATATTAGTATAATTTCCATCGCCTTCTAATCTAACAATGGAATGAATATCGTAAATTTTAATTCCATCATTTTGAGGAATTGCTATTTTGTTTGCAGGAATATTTTGAACAGAATTTTCAATATTTGAAGATTTTTTAGAAAATTGCTCTTGAAAATCATGATATTTTTGGATTGCGTCTCTTAAATTATAGATACTAATAGGTTTAACTAAGAAATGAAAAGCAGGATAATCAAATGCTTGTAAAGCATACTGGGGATGCCCTGTAATAAAGACAATTGCAGGAATATATTCTAATTCATCAACTAAATTAAACCCATTACCATCAGGCATTTCTATATCTAAAAAAAGTAATTTGGGCTTATATTTTTTTACTAACTTTTTCCCACTTTCCACATCGTTGGCTGTGCCGAGAATATCTAATTCTAAATTAAAAAATGTAACTAAATCTTTAATTGAATTTATGACATCGATATTATCATCAACAATTACAGTTTTAATAAGATTATCCATATTACTGATTTTGCTTTTTAATTATATTAACTTACGAAATATTATTTTTTACAAAATTAACATAAAAATAGTAGATAAAAATTATATTTTAGATAATTAATAAATTCAATAATTTTATTAAATTAAAAGAAATGATTCATAAACACTAACAAACATAAATTTCTATTTATGAAATTTATGTTACACTGTTTTGTTTATTGAAATATTAAAGTATCTCTATATTCAATCCATGCTCTTTTCTTAAATTACTAACAATGATTTCATAACTTTTTTTAGTAACTCTATCAAAGTTCAAATAATTTTCGATAGTTTGGATTGAATGAAGTACAGTTGTATGGTCTCGACCACCAAACTCTTCGCCAATTTTTTTCAAAGGTACATCTAATAATTTTTTAGTTAAGAACATAGACATTTGACGAGCAAGAACTATTTGATGTTTTCGGGTAGAAGAAGATAAAAGTTCAATAGGGACTTTAAAATAGTTAGCAACGATATTTTTGATACTATCAATAGTTAATTCTTTTTCTTGAATATGGTATATATTATTTAGAACTTCTTTTGCTAAATCAAGTGAGAGTCTGCGATTATTAAATGTAGAATGAGCAATAAGACTAATATAGACGCCTTCGAGTTCACGAATACTATCGGTAATTGTCCGTGCAAGGAAATCGGTTAATTCTTCGGGAAGTTCGAATCCATCAGCACGACTTTTCTTTTGTAAAATAGATTTTCTCATCTCCAAATCGGGAGATTGGATATCTACTGTAACACCAGAATTGAACCTGGAAATTAATCTTTGGTCAACACCTTTTAATTCTTTTGTAGGTTTATCGCTTGTAAGAACAATTAATTTATTAGCTTGTTGCAAGGCATTAAAAGTATGGAAGAAATTATCTTGTGTTTTTTCTTTTCCAGCAAAAAATTGAATGTCATCAATTATTAATACATCAACGTTACGATAAACTTTAGCAAAATCACTGATTTTATTATTTTGTATTGCATTAACAAAATTTACATAAAATTGTTCGCCATTTGTATATAAAACTCTAATACGAGGGTTCTTTCTGATGATTTGATTGCCAATTGAATGTGCTAAATGTGTTTTTCCTAATCCTGTTGCTCCATAAATTAACAAAGGATTGTAACGGGTTTTTGTAGGATTCTCTGCTATTGCTTTGGCTGCTGCTGATGCTACTTGATTACTTTCACTTACCACGAAGTTTTCAAAAACGTAATTCGGATTTAATTGAGTGTCTATCAAATCATAACCGATATCTACTTGGTGAGTACCATTTTCAATATTTGGAGGAATAGAAAAAGCGTTATTTAAAGGCAAATGCAAAGTGTTACCAGTAACAACCTTCTTTTCCACTGTTTTAATATCAAAATAAATTTCCAATGTTTTTTGAGTGATTTTTTGTAAAGTTACTCTTAATAAATTAGAATAATGTTCTTCTAACCATTCATAAAAAAATTGACTTGGAACTTCCAATGTAATGTTTGTTTCCGATAAATCTTTTGGAGTAATAGTTTGAAACCAAACTTTAAATGAGCTTGGGTCCACATTGTCTTTGATTATCTTTAATGCTTTATCCCAAACTTCTTGTGCTTCACTTTGGTTTTGTTCGTAATTATTATTTATTATTTTTATTTGGTTTGAATACTCAGTAATTATTTTATCCATTTTCTCCTCAATTATTGATTTATTAACATTTTTTTGTTAATTTATATAAAAAGTGATTTTTTTGAAAACTTTTTCTCTTTTGCAAAATTTCACAAACGAAATTTTACAAATAAATTTTGAATTAACAAACAAAAAAGTTTTTCACAATAGCCAAAAATTAAAGAATAATTGTAAATACAATATTAACAAAGGATTAATTTATGCTTAAAAAATGAATTATAAATTAAAATATAATTACAAATTCTTATTCTTATTTGTTTATTATCAATTATGGAAGAGAGGGAATCTTAAAGAGAAATAGTTTATTATTGTTTGAGTTAAGGAAAATTTTAAAAGTTATCCACATTAATAAAAAATGGCACACAAAAAAGCCTCTTTTAAAATTTTCAACTAAATAAAATTTTCAACGTCTATATTCTTTAATACACAATGTAACAAACTTAAAAATAAAGAAATGCAGAGAATAATTTTTACGGTAATTGTTTTTTTAGGATTCATAAGTGGAGTAAATGCACAATGGAAGCGAGTAACAACAATTCCTGCGCCTTATGATAATGCCTATTACCTCGAAGTTTTTTTCTTACCGAGTAATCCAAATTATGGTTGGGTGTGTGGTAAAAATGGAGTTGTGATTAGAACAACTGATGCCGGAGCAAATTGGGATGTAGCCGTAATACCGTTTGCTTATCAATTAGAAGGTATATATTTTGCAAATGAAAAAGTAGGATATACTTCTGGTTTAGTTTCTGGAATGGCAGGTAATGGAGGTATTTTTAAGACAACGGATGGTGGCAAAACTTGGAGCAATGTGACACCGCCGGGTTTTGTGGATTTGTGGGGATGTTATTTTTGGGATGCTAATAATGGACTTGTGATTGGTGGTGGTTGTGATGACCAACAACAATTTTATAAAACAACTGACGGGGGAAAAAATTGGTCTGTATTTACTTTAAGTTTTTACAATAGCGGATTATCTGATTTGATAATTGATAAATTTACAGGCATAGGGTATGCTTCGGGTAGTGGTGCAATTTTTAAAACAACGGATTATGGTGCTACTTGGGACTTTTTTTCTAAGTCAGGTGGTAATGATTGGCAAGAAGATTTGTGGATTAATGGCAATACAATTTTAGTGCCGTATTCAACTGACTGTACTGGTGATGGAGGAATAGGAGGCGCACGTATTTCAACAGATTTTGGTGCTACTTGGAAACAAACAAATTTAGGTGCATCTATGTTTGGTGCTTTTTTACAAAGCCCTGAAAGAGGTTGGGTAGTTGGGTGGAGCCGTTCTTGCTATTATACTTCTGATGCTGGTAAAACTTGGGAAGATAGAAATTGTGGCATTACTCCCGGTGCAAATTTAGATGATATTTGGTTCGTTAATGATTCTCTGGGATTTGTTGTTGGAGAAGGAGTTTATAAATATATAGGATATGATGTTTCTCAACCTGTAATTCAAGCAAATGCTCAATTACCTGCTTGTAGCGGTGATACTGTTATCTTGTCTGTTAACCATAGTTACGATAATTACAAATGGTCAACAGGTGAAACAACTCCGTCTATTAAAGTTGCTAAATCTGGTACTTATACAGTTTTTGCGTCTCATAACGAATGTGATTCTGCTACTTCCGCTCCTTTTGTTGTTACGTTTTATCCAAAATCTGAATTAACTTTGCAAATTTCAGATACTACCAAATTATGTGTCGGAGATTCTGCTGTTATTAATGTAAAACAAAACTTCAAAGATTATTTATGGTCCACTGGTGAAAAGACTCAATCAATTTATGTTACAAATTCTGGAACTTATTCTATTGTAGTTACTGATTCTAATGGTTGTGTTTTGAAAGATTCCATAAAATTATCTTTTGCACCTAATCCAAAGGCTGAAATAGATATGCAAGGACACAATAATTTTTGTATCGGGGATACAGTTGTCTTATCTTCAAGATATGATGCGATAACTTATAAATGGTTCAAAGACAGTGATACTAATTCTTTTTCAGAAAATAAATCTATTAGCATCACTCAAAGCGGGAAATATCGCTTATTTGTGTTAAATGAGTTTGGTTGTTGGGATATAAGCCAGCCTATTGATATTACAGTCCGATTAGATTCAAATGCGTTGACTTTTTCTGTTATTGATAATCAATTGTATAGTCTTGATTCAACTACTTTCCCTCAAATAATTTGTAAAAAAATACGAATTACAAACATTAGCTGGAAACCTCAAATTATAGATAATGTAGTGTTACTTAGAAATTTGTCATTTTCAATTCCACAGAGCCAACTTCCTATTACTATTGCACCTGGAAGTTACTATGATTTGGAAATCTGTTATTCGCCACAAAATATGGGAATTGAACGGGATACTTTGGTATTAAATGATATTTGCAATCCTCATATTCTTCCGCTTGTCGCAGTTGGTGAACAAAATAATTATAATTCAAATTCCAAATGCGACGTGCCGTTAGAGTTTAGTACACAAGATATTATTTCGCTTGGTAAAATTTATTTTGGAGAGCCTTATCCAAATCCTACGACTCAAGTTATTTCTGTACCAATTTCTATGTTTTATCAAAGCGACCAAAGACCTAATTTGAATATTTATATTACAAACACATTAGGTAATTTAATTATTAATCCTACATATAAGATTATATTGCAGGCTAATCAGAATAATCTTGTATTGGAAAAAAGTAATGCTGAATTTGATTTAAGTAATTTACCATCAGGGTTGTATTTCTTAATTTTTGATGGTCAGGAAAAAATAGTTAAAAAAATAATTAAAGATTAATTTTAATATTAAAATTAAATACCAAAATAACAGATGGAGAATAAACAAACTCTTTTAAAATACTTATTTGTATTAGCATTTGGAGTAATTCTTTTTATTCCTTTTATCGGAGAAGTAGATTTATTTGATTGGGATGAAATCAATTTTGCGGAAGCGGCGAGGGAAATGCTCACAACAGGTGATTATTTAACGGTGCGAATAGATTATGAGCCATTTCATGAAAAACCACCTTTATTTATTTGGCTACAAGTTATTTCAATGAAAGTATTTGGAGTTAATGAATTTGCGGCAAGATTACCGAATGCTTTAATTGGTGCTTTATCACTACTTTTTCTCTTTTATATTGGTATAAAATTAATTGATGAAAAATTTGGACTTTTGCTTGTCTTGACTTATTCAGGTTCAATTTTGCCACACTTTTATTTTAAAACAGGATTAATTGACCCTGCTTTCAATTTATTGATGTTTGGTAGTATTTACTTTTTATTTAGGAGTTTTAATGAAAAAATTCCGAACAGATTGAATGATGTTAATAACAATATTAAAGATAAAGCAAAAACAAAAATAAATTATTTGCTTTTAGCAGGCATATTAGATGGATTAGCAATTTTAACAAAAGGACCAGTTGGATATTTGCTGGTAATTATCACTGCATTTATATTCTGGCTACTTAATAGAAAAGAAATTAAATTGCCTTGGCTTGAATTTGTTTTTTTTACGTTTATGGCATTTGTGCCTATAATTTTATGGTATATTGCCCTTGGCGCTCAATATGGATTTAAATTAATCCCTGAATTTATAAATTATCAAATAAGACTATTTTCCACTCAAGATGCCGGTCATGGAGGTCCAATTTATTTCCATTTAATTATTTTGCTATTTGGAGTATTCCCTTCATCAGTATTTGCTTTTCGTGGATTTAGAAAACAAATACAAGACGTCGATAATATAAAACAATTCTCACTTTGGATGATGATTTTACTTTTAGTTGTTTTAATTATATTTTCTATTGTTAAAACAAAAATTATTCATTATTCATCACTTGCATACTATCCAATTGCCTTCTTTGCGGCAAAAGGCATTTATGGAATATTATATAATTCAACAGGTTGGAAAAAATCTACTAATTGGTTATTAGCAATTATTGGTTTTCCTATTGCAATAGCGGCATTGTTGTTGCCAATAGTAATGATGAATATAGATTTAATTTTACCAAGGATTAAAGATATGTTTACTTTCAAGATACTATCAGGGAATTATTATTGGGCAGGAAATGAATGGTTTGCTGGTGCTATTTTGTTTTTAGGGCTTTTGCTTACTTTTGTCTTTATTGCTAAAAGAAAATACTTGTTATCAATAACTTCTACTTATGCCAGTACTTTAATTTTTGTTGTTTTACTTTTGCCTTTATTCGTTCCAAGAATTGAACAATATACTCAACTTACTCCTATTAATTTTATTAAAAAACTACAAGGCAGCAATTGCTACGTTATTACCTACGGGTACAAAAGTTTTGCTCAATATTTTTATTTACAACAAAAATTTGACCAAAGTGCAATTTCAAAAAATATGTCTTCTACTGAGTTTGAAAATTGGCTTTTAACAGGAAATATTGATAAACCTGCCTTTTTCATTGCTAAATATCAGAATAAAGATAAATTACTAAACAATCCTAATTTAACTGAACTCTATGAAAAAAATGGGTGGGTTTTCTTTTATCGTTCTCAATAAGCAAAGATTATTTATGTATTACTTTTAACACAAGGAAATATGAGTATCATCAGGATTGTTTTAAATTCCAAATATTACTAAATAATAATATGTTTTTTTCGTTTTTATACTTATAAATTTCTATTAAATAAATCATAAAGGTTAAAATGAAAATTTCAAAATTGATGTATCTTTTTGCCATTACTTTGATTACGCTATCAAGTATGGCTTGCTCGCAAGAAAACAAAGCGACAGAAAACAGTAAAAATGTTGCACAAACACAAACTACAAGTCCAGAATCCGGAGTTTATGCAATGAGTAGCATAATAAATACAGGTGATAAAGAGCCTATTGATTTTACTTGGATTGAAAATGGAAAAGAAATGAAATTTTCTGATTTTGTAAAAGGTAAAGTTACATTTATCAACTTCTGGGGAACTTGGTGCCCTCCTTGTCGTGCAGAAATTCCAGGATTAATAGCATTAAATAAGAAATATAAAGATAAAGGTTTTCAAATTGTGGGTGTTCCGTTAGAACGTGATATGAATAACCAAATGACAACAGTATCCAATTATGTTCAAGCCGCAGGCATTAATTATCGTAATTTTCCAAGTAGACCATATAGCGAAGAATTTGGAAAGAAATTTGGTCAAATTCAATATGTTCCTACTACTTTTGTTATCGGGCCAGACGGTAAAGTTGTAGACCAACTTGTTGGAGGTAAAAGCGAACAAGACTTCGAAAATGTTATTACTAAATATATTCAAAACTAATTTCTAAATATAATGTCAGCAGAATCAAATATTGTCAAGCTTGGTTCCAAAATCATTGATTTTGAATTATTTAATCCTTTATTGAATAAAAACCAAAGTTTAAATGAATTAAAAATGCACAAGGGCAATATTATTGTTTTTATGTGTAATCATTGCCCTTATGTTATACATCTTTTGCCTAATTTAGTAGAATTTGCAAAAGAATATATAAAAAAAGGATTTAATATTATCGGAATTAATTCTAACGATATTGAGAGTTATCCAGAAGATTCTCCTGATAAGATGATAGAATATATTAGCAAATATCAAATACCTTTCTCATATTTGTTTGATGAAACACAAGCGGTAGCACATAAATATGATGCCGCTTGCACTCCTGATATATATGTCTATAATGAAAAGGACGAATTAGTTTATCACGGTCGTTACGATGGTTCTCGTCCAAGTAATGAAGTTCCTGTTTCAGGAAATGAGTTGAGAAAAGTTCTTGATTATCTTTTAGAAAATCAACCATTCGATTTTCCTCAATTGCCAAGTATTGGTTGTTCTATTAAATGGAAATAAAACCTGCTTGATTAGGTTTTATTTCCATTTTCAGTTTAATAAACTAATTTACAGTAAATCTAGCGCCTAAATAAATCTTACGCCCTTCAATAGGTCCCCAAATTAATGAACCATCAAAATATTGGCTAAATGGCGAATCAGATGCCAATATTGGATTGGGTTGTTTAAAGTTAGTTAAATTTTCTCCACCAAGATAAACTTCAAAATTCCCGAATCGCTTGGTAATTTGTCCATAAAGAACAAAATAACCAGGGAATGTATTGTTTAGTCTATATTCAGGAGGATTTTGTGCAGTTGATGGCATTCTTCCACCACCATTATATTCTGCGGTAAAATCCAATCCCCAGCCATTTTGTCCAGTTGAATATGCTAAATTAATAAAGAATTTATTAGGACTTATCAAAGGTTTTTGTTGTAATGTATTATCAGTTGTTATCCATACATCATTTAATCTATATGCAGCTGTAGCATTGAATTCTTTTGTAATTTCAATATTGAAATCTATTTGGAAACTGTTAGAAAAAGACTTACCTTTTAAATTATAAAAATGCACTTCGCCAGGTTTGGAATCCAAATCTACAATTGTTTGATTTACAAAATCTGTTCGATAATATTCTAAATTTAAAGTAGCATAATGACTAAACAAGTCAAGTTCGTGAGTCGAATTGATTCCATAATTCCAGGCTTCTTCATTTTTTAATGGTTCATTAAAAAATATTTTTCTGGAAGAGGATAGAATATTTTGATTTTCTGCAATTGGCAATGGGTTATGATAACCTTTCCCGATTGAAGCTCTTATTGTATTGTAATCTCCGATTTTATATTGCAGATGCAATCTTGGAGTAAACAAATTTCCATATATATTATGAAAATCTTCTCTTAAACCTAATGTTGTAACAAAATTTTTGATACCACTATAAGAATATTCAAAAAAGAAGCCAGGGACAGATTCAAAACTATTGTAGGTGCTATTATTTAATAGTTGCAAATAATTATTATAACTATAACTAAATCCCAAAGTATAGTTATGTTTTGCACTTTCAGCCATTTCTGCATCAGCCGACATTTCGTCAGAAGGAAGATGCTTAACAGGAGTATCAAAACTTGATTGCCATAATAAATTTAAGTATACTGAATTTTGTTCGGCATTGTAATTTGTTAATCCAAAGTTTGATGTTTGGGTATGGTGTATAAAAGACAAAATTGTTCCTAAACTCATATATTTATCGGAAGGAAATACATATCCATTTTTTGTTGAAAAGAAGTAACGATTAACTTTTATGTTTGCTCCCCAATCTGTTGGGTTGCTACCATTTAGATACCCTATTTGTCCGGCTTGCTTATCGTCATATAATGCTTGAAATATTGTTTTAGAAACATAATTACTGCCCATATATGATAACCTTTCCATTAAATTAACTTGTGTTCCTTTTGGCACATCACTAAAACCGTCTTTGTTTAAATCAATATTTTGGTTTAAAGTATTGCCGTGTAAAAATGTTGCGGTACTAACTTTATCAGAAATTTGATATTTTCCTACAAAACTTCCTTCAAATTTTTGTATATCATTAGCATAAATGTTAAAATACATCTTATCTGTTGTGAAAGGGTCTTTGTAATCAACGTTTATTTGGCCAGTAATAGATTCATACCCTGTTGTAACTGATGCTGCACCTTTTGAAATTGAAATTGAATTCATCCAAGGACCGGGAATATAGTTTAATCCATAATTTGAGGCAATACCTTGTAAATTAGGTGTCTTTTCTGTTAGTAGTTGTGTGTATATTTGAGCTAATCCTAATAGTTGTATCTGCTTCGCACCAGTTACAGCATCAGTAAATGTTACATCAACTGATGGGTTTGTTTGAAAACTTTCAGATAAATTGCAACAAGCTGCTTTTAAAAGTCCTTGTGATGTGATAACCTCAGTTTTTACAATATTAGATTGGTCTATCATACCTTCGGGTTTTTGACCTGTTACTTCAACGGTATTTAATGTTGTTAATTCTTGATTTAAGACGACTTCATAGTAATTTGTCCCAGGTTTTAATTCTAATGTATCTTTTTTATAACCAATATAACTAACAATTATTTTTGTAGGCTTGTCAATTGTAAGCTCAAAATATCCATCGTGATTAGTTAATGTTCCTTTATTTGTGCCCATTATTTGTATATTGGAATTTGGCAATGGGACAACTTTACTATTTGTATTTTTACCACTTACTTTTCCTCTTACATCTGTTGCAAACAAAGTCGTGCTTTGTTGTAGAAGTAATATCATGATAATTGTTATTACTTTATTTGTTTTTATTTGTGTCTTCATTTTTTTTCCATTTTTTATTAATAAAATTTTTAGATATATTAAATACATATTGTGTTGCTATACTGACACAATTGTAATTGTTAAAATTGTTGGGCAAATAAAAATCTAATATAGATTTTTATAATTTTAAAGAGGGTGTCAAGAATTTTTGTGTTCTTCGTTGTCCGAATTGTTCAAAGAAGAAATCGATTGTATGAATTTAATAAATCTATTAATTGGAGTAATTACTATTTTATCAAATGTTCTATAATAATTTTCTAATTTATTATAGACATCAGATTGAGTAACATAATATTCTAAATCTTGATATAAACTTGAATTAATAATATTTTTACTGGTAGAGTCAAGGATATTAGCAATAGAAAGATTATTGTTTCTTTCTTTATTTGAGCAGCAGCTTTGTTTGATTTTAAGGTTACCACTTATATTGGTGTTTGCCGATAAATTATATTTTGAAGCGTTTGTTTGACAATTGCACTGCATTCCAGTCGTTTCGTATTGACAAATTGGAGTTTTGTTGATTACAATTGTTGTTTGCTTTTTAATATTGCAATGATGAAGATATATAGTAAATCCCAGCGAAGAATTTAAAATTCCTAATGTTAAGAGAAATACAATAATATTAGTTTTTGTTTTCTTCATATTTCAAAATTACGAAAATCTAATAAATATATTGTAAAGTTTAAATTAATATTATTTTTTTACTGAAGATATAATGAAATAATATTAATCAACAACAGATTAATGTTCTGTGCTTGATTTAGAACGAAATAATTATGAATAGATATATACTAAGTTCTTTGGTATTTTGCTTTTTCCCATGCCATTGCTATTGCTAACGCAGTGAAGAATCTAATTTTTTTATCAAAATTGAAATTTTTTTCAAAAATTTGTGTCATTATATATAAAGAATTTGTTAAATTAGAAAAGAAAGTTTTTGCAAGAATGTAAAAAGTATGATAGGAATAAAGGGATACATAGAGAAGAAAGGAAAGACGAAAAAGGGCATAAGATGGGCTTTATGGCTTTATGTGGACGCTACAAAAATATTTTTATTGTATTGAAACTGCGATTAGTGCAAATATTCCAAAGAAAAAGAAATTATTTTGTTCAAATAAATATTGCCGAGAAAAATTATTTAAATACAACTGCGAGTGGAAATTCATTACGTATAGCGGACTGATGCTGTTTTTGTCGAAACAATATAATTTGTTTTGGGAATTAGCAAAAGTCCGCTGAAATCGCTCGCAGTTCTATTGGGCAGGGCGAAAGTTTGGAACTGTGCAAGTAATGCCTAAAAAATTCAATAAATTTTGTAAATTAAAAAAGAGTAATTTAAAATGAAAAAATATATAACAGATATACAAAAATTATTTATAATACTAATAGTAATATTTTTGGCAAATTCTTGTAAAATGACACAAGAAAATCCAACTGACAATATTGTTAATATGAATAACAGTTTTATTCATTTTGTAAATGGTAGGGATACGTTAACTATGAATGCACTCATTATTAGTGATAAATATGATAAAAATAAAGAGTTTGCAACAACATCGCTAAATCAAAAAATATTTGATGAATTTTTTCAAAATTTTAAAACAGGAATAGCTTTCAATTGTGAGCATGTAAAAATCTATGCATTTGTTCTTTATATCTCTAACAAAATTAGTATAAATCAGTCTTATAGCTTTGGCTCAATAAAAGGAATTTCACTTTTTTATTTAAAAGAGCAAAAACTTTTTCAAAAATTATTTGTTAAAAATGAGGAAACAAGATGCTTTGAAGAGGTTGATGATTTATATTGCGAAGTTAATGGTATTATCACTAATTTTACTGAATATACTTTAAACAAATTTATTCCTCAATTAACTTTTAGACCTAGAACAGCAATGACATTTATTAATGAAGGTATAGTGAAAAATACCAAAACAAATAGTAATATCAATAACTTTTTAATAAAAGCTAAATTATATTCAAAAAAACTTAAATATGGAGATAATTATTTTCTTCAAGATATTAATAGAAAAGGTAACCCTAAAGCATCTTGTGGACCAGGATGTCCAGAAGGTTCCTATCAAGAAGGATTTTATTGTGCTTATTATTATGGAAATAATTATGTGTGTGAGCCTATTTTATCACTGGACCCTTGTTCGAGGGATAATTTCTACAATTCATTAATATCAAATCAATATCTTCCAATATCGCAGAAAGATACTGTTACAATAGCACTTGAAAGCTCATTATTATATGACTTTAGAGATAGCATACTTACAAAATCCTTCATTGGGCAATCGTATATATCGTATTATTATACTTTAAGTAGATATATTAATGATTCCTTAACAATTCCAATATGGTTGCAATACCAAACTGCTTTAACTTTATTTGATTTTAGATCGTCTATTATGATGCTTTTGGATTCAATACATTATGGTAATTTCACTTTTATAACATATACACAAAGAGATGAAATAATTAATATATTGAATCAATATGAATCTTTAACAACTAATCAATTTATTTTAGATATTATAGAAGATATTAAATCAGATATTCAACTTTTAACAAATTTAACTATAAATCAAGTTTTGTTAATTTTAGAAGCATCAAATACGCCATGATAAAAACTAAATTCAAAATAAAGAATATTTTTATGAAAATAATATTTTTTAATATAGTCTTAATAAATGTCTTGTTTATTTCTTGCACAAATGAATTAGATAAAATTAAATTAGATAGATTCCCATGTGGTTATTATAAGCAATCTATTGATACAATATCTTATTTAGATAAAAAACAAAATATTCAATTCCAATTAAATTACAATATTATTTCCGATACAAATGAGCCTTTTTTTGGTACAACTAATTTGGACTCAATTAATTTTCAAAACTTTTATAATAGAATTAAATTAAATTTGCAAGACCATCTGGAGATTAGCAGAGATAATATTTATTTTTTAATATTTTACATTGATAAAAATTTAAATACATTAGATAATAAGAGGAAAGTCTTTGAATATAAAGATATTAGGGGAATTAGTATTTATTTTAAATCAATTGGAGATGTTGGTGTTCATAAGTTGTTTATCGTAGATTCTTCCAGCGGGACATACAATGAGCTTAGAGGAATGACTTGCAAAGTTATGCAAAGCATACCTATTACTTTTTTGGCGCAAACTGGGAAACAAATTATTTTCAAAAGACAGAACAATTTTTCAATTTTTATATATTCTATTTCTCGGAACTATAAAGCGTGCCAAAATTTAAAAAACAAATACGACCATTTCGCCTATACTTATTATAAATATGCTAAGAAATTAGGTTATTTTCGAAATTAAGAAGTCTGTTCTCTATAATATTGCTATTTTACTAGAATGGATGTTAAACAAATTCATTTGGTGTCTCATATTCATTGAATGAGTGGAAATAGAGAAGATATATTTTAAGTGAAATTTTTTAGCATTTTGATTATTGTTATATTGAATAAATTTGTTAAATTAGAAAAAGTGTAGGAAGCAAAAAAGAAAAAATGATTCTTAAATACAATAAAAATATAGGGAAAGTGGGAAGTGCGAAAAAGGGCATAAGATGGGCTTTATGGCTTTATGGCTTTATGGCTTTATGGCTTTATGTGGACGCTTCAAAAATATTTTTATTGTATTGAAACAGCGATTAGTGCAAATTTTCCAAAGAAAGAGAAATTATTTTGTTCAAATAAATTTTGCCGAGAAAAATTATTTATATACAACTGCGAGTGGAAATTCATTACGTATAGCGGGTTGGTGCTATTTTGTCGAAACAATATAATTTGTTTTGGGAATTAGCAAAAGTCCGCTGAAATCGCTCGCAGTTCTATTGGGCAGGGCGAAAGTTTGGAACTGTGCAAGTAATGCCCGTGAAATAATTAAATAATTTTTATGTATAATCTTTTAAAAAAAATGGAAAATAGAAAAGTGAAGGATAAAATAAATTTCTACTTAAAAATATCTATTGTTTTAATTCTTATAATATTCTTTAGCTACGGCTGTGATGATAATCCCCAAGGTTGTATTCAGATAGATCCAGAATCTTGTAATAATCCACAATTAAAAGATGTATTACTATTTATCAATATAACACAATATGATAATATGTATATGGACAATAAGGGTGAAAAAGTGCATATAATGGATTATACTCATACAATTCCTGTTACAGGAAATTGGAATCAAATTGATCATATTATATGTGCTGGTTACGGCAATTCTGCTGGTTCTCAAAATTATATAAGTGGTTATGAAATTAATTATGGTTTCTGGTCAAAAGATTCCTTTCGAGAATACACTTGGGAAGAAATGTTTGAATGGAAATATCACCGAAAACCAACACAAGAAGAATTATCAAATTTAACTTGTGATGAAGTAAAACAATGGTTTAAGGAACGACATACGGTTCACCGCTGGTTTTATGACGACGAACCAAGGGATGTTCAATGTAAAACTGTACCATTTACAAAATATTGTATCACATTAAATCGTGATATTACTGAGATTAATGGGCACGTTGTATTTCCAGATGGAACAAAATGTGAAATAGAAAATAAAACTTTAAAAAGAGACAGTTATAGCGGTAATTCAAATACTTTTTTAGTAAAAATAAAAAAAGTTTGTTCAGCATGTCAATAATGCATTTATAAAAATAAGGAGTTATTAAATGAATGTTAAAAAATTAAAAGCAAAGACGAGCAAATTATTAATATTATTATCTGTAATAATATCGTTCGTTTCGTGCAATAAAAATATGGTTCAACCAGAAAAGCAAACATATAAAGAATTTGCTCAACAGATTTCCGATTACACAGGGAATTACTATACAGAGGAACAGCTTAAATCAATGTATAATAACAGTAATTTAGTGGGTGTAATAATTTTGCGAAAAGAATACAGAAATGATTATGTTCTTAGCGGAAAGGATGATAATTTTTTATATCATCCATTTGATGGTTATGAAACAGATGCATCTGGTATCTTTTTTGAGCCAAATTCCTATGATAAAATACATTTGAAGTCATTTGTAATCAATGCAATGCAAATGAGGGAATTTCAAATTGGCTATTACACACCTTACCAAGAAATTGATATTTATACGGGTGATAATTACAACAAATGGGTTATTGAATCTGATGACAATTCAATACCAAATTCGATCGACTCGGTTTTGTTATCTGAAGAAATTAAAATTATGAATTTTCACCGTGGTGATACCTTGAATGTATCAGATACAACCGGAGATAATGGTTATCAATTAAATTGGATTGGTGGTGAACCAAATGGTAAAGTGAAAATATCAATAGATAAAACAAGTTTGATGCTTGATACATTAACACAAAAGACTTATACAGGTTACAGCTTTATTATAGATAATAATCATTCATATTATCTTTATAATAGATTTTTCGATGGACTTTATTTGGAAGGTTACTATAATCTTACTGTAACTTCTTATGAACCACATATTAAAATTTTATCAAATGGCAAACAAATCCTTGTGGTTGGAATGTTGCAGCATACTATCACAGTTTATTTAAAGCCTGTTCCCAAAACATAATTAATACTTTTTCTTAAAAGAGGCTATTTAATTTTAAATGGCCTCTTTTCATATTATTAGTATTTTAATACTTAACAAATAATAATTTTCACTATAAAATTTTTTTCGCTTTTCGATTATTATCTATATAAATAATTTGTTAAATTAGAAAAAGCATAATTTGCAAAAAGAAAAAATAAATGCAAGAAGTAAATAAAAATATTGAGAAGGCGGGAAAGACGAAAAAGGGCATAAAATGGGCTTTATGGCTTTATGGCTTTATGGCTTTATGGCTTTATGTGGACGCTTCAAAAATATTTTTATTGTATTGAAACAGCGATTAGTGCAAATTTTCCAAAGAAAGAGAAATTATTTTGTTCAAATAAATTTTGCCGAGAAAAATTATTTATTCACAACTGCGAGTGGAAATTCATTACGTATAGCGGGCTGGTGCTATTTTGTCGAAACAATATAATTTGTTTTGGGAATTAGCAAAAGTCCGCTGAAATCGCTCGCAGTTCTATTGGGCAGGGCGAAAGTTTGGAACTGTGCAGTAATGCCCGAAAAAATAAATAAATTTTGTAAATTAAAAAAGAGTAATTCAAAATGGAAAAATATATTGTTTTATTTTTAGTTTCTATAACTGTTATAATTTTCAATTCTTGTGAAAAAAGTAATTTTAGTTCAGTAGATACAACAAATTTGAGAAATTCAATAAGTTATCAATCATCAAACTTAACTTTACATGATTTTGACTATATTGGCGAAGCTCATAATTACTGTTTGGATTCGATTTATAATCTGTATTTTTCAAACTATTTTAATTACAATATTAATTATAACAATAGCCTAACTCAAATTTTAGCAATTAGTATTAACTATATTAAAAACCAAAACCCTTTAACTCAAAATAATTTTATTTTAGATACTACTCTAATGCAGATTAATATAGTAAATACAATTAACTTTTCTAATTCGACTTTTCTGAGTAATATTAGCACACGGATTTCCAATTCACAATATCAAGTGTTACAAAGTATGCTAACAATTATAGATACTTCGAGTAACTTTAATATAATGAATAGCGAACTGGAAAATTTAGGTAATTTTGTAAAAATTAATTTAAATAATGATGAACAAATATATATGTTGATGACGTTAAATGTTGCAGTGCATTCAATAGAATACTGGACAAGCGAAAAGGGACAAAATTGGATAAACAAGAGAAAAGAATTAGGCAATAATCAAATTATGTCTGTAAAGGGCGCAATTAGTGCCGATGCAAAAGGATTTTGTTCAGTTTTAGTTGGGGGGTTGGCAACACCAACAGGAATTGCAACAGCAATATCAGGAGCAATTGATGGTTTTTTAGCATCTGGATGCAATCCACTTGGAGCCTTAGCCGGTGCAATTAGTGCAACTTTAGAAAGGTATGGAGCGGCCGCATGTTCAGCTGGGATAGCTGCATCAGCTATGTATTTAATTTGGAGTTAAATAAATAAATGAAATAAATAGGTGACAAATGTCTAAGCTTGATAATTTACAAGATTTGGAGGCAAAACTAAACCAGCTAAGCAGAAAGAAAGATTATGTTTTTATTAATAATTTTAAAATGTTTTTATTATACCATTTTAAATTTCTTCTTTTTTTTATTTTAATTTTATTATGGCAAATATTAAATCTTTTTAAGATTGAATTTTCAAAATCTTTTTTAGATGTATTGTTCTTGATAATATTAGGTTCTGAATTAAATGAAAGGATTATTAATTCTATATGGTTTATTATAATTATTTTAATGATAATAATAATTTTAATAATTTCCTATATTTTTAATTATCCAAACGAGTTTTTTAGTTTATTATTGATTTTGCTAATAGCTTTTAAAATTCAAGATTACCATACGAAAAACAAAATTATCAATACTAACTCTGAAAAATGATAAAAAAAGTATTCAAGGGGGTTGACTTACATCAACCCTCTTTATTTATGTTACTTAGTATATTGTTCGTTTTGCCGGGGAAAATTTTTTTTATAATTTTTGTAATTTTATTGTTCTTCACTTGTTATATATAAAAATAATTTGTTAAATTAGAAAAAAGTGAAAGAAGCAAATAAAAAAAATAAATGAAGGACGGAAATAAAAATATTGAGAAGGCGGGAAATGCGGAAAAGGGCATAAAATGGGCTTTATGGCTTTATGGCTTTATGGCTTTATGTGGACGCTTCAAAAATATTTTTATTGTATTGAAACAGCGATTAGTGCAAATTTTCCAAAGAAAGAGAAATTATTTTGTTCAAATAAATTTTGCCGAAAAAAATTATTTATTCACAACTGCGAGTGGAAATTCATTACGTATAGCGGGCTGGTGCTATTTTGTCGAAACAATATAAAATTTGTTTTGGGAATTAGCAAAAGTCCGCTGAAATCGCTCGCAGTTCTATTGGGCAGGGCGAAAGTTTGGAACTGTGCAAGTAATGTCTGAAAATTTAAAATAATTTTTTATTAATTAAATTGAGGCTAAAAATATGAAAAATAAATATCGTATTATTATTAGTTTATTAGTTAGTATTTTTACAATGTTAACAACAAGTTGCGAACAAAACCCAACAACCCAAAATTACAAAACCCCAGTAAACGCTTATATGCAATTAAATACTTTTCGAGATACAATTGAATATATAGGTGCTACTCATAACATTATGTTAGATTCATTTATCGTTAATTTAAATAGAATAAAAAACGATTCAAGTTATAATTTTACTTACGATAATTTAACGTCATTGCTTTTAACAATATCAGTTCCTTATTATGAAAATGAAGGATTTAATATTACTACAATGATTGATACATCGCAAATTGAAATAGATACAACGAGTAGAACAGCATACCAAACAGGTTTACTTGATACTAGTTTAAGCGCAACTGCATTAAATTATTTAAGTAGGATTGACAATATCATAGATTTGTATTTTAATAATACAATTAATTATTTCTTTTTATCTGATTCATTGAATAATATAATTACTCAAGCTTCTACGTTAAACAAAAAGTACGAATATCTAATTGTTGGGGTAGCCGCGAGTATAGCTAAAAATAGTTGTTATTATTGGGTAGAAAACAATGGATTATCTAAAATAGATAACTATTTGGGTGAAAATTCAGGTAAAATAAATTACAATAATAAAAAACAATACCAAAATCCGAAGATGCAAATGACTGCAAAAGAAAAAGCAATTGTTTATCATGATATTTCAAGCGCTATTAAAGGTGCTATAAGTATGGGTGCATGGGGTGCAAGTGTGGGTGGTCCTGCTGGTGCCTTAGCAGGAGCAGTTGCAGGAGGATTGATTACAGGTAGTCTGGGCTCTCTTACTGAGGGAATTATGAATGAATTAGGATTCCCGTGGTGGTTGCAATTAGTTATTAAATCATTTTATTAAAAGGAAAAAAAATGAAAAAGAGTATTAAGGTATTTATTACGAAAGCGTCTTTTTGGTTAATGTGGGTTTTACTTGGTCGAGTAGTCATTATTTATTTTGATGAAAATAACAAATTAGCCATTAAATTATATTTTTCCATCTATGATAAATCCTTTATCGTAGAATTAGTTATTGCCTCTATAATTGCTACTTTTTGGACTTATATTATTTTTTATTGGCAAAAAAATCAAAAACAATAAAGTGCTGAAAATACTACTTTAATAAATATATAATTGCTTTAAGTATAAATCCTCAACCCAAATATTTGTTTGAGTATGGTTGAGGATAGTTATATTAGCAATTTATTAAATTTTTTACTATTGAATGTAATTTTTTTTCAAAAAAAACACTCTTTATATATAAAGAATTTGTTAAATTAGAAAAAGTGTAGGAAGCAAAAAAGAAAAAATGATTCTTAAATACAATAAAAATATAGGGAAAGTGGGAAGTGCGAAAAAGGGCATAAGATGGGCTTTATGGCTTTATGTGGACGCTTCAAAAATATTTTTATTGTATTGAAACAGCGATTAGTGCAAATTTTCCAAAGAAAGAGAAATTATTTTGTTCAAATAAATTTTGCCGAGAAAAATTATTTATATACAACTGCGAGTGGAAATTTATTGCGACGATGCTACAAAGCAATTGCGGGAGGTGTGGTAGTTCCGCTTCGCTTTGTAGCGTTTAGCATTAGCATTGTTACCACAAGCGGTTTTCCGGTCTGCTTCTCATCGGAAAAATAACTTTTTTTTTTAAACAAAACAAAATAAATAAAATATTTAATTTAAAATTTAAGGAGTAGCAAAATGAAAATCAGGAGAATTTTCTTTTTATTGTTTATTGTATACTTTTCAATAAGTACATGTTATGCTGAATATGAAAAACCAAATGATCCAAGGTTGAATGGAACTAATTATAGGATCGATGTCAATAAGTGGAATATTCTTGGAATGACAAGAAGTTGGGTGCTTCATAATATTAGAACAAATTCTGACGACTCATTTGATTGGGCAAATTGGTGTTGTGAAGCTTCAGGTACGGAGTGTGGGATGGGTGATTGGGCAACAAGATGGTCTGGAGTGCGTACGACATCACCTGGTTCTGGTTGGTTCCAAAATGAAAATGGTGAATGGGAACCACCTCTACCAACCGAACCAGGTTTATGGGAAAGTATATATCCTCCGTACCCTCCCACAAATTATGATCCTTTAACGGGTACTTATTATTAAACTCAAATAATTGTTTAACCATTGGGTGTTGAGATAATCAGCACCCTTATATTGTAAATTTTTTAAAAAAGGTAAAAAAAATGAAGCAAAAAATAAATATTATTCTTATAGGATTATTAATAACTTTAAATAGTTGTTTGACTCCAATTAGCAGAAATGAAATTGTAATAAGTTCTGATACATTAATTACTCAAAAAAAGTATACAGCAAAAATTATTAACAATTCTAATGAAGAGGAAATGTTTTTACAAATCTTTTGCAAATCTTCAAAATTTCCTTATTATTCAAATAAAATCTTCAAATTCAATAAAAACAAAAATGGATATGATACTGATTTTGTCATTGATGATTCAGTCTATTATGTACAATTTAATATTTCAAATGGCAAGAAGATAATTGAAGAATTCAATACAATTCAAAAGTTGGTTTTTCAGAAGGATAGTAACTTACTAACCCAATCATTCTATGAGCTGTTAATTGATTCAAAACCAGATAATTATTTAAACGTTTTTAAAGAGTGTAGAAAAACCTTTCCTAATGATTTAGGTATCTTTTTAATAAAATGGCTTTATGAGGGAAAATATAATTTAGCTGATAAAAAGGAATTGATTTCAGAATTAAAATATATTGAAGATAATTTCCCGAAAAATGGAGATTATTTTCTTGTACTCACTGTTGGGTATAAATTACTTAAATTTCAAGATGAATTTATTCGTAATTTTATTCAACTTTCCAAATCAACGACAAATTTACTAAATAACGATTTTATATCTAATATTTTAAATGATGTTTTGAACACAAGGATATATAAATCTTTAGAAAACAATGAATATAAAAATCTTATTCTGAATCTTATGAATAATAATAGATTTTCTTATTTTACAGAAAGAAGAATGTGTTCATTAATTTCGAATGAGAGTATAGATGTAAATTTAGTAAATGAATTGATAAATAAAGATAATTATAATTTTTATAATTTATTGCTAAAAAAATATTATTATCTTATAATGAATAATATTGATGATTCAATTAAAGTAATAAGTGATATTGATAATAAATTTGAATATGCTTATAATAATTTATTTGAAATTTATAATGAAGGGAAAAATTGTTCTTTTGTTCAATTACCAAATAAACAAATTTATTTAGAATTTAAATATGTAAAATTTAATAAATTGAAAAACTATAATAAAGTGATAAGTACTCTCCAAGAACAAATTGATTATACACCAAAAAATGAAACTTATTTAATTTCATCAAATTATGAAAGAATATCTGATGTTTACAAAAATAATCTTTACAATATTGATTCATCATTAATGTATCTTATCAAGGCTTATGATTTAAATTCAAAAAATCAAAACATAAAAAATAAAATTTCCAAGATAAGAAATGATTATTTTAGTAGTCAGTTAGATTTAAATTTATGGATTGATTCAATTAGATTGGAAAATAAAAGGATAACTGCTTCAAGGAAGTCAAATATTTGCAATTTAGAAATAATATTCGAAAATGAAAGAATTGTCAAGCTAAATAATCCTAACAAAAATATTTTACTATTTTTTTATTCTACTACTTGTGGTCCTTGTGAAATCATTTTCGATCAAATTGAAAAAAATCAAGATTTATTGAATAAAACGAATACTGAGGTTATTTACATTTCAAACGAAAAATTAAATGAGATAAAAGAATTTTTAAAAAATAAAAAAATGAATATTGATATTGTAAAAAATAGTAATGAAATTAATAAATATTTTGATATTGTAGGAGTCCCTGTAATTATCTTTATAAATCATAATGGTACGATATTAAATAGACAAAATGGTGTTTCTGAAAAATGGAGACTTGACGAAAATCTTAATTTATTTTTCTAATCACTTGATATTTTTTTCTTTATGTCCATGCATAAGGAATAAAGAAACAAGATTCTATTTTTGTTTCCACCCTTCCTACTGGAATTTATTTCCTAAAAATTGGAAATAAAAAGGTGAGGAAATTTGTAAAGGTATAGATTCTTTGCTTCGATCAGAATGACAATGCACTACATGTCATTCCCTCGCAAGAGGGAATCTAATGGATTATTCGCTACGATCAGAATGACAATGCACTACTTGTCATTCCCTCGCAAGAGGGAATCTAATGGATTATTCGCTACGATCAGAATGACAATGCACTACTTGTCATT
>JAJXYC010000019.1 GCA_021780815.1 Bacteroidota bacterium | reverse complement strand
ATGCAAAAAAATTTTAAAAATTTTTTTTGCATTCCCATTTTTTCCCTTGTCATTTCCGTGTTGTAGGGGTTCAAAATATTGAACCCCTACATTTCCTCTGTCATTTCCGTGGAAACGGGGAACCAACTCATTCATCGCAATTGGATTCCCTCTTGCGAGGGAATGACAAAAACAGTAAACCGGCATTGCGAGCGAAGCGAAGAATCTACAAAATACAAATGGATTCTTCAGTCGCTGGCGCTCCTTCAGAATGACATAACGTATAAAAACAGACTACTTACCTATACTACCATTTTCCCCTTTATATTTTTACAAATTTCCTCACCTTTTTATTTCCAATTTTTAGGAAATAAATTCCAGTAGGAAGGGTGGAAACATCGATCTTTTGTAGAGAACTATTATATTTGTTACCTGAGGATAGTATCTTATTGCCGAATACATCAAAGATTTCAATATTCTGCTCGGAAAGAACATATTCATTCCCTACAATAATATAATCCGTTGCGGGATTTGGGGAAATGTGTATTTTACTTTCTGACTTAACAGGAACACTTAAACCAAAATCATCGGATGGTTTACGGAAAACTCCTTCCGAAGTTGCCACATATAAATATCCTTTGTAATTAATACAATCATTAATTATTATATCTTTTAAGTTTTGGCTTTTGTCAATCCAATTATCTCCATCGTCTGTTGTAAAATAAAAACCTCCATCACTCGGACCTATAAATAATTTATCTTCTATAGCTTTTAAACATATTATCGATCGTGTATTTTGATTATAATTTTTAAAATTCTGTTTTAGGAACGTCCAATCTTTTCCAAAATTATCTGTTTTGACAAGATAATACTCGTCAAATAAATAATTATTATAGTGTTGGTACATATAAACAGATTTGTCAGTAAAAGTATAATTTAAAACAACTGAATTTATATCCGACATCATATTAACCCAATTTACTCCAAAATCATTCGTATAATTTAATCCTTTGAAATATGAATTTAGAAAAATAGCATTCTTATAAACAAAAGAATAATAGTGGCTATCTCCTATATAATTCTCAGTATTTTGCAATTTTTTCCAATGAATCCCTTGGTCATCCGAATAATAAGAGCCATTTTTTGAAGTTATAATTAAAAAATAATCATCTCCAAAATACATAAACACAATAGTACTATTGTAATCTGGAAGATTAATATACAATTCCTTCCAAGTTTTACCATCATCATCTGAAATCTTAATAACTGAAGAATTTGACATAACAATCCTTCCATCTAAGAGAGTTGTAATATAAAAAAAATCACCGTAATCATTTCCGAAATTTTTCCAATTTTGTCCTAAATCCTCTGAATAATAATATCCTGTATCAGTATGAATAAATAATTTATTTCCAAATCTTTTAACAGAAAATATATCACTGTTAACTTCAATATTTATCGTTATACCCTTCCAATCAGCATTTAAAGAATCGAGAATATATAAATTATTTTTATCTGTATCAGTTAGAACAATAATTCTATTATTTTTAATTTCATATTTAATTATGGATGCTTTTTTAGGTAAAATGTATGTTTGAAAATCAAAATAATATAATATTGTCTTATTGTGGGGCATGAATAAGTGTGAATGATGGTTATTGTGCTATGAACTGAATTTTTATTTTTTTTCTATTTTTGCCATTTTTTCTATTTTTTGCCGTTTTCTAATTAAAATTAGTCCCTAATTAGTCCCTAATTTCTTTGCGTAGTTCATTACTTCATCATCTTGGATTGATGCGTAATGTTGCAAAGTCATATTAATAGTTGAATGCCTCATGAGCTTCTGGGCTATCTCGATAGGTATATGCTGTTTGCGTAATAAAAAAAGGTAAGTCTTCCTACAACTGTGAATATTGCGACCATTGCGTGGGATTCGTAGTTGTGTCATAATGTGCATTAACCAATTATACGGTTGCAAACGATTTGGAAAATTTGTAAATAAAAAGTTACTGCTTTTGTTGGTCTCACGTTGCTTGTCAATAATTTCTTGTAAAATTGGATTTAAATAAATTTTTTCGGTGCGTTTAGTTATTTTGTTGTGCATAATAATGTGATTTTCTTTAATATCCGTCCAGCGAATCTGTAGAGTTTCCGATATTCTCCCCCCAGAATAACATAAAAATTTAAAGAGTAACCCAAATTCTATTATTTTTTCATTACTTGTTTTGGCTTTTTCATTACTTGTTTTGGCTTTTTCATTACGGAAAGTTAGAGTAAAATTGTAAATTTTCTCGATTTCGTCTAAAGTAAAGTAAGTATTGGGTTTCTGAATTACTTTATTTTTGTATTTTTTTGTAAAATTAATAGGAGAATTTATATAATTATTATCGTTGCACCACGATAAAAAGCCCTGTAATTTGGTTAAATATAATTTTTTGCTTGAATTTTGGCACAGCGACGATGCTAAAAATTGAATTACCTGTTTTTCGACATTTTCGTTTGTTAATTCTGCATCGGTTGTAAGAATCATATTAAGTGCTTGCTTAATATTCGATAATGTATTAACAGCCACTCTAAAACTATGTTCATCTAAATACTTTTTTACTAAATCTTTAATTCTATAATGTGAGGTTTCTGGTTTTAGTTTTTCTTTTATGCCTAATTCTTGCAAAAACAGCTCTTTCTTATATGCAATTGCATATTTTAGGCCTGATTTTGTTGCTTCGATTTGTGTATAAAATCTTTTATTTTTGATTTTAATAAAGTATTTATTATTTTTGACTAATATAGCGCCAGGGATTCCGTCATTAGTTTTCATTGTGGCCTCTTAAGTTTTAGTTTTGTGAGGTACATTTGAAACATTTTTGGGTAAAGAAATACTTTCCCCCTGCAATTTGTCTAATAATGCTTCAATTAACTTATCTTTCAAAGTGTTCTGAGATTCTAAATTTTCCATTTTTTGCAAAAGTATTTTCATATTTTCCTCCAGTTGAATTAAATTAATTTTTTGAAATTCATCATTAATATTGAGTAGCATTGAACCTTCTCCCGTTATATACCAGTCCGTATTTAAGCCTAATTTTTTTAATTTTGGCAAAAATTTCGGCCCAAACACACTACCTCTCTTGCCTGTATAAAGTTTTAGTTGATTGTACGATATATCGAGCTGCTTAGCAAAAGCGGTGTAATTTCCTTGAAATTCGCTTTTAATGAAGTGTTCCAAGCGTCCTTGTGGAGTTGTTAGGTCTGGTTTAATGTCGTCCTGTTTCATATATTTTTCAGTTTATTAATATTCTTTCATAAAAGTGAAATTTTTTGCAATTATAATCAAATTATTATAATCAATTTATGTTTTTTTATTTAATTTTGCTTTGTTGATTTTTGCAGCATCAACAAAAAAAGCAAAAATAGAAAAAATAAAAACAATAGCAAAAAAAAATAAAAAAAAGGAGTAAAAAAAATGTTACTTACTATTAAGCAGGTTCATAAAGAATTCGGATTCCCCATGAAAAAAATGTACGAACTAATTAAACAAGGCTTATTGCCGTATTACGACTTTGGCAAATCGATGCACTACATTGACAGAAATGACATTGAAAATTATCTACAGAAAAACAAAAAAATCAAAGGCGAATTTATTAATAAAAAACAAACAGGGGACAAAACATGTTAATTTACACTTATAATACTTTTTTAGCATTGTTGAGCGATTCTCTACTCAACGATAATAATGAGCTTGCTTCGTCGCTTACGCTCCTCGCAATGACAAGGGCTGGTCTGTCATCCCCGTGTTGTAGGAGTTCAATATTTTGAACCCCTACATTTCTCCCTGTCATTCCCGTGAAAACGGGGCGACTCTTTTGATTTATTCATAATTTTTATTATTTTTGCCTCAATATCATTAAGCAAATTATTATGATTTTCAGTAGGAAACAGCATATCATAAGAGACAAATTCATTTAACCCTTTATTATAAAATAAAATTGCAGGAAATCTTTCTACTTTATAAGATTGAAAAAAACCACCTTGTAAATTTTTCGGTGGCCACACATCATTTGAATGGTGAATATCAAGATATAATTGATAATTAGGGAAATATTTTTTTACTATATTTTTCAACTCATAAGCTTCTAAAAGATCAAACTCACCTCTTAACCTTCCAATTATAATAACCTTTAAATTGTATTTTTCAGACAATGAATCCAATACTGTATTAATTTCCTCATTGCAACTTATACAAGTGTAGGTTGAAAAAAAAATTATAACAAGTGTCTTATTCTCAGATATTTCCTGCAGTGTTTTAATATTACCTTTTATGTCATATACTTTAGATAAATCTTTTGCAGAACAAAAGGTTAAACTTACAAAAAATAGCAAAATTATCATATTGATAGTTTTATTGTCCATTATAATCGTCAATTAATGATAGAATAATAATTTGGTACGGTATATTGTTATGTTCTTTTAAGTATTATTTGGTTTTATCTCGTATTTGATTTGGTGTGAGTTTATATAATTTTTCAGATATTAAAAAAGGAATTTGTTGAGTAAATATTATTTTACCATCGCAATATTGATAAGAATCAGTAATATACCAACTTAAATAAAAATTCTCTTCTAATGGTTTGTTTGGGTTTTGCTCTTTTTGAGTTAGCTGAATATACTTTATGATGCCGTCATTATTAAAAGAAACGATATCCATATAAAAGTTGAAATCATATATATAATTATAATTTTTTTTGGGAGAAGTTCTTAATATTAATAAAGTTGAATCATTGATAAAATCAATTTTACTAATAAATGAAATTTCCTGCATTAAGGGTCTCAATGAATCAATTGTATTTTTAACATATTTTCGAAATAATGGAGAATAAAATTTATTTATAAAGTCAATCATTCTCTCATTTGGTGGAATCCAATTTTCGGGTTTATATTTGTAAGCAACTTTTGTATTAGTATTAGTATTTGTATCTATATTATAAACATAGAAAGTAATTGAATCCCCAATTGCATCGATTGTTATTATTTTATTTTTAACCCCTGCAATTAGTTCTCTTGGTTGAAATATTGTAAATATAGACGAATTTTGTTTACCTAATATGTGATAATTCGGCTTTAAATCCGATAAATTAATGATAACATAATATGAATATACAGAATCTTTGTTATCTCCTATTACTCCCCAGAAATTATTAGAATATCCTATTATTTGATTATCGTATAAATGAATTTTTTCTAAGGTGCAATCTAAATTAATACTTTTTTTAAATACATAATCATTTTTTTCTTTTACAAATACAAGTAAATATTTAAATGCTGCTAAAATCAAGGTATCAGGTGTAACAACAAAATCGTTAATCCAATATTTACAAAGTTCTGTATCATTAATAATTGCCTTTGATATTTCATTATTGTTCATATTACCTAATAAATGGAAATAATTATTTCTATCATTATATAGAGTGTTATTAGTAAAATAAACATTGTCCCTGAAATTTTTAAAAATAAAATCGTTAAAATTAGAATTATTATCATTAACAAAACTTGTATCCACAAATTTTGTTTTTGAAATCTTAAAAAAATTTTGCATTAGATTATTTGATATTACATATGGTTTTTCTTTCGCTTTTAAAATATTCGTTGCAAGAATAAAAAATGTGAAATATGTGAAATATATAATATATTTTGTTATATATTTTGAATTAAACATAGTCGACCTCCTTCACTAAGTATAAAAAAAGGGCTATCTCATAAGCTCAAAATATAAATATTTGTCATATCGGCTTTGATTAAAGCCCGCCATTCAGTTTTTCTTGTCAATGCAACAATTTTTTTCTTCTTAATTGTTGTTCAAATTCATATATTTTGAGCTTATGAGATAGCCCCCAACGATTAATTAAAATCTTATTAATTTGGATAAGTTACAAGTTCAACATTGACAGTAATTGTAACATTGCTAGAACAAGTTCCGCTCCATTGCACACTTCTGTTCCACAAGTCACCATTTATTTCGACATTATTTGTATAATTTCCTGATAAATTACCTAATGCTACTTGGTTATTAGCGTATTGTTCAAGGTCGCTCCATTCTGGATTACTGTGTGGACCGACTATCTGAGGTTTTATCATCCATTCACAACATGCATATCCTGGATCTTTGCATACAAGAGAATGGTTATTACCATCATGCTTTTCAATAACAGTATTATAACCGGTTGGACCTCCATTTGTTTTACCTATCACTATTGTTGTACTAAAAACAACGGAATTAAATAATAAAAATATCCCTATATAAAGAAGTGTTCTCATAAAATTCTCACTTTTAATTAATTAAAAAAATTTTTTAATTTTCCGAGCATTACTGGCACAGTTCCGAACTTTCGCTCTGCCCGGTGGAACTGCGAGCGGATTTTGCGGACTTCTGCTATTTGCCAAAAATAATATTTCAAGAAAACAGCATCAGCCC
Organism: Bacteroidota bacterium; assembly: GCA_021780815.1. Classification (GTDB taxonomy): domain Bacteria; phylum Bacteroidota; class Ignavibacteria; order Kapaibacteriales; family UBA2268; genus GWF2-33-9. The sequence goes on along the minus strand of JAJXYC010000019.1, from coordinate 97,219 downwards.
GCTAAACGCAATAAATTTCCACTCGCAGTTTTGTAAAAATAATTTTTCTCTACAAAATTTATTTGAACAAAATAATTTTTCTTTCTTTGGAAAATTTGTATAAATCGCAGTTTTAATACAATAAAAATATTCTTGAAGCGTCCACATAAAGCCATAAAGCCATAAAGCCATAAAGCCATAAAGCCATAAAGCCATAAAGCCATAAAGCCCATTCTATGCCCTTTTCCGCACTTCCCGCCTTCTCAATATTTTTATTAATTACAACCATATATTTTTTTGTTTTGCAGCTTTCCCTTTTACTAATTTAAAAAATTATTTGTATATATAACACATAAAAAGGAAAAAAATTACACTTAGATGCAAAAAAATTTTCCACCGTCATTCTGAGCGGAGCGAAGAATCCATTAGATTCCCTCTTGCGAGGGAATGACATGTACCACTTCGTCATTCTGATCGTAGTGAAGAATCCACAATAAATACAAATGGATTCTTCAGTCGCAATCGCTCCTTCAGAATGACATACCCGTCTTCCACCGTCATTCTGAGCGAAGCGAAGAATCCATTAGATTCCCTCTTGCGAGGGAATGACGCTCTTATTTTCCCTGTCATTTCCATTTTCCGGAAATAACATAGTTATTATCTCTACATTCCAAAGGCAACAAAGGCACCCCAAAATTTTGGATGTTCATATCCCTTAATTTTCATCAAACTTTCCATTGCTGTCTTTAAAGAAAAATTCACATCATTTGTTTGTAAATAGGCTTTATAGAAGAATTGCATTAAAAGACTTGTTGCTTTATCATTGACTTTCCATAAACTCATTAGAACTTTCTTTGCACCGGCAAGTTGAAATGCCCTTTGCAAACCATATACCCCTTCACCATTTTTTATTTCACCTAATCCAGTTTCGCAAGCAGAAAGAACTACCAAATCAGTGTTTTTAAGATTAAGATTAACGGATTCATAAGCAGTTAGCACACCATCTTCTGCTATTTGACTTGCCTCTAATTTGTTCTTTTTATTGAAAGTATCTTTAAAATAATTTGCTCCTGCAAATACCAATCCAGACATAAGCATTAAGTTATCTGTTTTACTGTTATCAGATTCAAAGAAATATTTATCTTTTTGCTCGTTGCTTAAAAAAAAGCCATGCGTTGCAATATGTAAAATTTCAGGAGAATTAATTTGCTTTATTTCGTTTTCCCTTGCATTTTCTCTCATAAATACTTGCGTTTCCCATTTATGACTTCGGAATATCTTATCAACTGCATTAATTTCAAATTTTGTATTTGGAAGGTTTGTCCATCTACTTTTATATCCTCTCGTTAAATACTGCGTTAATATTTTTTCATTATAGATATACAATCCAGCAATATTGTTTGTATCTATTTGAGTTTCTTTATTGAAGTCAGGATTACCAAATAAAACACATTTCTTTAATTTTTTCGAATTTGGAGAATTTGGAGAATTTGTTGTGAAGCATTCTTCTTTTCTTTTTAAATCTTCAATAGATGACAGATTTATAATATCCATATCTTGAAAAACATATTTATTGCTGTTATTTATCAAAATACCAAGATTAATCTTATTATAAATACCATCTTTGGAAATATATATTTTTTTAGCACTCGGCACTGTTGACAAAATTTTATTTAAATATAATTTAAATAATGTATGTAATGATTTTTTGGTATTAACAAGTATTTGTTTAGAAGAATATTTTACTAAATCATTCGGAGGAACATTGATTGCATCTTCATATTTTTTATAATATTCATTTTCAAATTTATTCAAAGAATCTAAAATGACAATTTTAGGATGATTACCACAATATTTGGAAATAATAAAAGCAAAATAAACAGAAGTATCTGAATAAGCATAATAATTAGCCTTATTATTCCCACTATTTTTATAATATCCAAATTTAGGAATTCTTATAATTTCAACAGCTGCTTCATTTGGTTGTAATTCCTTCTGTAAAATTTTCCAATTTCTTTCAGAAGAAAACAATTCATCGTGTGTCAAATCAATTGAATTAATCAATATTTGTTCTACCGCATTCCTTGATTTTTCCAACGAATCTATATATTTCCAATCACCATTAATCTGATTACTTGCTATAATATCATTTAGCATTTTAAATATAGAATAGTACTGTGAAACTACTGGGTTATTTGATGAATTTATCTTTTCATTTATTTTTTTAGAAGCATAAAACAACAAACTTTTTGTACTTAGCCTTAAATTCAATCCATAATCAATAATATTATATTGATTTTTATATCTTTGCAAAAGGTAATTATAGAATAAATTAAAATCTTGTTCAAAGATAGAATTAAATTCTTCTCTACGACTATCTGTCATAGAAAACATTATTTTCTTGATGATGTTTATATCTGTATTTAAAGCTTTTTCAAAATATAAATCGGCACTATCTTTTTTATTTTGTAATGAGTATATGTTTGCAGAGTTCATTATACAAGATTTTTTCTTTATAGTGTAGTCAAAGCTATTTGAATAATTCAAATAAGAAAAAGCTTTGTTTATCTTTTCTAATGCAAGTTCATATTTTTTTTCATCAATAAGTAAAGCACTCCAATTAATTAAATTTTTTGCCAATACAACATTTATATATTCTTTAAAATCCAGTATCCTCCCACTTCCAACTACATTAATTATGAAGTTATAATGATTTGTCAACATACTATCAGTCATTAAAAAATATTTATTAGATAAGTCAAAATTTCCTAAATAATGATTCAAACTTGCTAATTTAGTCATTATAATACCTGCTTCTGTGCTTATCTTTTGATTAATTACTTTTTTATAGGCTTTTTCAGTATATTTTAAAGCTTCTTTATAATTCCCTAAATACAAATAATCTGCCGACAAATTATTATTTGGAGTAAAATCGAAAGCCGTTGTATCGTATTCGTGATGTTTACCTAATGCTTCAAGCACTTCCTTATTTTTTTCAATAGATTCTTCGTATAACCCATAATTACAAAGATAATCTGACCAAGTGAGAAGTGACCAAGAATAATACCAATTATCTTTCCCAATTTTTGTAGCAATAAACTTCAAGAACTCTTGCATATATCTATTGATATTATCAATTTCCATTTTCTTGTCAAACATTGTTATTGGCTTATATTGGGTTTCCAAATAAGGATATTCTTGATTATTAATAAATTGACCAGGTTGTTTAAATAATAAGTATGAAAGGTCTTGAAGGATGTCAGAAATGTTAGATAATCGTTTTTGGATTTGTGTACTAGACAAATTTCTAAATTCAGAAACTAATTTATATTGAAGTAAGGTTACATATTCAAAGGAATTTGTATCATTTTTCATTTTAAGTTCATTAGACAAATTTTCAACATTAAATTTCAACTCACCAAGTTTATCCTGTATAAATAAAGATTGTAGCAAGAACTTTTGAACAGCAAAAACTAAGTTATCATTACTAATTGTATCTTTTTGAAGTTGATTTAAAATATCTTTTGATAAGACTTCTGCCGATAAATAATCTCCATTGTTCATAAGATTATTCACGCTATCTATTTTAACTTGAATAATTTGGCATAAAAGTGTTGTATAATTAATGTTTAATAAGATAAAATAGCCAAACAAGTTGATGAACAAGTAAATAATATTTTTATTCATATAGTTTTAGTTTTTGTTCAATTTCTGACAACAAAACATCTAAATCTTTATGCTGTACATTCTGAGAAATATTTTGTTTGATTTCCTTTCTTGATAAAACAATTTGACTTTCTTCCCTATTAATAAAAAATACATATTGATAATATTTCAAATCATCACTCATTACAAAACTTAAAGTATCATTTGTTTTATTTGCAACAAAGGTTATTTTGTTTTTATTAAGTTCTGACTTAATAACTTCAACTGCAAATTGGTTTATTGATTTTGCTTTTTCTGTACCTCTTGCCAAAGCAAGCAAATCAATTTGTTTGATTATTTCTACATCTTGGTCTTGGTTAAAAGAATTAGATTGCACAGATTTTAAGGTAATATTCCCATCTTTGGTGGCAGGTTTAGCAATTGTTTTTGGCTGAATATTAACATTTTGATTATGAAACAAAATAATAGATAATCCCACCAATAGAATAAGAGGCACAAACAAAATTGGCTTAAATGCAGGTAAAAATGAGAAATATTTCCTATTACTTGTAAATGCTTTCCATATATTATGCTTCGGTCGATTTATCTTTGTAGAATTATTGTCCGCATTACGAAGTATTTCGTTCATCATCAGATAAGCCTTTTCTTCGTCAAGATTTGCTTCTTTTAGTCCATCATTATAGTTTTTAATAAACTTTTCCAAATCAAATTTTTTCATAACTTCTCTTCCTTATTTGTATTAACTAATAAAGTCTCTGTTAATCTTTCTTCTTGTTTTGCTAATTGTTTAGACAATTTCTCTCTACCTCGCACAAGCAAAGTTTTGATAGTATTTTCTGGCTTTGAAAGTTTTGTTGCAATTTCTAAAATGCTTAATTCACCAAAATAATACAATAATATCGCATCTTTGTAATCTTTTTTAAGAGTTGAAATTGCACTTCTAATCATTAGATTACTTTCCTTTATCATAATTCCCTCATCGGGATTAATTGCTTCTTCTTTAATATTTCTTCTCTCTTTGTCATTAATTTTCAAAAAAATATGCCTTGCATCTTTATTCTTCCATTTAAGCGAATTATTCTTTGCAATTGTAAAAATATAATTATTAAAAGAACCAATTTTAGGGTCAAATCGATGTTTATTGGTTATAACATTTTTCCAAGTATCTTGAAGAATATCTTCTGCTAATGCTTTATCGGCAACTATTCTATAAATAACTTTGAATAACCAAGAGTTTATTAGAAAGAATAATTTATTAAAACTCTGGACATCATTATGTTCTTTAAACTCAATAAACAACTCATCTTCCACACCATAATTTTTCATAGTTATATAGCAATTTTTTATCTAAAAAGTTTCAATTGAGCAAATCTATTTTGCAAATTAATAAAATTTTATGTAACGATAAAAAGAATTAGTCGTTTTTTTAATTTGGTGTTGTTTTATCACTTCCTCTATTTCAAAAATAAAAATATTTATTAGAATAAACAAAACAAAAGCCTATTAGATTAATTGAAACAGAACATCATAATTTTCGGACTTATGATGTCTATATTAATTATAAATAATGATAAAAATAATATGAAACCAAACAAAAGAAGCGAACTATCTATATTTATTTGGAGGGTTACATCAATCCATATTATTGTTTATTTTATTGCTGGCATTTTAGCCTTGCTTGTGCTAAACTATAAAGAGCAATATGTATCTGGAATTATGTCTTCTATTATGCGACCTATTGATTCCCCGTTAGTTGTATTAGGACCTGCTCTTCAAGTTTTTCGTGGAATAATTATCGCAATAGTGCTATTTCCATTTAAAGATATTATTATTTCCAAAAATGGTTGGGTTAAGTTACTGCTCTTAATACTCGGTCTTTCATATATTTCAACAATCGGTCCTGTTTTTGGTTCATTTGATGGATATATTTATACAAAAGTACCTCTACAATACCACTTATTCAGCATCCCCGAAACGTTACTTTATACTTCCCTTTTTTCATTTCTTTTGTACCTTTGGTATAATAAAGAAAACAAGGTATGGAATATTATTACATTTATACTTTGTTCTCTAATAGCAATTATGAATTTTTTAGGTTATTTGTCAAGTATAGGTTTGATAAAGCATTAAATTGTATAATACAAAAGAGATTGCCTTAGCAAAGACAATCTCAAAAAATTTTACTAATATGGAATAAATTTTTAAAAATATTCAAATTTTATTACATAAAATGAACAAAAAGTCCATCTCGTAATTTAGGTTCAAACCAAGTAGATTTTGGTGGCATTATTGCTCCTGCATCAGCAATAGAAATCAATTCATCAATAGAAGTTGGGAAAAGAGCAAAAGCAACAGTCATTTCACCTGAATTTACTCGTTTTTCTAATTCATTTAATCCACGAATACCACCAACAAAGTCTATTCTTTTATCGGTTCTTGGGTCATTAACTCCTAATATTTCACTAAGAATATACTTTTGTAAAATTGAAACATCAAGTTTTTCTACAGGATCAACAATATCAGTAATTGTAGGTTTTGCTTCCAACAAATACCATTGATGATTTAAGAACATTGTAAATTGACCTTTTTGGGAAGGTTTGGATTGTGTATTTAATTTAGAAACATTAAAATTATTTTTAGTATTATTAATAAATTGTTCAGGAGTTAAATTGTTTAAATCTTTCACTAATCTATTGTAATCAAATATTTTTAAATGAGATGCAGGAAAAGCGACAGCTAGGAAGAAATTATATTCTTCATCTCCTTTATGGTTGGGATTAGCTATATGTCTTTCTTTGCCAACAATTGCAGCTGCCGCAGAGCGATGATGTCCATCAGCAACATATAAGTTTTTAGTTGCCGCAAATATTTGTTGAATATTTTGTATAAGATTGTCTTGGTTAATTACCCAAACTTGATGTCTTATTCCATCTAAAGAAGTAATATCAGTATTAGGCTTTGTAGCAGAGATATTATCAATGATTGCTTGCAAATCTTTATTATCGTGAAAAGTTAAAAAGATTGGACCTGAGTGAGAATTTGTATAACGAACATGGTTTGCTCGATCTTCTTCTTTATCTTTACGAGTTTTTTCATGCTTCTTAATTACATCATTCCAATAATCATCAACCGATGCAACACCTACAAACCCATATTGAGTACGACCATCCATTGTTTGAGCATAAAGATAATATGAAGGAGTTTCATCTTCAACTAAAACTTGTTCTTTGATTAACTTGTTAAGATTTTCTTTTGCCTTCAAATATACTTCTTTGCTGTATAAGTCTGTATTTACAGGTAAATCAACTTCTGGTTTTCCAATGTGTAAAAATGATAACGGATGCCCAATTACTTCTTGCCTTGCTTCTTCTGAATTCAAAACATCATAAGGTTTTGCCGCAACTTCACTTGCTAATTCAGGTTTTGGTCTAAATGCTTTGAACGGTTTAAATATAGCCATTTTTCTTCTCTTATTTTTTTACTAATTCATTTACAATTTTTTGAGCAATTTCAATTCCTATACGAGTTTGTGCTTCAGGAGTTGACCCACCAATATGCGGGGAAAGAGAAACATTTGGATGATTCATTAAATCTTTTTGTGTTTCTGTTGGCGGTTCATTTTCAAAAACATCAATTCCTGCAAACTTTACTTTGCCTTTGTTTAAAGCTTCTAAAAGTTCTTTTTCTGAAACAACACCACCTCGTGCACAATTAATCAAAACTACACCATCTTTCATCAAAGCAAATTCGTTTGCTCCAATTGCATATCCTTCTCCCTTGGTTTTAGGTATATGTAGTGAAATAATATCAGAATTTGCTAAAAGTTCTTCTTTAGAAACAAACTTAACATCTAAATTACAAGTATTTACATAAGGGTCATAAGCAATAACTTTCATATCTAGACCTAATGCTCGTTTTGCTAATTCCTTACCGATATTTCCAAGACCCAAAATTCCTAATGTTTTTCCTGTTAATTCAAATCCTTCTGAATATTCTTTTTTAGGCCATTTCCCTGCTTGCATTTCAGAAGTGCTTTTATATGTAAAACGGGAAATCGCAAAAATATGAGATAAAGCCATTTCTGCAACAGATATTGATGATGCGCCTGGAGTATTCAATACTAATATCCCTTTCTCTTTTGCATAATTCACATCAATATTGTCTAAACCTACGCCACCTCTTGCTATAACTTTTAATTTTTTACCTGCATCAATTACTTCTTTTGTTACTTTTGTTGCTGAACGCACTAAAATTGCATCATAATCTGGAATTGCACTGAGCAACTCATCAGGAGTAAATTTCTTGTTTGTAATTTCTAATCCTGCAGTTTGAAGAATATCAATTCCTTCTTTGCTCATTCCGTCTGAAATAATAATTTTCATATTGTCCTCTAAATTTAATTAACTTAAATAAATTTAAATACAAAATTAAAAACTTTTACTTTATAATTGACATTTTTAAAATTCATTTTTTAAGGAAAAGAAGAATTATTAAATTGATTAATAACTAAAGAAAAGGGAAAACAATATTAAGCTGTTATTGATAATTAATAATATTAAAGTATTGTTCACTTAATTTTTTCAATACCAACTAATTCAACAATTTTTCCCCATTGATGAAATGAAGATAAATCTGTTCTTTCCTTATAGGTAAACCTTATCTTTAATCCGTCAATTTGGTATTCATTAGATAAATTAATTGGGTCAATATATTGATTTTTGTCAGAAACAATTCCATAAAAACCATTCTCTATACTCAAATATTTCACTGTCCCCGTGTCTTCAATTTTTTGCGTACCAATTGAAGTATCACATCCTATTAGTGAAACAACTAAAATCAGAAAGAAAATATGTGTCCTTATCATAATTTTTTCTTATATATTTTACAGATGATATATTATATAGAATAAACTATTTTTTATATTCAGAACATTAACATAAAAAAAAATATATATAATTATCTATATTGTCTTAGCCATTCTAATCTATCTTGTAAATTTTTAATAGGAACGAGTAATTTTTCTTTTGGTAAAATAGCATCTTCTTGACTTGTAAAAACAAGTTCATAATCTTGGCTCATAACAATAGCCTCTTCTGGACAAACTTCTTCACAAAATCCACAGAAGATACATCTCAGCATATTAATTTCAAACACTTTTGGAAAGCGTTCTTTTTCTTTATCGGTTTCCGCAGGTTGCACTTCAATAGCAAGAGCTGGACATACACGGGAACATAGCCCACAGGCAACACAACGTCCACCTTCTTCTTCTTGCACAAGCACAGGACGACCTCTAAAAGATGGAGACGGCACCATCTTTTCTTCAGGGTAACTTCTTGTGAATTTAGGTTGAAACATTGTTTTAAAAGTGGATGCTAAACCTTTAGCAATTTCAGGGATATAAATTTTTTCCCAAAAAGTCAATCTATCAGATTCTATATTATGTTTTATATTCATAACTTATTTACCATTTTAATAAATTAATGATTAATGATTAATAAACAATACCCCAAAACTTGTCAAAATTAAATTGAGCAAAGCTAAAGGCAACAATACTTTCCAGCCTAATCTCATTAATTGGTCATAACGGAATCTCGGAACAGTCCATCTAACCCAAATAAAGAACATTACTAATAGATAAATTTTAATTGCAAAAATTACGAATTGTACAAGCCCAAGTATCCAAGTTCCTTGTTCTAATCCAATAGCAGAAGGAGCAAAAGGAAGCGTCCAACCTCCAAGATAAAGCAAAGTAATAATAGCAGAAGAAGTTGCCATATTAGCATATTCTGCTAGAAAGAACATACCAAATCGCATACCCGAATATTCAGTATTATAACCTGATACCAATTCTTGTTCTGCTTCTGGTAAATCAAATGGTGCCCTGTTGGTTTCAGCAAATGCAGTCGTAAGAAATATTAAAAAACCTAATGGTTGAATGAAAATATTCCAACGAAAACCTCCCCAATGTGAAAATTGTTGATTTACAATATCCGACAAAGAAAATGAACCTGAAATAAGAATTATTGATAAAATAGCTAATCCCATAGAAAGCTCATAAGAAATCATTTGTGCTGATGAACGTAATCCACCCAACAAAGAATATTTGTTATTTGATGACCAACCAGCCAAAGCAATACCATAAACACCAACTGATGTCATAGCTAAGATAAAAAGTATTCCAATATCAGCATTAGGTGAAATTCCCATTTGGATAATATGATCCCCTATTTTTATTGGGTCTGCAACAGGTATGACTGCCCAAACCATTATTGCTACTGCAAGCGAAATAACAGGGGCTAAACCATGCAAAAACTTATTAGCACCATTGGGAACAATATCTTCTTTCATAATTAACTTCACAACATCTACAATCGGTTGCAATAATCCAAACGGACCCACTCTATTTGGTCCTATACGCAATTGTATCCACGCTGACAATTTCCTTTCCAAATATACAGAAATTGCTGCAGATAAAAGTAGCAAACTTAATATAATTATTGCTTTTATTAATGCTTCTAAACTTATCCAAAGTATTTCATTCATATCTATATCATTTTATTTTTGACAATAATTTGTTTATTACGGTTTCATATAATGAGAAACATAATTAACCAATATCGGGTCTGGTCGCTTTGATTGGTTAAGAACAATCCCTTGATGTGTATCTAATAATTCATAGTTCATTCCATTGAAAGAAGGTATATGATTTGACAAATCAATAAAAATGTCTTCTGCCTTTTTATAATTCAGGTTACCCCCAAATAAATTAGCAATTCCCATAATAATTTTCCAAATAGGTCTTGCATCTCGTTTATCTTTTTGTGTCCAATGGTCATTGTAAGCACCAAATTTATCCCATCGACTCATTTTCATACCCATTCTTGATAAATTTTCTTGTGTTACAACAGCAGGAGTAAAATGTTGCACTCTACCATCTATGTTTGTAAATGTACCTTCTACTTCTGCATAAGTTGAAGCGGCAAATACCACATCAGATTTAGCTGTGTATTTATTATGGTTTGTTGAAAGAGTTATTAAACATTCTAAATTATCAATAGCATTAAACAGAATATGGTCATCTTCTAATAAATCATTGATAATTATCAAAGCTTTAATATGCTTTTTATTAATATTTGACGCTACTGTTTCAGCAGTAAATCCATCACTAACAGGAATAGTACCTATTTCTAATGCACCTTTTGTATTAGGTGTTTTATCATCTGTGTGCAAAAAATTATCTTTAAAATTCTCGTCTATATGTTGGAAAAAGTCTAATTGTTTTGTCTTTAATATTTGTTTTGCAAACTTTTGAATAACAAAATTATCTTCATTAGTGCAAAATGCAGAACCCAGAATCATTATTTCACCAGGTTTAAACTTTTTCAACAATTCATAAGCTTTATTTTTCGCTTCTTCAAAATTTGCAACTTGAAAATTAGCATTCACATTAATAAAATTATTAGTTACTCTTTCATTATTAACAAATGGATATTGAGTTAGTCTCCCATAATCACACATCCAATAACGGTTCACATACATATTTGTTCTCGGCTGCAATCTCAGAATTTGATTGTTTCTAACTCCAATTTTAATATTGCAACCTCTTGAACAACCTGGACAAATTGAATCGGTAAAGCTCATTTCCCAAACACGAGATTGAAAACGGAAATCTCGTGAAGTCAAAGCACCGACAGGACAAATTTCAACAACATTCATTGAATAAGGATTATCAAATTGAGTATCGTCAAAAAGCTTAACATAAGCATGGTCGCCACGATTCACAAAAGTTAAAACATCTTGTTTAGCTACTTCTTTGGCATAACGAATACAACGAGAGCAAAGGATGCATCTTTCAGCATCGTACATAACATTTGGTCCCCATTCTACTCGTTTTGGCTTATGATTTTTTTCTTCAATAAATCTACTTTCACCAGAAGAATTTTTATAAGCATATTCTTGAAGTTTGCATTCGCCTGCTTCATCACAAATTGGACAATCAAGGGGGTGGTTTATTAATAAAAATTCCATAACTGCTTCTTGTGCTTCAATAGTTTTGTCATTTTGTGTATTAACCACCATTCCGTCAGTTATTTGAGTAGCACAAGCAATTTGTAATTTCGGGAAAAATTGAACTTTAGTTTTTCCGTTGCTATCAAGTTCAAATGAACCATCAGGTAATTTTTTAGGCATTCCAACTTCAACTAAACACATACGGCAATTCCCTGCTACTGAAAGTTCAGGGTGCCAACAAAAATGAGGTATATCCATACCATTTTGATATGCTGCTTCAATTATGGTCTTACCATTATCTGCGTTTATTAATTTACCATCTATTATAATTTGAGGCATAATTGTCTCCTAATATTCTACTATTGTTCTTTGTTAATTAAAATTGCTGAATTTGCACAATTTTATTATGCAAAATACAAATTTTTCTTATAATATTGTTTGAAATTGAATTCAAAATTTTAATATGTTTCCGCTAATCTCCATATTGCTTGACAAGGAAAATGGTTCTCGTATAATGACCTAGAAATTATTATTGAATCTAAATTATGCTCTTCATAAAGAGTTACCTTATGCAAAGTAGAATAATTAGGTACTCCGCAGAAAAGAGATAATTTATTATTCCATAAATTTATCATATTTTCTAATTTCTCAAAATTCACAGATTGCTCTCCACCCATCCATTCCACATCACCATAGACCAATCTTTCCGCTCCAATTTCTTTTAGCACTTGGATATACTGCAAAACTGTATAATCAGATTCTTCCCCCATTAAAACAACTTTGTTGTTCTTAGCAACTAAATGAAAAATTATTCTTCTTGGGGAATAATCTTTTATCAAATTTTTTGCTCCTTCAATACTTTCAAGTGGGTAATGGCATAAAGAAACTCTAAATATACCTTTTTCTAAATATTCTATACAATTATCAATTGAAGTTGAAGTTGAAGCAAGAGTAATTGGAATATCTAACGATTCCATTATTTCTAAAATAATATCTTTATTTGGAGAATCTGGCTTATCGCCATCTAAATCATTAATATGCAAAGTTTTTGCATTCTCAGAACGCCATAATTGACAAAGTTCAACAGGTTGGTTTTGTAATTCTTTATAATAAAATTCAAATTGTTTAGGCGATTTAATCCTTTGAACTGCTTTGCCATTTTTTATATCTAAAGACGGTATAACAAGAATCATATCTATTTCATAATTTTTTGCAAAGAATATCTTATTATCTCTTCAGTTGATAAATCTTTTTGGCTACTTGATACAACTTCTTTAATAATTTTTTCAGCAGTATTTTTGTTGTAACCAAGCATAATCATTGCGTCTAATGCTTCTTGGCGAACATTAAATTTTGTTTTTTCAACTGACAACACATTATCTATGGCAAATGTCGAAACTTTATCTTTTAGCTCAAGGATAATTCTTTCGGCAGTCTTTTTCCCAATACCAGGAATTTTTTGCAATAAATTTGTATTGCCGCTTGCAATCATATTAATTAAATCATCAGGAAAAATTGAAGATAAAATTCCAAGAGCACTTTTAGGACCAATTCCGGGAATATTTATTAGCATTTTAAACAATTCCCGTTCTTGTTTAGAATAAAATCCAAACAAACTTAAAGAGTCCTCTTTTGGAATTAAAGTAGTATATAAGAAACATTCACTACCTTCATCGGGAATATTTTCTGATGTTTTTACACTTATTAATACAGAAAAACCAACTGAATTGGTTTCAATAACAACTTCAGTTGGCTTCTTCTCAATTATTGTTCCTTTTAAAAAAGAAATCATATTTTTATTGTTTTATAAATTTTTCAATGAAAGTTTTATTATTTATATTTATTTTAATAAAATATACACCATTTGAAAGATTAGATAAATTCATTGAAATTGCTGACGCATCTTGAATCAGCATATTTTTTGACAATACTTTTCGTCCATTAACATCTTCAACTATAATTTGCGCATTGCCAGAATTTACACCAGACAATTGAATGTCAAAATTACCGTCATTTGGATTAGGACTAATTGTTATTGATGAATTAATTGGAGCATTCTCCTTCACAGGAAGTTCATCAAAAGCAAACACATCAGATTTAGTACTGCAACCACTTGGATTATATATTTCCACAGTATAATTTCCTAACTCACTTGGATCAGTTAAAGTAATGCTTTGACCTGTTGCATTAGGGAGTAAAACACCATAAAGATACCATTTAAATGTCATAACAGATAAATCAAAATTTTGGTCATCAACCGATACAGTTAAAGTATTACCTTCTCTTTTAATAATAGGTTTAGGTGGAAGTGAACTTTTCACAATTGTAATTTTATCTGATGTTGAAGAACAACCTTGTGCTGTAATGCCTGTAACATAATAATCGCCTGGTTCTGTTATAGTAATTCTTCTAACAGTATCACCTGTTGACCAAAGATAAGATTGAAAACCAAGTGAGGCACGCAATTCAAGTTGTGTTTCATCACCACAAAAAGCTAAACTACCAGTTGCAGAAGTAATAGACATATCTTTCTTCGGATAAACTTGAATTTCAACACCTTGCGACTTTGCTTTACAGCCATCGGGCGAAGTAACAATTAAGCTATAAATACCTGGGGTATCAACGGTAATTGTTTTGTCTGTACTACCATTTGACCATTGAAAATTAGAGTAATCTCTACCAATTTGCAACGTGGTACTATCCCCTTCGCATAATTCAACTTTGCCAATTACATTAACTTGCGGTGCTGGTAAATTACAATCAAGAACAGTAGTTTCCCAAATTCCACGTCCATAAGTTGCGGCTCTTAATTTAATTGGTTGTCCATAATCAATTTCTAATTCTTGAACAATTACATTTGGCAAACCATCTCCGAATCTTTCCCAATAACCTGATTCATAATCACTATAAAATACTCCTATATCAGTTCCAACATATAATCTATCAGGTGAATTTTTTTGATAAACAATTGTGTTAATAGGAACATTTGGTAAGTTTCCAGACAAATTCAAAAGATTGCCATCATTAATCTCATAAACTTTATCAGAACTTCCGAATCCCGATTTGGTGAACCAAATGCGCTTGGCATTATTTGGGTCAACTGCAATATAAGTAATAGCCGAAGAATTTGAATGATACATATTTGACCAAGTATTTCCTCCGTTTCGTGTTACATATATATCTGTGTAATTTGCGGCATACAAAGTATTAGAGTCTGACGGTGCAACTACTAATGCTACCAACGCTTGAGAACTCCCAAAGTTTGAAATCTTTTGCCATTGACTTATTTCACCATTTACTTTGTTTTTCCAAACATTTTGGAAACCACAATAAACAGTATTCGGGTTACTTGGGTCAAGAACAAAGGGAGTTACCCAACCACCATTTTCATTTGTAATACTGTTATCAATAATTTTTGCAAAGCTACTACCACCATTGTTTGTTCTATAAAAAGTACCATAATAAATAGAAACATATATACGATTTGAATTTGTCGGGTCAACAACAGTTTCCATTCCATCAGCACTATAAATATGTTTCCATTGTCCATTAATAAATGCGCTTGTCCCATTATCTTGGGCACCAGCAGCTATTACATTAGGATTTAAGTCCGAACTACCCAGTCTATAAAATTGAGTAATATTTAAGCCATTTGAAATATCTTGCCAGCTTTTACCATCATTGCTTGAAATATAAATTCCTCCATCACAAACAGCATATATTCTGCTTCCTGAAGGTGAAAATCGCAAATCGTGTATATCAGCGTGCACATAAGGCTTTGAATAGTATCCAAACCAATGTGTTAGCATAGAAACAGAATAACCTAAATCAGGTGTTTTCCAAATATCAATTCCACCAATAAGAACAGTATATGGGTCTTTGGGAGATACTGCTAACGACAAATCATACATTCCTTGCCCTTTATTATCGCTTCCTTGACCATTATACCAACCCAATATATTGTTCACTGAACTCGGTGTAGCTGTAACTGTCCAAGTTGCTCCTTCATCTTGTGAAACTGAAAAAGATAAAAAACCCGATGTACTTGAATTAGAAGCTAAACAATAAATAGAATTTGGGTCTGCAGGTGTTACTTCAATTGATAATCTATTAGAGGAAGTAATACTATAAATTGATTTCCAGGTTTCACCATTATCAGTAGATTTCAATACATCATTTTTTCCTGAATAACCATAACTTGAGGCATAAACAATGTTTGGATCACCGGGCTTATATTCCATATCAACAATTGAACTATATGGATATTTATTTACCCAGGTTTGCCCACCATCAGTTGTTTTATAAATACCATCACTTGACCCAACTAAAACAATATTTTCATTTGTTGGACTAACTAAAATTCTTGTCAAAATTTTCTTATCACTAAGTTGTTTAGCAAAATGCGTAACACTCCAAGTAGCACCATCATCAGTTGTTTTAATAATACCAATCGTATAATAACTTCCAGCTGTGCCAATACTTCCATCTGCATCGCCAGTAGTAACATATACTGTGCTTACATTTGAAGGAGCAATTGCAATATCACTTACTCCCAAAGATAAAAAATTAGTGAATGGGTAATTAATCCAAGTTGTACCACCATCTTTAGAACGCCAAACACCACCAGAAGCTGCACCAATCCATAGATCATTCTCATTTGTTGGATTAAAGCGAATAATATTAATTCTACCTATTCCCTCTTGATTATCGCTTGAAGTAGGTGGATTGAACGGACCTAATGCCTTCCATATATTAGATGATTGAATTTGAGGATTTGAATTCATTTTCTCAAATTTTTGTACGCTTTCATATATTTTATATGTATTTGGAAATTCTCCTGTTGGAAAAACTCTTTGTCCCCAAAAATATTCCCATCTTTTAAATTGCTTCCAACCTCTACGTACACTCGAGTTATTTGAATTGTAATCTTCATTTAAAGCTTTTTGAATATCATAAAAATTTGGTTCTTTATTGCTTTGCAATAAAGTTTGGAATTTATTTGCAGAAAAAGAGTAATTATTTGAAAAAATAACACCCACCAAAACTAACGTCACAACTAATTTTTTCATATATATTATTTTAATTGGTTACCATTATAATAGACAACTGAACAATAATAAAAGTTACAAAAGAAACTAATAATTTTAATACAAATTATTCAGTAAATTCAAATTTAACAATCTTACAAAATTAAGATAAAAGACGAAAATAAGGAACAAAAGGTATATTTTTTTTGCTTTTGCTAAAAAATAATCAAGTGTGTTTAACCGATTTTTTATCAATAAATATCATTTTGGCAACTTCGTGTCCTATAGAAATTTCTTTATCATCAAAGGCAAGACGAATAGGTCCGTAGTATGGAGACTTTTCAAGCAAAGTTATCTTTTTGCCAGGTAAAAGACCAACATCATCTAAATAATTAAGTAATTCAACATTTTCATCGTTTAAACTACTTATATTAGCAGTAATAATTGGCTCAAACTCAATCAATGAAGATTCGTCTCTTGTAGGAATCGCACCATCTTTTGTTGGAATTGGATGACCACAAGGGTCAAACTTTGGATCATCTAAAATTTCAGTAATTTTTTCAATAAAATCTTTGCTAACATAATGTTCCAATTTGCAAGCCTCATTATGAATTTTTGCAAGTCTGTAACCTAATGATTGTCTCAGATATGCTTCAATTAACCTATGGTGCCTAATAACTTCCAATGCCAAAGTTTTTCCATCTTTTGTTAATGTTACACCTTTGTATGAATTATAATTTACAAGCCTCATTGCAGATAATCTTTTTAACATACCTGTAACCGAAGCACTTGAAATATTTAATTCTTTTGCAATATCAGAAGTACTAGCTTCTTCCAAATTTTTTTCTAATTTGTATATTACTTTCAAGTAATTCTGAATCGATTCGCTTAATAATGAATCTGACATAAAAACCTCAATATATTAAATTTAATAATATTCTAAATAAAAATGCTGAAAACATTGCAATAAATAATGTTGCTATTGATGAAATTAATGTAACTTTCCATTTATACTCTTTGAGAAGCACAATAAAAGTTGAAAGACAAGGAAAATATAAAGCAACAAATATAATAAATGTTACTGCCTGCTTAATGTTTAGCGGTAATTTGTTTAAAGTATCTACTCCAAGAGCTTGATTTGCCATTACAAGAATTAGTTCTTTCCTTAAAAATCCAAAAAGTAATGTTGAGCCAAGTTGTTCAGGTAATTGCATTAATCCTTTAACAACAGGAGAAAAAATAATATCAATATATCTTGCCAAATTAAAATATTCAATCCAACCAAGTACCACACCACCTAAGACCAAAAATAGCAAAGCCTCTCCTAAAAATTCACTAACTTTTGCCCAAGTTTTTTGAAAAGAAATTTTCAAAGATGGTGCTCTTAATGGAGTAATTTCCATCATTAATCCTGGTGATTCAGGTAAAACCTTTGATAAAAAGGAACTAGATATTGTAATAATTAGAACAATATATAACAAAATAATTATTGCCCAAATGGGACCGGCAAAAGCAGCAGCAATCGCAAATATCACTGTTAATCTCGCACTACAAGGAATAAACGGTACTAAAATAGCAGTAAGTATTCTATCTCTTTTATTTTCCAATAATCTGGTTGAATATAAAGCAGGCACAGAACAACCTAACCCCAGAATAAAAGGAATTATTGATTTGCCATGCAGACCAATTTTATGCATTAAATCATCAAGCAATAGTACCAGTCGAGACATATATCCGGCTTCTTCAAGTATAGAACTAAAAAATACTAAAGGTAAAAAATATGGCAAAACAATACCAAATGCACCTAATATGCCTTGATATGCCCCATTGATTGAATACCAAATGAATATATTTTTATGTCTCAAAGGTTCATAAATTGTTGTAATATAATTTAATGGAGGATCAAATAAATAACTTAACAACGTTCCAATATAAAATATCAATACAAAAAATGCTACTAATAATCCTATTAACGATAAGTAACCATAAATAGGATGGGTTAAAAATGAATCAATTTTATCTTGTACAGGCATTTTATTATCTTGACTTAAAGGTGCGGCTTCTTCTGTTAGCTTCATTGCAATATGATGCCTTTCATAAGAAATTGTCTCAAATAAACTAATTTTATGTGAATTGTAAACAGAATCTTCTATTTCATTTAATTTACTTCTAATTTCTTCATTTAAATTCTCTGTAAAAAAGTTTTGGTCTTCAAGCAACTTAATTGCATAAAACCTTCTATTACCTTTTTTGCTTATTTTATGTTTTTCTAATAGATTTTCTATTTCTTCAACATATTCTTCAATATGGAATGTATAGTTTAATTGATTAGGTATGTAGTTACTTAAATTCGATAATTTTTCGATATTTTGAATTAATTCATTCAGACCTCTCCCTGATCGTGCATTCATCAAAACTACTGGAATGTTCAGTGCTTCTACCATTTTTGCTTTGTCAAGTTTTATTCCCCTTTGTCTTGCTTCATCAGAAAAATTCATCACTAAAATTGTTGGCAAGCCAAGTTCTATTAATTCAATTGTCAATTTCAGACCTCTGGAAATAATTGTAGAATCTACCACATTAATGATTATGTCAATATCACCATTAAGTATTGTATTAATTGCTACTTTTTCAATTTTCTGCATTGAATTCAACGAATGCATACCAGGTAAATCAAGGATTTGATATAATTTACCATTGACTTTTGCCTCTAATGATTTTATATTAACAGTTGTACTAAATGCTGTATCTCCTCTGAAATCTGTTAATAGTCGGAAAATAGTGCTTTTACCTGATGATTGAAATCCGACTAATGCAATTTTTTTCGGCTTTTCCTGAGTATTACTTCCTGTATTGGTATTTATATTTGTATTAATAATTTTCATTGCTGTCAAAATCAAATAATTTTTTATCTGTTATTTCTACTACTATCTTTGCAGCTATGCCTCTTCCAATAGCAATTTTAGAATTTCCTGCTACTTTTTGAATTATTAATGGACCCCACCGTGCTGCCTTGATTTTTATTATTTCGTCATCAAAATGAACATCTAATATTGATAATTTTTTTCTTAATCCAAAACCACTGTCAAGGAGCTTTCTAATTCTTAATCTTTTCTGCTCTGGTGCTTCTAATAACGTCATTTAAATACTATAAGTTACAACAAAATTTATAATTAGTTCTTACTAATAACACAAAATTAGTTAAAATTAAATGATTAGTTTCTTAAATCAAATTAATTTATTGATTTTTTTAAAATATTGATTAATTAATATTAAATTATTAAATTTGTTTTATTAATTTAATTCCTTATGAAATAGTTGTGGAGAAGTTTTTAATTTATAAAGCAGTTTCTTGGGATTTTTCTTTTTTTGAGAACATTAGAAATGATGTATTCTCTGAAGGCATTGAAAAGAATATTATCTTAATGCAAATTAATGTTAGCTCCATTAATTCTGATGATTTTATTAATAAAAGTGCTGAAATTTCTTCAATAATTTCACAAATATTTATTAATAGAAATTTCTTGTTAAGTATTATACCTCAGTCTCCTGCAAACAATCAAGCAATATTGACGGAAGTGATTTTTTTAGATAACTCAATTGCTATTTTACAAAAAATTAAAAAAGAAATTAATTTTTTAGAAATACTTGAAATTAATTATTTAAATAATTTTTATCTTTATTCTTGTGTAAATCCTATAAAATATAAGCAAATACAAAATTTATCATTTTTTGATATTTTTGATTTTTCTTGCAAAATTCATTGTGAAATATATAAAAATCAATTAATCAGAACTTGGAATTATATACCTCAAATTCTTTCTAATAATTTAAATACTCCCTACGAGATACAGAATTACCAACTTTTTAATAATATTCGTTATGAAATATTTAATAAATATGGTGTTTTGCAATTCCCAGCCTCAACAGGAATTGGGTCGGATTGTTTTAATTTACTAACAAATTTTATTTCCGTAGAACCTGAAAATTTCATTGTTTCAAAAGGAATATCAAATAAACAGCAAACAGATGCTTTTTCTTATAGCCAACAAGTTTTAGTTGGAAATAACAAAAAATATCCTCCTTTGTTTGAAAGAGCCTATCAAGTCATTACTAATTATTATGAAAAGTTTTATATTTCTGGCACTGCATCAATTTTAGGTGAAAATAACGTTGGGTCGCAAAATTTATCTGAACAAATACAAATTATTATTAGTAATATAAAATCATTAATTTGTTCAGTAAAAATCTATGAAGAAAATATTATAAATAGTGCGATTAAGTATATGAAAATTTATCTAAAAAACAACCAATACTTTAATGAATCACAAGAATTATTAGAAAAAGAGTTCCCGAAAATATTAAAAGTTTATACAATTGCCGATATATGTAGAGATGATTTGCTAGTTGAGATAGAATGTTATTTAGAAAAGAACCTTAATAAATAAAATCAAAAAATAAAATCAAAAAAATATTTTTCCACAGATTCGATTATACATAAATAAAAAAAACAGGCTATCTCCGTAAGACAGCCTGTTTTTTTGTGTAAATTATACAATTAATTATATTTTATATTGAAAATAATAATTAATCTTTGATACGCATACCATAAAATGATTTTCCTGCAAAGAAAAATGCAACTAAAAAGAATGCAATACCAAAATAAGGAGCAATATATCTAAAAGTTTCGCTAATTGAAATTTCCATTGCTAATAAACCGAATAAAGTAGTAAATTTAATTATAGGATTTAACGAAACAGAGGCAGTATCTTTGAAAGGATCACCAACTGTGTCTCCAACAATAGTTGCCGCGTGTAATTCGCTTCCTTTTTCTTTTAGATCCACTTCAACCACTTTTTTCGCATTATCCCAAGCACCACCAGCATTTGCCATAAATACAGCTTGGAACAAGCCAAAGAAAGCAATAGATATTAAGTAACTAACAAACAGAGAAACAGAATCTACCGAGGAAGCAGGAGCTGATAGCAAAGCAATCGCTAATGCAAAAGAAAATGTTGCAATAAAAATATTAGACATACCATTTTGAGCATAAACGGTACATATACGAACAACTTCTTTTGATTTTTCTGGTGAAGCTTTCTTTTCTGCATTTGGGTCAAGGTTAATATTTTTCTTGATATATTCAACAGCCCGACCAGCACCAGTGGAAACAGCCTGATTTGCCGCACCCGTAAACCAATATATTACACTTCCACCAAGTACGAACCCGATTATAGTGTATGGATTTAAAATATTTAATACGTCTGTAGGATTAATTCCCAAAGTATTTTTTATTACAAGGATTACAGAGAAAATCATTGTAGTAGCACCAACCACCGCTGTGCCAATTAATACAGGCTTTGCAGAAGCTTTAAATGTATTACCAGCACCGTCGTTTGCTTCAAGATATTCCTTCGCATTTGCAAAATCAGGTTTAAAATGAAATTCTTTTTCTATTTCATCAGAAATATTTGGTACTTCCTCAATTAAAGAAAGTTCATAAATTGATTGTGCATTATCTGTTACAGGTCCATAGCTATCTACGGCAATCGTTACTGGACCCATTCCCAGCATACCAAAGGCAATCAGACCAAAACTAAAAACTGAGGGATAAATCATATAAGTGGACAATCCGAAAAAATTAGAAACCAAGGTACCAACAAACATCAAAAGTGCAATTACTAATCCATTATAATATGCAGAAAAATTACCTGCAACAAATCCAGATAAGATATTCAATGATGCTCCCCCTCTACGAGAAGAATTAACAATTTCTTGGACGTGTGCAGAATTTGGGCTTGTTGCCAATTTTGTTAATTCAGGAATAATTAATGCGGCAAGCGTTCCTAAACTAACAATAATACTTAATGGCAACCATAGACCAGGATATTGAGAAGATAATAAGAAATATGTAACAAGAAATGTCAATAAAATTGAAACTATTGAAGATATCCAAACAAGAGAAGTTAGTGGTTTTTCAAAATCAACTTTTTTCTCTTTACCGAATGTTGACTTAACAAAAAATTGATTGATATAATAAGATAATAATGAGGCAATAATCATAATTACTCTAATAGCAAATATCCAACTCAAAAGAGTAACTTGATTTTCTAATCCATTAACAGCAAGTAATATAAAAGAAATTAAAGCAACACCAGTTACACCATAAGTTTCAAAACCATCGGCAGTAGGTCCCACGCTATCACCAGCATTGTCACCAGTACAATCAGCAATTGTACCAGGATTCCTTGGGTCATCTTCACCAATTTTAAATATTACTTTCATTAAGTCTGAACCAATATCAGCAATTTTTGTAAATATACCCCCTGCAATACGAAGAGCAGCAGCTCCTAACGATTCACCTATTGCAAAACCAATAAAACTTGGACCTGCTAAATTCCCAGGTAAAACCAATAAAATGAAAAGCATTATTGTTAGTTCAAGACTTATTAACATCAGACCAATGCTCATTCCTGCTTTTAATGGTATATTAAATAATCCAAAAGTTTCATTCTTTAAGCTGTGGAACGCCATACGTGAATTTGCCAATGTATTCATTCTAATGCCAAACCAAGCTACTGCGTATGAACCACCCATACCAACAACTGTCCACATTAATATGAACATTACACTACCAAATCCAAAATTTGCACCACTCAAATACCCAA
Source organism: Bacteroidota bacterium (assembly GCA_021780815.1). GTDB lineage: Bacteria > Bacteroidota > Ignavibacteria > Kapaibacteriales > UBA2268 > GWF2-33-9. The sequence continues at coordinate 73,869 of JAJXYC010000019.1, read as the reverse complement.
AGTAAAAGGCAATAACAATACCAATAATTACAAACAAGAGTAGTAAAAATTTACCTTGTTGTATTAAATACGTTTTCCCTGTTTGATAGATTACATCAGCAACTTCAAGCATACTTTTATGTGCCTTGATTTTCTTTACTTGCATATACTGTACAAATGCAAATAATAAACCAAAAAATGTAATTACAAAACCAAAGTATAGCCAATTAATACCCTTTATACCTTCTGGTACAATTAAATTGGCTTCACTTGCAAACGTTGCAAGTGGCAACAATAGAAATGTTAGTAAAAGAAAAATTTTTTTCATAAAGCTTTTTATTTTTTGTTAAACATAAAATTAAATTATAATACAAATTTAATGATAATTTTGGGAAATATTGGACATTAAATCATTATTTCTTGTCAATTTCATTTTTTATTGCATTGGAATAAATATCATTAATTCTATCAATTTCAATTGAAAAGAACTTTTTGAAATTTAAAGATGTACCTCCTACTACACCTAAAAAGTAATAACTTAAATTATTGTTCTTGCAAATATTTTCAAATTCGACGATATTTGATTTATGTAAAGTAACAACAATTCTTGACTGCGATTCACCAAATAATTGAGCCATTGAATTAATATTTTCAGAATCAATAATTGCACCAAATTTTTTACTTAAAATGCTCATTTCAGCTAATGCAACAGCCAATCCGCCTTCTGAAATATCGTGGGCGGCATTTATTATTTTTTTATGTATTAAATTTAAAGTTGTTTTTTGTAATATTAATTCATCTTCAATAATAACTTTCGGTGCTTCCCCAAGTATTTTCCCCATCAACAATTTAGCAATTTCTGAGCCACCTGTTTCTCCCCGATTATTTCCAAGTAAATAAATTAAATCGCCTTCATTTTTCAAATCTGGCGACATTACCAAATCTAAATCATCAATCATACCGAGCATACCAATAGTCGGAGTTGGAAATATCGCAAATTTTTGAGATTCGTTGTGAAAACTAACATTACCACCAGTTACTGGCGTATCCAAAACTAAACAAGCATCTTTCATTCCTCTAACAGCCTCTTTGAATTGGAAATAAACTTCTGGATCATACGGATTACCAAAATTCAAACAATTTGTAATAGCAACAGGTAAAGCACCAGAACAAACAACATTTCTTGCCGCTTCAAAAACCGATGCCAATCCTCCTTGATAAGGGTCAAGATAAACATAACGGCTATTACAATCTGTTGTTAAAGCTATTCCTTTTCCAGGTAATTCTTTTAATCTTAAAATTGCAGAATCGCCAGATATCGAAACAGTATTTGTTAATACTTGTGAATCATATTGTTGAAATACCCATCGTTTCGAGGCAATTGTTGGTGAAGCAAGTAATTTTTCAAGTAAATTTTGTGAGTTATTTTTATTGTCTTGTAAAACTTTATCAATTTCACTTTGCTGTTGTTTAACTTGATTGATATATTGAGGTATTTTAGATTCACGAGTATATTGAGGCGCACCACCCCCCAAAACAAGAACTTCTGCATCAAGATTAACAACTAACTTGCCATTACGATAAATTTTTAAAAGACCATCTGAACGGATTTGACCGATTTGAGTAAGTGGAACATCCCATTTTTTAGCAATTTCTTGTGCTATATGCTCTTTGCCTTTCTCAACAATAAGCAACATTCTCTCTTGGGATTCAGAAAGCATAATTTCATAAGCAGACATATTTTCTTCACGCAATGGAACTTTATCTAAATCAATATCCATACCTACATTTCCACGTGCACTCATTTCGGAAGTAGAAGAAGAAATTCCAGCGGCACCCATATCTTGAACACCTACAAGAACTTTTGCATCAAGCATTTCTAACAAAGCTTCTAATAAAACTTTTTCTGCAAATGGGTCACCTACTTGTACTGTCGGTCTCATTTCATCTGATTTTTCATCAAACTCACGAGAAGCCAAAAGAGAAGCTCCATGAATACCATCTCTACCAGTACGGCTTCCTAGAATAAAAACAGGGTTACCTTCACCTTTCGCTGTTGCTGAAATAACTTTATCTTTATGCACAATTCCAACTGCCATAGCATTAACTAATGGATTATCCTGATAACAACTATCAAAATATACTTCACCAGCAACCGTAGGTACACCAAAAGAATTTCCATAATCCCCTATTCCTTTAACTATACCTTTTAATAAATATTTAGTACGCGGGTTATCTAATTCTCCAAACCTTAATGAATCTAATGATGCAATTGGACGAGCACCCATAGAAAAAATATCACGTAAGATACCACCAACTCCCGTTGCCGCACCTTGATAAGGCTCTACCGCAGAAGGATGGTTATGACTTTCTATTTTAAAAGCAATTGCCCAGCCGTTGCCAATATCTACCAAACCTGCATTTTCTTCGCCTGCTTCTACTAATAATCTTTTGCCTGAACGCGGCAATGTTTTAAGTAATTTGATTGAGTTTTTATATGAACAATGCTCACTCCAAAGCACTCCAAATACACCAAGTTCTGTATAAGTAGGCGTTCTTTTTAAATGACTAACAATTTGGTCATACTCTTCCTCTGTAAGACCTACTTCTTTGGCAGTTTCTTTTGTTACTTCTATTTCAGAATATAATTCTTCTTGAAAATTTTTACTTAAATTCATCTTTTTTGATTTTTGTCAATTAAAAAAAAGCAAATTACTGAATTTTTTTTAATTTATTGTTTTTCAAATACATTATAAATCATTTTTAGTTTAAAAAGCCTCTTCTTGTTAATTCGCTTTTGAACAATCTAAGAAGAGGCAACATTTTAATTACAATTCATATAATATATGCAGTTTATTTATTTACCTGAACTTTGTTTATATACTTTAAATCACCAATTTGAAGAATTACAAAATATGAACCAACTGGTAAATGTGTTGTATTTAAAGTAACCTCATTAAGTGTGTTGAAAACATATCCGTTGAATATCTGCTCAACTTCTTTGCCATTAACATCTACTAACATTATATTGACAAATCCGCTTTGTTTCGGATTAAATTGAACTTTTGAATTACCTGATGTTGGATTTGGAAATACATTTAAAATAGATATATCGTCTGTATATGGGACGTAATTAGTGCCAATCGAAAACACCCAAATTGTTGACCAATCCGTTTCAACTCCTGAAAATTTAGCTTTAACTCTCCAATAATAAGCAGTCGATGGCAATAATATTGTATTATCCAATGTATCCAATGTAGTTGTTATGCCATCTTGGCTGTAAATTAAATTTGTGAAAGTTTCATCAGTCGAAACTTGCATAAAGTAAGTTAAAGCACCAGGAACTTCTTTCCATTCAAAAATAACTGGAGTAGATAAATTAACAGAATTATTCGCTGGTCTAAGTAAAGTTGGTACAACTGAATTTGTTTCAAAATCCCATACATCAGACCAATCTGAAAATCCATCTTTATTGCTTGAACGAACACGCCAATAATATTTTGTTGAAAAAGATAAATCACTAACTTCAAGCGTAGTAGATTGTATCGAATCCTTACTAAATATCAAATCGTTGAATGTATTATCTCTTGCAATTTGTAAAAAATAATAATCAGCACCATCTGTTGGAAACCATAAGAAGCTAATTGTTGAGGGTAAATTTACTTGGTGATTTGTTGGATATCTTAATCCTGTTTTGTTCAAATAAGTTGTAAATAACCAAGTATCTGACCAATATCCAAGTTTGGGAACTTGATTTACTCTTACTTTCCAATAGTAAAGTTTATAACCAGATAAATTCAAATTACTTATTTGTGTCCCAGAAATGATAGTATCTAAAACAAAAGTAGAAAAATCCGGCTCATTAGAAACAATAACTTCGTAATTGGTATAATTATTTACTTGCTCCCAATTTAAAGAGGTTGTAACTGGAATATTCTTTGCACTATCGGCTGGCAACGTAAGGACTGTCGGTGCTATCAATGTTGTAAAGTTCCAAACAACAGAATAATCACTTTCTCCTTGATTACTACCTGTACTTACTTCCCAATAATATTTTGTATCATAATTTAAACTCAAAACTTGATAATTTGCAACATTATCTACTTTTACTGGTTGAACATCTTTGAATGTATTATCATTAGAAAGCATTACATTGTAATAAGTAGCATTAACTACTTTGCCCCAAGTCAAAACAGGATTAATAACCACATTTATTGAATCTTTTTTCGGTGAAATTAGCGATGGGGCTCCAAAAGTAGTTTTGAAACTCCATACATCAGACCAAGGGCTAATGCTATTGTCATTTTTAGCTTTTACTCTCCAATAAAATGCTGCATCTGAAATTAAAGTTTGAGATATAATTGTTGTGTCTTGTAATGAATCTGCACTAAAAACTAACGAAGTAAAGTTTGTATCTTTTGCAACTTCAATTTGATAATATAAAGCATTAGGAACTGGTTGCCAAATAAATGTAGGATTTAAACTTACTCCTGTTGAGTTATTTGGAGGCTCAATCAATGTTGGAGCATTAAGCAAAGTAGAAAATGTAGCAACATCTGACCAATTGCTGTATGAACCATCTGTTTTAGACCTTACTCGCCAATAGTAAGTTTTATTATATGTTAATGGACTTTCTAATGTATAAGTAGTATCAGTTTGAATTACATATTCAATTACATCAGTAAAATCAACATCATCAGCAACTTGCATCTCATACATATCAGCTTTTTGAGCAGGGTGCCATACAAAATTAATTGACAAATCTAATCCTTTTGTATTATTTTTAGGAGATTCAATAGATGGAACTGGCATATTATCTGGATTGAATGAGCGAAATAGAGCAACAGAAGATAAGAACAAATTACTTTCATTATCGCTTGCAAGAGACATATATGGAGCAGATGTTACACTTGTATTTAAAGAATCCCAATTATATCCCGCATCATTTGAAAACCAAATACCATAAGCTGGAATGATATCTCTTGTAAAAGAAGCTGTTGCATATATTGTCCCGTTATTTGCAACTGTAACTCCCGTGCAATTTAGTGTATCTTGGTCTAAAAATGTCAAATTACTATAAAGCCAAGAATTGCCCGCATCTTGTGATTTTAACAAGCCTTTGGTTGTAGCGACATAAAAGAAATTTGAGTTAATCGCATCTACTTCAATATCATTGACCATAGCATTACTAAAACCTGAAAGCGTAACAGTTGACCAAGTATTACAATTATCAGTTGATTTATAAATCATATTTTGCATTCTGGCGTAAATAATTCCATTTAAAGATATGCGTATTTTTGAGGCAATAGGACCGTTTGTAGGATATGTTTTTTTTGTGAAAGTATTACCATCATCAATTGAAGTATGTATTGTTGGCGTAGGTAAAGGAGGCGGATTGCCAGTCGGAAGATCATTCACCGCAACTACTAAAAATCCATCTTTATAAGCCATCGCATCAATAACTGTATCTTGAAATCTCGGTGATAGCGTCCAATTTATCCCATCGGTGGAAGTATATAAACCTTTATTAGTACCAAGAATATATTTACCAGAATTAGTTTTGAAAATATTATTTGCAGAAGCATTAGTTAAATTTGTATTAACCCAATGACTACCATAATCCGATGAATACATTAAAGTATAGTGATTAAAAAGTGCCAGTATTTCGCCATTAGCCAGTGGGAAGGATTTTATAGGAGCATCATCTTTGATTTGACCAATTTGTACCCAATTTCTTCCATAATTTGTAGAAACATATAGATATGGGTCACTACCAATAGCATATAATCTATTATTACTACTTTTTGCAACAGCAGTAACTCCAATTAAAGGTTGAAATGGAGTGCGCCAAGTGCGATACAAATCGGCATCCCAATATTGAATACCGCCATTACGAGTACCTATAATTGGCTCATTACTTTCAGCAATAACCATGCACGTAACATTTAAGTCATTGATTGCAGTTGTATCATAACGGGACCAACTTAATCCATCGTTTGGAGAACTATAAACTCCCCCACCATTAGTTGCAACAAAAACATCACCAACAAGATCTTTGGCAAATCTTTGAATAAATAGATTACTTAAACCTGAACTGCCTCGCCTCCAAGTTTTGGCTGTATCACGAGATTGATATATCCCGTCACCATAAGTTCCAACAAGAACATAACCATTTCTGCTTATTTCAATGGCTGTTACTGCACGATATGGAAGTCCCAAATTGCTCTTAACCCAATTTAAACCACCATCTGAAGAAACAAATATTCCATATCCATAAGTACCAAGTATCAAAAGTCCTGTTGGATAAACATTAATGGTCGTCGTTAAAAGTGTAGGCAATCCATTATTAATTGCCGTCCATGAACTTCCACCATTAACTGATACAAAAACTCCTCCACCGAACGTTGTTACATAGATTTTCCCACTCGATGCTACGAAAATATCTTTGATTAAAAAGTTTGTTAAGCCTGTATTAGCTGTAGTAAAGGAATTTCCCTGATTTGTTGATTTTAATATTCCTTTTCCCCAAACACCCACATAAACATTGTTGTTTTGGTCAACGGCAATTGATTGCCCGTTTTGTCCATCTGGATAGCCAACCTGACCAAAAAAGTCCTGTGCATAAGATTTTTGCGATATTCCAAAAAAAGCTGCAAAAGACGAGATTAATACAAATAAAGTAATCTTATTAATCATATATAACACCTTTTAAGTTTAGTTTCAATAAAAAAGACTAAATTAACAAAATACAAATATATAAACAAAAAAAAACACGTTTTGTTACAAAATTTGTTATAAAATTTGTGTTTTTTTTATTTAATAAAATCTTTTAGTAAAAATTTGGTAATATTATAATTAATTTGTATACTTAGGTCTAACCAAATAGTCTTTTTAAACTGTCTAAAAAATGTTAATTGCCTCTTTGCATAATGCCTTGTATTTTTTTTAAATTCTATCAGCGAATCTTCGTAACTCATTTTATTATTAACAAAAGAAATAGATTCTTTATAACCAACAGTATTTAAAGAATTTAAAGAAGATGAAAATCCCATTGCTAAAATTTCTTTTGTTTCGTCAATTAAACCATAATTCCACATTCTTTCACAACGTTGGTTAATGTTTTCATATAAATTTTCACGAGTCAAATCAATACCGAAATAAATTGAATTATACTCACTTTGCTGTGTATTTTGAATATGCGCATCAGAAAATTTATGATTTGTAGTATAAAAAAATTCTAACGCTCTAATAACTCTTCTCGGGTTTTTATCCGAATATTTTAAAGCAGATTCTTTATCTATCTCTAATAATTTATTGTAAAGAAAATCTTTGCCTTTTAATTCTAATTCTTTATTTAGTTGTATTCGTATAGTTTCATTAATATTCGAAATATTTGATTTATCATCATTTTCAAGAAATCCCTCACACAATGCTTTTATATACAGTCCTGTTCCTCCAACAATAATTGGAACTTTATTTTTCAAATATATTTTTTCAATCTCACTTTTTGCTAATTGCACAAAATTACCAGTTGAAAATTTTTCATCAGGTTCAAGAAAATCAATTATATGAAAAGGAAAATCTTCAAGTTCTTGCTTTGATGGTTTCGCAGTACCAATGTTTAAATATTTATAAATTTGCCTTGAATCAGCAGAAATAAATTCCGAATCAATAAATTCATATAATTTATAGGATAATTCTGTTTTTCCTGATGCAGTCGGTCCTAATATCACAATTAAGGGTTTCGGAACAGAAATATCGGATAATGTTAGTTTTCCCAACCCTGTTTCCCAATTAATGGCACAAAGCGAAATTGTGAAAATTTCGTAGTTATAAATTCTGTTTCAGAGTTACGTTCAATTAAAGTCATTATTTGTAAAGTTTTATTTCCAATGGGAATAATCATTTTAGCATGAATTTTCATTTGTTTTAAAAGTTCAAGTGGTGTTTCAGGTGCGCCTGCCGTAATCATTACTCTATCGTACGGGGCAAAATCTTTCCACCCAAAAGTTCCATCTCCTAACTTTTGAGTAATATTATAACCAAGTTCTTTAAACATATTTTGCGAGTAAAAATAAAGTTCATCAATTCTTTCAACTGAATAGACATTTGCTCCAAGTTCTGCAAGGACACAAGATTGATAACCACTTCCTGTACCAATTTCTAATACTTTCATCCCACTTGATATATCTAACTTTTCTGTCATAAAGGCTACTGTATAAGGTTGTGAAATTGTCTGACCACAAATTATCGGTAAGGCTACATCTTGATACGACTGTCCCAAAATTGATTGGTCAATAAATCTTTCTCTTGGCACTTTCCACATTGCAGAAAGCACCTTTTCAGATTTTATACCTTTTAACTTTAAATCTGAAATTAATTTTTCTTTTTGTTTTTGTATATAATCCAAAATTATTATTGCAAATTATGAAAATTTATTGATTTTAAATACTCAAAAGCATTGCAATGTAAAAAATACTCCACCGAAATATTATTTAAGATGTTTTTTCTTATTTCAGTTGATGAAATTTCAATAATTGGATTTTGAAGATAAATAGGCTTAACACTATTATCAATCTCTTGAAAAGGAAATATTATCTTTTCATTGCTTAATTTCCTTGTAGCAATTACTAATTTTGCTAATTTAGCAATATCTTGCCAATTTTTCCACTGATGGAATTGATTTGCTTGGTCTGTTCCAATTAATAAATACAATTCAGAGCCACTATACTTTTGATGCAAATAAGTTACTGTATCAATTGTAAAAGAAATCTCATTTTTATCCAATTCAAAGCTATCCAATTTAAATTTGGAATGTCCTTTAATAGATAATTCAATAAGTTTCCTCCTAATTTCATTGTTAAATAATGGATTTGCTTCTCTTGTTTTGAAAGGAGAAATAAATGTAGGAACAAATAAACATTGATTGATATTAATTTGTTTAACAAAAAAATCAGCAATAATAAGGTGAGCCAAATGAATTGGATTAAAACTACCACCATATATTCCAATTTTTTGCATAAGCTAAACTCTTTTTAATTATATTTTTATCTATAAAAATGATATATTATTAAAAATAAAATAGTCATCCTGAAAGAGGCAAAATACACAGCATATAATAAACTTCTGTTATATATATATTTTTCGCTACAATCAGAATGACATTTTAAAATATAAAAATATTTTTACCAAGCATAACCTAAGTTAACACCAACAGAAGTTCCATGATAGGACAGTCCTGTAATAGTAGTCAAAGGAAACGAAAGTCTGATAATAGGTTCTACCATAAATCCACCACTAAAAACCCATTTGTAAGCAGCTTCCGCTCCAATTGCTATTGATGTACCACCATCATAATGATAATATGCGTTACTATAGCTCCAAAAACTAACAGAGGCGAAAGGTCCAAAGCTGAAACCTTCCAAAGCACGTACTGTTTCTTGCATTAAATAGAAACGGTAAGAACCTCCAAATCCACCTGCTGACCAATCACTATATGACCAGTAAGAACCAAATACAGTGAAAGAATTTTTTGGAGCAATCTGTTGTTCGTAAGAAACATTTAACAACCCAAATGCAAGAGATATTGGGTCTCCAGAAATTGCTTGATGGAAAAACTGTTTGTTTTGCGCAGACGACTGTGTTGGCATAGCTAGAAATAGAATCATAGCTACTGATAGACAAAAAGTAAGTTTTTTAAACATAAAATCTCCATTAATGTTAATTAGCAAAAACAAATATAATAAAAAAAAATTAAAGTTTATCTAAAAACTTTTATTTTTTTTATTTTTATTTGATAAATTTTAAATTTACTATACTCATCAAATTTTAGATATCATTTACATCTTACAAAAACAAAGAATTATGCTATCATTGTAATTCTTTTGTAATTTCTCCGGAAATTCTGAATAAATTTATTTCTAATGATTTAATTGCAAAATACAAATCATTTAATTTATCGCCAGCAGTTAAAAAATCTAATTGAACTTGACGAAAATCAAAACCATTAATAGTACCTAGTTCATATTGTTTTTTTGCAATTTCTAATGTATTTTGTGCAAGTTCAACATTATGTTGCTGCAGCGCAAGCTCTTTTTGATAGCTTTGATATTGTTCATAAGTTTGCAATAGAACGCTTTCAACATTTTGTTTAACTTGTTTAGTTTGTATTTCACTTGTTTTTTCATCAATTTTCAAATTTTGCAAAGAAGTTTGGTCTTTATCTGCGTTAAACAAATTAAATCTTATATTCAATCCATAACTTATTCCTTGCGAATTATTGACTCTGAGCAAACCTGCGGCACTGTTTTGATTTGAATAGTTGTATGAACTAAATAAACTTAGAACAGGATAAAAAGTGCTTTCTTGAATTTTTACATTTTCGTTAGAAATCAATTGAGCAATTTGCTGTTGATTTAATTGAACATTATTTTTAAAAGCACTATTTTTCAATTCTTCTAAAGACGCAACTTGCTTTAAATCAAAATTAAGCAATGGCGAAAAATCAGTATCTAATTGTCTATTAATAATTTTATTAATAGATATTTTTAACTGATTTAACAATATTTCTTGTTCAATAACAAGAGTGCTATCGCTATTAAAATCGAGTTCCGCTTGTTGAACAGTAAAAATACTAGTATTGCCAAGGTTTAATTTTATCTTTTCAAGTTCTAATCTATTTCGAGATACATCAAGGGATTGAAAATATAATTTTAGTTTAAATAATTCTTTAACATATTGGAAATAAGCCTGTGCTAAATCTGAAATAGTTTGTTCAACATAGTATTTAGTGTTAGCCTTACCTAATTGTTCAAGATAACCAAGTTTATCTTTATTTGCAAACATCTGAAAGCCATCGAAGATATTCCAATTTAAATTAAGTGAGGCGGCAGTAACATTACTTTTAGCATTATTTGTTGCTTTATTTTCACCGGTATAATAGGTTTGATTAATATTGTTCGTGCTCCAAGTTTGATTACCACTAAAATCTAACGTAGGATAAAATCCTGCACCACCGTAGGAATTATTATTAGAGGCTTTAATTTGCTCATTCTTTACAATTTGGACTTGATAATTTTGTTCCAAAGCAAGATTAACAATTTGAGAAAACTTCAAAGAATCTTGACTAAAAAGAATAAAAGGAGTAAGCCCAAATATAATTGGCAATAATATGAATTTATAATTCTTCTTCAACATATTTCTTTTCTTTTTTAGATGTAACATAAGTGTAAAGAGAAGGTATAACAAATAAAGTTAGAATTAGTGAAAACAGCAAACCACCAATAATAGAAATACCCATAGGTACTCTACTTGTAGAAGCCTCACCTAATGCTAATGCAATAGGTAATGCACCTAATATTGTTGCTAAACTTGTCATAACAATAGGACGAAACCTTTGTGTGGCAGCATCAATGATTGCTTCATTAATACTTAGACCTTGTTCCCTCCTTTGGTTAGCAAATTCAATAATTAAAATTCCATTTTTCGTTACGATACCAACTAATACTATCATTCCAATTTCACTAAAAATATTTAAAGTTTGACCAAATATAAATAAAGAAAGTAATGCGCCTGATATTGCTAATGGAACAGTAAACATAATAACGAATGGGTCTCTAAAACTTTCGAATTGTGCCGATAATGTTAAAAATACTAGAATTAAAGTAAATAAGAAAGTAATATATAAATTGCCTGAACTTTCAGAAAAATCAGCCGAGCTACCTGTTAAACTTGTGGTAAAAGTTTCATCTAAAACTTTTGAAGCAATTAATTTCATTTCATTTATTCCATCACCGAGCGTTTTACCAGAAGCAGGTGAAGCAGAAATAGTTGCCGACACATACCTATTAAATCTAAGTAATTGAGGTGGTCTGCTTTGATATGCAAATCTAACAAGATTATCTAATTTTACCATTTCACCTTTTGAATTCTTAACCGTCAACATTTTTAAATCTGTTGGGTCTGATGTTTCCTTGTCGTCCGCTTTTGAAATTACATAGTATTGCTTGCCACCTTTAATGAAATACCCAATTCTTTGCTCTGCTAAATAAAGTTGCAAAACTGTTGCAATATCAGCCACAGAAACGCCCATATCCAAAGCCTTATCTCTGTCAATATTAATAATAAGTTCAGGTTTGTTGAACTTTAAGTCAGATGTAACAACATCAAAAACAGGGTCAGATTGTGCTTCTTTTAAGAATTTTGGCAAATAAGTTTTTAATTTATCCAGTGAAGTAGCCTGCAAAACAAATTGAATAGGCAAAGAACCTTTGCTTGACTGACTTGCCGCAATTGTTGGCTCTTGAACTATGTAAGATTGAGCAAAATTATATTTACTAACAATTCTCATTAATTCTTGTGCAATTTGTGCTTGTGAACGCTTTCTTTTGTTTGGGTCAACAAGAGAAATTCTAACAAAACCGTTGTTTGCGGCAAGAGCAGAACCAAATCCTGGTGCAGTCAAGGCTATAATATACTCTCTTTCGGGAATCGTATCAACAATAGCAGTCAATTTCTTCTGAAAACTGTCCATTGCTTCGTAAGACGTTCCTTCTGGTGCAGTAGATACAATTCTTAACATTGATTTATCTTCAAGTGGAGCAAGTTCTGATGGTAATGATGTCCCAATAAAATAAATAATTAAAAAAGCAAATATGATAACTGGAAATACAAGCCACCTATGATTAATGAAATATGTCAATGCCTCATTATACGTTTTAATAGCACTATTGATAAATGCCTCAACTATTTTAAAAAGTTCACTATTTGAATGCCCTTTATGTAAAATTCGAGAGGACATCATAGGACTTAATGATAGCGAAACAAAAGTAGAAATTAAGATTGAGCTACCAATAACCATTGCAAATTCACGGAACAATTTACCAGTAAAACCTTGCAAAAAGAAAATAGGCAAAAACACACTTATCAATGTTATTGATGTTGAAACAACGGCAAAGAATACTTCTCTTGCTCCTTTAAATGCCGCTTGAATTGGTTTTTGTCCCTCTTCTATCTTTTTGTAAATGTTCTCTAAGACTACAATTGCATCATCAACCACTAACCCAGTACCAAGAACTAATCCTAACAACGTTAATATATTGATTGAAAAGCCCATAACATACAAAAAGAAAAACGAACCAATCAAAGAAATTGGAACTGTTACGATTGGAATTAAAGTTGCTCGCCAATTTCTCAAGAAGAAGAACACAACAAGTATTACAAGTCCAAATGCTATAAAAATTGTTTCAAATACTTCACTTATTGCTTTTCTGATAGTTTTAGTATTATCTAATGCAATATTTAATTGAATATCTTTGGGTATATCCTCCTTGATTTTTTCAATTCTTCTATAAGCCTCATCTACAATTTGGATATAATTTGCTCCAGGTTGAGTAGTTAAAGCCACACCAATCATCGGAATACCACCATTCCCACGTAAAATCGTTCTTTCATTTTGAGCACCTAATACAGCATTTCCGACATCTTTTAATTTAATCAAAGTTCCATTTCTTTGAGCAATTACTAAATTGTTAAATTCGTCAGGAGTAGAAATTCTACCTAATGCACGAACAGTTAATTCAGTCGCTTTACCATCGATAATACCTGTTGGTAATTCAATATTTTGTGCTGTTAGCGCATTGCTAATATCAGTAGGAGTTAAATTATAAGCTTCCATTTTTTTGGGGTCAAGAACAAGTCTCATTGCATATTTTCTTTCACCCCAAATATTAACTTGGCTAACTCCCGGTATTGTTTGTAATCTTTCTTTAAAAATATTATTGCCTATATCGGTAAGTTCAAGTAAATTTCGCTTACTACTTTGCAATGTTACAGAAAAGACAGTTTCTGCATCAGCATCTGCTTTTGTAACTATTGGAGGATTTGCATCCGGTGGAAGATTACGAACTGCTTGTGAAACTTTATCTCTAACATCATTTGCCGCAGTTTCCATATCTACACCAAGATTGAACTCAATCGTTATACTACTTTGACCATCGGAACTTACTGATTTCATTGTTTTTATACCGGCAACTTGATTTATATTGTCTTCCAATGGCTCAGTTATTTGTGATTCTATCACATCAGCGTTTGCACCTGTATAAGTTGTTGTACAAGTTATTACGGCGGGATCTACACTCGGATATTCTCTAACGCCCAAAGAGAAATACCCAACTAAACCAAATAATACGATTGCTATTGATAAAACTAATGCTAGAATCGGTCTTTTTATACTTAAATCTGATATTGTCATTTTTAGTTATTTGTTATATTTAATACTTTGTTGATTTTAAGAGGAATTCCTGAACGCATTGTAACTAAACCTGTCATAATTAGTGTATCACCAACATTTGCCCCACTAATAACTTCAACCATTCGGTCCGTTCTTATTCCAATTTGAACTGGAACACTTACCGCTTTACCATTTTTAACGATAAAAATTGTTTGCTTATCAACTTGTGGAACTACTGCCTCACTTGGTATAAGTATGGCATCTTTTATATCTGCAAGAGTTAATAAAACATCTGCAAAATCGCCCGGTAAATACTTGTTATTGGGATTATTCGCAACAGCTCTTACATTTATCGTTCTAGATGTTTCTGATATTAATGGATCATAAGCATAAATTTTCGCATTGATTGTGTCTTTATTGGAGCGGGTTACCATTTGAATTGATTGACCAACTTTTAATGAATTTGCATAATTAGAAGGAACTTGAAAATCAATTTTTATTGGGTTTGATTTTACCAATGTAGTAATTGTTTGACCTACATTTAAATAAGCACCAGGACTAAAATTTCTTAATCCTACAACTCCTGAAAATGGTGCTCTAATTTCAGAATAATCTATTTTAACTTTCAACTGTTCAATCTGTGATTTCACATTTGCTATATTATTTTCGGCGTTTTCAACATCTTGAACGCTTACACCATTAATTTTTAAAAGTTCTTTTTTGCGTGATAAGTCTTTATTTAAAGTTTCAAGATTTACATTTGCCGCTTGCAATTGTGCTTTCCAATCTCTATCATCAATTTTTACTAATAATTGACCTTTAACTACTGGTTTACCTTCTTGGAAATTTATTGAAACAATATTTCCCGCCTCCTGCGCTTTTATGTCAACTTGTTCGTCGGCTAAAAGATTCCCTGTAACAAAAATATCATTTTTTAAATCACCTGTTTGAACTATATATACATCAACCGAAGTAATCATTTTTTGTTTTTTTTCAGAACTATTTTTCTTACCACACGAAACTACAAACACTGATAGTGATAAAATTAACACAATAAATTTAAGATGATTGCTATGTTTAAGAAACATTTTTTTTTACCTTTGATTTTGGTTTACTTCCGTGAAATTAATTTAATATAGGAACATTATAAATTCAAGATTGTCCTTCTTTTTATATTTTAGACAACCTTGAATTTACATACCAATTTAAAACGTTTTTACAATAATTTATTTTATTTCGTAGGTAATTTACCAACAACTTTATATGCAGTTGTACCTTCAACATCGACTTGTTTATATATAATATTATTATAAGTCAAATAAATTTGACCGTCAATAACTAATTGGGTAGCATCATCAGGGATTGATTGAATAATTGCTCCTACTGGCGGTTCAGCAACAACATAGTTTGGAGTGTTGTCAATTGGCACATAAAATACTCCTGCATAATAATAGTAAGGTCTATAATTGTAATAGAAATAATAGCAATTTTCTGGAATAAAGTTAATTTCAAAACCAATTGGAGGAAGCATCCAATAAAATCCGAAATTATCATAATAATAAAATCCACCGTCAAACCAATAATAATGCCGGTTGTGCCAAGAACAATCTCTATAACCTAAAGGCATAGTTCTATATGTCCTACTAAAATGAAAGTGTAATCCCGCATCAAATCGCATATAAGGCGAATCACCATAACCATTATTATAATGATGCTCTCCATAACCTCTGTCTCCATTGCGTACCACAATTTCATTGTTTACGAAAGCTTGATTTTGAACGACTTGTAAATCTGTTCTGCCTTTGTAATTTGGGTTAGCAACAATGTCATTTGGATTTGGTTGGAAAACTTTTGCTTCTTTCGCTTGGTCAAATGTATTTCTATTTCCAATAGGTAAATTATTATTTTGAGGATTACCGCTTATTTCTTTAACATTCGGAATTCCTTGTGGCTGTGTTGCTACTCTTTCTACCTGTGGATTAGCTTGCACGTTGTTTGTTCTAATTGAATTATTATTTACATTGTTATTCGAAATTCCTTGTGGCTGTGTTGCTACTCTTTCTACCTGTGGATTAGCTTGCACGTTGTTTGTTCTAATTGAATTGTTATTATTTACATTGTTATTCGAAATTCCTTGTGGTTGTGTTGCTACTCTTTCTACCTGTGGATTAGCTTGCACGTTGTTTGTTCTAATTGAATTATTATTATTTACATTGTTATTCGAAATTCCTTGTGGTTGTGTTGCTACTCTTTCTACCTGTGGATTAGCTTGCACGTTGTTTGTTCTAATTGAATTGTTATTTGATGTAACTTGTGGTTTTGAACTAATGCTTTGTTCCTGAGGTCTAGTATGATAACTTCTTGTTTTTACTGTTCTTGATGTATTATGATTTGTAGTTTGCCTTTGCCTAACTTGAACAGGTCTTGATTGTTGAGGACGAACAGCCCTATAAGAATTAGAAGACTGAGGATGGAGTTCTGTTCTTATTTGTGTTCTTCCTGCATTAATTTGATTTTCACGAGAAATAAGCATTAAATTCGGTAATACTAATAAAATAATTACACTTACAATTAACTTCGTCTTCATTTCAACACCTCTCATTTAACATTTATAAATTAGACGTAAATTTTTATAAAAAGTTACATACAATATAAATTTTTATTACCAGAATCATTAAATTTTATTGTTCAACCTTTTACTCAAGGAAATTATGAATTATTCTGTAAAGAGCAATATTTTTAAAAAGATTTTTAAATTTGTATTTTTAAATGCCTAATTATCAAAATTAAAATATTGAAATTTATTTACAAACAGTTCATATAGAAAACATCAAGATGGCAAAATTAGATGTTTTGCTGTTTCAAAGTTTATTAATTATTAAAAAGAATACTATAACACAACAATTTTATGGATTTTATTAAAATTAACAATACAAGAACAATTAAAAGAATTCAAAACTCTTATCAATGGATTTTTTCTAATGAATTAGAAGAACTACCTGATATAGAATCAGGCTCTCTGGTGAAAGTTATTGATAAAAACAATAATAGCTATGGATTAGGCTTTTATAATCGCAATAGTTTAATTGCAATTAGGCTGCTAAATTCGAATACTTTTGATTTTGATTTTGTAAAAAAAAGAATCGCCAATGCTAAAAATTTAAGAAAAAGTTTCTTTCATTCAGAAGATAGTTATAGATTAGTTTTTGGGGAATCTGATTTGTTACCTGGCTTAATTGTGGACAAATATTCCGATTATTTATCAATACAAATATTAAGTGCAGGATTTGAAAAAAACAAAGAAATAATAATACAAGCACTAATCTCTGAACTACCAAACATTAAAGGGATATATTCAAATAATAATGTTTATTGGCGTAAAATTGAATCTCTGGATACAGAAGATAAAATTGAATTTGGTGTTATTCCTGACTTAGTAAATATTAATGAAAATTCAATAGCTTATAATGTTTCAATTACAAGAGGACAAAAAACAGGTTATTTCTTTGACCAAAGATTAAACCGACAATTTTTACAAAGAATATCGGGAAACAAAACAATACTTGATTTATTTTGTAATCAAGGTAGTTTCGCTTTAAATGCAATGAAAGGAAATGCAAAAGAATGCACTGGAATAGATATTTCAGAATCTGCTGTGAAAATGGCACAAGAAAATATGAATTTAAATTTTCCAAATAATACAAGCATACATTTTGAGGTTACTGACATTTTTGACTTTCTAAAAATCACAAACGAAAAGTGGGATATTGTAGTTTGCGACCCTCCTGCCTTTGCAAAAAATAAAAAGTCAGTTACTAACGCAAAAGTTGCTTATAAAAGATTAAATAAAATGTCATTAAACAAAGTCAAGGAAAACGGAATACTGCTAACATCAAGTTGTTCACAACATATTACAGAAGATACCTTTTACCAATCAATATTATCTGCAGCCCAAGAAGCAAATAAAAATTTGAAATTGATATATACAGGACTACAATCGCCAGATCATCCAATTTTAACAGCAATGCCTGAAACACGATATTTAAAATTTTTCGGATTTGTAGTAAATTCTTTATAATAAAATATTTAAAACTTTCAACCAACATCTTCTCCATTTTATATTGAAAATATTCAACATACAAATTTGATAAGTTATTAGTTAGCAAGAACTTATTCACAATAAAGTCGAAAGAACAAATATAGCAATAATCAACAAAACTTTATAAATTATTATATATCAATTATTTAATGATTTGATTTTGCAAATATTGATTTTATTACTTTAATAAGTCCAACAATATAAATCCTTATATATCAATGATTTAAAGAGTAATTATCTTTTTTTAGTTCCTGATAAAATGGAAGCATTTTTCCAACTGCATTTAAAACATCTTTGACAGTTATTTTTTTCATACAATCAAAATGAATTAGCGGGCAGAAATCTCGTCCAATATGTGAACAAGGTCTACACCATATATCTTTTTCAACGATTATAAATTTGCATCGAAAAGGATAAAACCCTAATTCACGGACAGATGAGCCAAATATAGCAACTATTGGAGTTTGTCTTGCAGCCGCTATATGCATTAAACCTGTATCATTCGTTATCAAAACATCTGCTTCATCAATAATTTTAGCCGTTTCAATAATCGTCTTTTGACCAGAAAGATTAATTATTTCCCCATTAATTTGTTTTTCAATTATTTGACAGAGATATTGTTCGTTCTTTCCACCAAGCAAAACAATTTCAGAATCATATTTTATCAATAACTGATCAATCAACTCAACAAAATTTTCAGCAATCCATTGTTTTGTTTTATGTGCTGCACCTGGTGCGATTGCAATCTTCTTTTTTGTGTTGCTTGTTGTATTTTTTGTAAATGGAAGATATTGAATTTCGCCCTTTAGCCAAAATTCAAGTCCCAAGCCATCATCATTCAATTGCAATCTTTCTAATGCTTTCAAATATTCCTTTACTACGTGAAAATCATTAATTAAAGGCTTCTTTAAATAAACAAGTGATAATTTATGCAAACGATTTTTTGGATAAGAATACACTTGTGTTTTACTGGTTGCAATTTTCTTAATAATTTTATGAGAATATTTATTATTTTGTAAATCTACGATAAAATCGTATTGACCTATATCAACAATTTTGCCCTCATAAATAAATTCAATTTTGTTAAATTTTAATTTACTTTTGTTCACTGAAAATATTTTTGAGATTCTCGGGTTAAACAAGTTAATCTCACTAAATCTATCTAACGTCAAAAAATCAATGTTTGCATTAGAAAATGTATTTCTCAAAATACGTAAGATTGGTGAAGCAAGCACAATATCCCCAATAGAACTCAATCTTATCACAAGAATTGATGGATTTTCAATATTTTTTTTCAAAAATTTAAATTTATTTTGCATTAATTATTAATTTTGATAAATTTGTTTTACAATTTTACGAAAAAGAAATGAAATTTACAATAGAAAATGATAATAATATTATTGTTTTTACAATTAAGGAAAATTCAATAGGAACAGAATTAGCCCCTGAACTAAAAGCAAAAATACTTATTGAAGCACAACCAAACATCAAAGGAATGATATTTGATTTAAGTTCAGTTGAATCTATGGACAGTTCAGGATTGGGAGCATTACTTTTAGCTAATCGTATTTTACGAGACTTCTCAATCCCTGTAATAATAGTCAATGCAGGAATCTTTGTTATGAATTTAATGCAAATGACTCAAATTAATCAGCTTTTTGAGTTTTATACTTCAATTGACGAAGCCAAATCTGAACTTTTAAAACAAATTAGTGAAAATTAATTGAAGGAACAAATATGTATATAGATAAAAGTAAAATTTCAACTGAATTAGAAAAAGCAGAAATAAGCGTTTCATATTACGAGCATCGCAATCAATTAACTTTGATTGTTGCAAAAGAAAATTTGCTAAAACTGATGCATCTGCTAAAAACCACTCCCGAACTTGATTTTGATATGTGTCTTGATGTTACTGCAATTGACTGGATGAAAAAAAACGATAGATTTGAAGTTGTATATAATTTATATTCAACCAATTATAAATGTTATTTACGAGTTAAAACTCCAGTCAATGAACACGATTGTAAATGTCCTTCTGTAACTTCTATATGGGCAAGTGCTAATTGGTACGAACGAGAAACTTATGATATGTATGGAATAATTTTTGAAAATCATCCTTTTTTGAGAAGATTTTATATGCCAGAAGATTTTAAAGACCCAGTAACAGAAGAACCAATTTATCCTTTACGAAAAGATGTTCCTCTTATGGGAATTCCTGATGCTTTACCATTACCACTTTATCCTGAAAAATTTGGTGATTTAAATTAAATTTTTGTTTAGTAAAATTTGCTTTTTAGTTTAATTTTACTCCTAAATATTCTAATGCTTTTGCAATTTCTTGAATATTAATCTTGTTGAAATTTCCATTTTCAGGAATTATTCCGACAAATCTTGATTTCAATGGGTGCCATTTTGTGATTTTATCATAATTTTTATAAAAGGCTACAATAGAAATTCTTAAAGCATCGGCAAAATGAACAATCCCTGTATCAGGAGAAATCAAAATATCAAAAAGTGGAAGTTCATTTATTAAACCTATTAAATCTTTAGTAACTAAACTACACTTTTCACAATTTACTTGATTAACTATATCTTGTGCTAAACTTATCTCATTAGGTGAAGATGTAACATAAATTTGAAACTTGGAATTTTGTATTAAATACCTAATTATTTCTGCCGCTTGGTGTGCTT
This sequence comes from Bacteroidota bacterium, assembly GCA_021780815.1. GTDB lineage: Bacteria > Bacteroidota > Ignavibacteria > Kapaibacteriales > UBA2268 > GWF2-33-9. Next base: position 52,870 of record JAJXYC010000019.1, on the reverse strand, counting down.
CAAATTTTCTGCTTGTTTCAAAAGCAGAAATATTAATTAACACCTTGATTTGCTCTTTATTTAAAATTGTTTCTTTATGTGCGTGTACATTTGTAAACTTTTTGTTTAAAATATAAGTAGATTTTTTGAAACCAACAATTTGGTTTAAAGATGAATGATAAATCAATGTCAAAAGTGTATCGCTCCAATGCAGTGGTAATTTAGGGTATTCAATTAAATGAGTAAACGCAAGTGAGTAACTTTTATTTCTTAAAGTATTATTATGGGAAAATGAAATTTTGTTGGATTGAGAGGCTACTAAATTACCAATAAGAGCATTTTTGGTTGTTGATGTATGTTTTAATGCTATAAAAACATCATATTTAAATTTTGCTTTAATTTGCCTACAAAACTTTATTAATTTAATGAAACCTGTGTTTGAATTTAAAAGGAAATAATTTCTAACTTGATCATCTTGTTGAATTAGGTCTAAATTTCTTTCAGAACAGATCACATCAACTTGGATTGCTGGATTAATATGTTTTAGTAAATTAATTAAAGGAGTAGTTTGGACATAATCTCCTAATCCATCATTACGCATTAAAAGAACATTTTGAACTTTTGAATAATCAATTTTCCCAACTTCTTTTGAAAAAAACTTACGAGAAATTAAAACAAAAACTAATCTACGAAATAATTCTTTTAATTTAATTTTATTTTGAGAAGCATCACTTTTATTTGCTTCTAATTCCTTATAAAATTCATTGTAAGCTTCTGTAATATTTTCGTCTGTAAATATCTTATTGCTCATTGTATTATCAAATTAATGTGAATAATCCAACCAGAAAACTACTTTATTCTGATTGGATTATTATTAAGAAAAACTCAAAAAACTTAAATTTACCTAACAATTGAAATTGCTTTGATTAATTGTTTCCCATTTGAATTTAAATTAAGGAAATAATTACCGTTTGGCAAATCTTTTACATCAATTTGAGCAGAATTATTATTTTGCTCTATGTATCCTAAGTCCATAGATTTTACTTTATTTCCTAGAAGGTCATAAACCTCAATTGAAACTGATGATGCCTTGCTTAAAGTAAAATTAACATTAACATAATCAGAAGAAGGATTAGGATAAATATAAATCAAGTTATTAACAATATAAGGATTTTCATCTACTCCAACAGTATTGTCAAAATTAATGTTATCAATAAACCAACCTTCATCAGTCAAAGCGGGACCTGAGAAGACAGAAAACCTTAACATAATTGTATCACCAATAAAAGGACGTAAATCAACTGCCGCTTTTGCCCACTGACTATTTGCAACATCATTTCTAACAAAGCCAGAAGATGAATTTACATCATACCACGCCAATCCTTTAAACGTTTTTCCCCAGTTGTTCGTAACAGACACCTGTGCAACATCAGTATTATGAACTAAACAAATATGTTCAAAAATCAAAGACTGGTTTTCAGGAGTAATTACAAGAGGAGGAAAATAAAGTTCATAGTTTGTGTTAATTTGATATTTAGCATTTGGTGAAGAAGCAATACAATTCGGTGCGGAATAAGAAACTTCATTAGTAATAGACCAACCATTTTCAGTATAATGTGGAGTTACATTATTTGTATCATCAAAATTTTCAGAGATTGTACTGAAAACAGAACCTGCATAAACTATGTAAGAATCAGTAAAGTCACTTTCTGCATCAGTTCCATTCCGAGTAGCAACAGCAGAAATATAAATTTTTGCAAATGTTTTTGGGTCCATATTAATTTTGGCTGTTACATTATTACCAGATTGTGTGTTATCTTGTGAAATTGTTTGATTTAACTTACCATCGACATAGATATTGATTGCTTTAAGAGCTCTGATTGGAGTCCCATCAATTGCAGTTGAAGGATTTGTCCAAGATAAATTAACTCCATCGGCAAGAGGCTGCCAAGATAAATTGCTTGGGGCATTTGGCTTTAAAGCACCTCCCACAAGTATAGAAACCATTGCTGGTGCACTTACCCTATTATCTATTGTAACTACTTTCAATGTGTAAGTATAAACAGTCCCATCAGTTACATTTGCATCTGTATATTCGCTTGGATTTGATTTATTAATTGTAGCAATTGGATTGCCTGGAACATCATTACGATAAATTTGAACATTGAAATCCCCTAATGGATTATTTAACAAATCATACTGAGGATTAGTCCACGTTAATTTAACTTTGATATCACTACCGTTTATAACACTTTGAGCAGTTAAATCTTTAGCCGGTGCTGGTTGAGAAGAAATTGGAGCAGTAAACAAATCTAATGAGAAATAATTCCCTGTTGGTGAAGTTGGCATCCAAAACAATGGGTACACAACACCATTATAAGAAGTAATAGATGAATAATCACCCCAGTAAACATTACCAGCCTCTCCTTGTGGCATAACATCTTCTGGTCCATCAATATAGAAAGTAGCAGGAGTTACTCGTAAAACATTCCAAGAATTACCACCATCTTTTGAAAATGCTAAATAACCATCAACACCTTGATTTTTTGTTGGGTCATTTTGTGAACTATAGTAAAACACTGATACCATTCCTGTGATCGGGTCTACAGTAATTGAAGGAAAAAACATATCATTTCCAACAGCATTATCGTCAATTTGAGACTTATGCCAAGTTTTACCACCGTCAGTTGAGCGGGAAAGATAAATATGGTTAGCACCACCAGAAACAGCACGACCTGCTTGAACTACGTATACATAACCACGAGAAGATTTGTTTGAGCAATCAACAGCAATTTGGGGTGGTGAAGATACTCTCATTCCTTGTTTGTCTGTTAAAGTAAATCTGTTAGATTGTGAATTGATTGTACCAATGCTATAAACACTTTGTGCCATTATAGAACTATTCCAGCTTAAACCACCATTAGTTGATTTTCTTACTATTGCTTGCGCTTCATCAGGATAATTAGTATTAATCCATGCTACATATACTTCGCCATTAGGACCAACAGCTGGCATCGGTGCTTGTGTATTACCTGTTCCTAAAATTGCAGGTGAAGACCAAGAAGCACCATAATCTGTTGAATAAGCAAATGTAACACCAGGATTTACAAGGAATCTTTGCCAAGTTACATAAAATCTGTCTTTATATTCAGTATTTGAAACATTATCACAAGCAAGTGTGTATCTATCGTTAAAAGGCGGAGCAGATTCATTTGACGAAAGAGAAATTGCTGATATTGGATAATCTTGTCCCCAACCATACCAACTTTTACCCCCATCTGTTGATGAGACAGCAAATACTCCGTTTACTCCATCTGTTGTCCCACTGGACAAAATTTGACAGTAACCATAAGTATATACTGCTTGTCCTTGTGTGTTAAAAGCTACGCCAGGGTCAAATATTGTCATTCCCCCATTTGTAGGAGGTGCAATATATACATTTAGATTCGGAGGTGTTGGAGATGAATTCCAAGTTTGACCACCGTCAAAAGTTACCCAAGAGTTCATACGCCAATTTTGATAACCACTTAAATAATGATTATCGTTTGCGGTAGCAATTAAATTATTAGGATCTTTTGGATTAATTGCTATCCATGTTTCACTTTGAGCATCATTTCCATTGGTAATATTGATTAAATTAAATCCTGCATCATTTTGCAAAACTGTTTTTTCAGGTTTATATTTTGCCCATTCAGGTGGTATTGGTTTCCACCTCACCATTTGTAAAGGATTAACTATTTCTGGGTGACTTAAATAAAATGTTTTATATTCGGGTTTTAAGTAATTCGGTATTTTGCTTTTTGCAAATTGTGAGAATGTATTTACTCCACCGAAGACTAAAGCACTTATTATTAAAATTAATAATTTTTTATACATATTAGCCCTTTAATTATTTGTCTAATTAATATATGACAATTTAAATTTAAATTAAGTTACAAATTTACGAAATTTTTCAGTAAAGCCTATAAAAAGTTATATATATAACTAAACTTTTGAATATTTTTGCAATAATTGAATTAACGCAGCAAAATCTTTTGGATAATCCGCCGAAATTTTAATAACCTGCTGTGTAATTGGATGGATAAATTCCAGATAAAAAGAATGCATAGTCAAACGGGAAATTATAGGACTTTCCTTAGTACCTTTTTTTAAGTTATAACTACGTTTAATTGAAGATAAATTAAATGATTTGGAATGACCATATAAATCATCGACTAATAATGGGTAACCAATAGTCTGTAAATGTACTCGAATTTGATGGTGCCTACCTGTTATTAATTCACATTCTATAAAAGTAGCATTCCGATAACGTTCAATAACTTGTACTTTTGTTAAAGAGGCTTTTCCTTTTGCAGAAGGCAAAGTCATACCCACTTTCTTTCTTGATTGCCGTAAAGGAATATCAATATCCAACTTATCCTTAGGTATTATTCCCTCGACAACAACATGGTATTTACGTATTACTTTATTATTTTCAAAATCAATGTTTAATTGCCTATGCGTTTCAGGGTCTTTCGCAAAAATAATAGCCCCACTTGTATCTTTGTCCAATCTATGAACAACAAAAATTTTACCATATATTTTTTTCAGCATAGAAGAAAGACTTGGTATTGAATAATTAAACCTATCAGGCAATGTTAGTATTCCACTTTGCTTATTTAAAATTAACAAATAATTATCTTCAAATAAGATGTCAATTTTATTATTTGTATCTGTCATAATATCAATAATTAATGATAAAATTCATTAGTTGCCGCTTTAAAAGTATTCACCATAAGCATCGCAATAGTCAAAGGACCAACTCCACCAGGAACGGGTGTAATCATAGAAGCTTTTGGAAAAACATCATTATAATCAACATCGCCAACCAAACGGTAGCCTGATTTTTTTGTATTATCTTCAATTCTATTCATTCCAACATCAACAATAATAGCACCCTCTTTTATCATATTGGCTTTTACAAAGTTAGCAAATCCCATAGCCGCAATTACTATATCTGCATTTCTTGAAAAATAATTAATGTCTTTTGTTCCCGTATGGCAAATCGTTACAGTTGCATTAGAATAATCTTGTTTTTGATAAAGCATATTTAACATTGGTTTTCCAACAATATTGCTTCTTCCAATGACAACAATATTTTTGCCCGAAGTTTCAATGTTGTAATATTTGAATAACTCAATAATACCCGCAGGTGTACACGGCTTAAATCCTGGCAATCCTGCAACCAACCTTCCTACATTTTCGGGATGGAAACCATCAACATCCTTTGCTGGATTAAGTGAAAGCAATACTTTCGTTTCATTAATATGTTTAGGTAGCGGAAGTTGTACTAAAATTCCATGAATTAATGGGTCATTATTCCATTCATTAACAATTTGCAAAACTTCATCTTCGGAAGCACTATCAGGAAGTTCTTTGACAATTGAATTGTAACCAATTTCAATGCACGCTTTTGCTTTTCCTGAAACATATACCTTGGATGCAGGATTGTCCCCTACCAATAGAACAGCAAGCGTTGGTATGATGTTTTGTGTATCTCTGAGAATTGCTGTTTTTTGCTTCAATACTTCACGAATTGTACTTGCAACTAATTTCCCATCAATAATTTTTTCTTCATTCATAAACATTTAAATAATTTTATTTTTAAAACTTGTAACCAAGAGAAAAACCAAGCATAAACATTTTTGTAAAACTTCCATCAAGAGAAAGAATAATATTACTAATTTCTTTTGAAAGACCAAAAGTAAATCGCATTTGGCTGTCTTGTACTTTAATTTGTGCTGTTTGTGGATTTTGATCACCAGGATAACCTGGTGTAGGTTTCGTACTATCTTGTTCAAGCATACCTAATTGCCATTGCACAACAACGGGCAAATAATATTTATAAGTGCTTTCAATATTAACATTTTCATATGATAGCGCAGTATAAAAAGTAAATAAATTATCCCAGGATTTGGACAATTCTAAATTCACATTTACAAATTTAGCATTAGCATTTAATTCAGCATTAGTAACCCCAACTTTATTATTTAAATTAGTAGATTGATAAACCGCTTGCACGGCAATATCAATAGGACTTTCAAAATATTGAGAAATACTGTGTTTTAAACCTAATCCCCAAAAATTAAAATTCCCGATATTTGTTCCTAAATTAATAGTGGGAACAAATCTAATTAAAAGTTCTGAACCTAAATACGAACCAATTACTAATTGCGGAACACCTGCAACAATAGAGTTAATATTGCCGCCAGGTGGTAAATCAAAAATATTCGGGAAAGTTTCAACTGTGTGCATAACAGTATCTTCTAACCCTAATTGTTTGATAATGGGATATGCTGGATGAGATTTAACTAATGTATCTAATGCACCTGGTGGAATTTCAAAAGATGTAGGTTTATTACCTAATGCAGTTGGTGCAGACTTAGGTATTTCAATTAATCCTTTATGGTTGCCATACATTCCATCATACATTAAGTTTAAGAAAAAATAATGAATTAATCCTGCCGTATCCAATTTGCCTGTTACTACATTATAATATTTTCCAATATCATTTGCGTTAAATGGCTGGTTAGGCATTTGAGGTACATAAGTTTTTTCTGATTCGGGAGTAATTCCATACATCATTTGAATTGTGAATTTGAAATATGGGGTTGAAACTTGTTTTGGAACAAACGCATCATAAAAAAAGCCAGTATTAGATGTTGTATTAACAACTTTAACAACAGGTTGCAAAAATGGGACACCATTTAATTCAAATATATCTTTACTAAAATCTCTTGCTAAATCAATTGTAAAATTGTTAGATTGCTGTTGAGATAACAAAATATATGGTACAACAAGAAAAAATAGAAATATAAATTTTTTCATACTTATTTCCAGAATTAAATTTTATAATTCCTCATTAATTGATAATTAATCTCAACATCAATTTTTTCTTTTATAATCTCGTTCATATCTTTAACATCTATTATGATATTAAATGTACCTTTAGCTCCATCTACTCTTCCTTGTGGAGTTACTTGCAATTCATAACTTCCTGTTCCATCACAATCAAGCACATTAACCAATCTACCAAATTCAAATATTCTCACCTTTTTTTCTCTATTGGTTAAATGACTAATCTTACAAGTTAATGTATTTAAAACTGATGATATTTCCGTTAATTTATATTTAGCTGTTGTGTCTATTAATTTAATTTCATCAATATCAATTTTAAAAGGAATATTTATTTGTGTAGCAGTATCAATATTTCTTGTTGGCATCAAATTTTTCATAACATCTACAATATTAGATAAATATTCATCGGAGAGATGATAATTCCAAATATAGTTCCTTAATGAATCTTTAATACCATTGCTTGGATCATTGACATAACGTCTAACTTCTGCAAGTTTTTCCCCGTCAATTTTTCCAAAATCCCAATAAGGAGAATAATAGAAATGAAATTCTTTACCTAATACTATTGAACTTGCTTCATAGTCTTGAAAATTAAAAGGAGGAACCGCTTCATCATCTTGGGAATTGTATTTAATTGTGTCTTTTCCTGTAACGAACAAATACTCCAACGAATCAATAGTAACTGACAATTTTGTAACTCCTTCAATTTCTCTACCAGGAGCATACAATGTAAAATATATATTCAAAGTTCTGTCATAAGAACGAGTTGTTGAATCACTAAAAATTTGGGTTACTTTAGTTGTTTCACTTCTTTTATATGCAAATGCTAAATTTACAGGATACTTAGGATGAATATAGAATTTCGGTAATTCTACTTTTTCACTGTTTGTACCTTTGGTTACTTCTTGTTCTTGTGTAAATACATTTAAATTTGTAAAAAGTAAAAAAAGCAAAAGAGTTAAAGACAATTTTTTCATTTTAAATCATAAATTTTGATACATAAAAAAACCACGAAGATATAGACATTCCACTCCAAATTTTATTTGATTTTATCATTGAATTTATTTCATCAGGATTTAGAACAAGGATTTTAATTTCTTCCTCTTCATCAGGCTGTTGTATTGTTTGTTGTAAATTTTCAGCCAGATATACTTTACAAATCTCATTGGTCATTCCAATACACGGATTAAATTCTCCTATTAAAGTCAAAGAATTAATATCTGTTTTATAACCTGTTTCTTCCTCTAATTCTTTTAAAGCATTTTCTGGATAAGAAATATTTGGAATTAGACCGCCCCCTGGAAATTCTATACTTACTTTTTGATTTAAATATCGGTATTGCTCAATCAAAATAAAATGCTTATCATCAATTTTGGGAATAATAATAGAAGACCCTCGGGAGTCTACGTAGTAATAATTACGTATATCACCCGAGGGAATAATGTATTCGTCTAATTTATAATTCCAGTAAGGATTTTGATGAATTATTTTAGATGACTTCTTACTGAAACTTTCTGCCATAAATTAACTTAAACCAAATCTAAATTACTGAACATAAACGAAATTTCTATTTTTGCATTATCATCAGAATCAGAACCGTGAATAGCATTGATAGCTTTTGATTCACCGTAAAGTTTTCTAATTGTTCCATCTGCCGCTTCAAGCGGGTCTGTTGCCCCAAGTAATTTGCGGTAATCTTCAACAGCATTATCTTTTTCTAAAGCAAGTGCTATTACTGGACCACTTGTGATATATTCTACCAATTCATTGTAAAATGGTCTTTCTTTATGAACTTCGTAAAACTTTTTTGCTTGGCAAGTAGTTAGTTTAATTAATTTTAAACCATTGATTTTAAAGCCTGTATTTAAAATCATATCAAGAATCTTTCCACTATAATTTTTTCTTACAGCATCGGGTTTAATCATCCCAAATGTTACATTTCCCATACAATTCCTTATTAAAATAACATATAAATGTAAATATACAAATAATTAAATTTTGTTTACCTATAATACTGTCCTATTTCTTTTTTTTAGGAGTTACGTTTTTTTCATCAGATTCATTTAAATTAAAATTTTTCAAAGCTTTAGCAACAGAAATACCTATGTCAGCCGGAGATTCAACAACACTAATACCAGCAGATTCAAGAGCTAGCATCTTATCTCTTGCTGTACCTTTACCACCAGAAATTATAGCACCAGCATGTCCCATACGACGACCCGGAGGTGCAGTTTTTCCAGCAATAAATCCAATTACTGGTTTTTTAACATGATATTTGATATATTCAGCGGCTGTTTCTTCTGCATTGCCACCAATTTCACCAATCATCATAATTGCACTTGTTTTTGGATCTTCATTGAAAAGTTTAATTATATCAATGAACTGACTACCAATAATTGGGTCGCCACCTATTCCTACTGCTGTTGATTCACCTAAATTAATATCTGTTATTTGTTTTACAGCTTCGTAAGTCAAAGTCCCACTACGTGAAACAACGCCTACGACGCCTTTTTTATGAATAAATCCGGGCATTATACCCATTTTTGCTTCTTTGGGAGTTATGATACCTGGACAATTTGGTCCTATCATTACGGTTTTGGAATTCTTCAACGCATCATAAACATAAATCATATCTTTTGTTGGAATTCCCTCAGTAATTGTAACAATTAAATCAAGTTCGGCATCTATTGCTTCTAATATTGCATCGGAAGCGTAAGCAGGCGGCACAAATATTATTGTCGCATTTGCATTTGTTTCTTTTACAGCCTCTTTCACAGTGTTGAATATTGGAACTGCTTGGCTAAATATATTTTCTCCTTTACCTGAATATGATTGTCCGCCTTTGCCTGGTGTTACACCTCCAACAACTTGTGTCCCATACTCGATCATTTGGGAAGTATGGAATGTTCCTTCTGAACCTGTTATTCCTTGTACAAGGACCTTGGTTTTTTTATCTAATAATATACTCATTTATTTTTCCTTAAAGTTAATTTTTTTATAATTACAAATTTAATAATAATTTATCAAATTAAATATCATATTAGTACATATTTTTACTGGGAAAAGCAAAAATATGTTAAAATATAAGAACAAGTAAGCATAGATTGTTTAATAACGATATAATCTCTATGTGTTCTCTACAATTAACTAAATATTTGTATTGTGGTATTTATTCTATATTTCCGCTGTTGGGCAATATTTAGAAATAAAACATTCTTTACATTTTGGTTTTCTAGCTATACAAATTTTTCGACCATGATTAATTAAATAATGAGTAAATACTACCCATTTTTCTTTTGGAACTAAATCCATTAGTTTAAACTCGATTTTTTCAGCATTTTCCGTATCAACAAAGCCTAACTTATTTGTTATTCTTATAACATGAGTATCTACAACAATTGCTGGAATATTAAATATATGCCCTAAAATAACATTTGCTGTTTTTCGCCCCACTCCAGGCAATTCCAATAGTTTTTCTAACGAATTTGGAACTTCTCCATTAAATTTTTCTGAAATTATCTTTGCAGTCTTTTGAATTTTTTCTGCTTTAGATTTATAAAATCCAGTAGAAAAAATATCTTCTTCAAGTTCTTTTTGTGGAACTTGGAAATATCTTCCTATATTTTTATACTTTGCAAACAATATTGGCGTAACTTTATTTACACGCTCATCTGTACATTGAGCCGACAAAATTGTGGCTACAAGCAGTTCGAATGGAGTAGAAAAATTTAACTGAATTTTAACATCAGGATATTCGTTGGCTAAAAGTTCAATTACTTTTTGCATTCGTTTTTGTTGCTCTTCAAAAGTTTCATTTTTAAAGCTCATATTTTTTAGCTTGAATAAGTATTACAAATTGAATCATCTTGGTCCCGATAATACAAATAAGTATTGATGTTTGTTCTCAAAGTAATTGCTCCATTTTTTTTTGCCCTTTCAAAAAAATCAACATCATCGCCATATTTTAAATTAGCAAATCCATTAATTTTTTTTGATATTTCTTTTTTAAAAAAGAAAGTTCCACCAACAATACATTTATCTATATGAATAACTTTCGTAGGGTCATTTGTATCTGGAACAAAAGGATTGCCAATAACTCGTAATCCTCCATAGAGCAAATCTACTTCTGGATGAGCTGATAAAATTTCAAAACGTGTAAGCAGATGATTGCTTTCATAAGCATCATCGGAATCTAAAAAAGTAATGTATTTACCTTTGCTTGATGCAATACCCAAGTTCCTTGCTTGTGGTAAACCTTTATGTATCTGGTAAATATATCTTATCAAATGGAATTTATTCCTAAAATTTTGATAAACTTTATATGTGTTGTCATCACTTCCATCATCAACAAGCAAAATTTCAAAATCTTTATATTCTTGGTCAAATAAAGAATTCAAAGCTCTTGGTAAAATTATGCTCCTATTATAGGCACATATTACAATACTGAAAAAAGGTTTATTTGTATTTTGGATACTTTGGTCTGTATTTTGAATATTATTATTTTCCAATTTTTACACACTCAATTTATTTATTTCGTTGTAATAGTTTAATTTTGTCAATTTGAAATTAACAAATTTAACAAATTTAACAAATATACAAAAATGGATTTTATAGAATTTTGGACTGTATGCTCAGCAAATAAAATCATATTAAGCGAAGAACAAATGGATAATATGCGCCGTTTTCATAAAGAGTTAATTTATTGGAACGAAAAAGTAAATATGGTCTCCCGCAAAGACATTGATTTTGTATTAGCAAAGCATATCTTGCACTCTTTAACAATAATGAAATATGTAAATATTCCTGAAAAAGCAAAAGTAATAGATATTGGAACTGGCGGTGGGCTACCAGGTATTCCATTAAAAATAGCTAACCCGACGATTTATCTTACTTTAATTGATTCTATTACAAAAAAAATCAAAATTGTTGAAATGCTTGCAAAACATACTGGACTAAGAAATATTGAAGCAAAAGCAGTCAGGGCAGAAGTATTTGCTCAAAATCCATTATACCAAAATAAATTTGATTTAGTCGTTTCTCGTGCAGTTGCTCCAGCATCTAAAATTTTTATTTGGGCACAAAATTTATTAAAAAAGAATGGAAAAATGATTCTATGGAAAGGTGGCGATTTATCAAACGAAATTGAAGATTTGAAACTTTTGAATAATTATTTAAAAGTTAGCGAAATTACAATTGATTTTTTTGGCTATGATTATTTCAAACAAGAAAACAAAAAACTCTTAATAATTGAATTATAATTTGGAGTGATAATAAATGCAAGTTAACCAAACATTAATTATTCATGAAGTAGGATTAAGAGATGGATTACAATCTGAAACTCAAATTGTACCAATTGATATTAAATTAAAATGGTTAGAAAATTTAATAAATTCAGGAATAAAATTCATTCAAGTTGGTTCATTTGTAAACCCAAAAGTATTACCACAAATGGCTGATACTGACGAAATTTTTAACAGAATTAATAACAATCAAATTAATTTTGCAATTCCCGAAGATGTTACTTTAACGGCACTTGTTTTAAACGAAAAAGGCTTGGAAAGAGCTATAAATTCAAAAGTTGGAAAAATATTAATGGGTGTGTCGGCAAGTGAAACTCATAGCTACAAAAATACAAGGATGACTGTTAGTGAAGCCACAACAAGAATAATTGAAATGGCTATGCTTGCAATAAAAGAAGGTTTTGAAGTGCAAGTTTCTGTTCAATCCGCTTTTGGCTGTGGCTATGAAGGAAAAGTACCAAAAGAAAAAGTAATTGCAATTATTCGCCAATATTTAGCAGCAAATATCAAAAATATTAGTCTTGCGGATACCGCCGGGCATGCCAATCCAACTTACGTAAAAGAATTATTTAAAGAAATTTATCAATTAGATCCAACTTTAACATTAGCTTGTCATTTCCATAATACCTATGGATTGGGACTTTTAAATGTACAATCTGCTATCCAAGCAGGAGTAAAATATATAGAAACATCTTTTGGTGGTTTGGGCGGTTGCCCTTTTACAAAAGTTGCCGCTGGCAATGTAGCAACCGAAGACGTTGTACATTTCCTTAAACGTGAAGGAATTGATACTACAATAAACATCCTTAATTTAATAGAACTTTCTAAAAGCGTAAGTAACTTCTTTCAAAAAGAACTACCAGGATTTATTTACAAAACAGGTCCTATCTTTTGGCAAAAGTAATGCACCTCTGCTAATAAAATTAGTAAAATATAATTCACAATTCATTTAAAAATTTTATAGACCTGTAACTTTATTGATAATTAAATTGTCATATAAAAGAGTTTAAACAGGAATAAAAAATGAAGCATTCATTAACCAAATTATCAACTATTTTATTTTTCATTCTTATTTTGATTTCTTGTACTCACAAAAACAACGAAAAAAATCTTTTATACAAAGTAAGTACAATAAATATTGCTATTGACGATTCAACAGACAATACCGGGGGCAAGTTATTAATTTATGTAGATAAATCTTCCAGCAATAATTACTTATGCAAATATAATAATATAAGAAACTCTTGGGATATTTATAATTTAACTACAAAAAAATTATTCAAAATAATTAGATTTAATAACAACTTGTTGGAATACAATGGGGGATTATTAATACAAAATTTTAATAAAATTTTTGCTTACGATTATAACCTTAATAAGTTGATTGTTTCTGATACATCAGGAAAAATATATCAAATAAAAGATCTGTCTTCAATGTTAAAAGATAACAATACAAAATATGAGGCTTCTTCTATCTGTTGCCCTATCGGAATTTATCAAAATTCTATCTTTATGGAAGCAAGAGCAAAATTACCACCACGTCAATTCTATTTTGGAAAATGCCTATTCATATATGATTTAAAAAAGGATACCAGTTTTTTAACTATATCTTTCCCTAACTTATATAAATACAATAAAGATTTCGGGAAATATGCTGCCGCCTTTAATATTGTAAATAATCAATTAATATATTCTTTTGAAGTTGACCCTAATCTTTATATTTATGATTTGCAGGGAAATTTATTAAAATCAATTAATGCAAAAAGTAATTTTTTAGATAAGTTTGATTTCTTAGATTCAACCAAAGAACACGATATTAAATCTTTTCGAGAATTTAATATGGCACACGGCAGTTACTTTAACTTAATTTATGATAAATATAATAAATTATTTTATAGAATAATACGGCATAATATGCCCCTTACAGACAAAAATAACAAGATAAATGATTTCTTATATGCTGATTTTTCTATAATAATATTGGACAAAGATTTGAATATAATCACTGAACAATTTTTTAAGGGAAGCATCTATGATTTCTCCAACATTATTCCTACTAATATGGGATTATTAATATCTAAAAATCCTAAATTAGATAGAGAACATATTGCTTTCGATATTTATAAATTTAAAAAGGATTAAAAAATGCAGAGGATAATAATATTTTTGGTTTTGTCTTTTGTTTTAATAAGTTGCAATAATCAAGCAAAAGATATTTTGTGAATGTATTGTAAAAACAACTTTAGACTGTGTATTATTTTACACACTGCGTAATTATTCTCGCAAAAGATAAAAAAAAGATAAAAAAAAGATAAAAAAAAGATAAAAAAAAGATAAAAAAAAGATAAAAAAAAGATAAAAAAAAGATAATTTGCATTTGGAAATTTTATGAAATACAATTTTAAAAATTTTATTTTTAATAAACTTTTAATAACTACCTTCCTATTATTAATTGTTTGTTGAAAAGAAATTTCAGGAAGGTAAAATTTGTATGCAAGTAAAATTTTGTTAAAAAAATATTTAAAGAGGTATAAAATGCAAAAATATTTGATTAGTATTATCATAATACTAGGGCTTTCAGTATTAGCCTGTAAAGAAACTGGCAATTTACCAGTTAGCACTGATTCACAAACAAATAGTTCAATTGTAAAAAATACAATTACTAATAAAAAAAGTATAGAAAGCAAAAATCAATTGCAAAACATTGCTCAAAACGAACTTACATATCCTGACCGAACTGATATAGGAAATGGAATATGTGAAAAACCACCACGCGATTGCTACCCGGATATAATAGTAACTCCAAAGAAAATTTATTGGGATGAACTTGATGCTCATATTGCAAATAATACAGTTGCAAGTTTTTTTGCTGCTGGTGGAAACTGGGTACAAATATGCGATACATCTGTGTTTAAAGGTCCTATGCTTGATGATCTTAGAAATGGAATTACAACTTTAAGAAAAAATTTAACATCTGACCCTAATGTAGTAAATTATCACGTTATCTACACTGCCGATACATTGTCTTCACCTGATTATTCAAATTATCCATTGTAAGTTGTAACAATTTTAAAAGGATAGATTCTTCTTGGCAATAAATAATAAAATTAAAATAATAAATATATCAAGAAGGATCTATCCAAAGTAATTCATTTTCATATTTATATATTTAGGAATAAAAAATGGAGCATTCATTAATCAAATTATCAACTATTTTATTTTTCATTCTTATTTTGATTTCTTGCAATAAAGAAAATTCAAATACAACAATGTTATATAAAACAGGTCATTTTGAAATTGCAATAGATGATTCTGTCGATAACACAAAATATCTTTGGTTAGATTATTTCGATAAAAAAACAAATACAAATTATTTATATGATTATAATATAATTAGAAATTCTATTGATATTTACAATTGTAATTCAAAAAAATTGTTCAAAAGTATTTATTTTGTAGATTATCATATTGAGAGCGGTGGTGGTATTTTTATTTTGAATTTTGATTCAATCTACGTCTTTGATAGAAAAATGAATGAGATTTTTTTATGCGATACATCATCTGTTTTAAAGAAAAAAAATAAATGGTCAATAGCATCTATAGTGAAGTCATATAAACCAGATTATGAAGTCAGTTCAGGATTATCTCCGATGATATTAAATAATAATTCAGTATATATGCGAGCAGGAAGCAACGCCACTCCTTTAAAATTTTATAAAGGCAAATGTCTTTTTATTTATAATTTACAAAGTCGAAAAGGGATAATTAAAGTACCATTTCCTGAAATTTATCATCATAATAAGGACTTCGGGAAATACGGCTCATCTTTTTGTTTATTTAATAATCAATTAATATATTCTTTTGAAATTGACCCTAATCTTTATATTTATGATTTACAAGGGAATTTATTAAAATCAATTAATGCAAAAAGTAATTTTTTAAATAAAATAGAATTTATAGATTCAACAAAATTAACAGATATTGATTTTTTTAGGAAATTCAACCTTACTCATGGAAGTTATTACAAATTAATTTATGATAAATATAATCAATTATTTTATAGAATAATAAGGCATAATATGCCTTTATTAGATAGTAATAATTTTGTTTATAACTTATTTGAAGCTGACTGGTCAATCATAATTTTAGATGAAAACTTCAATATATTAACAGAACAAGTCTTTAAAGGTAAAGAATATGATTTTAGCAGTATTCTCCCTACCCCTATGGGATTATTAATTTACAAAAATCCTAAATTAGATAGAGAACATATTGCTTTCGATATTTATAAATTTAAAAAGGATTAAAAAATGCAGAGGATAATAATATTTTTGGTTTTGTCTTTTGTTTTAATAAGTTGCAATAATCAAGCAAAAGATACTGAAAACAAAAGAATAACAAAAGATACGAGTAAATATGATATTTTGAAAACATATTTCAAGAAAAACAATTTTGAAAATTTTGAGAAAACAAAAGAAATAATTTTATTAAACAATGATGGTTGTGCAGGTTGTGTCTCGATAGGAATAAATCATATTATCAATGAATACAAAAATTACGGTGATTCAGTAGCAATAATTGCAGTATTTTCTCAAAAAGTTCTTCCTGAAAAAATTATTTTATTGAAAAGTTATTATAAAGATATTTTAATTGATAATTCCGATGATTTTAACAATTATAACATTGCTCCGTTTGAATCAGTCGTCATACTTAAAAATGGACAAAATTTAAAAATATATGATATTGTTGATTATTACAATAATATTATACAAAATTGTACAAAAAAATAAAACAATATTTAATTTCAATAAAATAGTTAGCCAATAGCAAAAGAAAATTATAATAATTTTATATAAAATTTCGAGGTGTATTATGAAGAATTTTTACATTGCAATTGTAATTTTGATTTGCAACTTTGGACAACAAACAATTAGCCAAATTATTTACACTGATATTAACCCTGATAGTGTTCTTACAACAATTGACCAAATTTACCCAACAGATTATTTTATAGACCTTGACCACGACGGTTCAGACGACTTTTTTATTAGGCATCATCAAGGTGTCCAATTTTTTTCTCTGAATGATTTTAGTAGCGAAGTGCTAATTGAAGAATCAGAAGATTACCGACAACCTCGCATTTTGAATTATGGCGACTCGATTAATTCAAACTCTGGAACTTGGTATAACTCGCATCATTCATCATTAAATCTTACAAATAATTGGCCAGGGAAAATGGACAATTACATAGGTCTAAAATTTATGAGTAATGGTGAATTGCATTATGGCTGGATTAGGATTGGCATACCTGCCGACAACCAAAGCTGTGTTGTTAAAGATTTTGCATACAATAGCGTATCTGGGATTGGAATCAAGGCGGGCGAAACCTCTCCTCAATCTATTCGTGAACAAAAAGATAATATTAAAATTATTTTATCAAATAACAACATATTATCTATTTATACAACAGAAGAAAATTACAAAGATTATGTTTGTAAAGTTTATTCTTTAATAGGAAATTTAATTTTATCTCAAAATTTTACTAATAATGTTTGTCGATGCAATTTAATGAACTTTAATAATCGGGTTATTTTTGTTATTATTAAATCAAAAGATGAGGTTGTTTGTAGGAAAACGTTTCTTTTAAATTAATTATAATTTCAGTTTATAAATTTTTATCTTAAATATATTTCATAATAAAAAATGATAGGCTAAATTTGTAAAAATTGCTACTCCATATTTTAATGCTTCTTCGGAAGGATTTAATTTACTGCTATGTAATGGATAGAAGGTGTTTTTCATATCATTAACTCCTAAGAAATAAAAAGTTGAAGGAGCAATTTGTGAATAATAAGCAAAGTCTTCAGCCCACATTTTAGGTTCTGCGTACAGAATGGCATTTGCGTTAAAAGTATTGGTAATTATTTTAGTAAGGAAATTAGTTGTTTGTTCTGAATTAATAACTGGTGGATAACCTTCAACAACATTAATATCAATAGAGCAATTATATTGTTCAACTACTAATTTTGATTTTGTTTTAATAATTTCTTTTAATTCATTTCTTAGGTTTTGGTTGTACGTCCTCATAGTCCCAAGTAGCGAAGCTTTATCAGGATAAACATTTGTAGCATTTCCAGCTTGAAGTGAGGTAATAGAAATCACCGCTTGTTCAAGTGGATTTTTAAATTTTGTAACTATATTTTGATAAAACTGAACCAAAGAAGCTGCCGCTAAAATTACATCAGAACCAAGCTGAGGCTGTCCAGCATGCGAACTTTTTCCCGTAATTGTAATATGCAATTCATCGGTAGAAGCCATAATTGGACCACTTTTATAAGAAAAAGAACCCACAGGAACTTCAGGGTTTATATGTTGTCCAAAAATTGCTTTTGGCTTATACTTTTGAAGCAAACCTTCATCTAAAATTATTTTTGCTCCCCCTGGCAAATATTCTTCGGCAGGTTGAAAGATTAGCAAAACTGTACCTTTAAGATCATCTTCAATTTCTTTTAAAATTTTAGCAGTCCCTAAAAGTATAGCAGTATGAAAATCATGACCACAAGCATGCATTTTCCCAATATTATTAGAATGAAACTCTAAACCAGTTTCCTCATCAATTGGCAAAGCATCAATATCAGCTCTTAGTGCAATGCAATTTGCTCCTTTACCAATTTTTGCAATTACACCTACTTTTTCATTCTTGTAACAATTAACTGAACTAATAGCTTTTTCACCTACAATTCCAAATTCATTAAGTTTTTCTAATATAAAATTGGTTGTTTCTACTTCACAAAAAGACAATTCTGGATTTTTATGTATCGTTCTCCTAAAAGATACAATTTCTTCAAAGCAAGAAATTGATTTATCTAAAAAATATTGTTCATTATACATATTCTTTTATATTTTCTTTTACTTAATTAAAATTCAATTAAAGCTTCACCAATTTTATCAGCAGTTCCAATGAGATAAAATCCAAGTACTTCATCACTTTCATCAATGATATTTTCAACCATTAAAGGGTTATAACTCGTAGGAATAATTTCAGATTTAAAATTAACCAGTCCTTTTTTAAACAAAGTAAAAGCAGTAGAAACAGAAGCAGTACCACATGCTCCAGTTTCGTGTTCAACCCCACGTTCATAAGTTCTCAAATGAATTCTCCTTCGGTTTTCAATAGTATAAATCGAAACGTTCACACCGTCCGGGAATTGCTCAGAATTATAACGAATAGGTTTAGCAAAGTCATCTATTGGATAATACCGGAATGCGAATCGTTTCGCATTGGGAATTTCTTCATATTTAAAAATTATATGAGGAGTTCCGACATCCACAAAATCCCCAATCACCAAGTATTCTTGAAAAGGAACTTTAATATTAAATTTTTGATAGCGTGGTTTTGGAAATTGCACTTTTATTTTATCTTTATCAATAAAAGCCAAATACTCCTGACCTGCTAAATCAAATTTAATAGGACGTTGAACTTCTCCTTTTTGAATTAATTTCAACATTTCTGCAAATTTCACTGCACACCTCGCACCATTTCCACACATCATTCCTGATGAACCATCAGGGTTAAAAAATTTAACTGAAAAAGGATTATTGTCAGATTTGTTTAAAACAATCAAACCTTCTGTTGCAATTGAAAATTTTTCACTTTTAGAACAAGATAATTTAGCAAATTGAGATAAAAGGTTATCATCAATTACACTGTCCCTGTTATCTATAACACTAAAAAGATTACCTGCTCCTGAAAAATATTCAATTTTATATTGCATATTCATTTTATATTTATAAATTGTTTTTATTCAAAAATTGCGATACCTGATTATGTAAAATACCATTAGTTGATAAAATAGTTTTATTAAACACATTATAATCACTTAAATCATATTGCGTAACTTTACCACCTGCTTCATTAACAAGAAGGACTCCCGCCGCAACATCCCAAGGGTTTAGTTCTTCTTCCCAAAATCCATCGAAACGTCCAGCCGCAACATAAGCCAAATCCATTGCGGCAGAACCTAATCGCCTTATTGGTATTCCTTTCTGAACAACATCAATAAAAAGTTCAGCACCATTGTATTTTGCAGCATCTTTTCTATACGGAAATCCTGTAACAAAAAAAGCATCTTCAAAATTTTCAGTATGGCTAACTTTAATTGCTTTGTGATTTAAAAATGCTCCCCCAGACTTAGTTGCTGTGAACAATTCATCTAAAATCGGTTGATACACAACCCCCGCCAAAATTTCATTTTTGTATGTCGCTGCAATTGATACAGAAAAAACTGGGATATTATGTGCAAAATTTACTGTCCCATCTAACGGGTCAACAATCCACAAAATTGTGTCATTATCGTTTGAACCACTTTTACCGCTTTCTTCTGCAAGAAATTGTGAATTTGGAACATTTGCTTTAATGTAATCAATAATTGCTTTTTCACTTCGGAAATCAAACTCTGTAACTAAATTGTGTTTTCCTTCTTTACTTTTAATTGAAAATTGAGTACCCAACCCATCTTTAAGAATTTTACCAGCAATTTTTGCGGCATTAATTCCAACTTCTAAAAGTATATTTTTGTTTATTTCGTTTATTATCATTTTGCAAAATTACAATAGTTTTCTGACTTAATTATAGTTATTTTCCTTAAAATTGTTAATTTGCTATACTTTTTAAAAACTTTTTTTCAAATTTGAAATATGAAAAGTAAAAAAATTATAATATTTTTATTAACTTTTTTGTGTGTATTTTATTTTGGGACAGCACAAATAGATTATTCCAAATTAACAGGTATATCTAAAACAAAATTAGATACTCTTGCTTCTCAGAATGCTTTTTCCATAGCAAAGGAAACAAATTTAGTCCCAGAAAAAGAAATTGACCCCAACACTTATATTGTAGGTCCGGGCGATGTATTCACATTTTCTATTTTTACTAATGAACCAGTAAACTACCAAGTCAAAGTAAGTCCAGAATCTAAATTGCTTATTCCAACAGTTAGTTTGATAGATGTAAAGAATAAAACATTAGCCGATGTTTATTCGGAAGCACAAGCAAAAATAAAAAAAATATATAGTTCTTCTGATATAGCATTTATCTTATCACAAGTTAGACAATTTAAAGTAATTGTATCGGGGGTAGTAGCTAAATCAATGAGTGTCCCATCATCGCCATTAGATAGGGTTTCCGAAGTTATAGAGCGAGCAGGTGGATTAAAATTTGAAGCATCATTAAGAAACATATCATTAATCCGGGATAATAAAGTAATACGAGTTGATTTATTGAAGTTTTTCTTAGCTGGCGAAAAAGAAAGTAATCCATTCGTTGAAGGTGGAGACCAAGTAATTGTACCTCCAAGTAGTGAGAAACAACAAATTTCGATTTATGGCGAAGTCGGCTATCCAGGAGAATTTGAATACGTCAAAGGTGATTCTTTATCTACATTAATTAGATTTGCACAAGGATTTTTAGCTTCTGCTCATTTGGATTCAGTTGAAATTGATAGGTTTTCAATAGAGGATAAATCTTTAATTAGATGGTTCGTGAATTTAAGTAGCTGGACAAATATTTTATCTACTAGTCAAAATTTACCAGGCGATTTTCCCTTAAACATTGGAGATAGAGTTTATGTAAGAATTCTACCAAATTGGAATAAAGAACATTACGTAGTAATCAAAGGAGAAGTCAAATATCCAGGCAAATATGCCATAATTGAAAATAAGGATAAACTTTACGATTTATTTTTACGATGTGGAGGATTTACAAATAATGCATCTATATCTGACATTGAATTTATCCGTCAACAAGAAGCAGAAAAAAAAGATTATGAAATGGAAAGACTTTATCGGACACCCGCAACTGAAATGAGTGAATTTGAACAGCGTTATTTTCAATCTCGTGTTCGTGAAATCAAAGGCTCTATGACAATTGATTACAAGAAAGTTCTTTCGGATCCGGAATCAGACCAAAACATAACTTTATTTAATAAGGATTCAATAATAGTCCCAACAAAGAAAAACTATGTTAATGTGCAAGGTCGTGTAAATAATCCTGGTTATATCGTTTATCAAGCAGGTCTATCATATTTAGATTATATAAATCAAGCCGGAGGCTATGGTTATAGAGCAGATATTCCTGAAACCTTCGTTGCTAAAAGTAAAGGTGAAATTTTACTCGCAAAAGATATGAACTATGTGATAGAACCAGGCGATGTAATTTTAGTCCCGCCCGAAAAAGAAGTTCCATTTTCTGAAACTTTCACAAATATAGTTAGCACCATTGCACAAATGGCTACAATTTTCGGTATTGTCCTTACAATTGTGAGGTTGAAATAATGCAATCTTTTAATATCGCAAGTTTGTCTTTTAAACAATTGTTCGATGTATACAAGCAAAATAAAAAACAAATTAATGTATATGCTTTAATTGTTTTATGTGTTGCAATCGTTTATACTATAATTACTCCTTTTGAATATGATGCAGATGCCTCTATTTTACCACCAAAACAAAATAACAATTCAGTAAATTTAAGCTCAGTATTACAGTCTTCTGGTCTTGGTGGACTTGGTTCAATTGCAGGAATGCAATCAACAAATCTTTCTATTCTTTATGCTAATGTGATTAAAAGCCGAAGTGTAAGTGAATTTATCATTGATTCTTTAAAACTACAAAAAACTTCTTTTTTTGCTGGAATACCAAGATATTTATTAAACCAAATTATTCAATCTTCTCTTAATGTTGTAAATGACAGAAGTGGTATGATTTATTTAACTTGTTCAATTAGAACAGGTTATTTACCGTCGCAAAAACTTAAAGACTCTGCGGCTTTACTGTCTTCCGAAGTTGCAAATACCGCAATTATTGCATTAGATTATGTTATTCGCCAAAGAAATAATTCCGTATCAGGAAAAACAAAAGATTTTATCGGTGGAGAAATTAATGATTATTCTGCTAAATTAGATTCTATACAAAATGAACTCGAAAAATTCCAAGAACAAAATAAAGTTCTAGAACTTGAAGAACAAACTAAAGCAATTGTTTTACAAGCAAATGAAATTGCTACCAAACTTGCTAAAGCGGAGGTTGAATTAAAAATCAATAAAAATCTATATTCTAATAATTCACAAGTAATCAAAACTTTACAAGAAAGTTATGATGTTCTAAAAAGTCAGTTTGACAAAATTCAATCAGGTGGTTTAACTTCAACTGACAATTTTTCAATCCCATTAGAAAGAATTCCTAAATTAATTAGAGAGTATTCTAATTTAGTAAGGGAACAAAAACTTTACGAGCAAATCATTGCTTATTTGAGAACAATTTATTTCCAAGAAGCTATTCAAGAGAAAAAAGATGTACCTCAAATTGATGTGTTAGATTGGGCACATAAACCAGAAGTTAAATCTTTCCCTTCTTATAAGTTACTTTTTGCTATTACGGTTCTATTTGAGTTATCTACAATCTTTCTGTATTTATTTATAAAAGTGAGCAGAAGTAAACTAAAAGATTAAATATAAATTTCTGTTGATTAATAAAAATTTTAAATAAAATGTATAATGTTTAAAATTTTTATGCTATCATCGTATTTTTTCTTAATTTTGAAAAATAAATTTTACAAATTTTAAAATTTTGGGAGACAAAAATGAATAGAGCTCACAATTTTTATGCAGGACCAGCAGTACTGCCATTTGAAGTTATAGAAGAAACTCGAGACGCAGTTTATGATTTTAATAATTTAGGTGTCTCAATTATGGAAATTAGCCATAGAGATAAAGCATTTGATGTTGTGATTCAAGAAGCACAATCTGATTTACTCAACATAATGAAATTACCAAAAGAAGAATATTATGTCCTATTTCTTGGCGGCGGTGCAAGTACACAATTTGCAATGGTCCCATATAATTTCTTGTTAAACGAAGCAGATTATATTGAAACAGGTTATTGGTCTGAAAGAGCAGTAAAAGAAGCTAAAATAACAGGAAAAACAAATGTTATTGCTACTGCTAAGGAAACTAATTTTAACCATATTCCTAAAAATTTCAATATTACTCCTAATGCTGATTATGTCCATATTACTTCGAACAATACAATTTACGGAACTGAATGGAAAAAATGGCCTGAAACTGGCAATGTTCCTCTTGTTGTTGATCACTCATCTGACTTTCTCGCTTTAAATCATAATTTTAGTAAAGCATCGCTAATTTATGCCGGAGCACAAAAAAATGTTGGACCTGCTGGTGTTACAATTGTTATTGTAAAAAAATCTTGGGTTGAAGAAAAATCTCGTAAAGAAGGTTATACAATGTTAAAATACAAAACTCACATTGATAAAGAATCTCTTTACAACACTCCGCCAGTTCTTCCTATTTATGTTGTTCATAGAACATTAAAATGGATCATTAAGCAAGGTGGTCTGGAAGCAATTGAAGCAAATAATATCAAAAAAGCAAGTTTGATTTATGATCTTTTTGATGCTTATCCTGAATTTTTTGTTGGAGCTGTAAAAGTTAAAGAAGACCGCTCTCTTATGAATGTTACTTGGAATTTACCAACTCCTGAATTAGAATCTAAATTTATTGACGAAGCTAAAAAATTAAAGATGTTAGGCTTGAAAGGTCATCGTGCTGTTGGTGGCATTCGTGCTTCTATTTATAATGCTTGCCCTCTGTCTTCTGTTGAAGCATTGACTAAATTTATGGAAGAATTCCACAAAAATAATAAATAATTTTTTATTATTTACATTTCATCTGAAAAACATTTTTTATTCTTAAAAAGAAAAGCCCCAATTACTTATGCAATTGGGGCTTGATTTTGTTATTTGTATTATTGTTTTAAAACTTTTCTGCAAATCTAAATAAATTTAAAACAAATTAAATTTTTTCGATTTTGCCCGTATAGATATCACCATTTGTTTGAATTCTAAAATAATAAATTCCAACTGGAAGTTTTGATAAATTCAAGTCAAACTCACCATTTGTTTGTGAATTAACAAGAGAAGAATGAACTAGATAGCCAAATAAATCGTATACCTGAATTGTTGCATTATAAGCAATATCTTTATTAACTTTAATAGAAACAAAGTCAGAAGTTGGATTTGGAATAATTTGAATAGTTCCATCTTCCATTTTTGTTTTAACACTTTGCTCAGAGCCAGTAGTAAATATCCAAATCAAAGACCAATCACTAAAACCACTTTCTCCAATAGATTGAACACGCCAATAATATTTAATGTTAGGTTGCAATTCAGAAGATTTCACCTGATAAGAACTTTGATTAACAGCTTGGTTAATTACAATATTATCTTGAGCAAAATTATAATTAGTTGCTACTTGCACTTTATAAGTAGTAGCATTAGGCATATCGTCCCATTTAAGAAGTGGAGTTAATTCAACATCAACGGCATTATTAGCAGGATAAGACAAAGTTGCTGGATCAGGAATTACTTGTGCTTTAGTTTTGAAAGACCAGACATTTGAATAAGTGCTTTTTTGACCATTGGCATAACTTGCAACTCGCCAGTAATAAGTCATAGAGTTATCCAATTGACCAGCATCAGGTGTAAAAGTAGTATCAGTTAAACCGCTTTTATCAACTATAACAGAAAAACCACTAAAATCGCTTTTGTAGGCAACTTGAATTTGATATGTTTGAGCACCCGCAATATTATTCCATTTAAATGTAGGAATAATTGATACATCTTGTAAATTATTAGTAGGATAAACTAAATTTGGTTTGTCTGGTTTTGGGGCAGCTGTTGTATAAGTAAATGTTTGTGCCCAATCACTTTGCCCAATATCGTTTATAGCTCGTACTCTCCAAAAATATTGAGTTGAAGGAGTTAATCCTTGTGCAATAATTCCATTTGAAGCAACGGTTGTATCTTTCACGATATTTTGAAAGTTAAAATCAGTAGATAATTGGAACTTGTAACTATAAGCGTAATTTACAACTGACCACGAAAAACTTACATTTAAAGGAACATTTTGAGCATTATCTTGTGGATATGATAATAAAGGTATATCTGGTTTTTGATTATAAATATTATCAGTAAGTTTAAACCAATAATTATATTCTTTGTTTTGTCCGTTTACCACTATATTTTTAATATCTACAATATACTTTATTTCATTTTGTAAACCATCAACTTTCCATCTTAAATTATTTTGAATAGCACCCCAACCTTCAAAATCATAAATGATAGAATTAACATTTAAAGGGGTACCATCTTCTTTAGTAACTGATATTTGAACATTGGTGTAATCAACGTTTGTATTTTTATACCAACCTGTCATATCATAAAAAGGAGAAAAAGAAAGATACCAAGATTTATCAACCAATTCGATTGGATAGGATTGATAAGGATATGCCACATAATCAATAGGCCTTGCAGAGATATCGCCATTTACATTATCCATATATTTTAGTGCCATCCCAATACCCCAAGAATTTCCAACATTGGATTGCCCATCAACTCGCCCGAAAGAAATTTTTGTAACAAATGGATTAATAATTGCACGTCTATGCCCACAACGGTCTTGGGCATTTGCAGAATTATTGTCCCACATCCAACCTGTTACAGCATCTTTGGAATCTACGTCTGAATTACTTCCTGTCATTTGATATAAGAACAAGTTTGAATTCTCTGAACCATAATAACCATCGTCAGAATAGCAAGATGCCGATGTTGGTGGAGTATGGCTTAAAAAAGAGTTTGCTACTTGAATTAAACTCGCTTTTTGAGCATAAGAATCACCAGTATAATCGTAAGTTACAGGAACTAAATTATGCAAACTTCTAATAAGATTCACATAATTTAATATTTCTTGTTTTTCCGAATCTTTTAAAACTCCTTCAAAACAACTCCCTACATTTGGCGCTTGGTCATAGTGGTCTTGCCAAGATTGCGCTGAGTTACCATTTCCTTGTATAACTACTATTTGTGCATTTCCTACAAATAAATTGAGAAAAATAGTTGTAATTAAAATTGGAACAAATTTCATAATGCTACTCTTTAAAATTTTGTTAAAAATGAAAATATAAAATTAATAACAATTGTATTAATAATAAAGTTACAATAATAATTTTTTTTGGTATAATTTTTTCTTTGTTTTTTTAATTTTTTATTCATTTTTTTAATAAACAGTTAATTAATTTTTAATAAAAAGAAAAAAATTTTCCAATAAAATATTAAATGATTATGAAATTTTTATTAATTTGTAAATTTAAAAATAAGCAAAGTCTTTGTAATGTTAAAAGAAATAAAACAATAAAAATGAAACATTTAAAAAAACACATATTATTTACACTTTTCATTTTTGTAAGTTTAATTACAACATTACAAGCTCAACCTAAATCTCAATTAGCAAGTCCTTCAAATTGGCTTTTTCTTGAAGGAGATGTTTCAGCAACGAAACATAATAGCCACAAATCAAACACACAGTCTCTTGATTCTATTGTATTAAAGTGGTCAACTCCATACATATCTGGTCAAGTTCAGCCACTTGTTGGCAATATTATTGCAAATGATACTATTTCTAACCAATTTCCTTATGCTCCAAATGAAATTGCCGCTGTTATTGGCGAAAAAATTATAATAATTAATGGAACAGGAAAACTTGCTAAAATATATGAAATCCCAAAAGGGATATATGGCATTAAAGGTCTATCTTTGCTCCTTGATACCAATTCTACTAATATTGCAGGCGGAACAAGACCAGGCGTTCTTGTTGCTGAAAGTATGGAAACAAGCGTTGATTCCATAGCAAATACATACTTTTTTACTTACAACACACAAGCAGATACAATTTTAGTAAATCGTAGATTTGCAATTAATATGCGGGATTTCGCTCCAAATATTTATGCCTCAATCAAACCTTTCGCAGGAAAACTTTATAACAATAATGTTTTACTTTATGCCACAGCTAACACACATACACCACAAACTTCAAATTCTACGGCAAATCCTCCTTTTCTTAGAGGATTAGTTGAATTTAATATCGATAGAAATTCTTCTAATTATCCTTTACCTGATATTGGTGATGAGTTAAGTTCCCGAGTAACAACAGGACCCGAAGTCAATCGCTTTCAGCCGTCAGCAGGACAAACCCAATCAGGTAAAACTTTGCTTTTATTACCTTGCTTGCCAAGTAATTCAGATTCGGTTACTATAAATAATACAATAAATTTATCAACTCAATCAAACAAACCATATCTATTAAGTTTTGATATTAGCACAAATGCTATTAATTCTGCATTCCCCGCTTACGATTTTGGAACAATACAAAATGGTAAACGCCCATTAATAAGACCTTACTTGGTAAATCTCACTGACTTTAATAATAATACTTCGTCATATATTCTTGCTACTGAGGAATATAGTGGAATAGATGGTTCTAACGGAACATCTAAATTATATATATTTGACGAAAATGGAATACCTCAAACTTTACCTAATACACCAGATGATCCCCCTTTTACTGGTGGCACTAATCATTATTGGTCTGTGGCAGTTGGCAATGTTGATGGAAACAATCAATGGCTACCTTATTTCCCGAACAATCCTGGAAATGAAATTATTGTAACTCAATCAACTCCTGATTTTGCTTACCCAGATAATAAATTAATGATTTTGCGATATCAACCAAATGCTGTTATTCAAAAGCCATCACCACCTTATCAAAACTTGTTCCCATTAGATACTATCTGCACCCAAAGAATCAATGGCTGGGTTGCCGCTGTAAATAACTTTGACAATAACCCTAATGGTAAAGAAGAAATTTTTCTCGTTGATGGAGGAACAATTCGTGTTCTTCGTTTAAGAGATTATCAAGATGAACGTTTCCGACTTGGATTACCTTTTGATACACTTTTCACACATAGTTTCGAAAACCAAACTATTTTTTCTATCGCTATTGCAGATTTAGAAGGTGATGGTAAAAACGATTTAATTGTTACGACTAATGACAGCACTTATGTTTTTGGTTCAATTATTCCAAATTCTTTGAGCATAGTGTTCCCAGAACATAATGCCTCTTCCATTACAACAAACTATTGCTATGGTGATACTTTAACAATAAAGTGGTCAAATTTAATTTTATCAGAGCAAAAAGTACGTGTTGAATTTCAGCCGTCTGATTCTCTTTATTCCCCTATCGGTCCCAAATTTTCCATTGCTGAAAATGTTCTAAATAATTCGGAAAATGTAGATTTTGTTTATGTTGTTGATTCGCTTGTTGCAGGAAAAACTGGTTATTTCATAGTTTCTGGATACCGAAATCCTAATTTAATCAAAGATACTTCTCATTATTTATCATTTGAAAAACCTGTAATCTTTATTGATTCTACTTTTATAGCAAAACCATATCATATCGGCGATAATTTAACCGTAAGTGGTTCAATTCGTTGTGTTGATTCAACAACTTTACAAATTAGCATTGATAAAACTCAATGGATTTCTTTATCCACACAATCTTCCTCATCAGATACTACGTTAAGCATTACAGGACAAATTCCTTGTCTCCCAATTTTTAATATTTACGAATCAAATTTCCAAACAACACTTTACGCAAGAATAATAGTAACCAGAACAAATATGTTAGATTCTTCAGCCATTTATCCAATTCAAGTTTTACCACAAGAGTTAGGCTTAACTTTGGAACCTTGTTTAACTAATTGTCCAACTTTGATTTTTCATTGGGATACATTGCAAACACAGAATAAATGCGATTCTTTATATTTTCTATATGGAGATATGATACAAGATAGCCTAAATTTAATTAGTACAGTTGCTTTTTCAGCAGGAACTTTTTTTTGGAATATTCCTCTAGGTATTTCAGATAGCATAAAAATTAAGTCGTCTTGTCTTGCTGGTTGTTCTCAATTTGATACATTAATTTACAATGTAAAACCAAAATATATTAATATTGTATCCCCTAATCCATTTCAGCCTTATCATGAAATGCTAAGTATAGTTTACTCAATACCCAGTGATGCAAATACAAGTATAAAAATTATAGACCAAGGCAACAGAGTTGTAAAAGAAATAATTAGCAATAAATATAACAATAAAAATATAGTTTATTGCGAGTATTGGGATGGATTAAATTCAAAAGGAGATCTAGTTGCCAATGGAATGTATTATATATTATTAGAACTATCAGATGGCTCAAGAGATATTTATCCAGTTTTTGTGAGAAAATAAATTAATATGATGTTTAACAAAAAATAATTAATAAAATTATGCGAATATTAGTAGTAGAAGATGACCCTAAAATTGGTTCTTTTATCCATCACGGATTAGAACAAGAAAGGTTTATTGTTGAATTAATTGATAACGGTAACGATGCAATTGAAGTTATTTTAAATAATTTATTTGATGCAGTCGTTTTAGACGTAATTTTACCCGGTCGAGATGGTTTTTCTGTATTAAGAGAATTACGAGAATCAGGTGTAACAACCCCAATAATTTTATTAAGTGGCAGAGATGATGTTGAAGACAGAGTACGTGGGTTAGATTTGGGAGCAGATGATTTTTTAGGGAAACCATTTGCTATTGAAGAATTGGCAGCACGCTTACGCTCAATTTTAAGAAGAACTTTGCCTGATAAAACAACTACGTTGAAATGTGGCGACCTGTTACTTGATACTGTTTCTCATATCGCAATCAGAGATGGCAAAGAAATTGAACTCACTACTAAGGAATATACTTTGCTTGAATATTTAATCCGAAATAAAAATAGAATTTTAAGCCGTAGCACTATTACTCAACACGTTTGGAAACATACATTTGACCCTGATTCTAATATTATTGATGTTTACGTTAAAAGAATTCGTTTGAAAATTGATTATAAGAAAAATAAACAATTAATTCAAAGTATTCGTGGAGTTGGTTACCGAATGAGGGATTTTGCATCGGATAATTAATTTCTCAATACTCATTATTTAATCTTTAATCAATGAAATCACTGTTTTTTCGTTTAATAACGAAAAAGAATTCATTATGAAAAAGTATTATAAGGTTTTATTATTTTTATCATTTTTATTGTGTTGCACTTTAATTGTTATTTTTATAAATTTTTATAAAAGTAATTCACAAAGTCAATCTTTTCATCCTATTGATTCAGTCAAAATTGCAAATTATAAATTCCGCTATGTTCCAAATGAAGCATATGGATTTGGTGAACGTCTTGATTATAAAGTTGGTTATAAGTTCATAACTGCTGGGACAGGCTATTTGCAAATATCTCCCTCACCTGTTTATAAATACGGTAGAGAATGTTATAATGTTCAATTTGAAGTTAGGTCATTAGAAAGTTTAGATTTTTTATACAGAGTACGTGATGCGTATTCTTCAATTATTGATGTTGGTGGAATTTTCCCTTGGGAATTTACACAAACTATACGTGAAGGAAACTACAAAAGAGACGCAAAAGCATATTTTGACCAATTCAATAAAAAAACTTGGACTGGTGATAAAAGTTATGATGTACCTGAATATATCAACGATATTGTTTCTGCTTTTTATTATGTACGTACTCTTGATTTATCAAGTATGAGCAAAGGTACTGTTTTTTATTTAGAAAATTTCTTTGACAATAAAACTTGGAAGCTTGGAGTAAAAATACTCGGAAAAGATGTTGCCGAAGTAGACGCTGGAAAATTTAACTGCATCGTTATTGAACCGCTTGTCGTTGAAGGTGGTCTCTTTAAAAGTGAAGGTTCTATTTATATATGGCTTACAGATGACGATAGAAAAATACCTGTGAAAGTAGCTACAAAAATCCCTATTGGTTATGTTGAAGCAAAATTAACCAGTTATAAAGGAATTCGTGGTCCAATTAAAGCAAAAATTCAATAGGAAAATATAATTTCACAATCAATATATAAGTATTTTTTGTTCAATTACTCACATTCGATAATAAAAAATAAATGTTGTAATGACAAAAGAGACTACTTCTTTTTGGGAGGTAGCCTCTTTTTAATTTTAAGATGCGAACAATATTATTATTTATATCTAACTGGCATATTTAACATTATTAATGTTTCATATTGGTCTTTTGGACAAATAATGAAAGCTTTTACTGGGTCATTAAAACGAATTTCAGCAATATCTTCGTTGTTACCTTCATAATATAGGTGCTGTAGTGATTGCAAGAAATAATCATATTTCACACCTATTTCAAAACTACTAAAATTCATTTCGCAAGGAAGAGTTTCTTCTGCTAATTCTCCTGTTTCTTCATTTTGGGTATTAGCATTTAGTTGATTATTTTCAAATTTTAAAACAACTAATTTAGAAACATTATTTGAAGAAAGCGAAACACGTTTCATAGTATTAATTAATTCATTTAAGGGAACAAACGCAGTAAACTCAAATTCCTCTGGTATGATAGTCTCATAAGGAGGATATTTTTCGTTAATTATACGAGTTACAAAAACAGTATCATCGTAGTCAAATCTTAAAAATTTGGGTGCTTCGTTTTCATAAATCACGTTCATTATTATGTCAGAATCAATTTTCTTAAGGAATTCAAGAGAATGTGCAGGAATAATTACATCGAATAATTTAGAAAATATAATTCCTTCATCATTGATAATATATCTATTTAATCTATATCCGTCAGTAGCCGCAGTAATTAATTGCTTTTCACGGAATTGGAATAAAACTCCTGTCATTGCAGGCTTGTATTCTTCAGTAGAAACAGCAAACAGCAATCTATCCGATACTTTTTGTAGAACTCCTTTCTTAAACAAAGCAACATTTTCTCCTTGCTCAATTTTTGTAGATAATTCTTCTATCATTGGTATTTGACCTTTAAAGAGATATACGACATCTACAAACTCATCTGGTTCTATGCCCTTAAACTTAAACTTACCTTTATTGTAGTTTAAAGTAACCTCATAATTGTCCGAATCAACAGAAATTGTTACTTCACTTCCCTTTGATAACAATTTTACAATCTCGTTAAACTTTTTTGCAGGAAATAGAACGGACCCATCTTCTATACCTTCAACTTCAATTGTAGTTAATAACGAGAGTTCCTCATTTGTAACCATCACTTTTAATTCATTTCCTTGCAAAGTTACGTGAAGGTATTGTAATACTAATATTGTGGATTTCTGAGGAACAATCGGTATTACACGATTTAATAGTTCGTTCAGGGTATCAATTGTTGATTTAAATTTCATAATACTCACTTAAAATTAATTTTATTAACTTAATTATTCATAAATTTGCAATTTAAAAACTTTTTATATTTTAAAAAGTTTTTTTTGAGAAATAAATTGATTAGTTATCAACAAAATAAAAGGAATTTATCCACATGATTACTCGGTACGGAATAGGTAATTTTATTATTTTAATAATAATTGGCTTGTTAAGTTTAACTGGGGCTTACTTCCTAATAAATTTTTGGTTTTTATCCATTTTATTTGCCTTAATTGGACTTTATATTATTTTTATTGCATTCTGGTTCTTTCGGGACCCTGAAAGAAAAATTCCAGAAGAAGCTTTAAACGATAGAAGAACGATTCTTTCACCAGCAGATGGCACTATTGTGGAAATTGCTGACGACTTTGAATCTAATTACTTCCAAGAAAAAACAAAAAGAATTAGTATTTTTTTATCTCCAATGGATGTTCACGTAAACAGAATACCCGCAACAGGTGTGATTGAATATTTCAAATTTGTAGCGGGACGAAAGCTTATAGCCAGCAAAAGTGAAGCCTCTACACAAAATCAACAAACATTATTTGGCTTACAAAATCATTATGGGAAAGTTTTATTTAAACAAATCGTAGGGATTCTCGCACGAAGATTGGTTTGGGATATTAAAGTCGGTGATAACGTAACAATTGGCAAACGTTTCGGAATGATGAAATTTGGTTCTAGAATGGATATTCATTTACCTGCAAATTCAGAAATTATAACTCAAGTTGGCAATAAGGTCGTCGCCGCTAATACTATATTAGCAAAGTTACCAAAGCAAATCTCCAAATATGAAAATTAATATGAAAATAAGAATAACAAAATCCATAATACCCAATTTATTGACTTTAGGGAATTTGTTTTCTGGATTTACAGCAATAATTTATATTGCACGAAGTGAATACGAAATTGCGGCAATAATGATATTAATCGCCGGAATTTTTGATGCTTTAGATGGTGTGGTTGCCCGTTTAATACGTTCAACAAGTGCAATTGGCGTTGAACTTGATTCACTTTGCGATGCTGTCTCTTTTGGCGTTGCCCCAGCATTTATGTTATATCAAGTTTACTTTAATCAACTTAATGAAATAGGTGTTTTTCTTTCTTCTTTGCCTGCTCTTGCAGGAGTTTATAGGTTAGCCAGATTTAATGTTCAAGCAACTTTGGAAGACAAAACACATTTTAAAGGTATGCCTATACCCGCAGCCGCTTTATTTATTATTTCTTTTGTCATTTTTTATTTCAATAATTCGCTAATTTATGATTATTGGAGAATTTTTGGAATTTATTTTGTTACTATTATTGCCACCATTTCTATGATTACTATAATCAAGTTTGATAATTTGCCCCGCCCGAGCTGGAAATCTATTCAATTGCACCCTTGGAATTTTATCATTGCGTTTATTGGATTAATTACATCTTTTCTTACACAAGGTTATTTCTTGTTCCCTTTTATGCTTTTTTATGTTTTGGCAAGTTATATAAGATACTTTTATAGTTTCTTTAAAAAATCATATAAGAATTAATTTCTTCTGTTTTATTTATTCAATACAAAATTAATACTAATTTTGTAAATTAATTTTATTCAAAAACAGGTCTTTTGATGAAAAAATACTTTTGTGAAATCAAAATAATGTTAAAACGTGGAATTCTAGACGTTCAAGGAAAAACAGTTGAAAATTCTTTGCATTCAATGGAATTTCAAAATATTACAAATTTGCGAATTGGTAAATTTGTAGAATTGAACGTAGAAGCGGAATCTTATGAAGAAGCAAAAGCAATTGTAGATTCTGCTTGTTCCAAGCTAATTGCAAACCCTATTATTGAAGATTATCATATTTCCATAACAGAATAATCTAATGAGGCAAAAATGAAATTTGGTGTTGTTGTATTTCCCGGTTCCAATTGCGACCATGATGCTTTTTATGCTACTCAAACAAATGCAGAGAGTCAGTCTGAATTTTTATGGCATAAAGATACCTCTATCCCCTCTGATATTGATTGCGTTATCTTACCAGGTGGATTTTCTTATGGCGATTATTTACGCTCTGGCGCTATCGCCCGCTTTTCTCCTATTATGAAAGACGTAATTAATTTTGCAGAAAAAGGGAAGCCTGTTTTAGGTATCTGTAATGGATTTCAAATTTTAACCGAAGCAGGATTATTACCAGGTACTTTAATGCGAAATACTTCTCTTACTTTTATTTGCAAAGATGTGCATCTAAAAACATTGAATAGAAATACAATTTTCACAAATAAGATTCCTGAAAATACAATCCTTCGTATTCCTATTGCGCATGGGGAAGGAAACTACTTTGTTGATGATGATACTTTAAAAATGCTTAAAGACAATAATCAAATCGTCTTTCAATATTGCGATGAAAATGGCAATGTTAATGCAGAATCTAACCCAAATGGTTCAATGTTAAATATTGCTGGCATTATTAATAACAAAGGAAATATATTAGGAATGATGCCGCATCCTGAAAGATTAAGTGATATTGCACTGGGTGGAAATGATGGTTTATTGATTTTTAAATCACTCATTGATTCTATTTTATAATATTTTTTTACTTTGAAATTTAATTTCTTATTATTTTAAGTTAAGCCTATTCTTTATTTGTATTCTATTATTTCAACAATTTGTTTAATTTTGTTTTTTTATAACTTATAATTAAGAAATTATAACAAAATTGTCAATAAACTATGAAAAGAAATATAAAGATATTTGCTTATTCTATTTTTCTAATTTTTGCAACCAACATTTTCAATACTTTTAACCTTTATGCAAATTTGGATGAAGATTATTTAAATAAAATTAAAAATGATGAAGTAATAATAAGATTAACCAATGGCGATATTTTAAAATGTCAAATATTAGATTTAGGATTTGAAAAAGGTCAATTAACATCAATTTCCGTTCAAACTAAAATTGGAAAAACGAAAATATATTTATCTGAAATTACAGAAATATTACCTTGGAGCAGTTATAACAGAAACAGCCATAGAATATTTCTACTTCCAACCGCTGAACCTATTGAAAATAACCATTTCATTGGGAACGTTGAACTTTTAATGTTATACGGAGGTTTCGGTATATCAAAATACTTCTCGTTTACTGCTGGACAATCAATTGTCCCTGCAATTAGACCAGACCAACAAATTACGCTTTTAAATGCGAAAGCTACTGTTTATCAAGAATATTGGGATTCAATGTATGGGCATATTTCATTAGCACTGGGTGGAAATATGGTTATGATTAACTCATATAATAAAATTTCACACATATACGGCGCAGTTTCTTTTACAACAGAAAAATCAATTTTTACCGCTTCGCTTTACTCAAAAATTGGGAATAAAGACTTTTATGAAGTCAATCTCGGAAATAATTTATACACATTCCCTTTTGAAAACGGCTCTTTTGGAATAGCATTAGGTATAGATAGTAGATTTTCAACAACAAATGATACGCATTTTATCGGTGAATTATGGAATAGTGATATAACAAAACCTTCAAATTCTGGAATACTTCTCGGATTTAGAATTGGCAATTCAAATGTTTCAGCAGATTTTGGTTTAGCGATATTCACAACACCATATTTTATTCCATTTACAAGCTTTATTTGGACACCGTTTTAATAAATTAAATTACTTCTTTGTAAAATGAAACAATGTAATACCAACACTAACAGCAACATTTAAAGATTCGTTTGAACCAAATCCTTCAATTAAAAAATCGGAAGTTAATGTTTTATTAACTTCTTCTGAAATTCCTCTTGCCTCATTGCCAAAAATTAACCCATAATTTTTAGGAACTTTGACTTTTTCAAGTAAATTGGGAGAATTTACAGAAGCACCAAATAATTTAAATTTAGAATAATTTTTCTTTAACAAATCTGCAAGTTCATCTGTTTCGAAATAATTAATTCTAAAAATTGAACCCATTGTAGAACGAACAACTTTCGGGTTATAAACATCAGCTGTTTGACCACCTAATATAACTTGCTTAATACCAAACCATTCAGCAGTACGAATAATAGTTCCAACATTTCCAGGGTCAGAAACGCAATCCAAAGCAATAAAAGTTTCATTTATATCTAATTTCATCGGCTTTTTATGTACAACAGCAACAATACTTTGTGGTGTTTTAGCATCTGTCATTTGGTCAAACACATGTTTGGGTGTAGTATATATAGGTATAGCCCGTTCTGCTAATGTTTCAAGTAATCCAACAATTTCAACGGAAGGCATATCTTTGATTACAACTAATTCTATTGAAAAATCACTTTTTATCAGTTCGGTACAAAGTTTTTCGCCTTCAACTAAAAAAATAGAATTTTCATCACGAAAATTTTTATGAGATAGAGACTTTATGTTTTTTCTAAGTCTCTGGGTTAATGGCATTGCGTAATACATCGTTTATTTACTTTTTTAAAATTTTCAAATTAAGAAAAAAATTTATATTTACAACTGAAACATCAAAAAAAACAAAAGTTTTATGTTTTTTGTTTTTCAAAAATAATATTACCATCTTTGTCTAAATCAATTACGACTGAATCATTGGTTCCAAATAAACCTTCAAGCAAATTCTTAGATAGATTGTCTGATATATATTTCTGCACAGCACGTTTTAATGGTCTTGCCCCAAAATAAGGGTCATATCCAATTTCTGCTATTTTATCCAATACTTTATCGCTATAATCTAAATAAATATTATTTTGTGCTAATTTAGCAACAAGTTTATTTAAATGAATTTTTGCAATTTGGGCTATTTCATTTTTTGTTAAAGGCTTAAATAAAATAGTTTCATCAATTCTATTAATAAATTCAGGGCGAAAAGTTTTTCTTAAAATTTTTAGAATATCATTTTGAACATCTTGATAAACCAAATCATATTGATTTTCACTAACTTGAGTAAATTTTTCTTGGATTAAATCAGTACCTATATTAGAAGTCATAATGATAATAGTATTCCGAAAATTAACAGTTCTCCCTTTACCATCAGTAAGACGTCCATCATCAAGAACTTGCAAAAGAACATTAAAAACTTCAACATTCGCTTTCTCAATTTCATCTAAAAGAACAACGGCATAAGGATGATGTCGTACAGATTCAGTTAATTGACCGCCTTCTTCGTAGCCAACATATCCCGGCGGTGCGCCTATTAAGCGAGATACAGAAAATTTTTCCATATACTCACTCATATCAATTCTTATTACTGCATTTTCATTATCAAATAAAAATTCAGCAAGCGAACGAGCTAATTCTGTTTTCCCTACTCCTGTTGGTCCGATAAATAAAAAAGACCCTATCGGTTTATTTTGGTCTTGCAAACCTGCCCGTGAACGCCTAATCGCATTAGAAACTGTTTCAACAGCAATATCTTGACCTATTACTCTTTCGTGCAATCTGTCTTCCATCTTCACTATTTTTTGCCGTTCGGTTTCTAACATTTTACTTACTGGAATACCTGTCCCTTTGGATAATACTTCTGCAATCTGCTCTTCGGTTACCTCTTCTTTAAGAAGACTACCTGTTTCTTGCAATACTTTTAAGTTTTCGCTTGCTTCTTTTAATTTCTTTTGCAAATTAAATAATTTGCCATACCGTATCTCTGCAACTTTTTCTAAGTTACCTTCTCTTTCATAATTTTCAGAAATTGCTTTTGTACTTTCAATTTCAGCTTTCAAATTTTGTATTTCTTGAATAATGCTTTTTTCTAATTTCCATCTTTTTGTTAGTTCAATTTCTTTTTGCTTAAGCTCTTCTATTTCACTTTCTATTTCTTTTAATTTTTCTTGGATATTATCCATAAAATTATTTTATTTTTAAATTTGAATTATACAAAATTATAAAATGTGGAAAATTATTAACTAAATGGAATAGACGATTTTTACACTAAACTCGTTTAAAAGTATTAAAAAAAATGCAACAAAATTGAAGAAGTTAAAAGTGTTGAAAACTTTTCTCCAAACAATTTCTTTTTTTTTATAATTTAGAATTCTCTAAAAATGAAAAATTAATTTTTTATTCTTGCAATATAAATAAGAAATATGTCAATAAAAAACAATGGGTTATAAATGAAAATTTCAAGAAGATTTACAAAAGAGGAACATTCACCTTACGATATGTTCACTTATACAAAGCGGAAATCAAGTTTGAAAAATCCTGATGGTTCGCTTGTGTTTGAAGCAAACGATATAGAAGTTCCCTCTAATTGGTCACAAGTAGCAACAGATATATTAGCACAAAAATACTTTCGTAAAACGGGAGTACCTCAATATAACGAGGACGGCACACCAATTTTTGATGCCAATGGAAAACAAAAAACTGGCGCTGAAACAAGCATAAAACAAATTATACATAGATTAGCTTTTACTTGGAAATGGTGGGGAGAAAAATACAACTATTTTGATAGCAAAGAAGATGCAGACATCTTTTATGATGAAATAGTATATATGCTATTAGACCAGAAAGCCGCACCAAATTCGCCTCAATGGTTTAATACAGGACTTTCTACCGTATATGGAATAAAGGGTAACCGCCAAGGTCATTATTATATTGACCCAGACACATTAGAATTACAACGTTCGGAAGATGCATATTCAAGACCACAGCCACACGCCTGTTTTATTAATTCGGTAGATGATGATTTACTTAATCCTGGTGGTATTTTTGATTTAGTTACAAGAGAAGCAAGAGTATTCAAATTTGGAAGTGGTTCTGGAACAAATTTTTCTGCATTAAGAGCAGAAGGAGAAAAACTCTCTGGCGGTGGAATTTCATCAGGATTAATGAGTTTCTTAAAGATTTTCGAC
Organism: Bacteroidota bacterium; assembly: GCA_021780815.1. Taxonomy (GTDB): domain Bacteria; phylum Bacteroidota; class Ignavibacteria; order Kapaibacteriales; family UBA2268; genus GWF2-33-9. Next base: position 12,677 of record JAJXYC010000019.1, on the reverse strand, counting down.
AGAGCGGCGGGCGCAATTAAATCAGGTGGAACCACAAGACGTGCGGCAAAAATGGTTATTCTTGATGTAGAACATCCTGATATTGAAAAATTCATTGAATGGAAAGCGAATGAAGAATATAAAGTTGCTTCACTTGTTGCCGGCTCAAGAATTATTAATAAATTTATGAAAGCCATTGTTGAAGAAGCAATGCAACAAGGAGTAAACCCAAAAACTAATCCTAAACTTAAAAAATTAATCCAAAAAGCTTTAAATAGAGGTGTTCCTTTAAACTACATAAAAAGAAATTTGGATTTAGTTGCGCAAGGATATAAAAATTTTGACTTTCAAAGTTACGACACACATTATGAAGGAGAAGCCTATTTAACGGTAAGTGGTCAAAATTCTAATAATTCAGTTCGCGTTACTAACGAATTTATGCGAGCAGTTGATAATGAAGAGATGTGGGATTTGAAATGGAGAACAAATAAAGAAGTGGCTCGTTCAGTACCAGCAAAGAAGATTTGGGAAAAAATTAATTTAAGTGCTTGGCAAAGTGCAGATCCAGGCTTACAATTTGACACAACAATTAATGAATGGCATACTTGTCCAAAATCAGGAAGAATTAATGCTTCTAACCCATGCAGCGAATATATGTTCCTCGATGATACTGCTTGCAATTTAGCAAGCTTAAATTTAATGAAATTTTATGATGAAGAAAATCAAGTTTTTAAAGTTGATGACTACTTACACGCCGTACGGATTTGGACTTTAGTCCTTGAAATTTCAGTATTAATGGCTCATTACCCTTCCCCAGAAATGGCAAAGAAAAGTTATGAGTTCCGTACACTTGGATTAGGATATGCAAATTTAGGCACTCTTTTGATGGTAAACGGCATTCCTTACGATTCATCAGAGGCTCTTGCTTGGACAGGTGCCATTTCTGCACTGCTTACTGGTGAGGCTTATGCTACTTCTGCTGAAATTGCTCGTACAAATGGAACTTTCCCTGAATTTGAAAAAAATAGAGATGATATGCTGAAAGTAATCAGAAATCATAGAAGAGCATCGTATAATTCACCTATAAGTGAATACGAAGGATTATCAATTCGCCCATTAGGTATTAATCCAAAGTTCTGCCCTGAATATTTAGTTGATGCCGCTCGTGAAGTTTGGGACCAAGCACTCGCACTTGGTGAAAAATATGGATACCGAAATGCGCAAGTTTCAGTTCTTGCTCCTACTGGAACTATTGGACTTATTATGGATTGTGATACCACTGGAATTGAACCTGATTTCGCCGTTGTTAAGTTTAAAAAACTTGCTGGCGGCGGTTATTTTAAAATTGTTAATCAATCTGTCCGTAAAGCATTAAGAAAATTGGGTTATACTGAACAACAAATTATTGATATTGAAAAATATGCAAAAGGAAATGGAACTTTCGTGGGTTGTCCTTATATTAACAAAGCAAGCTTAACCGAAAAAGGATTTACTGACGAAAAAATCAATATAATTGAAGAACAATTGCCAAATGTATTTGATATTAGATTTGCATTTAATAAATGGACACTTGGTGAAAACTTTATTCAATCTCTTGGTATAAAACAATCAATAATAAATTCCCCAAATTTCAACCTTCTAAAAGAACTTGGTTTTACTGAAAAGCAAATTGACGAAGCAAATAATTATGTCTGCGGTACAATGATGCTTGAAGGTGCCCCACATCTTAGCGAAGAACATTTGCCAATTTTTGATACTGCTTCTAAATGCGGGAAAAATGGAAAAAGATTTATTCCATATATGGCTCATGTTAAAATTATGGCAGCTGCTCAACCATTTATTTCAGGAGCAATCTCAAAAACAGTAAATATGCCCGAAGAAGCAAATGTAAGTGAAATTGGGAATGTTTATTTTCAAGCTTGGAAATTAATGCTAAAAGCAATTGCTATTTATAGAGATACATCAAAATTATCTCAACCATTAAATACTAAAATAGATGACAATTTAGTTGAAGAAGTTACATTGGACGATTATAAATTTGATGAAGAAAATCATCCAACAGAAATTGTTACTAAAAAACCTGAATTTAGGCACCCTGTTAGGCAAAAGTTACCACCAAAAAGACATGGCAACATTAGAGAATCTACAATTAACACTCATAAAGTGTATTTAAGAACAGGTGAATATGAGGACGGCACATTAGGTGAAATTTTTATTGATATGTATAAAGAAGGTGCCGCTTTTCGTGGTTTATTAAATAGCTTTGCTATTTTAACTTCGAAAGCTTTACAATATGGAATACCTCTTGATGAATTAGTTGATACTTTTGTGTTTACTCGTTTTGATCCCGCAGGAGTTGTACAAGGGCATGAAAGAATTAAAACTACTACATCAGTCCTTGATTTTATATTCCGCTCACTTGCAATTGATTATTTACATAGAGATGATTTAGCACATGTTCCCGCACAAATTGATGATGAAAAAAATAATATTCACGTTGATGTTTCTGAAACGTCATATCCTATTGCCTATAAAATACAGGAAGCAGAAGAAAAGAAGCAAGTTCGTATTGAAGATATACCAGATGATGGACAAATCTTAACTATTGAAGAAAAACAAAAAGATACAGAGAGTCTGTTCCCTGATTTCGAACAAAAATTACTTGTAAAAATAAAGACTTCTACACAAACTGAACAACTTCAATTCGGAGCAAGCGAAGCTGTGTCATTAGGTTATACTGGTGAACAGTGCGAAGTTTGCGGTTCTGTTCGTGTTAGGAAAAATGGCACTTGCAGCGTTTGTGAAGATTGCGGGCATACTACTGGTTGCTCTTAATTTACAAAGAATTATAATTGTTTTTTAATTTTTTCGTAATTTTATATTTCATAAATTTATTAATTTTAAATTATTTTTGAGGTGTTATGAGTTTATCATTTGAACCATTCAAAATTAAATCTATTGAATCAATCCCAATAACAACAAAAGAAGAAAGATTAAATTATATCAAAGAAGCAAATTACAATCCCTTTTCTTTAAAATCGGATTATATTACAATTGATTTACTTACAGATAGCGGAACAACCGCAATGAGTTCAAAACAATGGGCAGCAATAATGGATGGAGATGAATCTTATGCTGGTTCACGGAATTGGTTTGAATTTGAATCAATAGTAAAAGAAATTACAGGATTTAAGCATATAATTCCTACACATCAAGGTCGTGCTGCTGAAAGAATATTGTTCGGAGTTTTAGGCGGTCCGAATAAAATTATCCCTAATAATACACATTTTGATACTACGAGAGGTAATCTAGAATATTCAAAAGCAGTAGCGGTTGATTTACCTGTTAAAGAAAGTTTAGATACATCATTAATTGCTGATTTTAAAGGGAATATGGATTTAACTGCCCTTGAAAAATTAATTTTAGAAAAAGGAGCAGAAAACATTCCAATGGCAATGATTACTATTACAAATAACAGTGGTGGTGGACAACCAGTGTCAATGGAAAATATTCGCAATACAAAAAAATTACTTGCTAAATATAATATACCTCTTTATTTAGATTGCTGTCGTTTTGCTGAAAATGCTTATTTTATCAAAAAAAGAGAAAAAGGTTACGAAAATAAATCTATTAAAGAAATTGCACAAGAAATGTTCTCTTATGCAGATGGTGCAACAATGAGTTCCAAAAAAGATGGTTTGTCTAATACAGGTGGATTTATAGGAATTAATGATGACAAAATTGCAGAGGATTTGAAAACTTTATTAATTGTTACAGAAGGTTTCATTACTTATGGTGGTTTAGCTCGTCGTGATTTAGCTGCATTAGCACAAGGCTTTCGTGAAGTGTTAGATGAAAATTATTTAGAATATAGGATTGGTCAAGTAAAATATTTAGGCGATTTATTAACTAATGCAGGTGTCCCGATTCTTAAACCAACAGGGGGACATGGCGTTTACTTAGATGCTAAACTTTTTGCTCCACACATTAAGCCTGAAAATTTTCCAGGACAAAGTATTGCTTGTGAGATTTTTGTAGAAGGTGGTATTCGTTCTTGCGAAATTGGTTCTGTAATGTTTGGTAGTTATGATGGAAACGGTGTTTTTGAACCCGCTAAGCTAGAATTAGTTCGCCTTGCTATTCCAAGACGTGTTTATACAAAAAGCCATATTGAATTTATCGCTGAAACTATTATTAAAGTTTATCAAAATAGAAACAACCTACGTCCAATGAAAATTACTTGGCAAGCTCCATTTTTAAGACACTTTACTGCCAAATTTGATTACCTTTAACAAACTCTTTTATTTTTAAAAATAGTATAAATAAAAATTTTACTCAACAAAAATGGCTTAATAATAAATCAGATTTATTTTAAGCCATTTTGGTTTAATAGAAAAGGATAACAATTTACATTTTAGAACAATCTTATCTATTAATAGAATTGGTCGTCTTGGTCATCATTATAAAGATATTCATCATTAATAACATCTTCATATTCAGGCCATAAATCCTCAATTCCATCAATAATCATTTCGGCATCTTCTATTTCTAAAATGTTATCTAAAACTTGTTGAGGACATCCCGCACGCATAGCATAATCATATAATTCTTCTTTTGTAGCGGGAAATGGAGCATCTTCAAGAAATGCTGCAAGCTCAGGGGTCCAAAACATAATTAACCTCACTTTTGTTAATTTTTGAATTGCAAAAATAAATCTTTTCAGGTAAATAACTATTTTTTTTAAAAATTATTTTAATTATATCGAATTTTTATGGTAATACAACGAATTTTTTCATATCCCAAAGGACATCAATTCCATCTAAATTTCTACCTGTTATTTTATATAAATAAACTCCAGGCACAAGAACATTTCCGTTATTATCTTTTAAATCCCATTTTACCCCACCATCACCATTAATTTCATTTATTTTCTTTAATTCTTTCCCATTTAAATCCATAATAGTAATTTCAGCTTCTCTGGTTAAATTTCCAAACGTCAAAAATTCATCAGTTGATAATCGTACAGGATTTGGGAATGAAATTACTTGTTCTAGATTTGGTTTATTCAAAACAAAAGAGAGTGTATTTCCTGCTCCTTTTGTCATAGGTTTATTTGATGAAGATACTACATTGCTAACGGTAATAGCATATTGCTCGCCAATAATATTCCTTTGTGCTATTTCATTATTAACAAAAAGCAAAACAGCATCACTATCTTTTGGGTCTCGACTTGCTACAATTACCGAACCCCAAGGCGATAATGCATAATTGTTTATTGTTTCGGCGGTAGATTGTTCCACTGGCTCAGAAAAAACTAATTTATATAAATTCAGAGTCAATATTTCTAACGATTTTAAATATAATTCATCAAGATTTGGTATATCTCCTACCTCAAAATAAACACTACTTGGAATAATAGGATTATTCCAATAATCTCGGAAATTACCAATTTGTACAATATATTCACCTTGGCTTAATTCATTTGCAATCTGAACAATATATGATGAATCCTGATAAAGTTGAATTGAAGTAGGTAAAAAAACTTCTGAACCATTTACCTCTTGTATTCTTATGGAACTCATATCGCTTAAATACGATTTTAACTTCCCATCAAAACGAAGTAACACTGTATGGTTATTAATTACTTTCGCTTGTAATAAATTCAGTGGTCGGTGAGCAAAAATTGTAACAATTTCAGAAAAATCACTTTCAGGAATTGATTTGCTTGAATCAATTGAAGTAACCATAAAATAATAAAAATTATTTTCACTCAAATTGCCAATTATAACTGAATCTACATTAACTTTTGCAATTACTTGAAAACTAAAACTTCCATCAGGCGAAATGTTTAATTGATAAACTTTGTAATTTTGCACACCTGCAATGTTATCCCATTTTATTTTTCCTTCATTAGCCTGAAATGAATAAGCATCAGTAATTTGTGGAATTAAAGGTTTCCCTGTTGGGTATGACAATTCAAAAAAGCGTGTTGAATCGTATGCAGAAATTCCAATTTCATTTTTCCCATTCTTATCAAAATCCCAAATAATTGCTGAATTTGTATAAGAATACGGATATCTCCAAACCGGAACAAAAGCTGAATCCATCCATTTTAAAACATAAGTATTAGGAAAAGCGGAAATTATTAATTCATCAGAATTATCTTTCTCCAAATCACCAGCAGTTATACCATTCCGATAACTAACTCCTAACCTCCTATCAAAACCTGCTCTAACCCCCATCACATTTTCGAAATTGGAAACTTTATACTGATTTACTCCTATTGAACGTATCAATCTATAACTCCAGATCTGCGTTGTCGGGTCTTCTTTCCCGTAAAGCAACTTTGAACTGTATGTACCAATAACAATAGAAGGATTTGGATCCCCTGGCAGATTTATTTTCGTAACAACAGGATTAGAATAGCCAAAATGCGTAGTATCGGAAAATTCCAAATTGAATTTCCCATCTTTAAATTCAAATATAAAAATATCTCCATAGTAATTACTATGCATCAATTCAATATTTCCATCACCATCAAAATCCCCTATCGCACTTCCTTTCGTTACTCCTAATTTTTTAGAATTTGAATCTAACTCAGCAATTTGATATAATAAATATTGCCCTTGTTTTTGACTATACTTGTAAGTATAATATGTAGTATCATTATAAGCTATAATTTCGTCAATTCCATCTTTATCAATATCAGCAAGGGCTTCACCCCAAAATGTTTTTGCTAAATCACTTGAAAACTCAATATTAGAAAAAGGTGAAGAAGCAAAATTTCCGGCATTTGTAGTCAAAATCGTTTCTGCGTTCTGCGTAAGCAAAATATCTAAATTATTACTTGCTTTTGTGTTGCCAACTCCTACCGGAATCCAGCCATTTGTTGTATCTTTTTTTGTGAATTGATTATTTTGAAATTCATAAACTTCGGTTGTCCCAATATCATAATTTTGCATATTATTAATAATAAAAGCATCTCTTTTATCATTATAAAAATCATAGATAAAATTATTCAAATACGCTCTTGGTAAAGAATAAGATTTTTGTGTGTAATTTAAAGTTGGATATGTTTGAGGAATAAAATTAAAAGCAAAATTTTGTGTTGTAGTATCAATATTTTGCTTATTTATGTTCATCAAAGCAAAGTAGGCAACCCCCGAATAATGCCCTGATTGAATTAATGAATTTAATTCAATTAAATGGTTTGTGGAAGTCATCATTTGCTCGTCAATTCTATACTTTAAATCGGGATTTTGGTCACTCCAAAATTCCAACCAGAAATTTGATACTTCATTAGTTCGAGCTGAAACCAATATAACTCTTTGACCATTTTTGATAGCAGGATTAACAGCAAAGTATTGAATATTAATTTTTTCATTTGGATTTATTAAATTTATTTCTTTTTCCCTTCGTAAGATAGTACCATCTTTTAAATTAATCTTCAATGACAGTTTGATAGTATTATTTTGCATATTTAATTTAAATGGTGAAATTGAGTTGCTAACTTGCGATTTATATAGATTTGAAATAGAGTAATAATTGTTTGAATCTACATCACAATACTCAATCTGATATGAATCAAATAGAGGAGTTTTAACATTTAATTTAATAACCAAAGAATCGTTTATTGAGTTTTGGAAATAAGTAAAATTTGGAATATTTAAAAAATCGTAATCACTCAAACCTTTATAGTTCAACAAATTATCAACATCAAGAATACCCGCTCCTGTAAGGTTATTCCACCCAGCAGAATATATAGAGTGTGCTTGAGCTTCTAATGTAGAACGTATTTCGCTTTGAGTTAAATTTGGATGTAATTGCAAAAGCAAAGCAATTGCTGCTGAAACATAAGGAGCAGAAAAAGAAGTTCCCGAAACTTGCTGATAATCATTTCCTGGTACAGTTGTAAGAATATTTTCACCAGGTGCAAGAAGCGATAAATTTACTCCGTAATTGCTAATAGTGGACCTTTGATAATTTATTTTTGATGCTCCAACGGAAATTACTCCATCAAAATCTGATGGGAAATGTGGTAATCCATTACTTTCATTGCCTGACGAGGCAACTAATACACAGCCAAGAGATAAAGCATAATTAACCGCATCTTGTAATAAACGAGATTCAAATGTATCACCAAAACTCATATTAATAATTTTTGCTCCATTATTAGCAGCATAAATTATTGCAGTAGCTATATTATCTGTTTGAGCATTACCTGTTGCATCAAAAGCTTTTGCTGTAAGTATTTTGCTTTTATATGCTAATCCAATCACTCCGATTTTATTATTACCCGTAGCGGCAATAACACCTGCAACGCTGGTACCGTGGTTTGCTTGGTCTTCTGGAATTGGGTCAGGTTGTGTCCAATCTCCAAAATTTGCAAAATCTTGATTAACAAAATCGTACCCAATAACATCATCAGCAACACCGTTCCCATCATCATCAATTCCATTTAAATCTCCTGTAACACCATTTCTTACCTCATTTACACTCCAAGGCTCAAATACTCCATCGTGATTTATATCTTCTTTAGAATTTATCCAAAGACTTCCTTTCAAATCAATATGCTCAAAATCTATTCCTGTATCAACTATCCCAATAATTATTCCAGACCCATCAGCTTTTTGCCAAGCATTTTGTGCTTGAATTTCTTTTAAAGCCCATTGATATTGATACAAACTATCATTGGGAAAATTAGATTTATTAATTGAATAAATATGATTTGGCTCTATATATTCAATATTTTCATCGTTTTTCAAATTGATTAAATCTTGTGAACTAATTTGATTACCAGAAATTTTATAATATAAAGCATATTGGAAGGAATTTTTTGTCTGAATTTCGGGTAATTTGTTCTTCAAACTCAAATTAAATAAAGGATTTAACTTTAATTTGGATTGAATTTGATAATTTTGCAAATTCTTTTCAGATTTGAATTTAATAATATATTCATTTTGAGAAAATAAATTTAGTGAATTCAACAAAAATAAGCAAAACAACAATAAACGATAATTTTTATTCATATTAATCGGTTTAAAAATGATAAAAACAATTGTAAAAGAAAAATATTTCAAAAAAAAATAAAATTAAAATAGCAATGCAAAATTAAATGAATTGGCATAATAATTGGTAATTATAATTTAATTTTTTCAAAAAGAGGAATTAATGGTAATGCAAGATGAATACACTATCATAGGAATAGATGGTGGTGGTACACATACACGTGGAGTCTTATACAAAGAAGGTAAAATAGTAGCACAAGCAAAAGCAGGAACATCCAGAATTGGCTCTGTTGGAGTAGGGGAATCTTGTGAAAGGACATTAAATGTAATATTAGATTTATGCAATCAAGCCGAAATAGAAAGTTCGGAAATTGATGCAGTGGTTGTAGGTTTGGCAGGAATTTGGCTCGAAGAAGAAAAAAAACGTGCTGCTGCCCTACTCCGCACTTTATCTCGCTCACAAAATATTGTAATAAATGATGTATCTATGCTTAGTGATGCAGAAATTGCATTAGAAGGAGCGTTAGATGGAGACGATGGAATAATCGTTATTGTTGGAACAGGTTCAATTTCACTTGCTAAAATGGGAAAAAATAAAATCCAAAGATGTGGAGGTTGGGGCATTGAACTTGATGATGAAGGAAGCGGCGCTTGGATTGGAAGAGAAGGTATTACTGCTGTTGTTAGAGATTTAGATGGACGTGGCAAGCATACTAAATTAACAAAATTATTCTCTGAAATCTCACCCACCATTGATATTGCAAACCCAAGAACAATTGTTAAGGCATATGCTGAAAGAAATTTTGAATATCATCAAATTTCTCCTCTTGTAATGCAATGTGCTGTTGATGGGGACGAAGTTTGCCTTGATATTATTAATCGTGCATCGGTTCATCTTTCCGAATTGCCTCTTACTCTAAGTAAATATTATAAATCAGATAAAGTAAAAGTTGCTTTAATGGGTGGAATAATAGATAATAATACTCTTTTATCTCAAAAATTAATTGAATCTTTAAAGAAAGAAAAAACACTTGAATTAATTAAACCAAAAGGAAATGCTTTAGATGGAGCAATTTCCATAGGGAAACGTATGATTTTAGAGTCAGAAGAACTTTAAACTAACTTATATCTGTTTTTTTCGGCTATTGAGTTTCTACCCTCCTGACTTCGGGAATTTCTTTTAATACTAATTTTTCTATACCTGCTCTCAATGTCATCATAGACAAAGGGCAGTCCTTGCAATTTCCTAAAAAAGCAACGACTAATGTATGTGTATCTTCTTCGTAATTAATAAACTCAATATCCCCACCATCTTGTTGTAAATAAGGAAATACTGTTTTATGTACATCCCGAAATTTAATTATTATCTCTTCCTTTTTTTGCATTTTTGTAATACCTAATAGCAATGATAAATCTTTAAAGCAAAATTAAGCAAATTTTTAAAATTAGTAAATTTATTTCTATCTACTTTTTATTCTTAATTTTGTTTTATAAAAAATTAAAAATTATGGCAAATATAGTAATAACTGGTGGAGCAGGATTCTTAGGTTCCCACTTATGTGAACGCTTTATCAACGATGGAGACAATGTTGTTTGTGTGGATAATTTAATTACAGGTTCCCCTGATAATATCGCCCATCTTTTCGGCAATTCTCACTTTAATTTTATTCATCATGATGTAACAAATTATATATATATACCTGGCAAAATAGATTATGTATTGCATTTTGCATCACCTGCCTCTCCTATTGATTATCTTCAATTACCTATACAAACTTTAAAAGTTGGTTCTTTAGGGACACATAAAGCATTGGGCTTAGCAAAAGCAAAAAATGCAACATTTTTAATTGCAAGCACAAGCGAAGTATATGGCGACCCTTTAATTCACCCACAGACAGAAGAATATTGGGGCAATGTAAATCCAATTGGATTTCGTGGTGTTTATGATGAAGCAAAAAGATTTGCAGAAGCAATGACTATGGCATACCATCGTTATCACAATGTAGATACAAGAATTGTTAGGATTTTTAATACTTTCGGTCCAAGAATGCGAATAAATGATGGAAGAGCTATTCCTGCCTTCATTACTCAAGCATTGCTTAATAAAGACGTTAGTGTTTTTGGTGATGGCTCACAAACTCGGTCAGTTTGCTATATAGATGACGAAATTGAAGGTATTGTTAGATTAGTAAAATCCAGCGTTAATGAGCCTATAAATATAGGAAACCCTAACGAAATTTCAATGTATGAACTTGCAAAAGAAATTATTGAATTAACTGGTTCAAAAAGTAAAATCATTTTTCAAGATTTACCAGAGGATGATCCGAAGGTAAGACAACCAGATATTTCAAAAGCTAAAGAGTTTTTGAATTGGACACCAAAAACTTCCAGAAAAGAAGGTTTAATTAAAACAATAAATTATTTTAAAGAGAAATTAGGAGTTTAATAAAATGTCTTTTGATAAAGAAAGAATTATTGCACAAATCAATTCAATTAATGACCCTGATTTAGGTTATAGTTTAGGTAAATTAAATGCTTTAACAGAATTTAATATTCAAGGAACTGATGTTTCCATTGCATTAGACTTAATACCGCCATTTAATTGGATTGAAGAAAATTTAAAAGTAGATATTGAAAACATAATCAAATCACAAGAACCATCATATAATGTAAAAATTCAATTTAATGAAATACAACTGCCATCTGCACCAAGAAAATCATTAAAAGGTGTAAAGCATATTATCGCAGTTGCTTCTGGCAAAGGAGGTGTAGGTAAATCAGCCATAGCTTCAAACATAGCAGCATCCTTATCTTTGCAAGGAGTATCAGTTGGATTAATAGATGGCGATATTTATGGACCAAGTCAACCCACAATGTGGGGTATGAAAGATTCTTCATTGCCTGCTGAACCTGCACCCGATGGTAGCACAATTGTTTATCCTGCTGAAAAATATAATGTAAAAATTGCTTCAATGGGTTTCTTGATGAAAGAATCTGATGCCGCTATTGTACGTGGTCCAATTCTTGCAAGTTATTTGCAAATGCTAATTGAACAAATCGAATGGGGCAACTTAGATTTTCTGGTTTTTGATTTGCCACCTGGCACGGGAGATATTCAACTTACTTTAACACAACAAATTCCATTAACTGGTGCGGTTGTTGTAACAACTCCACAAGAAATTTCTATTGTTGATGTTCGCCGTAGTATCAAGATGTTTGAAAAAGTGAAAGTTCCTGTTTTAGGGATTATAGAAAATATGAGCTATTTTATCCCTAATGATGCTCCTGATAAAAGATATTATATTTTTGGTCAAGGCGGTGGAAAGAAAATTGCGAACGAAGCAAATGTGCGTTTACTTGGGGAAATACCTCTTTTAGAACAATTCCGTGAAAGTAACGATAATGGCTTGCCTTTCATACTAAACCATGAAGCAGGAGTTTACGCAAATGATGTGAACGAAATCGTTTACAATATTATTCAAGAAATTAGAAGAGTAAATTTTGAAAAAACAAAAAACTCTGAACTTGAAATATCAATATAATCGAACAAGGTAATTTATCTGTTGCTTTAATAAAAAAAGAAGAGGCTGTCTTTTGAAGACAGCCTCAATTTGTTATTTTACAAAAAGAATTAAATTACTTAGTTACAACTACTTGTTTCGTAACCGAAGTTCCATTGTAAGTAACACG